>NZ_JBWKQO010000007.1:172768-323172 GCF_059418825.1 Pseudomonas sp. GW821-FHT07F01
CTGCCGTGTAGGCAGCTAAGAAAGCTGAAGCCGCCCGCGCTGGAACGCCCACGAGGTTCACTGCCGTGTAGGCAGCTAAGAAATCCTGGGCCCTGGCCGCGTCAATGGCCTCGTCGTTCACTGCCGTGTAGGCAGCTAAGAAAAAGTGGTGCAGTGAGTGTCTTCTACGACAATAGTTCACTGCCGTGTAGGCAGCTCAGAAATGGGAGAATGCGAAGAGCTTGAAGAGGTGCGAGTTCACTGCCGTGTAGGCAGCTCAGAAATGCACCAGGGCGAGTACGCCGAGGCCTTCGAGGTTCACTGCCGTGTAGGCAGCTAAGAAATTGAGTGGCACGGTTGTTGGAATCGCGGATGTGTTCACTGCCGTGTAGGCAGCTAAGAAAACACGCGTGAGTATCATGCTTAATCCAGGTCGCAGCTCGCCACCGCTCTGTCACACCCCCTTCATCCCCACTGTCTAAGGTGTGCTTTTTGACCATTGTCAGGGAGTCACCATGAGCGAGTTCAACCTCGGCCGTCGTCGGATCATGCAAATCGCCGGGGCGGGGCTGTTGCTGCCGAGCCTGGCGCCGGCGGTGATCGCTTCGGTCAAGGATCGGCCGCAGCTCACCGACGGGGTGCAGTCCGGGGATCTGCTGGGGGATAAGGCGATGATCTGGAGCCGCAGCGATCGTCCGGCGCGGATGGTGGTGGAGTGGGACACGCGAAGCATGTTCAGCAACCCTCGGCGTTTCATCTCGCCCCTGGCCGATGCGCGGACCGACTTCACGGCGCGGGTGGAGTTGACCGGGCTGCCGGCCAACCAGGCGATCTTCTATCGGGTGACCTTCGAGGATGCCCAGTCCGGTGTGGCCAGCGAACCCTGGTTCGGCCACTTGCGCAGTGCGCCTTCGCAACGCCGGGACATCCGTTTTGTCTGGAGCGGCGACACGGTAGGGCAGGGCTTCGGCATCAACCCGGATATCGGCGGCATGCGCATCTACGAGGCAATGCGTCTGCGCCTGCCGGACTTCTTTATCCACAGCGGCGACACCATCTACGCCGACGGCCCGGTGCCGGCGCAGTTGACCGTGGAAGACGGGCGCATCTGGCGCAACCTCACCACCGAGGCCAAGAGCAAAGTGGCCGAGACCCTCGACGAATACCGGGGCAACTACCGCTACAACCTGATGGACGAAAACCTGCGCCGCTTCAACGCCGAGGTGCCGCAGATCTGGCAGTGGGACGACCATGAGGTGGTCAATAACTGGTCGCCGAGCAAGCAGCTGGACGAACGTTACGTGGTCAAGGACATCCAGACCCTGGTGGGCCGCGCGCGCCAGGCCTGGCTGGAGTATTCGCCCATGCGCCGGCAGAGCGCCGATGGCGGCGGGCGCATCTATCGCAAGCTCAGCTATGGGCCGTTGCTGGATGTGTTCGTGCTGGACATGCGCAGCTATCGCGGCCCCAACGATGACAACCTCGGCGGCGAGAAACCCTTCCTCGGCCGCGAGCAACTGGATTGGCTGAAGCGTGAGCTCAAGGACTCCTCGGCTCAGTGGAAAGTGGTGGCGGCGGACATGCCCATTGGCCTGGGCGTGCCCGATGGCGAAGTCAGCCCCGGGGTGGCGCGCTGGGAGGCGATCGCCAACGGCGACCCGGGCCCGGCCCAGGGCCGCGAGCTGGAGATTGCCGAGCTGCTGGCGTATTTGCGCAAGCATCAGGTGCGCAACCATGTGTGGCTGACGGCGGACGTGCACTACTGCGCGGCCCACCACTACCACCCGGATCGGGCGGCGTTCCAGGATTTCGAGCCGTTCTGGGAGTTTGTCGCCGGCCCCCTGAACGCCGGGAGTTTCGGGCCCAATGTGCTGGATAAAACCTTCGGCCCGGAAGTGGTGTTCCAGAAGGCGCCGCCAGCGCAGAACACTTCACCCTTTGCCGGCTTCCAGTTCTTTGGCGAAGTGCAGATCGATGGGCAGACGGCAGAGCTGAAGGTGATCCTGCGGGACCTGGATGGCGTGGCGGTGTACGAGCACAACCTGCAACCGGCGTAACCATCCCCGCCAACGTCCCGTCCCGTAGGAGCCGGCTTGCCGGCGAATAGGGCCCGTGAGCCTTGCGCTGTTCTGAAGGGCGCCTTCGCTGGCAAGCCAGCTCCTACGGAGGGTGCGGCACGATTGATGTAGGAGCCGGCTTGCCGGTGAAGCGTCTGACGCCTCAGTAAACGTCGCGGCGGTAGCGCCCCTGTTCAATCAGGCGTTCGACGTGGTCTGCGCCCAGTACCTCGATGAGCACCTGATCCACTCCCGACGCCATGCCCTGCAAGCTGCCGCAGATGTAGATCGCGGCGCCATCGTCCAGCCATTTTTTCAGCTCGTCCGCCGCCTGGCGCAGGCGGTCCTGGACGTAGATCTTCTCGGTCTGGTCCCGGGAGAACGCCAGCTCCAGGCGGCTCAGGTCGCCCCGGGTGCGCCATTCCTGCAGTTCATCCTTGAAGTAGAAATCATGCTCGGCATTGCGCTCGCCAAAGATCAGCCAGTTGCGTTGCTGGCCCTCGGCGATCCGCGCCTTGAGCAGGCTGCGCAAGCCCGCCAGCCCGGTGCCGTTGCCCAGCAGAATCAGCGGGCAAGGTTCGGCCGGCAGGTGGAAGCCGCTGTTGCGCCGTACCCGCAGGCTGATGCTCGAACCCACCGCAGCATGCTCGGTGAGCCAGCCGGAACCGATCCCCAGGCTGCCGTCGGCGTGGCGTTCCTGGCGTACCAGCAGCTCCAGGCAACCGTCGGCGGCAATCGAGGCGATGGAGTATTCGCGCATGCTCAGGGGCACCAGGGCATCCACCAGGGCCTGGGCGTGCAGGCCCACCAGGTGGGTGCGGTTTTCTGGTAGCTGGCGGCTGCCCAAGGCTTGTTCCAGGCTCTCTTCCAGGCCGTCGAGCTGGACCCTGGCCTCGCCGGAAAGCCCCAGGCCGTCGAGGAAGTATTCGACCATCCACGAGCTGTTGCGCGGCATGACTTCCACCAGGTCACCAGCCAGCCAGCTGCTGGCGCTGGGGGCCAGCAGTTGCAGCAGGTAGACCCCGGAGCCGCTGCTGTCGGGGTTGAGCAGGGTGCGGCTCTTCAGGGTCCAGTTGTCGAAGGCCGGGGCCTGCCACAGGTCTACCGGGGCATGGCCGGTGAGCTGGCCCAGTTGCTGCTGCCAGTGGCGCAGGGCGTAGCTGTCGCCGCTGTCCACCTCGATGGGGGCGAACAGGGTGCTGCCGCCCTGGTTCGACAGCCAGTCGTGCAGGCGTCGGGCAAAGCCGCAGAAGTGCTGGTACTGGCGGTCGCCCAGGCCGAGCACGGCGTATTGCAGGCCTTGCAGCGACAGCTCGCGGCCCAGCAGCTTGCGCTCGAAGCCGCGGGCGCTGTCCGGTGCTTCGCCGTCGCCAAAGGTGCTGACCACGAACAGCGCGCGCTGGGCGTCACGCAGGTCCTGTTCGCTGAGATTGCTCAGCGGCTGGACCTTGGTCGCCACCCCGGCAGCCTGCAATTGCCCGGCGGTCTGCCAGGCCAGCTGCTCGGCAAAGCCGCTCTGGCTGGCGAAGCCGATCAGCCACGCCGAGCCGTCGGGGGCGGTACTTTCCAGGCCCTGGCGGGCCTGCTTGATCTGGCGCTTCTTGCGTCGGCGATCCAGGTACAGCAGCCAGCCGGTGACGAAGAACAGCGGCATGGTCAAGGAGGCCAGGGTCAGCAGGATGCGCCCCACCAGGCCAAAGTAGCTGCCCACGTGCAGTGCGTAGACGCTAGTGAGCAACTGCGACTTGAGGCTCTTGTCGGCGTAGCGGTCATGACGGCTGATCACCCCGGTGGCCGGGTCCAGGGTCAGTTGGTTCAGCGCCCGTTCGTGGGGGGAGTTCTTGAGCAGGTAGAACACGGTCGCCGGCTGCCCGGCCACGGCAGGCATACGGATGTTGTAGGCATTGAGGTCCTTGCCGGCGGCGCTGTAGATGCTGCTCCACATGGCGTTGTAGTCCGCCACCGGGGCCGGGCCCTTGGGCGGTGGGCCACCGCGGCCGCCACGCTGGCGTTCGCTGTGTGGCGCATCGGAGAGCAGCTTGGTCAGGCCCTCCCGGTACCAATCGTAGGACCAGTACAGGCCGGTGAGGGCGAACAGCAGGTAGAACAGCAGGCACCAGGTGCCGAACACGGCGTGCAGGTCCCAGTTGAAGCCGCGGCCTTTCTTGGCCCAGTCCAGGGTCAGCCACACCCGCCAGTTGCCGACCTGGCGCGGCCAGCGCAGGTACAGCCCGGACAGGCAGAAGAAGATCAGGATCAGGGTGCAGGCGCCGGTGATCTGCCGGCCGGTGTCGCCGATGGCCAGGAAGCGGTGCAATTGCAGCATGAGGCCGAAGAAGTCCTGGCCGACGGCGTCGCCCATGAACTCGCCGGTATAGGGGTCGAAGTAGCGCATCTGGCCACGGCGTTCCCCCGGCGGCGGGGTGAAGAACACCCGCGCGGCGTTGCCGCTGTCGGTCTCGACCCAGAGCATGGACACCGTCTTGCCTTCGGCGGCCTGGATTTTTTCCACCAGTTCGGCGGGCGGCAGCACCCCGGCGGGGAGCTTGTCGACTTGCAGCACCGATGGATTGAGGGCGCGCAGGATTTCGTCCTGGAACGACACGGTCGCCCCGGTGATGCCCATCAGGGCCAGGATCAGCCCCGCGCTGATGCCGAAGAACCAGTGCAGCTGGAACAGGGTTTTCTTCAACACGTCACTCGCCTTGTTCGTCCAGAGAGAGGAAACACGGCGCGCATTATGCCGTGTGTTGTCGAGAAGCATTCGTTTTTACATGCAAAAGCCCCAGGCACTGAAATGCGTGGGGCTTGGGCGCCTGTGGCCGTGGCCACAGGAAGGTCTTGCGCTGGATCAGAAGTGGAAGCTGGTGGTCAGCAGCGCGGTACGACCGGCCGCCTGGTTGGCGAAGTGCGCCGCGTAGGCCTTGTCGTAGTAGGTCTTGTCGGTCAGGTTCTGCACGTTCAACTGCAGGTCGACGTTCTTGGTCAGCTTGTAGCTGGCCATGGCGTCGTAGCGGGTGTAGGACGGCACGTACAGGCTGTTGTTGTTATCGCCCCAGACCTTGTCGACGTAGAAGGCGCCACCACCGATGGTCAGCTTCTGGGTCAGGTTATAGGTGGTCCACAGGCTGAAGCTGTTTTTCGGCGTATTTGGCAATTCATTGCCCTTGGCCGGGTTGGCGAGGCCACTGACTTTACCGCTGCGATCACCGCTGGCGCCCGGATCGACGATGGTGCTGTCCAGGTAGCTGTAGCCGGCGAACACTTGCCACTTGTCGGTCAGCTTGCCGCTCGCAGTCAGCTCAAGGCCGTCAACTCGGGTCTTGCCGGCGTTTTCGTAGGTGTAGTTGCTGCTCAGGACCCGGGTGTTTTCCTTTTCGGTACGGAAGATCGCACCGGTCAGTGCCAGGCGGTCGTTGAACAGGTCCCACTTGGTGCCGATCTCGTAGTTGACGGTTTCCTCGGGCTTCATGTCGCTGACGATGCTGGTCGGCGTGCCGGAAGTGGTGGCAAACGGGTTGGTCTCGGCGCCGTTGTCCAGGGTGCTGCCGACCGGTGTAGCCGAGGTGGCATAGGAGATATAGACGCTGCCGTTGTCCTGCGGCTTCCATACCAGGCCCAGTTGGCCTGTCACGAATTCGCTGGTGTCCTCGGCCTTGAAGGTGGTGGTGCGCGCGGTGTTCTTGGTCTTGGCCTGGGTTTCGAAGTGGTCGTAGCGCAGGCCCATGTTGACCAGCCACTGCGGGGTCAGCTCCAGAGTGTCGGCAAAGTAGATGGCCCGGGTGGTGCCTTCGGTGTCGGTGCCCGCGTAGTTGCGGCTGATGGTGCCGGCATAGGCGTCATCCGGAGTCGGATTCGACAGCGAGGTACAAACGCCAGCAGGCTGCGGCACGTTGCACTTGATATTGGCGTTGTTGGAAACGGTGTAGCCACTTTTGCTCGAGGACTCGTCGGACAGTTCGATGCCGGCGGAGAAGTTGTTCTTGAAGCCGCCCAGCACGAACTCACCATACAGATCGGTCTGGTTGGTGGTGGTGTCGGTGTTCGACACCCGGGTGTTGGCCCGGCGCCAGACGGTGCCACTGCGCACGTTGCCCTGGCTGTCGTCCGGCTGGGTCAGGATGTAGTCCTGCATGCTGGTGCCGTGACGGAAAGTGTTCTTCAGGGTCAGCGAGTCATTCAGGTCGTGCTCAATGGCGAAGGTCGCGGTGTCCACGCGGGACTTGCGGAAGTCGCGGTCGGTCAGGCCATAGAAGTTGCTGCTGTCGCCGCCGTTGACCGGTTTGTCCGGATGGGCCGCGGTGTGGGCGGTGCCCATGGAATAGCCGTAGGGAATGCCCGAGTCCGGCAGGTCATCGCTTTCCAGGTGGTAGTAATCGAGGAATACCCGGGTGTCGGTGCCTAGGCCGAAGGCCAGGGACGGGGCGATGCCCCAGCGGTCGTAGTTGACCTTGTCTCGTCCGGCGACGTTGCTTTCATGGCTCATCAGGTTCAGACGGCCGGCGGCGGTATCGCTGAACTGGTAGTTGCCATCCAGGGTGTAGCGCTGGGTCTGATCGGAGCCCCAGGTGAAGCCACCGTCCAGGGAGTTGCCCAGGTGCGCCTTCTTGCTCACCAGGTTGATGCTGCCGCCAGCGGCGCCACGGCCGCCCATGGCCGAGTTAGGGCCTTTGCTGACTTCGATGTTTTCAACTGCGAAGACTTCGCGGCTTTGGGCACCTGTGTCGCGAACGCCGTCCAGGTAGGTGTCACTTTGGGCGTCGAACCCCCGGATGAACGGACGGTCGCCCTGGGGGTTGCCGCCCTCACCGGCACCGAAGGTGATACCGGGCACGGTACGCAGGGCGTCCTGCAGCGAGGTGGCCGCGGTGTCCTTGAGTACTTGCTGTGGCACCACGGTCACCGAGCGTGGGGTGTTCACCAGCGGCGCGGTGTACTTTTTCGAGGAGGAGCTTTCGACCTTGTAGGACGTCTGGTCCTGGGCCTCACCGGTAATGCTGGTGGCTTCCAGGGCAATGGCTTTGCCCGAAGTCTTCTGCTGAGTCTCTTCAGCCGCCTGGACCATATGGCCTGCGGAGCCGGCGGTGATCGCCACGCCAATTGCAGACGCCAGCAGGCGTGGTGAACTGACAGCGGATGGTGGTTGTTGGCGTGACATGTTTTTCCCCTCCCCAAGGATTTGAGGCGGCGGAATATAGGGGAAAGAAACATTTGTTATCAATTGCGAAATATTGCTATTCGCACTTAATTTACATTCTTTACAATTTGCCTTTACGGTTTTTACGTTCTCATGCGTCCCGGGGTTTTACACAGTCAATAAGAATCAATATCATTGACGGCCTTTCGCTCTGCAGGTACCTGGCCATGTTGCTGCACATCCCTGGCGTGTTCACCCGTGACGAGGTCGGGCGCATCCGTGAAGCCCTGGAACAGGCGGACTGGGCGGACGGCAAGATCACCGCCGGTTACCAGTCGGCCAAGGCCAAGCACAACCTGCAACTGCCGGAAGGCCACCCGCTGGCCCAGGAGATCGGCGCGGCGATGCTCGATCGCCTGTGGCAGAACCCGCTGTTCATGTCCGCCGCCTTGCCGCACAAGGTGTTTCCGCCGCTGATCAACTGCTACACCGCCGGCGGCAGTTTCGATTTTCATATCGACAACGCGGTGCGCCAGCCCAAGGGCAGCCCGGAGCGGGTGCGTACGGACCTGTCGTCGACCCTGTTCTTCAGCGACCCCGAGGATTACGAAGGCGGCGAGCTGGAGATCCAGGACACCTTCGGCCTGCAGCGGGTCAAGCTGCCGGCGGGGGACATGGTGCTGTATCCAGGCACCAGCCTGCACAAGGTCAACCCGGTGACCCGGGGCGCTCGCTACGCCTCATTCTTCTGGACCCAGAGCCTGGTGCGCGAAGATAGCCAGCGCGCCTTGCTGTTCGAGATGGACGGCGCGATCCAGGAGCTGACCCGGGACGTGCCCGACCATCCTTCGCTGGTCCGCCTGACCGGCACCTACCACAACCTTCTGCGTCGCTGGGTCGAGGTGTAAGCCGTGACTTTTCAACTTCGTCGCGAGGAACTCCTCGACGGCGCGCAACTGAGCGCCATGCTTGAAGAGAGCCCGGCCCGCGCCGCCCAGGCGGTGCTGGCGGCTGCTTCCGAGGGCCTGCTGGACGCCCAGGCGCTGCTGGGGCAGATCCTCCTCGACGGTCGCGGCATCCAGCAGGATCAACCCCTGGCGGTGCGCTGGTTCGAGATCGCCGCACAACGCGGGCACCTGATGGCGCGCAACATGCTCGGGCGCTGCCATGAGCACGGCTGGGGTTGCCCGGCGGATGCCGCCCGCGCGGCCGGGCACTATCGCCTGGCTGCCGAAGCGGGGCTGGACTGGGGGCTGTACAACTACGCCAACCTGTTGGCCACCGGTCGCGGCGTGGTGCAGAACCATGCCTTGGCCCTGGCCTGCTACCGTCGTGCGGCGGACCTTGGCCATGCCAAATCGATGAACCTGCTGGGGCGCTACCTGGAGGAGGGGCTGGTGTGCCAGGCCGACCTTGAAGCGGCGCGGGACTGGTACCGGCGCTCGGCCGAAGGCGGGGATTTTCGCGGGCAGTTCAGCCATGCGGCGGTGCTGGCCGATGCCGGGCGTATCGACGAAGCCGTGGCGTGGCTGCAACGGGCTCTGGCCGGTGGCAACCTGAATTTCCTCCGGGTGGCATGCGCCGCGCTGCTCAAGGCCACGCACCCCGAGATTCGCGACCTGGCCCAGGTCTATCAGCGGCGCGCAGCGCAATTGGGTGACGAACGGGATGGAGAGCGGCTTGCTGTGTTGTCTTAAATCACTATGATTCAAAGCTAATCGCTTTTAATCATTCTGATGCAGGTCTTGCCTTATGCCCGCGACAAAAGTACTGACCGCTCACATTCCCTTGGACCTGGCTGATAAGGTCGATCAACTTGCTTCTCGCCTGGAACGCTCCCGGGCCTGGGTCGTGAAGCAGGCGTTGGTGGCCTGGGTTGACCAGGAAGAAGAGCGCCGTCGACTGACGCTTGAGGCCTTGGCAGATGTCGATGCTGGAAGGGTTGTCGATCATCAGTCAGTGTTGGCTTGGGCGCAGAGTCTGTCTGGCGACAACCCTCTGCCCTTACCAAAATGAGACAGCTGAAATGGACGAGCAAGGCCCTATCCGATCTGGCTCGGCTTTTTGAGTTTCTCGCCCAGGCCAATCGTTCTACTGCTGCTCGGACCGTGCAATCGCTGGTGCAGGCTCCAGATGCTCTTCTATCTAACCCTCGATTGGGAGAGCAGTTGGAGGAATTCAAGCCGAGGGATGTTCGACGATTGCTGGTGGGGCATTACGAGATGCGTTATGAGATTCAAGGCATGGCCTTGTCCATCCTGCATATTTGGCATGTCCGGGAAGATCGTTGAATCACTGAACCGCGCGCACAAAAAAGCCCATGACAAGTCATGGGCTTTTTCTTGCAGCTAGCTGCCGTCTTTAAACGTAGAAGGCCTTCAGCGGCGGGAAGCCGTTGAATTCCACCGCGCTGTAGCTGGTGGTGTAGGCGCCGGTGGACAGCCAGTACAGGCGGTCGCCGATGGCCAGGTTCAGTGGCAGGCCGTACTTGTAGTTCTCGTACATGATGTCGGCGCTGTCGCAGGTCGGGCCGGCGATCACCACTTCTTCCACTTCACCTTTCTTCTCGGTCCAGATCGGGAACTTGATGGACTCGTCCATGGTTTCGATCAGGCCGGAGAACTTGCCCACGTCGGTGTACACCCAGCGCTCGACGGCGGTGCGGGATTTGCGCGCCACCAGTACTACTTCGCTGACCAGGATGCCGGCGTTGGCGATCAGCGAACGGCCTGGCTCGAGGATGATTTCCGGCAGGTCGTCGCCGAAGTCTTCCTTGAGGAAGCGGATGATTTCCTCGGCATAGGTTTCCAGGCTGTTGGTGCGGGTGATGTAGTTGGCCGGGAAGCCGCCACCCATGTTGATCAGCTTCAGCTCGATACCGTCTTCTTCCTTGAGGCGCTCGAAGATCACCTTGACCTTGGCAATGGCGGCGTCCCAGACGCTGATGTCGCGCTGTTGCGAACCCACGTGGAACGACACACCGTAAGGCACCAGGCCCAGGTCGCGAGCGAGGATCAGCAGGTCCATGGCCATGTCGGTCTGGCAGCCGAACTTGCGCGACAGCGGCCAGTCGGCGGTGGTGGAGCCTTCGGTGAGAATGCGCACGTAGACTTTCGAACCCGGTGCGGCCTTGGCGATGTTGCGCAGGTCGGCCTCGGAGTCGGTGGCGTACAAGCGCACGCCCTTGTCATAGAAGTAGCGGATGTCCTTGGACTTCTTGATGGTGTTGCCGTAGCTAATGTTGGCCGGGTTGACGCCGCGGCCCAGCACCTTGTCCAGCTCGTAGATCGAAGCGATGTCGAAGCTGGAGCCTTTTTCGTGCAGCAGGTCGATGATCTCGACGGCCGGGTTGGCCTTGACCGCGTAGTAGACCTTGGCGAATTCGAAACCGGCGCGCAGGTCGTCGTAGGCCTGGGAGATCATCTGGGTGTCGATGACCACGAACGGGGTTTCTTGCTGGTCGGCGAAAGACTTCATTTTCTGAAAGGTTTCGCGCGCGAAATAGTCTTCGACGTTAATCGACATGCGTTGGGAACTCCTACTGGCAAACGTTGGTAATCAATGGGTTTAAGGACATGTCATTGATGACAGTGCCTTGTGAACGTCCTCCGTATCCCCACTTTGGTTCGCCTACTTCCCAAGGCATGTCGCCGAAAGCAAAAAGGCCATGGGAAATCTGCCCTTGGCCTTGCTGTCTCGTCGTCAGTACTTGAGCCGGATGGATCGTTTCCAGCATGGACGTTCGGCGCGAACTTTAGGCGGTGAGGGGGCTGAGATCAACAAAAAATGTCGCGTTTTTGCACTTGTCTGACGTGCGTTATCGACACCTCTCTTTGTAGCCGACACAGATGACGGACAGATGTTCCCGAAGAATTCTCGAGTGTTAAAAATACCTGCACGTTCGACGCTTTTGCGTGCCAAGTAGCTGGGAAGTATGAAAGCGTCAACATCGGCGACGTTAGCGGCGAGAGGGCGGTTTGAGGGGGATTTTGGCTGTTTCGGAGGAGGGCGCCGGACAGCTCTGACCGGGGCGGTTGTTGATATTTTTTTCCGGCGTGTGGGTGGGCCAAAAACACCTGGTGGCGAGGGCGCTTGCTCGCGCCGGATGCGCAGCAGCCCCATTCTTTTTGCAAAGAGGGGCCGCTTCACGGTCCCGAGGGAGCAAGCGCCCTCGCCACAGGTTGGTTATTGGCTATTTATTGATCAGGCGACCACTGTTTCAGCCGGCGAGACGATATTGGTCTTCATCCCCCGCGAACGCCCGGAGCTCAGGTAGGCGGCGATGGATTCCTGAGTCACCTCGCCCAGGAACACCCGCTCGGCATCCATCACCGGCAGCCACGAGCGGTTGAACTCGTACATGCGCGACAGAAGAATCCGCAGGTGTTCGTCGTAGGCGGCTGTAGCGTTGAACTCTCGCAGGAACTGGGCGCAGGTGCCGGTCTGACGGTGCAGGTCGCGACGACGTACATAACCCAGAGCCTTGTTCTCGGCACAGGTCACCACCACGTAGCGGCGGTCGTGTTCGTCCATCAGTTCCAGGGCATCGGCTACCGGGGTTTCCGGGCTGACCGACGGGGCGTTGTCTGCCGCGTCTTCGGCCTTGACCAGCAACAGGCGTTTCAAGGTGCTGTCCTGGCCGACGAAGTTGCTGACGAAGTCGTCCGCCGGGTGCGCCAGCAGGGTGTCGGGGTGATCGATCTGCAGCAGCTTGCCGGCACGGAAGATGGCGATCTTGTCCCCCAGCTTGATGGCTTCGTCGATGTCATGGCTGACCATGATCACGGTCTTGTTCAGCGCCCGCTGCATCTCGAAGAATTCGTTCTGGATCATCTCGCGGTTGATCGGGTCCACCGCGCCGAAGGGCTCGTCCATCAGCAGCAGCGGGGCGTCCGCCGCCAGGGCGCGGATCACCCCGATGCGCTGTTGCTGGCCACCGGACAGTTCCCGTGGGTAGCGATGCAGGTACTGCTTGGGTTCGAGCTTGATCATGCTCATCAGCTCGCGGGCCCGGTCGTGGCATTTCTGCTTGTCCCAGCCCAGCAGGCGTGGCACCACCACGATGTTTTCCTCGATGGTCATGTTGGGGAACAGGCCGATCTGCTGGATCACGTAGCCGATGTTGCGGCGCAGGGTCACTTCGTCGAGATCGGTGGTGTCCTCGCCATTGATCAGCACCTTGCCCGAGGTGGGCATGATCAGGCGGTTGATCATTTTCAGCGTGGTGCTCTTGCCGCAGCCGGAGGGCCCGAGGAACACGCAGATCTCGCCTTCATTGACGGTCAGGCTTACCGAGTCGACGGCTTTGACATCCTTGCCGTTGCTGCGAAAGGTCTTGGTCAGGTTTTGAAGTTCGATCATTTCAGGAGTCCTTTTGGAGTCAGCGAGCGTTGCAGCCATTGCAGAAGCAGGTCGGCGAAGATGGCCAGGAGACTGACCAGCACGGCGCCGACGATCAGCATCGACATGTCGCTGCGGCTGATGGAAGCAAGAATGAGTACGCCCAGGCCGCCGGCGCCGATGGTGGCGGCGATGGTCATGACGCCGATGTTCATCACCACGGCGGTGCGTACCCCGGCGAGGATCACCGGCACCGCGATCGGCAACTCGACCATGCGCAGGCGCTGGCCGAAGGTCATGCCGATGCCGCGGGCGGCTTCACGAATGCCCGGTTCGACGCCGGTCAGCGCCAGGTAGGTGTTGCGCATGATCGGCAGCAGGGAATAGAGGAACACCGCGGTGATAGCCGGTAGCGGGCCCAGGCCCTGGCCGAACTTGGAGTAGAACGGCAGCAGCAGGCCGAACAGGGCGATGGACGGAATGGTCAGCAGCACGGTGGCGCTGGCCTGCAGTGGGCCGGCAAGGGTCGGGAAGCGGGTCATCAGCACGCCCAGGGGCACGCCGAAGACGATGGCCAGGGTGACGGCGATGCCCACCAGGGTGATGTGCTGCCAGGTCAGGTGCAGGACCTGGGCCCAATCGAGATGGGAAAAGGCGTTCAGGAATTCCATGTCTTCTCCTCTTTAGTTGATCGGGTGCTGGCGCAGGAAATCTGCGGCCACGGCGGATGGGCTTTCATGGTCGACGTCGACCCGCGCGTTTAGCTGGCGCATGGTTTCGTCGTCGAACAGCGCCGCCAGCGGCTTGAGCTCGGCGGCCAGTTGCGGGTGAGCGTCGAGGTAGGCCTGGCGCACCACCGGAGCGGCGGTGTAGTCCGGGAAGTAGTGCTTGTCGTCCTCCAGCAGTTTGAGCTTGAAGGCATTGAGGCGCCCGTCGGTGGTGTACACCAGGCCGGCGAACACCTGGCCGTTGCGCAGGGCGGTGTAGACCAGGCCGGCGTCCATCTGCCGGGTGTTCTTGCGGGTCAGGGCCATGTCATAGAGCTTGACCATCCCGGCCATGCCGTCGGAGCGGTTGGCGAACTCGGTGTCCAGGGCCACCAGGCGGTTTTCCTTGGTGTTTTCGGCCAGGGCCTGGGTCAGGTCGCTGATGCTATTGATCTGCGGATGTTCCTTGGCCACGTTCTCTGGCAGCGCCAGGGCATAGGTATTGCTGAACTTGGACGGTGACAGCCAGACCAGGCCTTTTTTCGCATCGAGTTCTTTCACCCGGGCGTAGGACTGTTCGCTGTCGAGTTTCTCGTCGATGTGGTTGTAGGCCACCAGCGAGACTCCGGTGTATTCCCAGATCAGGTCCAACTGGCCACTTTCCTGGGCACTGCGGGCCAGGTTGCTGCCCAGGCCCCCGGTGACGCGGGTGTCGTAGCCCTTGCTGCGCAAGTACTGGGAGGTGATCTCCGCCAGCAGGGTCTGTTCGGTGAAGACCCGGGCGCCGATGCGGATCAGCGGTTTTTCCACGGCGTGGGCCAATGTGCTGAAAAGCAGGGCGCAGCCGAGTATCAGGCTTAATTTCTTCATGTCGGTTCCTTGGCTCTGACGGGCTTAAGACGGGCGCAGACCACGTTCCAGCCAAAGTCGGCTGGCCAGGGTCACCAGGCCATCGAGGAGCAAGGCCAGCAGCGCGGTGCAGGCGGCGCCGAGCAGCAGTTGCGGCTGATTGTTCAGGGCGATGCCGGGGAAAATCAGGCTGCCCAGGCTGTTGGCGCCAATCAGGAAGGCCAGGGGCGCGGTGCCGACGTTGATCGCCAGGGCCACCCGCACACCGCCGATGATGATCGGCACGGCATTGGGCAATTCGACTTTCCACAGCACCTGGCGTGGCGTCATGCCGATGCCGACTGCGGCTTCCTTGAGGGAACCCTGGACGTTCTTCAGGCCTTCATAGGTGTTGCGCACGATGGGCAGCAGGGAGGCGAGGAACAGCGCGAAAATGGCCGGGCCACTGCCGATGCCGAGGATCCCCAGAGCGATGGCCAGGACGGCCAGGGGAGGGACGGTGTTACCGATGTTGAACACTTGCATGAAGCGTTCGGCACGTCCGACCATGCTCGGGCGGCTGAGGACGATGCCGGCGGGGATCCCCACCACCAGCGCGGCTAGCATTGAAGCCAGGACCAGGAACAGATGGGCTTGCAGGTAGAACAACAGATCGTCGCGGTAGTGTTCGATCGTAGTGATGCCGATCCAGTGGACCAGCAGGGCCAGGAGGGCGATTACCGCAGCGCCTCCTATCAGCCCTTTGCCATAGCGAATAGCCACAGGCGGACTCCTTTTTGTCGGTCGGCGGGCACTTTCCCGTGTGGCAGGGCCATTCCTGGCTGCCGGGAAAATACGCGCGAAAAGCAGCTCGTCGAGCGCCGGCAGAGCGGCGGGTGAACGGGCCATGAGCGCAGCTTCGTCAAGCTAACTTGCTGATATTTCAGCCCCTGACGACAGTGCGTGACAGGGGAGTGGACGTCTCCACGTTTTAAAAGGTTCCATAATTGGCAGCATTTAGCCACCGTTAATCTGCCGTCCGGTCGCCCGGGCGACGGGGTGAGCTGTGGCCCGCAAGGCTATGTCTGGGCTATAATCTGCGCCCTTTTTTGATCACCGCCAGGCGATTTCCCATGACCCAACAGGCCGCCGAAGTCGCGAAACGCCGCACTTTCGCCATTATTTCCCACCCGGATGCGGGTAAGACCACCATCACCGAGAAGCTGTTGCTGATGGGCAAGGCCATTGCGGTGGCGGGTACCGTCAAATCGCGCAAGTCCGACCGCCACGCCACTTCCGACTGGATGGAGATGGAGAAGCAGCGGGGTATTTCCATTACCACGTCGGTCATGCAGTTCCCCTATCGCGAACACATGATCAACCTGCTGGACACCCCCGGCCACGAAGACTTCTCGGAAGACACCTACCGCACCCTGACTGCCGTGGACTCGGCGCTGATGGTGCTCGACGGCGGTAAGGGCGTAGAGCCACGGACCATCGCCCTGATGGACGTCTGCCGCCTGCGCGATACGCCCATCGTCAGTTTCATCAACAAACTCGACCGCGACATTCGCGACCCGATCGAACTGCTGGACGAAATCGAAGCGGTCCTGAAGATCAAGGCTGCCCCCATCACCTGGCCGATCGGTTGCTACCGCGACTTCAAGGGCGTGTACCACCTGGCCGGCGACTACATCATCGTCTACACCCCGGGCCACGGCCACGAGCGCACCGAAACCAAGATCATCGAAAAGCTCGACTCCGCCGAAGCCAGGGCCCACCTGGGTGACGAGTACGAGCGCTTCATCGAGCAGCTGGAACTGGTGCAGGGCGCCTGCCACGAGTTCAACCAGCAGGAGTTCCTCGACGGCCAGCTGACGCCGGTATTCTTCGGGACCGCGCTGGGCAACTTCGGTGTCGACCACGTGCTCGACGCCGTCGTGGACTGGGCGCCGCTGCCGCTGGCCCGCGTTGCCAACGAGCGCAGCGTGGCCCCCCAGGAAGAGAAGTTCTCGGGCTTCATCTTCAAGATCCAGGCGAACATGGACCCCAAGCACCGCGACCGCATCGCCTTCATGCGTATCTGCTCGGGCAAGTACGAGAAAGGCATGAAGATGCGCCACGTGCGCACTGGCAAGGACGTGCGCATCGGCGACGCCCTGACCTTCTTCTCCTCCGAGCGTGAGCAACTGGAAGAGGCCTATGCCGGCGACATCATCGGCCTGCACAACCACGGCACCATCCAGATCGGCGACACCTTCACCGAAGGCGAGGCGCTGGGCTTCACCGGTATCCCGCACTTCGCCCCGGAGCTGTTCCGCCGTGTGCGTCTGAAGGACCCGCTCAAGTCCAAGCAACTGCGCCAGGGCCTGCAACAGCTGGCCGAAGAAGGCGCGACCCAGGTGTTCTTCCCCGAGCGCAGCAACGACATCATCCTCGGCGCCGTGGGTGTGCTGCAGTTCGACGTGGTGGCCAGCCGCCTGAAGGAGGAATACAAGGTGGAGTGCTCCTACGAGCCGATCACCGTGTGGTCCGCCCGCTGGATCGAATGCAGCGACAAGAAGAAGCTCGAAGAGTTTTCCAACAAGGCGGTGGAAAACCTGGCCCTGGATGGCGGCGGCCACCTGACCTACCTGGCGCCGACCCGGGTCAACCTGGCGCTGATGGAAGAGCGCTGGCCGGACGTGAAATTCCGCGCCACCCGCGAACACCACTAAGTTCGCCGGTCACCCCCGAGCCCCTCTGTGCAGACAGCGGGGCTTTTTTTTGCGCGCAGGATTGGCCTGCCGCCACCCCGTAGGCGCTGGCTTGCCAGCGAAGGCGGCGGACGCTGTTGTGCCTGGCTTGCGGGTTTCTTCGCCGGCAAGCCGGCTCCTACGGATTGTGGTGTTCTTAAGGGAGCGCCGTTAGTCGGAAGGGCTTTGGCAGCTCGGGAATCGATAGGGAGCTATCTGGAAAAGCCGGGATATCACGACTAGGTTTCAGACAGTGCTGTGGCCGCCGCAAGGCTGGCGCGCAGCCATCGATGATTCACCTATGAAAGGATGGAATCGGCTATGAGAATTTTCCAACGCGTTGTGCTGTTGATCAAAGTGCTGGTGATGCTGTCGCTCGGAACCTCGGCGGCCTGGGCCCACAACCTGATGCAGGTGAGCGAGCCGGGTTACTCCTCGAGCCAGAGCGCACCGGTGCAGATGCTTGCCAAGTCCGAATCGGAGCCGGGCGATGAAGGTCAGGGTGGCAGTTCCGGCGATGACGACCAGACCACCGACGAGGATGACGGCGACAGCCAGGGCTAAAAGAAACCCCCGACGACGGACTGATGCGCAATCTGTCGCCGGGGGCGGGTCGAACAAGGTTCAGGCGCTCCCGGAGGCATCCGGGAGCGCCTTTTTCATGGCCGCTACAGCACGAATTGCTCGGCGTAGTGGCAGGCCACCTGGCGGCTGTCGAGCTGGCGCAGGGCCGGCTCTTCAGTGCTGCAACGCTCGGTGGCATAAGGGCAGCGCTTGTGGAAGGCGCAGCCCGGTGGTGGGTTCAGCGGGTTGGGCAGCTCGCCGACGATCTTGATCTTCGGCTTGTCCGGGTCCGGGTGGATGGTTGGTGTCGCCGACAGCAGGGCCTGGGTGTAGGGGTGCAGGGGGCGGGTGTAGATGTCCTCCTTGGGGCCCATTTCCACCGGCCGGCCGAGGTACATCACCAGCACCTGGTCGGCCACGTGGCGCACCACTGCCAGGTTGTGGGAAATGAACACGTAGGCGGTGTTGAATTCCTGCTGCAGGTCCATGAACAGGTTCAATACCTGGGCCTGGATCGATACGTCCAGCGCCGAGGTCGGTTCGTCTGCCACCAGCACCTTGGGCTGCAGCATCATTGCCCGGGCCAGGGCGATACGCTGGCGCTGCCCCCCGGAGAACATGTGCGGGTAGCGCTGGTAATGTTCGGGGCGCAGGCCTACCTGCTTCATCATCGCCTGGACTTTTTCCCGGCGTTCGGCGGCCGACAGCTTGGTGTTGATCAGCAGCGGCTCGGCCAGCTGGTCACCGATCTTCTGCCGCGGGTTGAGCGAGGCATAAGGGCTCTGGAACACCATCTGCACGTCTTTGCGCAGTTGCTTGCGCTGGGCCTTGTCGGCACCGGCGACTTCCTGGCCGGCGATTTTCAGCGAGCCGGAAGACGGTTCCTCGATCAGGGTCAGGGCCCGCGCCAGGGTGGATTTGCCACAGCCGGATTCACCCACCACAGCCAGGGTCTTGCCGGCTTCCAGCTCGAAGGACACGCCGTTGAGTGCGCGCACGGTGGCGTGGCCCTTGAACAGGCCACGGGACACTTCGTAGTGACGGGTGAGGTCGCGGGCGGTAAGAACGACGGCCATTACGCCACCTCCTGATTCAGCGGGTAGAAGCAGCGCACCAGGCTGGCGGCTTTCGGGTCGAGGCTGGGGCGCTGGGCGCGGCAGTTGTCTTGCACGTAGGGGCAGCGCGGCGACAGCAGGCAGCCTTGAGGCCGGTCGTAGCGCCCGGGGACGATGCCCGGCAGGGTCGACAAGCGAGTGGCGCCGAGGCTGTGCTCGGGAATCGCCGCCAGCAGCGCTTCGCTGTAGGGGTGCGCGGGGATATCGAACAGCTCCGGTACCTGGCCCACCTCAACCGCCTGGCCGGCGTACATCACGCACACCCGCTGGGCGGTTTCGGCGACCACGGCGAGGTCGTGGGTGATCAGCACCAGGCCCATGTTCTGCTCTTTCTGCAGGTTCAGCAGCAGGTCCATGATCTGCGCCTGGATGGTCACGTCCAGGGCGGTGGTGGGTTCGTCGGCGATCAGCAGCTTGGGCTCGCCGGCGATCGCCATGGCGATTGCCACCCGCTGGCTCATGCCGCCGGACAGTTGGTGCGGGTAGGCGTCCATGCGGCTGGCGGCGCCGGGGATCTCGACCTTTTCCAGCAGTTCGATGGCGCGCTTGCGTGCGGCCTTGCTGGACATCTTCAGGTGCAGGCGCAGCACTTCCTCGATCTGGAAGCCCACGGTGTAGCTGGGGTTCAACGCGGTCATCGGGTCCTGGAAGACCATGGCCAAGTCCTTGCCGACGATCTGCCGGCGCTGGCGCGCGCTGAGCTTGAGCATGTCGCGGCCGTCGAAGCTTAGGGCATCGGCGGTGACGATGCCGGGGTGCTCGATCAGGCCCATCAGGGCCATCATGGTCACCGATTTGCCGGAGCCGGACTCGCCGACGATGGCCAGCACTTCGCCCTTGTCGACCTTGAGGTCGAGGCCATCGACCACCGGCACCGCAGTGGCGTCGCCGAAACGGACATTGAGATTCTTGATTTCTAGCAGTGACATGGGAATCTCCTCAGGCGGCGTTCTTGAGTTTCGGATCCAGCGCATCGCGCAGGCCGTCGCCCATCAGGTTGATTGCCAGCACGCTGAGCAAAATGGTCAGGCCCGGCAGGCTCACGACCCACCAGGCGCGTTCGATGTAGTCCCGGGCCGAGGCCAGCATGGTGCCCCACTCCGGAGTCGGCGGTTGCACGCCCAGGCCGAGGAAGCCCAGGGCGGCGGCGTCGAGGATCGCCGAGGAGAAGCTCAGGGTGGCCTGGACGATCAGCGGTGCCATGCAGTTGGGCAGCACGGTGATGAACATCAGGCGTGGCAGGCCGGCACCGGCCAGGCGCGCGGCGGTCACGTAGTCGCGGTTGAGTTCGCCCATCACTGCGGCGCGGGTCAGGCGTACATAGGACGGCAGGGACACCACGGCAATGGCGATCACGGTATTGATCAGGCCTGGGCCGAGGATGGCGACGATGGCCACGGCCAGCAGCAGCGATGGCAGGGCCAGCATGATGTCCATCAGGCGCATGATGGTCGGGCCCAGCAAACGCGGGAAGAAGCCGGCGAACAGCCCGAGGAGGATCCCCGGGATCAGCGACATCACCACCGACGACAGGCCGATCAGCAGCGACAGGCGCGAACCCTGGATCAGGCGCGAGAGCAGGTCGCGGCCCAGTTCGTCGGTGCCCAGCAGGAACTGCATCTGGCCGCCTTCGAGCCAGGCCGGAGGGGTCAGCAGGAAGTCGCGGTACTGCTCGCTGGGGTTGTGCGGCGCCACCCAGGGCGCGAACAGTGCGCAGAACACGATCAGCAGCATGAACAGCAGGCCGGCCACCGCGCCCTTGTTGCGGGAGAAGTGCTGCCAGAATTCTTTGTAGACGGACGGATAGAGCAGGCTTTGATCGACTGCTACTGAGGAAGTTGGAGTGCTCATTAGTCTTGATCTCAGCGCTGATGACGGATGCGTGGGTTGGCAAAGCCGTAGAGGATGTCCACCACGAAGTTGACCATGATCACCAGGCAGGCGATCAGCAGGATGCCGTTCTGCACCACGGGATAGTCCCGGGCGCCGATGGCTTCGATCAGCCACTTGCCGATGCCCGGCCAGGAAAAGATGGTTTCGGTCAGGACCGCACCGGCCAGCAGGGTGCCGACTTGCAGGCCGACCACGGTCAGCACCGGAATCAGCGCGTTGCGCAGGCCGTGGACGAACACCACCCGAGCCGGCGACAGGCCCTTGGCCTTGGCGGTACGGATGTAGTCCTCACGCAGCACTTCGAGCATCGAGGAGCGGGTCATCCGCGCGATCACCGCCAGCGGAATGGTGCCCAGCACGATGGCGGGCAGGATCAGGTGCTGCAGCGCGTCGAAGAAGGCGTCGGTGTCTTTGGCCAGCAGGGTGTCGATGAGCATGAAGCCGGTTTTCGGCTCGATGTCGTAGAGCAGGTCGATACGCCCGGAAACCGGGGTCCAGCCCAGGCTTACCGAGAAGAACATGATCAGGATCAGGCCCCACCAGAAGATCGGCATCGAATACCCCGCCAGCGAGATCCCCATTACCCCATGGTCGAACAGCGACCCTCGCTTCAAGGCGGCGATCACCCCGGCCAGCAGGCCGAGCACACCGGCGAACAGCAGGGCAGCCATGGACAGTTCCAGGGTCGCGGGGAACAGCGAGGTGAATTCGCTCCAGACGCTGGTGCGGGTGCGCAGGGACTCGCCCAGGTCGCCGTGGGCCAGCTTGCCGATGTAGTCCAGGTACTGGGCGTACAGCGGCTTGTTCAATCCAAGGCGTTCCATTGCCTGGGCATGCATCTCAGGGTCGACCCGACGCTCGCCCATCATGACTTCCACGGGGTCGCCGGGAATCATGCGTATCAAGGCGAAGGTCAGCAAGGTGATGCCGAAGAATGTGGGTATCAGCAACCCCACACGGCGGGCAATAAAACTAAACATCTTCTGAAGTACCTCAATCAGCCGGTTAGGCGTTCCCGCCATCCTTGGGGTCAAGGACGGCGGGCGTTTCTTATTACTTCACTTGGGTGGTAGCGAAGTTGTTAGTGGTCAGGGGGCTAATGTGATAACCCTCGACGTTCTTGCGCATGGCGGTGAACATTTTCGGATAGGCCATGGGGATCCACGGTTGATCCTGTTCGAAAACCAGCATGGCCTTTTCATAGAGCTCGGCGCGTTTGGCGGGTTCAGCGTCGGAGCGTGCTTCGTCGATCAGATCCTGGAACGTCTTGTTGCACCAGCGGGCGTAGTTTTCGCCGTTTTTCGCCGCGTCACAACTCAGGTTCGGGGTCAGGAAATTGTCCGGATCGCCGTTGTCCCCGGCCCAGCCTGCCGACACCATATCGTGTTCGCCGTTTTTCGCACGCTTGAGCATCTCGCCCCACTCCATCACGCGGATGTCGAGCTTGAGGCCCACCTTGGCCAGGTCGGCCTGCATCATCTGTGCGCCGAGCATCGGGTTGGGGTTGGTCGGGCCGCCGCCGTTGCGGGTGAACAGGGTGATAACCGTACCCTCCGGTACGCCGGCTTCCTTGAGCAGCGCGCGGGCCTTGTCCAGATCCCGGGGCGGGTTCTTCAGGCTGTTGTTGAAGCCCAGCAGGGTCGGCGGATACGGGCCGGTGGCCACCAGGGCGTTGCCCTTGCCGTACAGGCTGTTGACGTAGGCTTCCTTGTCGAAGGCGATGTCGATGGCCTTGCGCACTCGCACGTCGCTCATGTACTTGCGCGTGGTGTTCATGGCGATGTAGCCGGTGGTCATGGCGGCCAGCTCGTCGACCTTGAGGTTGGCGTCGGCCTTGATGCTGGGAATGTCATCGGGCTTGGGGTACAGGGCGATCTGGCATTCGTTGGCCTTGAGTTTCTGCAGGCGCACGTTGTTATCGGTGGTGATCGCCAGCACCAGCGGGTCGGCCGGCGGCTTGCCGCGGAAGTAGTCCGGGTTGGCCTTGAAGCGTACCTGGGCGTCCTTGGCATAGCGGGTGAAGATGAACGGGCCGGTGCCGATGGGCTTGCTGTTGAGCTCAGAGGTCTTGCCTTCCTTGAGCAGCTTGTCGGCGTATTCGGCCGGGAAGATCGACGAGAAGGCCATGGCCACGTCGGCGAGGAAAGGGGCTTCGCGGCGGGTCAGGGTGAAGACCACGGTGTGGTCGTCGATCTTCTCGACGCTTTTCAGCAGTTCCTTGAAGCCCATGCTTTCGAAATAGGGGAAGCCCACGCTGGACTTGTCATGCCAGGGGTGCTTCGGGTCAAGCTGGCGCTGGAAGCTCCAGAGCACGTCGTCGGCGTTCATCTCGCGCGTCGGGGTGAAGTAGTCGGTGCTGTGGAATTTGACGCCCTTGCGCAGATGAAAGGTGTATTGCAGGCCGTCGGGGCTGATGTCCCAGGATTCGGCCAGGGCCGGCTCGATGTCAGTGGTGCCGGGCTTGAAGTCCACCAGGCGGTTGAAGATGGTTTCCGCCACTGCGTCGGCCGTGACTGCAGTCGTGTACTGGACCATATCGAAGCCTTCCGGGCTGGCTTCGGTACAGACCACCAAGGGTTTGGCTGTGGCGCCCAGGGCGACGCTCAGCAGGGCGGCGCCAACGGCCGCTTTCAGGGGAAGCATTTTCATCAGGAACCCTCTGCAATCGATTGAACCAGATTAGCTTGAATGGCGGATTCGTCATGAATCCGCCCTTCAACTGGTGGGTTAGAGAATATTGAACGGGATGGTGGTAACCAGTCGGAATTCATTGATGTTGCCGTCGGCCTGGTTCTCGCTGGCGCGGTGCGTGGTGTAGGTGGCACGGATCGCGGTGGCTTTCAGCGGGCCGCTCTGTACGGCGTAGGAAGCACCGATGCCGTATTCGTAGTGGTGCTCGCCGTCCATGGTGCGTACGCCATAGACCGTACCGTCTGCCTTGACGCCGCTGTAGGCGGTGCCGTTGTAGTGGGTACCGTCGATGCCCCAGCCACGGGCCTGGTAGATGTTGAACTTGAGGCCGGGCACGCCGTACTCGGCCATGTTCAGGCCGTAGGCGATCTGGAAGGATTTCTCGTTCGGGCCGTTGAAGTCCGAGAGCAGGGAGTTGGCCAGGTAGATGCCGTTGGTTTCGTGCAGGTAGTCGAAGTACTCGTTACCGTTAATTTCCTGGTACGAAAAGGTCAGGCTGTGGGCCTGGTGGGTCAGGCCGAGCGACAGCGAGTAGGTGTCGTTGTCGATCTCGCCCATCTTCTTCTTGCCGGTATCGACGGTCTTGTAATAGTTCAGGCCGGTGGTCAGGCTCAGCACCGAGCTGTCGCCCAGCTCGTGGGTGGCGCCGAAGTAGTACTGGTTCCAGAAGTCTTCCACCTTGGAGGCGTAGAGGCTGGTCTTCAGGCTTTTCAGCGGCTGGTAGTTGGCGCCGACCAGGCTTACGCGATCGGTCTCGGCACCGTTGCTGTTGTACTCGGAGCTGAACTTGGACAGGCTCTGTTCGGTCCGTGGCGATACCCGGTCGAAGCTGCCGGCGTCGAACGACAGGTTGTTGAACTCTTCGCTGTGGATGCTCACCCCTTCAAAGCTCGAAGGCAGCGGACGGTTGCCGATGACGTCGACGATCGGCGTGCTGAAGTTCTGCCGGCCGGCGGTCAGGGTGGTGTTGGACACGCGGAACTTGACGTTGGCCAGGCCCAGCTTGCTCCACTGGCCCACGGCGTCGCCGTCGGAGTGGGTCAGGGTGCGGTTGTTCTTGCCGGCGATATCCTTGCGGTCACGATCCAGAGCAATAGCGTTGTAGGCGGCGACTTCCGTGCTGACGCCAACGGTGCCTTCAGTGAAACCCGAGGTGTAGTTGAGGATGGTGCCCTGGACCCAGTTGATACGGCGCGGGGTCGAGGTCTCTACACCATTGTGGTTGTACGAAAAACGGTCGTTACGACGTTTCAGCTCGTTGGCGTACCAGTTGCGCGTGGTACCCGACAGGCTCTGCCCTTCGATAAAACCCTTGGTCTCAGCCTGGGCACTGGTGGCGTTCAGTTCAGTCGGGACGAAGTCCTGGCTGACGTTCTCCGCATAGGCCGAGGCGGTGATGCTACTGATAGCCAAGGCTAACAATGCGCTGCTGCTCAGTTTCATGGGTGAAGCTCCTTTGTTTTCTTTTTTAAATGCCGGTTTTTTTGGGCCGGCTGGTTTTTGGAACTCATTCAAGGCATCGCAAACGTTTGCATGTGGCTTGATCGCCGAATTCAGGCAAAGCGTCTGCGTGAGGGCGAAAATCGCCCCCAGGGTTTTGGCTCATCGGTTATGGGGCTAGGCTGACACCCGAAAAGGCGTTGCGGCCGAAAGGACTGACCTTGAAACCTTCGACTTTCGCGCTCAGCGGCTGGTTGATCGTCGAGTGGGCCACGGGTGTGATCGGGACCTGTTGCTTGAGCAGTTGCTGGGCCTGTTTGTACAGCAGGCTGCGCTGTTCACGGTCGGTGACGACCTTGGCCTGCTTGATCAGCTTGTCGTACTGCGGGTTGCACCACATGGAGTAGTTGTTGCCGCCAATGGCGTCGCAGCTGTACAGCGTGCCCAGCCAGTTGTCCGGGTCACCGTTGTCGCCGGTCCAGCCGATCAGGCTGATGTCGTGTTCGCCGTTCTTGGTGCGCTTGATGTACTCGCCCCACTCGTAGCTGACGATCTTCACCTTGAGGCCGATCTTCGCCCAGTCGGACTGCAGCATCTCGGCCATCAGCTTGGCGTTGGGGTTGTAGGGGCGTTGTACCGGCATGGCCCAGAGGGTGATTTGCGTGCCTTCCTTGACCCCGGCGGCCTTGAGCAGCTCCCGGGCTTTTTCCGGGTTGTAGGCGGCGTCCTTGATGGTTTCGTCGTAGGACCACTGGGTCGGTGGCATGGCGTTGACTGCCAGCTGCCCGGCACCCTGGTACACGGCGTTGAGGATGCTTGGCTTGTTCACCGCCATGTCCAGCGCCTGGCGCACTTCGAGCTGGTCGAAGGGTTTGTGCTGCACGTTGTAGGCGATGTAGCCCAGATTGAACCCGGGCTTTTCGATGACTTGCAGTTTCGGGTCGTTTTTCAGCGTGTCGATATCGGCGGGGCGCGGGTGCAGGGTCACCTGGCATTCGCCGGCCCGCAGCTTTTGTACCCGTACCGAGGCGTCGGTGTTGATGGCGAAGATCAGCCGGTCGAGCTTGACCCGGCTTGGGTCCCAGTAGTGCGGGTTGGCGCTGTAGCGGATCTGCGAGTCTTTCTGATAACGCTGGAACACGAAGGGCCCGGTGCCGATGGGTTTCTGGTTGATCTGGCTCGGGGTGCCGGCCTGGAGCAGTTGCTCGGCGTATTCGGCGGAAAGGATCGCGGCGAAGCTCATGGCCAGGTTCTGGATGAAGGCCGCGTCCACGGTATTGAGGGTCATGACTACGGTCAGCGGGTCGGTCTTTTCGACCCGGGCGATGTTCTTGTTCAGGCTCATGCCGTTGAAGTAGGGAAACTCCGTCGGGTAAGCCTTGCGGAACGGATGTTCGGCGTCGAGCATGCGGTTGAAGGTGAACAGTACGTCGTCGGCGTTGAGGTCTCGGCTCGGCTTGAAATAGGGCGTGCTATGGAACTTCACCCCTTCGCGCAGGTGAAAGCTGTAGGTGAGACCGTCCTCGGAAATGTCCCAGCTCTTGGCCAGCGCTGGCAGCACGTTGGTGGCGCCTCTTTCGAACTCCACCAGGCGGTTGTACAGAGGCTCGGCGGCATCGTTGTCGGTGGCAGTGGTGTATTGGGCGGTGTCAAAGCCCGCCGGGCTTCCTTCGGAACAGAACACCAGGCTGCGTTCGGCGGCGGTGCCGAACGAACTGGCGGCCAACAGGCCACTGCCCAGCAGGGCCGGGAAAATCCAGGAATGACGCATGACCGTACTTCTCCATTTTTGTTGTGATGAGCAATGGGCCATGACTCCTTCCTGGAGCCTGTACAGGCCATTGATGCCAAACCACTACGTGCGGCAGGTGCCCGTTGGCAGACGCAGCTTCGCCTTGCACCGACCTTGAGGGTCGAGGGCCGGGCGGTAACTGCGTCGAACCTGAAATGCCTGTAGGAATCGGCTCTGAATTCGCAAGACAGTGCGCCAGTGGCGGGTCGTTGCGCAGTAGAGACCGAGCTCCAGCGGGCCGGGCTGGTAAAGCAACGGCGACGTCATGGACGTCGCCGTTGCAGAACCTTATTTGCCGATGCTGACGCCGTAGAAGGAGTTCAAGCCAAAGGGGCTGATTTTGAAATCCTGCACGTTGGCGCGCATGGGTTGGAACACCGTCGAGTGAGCGATAGGTGTCATCGGTACTGCATCTTTGAGGATGTGTTGCGCCTGCTTGTACAGCTCGGTGCGCTTGGCTACATCAGAGGTAGCCTTGGCTTGCTTGATCAGGGCGTCGTAAGGCTTGTCGCACCATTTCGAGAAGTTATTGCCGTTCATTGCATCGCAACCGAACAGGGTGCCGAGCCAGTTGTCGGGGTCACCATTGTCGCCGCTCCAGCCGATGATCATCGCCTGGTTCTCGCCGCCCTTGGAGCGCTTGATGTACTCGCCCCACTCGTAGCTGACGATGTTCACTTTCAGGCCGATCTTCGCCCAGTCCGACTGCAGCATTTCGGCCATCAGCTTGGCGTTGGGGTTGTAGGGACGCTGTACCGGCATGGCCCACAGGGTGATCTGGGTGCCTTCCTTGATGCCGGCTTCCTTGAGCAGCTCCTTGGCTTTCTCGGGGTCGTACTTGGCGTCCTTGATGGTGGTGTCATAGGACCACTGGGTTGGAGGCATGGCGTTGACCGCCAGCTGGCCGGCGCCCTGGTACACCGAATCGATGATCTGCGGCTTGTTCACCGCCATGTCCAGCGCCTGGCGCACCTTGAGGTCGGCCAGCGGGTTGGCATCGGTACGGCCCTTGAGGACCGGCATCACGTTGTAGGCGATGTAGCCGAGGTTGAAGCCTGCCTGCTCAGGCATCTTCAGGGTCTTGTCTTCCTTGAGGGCCTTGAGGTCGGCCGGACGCGGGAAGAGGGTGACCTGGCATTCGTTCTTCTTCAGCTTCTGGATACGTACCGAGGGGTCGGTGGTGATGGCGAAGATCAGGTTGTCGATCTTCACGTCTTCAGGCTTCCAGTAGTCCTTGTTGCCGGTGTAGCGGATGTTCGAGTCTTTCTGGTAGCTCTTGAACACGAAGGGGCCAGTGCCGATCGGCTTCTGGTTGATGTCGCTGGCCTTGCCTTCCTTGAGCAGCTTGTCGGCGTATTCGGCGGACTGGATCGAGGCGAAGCTCATGGCCAGGTTCTGGATGAAGGCTGCGTCCACGGTCTTGAGGGTGAACTTGACGGTCTTGTCGTCGACTTTCTCGACCTTGGTGATGTTGGTGTCCATCCCCATGTCGGTGAAATACGGGAATTCGGTGGGGTAGGCCTTACGGAACGGCATGTCCTTGTCGATCATGCGGTTGAAGGTGAACAGCACGTCGTCGGCGTTGAAAGTACGGGTCGGGGTGAAGTACGGCGTGGTGTGGAACTTGACGCCTTCGCGCAGGTGGAAGGTGTAGGTCAGACCGTCGTCCGAGATGTCCCAACTGGTGGCCAGGCCCGGAATGACCGCGGTGCCGCCACGTTCGAACTGGCTGAGGCGGTTGTAGAGGGTTTCGGCTGAGGCGTCGAAGTCGGTTCCGGTGGTGTACTGGCCAGGGTCGAAACCGGCCGGGCTCCCTTCAGAGCAGAACACCAGGTTAGTCGCCGCTTGGGCGAAGGGTGCGCTGGCGAGCAAGCCGGCGCTGACTAATAACGGAAGGACTGCTTTCTTGAACATGGTGGCCTCATGATTTGTTGTCATTTTTGGTGTAGAGGGCGACCTTGTGAGTCGACCCGCCGATACTTATGCAGCCCTCATACCCAATGCAAGATGCAGGGCTGCCACAAGTCTCAAAGAGTGGAACGAACGTACAGGAATGACGCATTTGTATAAATCTTGACGCATTTGATCGTTTGCGCCGGTGTTTTGTGGTGCATGCGCTGCCTTTTCACGGGGCAATCGAAGCCCATCGCGCCCACTCTTGGTGCGGTGCTGGCTGGTGTGCCGGGTGATGCTTGGCCCAGGCGCCCGGCCTTGTCTGACCGGATGGAGGTGGGCGGCTGGGTGAGGGAGGCCGTGGAGAACGGATGCCCGCAATTTTGCTGGCGATGGCGCGTGCTCGGCACATCGTCGCAGGTGCTGAATTCGGGGCTCGCAGTGAGGTTGTCACTGTGGAGGTCGCTGCGGGTTTGTGACGGCGTAGTGCCGCGGATCAGACCAGTTGTCTGCCAAACCTGGAGCGGAAAGGTCTTATCCATGCAAACCTCATTTTTTCTTTTTCTAGGGCATATCTGAGGATTGGCCTTGTGGGCCATGGAAACTCGCCTTCTTATGGGGAGTGGATGCAGCCCCATGGACCCTGTGCGGCGACGGCGATCGCTTTGTTGTGTTGTTGATAGTCGATTCGCCGATGCCGAAATTAAGTCATGCTGAAATCGTGGTCAACGAAAATTAAGCGTGACTAACATTTCTCCTTGTGCACAGGTTTGTCCCAGGGGTTCGACTGACGGCCGTGCGCTGGGCTCAGGCCGCGGAATGGTCGTCGAACAGGCCCATGGTGGTGACGGTCAGGACTTCTGCCGGGCCATTGCCGACGTTGGCCAGGCAATGAGTCTTGGTGGCGTCGAAGTGCACCGAGTCACCGGCACTCAGGGGATATTGACTGCCCTCGATGGTGTAGACGATCTGTCCTGAAAGCACGTAGGAGAACTCCGAGCCGTCATGGGAAATCAGCTCGGACTGGTAGCCCACCGGTATGTTCATCTTGACCGCGTTGATCAGGTTTCCGGGAAAGGAGCTGGACAGGCGCTCGTAGGCCAGTGGCTGGCCTTCGATGGTGTAGCGCACCCGCTTGCCGTCGTGGGAGTCGGGTTGCGCCTGGATCGGCTGGTCGAACAGGGCGTTCAGCGGAACGTTCAGAGATTTGGCGATATTGACCAGGGAAGAAATCGATACACCCGTGAGATTACGCTCTGCCTGGGAGAGGAAACTGGCGGTCAGACCGGATTCGCTGGCGATCTGGCGCAGGGTTTTCTTGGCGGCGCGGCGATAGCGACGCAGGCGTTCGCCGATGCGATCTGCGGTCATTGAAGAGACTCTTATAGGAAAGAAGCAGTATACCCGGCGGACGTCAGCAACATCTGAGCCGCTGCGTACCGGGGGGTATAACTCTAACACCACAGACCCGGGTTCCCCCGGGTCCGGGTTGAAATAGCCGGTAACGAAAAACGGCGATAACCTTGATGCCGAAGGTTATCGCCGTTGGAAGACGCAGGGAAAAGGTCAGGGCATCAGCACTTCGATGGCGCCGTCGGCGGTCATGCTGACCTGGCTGGTGCCGGCCTCGACTTCTGGTGTCACTGGGGCCGAATCCATGCTGGCGGCCTTCATCATCATCGGCGCGCGCATGTAAGGCTGTGGATAGCCATTGCTGTTGAGGTTCAGGTTGACGATCTTGTAGCCCTTGCCGCCCAGGGCCTCGGTGGCCAGTTGCGCACGGGCCTTGAAGGCCTTGACCGCATCCTTGAGCAACGCGTCTTCGCTGGCCTTGCGGGTCGGGTCGGCGATGGCGAAGTCCATGCCACCCATCTTCAGGTCGCCCAGCAGTTCACCGGTGAGCTTGGACAGCGCGGCGAAGTCGGAGCTTTCCAGGCGCAGTTCGGCGCGCTCACGCCAGCCTGTGATCTTCTGGCCCTTGCCGTCGTAGATCGGGTAGCTGTTGCGGCTGCCCTGGCGCAGGGTCACGTCCTTGACCTGGCGCGCCTGGTCCAGGGCCTTGTTCATGGTGGTGGTGATTTCTGCGGCGAGCTTGGCCGGGTCGGTGTTCTGCGATTCGCTGTAGAGGGTCACGATCATCAGATCCCGAGCCACTTCCTGGCTGACTTCGGCGCGCAGGGAAATCTGGTTGTAGTGCAGTTCATCGGCGGCCAGGGCGGGCAGGCTGGTGAGGGTGCCGGCGCTGAGTGCGAGAAGGGCGACGCTGCGACTGAAATGCTGCATGAAAACTCCTTGAGTGCGGTCCGCAGGATAAGGTCAGAGCCTGGGTGAAACCTTCAGACTGTGGTTTTTATTCCTCGTTGCGGCCAATTACAACTTTGATACACATGATCGCCATGGTTCGTCCGCGGCCGCTCAGGGCAGTGTGGCGCTTTGCCGCAGTTTTGCCTGTGCCGGGGGCTGCTTGGTTATACTCCCGGCGATTGCCCTGGAGCGCTCATCAGGAGAGCTCATGCTCGCCCCCGTAAAATTGCTGTCCGCAACCCGTCAGAACCTCTGGCGCCTGACCTTTATCCGTACCCTGGTGCTGGCCGCTCAGGCCGGTTCGGTGGGGCTCGCCTACTGGCTGGACCTGCTGCCGCTGCCCTGGTTGCAACTGGGCGTGACCCTGATGTTTTCCATGGTGTTGTGCGCTTTCACCGCGATCCGCCTGCGCACCTCGTGGCCGGTGACGGAGCTGGAATACGCCCTGCAACTGGCCTGTGACCTGTTTATCCACAGTGTCCTGCTGTACTTCTCCGGTGGTTCCACCAACCCCTTCGTCTCCTATTACCTGGTGCCCCTGACCATTGCCGCGGTGACCTTGCCGTGGCGCTACTCGGTGGTCCTGTCGGGTATCGCCCTGACGCTCTATACCCTGTTGCTGGCGCGTTTCTACCCGTTGCAGACCTTCCCCATCGCCCGGGAGAACCTTCAGGTCTACGGCATGTGGCTGAGCTTTGCCCTGGCTGCGGCGGTGATCACCTTCTTCGCTGCACGCATGGCAGAAGAGCTGCGCCGCCAGGAAGAACTGCGGGCGATCCGGCGCGAAGAGGGGCTGCGCGACCAGCAATTGCTGGCAGTGGCGACCCAGGCTGCCGGTGCCGCCCACGAATTGGGCACGCCCCTGGCGACCATGAGCGTGCTGCTCAAGGAAATGCGCCAGGACCATCCCGACCCGCTGCTGCAGGATGACCTCGGCGTGCTCCAGGACCAGGTCAAGCTGTGCAAGGAAACCCTGCAGCAACTGGTGCGCGCGGCCGAGGCCAATCGCCGCCTGGCGGTGGACATGCAGGAAGTCACCCAGTGGCTGGACGAAGCCTTGAACCGTTGGCACCTGATGCGCCCGGAAGCCAGCTACCGTTTCCATCTGTTGGGCGAGGGGCCGGTGCCGCGCCTGGCGCCGCCGCCGGACCTGACCCAGGCCCTGCTCAATCTGCTGAACAATGCCGCCGATGCCTGCCCCGAAGGCCTGGAAGTACGCCTGGACTGGGACGCGGAAAACCTCACCATCAGTATTCGTGACCACGGTGCCGGAGTACCCTTGGCCATCGCCGAACAGATCGGCAAACCGTTTTTTACCACCAAGGGCAAAGGCTTCGGCCTGGGCCTGTTTTTGAGCAAGGCCAGCGTGACCCGCGCTGGAGGCTCAGTGAAACTCTACAGTCATGAGGAAGGCGGAACGCTCACCGAGCTGCGCCTGCCCCGTGCCGCCCGAGGAGACGACCATGAGTGAAGAGATCCAAGTCGAAGGCGAGGAACTGCCGCACCTGTTGCTGGTGGATGATGACGCCACCTTTACCCGCGTGATGGCCCGCGCCATGAGCCGCCGCGGTTTTCGCGTGAGCACCGCCGGTTCCGCCGAGGAGGGCCTGGTCATTGCCCAGCAGGACTTGCCGGACTACGCCGCGCTGGACTTGAAGATGGATGGCGACTCCGGGCTGGTGCTGTTGCCCAAGCTGCTGGAGCTGGACCCGGAGATGCGGGTGCTGATTCTCACCGGCTATTCGAGCATCGCCACCGCGGTGGAAGCGATCAAGCGTGGCGCCTGCAACTACCTGTGCAAGCCGGCGGATGCCGACGATGTACTGGCCGCGCTGCTCTCCGAACACGCCGATCTCGACACCCTGGTGCCGGAAAACCCGATGTCGGTGGACCGCTTGCAGTGGGAACACATTCAGCGCGTGTTGACCGAACACGAAGGCAACATCTCCGCCACTGCCCGGGCCCTGGGCATGCACCGCCGTACCTTGCAGCGCAAATTGCAGAAGCGTCCCGTGCGTCGCTGAACCGCGACTGAACGAATGTCCGCTGGGCGTCGTGAAAAAGCGAGCCGATCTACTATGATCGGCTCAACGCTTGCCCTTCTTCCTATCGAGCCTCAACGATGAATCAGAACGCTGAATACTCCGCGGTCAACGATGCCGTGCGCGGGCAATTCTTTCGCCGGGTCTGGGCCATGATCACGCCGTACTGGCGCAGTGAGGAAAAGGGCAAGGCCTGGCTGTTGCTGGTTGCGGTGATCGGCCTGTCGCTGTTCAGCGTGGCCATCTCGGTGTGGATCAACAGCTGGTACAAGGACTTCTACAACGCCTTGCAGAAAAAGGACGAAGCGGCGTTCTGGCACTTGATCCTGTATTTCTGCGGAATTGCCGCGGTGGCGATCCTGGGGGCGGTGTACCGCCTGTACCTGACCCAGATGCTGACCATCCGCTGGCGGGCCTGGCTCACCGAGAAGCACTTTGCCCGCTGGCTGGGCCACAAGAACTACTACCAGTTGGAGCAGGGCGGCTACACCGACAACCCGGACCAGCGGATTTCCGAAGACCTCAACAGCTTTACCAGCAATACGCTGTCCCTGGGCCTGGGGCTGATCCGCAACATTGTCAGCCTGGTGTCCTTCTCGATCATCCTGTGGGGGGTGTCCGGCAGTATCGAGGTGTTCGGCTACACTATTCCCGGCTACATGTTCTGGTGCGCGCTGGTCTATGCCGCTGTCGGCAGCTGGCTGACCCACTTGATCGGGCGCCGCCTGATCGGCCTCAACAACCAGCAACAGCGCTTCGAAGCCGACCTGCGTTTTTCCATGGTGCGGGTACGGGAGAATGCCGAGAGCATTGCCCTGTATGACGGCGAGAAGAACGAGAACCAGCGTCTGAGCAGCCGTTTCGGCAAGGTCTGGCACAACTTCTGGGACATCATGAAGGTCTCCAAGCGCCTGACCTTCTTCACCGCCGGGTATGGCCAGATTGCGATCATTTTCCCCTTTATCGTGGCTGCCCCGCGGTACTTTTCCGGCAAGATCGAGCTGGGTGAGCTGATGCAGATCAACTCGGCATTCGGGAACGTTCAGGAGAACTTCAGCTGGTTCATCAGTGCGTATTCGGACCTGGCGGCCTGGCGCGCCACCTGTGATCGTCTGCTGAGTTTCCGCCAGGCCATGAGTGATAACGAAGAACGGACCCCGGCTATCGACGTGCAGCATCAGGGCGAACAATTGTGCGTACGTGACCTGGGCCTGGACCTGGCCGATGGCCGGCATCTGCTGGCCGGCGCCGAAATGACCGTGAACCCAGGTGAGCGGCTCATGCTCAGCGGCCGTTCCGGCAGCGGCAAGAGTACCTTGCTGCGGGCCATGGGTCGGTTGTGGCCGGCCGGGCACGGGAGCATCCTGCTGCCGAACCAGCGTTACCTGTTCCTGCCGCAAAAGCCCTATCTGCCCATTGGCAGCCTGCGCGAAGCCTTGAGTTATCCACAGTCTGGCGACAGCTACCCCCAGGAGCGTTATGCACAGGTCCTGGAAACCTGCCGCTTGCCCCATCTGGTGGCGCGCCTGGACGAGAGCAATCACTGGCAGCGCATGTTGTCGCCGGGCGAGCAGCAGCGCCTGGCCTTTGCCCGGGCCCTGCTCTATGCACCGCAGTGGCTGTACATGGATGAGGCCACTTCGGCCATGGACGAAGAGGACGAAGCCACCTTGTATCAGGCGCTGATCGATCAGTTGCCGGGCCTGAGCATTGTCAGCGTCGGCCATCGCAGCAGCCTCAAACGCTTCCATCCACGGCTCGTTCGTATCGAGCAGGGGCATCTGCAAGAGCAGACTCTCACGGCCTGACGGAGGGCCGAGCGCTAGCCTCAAGCCCAGCGCCCTTGCACCGCCGGTGCAAGGGCGCTGGGCCGTTTCGCGAGCGAGCCGTTCCTACAGGCAGCCATCAGGCCTGATGCAGGATCGAACGGTCCACACGTACGGCCAACTGGCCGCTGCCCGGCTTCGCGTTGAAGGCCACGTTGCCATGTTCATCCACGCTGGCTCGGGCGATCGGGGCGCCGTTGAGCAGCAGCTCCAGTGGTGCATCCTTGAGAGACTGGCCGGAGGCCAGTTGCAGTTTCAGGTTGATAGCCATGGTGATCTCCTTATCAGGCGTTGCTGTCGATGAAGTGGCTGGCGTTCTTGTCGATGGAGCCGACCAGCTCCGGTGAACCACCACGGAACTGGCGGAACACATTGCGCCCGGTGGCGCTGCTGTTGCTGGTACCGGCCGGAATGCTCAGGGTTGGCTGGAAGCTGTCGCTCAGTTCCACATAGGCCGACCAGGGGCCGATGTAGGACTCGTTCAACCCGTTGGTTTCGCTAAGGGCGTAGCGCACCGCGTGGCCTGGCAGCCAGTTGGGTTCGCTGGGGCTGTGGCTCTGCCAGCCATCGGCGAGGATCACCGGAACCGCGCTGGGGGTTTCCAGGTAGCCGGCCGGCTTGTTCGGGCTGTAGTTCTGCAGCAGCAGGTAGGTGCTCCAGCCCCACCAGTTGTCGATGGTCTTGCTGTCATTGAGGTTGTTGACGTCGCTGCGGCGCAGGACCTTGTCGCCACTCATCACGAACAGTGGCGAGAAGTTGCCGGTTTTCGCGGCATTCAGGTCCGGCAGGGTTTTCAGGGCTGCGTAGCTGGCGGGTGCGGGGAGGTTGCCGCTGAGGTAGCTGGCGAAGATTTCGTCTGCCGAACTCTGCACAGCCATCTTCACTTGCTGGCGATTGCGATGGTCGACGCTGTCGAAGTAGCGCTTGTCGCCATAGGCGTGCCAGCGATCGCCCTGGGCGTTGCTGACATTCAGGCCGAACTTGCTGTCCTCGTCATGCATGAAGCGGGTAATCAGCGAACCCAGGTCGCTGGGGGTGACGACCGCCGCCACCTGTTTGCGCGGCACCCGTACGTGGCCGGAGGAAAACAGATCGGTGAGGAAATGGTCGGCGAAGGCGTTCATTGCGTAAGCCAGTTCCAGTTGCTTGTCGTCCGCGCTCTTGCCCGCCAGTACCGCTTGCTGCAGCGCTGCGGTATGCCCTGCGGTGTAGGCAGCCAGGGCCCACTCGCCGAAGTGATCGGCGTTGTTGGCCGCCAGCTTCAGGTAGCGCCCCAGGGGGAACAGGGCGGATACCACGCTGCCGCCCCCGGTTATCTTGTTCCACTCCTCGGACAGGGTATCGCCCAGGGCGTCATAGGCTTCATGGGGCTGCTTGCCGTCGCGGATCGCCTGGTTGGCGGCGACGATTTCCTTTTGCATCACCGCAAGGATCTGCCGGGCTTCGTCTTTCGCCGCCGGCAGTACCGCAAGGGAGTTGAACGCCGCGATAAAGCGCTGTACTCGATCACTGGGGGTTGCGCCTTCGCAGATCGGCTGCTCGGGAATGCCATAGAAGTCGCCCCCCAGGGCCACCACCTGGCCGTAGGTCAGCGCCAGGCCGTTAGGCAGGTGCAGTTCGACCTGCCACGCCGGGATGGCCGGTGCATCCTTGACGAAGCGCAGCAGGGTGCTGTCGCCGATGGCTGTGTGTTCGCCGCCCTCGAAACGCAGCTGTGGCTGGCCCTTGGTGGCTTTTTGTGCAGAACGAGGCAGGTCTTCCGGGCGGTGGTACTTGATGGTGTGGTGGCCATCGGCGACCAGTACCAGGGTGTCGCCATCGCCGGAAATGGCGATGCCTTGTTCACTGAACAGGCGGTCCAGGTCGGCGACGATCTTGCCCGCGTGTTGTGGCTGTTGCTGCTTCTGTGCAGAGAGTCCTGACATTTCTAGCTCCTTGATATGTCATGGGGATATTTCCTTATTTAACTGTATGTATATACAGTTAAATTGAGCATAGAGGAAAACGTTTTCCCGTCAAGAAGCGAATGCACCGCTGCAGCATTTTTTCTTTCGCCCCGCAATGGAGCCGCAGGCTGGGTACTGCGTGGGGCAGGCGGGCCCCGGGGCAGCGAGGCTCCAGACGCCAGCGTGCGGATTGAATTATCATTAGCGCCCTAACGACAGGCTCAAGGTCCACCCGCCCATGCTGGCTATTTTTCTCGAAACCCTGACGATCACGGCGCCGGTCTTTGCCATGTTGCTGCTCGGCCTGTTGCTCAAGCGGGTGGAATGGATCGACGACAACTTCATTCATACGGCCTCGGCCCTGGTGTTCAACGTCACCATGCCGGCGCTGCTGTTTCTCGGCATTGTCCATGCCGACCTGCATTCATCGTTGAAACCCGGGGTGCTGATCTATTTCTCCTTGGCCACCCTGGCGTGCTTTAGCCTGGCCTGGGGCTGGGCGATCTGGCGTTGCCCCAAGGCCGACCGCGGGATCTATACCCAGGGCGCGTTTCGCGGCAATAACGCGATCATCGGCCTGGCCCTGGCTGCCAGCATGTACGGCGATTACGGCATTTCCCTGGGCGCAGTGCTCGCAGCCCTGGTGATCCTGTTCTACAACACCCTCTCGACCATCGTCCTGGCGGTCTACAGCCCGGTGATCAAGTCCGATCCCTGGAGCATCTTCAAGAGCGTTGTCAGCAACCCGCTGATTGTCAGTGTGCTGGTGGCCGCACCGTTCGCCTACTGGCAGATCGGCATTCCCAACTGGCTGGAAACTTCGGGGCGCTACCTGGCGCAGATGACTCTGCCCCTGGCGCTGATCTGCATTGGCGGCACCTTGTCCCTGGCAGCCTTGCGCAACAGCGGCGAGCTGGCGATGAGCTCCAGTTTGCTGAAGATGGTCAGCCTGCCGGCCCTGGCGACCCTGGGGGCCTGGCTGTGCGGGTTTCGCGGGGCGGAGTTGGGGATCCTGTTCCTGTACTTTGGCAGCCCCACCGCGGCGGCCAGTTTTGTCATGGCCCGGGCGGCCAATGGCAACCACGAACTGGCGGCGGCGATCATCGTCATCACCACGGTGATGGCGGCGGTGACCACCAATATCGGGATTTTCCTGTTGCAGTGGGGTGGGTGGATCTAGGCTTTGCCGCGAGCCGGCTCCTGCACGGCTATTGCGTAGGAGCCGGCAGCAGGTTCACTGCGGTTGCTGATAGGTGTCTATCACTTCCTGGGCCGCGCGAAACGCATCGATGGCCGCCGGCACTCCGGCATACACCGCGCAATGCAGCAGCGCTTCACGAATCTCTTCGACACTGCAGCCGTTGTTCAGTGCGCCGCGCACGTGGCCCTTGAGTTCCTGTGGGCACTTGAGTGCGGTCAGGGTCGCCAGGGTGATCAGGCTGCGGGTCTTGAGCGGCAGGCCCTCACGGTTCCATACACCGCCCCAGGCATGCTCGTTGACGAAGTCCTGCAAGGGCTGGGTGAATTCGGTGGCGTTGCCCAGGGCGCGATCGACGAACGCATCGCCCATGACCTGGCGACGCATCTGCAATCCGCTTTTCTTGTTCTCGCTCATGGTGCTTCCTTCTTGTGTTGGCGGCGCCAGGCTCGCAGCGAACTGAACAGCAGGAACGCCACCAGCGCTGGCAGGACGAAAAACAGCATCAGGTGTTCCAGCTTGCCGGCCAGAGGCATGCCGGTGGTGAAGGACACCACATGCAGCCCGTAAGCCAGGTACAAGCCCAGAAACAGCAGGCCTTCGGCCCGGGTCACGCGGTATCCGGAATAGAACACCGGCAGGCACAGCACGGCCACGCCGAGCATGACCGGCAGGTCGAAGTCCAGGGCATTGGGCGAGACCGAAAGAGGTGTCGGTGCCACCAGGGCGGTGAAGCCCAGCACTCCCAGCAGGTTGAACAGGTTGCTGCCGATGATGTTGCCCACGGCAATCTCGCGCTGGCCGCGCAGGGCCGCCAGCAGCGAAGTGGCGAGTTGGGGCAGGGAGGTGCTGACGGCGATCACGGTCAGGCCCATGACCCGCTCGGAAAGCCCCAGGTCGTCGGCCACGGAGACGGCGGCGCCCAGTAGCAAGTGCCCGGCGAAGACCAGCAGGCCGAGGCCGAGCAGGACCATCAGCAGGCTGCTGATGCGCGGTGCCCAACTGCGCTGGCCGGCTGGTGCGGGTGAGTGGGGGCGGTGCGAATGGCGGGACTGGCGCAACAGCAGGCCCAGGTACAGCACCAGGGCTGCCAGCAGGATCAGGCCGTCGCTGGGGCTGAGTTGTTCGTTGTAGGCCAGCACGAACACCAGCAGGCTGGCGCCGATCATCAGCGGGATGTCCAGGCGCACCAGTTGCCGCGAGACCCGCAGCGGGATGATCAGCGCGGACAGGCCGAGGGTCACCAGGATGTTGAAAATGCTGCTGCCGATCACGCTGCCCACGGCAATGTCGGTGTTGTCGGCCAGGGTCGCCTGCAGGCTGATGGCCATTTGTGGCGCGCTGCTGCTGAAGGCGACGATGCTCAGGCCGATGATCAGTGGGCGCATGTGCAGGCGTGCAGCCAGGCGGATGGCCGCGCGCACCAGCAGTTCGGCGCCGGCGATCAGCATCACCAGGCCGCTGATGAGCTGGATCAGGCTGAGCAGGGGCAGTTCGGCAAAAGCGGTAATGGCGTGGGCTCCCGGGGTCAGTCGCTGAGGGCTTGGACGCGGACTTTGGCAGTTCCGCTGCGCAGCATGTCCAGTTGTTGGGCGGCGGCGCGGGACAGGTCGATCAGGCGGCCTCGGGTGTGCGGGCCTCGGTCGTTGATACGTACCACGACGCTCTTGTCGTTGCCCAGGTTGGTGACCTGTACCCGGGTGCCGAATGGCAGTTCGCGGTGGGCGGCGGTCAGGCCGTTCTGGTCGAAGGGCTCGCCACTGGCAGTGCGATTGCCGTGGTGCCGAGCGCCGTAATAGGAGGCGGTGCCGGTTGTGTCATAACCTCGGGGGTCGATGACGTGGCTGGTGGCGCAGCCGGTGAGCAGAGCGAGCAGGGCGCTAGTGGCAACCAGACGCTTCATTCGGGAGCTCCGATGGTTGATGTGGCGAGGGAGCGTACTCCCGCTGGTCTGTCTGGCAGACCGCAAGCCGACGGCGATGTTCCTTGCTGGAGCGTCGCCGGCCGGTTTGCAGTCGCTGTCGGACCGAGCGGGAGCTCGCTCCCTCGTCACGCGCAAGCGGCCGGGGCCGCTTGCGGTTAAACCCCGATCAGCCCTCGAGCTTGCTCTTCAGCAGCTCGTTGACCTGTTGCGGGTTGGCCTTGCCTTTGGATGCTTTCATCGCCTGGCCGACGAAGAAGCCGAACATCTTGCCGCGCTTGGCCTCATCGGCGGCACGGTACTGTTCGACCTGTTCGGCGTTGGCTGCGAGCATCTCATCGAGCACCGCAGAGATCGCGCCGCTGTCGGTGACTTGCTTGAGGCCACGCTTGTCGATGATCTCGTCGGCATTGCCTTCGCCATTGGCCATGGCTTCGAACACGGTCTTGGCGATCTTGCCGGAGATGGTGTTGTCCTTGATCCGCAACAGCATGCCGCCCAGTTGTTCGGCCGAGACCGGGGCTTCGTCGATTTCCAGGCCCTGCTTGTTCAGCAGGCTGCCCAGCTCGACCATGACCCAGTTGGCGGCGAGCTTGGCGTCACCGGCGATGCTGGCGACCTTCTCGAAGTAGTCCGCCTGCTCACGGCTGGTGGCCAGCACGCTGGCGTCGTAGACCGACAGGCCGAACTGCTCCTGGAAGCGTTCGCGTTTCTGTGGTGGCAGTTCCGGCAGGGTGGCACGTACCTGGTCGAGGAAGGAATCCTCGATGACCACGGGCAGCAGGTCCGGGTCGGGGAAGTAACGGTAGTCGTTGGCTTCTTCCTTGCTGCGCATCGGACGGGTTTCGTCCTTGTTCGGGTCGTACAGGCGGGTCTGCTGGATCACCTTGCCGCCGTCCTCGATCAGCTCGATCTGGCGACGGATCTCGGAGTTGATGGCTTTCTCGATGAAGCGGAACGAGTTGACGTTCTTGATCTCGCAGCGGGTGCCGAACTCGACCTGGCCCTTGGGGCGGATCGAGACGTTGCAGTCGCAACGCAGGGAGCCCTCGGCCATGTTGCCGTCGCAGATGCCCAGGTAGCGCACCAGGGCGTGGATCGACTTGACGTAGGCCACGGCTTCCTTGGCGCTGCGCATGTCAGGCTCGGAAACGATTTCCAGCAGCGGCGTGCCGGCACGGTTCAGGTCGATGCCGGTGGCGCCGTTGAACTCTTCGTGCAGGCTCTTGCCGGCGTCTTCTTCCAGGTGCGCGCGGGTGATCCCGACGCGTTTCATGGTGCCGTCTTCCAGGGGGATGTCCAGGTGGCCCTTGCCGACGATCGGCAACTCCATCTGGCTGATCTGGTAGCCCTTGGGCAGGTCCGGGTAGAAGTAGTTCTTGCGGGCAAACACGTTGTGCTGGCCGATCTCGGCGTCAACCGCGAGGCCGAACATCACCGCCATGCGCACCGCTTCCTGGTTCAGCACTGGCAGTACGCCGGGCATGCCCAGGTCGATCAGGCTGGCCTGGGTGTTGGGCTCGGCACCGAAGGCGGTGGAGCTACCGGAGAAAATCTTCGATTGAGTGGTGAGCTGGGTATGAATCTCCAGCCCGATCACGACTTCCCATTGCATGTGTGTCTCCTCAGAAGCCGGTTGGGGTGCGGGTGTGCCAGTCAGTGTTCAACTGATACTGGTGCGCAACGTTGAGCAAGCGGCCTTCCTGGAAATACGGAGCGAGCAGTTGCACGCCGACCGGCAAGCCGTCGACGAAGCCGGCCGGCATCGACAGGCCCGGCAGGCCCGCGAGGTTGGCGGTGATGGTGTAGACGTCTTCCAGGTATGCAGCGACCGGGTCGCTGCTCTTGGCGCCGAGCTTCCAGGCCGGGTTGGGCGTGGTCGGGCCGAGGATGATGTCGACTTCGTTGAACGCGCTCATGAAGTCGTTCTTCACCAGGCGACGGATTTTCTGCGCCTTGAGGTAGTAGGCATCGTAGTAGCCGGCGGACAGTGCGTAGGCACCGACCATGATCCGGCGCTGCACTTCGCTGCCGAAGCCTTCGCCGCGGGAGCGCTTGTACAGGTCTTCCAGGTTTTCCGGGTTCTCGCAACGGTAGCCGAAGCGCACGCCGTCGAACCGCGACAGGTTGGAAGAGGCTTCCGCCGGGGCGATCACGTAGTACGCGGGGATGGCGTGCTGCATGTTCGGCAGGCTGATTTCCTTGATCACCGCACCGAGCTTTTCCAGCTCCTTGATGCTGTTGTGGATCAGCTCGGCGATGCGCGGGTCCAGGCCGGCGCTGAAGTATTCCTTCGGCACGCCGATGCGCAGGCCCTGCAGCGAGCCGTTGAGGCCGGCGCTGTAGTCCGGCACCGGTTCATCGATGCTGGTGGAGTCGTTCGGGTCGAAGCCGGCCATGCCTTGCAGCAGGATCGCGCAGTCTTCGGCGGTGCGCGCCAGCGGGCCACCCTGATCGAGGCTGGAAGCGTAGGCGATCATGCCCCAACGGGAAACGCGACCATAGGTCGGCTTCAGGCCGGTGAGGTTGGTGAAGGCGGCGGGCTGGCGGATCGAGCCGCCGGTGTCGGTAGCCGTGGCGGCTGGCAGCAGGCGCGCAGCGACCGCGGCGGCGGAACCGCCGGACGAACCGCCGGGCACGTGTTCCAGGTTCCACGGGTTTTTCACCGCGCCGTACCAGCTCGACTCGTTGGCCGAGCCCATGGCGAATTCGTCCATGTTGGTCTTGCCCAGGGTCACGGCCCCGGCAGCGGCCAGCTTGGCGACCACGGTGGCGTCGTAGGGCGCCTTGAAGTTGTCGAGCATCTTCGAGCCGCAGCTGGTGCGGATGCCCTGGGTGCAGAACAGATCCTTGTGGGCGATCGGCGCGCCCAGCAGGGCACCGCTCTCACCATTGGCGCGACGCTCGTCGGCGGCCTTGGCCTGGGACAGTGCCAGGTCCTGGGTGAGGCTGATGAAGCTGTTGATCTGCGGATCCAGCTGGGCGATGCGCGCCAGCAGGGTCTGGGTCAGTTCTACAGAAGAGAATTTCTTGTCGGCGAGGCCGCGGGCGATCTCGGCCAGAGTCATGTGATGCATTGCAGGCTCTTTCCCTTTAGTCGATGACTTTCGGAACCAGGTACAGGCCGCTTTCGACCGCTGGTGCGATGGACTGATAGGCCTCGCGATGATTGGACTCGGTCACAACGTCTGCGCGCAGGCGCTGGCTGGCTTCCAGGGGGTGGGCCAGGGGCTCGATACCGTCGGTATCGACTGCCTGCATTTCATCCACCAGCCCGAGAATGCTGTTCAGGGCGGAGGTGATGTGTGGAAGATCGCCTTCATTGAGCTTGATGCTGGCCAAATGAGCGATTTTTTCCACGTCGGAGCGTTCAAGCGCCATGGGATTCTCCAGTGGAAAACAAAAACGGATTTCGTCCGCGTGTTAGATTGTCGGAACACTACCGCATTTCTACGGTCTTATGGCCGCGATTGTGGGGGTTGGTGCACAGAAAAGCGGCCAATTTAACATATTGGCGCCTTGCCCAAAATCCCTGTCGTTGTTAGAGTTTGCCGCACTTTTTTACCCACGCGTTGCCTAGGGTCCCTTTCCCATGTTCAAGAAACTGCGTGGCATGTTTTCCAGCGATCTTTCCATTGACCTGGGCACTGCCAACACCCTTATTTACGTGCGCGAGCGCGGTATTGTCCTGAATGAACCATCGGTTGTGGCCATTCGGACCCACGGTAATCAGAAAAGTGTTGTCGCGGTTGGTACTGAGGCCAAGCGCATGCTCGGTCGTACCCCGGGCAACATCGCAGCCATTCGTCCGATGAAAGACGGCGTGATCGCCGACTTCAGCGTTTGCGAAAAGATGCTGCAGTACTTCATCAACAAGGTTCACGAAAACAGCTTTCTGCAGCCCAGCCCACGTGTGCTGATCTGCGTTCCATGCAAGTCCACCCAGGTTGAGCGTCGCGCCATCCGTGAATCGGCCCTTGGCGCCGGTGCCCGTGAAGTGTTCCTGATCGAAGAGCCGATGGCCGCTGCGATCGGTGCCGGCCTGCCGGTTGAAGAGGCCCGCGGTTCGATGGTCGTGGACATCGGTGGTGGTACCACTGAAATCGCCCTGATCTCCCTGAACGGTGTGGTCTACGCCGAATCCGTACGGGTTGGCGGCGACCGTTTCGACGAAGCGATCATCACCTACGTGCGTCGCAACTACGGCAGCCTGATCGGTGAGTCCACCGCCGAGCGCATCAAGCAGGAAATCGGCACCGCCTACCCGGGCGGCGAAGTGCGTGAAGTCGACGTCCGCGGCCGTAACCTGGCCGAAGGAGTGCCACGTGCCTTCACCTTGAACTCCAATGAAGTGCTGGAGGCTCTGCAAGAGTCTCTGGCAACCATCGTTCAGGCGGTGAAAAGCGCCCTGGAGCAATCGCCTCCGGAACTGGCTTCGGACATCGCCGAGCGCGGCCTGGTGCTGACCGGTGGTGGCGCGCTGCTGCGTGATCTGGACAAGCTGCTGGCCCAGGAAACCGGCCTGCCGGTGATCGTTGCCGAAGACCCGCTGACCTGTGTCGCTCGCGGCGGTGGCCGTGCATTGGAAATGATGGACAAACACACCATGGACCTGCTCTCCAGCGAATAACTTCGCCGGTTGCATCTATGCTGTTGCGCTCACAGGCAGCACTTTGCAGTGCTGCCTGTGGCGTTTATCTTCTGTCAATCTGCATCCAGGCCGGTTTGATGCCGTATGAATAAACACAACATTTGCCTGGGAGGAGCGGCCTATTAAACCGCTTTTCGCCAAAGGCCCCTCATTAGGCGTGCGCCTCCTGGTGCTGGTCGTTCTCTCGGTCGCACTGATGGTGGTCGATGCCCGCTTCACACTGCTCAAGCCAGTGCGTAGCCAAATGTCGCTGGTGTTGATGCAGTCCTACTGGATCACCGACCTGCCGCAGCGGCTATGGCAAGGCGTGGCCAGTCAGTTCGGCAGCCGTACCGAGCTGGTCGCTGAAAACGAAAAACTCAAGACCGAAAACCTGCTGCTGCAGGGGCGCATGCAAAAGCTCGCGGCCCTCACCGAGCAGAACGTGCGCCTGCGCGAGTTGCTCAATTCCTCGGCACTGGTCAACGAGAAGGTTGAAGTGGCCGAGTTGATCGGCATGGACCCGAACCCCTTTACCCACCGCATCATCATCAACAAGGGTGAGCGCGATGGCGTGTTCCTCGGCCAGCCGGTGCTCGATGCCCGTGGCCTGATGGGCCAGGTGGTGGAGTTGATGCCCTACACCTCCCGCGTACTGCTGCTCACTGACACCACCCACAGCATTCCGGTGCAGGTCAACCGCAACGGCCTGCGCGCCATCGCCAGCGGCACCGGCAATCCGGAGCGCCTGGAGTTGCGCCATGTGGCCGACACCGCGGATATTAAGGAAGGCGATCTGTTGGTCAGCTCCGGTCTGGGCCAGCGTTTCCCCGCCGGCTACCCGGTGGCCACGGTCAAGGAAGTGATCCACGACTCCGGCCAGCCGTTCGCCATTGTGCGGGCGGTACCCACCGCTGCGCTGAATCGCAGCCGCTACCTGCTGCTGGTATTCAGCGATCCGCGTACCGCCGAAGAGCGTGCCAACGATGCCGCCCAGGCCCAGGAAGCCCAGGACCAGCAGGGCGCCAGCGCCGCGCCAGTGGTCCCGGCCACCGTGCCCAAGCCGGCCGCGGCGGCAAACGCCGGGGCTGCGCCCGCCACTGCGACTCCTGCTGCGCCGGCGACCCCGGCCAAACCCGCGGCTCACGCTCCGGCCAAGCCGGTCCATAAACCTGTGGTGAAACCGGCCGCTGCCAAACCACCGGCAGCAGCACCGGCCACCACCGGAGGAAGAGAATAATGGCGGGTAGCACCTATTCGCGAAATGGCTGGATCGTCTGGTTGACCTTCCTTATCGGGCTGCTGCTCAGCGTCTCGCCCTTGCCGCAGTTCATGGAGATCCTGCGTCCGCTGTGGCTGGCGCTGTTGCTGGCGTTCTGGGCCCTGGCCCTGCCGCACAAGGTCGGCATGGTCACTGCCTGGTGCCTGGGGCTGGCAGAGGATGTGCTCTATGGCACGCTGCTGGGGCAGAATGCCCTGATCCTGACGCTGATCACCTTCCTTGTACTGTCTCTGCAACAGCGCCTGCGGATGTTCCCGATGTGGCAGCAGAGCCTGGTGATCCTGGTGATCTTCGGCCTGGCGCAGTTGGTGCAACTCTGGCTCAGCGCCCTGACCGGCAACCGCCAGCCGACCCTGGCCCTGGTGCTGCCGGCCCTGGTCAGTGCCTTGTTGTGGCCCTGGGTCAGCTTCGGCCTGCGCGGCTTGCGTCGACGTTTCAAAATCAATTAATTCGGTCAGGCATTGGCCCGCACCTCGACAGGGAGATGTCTTGATGAATCCGCTTTACCTCGCTTCCGGTTCGCCTCGTCGGCGTGAGTTGCTGACGCAGATCGGCGTGCCGTTCACCGCCATCAGTGCGGACATCGATGAAACCCCGCTAGCCGATGAGTCACCTGCCGCCTACGTCGAGCGCCTGGCCCGAGGCAAGGCTGCGGCGGGGCGCGGGCTGATCACCAGCAGTGAATCCCAGGCCCCGGCCTGTGTGCTGGGGGCCGACACCGCGGTAGTGCTCGATGGGCGGATTCTCGGCAAACCGCTGGATCAGGCTGATGCGTTGCAGATGCTCATGGCGCTTTCGGGGCGTGAGCATGAAGTGTTCACCGCCATTGCCCTGCTTGACGGTGAACGCTGCGAGTCGCGAGTGGTGCGCAGCCTGGTACGTTTTCGCCCGATCTCACCTGCAGAGGCCGCGCTCTACTGGGCCAGCGGCGAGCCCTGCGACAAAGCCGGTGGCTATGCTATCCAGGGACTGGCAGCGGTGTTTGTCGCCGGCCTCAATGGCAGTTATTCCGCGGTGGTCGGCTTGCCGGTGTGCGAAACCGCAGAACTGCTCGGGCATTTCGGCATACCCTGTTGGCAAAACCTTCCAGTGCGCTAAAGCGCCGTACCCGATTGCTGCGGCCCTCTATGAACACGCCTGAACGAGACACTGCCATGAGTGAAGAGATTCTGATCAACATCACGCCGATGGAATCACGCGTGGCGGTGGTCGAAAACGGAGTGCTGCAAGAGGTTCACGTCGAGCGCACCCAGCGCCGGGGGATCGTCGGCAACATCTACAAGGGCAAGGTGGTGCGGGTCTTGCCGGGCATGCAGGCGGCCTTCGTCGACATCGGCCTGGACCGGGCGGCGTTTATCCACGCCTCGGAAATTTCCACCCGCGAAGGCACTGCGGTAGAGAGCATCAGCGCTCTGGTGCACGAAGGGCAGAGCCTGGTGGTGCAAGTCACCAAGGACCCCATCGGTTCCAAGGGCGCGCGCCTGACCACTCAGTTGTCGATCCCTTCCCGCTATCTGGTGTACATGCCGCGTACCGCCCATGTCGGTATCTCGCTGAAGATCGAGGACGAAGCCGAGCGTGAGCGCCTGAAGCAGGTCGTCAGTGATTGCGTGGCCCAGGAAGGCATCAAGGAGGCCGGTGGTTTTATCCTGCGCACCGCCGCCGAAGGCGCCGGGGCCGATGAGATCATGATGGACATCCGTTACCTGCGCCGGCTCTGGGACCAGATCGGCGCGCAGATCAAGACCATCGGCGCGCCCAATGTGATCTACGAGGACCTGGGCCTGGCTCTGCGCACCCTGCGCGACCTGGTGAGCCCGAAGATCGAGAAGATCCGCATCGACTCCCGGGAAACCTTCCAGAAGACCACGGTGTTCGTGGCCGAACTGATGCCGGAAATCGCCGACCGCCTGGAGCACTACCCCGGCGAGCGGCCGATCTTCGATCTGTACGGCGTCGAGGACGAAATCCAGAAAGCCCTGGAGCGCAAGGTGCCGCTCAAGTCCGGAGGCTACCTGGTGGTAGACCCGGCGGAAGCCATGACCACCATCGACGTCAACACCGGGGCCTTCGTCGGTCATCGCAACCTTGAGGAAACCATCTTCAAGACCAACCTCGAGGCGGCCACCGCTATTGCCCGGCAACTGCGCCTGCGCAACCTGGGCGGGATCATCATCATCGATTTCATCGACATGGAAGATGAAGAGCACCAGCGCCAGGTATTGCGCACCCTGGAAAAGCAGCTGGAGCGTGACCACGCCAAGACCAACATCATTGGCATCACCGAGCTGGGCCTGGTGCAGATGACTCGCAAGCGTACCCGCGAGAGCCTGGAGCAGGTGCTGTGCGAGCCTTGCAGCAGTTGCCAGGGGCGGGGCAAGTTGAAAACCCCGGAAACCGTCTGTTACGAAATATTCCGAGAAATCCTCCGCGAGGCCCGGGCTTATCAGGCAGAAGGATATCGGGTGCTGGCCAATCAGAAGGTGGTCGACCGGCTGCTGGACGAAGAGTCGGGCAACGTGGCGGAGCTGGAGGGTTTTATCGGCCGGACCATCAGGTTCCAGGTCGAAACCATGTATTCCCAGGAACAATACGACGTGGTGCTGCTCTGATTCCGCGTGTTCTACATCCGTGGAAATGGCTGGCTTCAGCTTTTTGCATGACTTTTACCCTGGGAGCCAACTGAAATGGAGCGGCTGATGCGCCTGTTCACCACGCTGATTCGCTGGGGGCTTGGCTTCTGTGCGCTGGCGCTGGTGGCGACTGCCTTGTATGTCAGTCTGGGCCGGGAACTGACCCCGCTGGTGGCCGAGTACCAGCCCGAGGTCGAGGCCAAGGTGCAGCAGGCCGTGGGCTTGCCGGTGCATATCGGTAGCCTGGAGGGGCGCTGGAGCGGCTTGTCGCCGATCCTGCTGGCCCACGACGTGCAGGTGGGCGAGGGCGCCAATGCGCTGCGCCTGGATCAGGTGAGCGTGGCGCCGGATATGCTCGGCAGCCTGCTGGCCCGTGACCTGCGGATCGGTCGCCTGGAGCTCAGCGGCCTGAGCCTCAGCCTGAAAGAGGGCGCGGACGGCCAGTGGCAGCTTGAAGGCCTGCCGGTGCAACAGGACCAGCCGATGGACCCCCAGCAGTTGCTGGGCCGCCTGCAACAGGTTGCCGAGCTGTCGCTGCTGGACAGCCAGGTCACCTTGCAGCCTCTGGACCACCAGCCCGTGGCCCTGACCTACGTCGGGCTCAATCTGCGCAGCGGTACCAGCCGCCAGCGCCTGGACCTGCGCCTGACGCTGCCGGACGGCCAGCCCCTGGCAATGAACCTGCGGACCAGGATGCGGGCCGAGGCCTGGCGCGATGCCCAGGCCGACTTGTACCTGAGCCTGCCGCAAAGCGACTGGTCGCGTTGGGTGCCGGCCCGGCTGACCCGGGAGTGGAAACTCTCCGAGCTCAAAGCGGGTGGCGAGCTGTGGCTGAAGTGGGCCAAGGGTGGGGTGCAAAACGCCACGCTGCGCTTGAATGCCCCGCAATTCACCGGGGCCTATGCCGAGCGCACGCCGGTGTCCCTGAGCAACCTGGCGTTGAATGCCTACTTCCAGCGTGATGAGCAGGGCCTGCAGGTGCAGCTTGACTCCCTGGCGCTGAACCTCGGCGAGACCCGCTGGGAATCCCGTGTGCAGGTGCAGCAGCGCAACGCGACCGAGCAGCAGGAAGAACTCTGGCATGTGCAGGCCGACCGCCTGGACCTGAAGCCGATCACCCCGATCCTCGATGCCCTGGCGCCCTTGCCGGAAGGCCTGGCCACGGCCATCGACCGACTGAAAGTCACTGGCGGCCTGCGCAACGTGCTGCTCGACTACCGTCCCCAGAACACTGGCGACCAGCGCCTGAGCTTCGCCGCGAACCTCGACCGGGTTGGCTTCGATGCCTATCACGGTGCTCCGGCAGCACGAAATGTCAGCGGCAGCATCAGCGGCGACCTGGGCAAGGGCGAGCTGCGCATGGACAGCAAGGATTTCTCCCTGCACCTGTACCCGATCTTCGCCAAGCCCTGGCAGTACATCCAGGCCAACGCCACCCTGACCTGGAAGCTCGACAAGGAAGGCTTCACCCTGATTGCCCCCTACCTGAAGGTGCTGGGCGAAGAGGGCAAGATCGCCGGCGACTTCCTGATCCGCCTGCATTTCGACCACAGCCAGGAAGACTACATGGACCTGCGAGTCGGCCTGGTGGACGGCGATGGGCGCTACACCGCCAAGTACCTGCCCCAGGTGCTCAACGCCGGTGTGGATGAATGGCTGCGCACGGCGATCCTCAAGGGAGCGGTGGACCAGGGCTTCTTCCAGTACCAGGGTTCGCTGAACCATGACGCCGTCGAGGCCGCCCGCAGCATCAGCCTGTTCTTTAAGGTGCATGACACCGAGCTGGCGTTCCAGCCGGGCTGGCCGCACTTGACCAAGGTCAGCGGCGATGTGTTCATCGAAGACAGCGGCGTGCGCATCGTCGCCAGCAAAGGCCAGTTGCTGGACACCAAGGTGCGGGATGTCTTCGTCAACATTCCCCATGCTGCCAGCGGGCAGGACAGCCACATGTACATCGATGGCGCCTTTGCCGGTGGCCTGGGCGATGGCGTGAAAATTCTCCAGGAAGCGCCGATCGGCACCGGCTCGACCTTTGCCGGCTGGCATGGCGAGGGCGATCTGCAAGGCAAGCTGGATCTGGATATTCCCCTGGTCAAGGGCCAGGAGCCGAAGATCGTGATGGCGTTCAAGACCGACAAGGCGCGCCTCAAGCTCAGTGAGCCTGAGCTGGAACTGACCCAGCTCAAGGGTGATTTCCGCTTCGATAGTGCCAAGGGCCTGAGTGGCGAGGGCATCAGTGCCCAGGCGTTCGAGCGGCCGGTCACGGCGCAGATCTTCGCCGATGGCAAGCCGGGCAAACCCAATACTCGAGTGGTTGCCAAGGGCCAGGTTGCGGTCAAGAAACTTACCGACTGGTTGCAAGTCGGCCAGCCGTTGCCGGTGTCCGGCGAGGTGCCCTACCAGTTGCAACTGAACCTGGACGGAGCCGACAGCCAGTTGATGGTCAGTTCCAGTCTCAAGGGCGTAGCGGTGGACCTGCCGGCGCCGTTCGGCATGGCGGCCAGCACCGGGCGCAACAGTGTATTTCGCATGACTCTGCAAGGGGCCGAGCGGCGCTACTGGTTCAACTACGGCGAACTGGCCGACTTCACCTTTGCGGCGCCCAGCGGCAAGCTCGCCGAGGGGCGAGGCGAGCTGTTCCTCGGTGATGGCGCGGCCTTGCTGCCGCCGGGTAAAGGGCTGCGGATACGAGGGATTCTCTCTGAGCTGGATGTGGAACCCTGGAAAGCCCTGGTGGATCGCTACGCCGGGCAGGATCCGGGAGGCAGCGCCAAACAGTTGCTCAGCAGTGCGGACTTCAAGGTCGGCAAGCTCAGTGCCTTCGGCACCACCCTGGACCAGGTCAACCTGTTGCTGGCGCGCAAGCCCGCTGCCTGGGAGTTGCATATCGACAGCCAGCAGGCCAAAGGCAAGGTCGGGATTCCCGATGCCAAGGCGGCGCCGATGGCCATCGACATGGCGTACGTGCGCCTGCCGGCTGCCGATCCGGCAGCGCAGGCCGATGAAAATGCGCCCGACCCCCTGGCCTCGGTGGATCCCAAGAGCGTTCCGCCCCTGGATATTTCCATTGCCCAGCTGTTCCAGGGCCAGGACCTGATCGGCCGCTGGGCGCTCAAGGTGCGGCCGACGTCCAGGGGCATGGTCTTCAATGGCCTGGACCTGGGCCTCAAGGGCATGCAGTTGCAGGGCGAGGGCGGCTGGGAAGGCCAGGCCGGTGCCAGCAACAGTTGGTACCGGGGCCGCATTGGCGGCAAGAACCTGGCGGACGTGCTCAAGGGCTGGGGCTTCGCCCCGACCGTGACCAGTGAAGATTTTCACCTGGACGTCGATGGCCGCTGGCCGGGCTCGCCGGCCTGGGTGGGCTTGAAGCGCTTCTCCGGCAGCCTGGACGCTACCCTGCGCAAGGGCCAGTTCGTCGAAGTCGAGGGCGGGGCCCAGGCCTTGCGGGTGTTCGGCCTGCTCAACTTCAACTCCATCGGTCGCCGCCTGCGCCTGGACTTCTCCGACCTGTTCGGCAAGGGCCTGAGCTATGACCGGGTCCGGGGCGTGCTGGCGGCGAGCAATGGCGTTTACGTCACTCGCGAGCCGATCACCCTGACCGGGCCGTCGAGCAACCTGGAGCTCAATGGCACCCTGGACATGGTGGCCGACCAGGTCGACGCCAAGCTGCTGGTGACCTTGCCGGTGACCAACAACCTGCCGATTGCCGCGCTGATTGTCGGTGCGCCGGCGGTGGGCGGGGCGTTGTTCCTGATCGACAAGCTGATCGGTGACCGCGTGGCGCGCTTCGCCAGCGTCAAATACAACGTCAAAGGCCCATGGAAAGAGCCGAAAATCACCTTCGACAAACCGTTTTGAGAATCCTCGATTCGCGCCTATGGAGTAGCATGGCGGCCTACCCTACAAGGAGTTCGCCATGTCTCTTGCGGTGATTCAAATGGTCAGCCAGAGCGATGTCCTGGCCAATCTGCAGCAGGCTCGGAGCCTGCTCGAACAGGCTGCTGCCGGCGGTGCAAAGCTGGCCGTCCTGCCGGAAAACTTCGCCGCCATGGGGCGCCGCGACATGGCGGCCATTGGTCGCGCCGAAGCGCTGGGCGAAGGTCCGATCCTGCCATGGTTGAAACAGGCCGCCCGCGACCTCAGGTTATGGATAGTGGCCGGCACCTTGCCGTTGCCCCCCGTCGATCAGCCCGAGGCCAAGTCCAATGCCTGTTCGTTGCTGGTGGATGACCAGGGGCAGTTCGTGGCGCGCTACGACAAGCTGCACCTGTTCGATGTCGATGTGGCGGACAATCGCGGACGCTACCGTGAATCCGATGACTATGCTCATGGAGACCGGGTGGTGGTGGCGGATACGCCGGTGGGAAGGGTCGGCCTTACAGTCTGTTATGACCTGCGCTTTCCCGAGCTGTACAGCGAGTTGCGCGCCGCTGGCGCCGAGTTGATCACCGCGCCTTCGGCGTTTACCGCAGTCACCGGTGCGGCCCATTGGGAGGTGCTGATTCGCGCCCGTGCCATCGAGACCCAGTGCTATGTACTGGCGGCGGCCCAGGGCGGCGTGCATCCCGGCCCACGGGAAACCTACGGCCATGCCGCGATCGTCGACCCCTGGGGGCGGATAGTGGCGCAACAGGATCAAGGTCAAGGCGTGCTGCTGGCCGAGCGCGACAGCAGTGAACAGGCGTCCATCCGGGCGCGGATGCCGGTGTTCAGTCACCGGCGCATTTTCTCGCAAGGCGTGCAACGGCTTGCATAAGTACGACGAATTTAAGGCCAAAACATATGAGCGGGTTGTTGTCCTCTGTCAGTGAACATCTACTAGCCCCGGGCGGCGTGACCATCGAAAGCTTGCAAGGCGTGCTGGGGGATCTGGCCGGCCCGGGCATCGATGCCGCCGATCTGTATTTCCAGGGGCAGATTTCCGAGTCCTGGTCCCTGGAAGACGGAATCGTCAAGGAAGGCAGTTTCAACCTCGACCAGGGGGTTGGGGTGCGTGCGCAATCCGGTGAGAAGACCGGCTTCGCCTACAGCAATGCCATCACCCTGGAAGCCCTGGGCCTCGCCGCCCGGGCGGCGCGCTCGATTTCCCGGGCCGGGCAAAACGGCACCGTGCAGGCGTTTTCGACCCAGGACGTGGCGCAGCTGTATGCGCCGGACAACCCCCTGGAAGTCATCAGCCGGGCCGAGAAGGTCGAGCTGCTCAAGCGCGTTGACGCCGCAACCCGCGCCCTGGATCCGCGCATCCAGCAGGTCAGCGTGAGCATGGCCGGGGTCTGGGAGCGGATCCTGGTGGCCTCTACCGATGGCGGCCTGGCGGCGGACGTGCGGCCGCTGGTGCGTTTCAACGTCAGCGTCATCGTCGAGCAGAACGGTCGCCGCGAGCGCGGTGGCCATGGCGGCGGCGGGCGTACCGACTACCGCTATTTCCTCAGCGAAGATCGGGCCATGGGCTATGCCCGTGAAGCCCTGCGCCAGGCGCTGGTCAATCTGGAAGCGATTCCGGCGCCGGCCGGAACCCTGCCGGTGGTGCTGGGCTCCGGCTGGTCCGGAGTGCTGCTGCACGAAGCCGTGGGCCACGGCCTGGAGGGCGACTTCAACCGCAAGGGCAGTTCGGCCTACAGCGGTCGCATGGGCGAAATGGTGGCTTCCAAGCTCTGCACCATCGTCGACGACGGCACCCTGGCCGGGCGCCGTGGTTCCCTGAGCGTGGACGACGAAGGCACCCCCACCGAATGCACCACGCTGATCGAGAACGGCGTGCTCAAGGGCTACATGCAGGACAAGCTCAATGCCCGGCTGATGGGCGTGGCCCGCACCGGCAACGGTCGCCGCGAGTCTTATGCGCACCTGCCGATGCCGCGCATGACCAACACCTACATGCTGGGTGGCGAAAGCGATCCGGCGGAAATCATCGCTTCGGTGAAGAAGGGCATCTATTGCGCCAACCTCGGCGGCGGCCAGGTGGATATCACCAGCGGCAAGTTCGTGTTCTCCACCAGTGAGGCCTACCTGATCGAGGACGGCAAGATCACCGCCCCGGTCAAGGGCGCGACCTTGATCGGCAACGGTCCGGAAGCCATGAGCCGGGTATCGATGGTGGGTAATGACCTGTCCCTGGACAGTGGCGTCGGCACCTGCGGCAAGGATGGGCAATCGGTGCCAGTGGGCGTCGGCCAGCCGACCCTGAAGATCGATGCGATCACCGTGGGTGGCACTGGGGCATAAGGAGGGAGGGTGTCGGGTGAGCTGCAGGGCAGCTCACCCGTGGCAAGGCTCAGCGCAGGCCGCGTTGAGTCTCGTCCAGCTCGCGGATGTACTTGAAGATTTTACGGCTTGAGGCCGGTGCCTTGTTATGCGCCAGCTCATGCTGGGCCTGACGGATCAGGGAGCGCAGTTGCTGGCGATCGGCGTCCGGGTATTCGCCGACGAACTTTTCCAGCACGTCATCGCCGCCGCCGATCAGGCGGTCGCGCCAACGCTCCAGGTTATGGAAGCGTTCGTTGTACTGCCGGGTGGAGGCATCGAGTTGGTCAAGCAGTTGCAGAATCGCGTCGGTGTCCTGGTCCCGCATCAGCTTGCCGATGAACTGCAGGTGGCGCTTTCGGGCGATATGGGCGACGTGCTTGGGTGCATCCGCCAGGGCCCGGCGCAAGGCGTCGGTCAGGGGCAGTTTGTTCAGCAAGTCGGGCTTGAGAGTGGTAAGGCGCTCGCCGAGATCAACCAGAGCATGCAGCTCGCGTTTGACCTGGGATTTGCTTTTCTCCCCATCGAGGGAGTCGTCGTAAGAATCAACCATGGTGGCAGTCCGCAAAGAAACGCCGCCATGATAACCAGTCGAGGGCCGCTTGTCCGGCCCGGTCGCTCGCCGGCCTTAATCGAAAGCAGAATTTGAGTGGAGAACAGCATGAGTGCAGCACAAAGCGTCGGCCCACAGGCTTTGCCGGCCCTGCAGGAGCAAGTCGAGCAGATCATCGCCGAGGCCAAGCGCCAGGGGGCCAGCGCCTGTGAAGTGGCGGTGTCCCTGGAGCAGGGGCTGTCGACTTCGGTGCGCCAGCGGGAAGTGGAAACCGTCGAGTTCAACCGCGACCAGGGCTTTGGCATCACCCTCTACCTGGGCCAGCGCAAGGGTTCGGCCAGTACGTCTGCCAGCGGCCCCGAGGCCATTCGCGAAACCGTGGCGGCGGCCCTGGCGATTGCCAAGCACACCTCCGAAGACGAAGCCTCGGGCCTTGCCGACGCGGCCCTGATGGCCAAGGACCTGCAGGACTTCGACCTGTTCCACGCCTGGGACATCACCCCCGAACAGGCCATCGAGCAGGCCCTGACCTGTGAGGCAGCGGCCTTTGCTGCCGACAGCCGGATCAAGAATGCCGACGGCACCACCCTCAGCACCCACCAGGGCTGTCGGGTGTATGGCAACAGCCACGGCTTCATTGGTGGTTATGCGTCCACCCGCCACAGCCTGAGCTGCGTGATGATTGCCGAGGCGGATGGCCAGATGCAGCGCGACTACTGGTACGACGTCAATCGCCAGGGCCAGTTGCTGGCCGACCCGGTGAGCATTGGCCAGCGTGCCGCCCAGCGCGCGGCCAGCCGGCTAGGTGCCCGTCCAGTGCCGACCTGTGAGGTGCCGGTGCTGTTTTCCGCAGAACTGGCCGGTGGCCTGTTCGGCAGTTTTCTCGGGGCGATTTCCGGTGGCAACCTGTACCGCAAGTCGTCCTTCCTCGAAGGCGCCCTGGGTCAACAACTGTTTCCGCAGTGGATGACCATCGATGAGCGCCCGCACCTGATGCGCGCCATGGGCAGTTCGGCTTTCGACGGCGATGGCCTGGCCACCTACGCCAAGCCGTTCATCCAGGACGGTGAGTTGGTGTCCTATGTACTGGGCACCTATTCCGGACGCAAGCTGGGCATGCCGAGCACCGCCAACGCCGGTGGCGTGCACAACCTGTTCGTCACCCATGGCGACGAAGACCAGGCCGCGCTGCTGCGGCGCATGGGCCGTGGCCTGCTGGTGACCGAGCTGATGGGCCATGGCCTGAACATGGTCACCGGGGACTACTCCCGCGGTGCGGCGGGTTTCTGGGTCGAGAACGGCGAGATTCAGTTCGCGGTGCAGGAAGTGACCATTGCCGGCAACCTGCGGGACATGTTCAAGCAGATCCTTGCAGTGGGTAACGACCTGGAGCTGCGTAGCAACATCCGCACCGGCTCGGTGCTGATCGAACGCATGACCGTCGCCGGCAGCTGACCGCGCCCAGCTTCACCCCCAACGCGCCACCTCCCCGAGGTGGCGCGTTTTTTATGGCCGCCATTTTTGTAGGAGCTGGCTTGCCAGCGAAAGCGTCCTGACATCCGGCACCAGGCTCAAGGGCTCATTCGCCGGCAAGGCGGGCCCTATAAGAGTTGGACAAAAATCATACAAGCCAGATTGATTTGATTCTCAATATCATTTAATAATGAAAATCATTATTCGATGAGCCCAGGTCATGAGTTCTGCCTTGCACGAGCAGCCTTACCTCGAAAGCTGGCGCTGGATGAGCCGCCAGATCCGTTGCGCACTGGAACCGGACGAACCCCGTCTGATCGAGCATTACCTCGCCGAAGGCCGCTACCTGGCCTGCTGTACCGCGATGTCGGCCTGGACCGTCGCTGAAACTTCCTTCCGTTTATTGATCGATACCGCAACCGATACAGCGCTGCCCTGGCATTGGCGCAGCCAGTGCCTGGACCAGGCCTGGCGGCCGTTGCGCGACATGGAGCGGTTGTCTTTGTGCAATTGCCGGCTCAAGCGCTGGCAGAGCCACGCCTGGCAGTTGGCGACCTGCTCGCTGCTGCCTTCCATTCCCCTGATAGAACTGGTGCAAGGATTTCCCGATGAGTAATACCCGTATCGAACGCGACAGCATGGGCGAACTGCAGGTACCGGAACTGGCCCTGTACGGCGCACAGACCCAGCGTGCGGTGGACAACTTCCCCATCAGCGGGCAACGCATGCCGGCAGCCTTCATCCGTGCGCTGATCCTGGCCAAGGCGGCTGCGGCCAAGGCCAACGTCGAACTGGGGCAGATCAGCGAAGCCCAGGGCAAGGCCATCGTCGATGCCGCCCAGGGTCTGCTGGAAGGTGATTTCATGCCGCACTTCCCGGTGGACATTTTCCAGACCGGCTCTGGCACCAGTTCCAACATGAACGCCAATGAAGTACTGGCAACCCTGGCCAGCCGCCTGCTGGGTGAACCGGTCAACCCCAATGACCATGTCAACTGCGGCCAGAGCAGCAACGACATCATCCCTACCACCATTCATGTCAGCGCCGCGCTGACCCTGCATGAGCAACTGCTGCCGGCCCTGGTGCATCTGGTGGAGGTCATCGAGCGCAAGGCGGTACAGGTGCACCCCTTCATCAAGACCGGCCGCACTCACCTGATGGACGCGATGCCGGTGCGCATGAGCCAGGTGCTGGAGGGCTGGGCGCAGCAACTCAAGGCCAATATCAGCCACCTGCAGGATCTGCTGCCGAGCCTGCAATCCCTGGCTCAGGGCGGCACCGCTGTGGGCACCGGGATCAATGCACATCCCGAGTTCGCTGCGCGTTTCAGCCAGCAGTTGAGCAAGCTGACCCAGGTGCAATTCACCCCGGGCAAGAATCTTTTCGCCCTGATCGGCTCCCAGGACACTGCGGTGACGGTATCCGGCCAGCTCAAGGCTACCGCGGTGTCGTTGATGAAGATCGCCAACGACCTGCGCTGGATGAACTCCGGCCCGCTGGCCGGGCTCGGCGAGATCGAGCTGGAAGGTTTGCAGCCCGGTTCGTCGATCATGCCCGGCAAGGTCAACCCGGTGATTCCTGAAGCCACCGCGATGGTCGCAGCCCAGGTCATCGGCAACGACAGCACCATCACTGTGGCCGGGCAATCGGGCAACTTCGAGCTCAACGTGATGCTGCCGATCATTGCCCAGAACCTGCTGAGCAGCATCGAGTTGCTGGCCAACTCCAGCCGCCTGCTGGCGGACAAGGCCATCGCCAGCTTCAAGGTCAACGAACCCAAGCTCAAGGAAGCGCTGTCGCGCAACCCGATCCTGGTCACGGCGCTGAACCCGATCATCGGCTATCAGAAGGCTGCAGAAATCGCCAAGACCGCCTACAAGCAGGGGCGCCCGGTGATCGACGTGGCCCTTGAACATACCGATCTGCCACGCAGCCAGCTGGAGGTCCTGCTGGACCCGGAAAAGCTCACTGCCGGCGGCGTGTAACCCACCGACACCGCTTTGGAGGCTCACCATGGAGCACTGGAAACGCACGATCGAAAGGGCCAATCGCCTCTTTATGCAGGGCGAACTGGTGGATGCTCGCGAGTTCTACCTGCAGGCGCTGGCCCTGGCCCAGGTGCTGTTCGAGCGCTGGTCGGATGCCGACGAAGCGGTGGCGGCCTGTGTGATTTCCCATCACAACCTGGCAGACCTGCACCTGCGCCTCAATCAGCCGGAGGAGAGCGCGGAATACCTCTGCGCCATCCATCAGCGGTTGTTGCAGACCATGCAGGACAGCCGCTTGCCCACAGCCCTGCGGGAAGCGGCCTTGCGCCAAAGCAGCAAGACCTACGTCGAACTGCTGAATTTCATCGGTGATCACGGCGAATACCCGCGCACTCATCGTTTGCTGGACAGCAACGTCGCGGGCCTGTCAGCCGACAGCCCGCAACCAGACAGCCCCTCTTACGGAGCCCATTGATATGTCCTTTACCTTGCCTGCACTGCCTTACGCCTACGACGCCCTGGAACCGCACATCGATGCGCAAACCATGGAAATCCACTACACCAAGCATCACCAGACCTACATCAACAACCTCAACGCCGCCGTCGAGGGGACCGAATGGGCAGGGTGGGAGGTGGAAAAGCTGGTAGCCAGCGTTCAGCAACTGCCGGAAAAACTGCGTGCTGCGGTGATCAACCAGGGTGGCGGGCATGCCAACCATTCGCTGTTCTGGGCGGTGATGACACCCACCGGTGGCGGTCATCCCCAAGGCGCCCTGGGGCAAGCCATCGAGCAGCAACTGGGTGGTTTCGAGAGCTTCAAGGAAGCGTTCACCAAGGCCGCACTCACCCGTTTCGGCAGTGGCTGGGCCTGGCTCAGCGTGACACCGGAGAAGAAACTGGTGGTGGAAAGCAGCGGTAACCAGGACAGCCCGCTGATGAACGGCAATACGCCGATCCTCGGTCTGGATGTGTGGGAGCACGCCTACTACCTGCGCTACCAGAACCGCCGCCCGGAATACATCAACGCCTTCTACAACGTCATCAACTGGCCGGAAGTCGCTCAGCGCTACCAGGCCGCGATGGCTTGATACCTTTCCATCAAAACAAGATCTAAGGCCGACTATGGGCACTGAAACACTGGCAATCAGCAGCGGGCGAATGTTTCGTTATGCCTTCGGTTCGCTGTTGCTGTTGGCGGGCACGGCGTTGCTGGTGGCTCAAGGGTTGAGCTGGCTGAACCTGGAGCCGCGCTTGCTGCGCGCCTTGCAGGGCGGTTCGATCTGCGCGCTGGGCACGGCGCTGGGGGCGGTCCCGGTGCTGGTGATCCGGCGGATGCCGGTGGCGGTGAGCGACACCCTGCTGGGCTTTGGTGCCGGAGTGATGCTGGCGGCCACGGCATTTTCGCTGATCGTCCCCGGCATCGCTGCGGCCCAGGACCTGGGCTTGTCTGCCTGGGGCTCCAGCGGCCTGATCTGCGCCGGCATCATGCTCGGGGCCTTTGGCCTGTTCCTGGTGGATCTCAAGGTCTCGGGGGGCTGCCCGGAGGTGCTGGTGGGCACGCCAGAGCATCCGGTGATTGCCCCGCGTATCTGGCTGTTCGTCTTCGCCATCATTGCCCACAACATTCCTGAAGGGATGGCGGTGGGGGTGTCGGCCGGAGGCGGCATGCCGGATGCGGACAGCCTGGCCATGGGCATTGCCCTGCAGGATGTACCGGAAGGCCTGGTGATTGCCCTGGTATTGGCGGGGGCGGGGATGTCGCGGGTCAAGGCATTCCTGATTGGTGCGGCTTCAGGTCTGGTGGAACCGGTCTTTGCCTTGCTCTGCGCCTGGCTGGTGAGCCTGGCGCAGGTATTGCTGCCCCTGGGCCTGGCCCTGGCGGCGGGGGCGATGCTGCTGGTGGTCACTCATGAAGTGATTCCGGAGTCGCGTCGCAATGGCCATGACAAGCTTGCCAGCCTTGGCCTGTGTATCGGTTTCTGCCTGATGATGGTCATGGATACGGCACTCGCCTGAGAGCCGTATGGTGAGGGGCCCGCCCGGGCCTACTCGCCTTCGTCGAAGAAGTTGTTGATCAGTGCCACCAGCGCATCCATCGCTTCCTGTTCCTGCTCGCCTTCGGTCTTCAGGTGGATCCTGGTGCCCTTGCCGGCGGCCAGCATCATCATGGCCATGATGCTTTTGCCGTCGACCATGGAGTCCGGGGTCCTGCCGGCGCGGATCTGGCAGGGAAACTGCCCGGCCACGCCGACGAACTTGGCCGAGGCACGGGCATGCAGGCCCAGTTTATTGATGATCTCGATTTCCAGAGCTGGCATCGCGGGGTAGATCCTTTCAGCTAAGGTCGCGGTGGCGAACCTGGACGTTCTTCAGGGATTTTTGCAGGACCTGGCCCAGGCGCTCGGTCAGGTACACGGAGCGGTGGTGCCCGCCGGTGCAGCCGATGGCGATGGTCACATAGGCGCGGTTGCTGGCGGCAAAGCGTGGCAGCCATTTGAGCAGGTAGCTGGAGATGTCCTGGAACATTTCCTCGACATCGGGTTGCGCCGCCAGATACTCGGCCACGGGCGCATCCAGGCCTGATTGGGCGCGCAACTCGGGCTTCCAATACGGGTTGGGCAGGCAGCGCACGTCGAACACCAGGTCTGCATCTACCGGCATGCCGCGCTTGAAGCCGAAGGACTCCACCAGGAACGCGGTACCGGGTTCCGGCTGGTTCAACAGTCGCAGCTTGATGGTGTCGCGCAGCTGGTAAAGGTTCAGGTTGGTGGTGTTGACCTTGAGATCGGCCAGGTCGACGATCGGCCCCAGCAGTTGGGTTTCATCGTGGATGGCTTCGGCCAGGGAGCGGTTGGCGCTGCTCAACGGGTGGCGCCGACGGGTCTCGGAGAAGCGCTTGAGCAGGGTCTCTTCGTCGGCATCCAGGTACAGCACATCGCACTGGATATGCCGGCTGCGCACTTCTTCCAGCAATTCGGGGAAGCGCGACAGATGACTGGGCAGGTTGCGGGCATCGATGGACACCGCCACCAGCGGTTGCGCCAGTTCGGTGTGGATCAACGCACGTTCAGCCAGTTCCGGCAGCAAGCCGGCTGGCAGGTTGTCGATGCAGTAGTAGCCGTGGTCCTCGAGAACATCGAGGGCGGTGCTTTTACCTGAGCCGGAGCGGCCGCTGACGATGATCAAACGCATGATTACTGACCGTTTTGCTCGTCCAGAACGACCTGATACAAGGCTTCGTTGCTGGTGGCGCTGCGCAGCCGGTCACGGACTTCCTTGCGATCGAGCATGCTGGCGATCTGCCGGAGCAGTTCCAGGTGTGCATCGGTCGCGGCTTCCGGAACCAGCAGGACGAACAGCAGGTCGACCGGTGCGCCATCAATGGCGTCGAAATCGATCGGAGCGTCCAGGTGCATCAGCGCACTGATGGGCGACTCGCAGCCTTTGAGGCGGCAGTGGGGAATGGCGATGCCGTTGCCAAAACCGGTGGAACCGAGTTTTTCACGGGCAATCAGGCTCTCGAAGACATCCTGCATCTCCAGATCAGGCACTTCACGGCTGATCAGGTTGGCAATTTGTTCGAGGGCGCGTTTTTTACTGCCGCCCGGCACGTTCACCAGGGAACGGCCGGGGGTCAGGATGCTTTCAAGTCGGATCATGGGAGGGGAGTGTTAGCGACCCGTGCCTTGGAGAAGGTGGAGTTGCTTTTCCTTATGCTTTTTCAGTTGGCGGTCAAGCTTGTCCGTGAGCAGGTCGATTGCGGCATACATATCGTCATGTTCTGCGTTGGCAACGACCTCCCCACCGTGGATGTGCAGGGTGGCTTCGATTTTCTGCTTCAGCTTCTCGACAGCCATGGTGACCTGCACATTGGTAATCTTGTCGAAGTGCCTCTCCAGCCGGTCGAGTTTTTCGCCGATGTAGACGCGCAGGGGTTCAGTCACTTCGAGTTGGTGTCCACTGATGTTGACTTGCATACAGCTTCTCCTTCGTTGCCAGTGCATAACGCGGCAGGCTGGGTTGCCTGCCACCTAGACTACGTTTGAAAACGGCACCGGGCCCTTTTCAAACACACTCTGAAACGCTGTGGCCAGCCCTGCGGCTACATCAACCGCTTACGTTCGCTGGAAGGCGCGATCCCAAGGGATTCGCGGTACTTGGCGACGGTACGACGGGCTACCTGAATGCCTTGTGCCTCCAGTAAACCAGCGATCTTGCTGTCACTCAACGGCTTTTTCTGATTTTCCGCGGCCACCAATTTTTTGATGATCGCGCGGATCGCCGTGGACGAGCATTCACCGCCTTCCGAAGTGCTGACGTGGCTGGAGAAAAAGTATTTCAGCTCATATATGCCCCGTGGGGTATGCATGAATTTTTGCGTGGTCACCCGGGAAATCGTCGATTCGTGCATGCCCACCGCCTCGGCGATATCGTGCAGAACCAGCGGCTTCATCGCTTCATCGCCATATTCGAGAAAGCCGCGCTGGTGCTCGACGATCTGGGTGGCGACCTTCATCAGGGTTTCATTGCGGCTTTGCAGGCTCTTGATGAACCAGCGGGCTTCCTGCAACTGGTTGCGCATGAAGGTGTTGTCGGCGCTGGTGTCGGCGCGGCGTACAAAACCGGCGTACTGGGCGTTGACCCGCAGGCGCGGCACGGATTCCTGGTTCAGTTCCACCAGCCAGCGTTCGTTGTCCTTGCGCACTATGACGTCCGGGACCACGTATTCGGCTTCGCTGGATTCGATCTGCGATCCGGGGCGGGGGTTGAGGCTCTGCACCAGCTCGATGACCTGGCGCAGCTCATCTTCCTTGAGCTTCATGCGCCGCATCAGCTGGCTGTAGTCGCGGCTGCCCAGGAGGTCGATGTAGTCACTGACCAGGCGCTGGGCCTCGCCCAGCCAGGGCGTTTTCGCCGGCAGCTGGCGCAGTTGCAGCAACAGGCACTCGCCCAGGTTGCGGGCGCCGATGCCCGCAGGTTCGAATTGCTGGATGCGGTGCAGGACGGCTTCTATCTCGTCCAGTTCGATGTCCAGTTCCGGATCGAAGGCTTCGAGGATCTCCTCGAGGGTTTCGTCCAGGTAGCCCTGATTGTTGATGCAGTCGATCAGGGTCACGGCGATCAGGCGGTCGGTGTCCGACATCGGCGCCAGGTTCAGTTGCCAGAGCAGGTGGCTCTGCAGGCTCTCGCCCGCGGAAGTGCGGGTGGTGAAGTCCCACTCGTCGTCATCGCTGCTGGGCAGGCTGCTGGCGCTGGTCTGGTAGACGTCTTCCCAGGCGGTGTCGACCGGCAGTTCGTTGGGGATGCGCTCGTTCCACTCACCGTCCTCGAGGTTGTCCACCGTGGGGGCGGTTTCCTGGTAGGAGGGCTCCTGGATCTCGGTATTGGGTTTGGACTCGGTGTTGTCGGCCAGGGGGTCGCTGTTGTCGAAGTCGTCGCCTTCTTCCTGGCGTTCGAGCATCGGGTTGGACTCCAGGGCTTCCTGGATTTCCTGTTGCAGGTCCAGGGTCGACAATTGGAGCAGGCGGATGGCCTGTTGCAGCTGCGGTGTCATCGTCAGCTGCTGGCCCATTCTAAGGACTAGCGATGGTTTCATGGCAGGGGCTTAACACCTTATTTGCCGGCGCACATGCGCCATCCACTACAGGGCGCCGGAGCGCCAAACATAAGCAAATTATATGCCTGAAACTGAAGTGTTTGCCTAGAGCGCTGTAACAATAAAGTTTGTAGGGTTTTATTGTTCCCGGCGCCCTGGCGTCCAGCCCAACACATCAGCCCTTACAGGCGGAACTCATGGCCCAGATAGACTTCCTTGACCAGTTCGTTGGCCAGGATGGTCTCGGAGTCGCCTTCGGCGATCAGTTGCCCGTCGTTGACGATGTAGGCGGTCTCACAGATGTCCAGGGTTTCCCGGACGTTGTGGTCGGTAATCAGCACCCCGATGCCCTTGGCCTTGAGGTGGTGGATGATCTGCTTGATATCGCCCACCGAGATCGGGTCGACACCGGCGAAGGGTTCGTCCAGCAGGATGAACTTGGGCGCGGTGGCCAGGGCCCGGGCGATCTCCACGCGGCGCCGCTCACCACCGGACAGGCTCATGCCGAGGTTGTCGCGGATGTGGTTGATGTGGAATTCCTGCAGCAGGCTTTCCAGTTCCTGGCGACGGCCGGCCTTGTCGAGCTCCTTGCGGGTCTCGAGGATGGCCATGATGTTGTCGGCCACCGACAGCTTGCGAAAGATCGAGGCTTCCTGGGGCAGGTAGCCGATACCGGCGCGTGCTCGGCCGTGCATCGGTTGGTGGCTGACATCCAGGTCGTCGATCAGGACGCGGCCCTGATCGGCCTGGACCAGGCCGACGATCATGTAGAAGCAGGTGGTCTTGCCGGCGCCGTTGGGGCCGAGCAGGCCGACGATCTGACCGCTGTCGATGGACAGGCTGACATCACGCACGACCTGGCGGCTCTTGTAGCTCTTGGCCAGGTGCTGAGCTTTCAGAGTTGCCATTACTGGGCCTTTTGCTCGTCGGTTTTCTTTTTCGGCTGGATGACCATGTCGATCCGCGGACGCGGCGCGGTAACCGAGCTGCCATTGGCGCGACCGGCGTTGGCAACCTGCTTGACGGTGTCGTAGACGATCTTCTCGCCTTCGGTGGTATTACCGTCGTTGATGACCTTGGCCTTGTCGATCAGCACGATGCGGTTCTGCTGGGCATGGTACTGGATGGTCACGGCGTAGGCCTGGACCGGTTTCGGGTCGGTCTGCTTCTGCAGTTGCTCGAAGTAGGCGAGGTTGCCCACCGAGGTCACCACGTCGATTTCACCGGTCTTGGACCGGGTGATGGTCACGGTGTTACCGGTGATCTTCATCGAGCCCTGGGTGATGATGACATCGCCCTTGTAGGTGGCCACGCCGTTCTTGTCGTCCAGCTGGGCGTCGTCGGCCTGGATGCGGATCGGCTGTTGGCTATCGTTCGGCAGAGCCCAGGCGCTCACGCTTCCCAGTGCTGCGCCCAGACTGAGCAAAATAGGGAGGGTTTTAACGAGCCTCATACTGTCCTCTTACGTTCGATAGCAGGTTCATCCTGCCGTCTTTCAAATACGCTTTCATTCCCTTGGCCGTAGTCACGCCGCCGGCGCCGTCGATTCTAACGGCTTGCTCGGTCTGCGCATATTGCTTCTGCGGGAATACTGTCATGCGGGTTGTGGTGATCAGCAGGTTGCGGTTGTGCTCGTCGGTGCGGGAAACCCGTACCGAATCGATCAGCTCGACCTCGGTGCCGTCCGGGTTGACCTCGCCGCGTTCGCTCTGGACATGCCAGGGGAACGTGGTGCCACGGTACATCTGCAGGTCCGGCTTGGTCAGCAGGGTCACTTCGCTGGCCTTGACGTGCTCGACCTTGTCCGAGGTCATTTCGTACTGCAGTTTGCCGTCGGGCAGGTACTGCACGCTGCGGGCGTTGATCACGTAGTAGTCAATGGCGCTTTCGTCGACCTGGGCCACCGGCTTGTCGAGGAAGCGTTCCGGGCTGATGTTCCAGTAACCGACCGCTGCGAACAGCAGGGCGATGGTCCCGAAGATCAGGATGTTGCGAATCTTTTTGCTCAGCATGGGAAGGCTCTATAAGTAAGCGGCATTGGCTGCTTCAAGGCGGTCCTGGGCACGCAGGATCAGTTCGCAGAACTCGCGGGCGGCACCTTCGCCGCCGCGGGCCACCGTGACGCCGTGGGCGTGTTCGCGGACAAACGCTGCGGCATTGGCCACCGCCATGCCCAGCCCCACGCGGCGGATCACCGGCAGGTCGGGCAAATCGTCGCCCAGATAGGCGACCTGTTCATAGCTTAGGCCCAGTTGGCCAAGAAGCTCGTCCAATACCACCAGCTTGTCTTCGCGGCCCTGGTACAGGTGGGGAATCCCCAGGTTCTTGGCTCGGCGCTCTACCACCGGGGTCTTGCGCCCGCTGATGATCGCCGTCTGCACGCCGGCCGCCATGAGCATCTTGATGCCCTGGCCGTCCAGGGTGTTGAAGGTCTTGAACTCGCTGCCGTCTTCGAGGAAGTACAGGCGCCCGTCAGTCAGCACGCCGTCGACATCGAATACCGCCAGCTTGATGTTTTTACCGCGTTGCAGCAGGTCGGCACTCATCACATCACTCCCGCGCGCAGCAGGTCGTGCATGTTCAAGGCGCCGATCGGCCGGTCTTCCTTGTCCACCACCACCAGGGCGCTGATCTTGTGGTCTTCCATGATTTTCAGGGCTTCGGCGGCCAGCATGTCGGCACGTGCGGTCTTGCCATGAGGGGTCATCACCGAATCGATGGTGGCATGGTGTATATCGATGGCCCGATCCAGGGTGCGACGCAGGTCGCCGTCGGTGAAGATCCCGGCCAGGCGGCCGTCGGCCTCCAGGATCACGGTCATGCCCAGGCCCTTGCGGGTCATTTCCATGAGCGCGTCCTTGAGCAGGGTGCCGCGTTGCACCTGGGGCAGATCGCTGCCTTCGTGCATGACGTTCTCCACCTTGAGCAGCAGGCGACGGCCCAGGGCACCACCCGGGTGGGAGAAGGCAAAGTCCTCGGCAGTGAAACCGCGGGCTTCCAGCAGCGCCACGGCCAGGGCGTCGCCCATGACCAGGGCGGCGGTGGTCGAGGAGGTCGGTGCCAGGTTCAGCGGGCAGGCTTCGTGCTCGACGTGGACGTTGAGGTTGACGTCAGCCGCCTTGGCCAGCGGCGACTCGGGGTTGCCGGTGAGGCTGATCAACTGGATGCCCAGACGCTTGATCAGGGGCAGCAGGGTGACGATTTCGTTGGTGGAGCCGGAGTTGGAGAGGGCCAGGATCACGTCATCGCGGGTAATCATGCCCATGTCGCCATGGCTGGCTTCGGCAGGATGGACGAAGAAAGCCGTGGTCCCGGTGCTGGCCAGGGTAGCGGCAATCTTGTTGCCGACGTGCCCGGACTTGCCCATGCCGACCACCACTACGCGGCCTTTGCTGGCCAGAATCATCTCGCAAGCGCGTACGAAATCTGCGTCGATATGGGGCAGCAAGCCTTCTACTGCCTGTAGTTCGAGGCGGATGGTGCGTTGTGCTGATTGAATCAGGTCGCTGGATTGGCTCATGTCTGAAATCGTATAGCCCGATGAAAAGGCGGCGATTATAGCGGTAATGAACAAATCCCTCACGCAAGTTCGTCAGGCTTTGTCTACCGGGCGCGAGGAAAGTCTGGTTTTTGCCTGTCGTCGACCTGAACGGGGGTGGCGTCGGCCTTGGGGGCTCCGTATCAGCAGTGATATAGTTCGCCGCCAGTTCGGCCTGCCCAGGGGCATGTACTCCCGGCAGGGAGCCAAGCGTCCGAGTGATAGGCTGCATCGCAAGGAGTTTAGATGAGTGCCGATAACGCCTACGCGGTCGAGCTGAAGGGACTGTCCTTCAAGCGCGGTACGCGCAGCATTTTCAATAACGTGGATATCCGTATTCCGCGGGGCAAGGTCACCGGCATCATGGGGCCTTCCGGCTGTGGGAAGACCACCCTGTTGCGCTTGATGGGCATGCAGTTGCGGCCCAGCAGCGGCGAAGTGTGGGTCAATGGCCAGAATCTGCCGAGCCTTTCGCGCAGCGATCTGTTCGACGCGCGCAAGCAGATGGGCGTGCTGTTCCAGAGCGGCGCACTGTTCACCGACCTGGACGTGTTCGAGAACGTGGCCTTTCCGCTGCGGGTGCACACCCAACTGCCGGACGAAATGATTCGTGACATCGTCCTGCTCAAGTTGCAGGCGGTGGGCTTGCGCGGCGCGGTCGACCTGATGCCCGACGAGCTGTCCGGCGGCATGAAGCGCCGGGTCGCCCTGGCCCGGGCGATTGCCCTGGATCCGCAGATCCTCATGTACGACGAGCCTTTCGTGGGCCAGGACCCCATTGCCATGGGCGTTCTGGTGCGCCTGATCCGGCTGCTCAACGATGCCCTGGGCATCACCAGCATCCTGGTTTCCCACGACCTGGCGGAAACCGCGAGCATTGCCGACTACCTCTATGTAGTGGGCGATGGCCAGGTGTTGGGCCAGGGAACTCCCGAAGAGCTGATGGACTCCGATAATCCGCGTATCCGTCAGTTCATGAAGGGCGATCCCGACGGCCCGGTGCCGTTTCACTTTCCAGCGACGGACTACCGCGCAGATCTTCTGGGGAAGCGCTGATGCGCAAAATATCGCTAATCGAGAGGGTTCGCCTCTTCGGTCGCTCAGGCATCGATGTCCTGGCGGTACTGGGGCGTTCCACGCTGTTCCTGTTCCATGCGTTGCTGGGCCGCGGTGGCATCGGCGGCAGCTTTGGCCTGCTGGTCAAGCAACTGCACTCAGTGGGCGTGATGTCCCTGGTGATCATTGTCGTGTCCGGGATCTTCATCGGCATGGTGCTGGCGCTGCAGGGCTTCAATATCCTTTCCAGCTACGGTTCGGAGCAGGCGGTGGGGCAGATGGTGGCCCTGACCCTGTTGCGGGAGCTGGGGCCGGTAGTGACTGCGCTGCTGTTCGCCGGGCGTGCCGGTTCGGCGCTGACCGCGGAAATCGGCAACATGAAGTCCACCGAGCAGCTCTCCAGCCTGGAGATGATCGGTGTCGACCCGCTCAAGTACATCATTGCGCCGCGCCTGTGGGCTGGCTTCATTTCCCTGCCATTGCTGGCGATGATTTTCAGCGTGGTGGGCATCTGGGGCGGTTCGTGGGTCGCTGTCGACTGGCTGGGAGTCTACGACGGCTCCTACTGGGCGAACATGCAGAACAGCGTGACCTTCAGTGGTGACGTGCTCAACGGTGTGATCAAAAGTATTGTTTTTGCGTTTGTAGTGACCTGGATCGCCGTTTTCCAAGGCTATGACTGTGAGCCCACTTCAGAGGGGATCAGCCGTGCCACTACCAAGACCGTGGTGTATGCCTCGTTGGCCGTACTCGGCTTGGACTTTATTCTGACCGCCTTGATGTTTGGAGATTTCTGATGCAAAACCGCACCCTGGAAATCGGTGTCGGCCTTTTCCTGCTGGCCGGCATCCTGGCTTTGCTGTTGCTTGCCCTGCGAGTCAGTGGCTTGTCTCCAACCGCGAGCACCGATACTTATAAACTTTACGCCTACTTCGACAATATCGCCGGTTTGACGGTCAGAGCCAAAGTGACCATGGCCGGCGTAACCATCGGCAAGGTCACGGCGATCGATCTGGACCGTGACAGCTTCACTGGCCGGGTAACGATGCAATTGGAAAAGCGCGTGGATAATCTGCCGACTGACTCCACTGCATCTATCCTGACTGCTGGCCTGTTGGGTGAGAAATACATCGGTATCAGCGTGGGCGGGGAAGAAGCCTTGCTCAAGGATGGTGGAACCATCCACGACACCCAGTCGTCGCTGGTATTGGAGGACCTGATCGGTAAATTCCTGCTCAATACCGTTAGCAAAGACGCCAAATGAGGAGTTTTTCGATGATCTCTATCTTGCGACGTGGCCTGTTGGTGCTGCTGGCGGCTCTGCCGTTGCTGGCCAACGCGGCAAGCACGCCTTCCGCGCATGATCTGGTGCAGGACACGACCACCCGTCTGCTCGCTGACCTGGCGGCCAATAAAGAGAAGTACAAGCAAAGCCCGAACGACTTCTACAATGCCTTGAACAGCATCGTCGGTCCTGTGGTGGATGCCGACGGCATTTCCCGCAGCATCATGACCGTCAAGTATTCGCGCAAGGCCACGCCGGAGCAGATGGTGCGCTTCCAGGAAAATTTCAAGCGCAGCCTGATGCAGTTCTATGGCAATGCCTTGCTGGAGTACAACAACCAGGGCATCACGGTTTCTCCGGCCAAGGATGAAAGCGGCACCCGCACCAGCGTCGATATGCAGGTCAAGGGCAACAACGGCGCGATCTACCCAGTGTCCTACACCCTGGAAAAGATCAACGACGAGTGGAAAGTGCGTAACGTGATCATCAACGGCATCAATATCGGCAAGCTGTTCCGTGATCAGTTCGCCGACGCGATGCAGCGCAATGGCAACAACCTGGACAAGACCATCGACGGCTGGGCCGGTGAGGTGGCCAAGGCCAAGGAAGTGACCGAAGACGCTGCACAAAAGGCTGCGCAATGAGTGAATCGGCCGTGCGCCTCGGTGATGCCGGGGAACTGTTGATCAGCGGCGTGCTGGATTACCGCAGCGGCCCGGGCCTGCGCAAGCAGGGCCAGGCGCTGATCAAGTCGAGCCAGGCACCGGCGCTGGTGCTCGATTGCTCGGCGGTGGAGAAGTCCTCCAGCGTCGGACTCGCGCTGCTGCTGGCCTTCATGCGTGATGGCCAGGCACTGGGCAAGGCGGTGAGCGTTCGTGCGCTGCCCGAGGACATGCGCGAGATCGCCGAGGTCTCCGGAGTCACCGAAATCTTCGCCCATCCCCAATAACCCACATCTCTATATAGAAGCCCCCCGTCAGAGTCCTGCTATGCGGGGTTCGCAGGCGCGGGGCTTTTTTGTATGATGTCCGACCCGCGCGCACAGGGCGCCGATTGAGGTTGAGCATGCAGGCCAACGAAGTGAAGAGCTTTCTTGAGGGAAAGCTGCCCGGAGCTCAGGTAGAAGTTGAGGGCGAAGGCTGCAACTTTCAGCTGAACGTGATTAGCGACGAACTGTCGGCCTTGAGCCCGGTGAAGCGTCAGCAGAGCATCTATGCCCATTTGAATCCATGGATTGCCGATGGCAGCATCCACGCGATCACCATGAAATTTTTCAGCCGCGCGGCCTGGGCCGAGCGCACCTGAGCCCAAGGGCGTCGAGACTGTTATGGATAAATTGATTATTACCGGCGGCGTTCGCCTTGATGGCGAGATCCGCATTTCCGGGGCCAAGAACTCCGCGCTGCCGATTCTGGCGGCAACCCTGCTGTGCGATGGCCCGGTCACCGTGGCCAACCTGCCGCACCTGCACGACATTACCACCATGATCGAGCTGTTCGGTCGCATGGGCATCGAGCCGGTGATCGACGAGAAACTCAGCGTCGAAATCGACCCGCGTACCATCAAGACCCTGGTGGCACCCTACGAGCTGGTGAAAACCATGCGCGCCTCGATCCTGGTACTGGGCCCGATGGTTGCCCGTTTCGGCGAAGCCGAAGTGGCCCTGCCTGGCGGTTGCGCCATCGGCTCGCGTCCGGTGGACCTGCACATCCGCGGCCTGGAAGCCATGGGCGCGGTGATCGACGTCGAAGGCGGCTACATCAAGGCCAAGGCGCCTGAGGGTGGCCTGCGCGGCGCGAATTTCTTCTTCGATACCGTGAGCGTGACCGGTACCGAGAACATCATGATGGCTGCAGCCCTGGCCCGTGGCCGCAGCGTGCTGCAGAACGCCGCTCGCGAACCAGAAGTCGTGGACCTGGCGAACTTCCTGATCGCCATGGGCGCGAAGATTTCCGGCGCCGGCACCGACACCATCACCATCGATGGCGTAGAGCGCCTGCATTCGGCGATCTACAAAGTGATGCCTGACCGTATCGAAACCGGCACCTACCTGGTGGCTGCAGCCGTCACCGGCGGCCGCGTCAAGGTCAAGGACACCGATCCAACCATCCTTGAAGCCGTTCTGGAAAAGCTCAAGGAAGCCGGCGCTGAAGTCACCACCGGCAGCGACTGGATCGAGCTCAACATGCACGGTAAGCGCCCCAAGGCGGTCAACGTGCGTACCGCTCCGTACCCGGCGTTCCCCACCGACATGCAGGCGCAGTTCATTTCCCTGAACGCGATTGCCGAAGGTACTGGCGCGGTGATCGAGACCATCTTCGAAAACCGCTTCATGCACGTCTATGAGCTGCACCGCATGGGCGCCAAGATCCAGGTCGAAGGCAACACCGCCATCGTTACCGGTACCGAAATCCTCAAGGGCGCGCCTGTCATGGCTACCGACCTGCGGGCTTCGGCCAGCCTGGTGATCTCGGCCCTGATGGCCGAAGGCGACACCCTGATCGATCGCATCTACCACATCGACCGTGGTTACGAGTGCATCGAAGAGAAGCTGCAGATGCTCGGCGCCAAGATCCGTCGCGTACCGGGCTAGTTGCATGACGGGCACAGGGAGGTGCCCACTGCCGAATCTGTTCCACGTCGAGCCTGTCTTCAGGCTCGACGCATGTCTGGCGCCGTTTGCGTCCGGGCATCAGTCGCCGCATAAGGACTTACGTTACTCATGTTGACCATCGCACTGTCCAAGGGCCGTATCCTCGACGACACGCTGCCGCTTCTGGCTGAAGCGGGCATCGTGCCAACCGAGAATCCGGACAAGAGCCGCAAACTGATCATCCCCACGACCCAGGACGATGTCCGCCTGCTGATCGTGCGTGCCACTGACGTGCCGACCTATGTCGAGCATGGCGCTGCCGACCTCGGGGTGGCCGGCAAGGACGTCCTGATGGAGTACACCGGCCAGGGCCTGTATGAGCCACTGGACCTGCAGATTGCCCAGTGCAAGCTGATGACTGCCGGTGCCATTGGCGCCGCAGAACCCAAGGGCCGCCTGCGCGTGGCCACCAAGTTCGTCAACGTAGCCAAGCGCTACTACGCCGAGCAGGGTCGTCAGGTGGACATCATCAAGCTCTACGGTTCCATGGAACTGGCGCCGCTGATCGGCCTGGCCGACAAGATCATCGACGTGGTCGACACTGGCAATACCCTGCGGGCCAACGGCCTGGAACCCCAGGAACTGATTGCTACCATCAGCTCCCGCCTGGTGGTCAACAAGGCATCGATGAAGATGCAGCACGCCCGTATCCAGGCGTTGATCGATACCCTGCGCAAGGCAGTGGAATCGCGACACCGCGGCTGATTCACATGCGTGGCCTTGAGCCGCGCCCATCTATCCGCGTCATAGCCAGAATGCTCAGGTGCCCACGCGGATGGCTTGGTAGTCTTGCGGCGCCTGAGCTTTGCAAATCCAAGCTTGCCCTTTTGTGCATTCGCCAATCATTGAGGCCTTCGCTATGACCGCTCCGACTGCAATTCGCCGACTCAACGCTGCCGACCCGGATTTCGCCCGTCATCTGGATCATCTGCTGAGCTGGGAAAGTGTCTCTGACGATTCGGTCAATCAGCGGGTGCTGGACATCATCAAGGCCGTGCGCGAGCGCGGCGATGCGGCGCTGGTGGAGTTCACCCAGCGTTTTGACGGCTTGCAAGTGGCCTCCATGGCAGACCTGATCCTGCCGCGCGAGCGCCTGGAGCTGGCCCTGACCCGGATCACCGTGGCCCAGCGCGAAGCCCTGGAAAAGGCCGCGGCGCGGGTGCGCAGCTACCACGAGAAGCAGAAACAGGACTCCTGGACCTACACCGAGGCCGACGGCACGGTGCTGGGCCAGAAGGTCACGCCGCTGGACCGCGCCGGGCTGTACGTACCGGGGGGCAAGGCGTCCTACCCGTCGTCGGTGCTGATGAACGCGATTCCGGCCAAGGTGGCGGGCGTTACCGAGGTGGTGATGGTGGTGCCGACCCCGCGTGGCGAGGTCAACGAACTGGTACTGGCTGCCGCCTGCATCGCCGGGGTCGATCGGGTGTTCACCATCGGCGGCGCCCAGGCCGTGGCCGCGCTGGCCTACGGCACCGAAAGCGTGCCCCAGGTGGACAAGGTTGTCGGCCCGGGCAACATCTATGTAGCCACCGCCAAGCGCCACGTGTTCGGCCAGGTCGGCATCGACATGATCGCCGGCCCGTCGGAGATCCTGGTGGTCTGCGACGGCCAGACCGACCCGGACTGGATCGCCATGGACCTGTTCTCCCAGGCCGAGCACGACGAAGACGCCCAGGCGATCCTGGTCAGCCCGGATGCCGAGTTCCTGGATAAAGTCGCGGCAAGCATCGCCAAGCTGCTGCCAACCATGGAGCGCGCGGAAATCATCAACACCTCGATCAATGGCCGTGGAGCCCTGATCAAGGTCCGTGACATGCAGCAAGCCATTGAAGTGGCCAACCGCATTGCCCCCGAGCACCTGGAGCTGTCCGTGGCCGACCCGCAAGCCTGGCTGCCGCAGATCCGCCACGCCGGGGCGATCTTCATGGGCCGCCACACCAGCGAAGCGCTGGGGGATTACTGCGCCGGGCCGAACCACGTGCTGCCGACTTCCGGCACCGCGCGTTTCTCGTCGCCGCTGGGGGTGTATGACTTCCAGAAACGTTCGTCGATCATCTTCTGCTCCGAGCAGGGCGCCTCTGAACTGGGCCGCACCGCCTCGGTGCTGGCCCGTGGCGAGTCGCTGACCGCCCACGCCCGCAGCGCCGAATACCGCATCGTCGATGACCAAGATCAGGGGCAATGAACATGAGCAAATTCTGGAGTCCGTTCGTCAAGAACCTGGTGCCCTACGTGCCGGGCGAACAACCCAAGCTGACCAAGCTGGTCAAGCTCAACACCAATGAAAACCCCTATGGCCCGTCGCCCAGGGCCCTGGCGGCGATGCAGGCCGAACTCAACGACAACCTGCGCCTGTACCCGGACCCCAACAGTGACCTGCTCAAGCAGGCGGTGGCCAGTTACTACGGGGTGCAGGGTAACCAGGTGTTCCTCGGCAACGGTTCCGACGAAGTCCTGGCGCACATTTTCCATGGCCTGCTGCAGCAGGAAAAACCGCTGCTGTTCCCGGACATCAGCTACAGCTTCTACCCGGTGTATTGCGGCCTGTATGGCATCGAGCACGAAGCGGTGCCACTGGACGAGCAGTTCCAGATTCGCGTGGCCGACTACGCCAGGCCCAACGGCGGGATCATCTTCCCCAACCCGAATGCGCCCACCGGCTGCCTGTTGGCCCTGGATGCGGTGGAGCAGATCCTCAAGGCCAGCCCGGATTCCGTCGTGGTGGTGGATGAGGCCTACATCGACTTCGGCGGCCAGACCGCCATCAGCCTGGTGGATCGCTACCCGAACCTGCTGGTGACCCAGACCCTGTCCAAGTCGCGCTCCCTGGCCGGCTTGCGAGTGGGCCTGGCGGTAGGGCACCCGGATCTGATCGAGGCCCTGGAGCGGGTCAAGAACAGCTTCAACTCCTACCCGCTGGATCGCCTGGCGATCGTCGGAGCGGCGGCGGCTTTCGAGGACCGCGAGTACTTCGCCAAGACCTGCCAGCAAGTGATCGACAGTCGCGAATGGGTGGTGGCGCAGTTGCAGGCCAAGGGCTTCGAAGTGCTGCCGTCGGCGGCCAACTTCATCTTTGCCCGCCACCCGCGGCACGACGCAGCCGGCCTGGCGGCCAAGCTGCGCGAGCAAGGGGTGATAGTGCGCCACTTCAAGCAGCAGCGGATCGCTCAGTTCCTGCGGATCAGCATCGGCACACAGGAACAGAACCAGGCGCTGATCGACGGCCTGGGCGAGCTGTAGTCCAGGCGCCTGGCTTCCGAGGCGGCCGTACCTTCATTCGTGGTGCGGCTCGCCGAGGAAGGTCAGGGAGCTGAACAGGCCGCGTGAGGCCACATCCGGGTTGTCCTTGAGCACTACCTCCAGCTCTGCGGCAATCACGTTCAAGCCTTCGTTCCTCACCAGCACTTGGGCACGTCCCTGGGCATCGGTCTCGGTGCTCAGGGTGCTCGGTGCATTGCGGTAATCGCCAATCAACTTCACCCCGGCCACCGGCTTCCCATCCAGCAGCACCCGCACCGGCAGGTTCTTGCCCGGGCCGACGGTCAGCGGGTCGACTTCCGGCAGGATCACCAGCTTGAGCTGTTCCAGCTTGGGCAGCTTCGCTCCCGGTTGATAGATCGCCAGGCTGTACTTGTAGGTGTGAGTCGAGGCGATGGCCCCCGGGACCTTGCTGCGACCCTGGTTGACCCAGCGCTTGTCCGCGGTTTGCGACCAGGGGCCGTTGTCCAGTGCCACGGCCAGTACCGCCGGTGGTTTGAGCGGTTGCAGGCGTGCGTGGTCCGCCAGGCGTTGCACGGTCACCGGAATCATTCTGGCCGCGCCGTCATAGGCCCAGGCACCGCTGATTTTCTTGGCCTTGAAGGCGTCGTCTTCGGCGCCGTGGCCGTAGATCACTTCGATATTGCCGCGTCGTTGTTCGGTCCACAGGCCGTGGGCCGAGGCCTGGGTGGCGCCCAGTGTGGCGAGCAGGCCCAGCAGGGCAATGGATTTGAGGCTGTGCATGGCGGCTCTCTTCTACAGGTTGAGTGTGAGGCTGAGGGTGAAATTGCGCGGTTCGCCGGGATTGACCCAGTAGTTGCTGTAGGAGCGTTCGTAGTACTTCTCGTCGAACAGGTTGTTCAGGTTCAGGCCCAGGGTCAGGTTGTCGCTGGCCTTGTAGTGGGCCAGCAGGTCCAGGGTGCGGTAGGCGGGCAGCTCGAAGCGGCCTCCGGCCTCGCCCGAGCGGTCGCCGACATAGGTCAGGGCTGCGCCGATGTCCGAGCCCTTGAGCCGGCCGTCCTGGAATTCATAGACCCCCAGCAGGCTGGCGCTGTGCTTGGCCACGCCGAGAATGCGGCTGCCGGCGGGGATTGCCGGGTCGCCCTTGGTGACTTTCGCATCAATCAGCGCATAGGCGCCTATCACGCGCACCGCGTCGGTCAACTGGCCGCTGAACTGCAGGTCGAAGCCCTGGCTGCGGGCCTTGCCCATGGCGCGGCTGGAGTCGGTGCCGGGGTCCAGGGCCAGGACGTTTTCCTTGTCGATATGGAAGGCGGCGAGGGTGGCGCTCAAGCGCTCGTCGAACAGCTCGCTCTTGATCCCCACTTCATAGCCGACGCCTTCCTCGGGCTTGAAGGTCTTGCCGCCCGCATCCAGCCCATTGTTGGGCTTGAACGAGGTGGAGGCGTTGGCGAACAGCCCCACCTGCGGGGTCAGTTGGTAGAGCAGGCCGGCGCGCTGGGTCAGGGCATCGTGGTTCTGGCGGCTGCGCTTGCCGGTGGTGTGGTCGTCGATCTTTTGCTCGAAGTGTTCAAAGCGGGCGCCGACCATGCCTCGCAGGCGGTCAGTGAAGATGATCTGGTCCTGCAGGTTGAGGGCCTGGCTTTCGACATGCTCGAAAAAGTCCGTGCCAGAGCGTTTGCCGTTGGGCTTGGCCTGACCGTAGATCGGGTCGTAGATATCGATGGCATAGGCGCCGCCGGCAATGCTGGTGACCCGCTCGTTCTTGCGGTAGTTCTCGTATTCGCTGCCGATCAGCAGTTCATGCTGCCAACTGCCGAGGTCGAACAGGCCGCGCAGTTCCAGCTGGGTGATGCTGTCATGCCAGTTGTTGTCGCGCTCGCGGTAGCGCCGGTTGACCGTGTGCCGGTCGGCGTTCAGCGGTCGGGTTTCGGAGGCGAAGCCCCAGAGCTTGCCTTCCTTGTAGTGGCTGGCCAGACGCAGTTTCCAGCTGTCATTGAGGTGGTGTTCCAGGGTGGCCTGGAGCATGTTGTTGTGGTTGTCGATGTTGCCGTCATCGGGTTCGCCGAGGAAGGTCGAGCGGGAGACGCCGCTCCAGCGATTGTTCGGGGCCACGATGCCGCGGTCGAAGGTCGAGCTGTGGCGCACCCATTCACTTTCCAGCAGCAGGCTGGTGTCCGGGTTCAACTGCCAGCTGAAGGAAGGCGCGACGAACACCCGGCGGCTGTCCACGTGGTCGCGAAAGCTGTGGTTGTCCTCCACGGCCAGGTTGACCCGGGACAGCAGGTTGCCCTGGGCATCCAGCGGGGTGTTGAGGTCCAGGGCGGTACGGTAGCGGTCCCAGCTGCCAGCACTGGTCTGCAAGGTCGCGAAGGCTTCGGGCTGGGGTTTCTTGGTGACGATATTCACCGTGCCGCCGGGGTCGCCACGGCCATAGAGGCTGGCGGCCGGCCCCTTGAGCACTTCGATGCGCTCGACAGTGGCGGCGTCCGGGGTGCTGGGATAGCCGCGGTTGGCGCTGAAGCCGTCCTTGTAGAACTCCGAGGTGGTGAAGCCGCGCACGCTGTATTCATACAGGGTCAGCCCGCCGAAGTTGTTCTGCTTGGAAACCCCGCCGGCAAACTCCAGGGCGCGTTCGACGTTGTTGCTGCCCAGGTCCTTGAACACGCTGGCGGGGATCACGCTGATGGATTGGGGAATGTCGCGGATCGCCGTATCGGTCTTCGTCGCGCTGGCCGAGCGTGTGGCCCGATAGCCCTTGACCCGGCCCGTGGCGGATTCGTATTCGGTGCTGATACGGGTGGTTTCAAGTTCCAGCGGCTCAGGTTCTTTGGCCAGCAGCGGATCTGCCAGCAGGCCCAGGGTCAGGCCTGCCAAGGGGAGGATTCTTCGGGACGTCATGGGGCTGTTCCAATAGCGATATTGAAACAATATAACATGACTAATGAGAATGTATGCTGTTAGCCCGGCATGGCCGGGCCCAGCTTCACTCTTCTTCTTTGACGGGCGCGGGCGGTGGTCGCAGGCCGATTTCTGCCGTCAGCTTGAGTTCCTTGCCGTTGCGCATGACCAGGATCGAGACTTTGTCCGTCGGTTTGATCCGCGCCACCTGGTTCATCGAACGCCGGCCGTCGCCGGCAGGTTCGCCATCGATACTGAGGATCACGTCACCCAGTTGCATCCCGGCTTTCTGCGCCGGGCCGTCGCGGAAGATCCCCGCCACCACGATTCCCGGGCGCCCGGCCAGGCCGAAGGACTCTGCCAGCTCCTGGGTCAAGGGTTGCACTTCGATCCCCAGCCAGCCGCGGATGACCTGGCCGTGCTCGATGATCGACTTCATCACTTCCATGGCCAGCTTGATCGGGATCGCAAAACCGATGCCCTGGGAGCCGCCGGACTTGGAGAAGATCGCGGTGTTGATCCCGGTCAGGTTGCCGTTGGCGTCCACCAGGGCGCCACCGGAGTTGCCCGGGTTGATGGCGGCGTCGGTCTGGATGAAGTCTTCGTAGTTGTTCAGGCCCAGCTGGTTGCGCCCGGTGGCACTGATGATGCCCATGGTCACGGTCTGGCCGACCCCGAACGGGTTGCCGATGGCCAGCGCGACGTCGCCGACGCGGACGTTTTCCGAACGGCCGACGGTGATCGAAGGCAGGTTCTTCAAGTCGATCTTGAGCACCGCCAGGTCGGTTTCCGGATCGCTGCCGATCACCCGGGCCAGGGTCTCGCGACCGTCCTTGAGTGCCACCACGATCTGCTCGGCACCGGAGGTCACATGGTTGTTGGTCAGCAGGTAGCCCTCGGGGCTCATGATCACCCCCGAGCCCAGGCTCGATTCCATGCGCTGCTGCTTGGGCAGGTTGTCGCCGAAGAAGCGCCGGAACTGCGGGTCTTCAAAGAGCGGGTGAGCCGGCTTGTTGATGACCTTGGTGGTGTACAGGTTGACCACCGCGGGCGCGGCGATCACCACGGCGTCGGCGTAGGACACCGGCCCCTGTTGCGTGCTGGTGGTTTGCGGGGCTTGCTGCAGATTGACGTCGAGGCTGGGCAGGCCCACCCATTGCGGGTAGCGCTGGATAATCAACAACGCGATAAGCACGCCGGCCAGTAGCGGCCAGCCAAAAAAACGCAGAGCCTTGAGCATTGAGCAAGTCCTGGGTGGTTACGAAGGGCTGCGCACGGCCCATAATGTCGCGCATTATACGAGGCCGCGCGTGCCTCTGAACGGGATATTTAGGAGTCTTTTATGGCCGTTGCCCTGAGCACACTGGTGGAAGAAGCGGACCGCTACCTGGGCAGTTCACGTATTGCCGACTACTGCCCCAATGGCCTGCAGGTCGAAGGGCGCCCGCAGGTGATGCGCATCGTCAGTGGGGTGACCGCCAGCCAGGCGTTGCTGGACGCTGCGGTGGAGGCCAAGGCCGACCTGGTGCTGGTGCATCACGGCTACTTCTGGAAGGGCGAGAACCCCTGCATCACCGGCATGAAGCAGCGTAGGCTGAAAACCCTGCTCAAGCACGACATCAGCCTGCTGGCCTATCACCTGCCCCTGGACCTGCACCCGGAAGTGGGCAACAACGTGCAACTGGCCCGTCAGCTGGACATCACCGTGGAAGGCCCGCTGGACCCGGAAAACCCCAAGGTCGTCGGCCTGGTGGGTTCCCTCGGCGAGCCGATGACCGCGCGGGACTTTGCCCGCCGGGTGCAAGAGGCAATGGGGCGAGAGCCGCTGCTGATCGAAGGCAGCGAGATGATCCGTCGGGTCGGCTGGTGCACCGGTGGCGGCCAGGGCTACATCGACCAGGCGGTGCAGGCCGGCGTCGACCTGTACCTCAGTGGCGAAGCCTCGGAGCAGACCTTCCACAGTGCCCGGGAAAACGACATCAGCTTCATTGCCGCCGGCCATCACGCCACCGAGCGTTATGGCGTCCAGGCCCTGGGTGACTACCTGGCTCGGCGCTTCGCCCTGGAGCACCTGTTCATCGACTGCCCCAACCCCATCTGACCCCCGGCAGGAGCCGGCTTGCCGGTCAGCCCGAAGGTGCGCTTGAAAGCGCCTTCGCTGGCAAGCCAGCTCCTGCAGAGCGGCGCCTGGGGCCTAACGGAGCGGTATATTCATATACCGTTTCGTTCTAGTTGGCTCCCTGATTAGAAGCAGGTCGCTGTGCTAGCATGCCCCGCTCGAACACGGCCCGATGGCCGTCCATAAGAAAGCTTTCGTGAGTAGCCATGGTCGACAAACTGACGCATCTGAAACAGCTGGAGGCGGAAAGCATCCACATCATCCGCGAGGTGGCCGCCGAGTTCGACAACCCGGTGATGCTGTACTCCATCGGTAAAGACTCCGCCGTGATGTTGCATCTGGCTCGCAAGGCGTTCTTCCCCGGCAAGCTGCCGTTCCCGGTGATGCACGTCGATACCCAGTGGAAATTCCAGGAAATGTACAAGTTCCGCGACCGCATGGTCGAAGAGCTGGGCCTGGACCTGATCACCCACGTCAACCCGGATGGCGTGGCCCAGGGCATCAACCCTTTCACCCACGGCAGTGCCAAGCACACCGACATCATGAAGACCGAGGGCCTCAAGCAGGCTCTGGACAAACATGGTTTCGACGCCGCGTTCGGCGGTGCCCGCCGCGATGAAGAGAAGTCCCGCGCCAAGGAGCGCGTCTACTCGTTCCGCGACAGCAAGCACCGCTGGGACCCGAAGAACCAGCGCCCCGAGCTGTGGAACGTCTACAACGGCAAGGTCAACAAGGGCGAGTCGATCCGTGTGTTCCCGCTGTCCAACTGGACCGAGCTGGACATCTGGCAGTACATCTACCTCGAAGGCATCCCGATCGTGCCGCTGTACTTCGCCGCCGAGCGTGAAGTGATCGAGAAGAACGGCACCCTGATCATGATCGATGACGAGCGCATCCTCGAGCATCTGTCCGATGAAGAGAAAGCCCGCATCGTCAAAAAGAAAGTACGTTTCCGTACCCTTGGCTGCTACCCGTTGACGGGCGCGGTGGAGTCCGAGGCCGAGAGCCTGACGGACATCATCCAGGAAATGCTCCTGACGCGAACTTCCGAGCGCCAGGGCCGAGTCATCGACCACGATGGCGCCGGCTCAATGGAAGACAAGAAACGTCAAGGTTATTTCTAAGGGGCTGTCATGTCGCATCAATCTGATTTGATCAGCGAGGACATCCTCGCGTACCTGGGCCAGCACGAACGCAAGGAGCTGCTGCGCTTTTTGACCTGCGGTAACGTCGACGACGGCAAGAGCACCCTGATCGGGCGCCTGCTGCACGACTCGAAGATGATCTACGAAGACCATCTGGAAGCCATCACCCGGGACTCGAAGAAGGTCGGCACCACCGGTGACGACATCGACCTGGCGTTGCTGGTCGACGGCCTGCAGGCCGAGCGTGAGCAGGGCATCACCATCGATGTCGCCTACCGCTATTTCTCCACCGCCAAGCGCAAGTTCATCATCGCCGACACCCCCGGCCATGAGCAGTACACCCGCAACATGGCCACCGGTGCATCCACCTGTGACCTGGCGATCATCCTGGTGGACGCCCGCTACGGCGTGCAGACCCAGACCCGTCGCCACAGCTTCATCGCCTCCCTGCTGGGCATCAAGCACATCGTCGTGGCCATCAACAAGATGGACCTCAAGGACTTCGATGAAGGCGTGTTCGAATCGATCAAGGCCGACTACCTGAAGTTCGCCAAGGGCCTGAAGCTGCAGCCCACCAGCCTGCACTTCGTGCCAATGTCGGCGCTCAAGGGCGACAACGTGGTGAACAAGAGCGATCGCTCGCCCTGGTACACCGGCCAGTCGCTGATGGAAATCCTCGAGACCGTGGAAGTGGCCGGCGACCGCAACTTCACCGACCTGCGTTTCCCGGTGCAGTACGTCAACCGTCCGAACCTGAACTTCCGTGGTTTTGCCGGCACCCTGGCCAGCGGCATCGTGCACAAGGGCGACGAGATCGTCGTGTTGCCGTCGGGCAAGAGCAGCCGGGTCAAGTCCATTGTCACCTTCGAAGGTGAACTGGAGCAGGCCGGCCCGGGCCAGGCCGTGACCCTGACCATGGAAGATGAAATCGATATCTCCCGCGGCGACCTGCTGGTGCATGCCGACAACGTGCCGCCGGTCACCGACAGCTTCGAAGCCATGCTGGTATGGATGGCCGAAGAGCCGATGCTGCCGGGCAAGAAGTACGACATCAAGCGCGCCACCAGCTATGTGCCGGGCTCGATTGCCAGCATCCATCACAAGGTCGATGTGAACACCCTGGAAGAGGGCGCGGCCAGCGCGCTGCAACTGAACGAGATCGGCAAGGTCAAGATCAGCCTCGACGCGCCGATTGCCCTGGATGGTTACGAAAGCAATCGCACCACCGGTGCTTTCATCGTCATCGACCGCTTGACCAACGGCACCGTCGGCGCCGGCATGATCATCGCCCAGCCGGTGGCCCATGGCAGCGTCACCCAACACGGCAAGCTGGCTCATGTAGCCACCGAAGAGCGTGCCCAGCGTTTCGGCCAGCAACCGGCTACCGTGCTGTTCAGCGGCCTGTCGGGTGCGGGCAAGAGCACCCTGGCCTACGCGGTCGAGCGCAAGCTGTTCGACATGGGGCGCGCGGTGTATGTGCTCGATGGCCAGAACCTGCGGCATGACCTGAACAAGGGCCTGCCCCAGGACCGTGCCGGGCGTACCGAGAACTGGCGGCGCGCGGCCCATGTGGCCCGTCAGTTCAACGAAGCCGGGCTGCTGACCCTGGCGGCGTTCGTGGCACCGAGTGCCGAAGGGCGCGAGCAGGCCAAGGACCTGATCGGCAAGGAGCGTCTGCTGACGGTCTACGTCCAGGCATCGCCTGCGGTGTGCGCCGAGCGTGATCCGCAGGGCCTGTACGCGGCCGGCGGGGATAACATCCCGGGCGAGTCCTTCCCCTATGACGTGCCGCTGAATGCCGATCTGGTGATCGACACCCAGTCGCTGTCGCTGGAAGAAAGCGTCAAGCAGGTGCTGGACCTGTTGCGCAGCCGCGGCGCGATCTAAGCCATAGCAAAAAAGCCCGCAGCCGAGTGATCGGCTGCGGGCTTTTTTGTGCGCTTCAGATAGCGTTCGCCGGTAAGTAGGGTGCAGACCCGCAGGAGCTGGCTTGCCAGCGAAAAGGCCCTCAGGGTCTTGCCGGATACTCCCGATGCAGCGTTTCGAGCAGCGCATCCTTGTCCAGCCACTGCTGGTTGATCCAGCCCTGGAATTCCTGGCGATAGGCCGTGTCCTGCTCGTAGTTCTTGCCAAGGAACTGCGCCGGGATCTGCACCTCTTCGAAACGCACCACCACATCCTTGACCCTGCCGCACAGCAGGTCCCAGAAACCGGGGCGGCCCGCCGGGTAGTGGATGGTCACATCGATGATCGACTGCAGTTGCTCGCCCATGGCATCCAGGACAAAGGCGATGCCGCCGGCCTTGGGCTTGAGCAGGTAGCGGAACGGCGATTGCTGCTGGGCGTGCTTGGCGTCGGTAAAGCGCGTGCCCTCGACGAAGTTGAAGATGCCCACCGGGTTGTTGCGAAACTTCGCACAGGTCTTGCGCGTGGTTTCCAGGTCCTTGCCTTTCTTTTCCGGGTGCTTCTCCAGGTACGCCTTGGAGTAGCGCTTCATGAACGGAAAGCCCAGGGCCCACCAGGCCAGACCAATCACCGGCACCCAGATCAGCTCCTGCTTGAGGAAGAACTTCAGGGGGCGGATACGCCGGTTGAGCACGTACTGCAGGACCATGATGTCGACCCAGCTCTGGTGGTTGCTGGTGACCAGGTAGGAGTGCTGGTAATCCAGGCCTTCCAGGCCCTGCACGTGCCAACGGGTACGGCATACCAACTGCATCCAGGCCTTGTTGTTGCTGATCCAGGCTTCGTGGGTGTGGTTCATCAGCCACAGGCTCAAGCGCTGGGTGAGGGCGAAGGGCAGGGCCTTGACCAACGCCACGCAGAACAGGAACGAGCACAGCAGGATGGTGTTCAGCGCCAACAGGAGCGAGGCGATGACTCCGCGCACCACGGCAGGTAGAAATTCCAGCATTTAGACATCCATAGGTCGGTTGGCGGCTTGAATCGCGGTAAGGGCGATGGTGTAGACGATGTCGTCCACCTGGGCGCCCCGGGGCAGGTCGTTCACCGGCTTGCGCAGGCCTTGCAGCATCGGCCCCAGGCTCACGCAATCGGCGCTGCGTTGCACCGCCTTGTGGGTGGTGTTGCCGGTGTTGAGGTCAGGGAACACGAAGACCGTGGCCTTGCCCGCGACCTGGCTGTTAGGGGCCAGTTGCCGGGCGACGTTTTCGTTGGCCGCGGCGTCGTATTGCAACGGCCCGTCGATCAGCAGCGAACGCTGGGCTTCGTGGGCCAGCAGGGTGGCTTCGCGAACTTTCTCCACTTCCTCGCCGCTGGCCGAGTCGCCGCTGGAGTAGCTGATCATCGCCACGCGCGGGGTGATACCGAAGGCGGCTGCCGAGTCGGCGCTCTGCAGGGCGATTTCCGCCAGCTCGCTGGCGCTGGGGTGCGGGTTCATCACGCAGTCGCCATACACCAGCACTTCCTCGGGGAACAGCATGAAGAACACCGAGGACACCAGGCTGCAGCCCGGCGCGGTCTTGATCAACTGCAGGGCCGGGCGGATGGTGTTGGCAGTGGAGTGGATGACCCCGGAAACCAGGCCATCGACTTCATCCAGGGCCAGCATCACCGTGCCGATCACCACCGGATCTTCCAGCTGCTGCTCGGCCATGGGAGCGTTGAGGCTCTTGCTCTTGCGCAGGGCCACCATGGGCTCCACATAGCGTTGGCGAATCAGGTCCGGGTCGAGAATCTCCAGGCCTTCGGGCAGTTCGATGCCCTGGGCCCGGGCCACCGCGTGCACGTCCTCGGGCTTGGCCAGCAGCACGCAGCGGGCGATGCCCCGGGCCTGGCAGATGGCGGCGGCCTGCACGGTCAGCGGCTCGCTGCCTTCGGGCAGGACGATACGCTTGTTGGCCTGCTGGGCGCGCTGGATCAACTGGTAGCGGAACACCGCAGGTGACAGGCGCATTTCCCGTGGGGTGCCGCAGCGCTGGTGCAGCCAGTTGGCGTCCAGGTGACTGGCGACGAAGTCGGTGATGATTTCCGCGCGCTCGCGGTCATCGATGGGAATTTCCTTGTTCAGGCCATTGAGCTGGTTGGCGGTGTCGTAGGATCCGGTGCTCACCGAAAGCACTGGCAGGCCGGCGTTCAGGGCGCCCCGGCAGAGCTCCATGATCCGCGGGTCGGGCAGGGTGTCGCTGGTCAGCAGCAGGCCGGCCAGGGGCACACCGTTGATGGCCGCCAGGCTCACGGCGAGGATGATGTCGTCACGGTCGCCCGGGGTCACCACCAGCACGCCGGGCTTGAGCAGTTCCACGGTGTTGCGCATGGTGCGGGCGCAAATGATGATCTTGGTCATGCGCCGGCTTTCGTAGTCGCCGGCGTTGAGCACCTGGGCGCCCATCAGGTCCGCTACGTCACGGGTGCGCGGCGCGTTCAGTTCCGGTTGGAAGGGAATGCAGCCCAGCAGGCGGAAGTCGCCGCTGCGCAGCAAGGGCGAATGTTCCTTCAAGCGCGCGGAAAAAGCCTCCATGCTTTCGTCGGTGCGCACCTTGTTGAGGATCACCCCCAGCACTTTCGGGTCCCGCGGGCCGCCGAACAGCTGGGCCTGCAACTCGACCCGGCCGGACAGCTCGGTGAGCACTTCGTTTTCCGGGGCGGATACCAGGATCACCTCGGCATCCAGGCTTTTTGCCAGGTGCAGGTTGACCCGGGCGGCGTAGCTGGCACTGCGGGTCGGCACCATGCCTTCGACGATCAATACATCCTTGCCGATGGCTGCCTGCTGGTAGAGGGTGATGATTTCTTCCAGCAACTCATCCAGCTGGCCGTCGCCGAGCATCCGCTCCACATGGGCCAGGCCCAGGGGTTGTGGCGGTTTCAGGCCATGGGTGCGCGCCACCAGTTCGGTGGAACGCTCGGGGCCGGTGTCACCGGGGTGAGGTTGGGCTATGGGTTTGAAGAAGCCGACCTTGAGGCCAGCCCGTTCCAGCGTACGCACCAGCCCGAGGCTGATGGAGGTCAGACCCACTCCAAAATCGGTGGGCGCGATGAAAAAAGTTTGCATGCGAATTCTCAGAAGGTGCATGGCAAAGGCGACGGTCTTTGGCCGTCTGCCTGAAGTCAGGCGCTAAGGTTATCGTTATCCGGGGCTTGAGCACACCAGCCGCAGGCAAAGCGCTGGCCTATTTTTTTGGCTCGCAACTGCGGCTCCAGGACCCAGGCCCGGGACTGCCAGGGCGGTTGGTGGCGCAGGTGCTGGGTATGCCCGCAGGACAGTTCAGCCACCCAATGGCCTTCTTCATCCTGATGAAAACCGCAGATTGTCGAGTGATTTTTCACGTTCCGTTGGTCCGGGTTCCGTTCGCTTTCGAGCGATTGCTTCGCTAAACTTGGACGTTCTTCATTCTTATGCAAAAGGTCCCGCCCCATGCTGATCGCCGCCAATAAGGCTGTCTCCATCGACTATACCCTCACCAACGACGCTGGTGAGGTCATCGACAGCTCTGCCGGCGGCGCCCCGCTGGTTTACCTGCAAGGCGCAGGTAACATCATCCCTGGTCTGGAAAAGGCCCTGGAAGGCAAGCAAGTTGGTGATGAACTGAAAGTCTGCGTAGAACCTGAAGATGCCTACGGCGAATACGCTGCCGAACTGGTCAGCACCCTGAGCCGCAGCATGTTCGAAGGCGTCGACGAGCTGGAAGTGGGCATGCAGTTCCACGCTTCCGCTCCGGACGGCCAGATGCAGATCGTGACCATCCGTGACCTGGACGGCGACGACGTGACCGTCGACGGCAACCACCCGCTGGCCGGTCAGCGCCTGAATTTCCAGGTCAAGATCGTTGCCATCCGTGACGCCAGCCAGGAAGAAATCGCCCATGGTCACGTCCATGGCGAAGGTGGCCATCACCACTGATTTTCTGCGCTAAGCTCAAGTTTGCTGGAGAGGCGCCCGAGGGCGCCTTTTTAGTCCGCGGCTTTTGGCTGTACTGTCGAGAGGCTGTTTTCTGTAAGAACACAGGAATTTGGAGTTCGTCATGAGTGCTTTTCACGACCTTAAATTGAAAGCCCTGGATGGTCAGGAGCTGCCGCTCGCGCCCTTCAAGGGGCACGTCGTGCTGGTGGTCAACGTCGCCTCCAAATGTGGTCTGACACCACAATATGCGGCGTTGGAGAATCTCTACCAGCAATACAAGGCCCAGGGATTCAGCGTGCTGGGGTTGCCCTGCAACCAGTTCGCCGGGCAGGAACCGGGCACCGAGCAGGAGATTCAGGAGTTTTGCAGCCTCAACTACGGGGTGACCTTTCCCTTGAGCAGCAAGCTGGACGTGAACGGTCCCGAGCGCCATCAGCTGTACCGCCTGCTGGCGGGCGAAGGGGCAGAGTTTCCCGGGGACATCACCTGGAACTTCGAGAAATTCCTGCTGGGCAAGGACGGTCGGGTACTGGCGCGTTTCTCGCCACGTACCGCTCCCGATGATCCGACAGTGATCCAGGCCATTGAAAAAGCCTTGAGCTGAACCCGCGCCGGGCCCCTGTTTCACGCCGCTTCAATGCGGCGTTTTTGCATCTAAATCACTCAAATCAATAGTGCTGTGCAGCGCATTGAGGGGTGAATATTATCCCCATCATAAGTGCGCCGGGGCCGGTACCTGGCGCAGTCTTGTGCGTCGAATATCGACTCAAGCCTTTTTCTCGGAGTGCAGCATGCCTGTTCAAGCCTTGTTCAAACCCTTTCAACTCGGCGCGCTGGAACTGCCGACCCGCGTGGTGATGGCTCCAATGACCCGGTCGTTTTCCCCTGGCGGCGTGCCCAACTCCAAGGTCATCGAGTACTACCGCCGCCGCGCTGCTGCGGGTGTCGGCCTGATCATCACCGAGGGCACCACGGTGGGGCACCAGGCTGCCAATGGTTACCCCAATGTGCCGCAGTTCCATGGCGAGGCGGCCCTGGCCGGCTGGAAGAAGGTGGTGGATGCGGTCCACGCCGAAGGCGGCAAGATCGTCCCGCAACTCTGGCATGTGGGCAATGTGCGGCGCCTGGGCACCGAGCCGGACGCCAGCGTGCCCGGCTACGGCCCCACCGAGAAGCTCAAGGATGGCAAGGTGCTGGTGCACGGCATGACCCACCAGGACATCCAGGAGGTGATCGCAGCCTTCGCCCAGGCCGCCAAGGATGCCCAGAGCATCGGCATGGACGGCGTGGAGATCCATGGCGCCCACGGTTACCTGGTGGACCAGTTCTTCTGGGAAGGCACCAATCAGCGTACTGATGAATACGGTGGCGACCTGGCCCAGCGCTCGCGCTTCGCCATTGAACTGATCCAGGCCGTGCGGGCTGCCGTCGGTCCGGATTTCCCGATCATCCTGCGTTTTTCCCAGTGGAAGCAGCAGGACTACAGCGCGCGCCTGGTGCAGACCCCGGAAGCTCTGGAGGCCTTCCTCAAGCCGCTGGCGGATGCCGGTGTGGATATCTTCCACTGCTCGACCCGCCGCTTCTGGGAGCCGGAGTTCGAAGGTTCCGACCTCAACCTGGCGGGCTGGACCCGCAAACTCACCGGCAAGCCCACCATCACCGTGGGCAGCGTCGGCCTGGACGGCGAGTTCTTGCAGTTCATGGTCAACACCGACAAGGTGGCGCAGCCGGCCAGCCTGGAAAACCTGCTGCAGCGTCTGAACAACGACGAGTTCGATCTGGTGGCCGTGGGCCGTGCACTGCTGGTGGATCCGGATTGGGCGCAGAAAGTCCGCGAAGGCCGCGAGCAGGACATCCTGCCGTTCAGCCGTGACGCGCTGACGACCCTGGTTTAACTGCCGGCTCCGGGCGGCGAGGGGGGCAGCCCCCTTGCCGTGCCGAGTGTCTCCACGGTGCTGCGGGGTTTGACCGTTGCTTCGATAAGCCCTTCGTAATCCTCGGCCGGCCCATGCTCGCAGGCACTGCGCAGGCGATCTTCAAACTGCTCGATAACCGCGGCCCAGCCCTGGCGGCTGGCATGCTGGCGGGCGTTGAGGCGTACCCGGCGCAAGGTTTCCGGTTCTTCCAGCAGCCAGCTGGCAGCGTCGCAGAAGGCGCTTTCGTCGCCGGGCATGGCCAGCACACCGTTGTAGCCATGGCGGATATGCTGGGCTGCGCCAGCCTGATCGTAGGCCACCACCGCGAGCCCCGAGGCCAGAGCCTCCAGCACCACGTTGCCGAAGGTTTCGGTGAGGCTGGGAAACAGGAACAGATCCCCGCAGGCGTAGTGGGCGGCCAGGGCTTCGCCCCGCTGGCTGCCACAGAACAGGGCCTCGGGCAGGCTTTTTTCCAGAGCCCCACGTTGCGGGCCGTCACCCACCACGATCAGCTTCATCCTGCGCTGTGGATAAGTCGCCTGCAGGCGTTCGAAGCAGCGCTTGAGCAGGCCCAGGTTCTTCTCCTGCGCCAGGCGCCCGACGTGGATCACCGCCAGGTCATCGGCACCCAGGCCCCAGTCGGCCCGCAGCGTCTCGAGCCGCTTGGCCGGGTGGAACAGCTGGCTGTCGACGCCCCGGGACAGCAGGGCCAGGCGCTCGAAATGCCGGCGCTCCAACTCCAGGTGCTGGCTGGTGCTGGGTACCAGGGTCAGTTGCGAGCGGTTGTGGAACCAGCGCAGGTAATGGGTCAGCAGGCGGGTCAGCAAACCCAGGCCATATTGGCTGGAGTACTGCTGGAAGTTGGTGTGAAAGCCGCTGACCACGGAGATTCCCAGGCGCTTGGCGGCCCGCAGCGCAGACAGCCCCAGCGGCCCCTCGGTGGCGATATAGAGCACGTCCGGGCGTTGGCGTTTCCAGCGCCGCAGCAGCTTGTGCATCGACGACTGGCCCCATTGCAGCCCCGGGTAGCCCGGCAGCGGCCAGCCCCGGCACAGCAGCAGGGCTTCGTCGCTGGCCCGGCTCTGGTCGCAACCCTGGCGCGGGCGCACCAGCTCAACCTGATGCCCACGGGCACGCAGGCCCTCGCAGAGGCGGCCAAGGGTATTGGCCACGCCATTGATTTCCGGTGGGAAGGTTTCAGTGATGAGGGTGATATGCAGAGCTGTCGTCATGGCCTCAGTGTCGGTTGAGGCCATGTCGCCATTGTGACCTTGCGATGATGGATTTATGACGCCCCGGCCTTATTTGGCCGGCAGGTTCTCCACCCCGCGCTCACGCACCCAGAACAGCGTGGCACCGGCCACGGCGGCCGGCATCATCAGGATATTGACCAGCGGGATCAGCAGCGCCAGGTAGACGATGCCGCCAAAACCCAGGCTCTGCCAGCGCTTCTGGCGCAGCCAGGCGAGCATGTCCTGCCAGCTCATCTTGTGGTTGTCCGCCGGGTAGTCGATGTACTGGATAGCCATCATCCAGATACCGAACAGCAGCCACAGCGGCGCGGCAATCAGGTTGACCACCGGAATCAGCGAGAGGATGAACAGGCCGATGGCCCGGGGCAGGAAGTAGCCGAGCTTGCGCATTTCCCGCGCCAGGGTGCGGGGGATCATGGCAATCAGTTCACCCCAGCTGAAGGGCGGGAAATCATCGGTGCCACGCACCACGGTTTCGACTTTTTCCGAGAGGAAGCCGTTGAAGGGGGCGGCGATGATGTTGGCCAGCATGGTGAAGCTGAAAAACACCATGAAGGCCACCAGCACCACGAACAGGGGCCAGATGATATAGGTGAGGAAGCTCAGCCAGCTGGGCAGGGACGGCATCAGCGCATCGACCCAGAGGCTGAACTGATGACCGGCGAAATAGATCAATCCGACGAACAGCACCAGGTTGATTGCCAGGGGCAGGAGCACGAACAGGCGCAGGCCGGGGCTGAGGACCAGCTTCAGGCCTTCGCGCAGGTATTGCGGGCCGGACAGGACGGGGGCGGGCATAGAGCGCTCCGAGCAGAATGAAAACGCGCCGACCTTACCGGCTTTGTCCTGGGGGCGAAAGCGCGGCGAAGCGGTCGACATCAACGGTAACAAAGACCCATTCAAATAGGCCTCCTGAGGATAGAGACCGCCTATGAGCTGGATTGTTAAACCGTATTTCCTTAATCTTCGCCCCCTCTATACGCTTCATCCATTATTTTTTGGACGGACGAGTTCAAGCCTTCCCCAAGGTTTCGCCGTCCTTTTTTATTCCAGCCGGCAATCCGGCGTTCCGCGCCAGGCTAGCCGGGCCGGTCGATAGGAGTGAGTCATGTCTGAAGTACGCCATTCGCGTGTGATTATTCTCGGTTCCGGCCCTGCCGGTTACAGCGCTGCCGTCTATGCCGCCCGTGCCAACCTGAAGCCGCTGCTGATCACCGGCATGCAGGCCGGTGGCCAGCTGACCACCACCACCGAAGTCGACAACTGGCCCGGTGACGTGCACGGCCTGACCGGCCCGGCGCTGATGGAGCGGATGCGCGAACACGCCGAGCGTTTCGAGACTGAAATCGTCTTCGATCACATCAATGCCGTGGACTTCGCTGCCAAGCCCTACACCCTGACCGGTGACAGCGCGACCTACACCTGCGACGCCCTGATCATCGCCACCGGTGCCAGCGCTCGCTACCTGGGCCTGCCTTCGGAAGAAGCGTTCATGGGCAAGGGTGTTTCCGCCTGTGCCACCTGCGATGGCTTCTTCTATCGCAACAAGCCGGTGGCAGTGGTCGGCGGCGGCAACACCGCGGTCGAGGAAGCCCTGTACCTGGCCAACATCGCCAGCACCGTGACCCTGATCCACCGTCGCGAAACCTTCCGCGCCGAGAAGATCCTGATCGACAAGCTCAACGCCCGGGTGGCCGAAGGCAAGATCATCCTCAAGCTCAATGCCAACCTGGACGAAGTCCTGGGTGACAACATGGGCGTGACCGGTGCCCGCCTGAAGAACAACGACGGCAGCTTCGACGAGTTGAAGGTCGACGGCGTGTTCATCGCCATCGGCCACACCCCGAACACCTCTCTGTTCGAAGGCCAGCTGACCCTCAAGGACGGTTACCTGGTCGTACAGGGCGGCCGTGACGGCAATGCCACCGCCACCAGCGTCGAGGGCATCTTTGCTGCCGGCGACGTGGCCGACCACGTGTACCGCCAGGCCATCACCTCGGCCGGCGCCGGCTGCATGGCGGCACTGGACACCGAGCGTTACCTGGACGGCCTGCAGAACGCTTCGTTCTGATTGGCTACCCATAAAAAAACCGGCGCAAGCCGGTTTTTTTATGGATGTTGCACGGTAGGAGCCGGCTTGCCGGCGAACAGGCCCTCGAGCCTTGCGCCGCTGTGCTGACGCCTTCGCCGGCGAGCCAGCGCTCCTACAGAATGCGGGTCAGCGGCGGGTCAGCGGCTGGGCGGAGAACTTGACCCCGGCCAGGCCGTGAACGATCAGGGCGCGGATATTGCCGTGGTCGGTGCCTTCGGGGGTGGCCAGTACCGAGCGGTAGTGTTCGCCGAAGGCCAGCAGGGCCTCTTCGTCGCTCAGGCCCTCCAGCAGGGCCAGGCCCAGGGTCTTGCACGAACCTTCGTTCTGCCCGGCGGCGTTTTCCACGCCGCCGTTGTTGAAGGCCTGGGGCTGGTAGTCATAGCCGGCGGCGACAAAGGCCAGGGTGTCGGCAAAAGCGTGTTCACCGCTGTTCAGGCTGGCGCGCAGGGTGTTCAGGTCAGTCATTGGGGTTTTCCTTTGGCGAACGCCGCTTGCTGCTCGGCGCTGGCTTCTTTCTGGTAGAGATTTTTCCATTCGGCGTAGGGCATGCCATACACCACTTCACGGGCGTCATCGAGGCTGACCTCGATCTGGCGTTCGTCGGCCTCGGCCTTGTACCACTTGGACAGGCAGTTGCGGCAGAACCCGGCGAGGTTCATCAGGTCGATGTTCTGTACGTCCTTGCGGCTGTCCAGGTGGGCCACCAGGCGGCGAAAGGCCGCGGCTTCCAGTTCCAGGCGTTGTTGTTCAGTCATGGGGGTTCTCCGGGACAGGGGCAAGCACCCAGGCGGGCACTTGCCACTTGTGGCAGTTTTCTAGGCGCTGGCGCGGCTGGCCGCGAGGGTAATCGACACCGACTCGGCAAAACGCAGGGCGTGGGGCTTGTCGACTTCGACTTCGGCGTACTGCACCGAGGCGTTGCTCATCACCAGGTCCAGCAGCTCCTGGGTCAGGCGCTCCAGCAGGGCAAAGCGGTTGCCCTCGACATGGGCAATGATCGCCTTGGTGATGGTGCGGTAGTTCAGCGCGTGGTCGATGTCGTTGTCCCGCACCGCCTCCTGGGCCGCGTAGAGGATGGTCAGGTTGATCAGCACATCCTGCTTGTTGAGGATCTCTTCCTCGTTGATTCCGATGTAGGTCCGCAGGAGCAGGTCCTTGACTCGGATACGAGCCATTCCTGGCTGAAGTTGTGGCATTGCTACTTGCTCCGTCCAATCAATTGCAGGAATTCCTGGCGAGTGGTGCTCGAATCGCGGAAGGCGCCGAGCATCACCGAGGTGTGCATGGTGGAATTCTGTTTCTCGACGCCGCGCATCATCATGCACATGTGCTTGGCCTCGATCACCACCGCGACGCCGGCGGCCTGAGTCACGCTCTGTACCGCGTCGGCGATTTCCCGAGTGAGATTTTCCTGGATCTGCAGGCGCCTGGCGAACATGTCGACGATCCGCGCGATCTTCGACAGCCCCAGGACCTTGCCGGTAGGAATATAAGCCACATGGGCCTTGCCGATGAAGGGCAGCAGGTGATGTTCGCACAGGGAATACAGCTCGATGTCGGCGACTATCACCATTTCATCGCTGTCGGAAGCAAACAGCGCGCCGTTGACGAGGTCCTCCAGCGACTGGCCGTAGCCGTGACACAGGTACTGCATGGCCTTGGCCGCGCGCTTGGGGGTATCGAGCAGGCCTTCGCGCTCGGGGTCTTCGCCCAGGTCCTTGAGGATCTCGCGATAGTGCTGGGGCAGGGAAAGGGTCATGCAAGGTCCTCACAGGGGCCGGCTTACTTGAGGTGCCGCCCGCCGTTGACGGTCAGGGTGGTGCCGGTGACATAGGGGTTGTCCAGCAGATAGCGCAGGCTCTGGTAAATCACTTCGCTGCCGGGTTCGATGCCCAGCGCGGATTTGGCCAGGGTCTTGGCGCGGTACGCCGCGTCGTCGTCGGGGTTGAACAATAGCAGGGCCGGGGCAATGCCGTTGACCTTGATTGTCGGGGCGTATTTCGCTGCGAAGGACAGGGTCAGGCTGTCCAGGCCGGCTTTGCTGGCGCAGTAGGCGATGTGCTTGCTGCTGCCCTTGCGAGTCACGTCGTCGCTGATGTGGATGATGTCTGCCGGGCTCGAGCGCTGCAGCAACTCGGCGCAATGCAGGTTGATCAGGTAGGGCGCCAGCATGTGCACGCCGAACATCCGGGCAAAGGCCGCTGCTTCGTCGCCAGGGCTCTCCTCCAGCCATTCCGAGGCGTTGTGGACGATGGCCCGCAGGCTCTGGGTACGGTTTTTCAGCTCGGTGATCAGGGCCAGGATCCCGGTTTCGCTGGAGAGATCGGCGAACAGCAGGGTCGCGCCCTTTTCCCGCAGGGCCTCAAGGCCCGGGCGCTGGCTGCGGTAGGTGACGATCACCGGCTGCCCGTCTTGGAGCAGGCGCAGGGCGCAATGCAGGCCGACTCGCTGGCTGGCGCCGGTGATCAGGATCGGGGCAGGAGAGGTGTTCATGAAGGGCTCGCGTCGCGGGTAGTGGGAAAACTATACCAGCGAGGGAAGGCCCTGTGCCTGCAGGCAACGGGCTTGCCGGCGAATGCGATCTTGCGGGGTTTTTTCGTTGGCAAGCCAGCTTCTACGGTAGGCGCAAATATTGCGCGAGGTGTGGTAGGAGCCGGCTTGCCGGCGAATCACGGATTCTGCGTCGAGGGGGTGGCCGGCAGCGGTCGGGCCGGTGTGCTGTTGAGCCAGTTGGCCAGCAGCCGGGTGGACAGCGGAATGAAGAAATAGACCATCAGCGGGGTCAGGGCCAGGGTGCTGACAAATACCCGAGGCAGCAGGCTCAGGTCGCCGAGCAACGGGCCCAGGACAAAGTTGAACAGCAGCGACACCGGGAAGAATGCCAGCCAGATGGCCACGGCCTGCTTCCAGCGCGGCGGGCGATGGCCGGCGGCGCCGAACCAGCCGTCGATACCGCTGACCCGGTGCTCCGAAGGGTGGGCGAACAGGTCGCTGCCCCGGGCCAGCCAGGCCGTACGCGAGGCGGAGTGTTCCCAGGTATGCAGGGTGGATTCGTCGGCGAAGCGGAAGATGATCTGGAATTCGTCATCGTTGGGGGGCGGCGCAAGAACGCCGGAACCCAGGTAGCCGGGAAAGTCGGTGGCCAGTTGTTCGCCTTCGCGCAGCCAGGCGATCAGGTCCTGGTAACGGCCGTCGGCAACGCGCCGGGCAACCATCAGGGTGACGGGTGAGGTAGACATTATGTATCTCCGTAAAACCAATGCGCTGCCTGGGTAAGGCAGTCGCTTGACGAGGCACCGGGGTGGCGGGCCGCGCCTGAAGCAAGCAAGGATTATTCCTGATTGCTGCCCAGGCACCAATGACGGCGGTCGGTTTTTCTCGTGCTTGAAGCATCGCCACCTGAGGGGAGTAGAATGATCGCCACTTTGTTTCCCGGTGTTTTCTTCCCAGATGCCCGTCATGACTGAACTTGCCCCCGCCCCTCACGCCCCCGAAGCCGTTCGTCAGGACGAGTTGTTTCCGATCCGTGAGGTGGCGCGCCTGACCGGAATCAACCCGGTGACCCTGCGGGCCTGGGAACGACGCTACGGTCTGATTCAGCCGACACGCACCGAAAGTGGGCATCGCCTGTACTCCATGCACGATGTTGAGGCGGTGCGTGAGATTCTCGGCTGGATCGAACGCGGCGTGGCGGTGAGCAAAGTGGGCAAGATCCTGGCCAAGGGCCGGGCTGCCCAGGCCCAGCTCAAGGCTCCGTTGGATGGCGGCTTGCAGGGCGAATACGGCCAGTGGCGCGATCAATTGAAGCTGGCGGTCAGCGCGTTCGATGAGGAGCAGCTTGAGCGCCTCTACGGGCAGATCTTCTCCAGCTATGCCTTGCCGGTGGTGTTCCAGGACATCTTCCTGCCGTTCTGGAAGCAGTTACTGCTGGCGCGCGAGGCTTTTGGCCAGACCAGCGAATGGCTGTTCCTGGATGGCTTCCTGCGGGCGCGGATTACCCAGCGCCTGCTGTTGCAACGCGCCACCCAGAGCCGCTATCTGCTGCTGACGGCGCTCAATGAGCAATGCCGCGAACTGGAGCTGTTGGTGGCGGCGCTGATGCTCGGGCAAGACCCGATCGGTGTGCGCCTGCTGGGCCCAGGTGTGCCGCTGGAGGAACTGACCCTGGTCTGCGAAAAGGTCGCGCCGGTAGCCCTGGTGGTGTTTTCCAATCACGCACCCTCGGCCGAGTTGCCCAAGCGCCTCAAGCGCCTGGCACTGACCCTGGATTGCCCATTGCTGCTGGCCGGGGACGCGGCGGACCTGGCTCAGGACAGCCTGGTCGGTTCGCCAGTGGCTTGCCTGGGTAACGAGGGGCGCTTGATGCAGCAGCGCCTGCGCGGGTTCCTTTGAGGCGCTAGCCTTCAGGCGTGCAGTGCCGGATGGCTGTGGCGGTGCTGCTGGAGGATGAACTGGCGCAGGCGCTCGGTTTCTTCCTGGTCGCTCTGATCCAGGCGGTAGGCGTAGAAACCGGCTTCGGTCTGGCGCTCGAAGCGCCCGTGCAGGGCAATCCGTTCATAGCCCGAGGGGCTGAACCACTGGGCGAACTGCCGCGGTGGCCGGGTACCATTGCGGATCTCCACCAATATCCCCTTGAACGAGACCTCCCGAACCCACAGGCGGCCAGGCTGGCCCCTGGCATTTTCCAGGGCCACCGGCTGCTCCAGGGCCAGGCGCCAGGGGCGCACCATGGGCCCATCCTCGAAGATGCTCGGCACCCCCAGCCGCAGGTGCAGGGCATGGAATTCGTCTTCCACCAGCTGCAGCGGGAAGGTCATCTGCTGGTTGTCGAAACGGGCCTGGATGGTGACCTTTTCATTGGCCGCCAGGCGCGTCAGCAGGTCACGGATCTGCGCGCCGCCATTGACCATCAGGCTCGAGGTGGTATCACGCACATTGAGCTGCGGGTTGTGCTGCATGGTCTGGATGAAGTCCAGTTCATCCTGGGTGAGGAGGGCGTCACGCTGCATGATGTTGCTCGGAGGGTGGAGGACAAATCGGCGGGGAATATCCCTACGACCACGAATTCCGCGATTTATTAGTGGCCGCTGGTCGCCTTGAGGGCGGCCAGTTCAGCTTGCACTTCGGCCAGTTGCTGCTCCAGCTGGAGCAAGCGTTGCTGGGCCTTGACCTGGACGCTGACGTCTTTCTGCACGCCGATGAAATAGGTCAGCTGATCACTGTCATTGAATACCGGGGTGATCGACAGCTCATTCCAGAAGTGACTGCCGTCCTTGCGGTAGTTGCGCAGCACCTCGCGGCACGGGCGGCCTTGTCGCAGGGCCTGGCGGATCACTTCCAGGCCTGGCTGGTCACGGTCCCCGGATTGCAGGAAGCGGCAATCCTGGTACAGCACTTCGTCGGCGCTGTAGCCGGTCAGCCGCTCGAAGGCCGGGTTCACATAGATCACGATGTTGTCTTCGCCTTCCTGCTCGGCGACCACAATCCCGTCGTTGGAGGCGTTGATCATCCGTTGCAGCAGATGAGCGTTGATCATCCTGAAGTTCCGCTTTCGATCAGCAAGTGCTGGAGTGTAAGAGAGGCTGGCCCGCTGTCCACCAGCGCTTTGCAGCAGAGGTGGCGGCACAGGCGGGATTTTACTCCGTAGCTGTTAATATCCCAGCCTTTTAGTCAGCTTCAGGATCAGATTGATGAAAGTCGCCATCCTTTCCGGCTCGGTGTACGGCACGGCTGAAGAAGTCGCCCGGCATGCCGCCAAACTCCTCAACGCCGCAGGTTTCGAGGCCTGGCACAACCCGCGCGCCACTCTGGCCGAGCTTCAGGCCTTCGCCCCGCAGGCGTTTCTGGCCGTGACCTCCACCACCGGCATGGGCGAGTTGCCGGACAACCTGCTGCCGCTGTATTCGAGTATTCGCGATCAGTTGCCCGCCGCCTGGCGCGGGTTGCCCGGAGCGGTCATCGGCCTGGGAGATTCCAGCTACGGCGATACCTTCTGTGGCGGTGGCGAGCAGATGCGCGAGCTGTTCGCCGAGCTGGGCGTGCAGGAAGTGCTGCCCATGCTGCGCCTGGACGCCAGCGAGAGCGTGACCCCGGAAACCGACGCCGAGCCCTGGCTGGCCGAGCTGATCAGCGCCCTGCGGGGCTGACCGGCTGTTCCCGCAGCAGCGCCAGCCAGGCTTGCGCTGCCTTGGACAGATAAGCGCCCTGGCGCCAGATGAAGGCGATATCCCATCGCAGGTAGTCCGGCGCCTTCAAGGTCAGGCGCACCACCCCAGGCCGCACCAGGCCACGGGCCACCACACTGGGCAACAGCACCACGCCCTGGCCGGCGGCCACCAGCGCCGCCAGGAAATCCGCCTGGCCGCTGCGCCCGCCTTCCCTGGGGGTGAAACCCACCTGCTGGCAGGCCTGCAACAGCCGGTCGTTGAGCACGAAACTGCGCTGGTACAGGAGGAACGGCGTGTCCGCCAGTTCTTCCAGGCGTACCTGGGCGTTCATCGCCAAGGGGTGATCGGCGGGCAGCAAGGCATCCAGCGGTTCATCGCAGAAGGGCTGGTAGGCGAACGCCGGGTCCTTGGGGGTCAGGCTGCCCCCCAGTTCCAGTTCGCCGTTGCGCACCGCCTGTTCGACATTCAGGCTGCCGCCTTCGAGCAACTGCACCTGGATATTCGGATAGCGCCGGCGGTATTCGGCAAAACGGCTGGCGAACAGCGCGTCACTGCCTAGCAGCGGCAGCCCCAGGCGCAGTTCTCCCCGTGCCAGCTGGCTCAGGTCGTCCAGTTCGCTGAGCAGTTCGTGGCGCAGGCGCAACATGCCTTCGGCCCGTTGCAGCACCACGTTGCCGGCGGCGGTGAGGTGGATATGCGAACCCTGGCGCTCCAGCAAGGGCGTGCCGAGGCTCTGTTCCAGCTGGGCGATCTGCTTGCTGACCGCCGACTGGCTGATGTGCAGGGTCCTGGCCGCCTGGGTGAAGCCGCCCTGGCGGATCACCTCGACAAAGCTGCGCAGTTGTTTGAAATCCATGGCGGTGATTCCAGATTGGAATGGCTTCCAGTCTAACAATTCGCTTCGGTAATGATGGGGCTTTTCATAAAATAAGCCCCTGAGAGGACCGAACCACCATGAACATTTCCACCTGCAAACGCCTGGGCCGCCTGATTCTTGAACTGGCGGTGCTGCTGGCCATCTATTTTCTCGGCTGCCAACTGGCCAGCTGGCTGCCCTGGCCGATTCCTGGCGGGGTCATGGGCCTTGCGCTGTTGCTGCTGGCCTTCGCCCTGGGCTGGGTCAAGCCGGCGGCCCTGCAGCTGGGGGCCGGCCTGTTGATGGCCGAGATGCTGCTGTTCTTCATTCCCGCACTCATGAGCCTGCTGGACTACGGCGGCCTGCTGCGCCAGGACGGCTGGCGGATACTGCTGGTAATAGGCGTCAGCACCCTGCTGGTGATGCTGGTGACAGCCTTGACCGTGGAACTGGTGTGCCGCTGGAGGATGCGCCATGAAGCTTGAAGCCATGCCGGTGTTCTGGCTGGCCCTGACCCTGGGCGCCTACCTGTTCAGCCGCTGGATCTACCGGCGCACCGGGCGCTACCTGCTGTCGCCGCTGATTCTGGTGCCGGCCCTGCTGCTGGCGGTCGCCGTGCCGCTGCACACCGCCTACGCCGAATACGCCGCCAATACCCACTGGCTGATGCTGGTACTGGGGCCGGTGACCGTGGCCTTCGCCATTCCCATCTGGCAGCAGCGGCAACTGCTGATGCGCCACTGGTCGGCATTGCTGCTGGGCATGCTGGCGGGCAGCGCGGCTTCCATTGGCAGCTCGTTCGGCCTGGCCAAGGCCCTGGCCCTGGACAGCTCGGTGACCCTGTCCCTGGTGCCGCGCTCCATCACCACGCCGTTCGCCATGCCCCTGGCCCATGACCTGGGCGGCGTACCCGAGCTGACCGCGGTATTCGTGATGTTCACCGGGGTATTCGGGGCCATGCTCGGCGGTGTGCTGCTGCGCTGGCTGCCGCTGCGCAGCGCCCTGGCCCGCGGCGCCCTGTTTGGCGTCGGGGCCCATGGTGCAGGGGTCAGCCGGGCCCATGAAGTGGGGGGTGAAGAAGGTTCGGTGGCAGGGCTGGTGATGGTCCTGACCGGGCTTCTGAACCTGTTCGCCGCGCCTTTGCTGGCGTCGTTGCTTTGACGCGCAAGCCCCGGGCCAGGGCCTGATTCCCGGCTGACCCGCACGGCCATCAAGCTGGCTGCCAATGCAACTCCGCCAGCGGCGTGAGCTGTCTAGACTCTGGAGGTCCTCTTCCTATAAGAACCATCACCGAGGTCCTTGCCGTGAGCCTAGCCCCCGTTCAATCGACACCGAGTGTAAAAAACCAGGTCAGCGCCATCGAGTGGCAAACCCGCGTGGACCTGGCCGCCTGCTATCGCCTGGTGGCGATGCATGGCTGGGACGACCTGATTTTCACCCACATATCCGCCAAGGTGCCGGGCACCGAAGATTTCCTGATCAACCCGTTTGGCCTGATGTTCCACGAGATCACCGCGTCGAGCCTGGTGAAGGTCGACCAGGCCGGCAACAAGCTGATGGACAGCCCCTACGAGATCAACCCGGCGGGCTACACCATTCACAGCGCGGTGCATGCGGTGCGTCACGATGTGGTTTGCGTGCTGCACACCCATACCGCGGCCGGGATTGCGGTGTCGGCGCAGAAGCAGGGCGTGTTGCCCATCAGCCAGCAGTCGCTGTTCGTGTTGTCGAGCCTGGGTTACCACCCCTATGAAGGTGTGGCCCTGAACCCCGAGGAGAAGGTCCGGCTGCAGGCCGACCTGGGGGACAACAGTTTCCTGATGCTGCACAACCATGGCCTGCTCACCTGCGGCGCGACCATCGCCGACACCTTCCTGATGATGTTCACCTTCCAGCGCGCCTGCGAGATCCAGGTGCTGGCGCAGAACGGCGGCGCCGAGCTGATTGCCATCCCTGCGCCGATCCTGGCCGGGGCCAGGGCGATGATCGCTGGTGTCACCCGCAGCGCTCAGGGCATGGGCGGCGCTCTGGCCTGGCCGGCCCTGCTGCGCAAACTCGATCAACTCGACCCGGGTTACACGCTCTGATGCCTATTGCCGAGATCCCGCTGTGCGTGTGGCGTACACGCGGACATGACCTGCTCTTTCGCGGCCAGCGCATCCGTTACTGGGTAGCCGGGCAGGGCGAGCCGCTGCTGCTGATCCATGGCTTTCCCACCGCCAGCTGGGACTGGCACTACCTGTGGCAGCCCCTGGCCCGGCATCATCAGGTGATCGCCTGCGACATGCTGGGCTTCGGTGATTCGGCCAAGCCCCTGGAGCATGACTACAGCCTGCTGGAGCAGGCTGACCTGCAGCAGGCGCTGCTGGCCCATCTGGGTATCACCGAGCCGGTGCATCTGCTGGCCCACGACTACGGCGACAGCGTTGCCCAGGAGTTGCTGGCCCGGCACTACGAAGAGCGGATCGATATCGCCAGTTGCGTGTTTCTCAACGGCGGCCTGTTCCCGGAAACCCATCGCCCGGTGCTGACCCAGAAGCTGCTGCTCAGCCCGCTGGGCTGGATGCTCGGGAGAACGTTCAGCCGCCAGGGCCTGGCCAAGAGTTTCCGGCAGATATTCGGCCCCCAGAACCGCCCCAGCGAGTCGGTGCTGGATGATTTCTGGAGCCTGGTGCAGAGCAACGATGGCCCGCGAATCCTGCACAAGCTGATCGGCTATATCCCTGAACGCCGGGCCCGGCGTGAACGTTGGGTCAGTGCCATGCAGCGCGGCGAGGTGCCCCTGCGGGTGATCGATGGTGCCCTGGACCCGATTTCCGGGGCACACATGGTGGAGCGCTATCGGCAATTGATCCCACGGGCCGACACGGTGCTGCTGCCGAGCATCGGGCATTACCCGCAGATCGAAGCGCCCCTGGAGGTGCTCAAGCATTACCTGGAGTTTCGCGACAATCTGCTGTCGCCATCATCACGGTTGGCGTGTTCCTGAACCCCGCGGCCTTGAGCGGGCAAGGCGATTATCCCGCTGCCTTATTGCGCACCATTCAGGTCAAAACGTTTTTATTGTGACCAAAGGCTGGCTGCCTGACACTCGAAGCATTGTCCATTGGCCCTGCTGGAGTTCGGTATGAGTGAGTCTGTGCGCTTGGAAGATAAAGTGGTGATCGTCACCGGGGCCGGCGGTGGCCTGGGCCGGGCCCATGCACTGCTGTTCGCCCGGCACGGCGCCAAGGTGCTGGTCAACGACCTCGGCGGCTCGGCCCAGGGCGAAGGCGCCAGCGCTTCGGCCGCCGACCGCGTGGTGGCGCAGATCCGCGAGGCCGGCGGTATCGCCGAAGCCAGCCATGACTCGGTCACCGACGGTGAAAAGATCGTGCAGAACGCCCTGGATGTGTTTGGTCGGGTCGATGTGGTGGTCAACAACGCGGGGATCCTGCGGGACAAGACCTTCCACAAGATGGAGGACGCCGATTGGGACCTGGTGTATCGGGTGCATGTCGAGGGGGCCTACAAGGTCACCCGCGCCGCCTGGCCATACCTGCGCGACCAGGGGTATGGCCGGGTGATCTTCACCGCTTCCACCTCGGGCATCTATGGCAACTTCGGCCAGTCCAACTACGGCATGGCCAAGCTCGGCCTGTACGGCCTGACCCGGACTTTGGCCATCGAAGGGCGCAAGAACAACATCCTGGTCAACGCCATCGCGCCCACCGGCGGTACGCGGATGACCGAGGGGCTGATTCCGCCCCAGGTGTTCGAGCAGCTCAAGCCCGAACTGGTCAGCCCGCTGGTGGTGTACCTGGGCAGCGAGCAGTGCCAGGAAACCTCCGGCCTGTTCGAAGTGGGCGGCGGCTGGATCGGCAAGGTGCGCTGGGAGCGCAGCCTGGGCGCCGGCTTCGATCCTCGCCAGGGCTTTTCCCCGGAAGACGTGGCGGCCCACTGGCAGCAGATCTGCGACTTCGAGGGCGCGGCTCACCCCAAGGACAATATCGAGGCGTTGAAGGAGATGATGCAGAATCTGCAAAAGTACGCCCTCTGAAGCGCCCCTTTGTCCATCCCCTATCGCCTGTGCCAGGGTGATAGGGGCCGGCTTCTAGCGCTAAGTGCGCCGGGTTTTCAGCACTGGATGCATCACCCCGCCGGGCCCTGGCCCCGGCGGTTTTACTCCTGCAGCGTTCGTCACTATGCTCGACGGTCCGCGAACGAACAGGGAGTGCTGCATATGTATGAGTCAAAGGATCAGCCGGTATTGTCGCGGCTGCTGTTCATCCGCCGTTTATGCATGCATGGGCTGGTGGTGCTGGCGCTGATCATCTTCTCGGTGCTGCTGGGTATCAGCGGCCTGCTGTACTTCGAACAAGACATTTCCTTCCATGACGCCTTGTATGACGCGGCCATGATCCTCGGCGGCATCGGCCCCATCAACATGCCGCAAACCCCTGGTGGCAAACTGTTTTTTGCCAGCTACGGGCTTTATACCAACCTGGTCTTCGCTGCCACCCTGGGCTTGATCCTGTCCCCAGTGGCGCACCGTCTGCTGCACAAGTTTCATTACGACGAGAGCGAGGACGACGCGGCGTAGTTGCCACTTTCCTCTGGTGTTCCAGGCATAAAAAAGGCCGCTGCAAGAGCAGCGGCCGAAGCAAGACGTTAGATCAAGGAGCTACAAAATCAACGTCGGTGAACCAGGGGCAGCAGCTTGAATCACACGCCTTCAAGCGGCTGGAAATCATTCCCGGGAACAGTTCGTGCCCGGTACTTGCAAGGTCAGTGGCAAGCGGTTGTTTGCCGTGACTGCGAGTGAAGAATAAGCCCTGGCCGGGTACGGAAAAATAGCGATTCAGGACAAGGACTGTTACAGCCTGAGCAACAGTCTGAGCGTTTTTTCGCCCCGGTCATCCCCCTGCATCGACGCCCCTGATAAGCCTGCATCCAGCCGCTGGATAACCCCTTGAACGGCCGTGATGGCAAGGGCACTAATCCCTTCGAGTGACAGCGCGAATACCTCCTTGGTGCGCTTATCGACCGTGCTACCCCGGCAGTAGGGTGAGGCCTCCTGTCACTCACCGGGGAAGACGCATGACAAGAATAACAATGCGCGCCATCTTCAAACCGCAGGCGCTGGCCGTTGCGGTGGCGCTGGGCTGCTGCGCCCAGGCGCAGGCGGTGTCGTTCAACATCGGGGAAATCGAAGGGCAGTTCGACTCGTCGCTATCGGTTGGTGCCAGCTGGGGCATGCGCAATGCCGACCGCGCCTTCGTCGGAACGGTCAATGGCGGTACCGCCCAGTCGTCCACCGGCGACGATGGCCGCCTGAACTTCAAGAAGGGCGAAACCTTCTCGAAGATCTTCAAGGGCCTGCATGACCTGGAACTCAAGTACGGCGACACCGGGGTCTTCGTTCGCGGCAAGTACTGGTACGACTTCGAGCTCAAGGACGAAGACCGCGAGTTCAAGCCCATCAGCGACCACAACCGCAAGGAGGGCGCCAAGTCATCGGGGGCGCAGATCCTCGATGCCTTCGTCTACCACAACTATTCCATTGCCGACCTGCCGGGTACCGTGCGTGCCGGCAAGCAGGTGGTCAGCTGGGGCGAGAGCACCTTCATCGGCAACTCCATCAACAGCATCAACCCTGTGGACGTCTCGGCCTTTCGCCGCCCCGGCGCCGAAATCAAGGAAGGCCTGGTGCCGGTGAACATGCTGTTCGCTTCCCAGGGCCTGACCAACCAGCTGACCGTGGAAGGCTTCTATCAGCTGGAGTGGGACCAGACCGTGGTGGACAACTGCGGCACCTTCTTCGGCAACGACGTGGTGGCCGATGGCTGCACCACCGGCTACACCGTCGGCAGCCCGGCCATCGCGCCGTTGCAGCCGGTGGCGGCGGCCTTCGGCCAGGGCTTCCAGGTGACCCGCGAAGGGGTGATCCTGCCCCGCGGCGGTGATCGTGATGCCCGCGACTCCGGGCAGTGGGGCGCCGCCCTGCGCTGGCTCGGCGATGACACCGAGTACGGCCTGTACTTCATGAACTACCACTCCCGCAGCCCGGTGGTGAGTACCACCACCGCCAATGTGAGTCCGGCGACCCTGGGCGCGATTGCCGGCGTCGCCAACGGCATCGTTCCGGGTTCTGGCAGTGGCCTGGTGCAAAGCGTGATGCTTGGCCGTGGCCAGTACTACCTCGAATACCCGGAAGACATCCGCCTGTATGGCGCCAGTTTCTCCACCACCCTGCCCACCGGCACCGCCTGGACCGGCGAGATCAGCTATCGGCCCAACGCGCCGGTGCAGGTCAACACCAACGACCTGACCCTGGCCCTGCTCAACCCTATTTCCGGGGGCGCGGCGTCGCCGATCAAGACCGCCATGGGGGCCGACAACACCGGCTACCGGCGCAAGGAAATCACTCAGATCCAGAGTTCCATGACCCAGTTCTTCGATCAGGTGCTGGGGGCCGACCGCCTGACCCTGGTGGGCGAGGCGGCAGTGGTCCACGTCGGAGGCCTGGAAGACAAGAGCAAGCTGCGCTACGGCCGGGACTCGGTGTACGGCCAATACGGCTATGGGGGCGACACCGACGGTTTCGTCACGGCCACCTCCTGGGGCTATCGCGCCCGGGCCATCCTCGACTACAGCAACGTGATCGCCGGCATCAACTTCAAGCCCAACCTTTCCTGGTCCCATGACGTCAACGGCTACGGTCCCAACGGCCTGTTCAACCAGGGCGCCAAGGCCCTGAGCGTTGGCGTGGATGCCGACTACCGCAACACCTACACCGCCAGCCTCAGCTACACCGACTTTTTTGGCGGGCGCTACAACACCCTGACCGACCGGGACTTCCTCGCGTTGAGCTTTGGCGTGAACTTCTGAACCGGCACAAGAAGGAGCATTTGAATGCGCAAGATGATTCTGCAATGCAGCGCCCTGGCACTGGGGTTGTGGGCGGCCAACCTGATGGCCGCCGTGAGCCCGGAAGAAGCCGCCAAGCTGGGAACCAGCCTGACCCCGGTGGGTGCGGAAAAAGCCGGTAATGCCGACGGCTCGATCCCGGCCTGGACCGGAGGCATTCCCAAGAATGCCGGGGCGGTGGACAGCAAGGGCTTTCTCGCCGACCCGTTCGCCAATGAAAAACCGCTGTTCATCATCACCGCGGCGACGGTGGACAAATACAAGGACAAGCTTTCGGACGGCCAGGTGGCGATGTTCAAGCGCTACCCGGACAGCTACCGGATCCCGGTCTACCCCACTCACCGCAGCGTCGGCCTGCCACCCGAGATCTACGAGTCGGCCAAGCGCAGCGCCTTGAGCGTGACCACTACCAACGACGGCAACGGCCTGGCCAACTTTACCGGCAACCGCTACTACGCCTTCCCGATTCCGAAGAACGGCATCGAGGTGCTGTGGAACCACCTGACCCGTTATCACGGCGGCAACCAGAAGCGCATCGTCACCCAGGTCACCCCGCAGACCAACGGCAGCTACACCTCGATCCGTTTCGAGGAAGAGGTGGCGGCGCCGCAACTGATCCCGGACCTGGATCCGGCCAAGGCGGCCAACGTGCAGAACTTCTTCAAGCAGTCGGTGACCGCCCCGGCGCGGCTGGCGGGCAACGTGCTGCTGGTCCACGAGACCCTGGACCAGGTCAAGGAACCGCGTTCGGCATGGATCTACAACGCGGGCCAGCGTCGCGTGCGCCGCGCCCCGCAAGTGGCCTACGACGGCCCGGGCACCGCCGCCGACGGCCTGCGCACCTCGGACAACTTCGACATGTTCTCCGGTGCTCCCGACCGTTACGACTGGAAGCTGGTGGGCAAGAAGGAGATGTACATCCCCTACAACAGCTACAAGCTGGATTCCCCGAGCCTCAAGTACGACGACATCGTCAAGGCCGGGCACATCAACCAGGACCTGACCCGCTATGAACTGCACCGGGTGTGGGAAGTGGTGGGCACGGTCAAGCCCAACCAGCGGCACATCTACGCCACTCGGCACATGTACATCGACGAGGACAGCTGGCAGGTGGCCCTGGTGGACCACTATGACGGACGCGGCCAACTGTGGCGGGTAGCCGAAGGTCATGTGCAGTACTACTACGACCACCAGGTACCGGCCTACACCCTGGAGGCCCTGTATGACCTGAACGCCGGCCGTTACCTGGCCCTGGGCATGAAGAACGAAGAGAAGCACAGCCTGGAGTTCGGCTTTGCCGCCAAGGCGGCCGACTACACCCCGGCGGCCCTGCGCGCCAGCGGAGTGCGCTAGGCGCCTCTTGGGTTGCAGTGGAGCAATGGTCGAGCCGCACGCTCTTGGGGCGTGCGGCTTTTTATGGCGGCCAGTCCTGGCAAGCGAGCTTGCTCGCCACAGTCGCGGCAATACTGCGTTCCTCTTGACTGGCAGTTATCCGACTGCCTGGTCGGTTTTTTTATGGGGGCTGATCAGCCTGCTGAATACTTCTTCAACTGGCCGGGAGGTCGGGGCTAGGGTGGGGCTACGCTGGCTAAAACTATAAAAAGGCACGCCGCAATGACCGCCATGACTCGTTGTCCAGAGCGTCCCGGGTTCATGCCCCGTTTGTCCTCCCATCATTTTTCCCGCAGCCGCCTGAGCGCGCCGTTGCTGGCCTCCGGTGCGCGGGTCAAGCTGCTTTGCGCGCCTGCCGGCAGCGGCAAGACGGCGCTGCTGGCTGAGTGCCTGCAACAGGCACCGGAGACCTGCCGGGTGAGCTGGTTGCCGTTGTCCGGCGGGCGGCATAGCCCGCAGGGGCTGTGCGCTGCCCTGGCCCAGGCCCTGGGGCTGGAGCGCGATGACGAAGCCACGGTGCTGCAGCACCTGGCGCACCTGCAGGCGCCGGCCTGGATCTTCATCGATGACTATTGCCGGGTCGCGGCTGCGGACCTGGACCTGCTGCTCGATCGCCTGCTGAGCCTGGACAACCCGCAGTTGACCTGGTGGCTGGGTTGCCGTCGCCGGCCCCTGTGCAACTGGCCACGCCTGCTGCTGGACGATCAGTTGTTCGAGCTGGACGGCCCGGCACTGGCATTCAGCCAGACCGAGATCGAGCAACTGCTGCAACGGCTGCCGCAACCCCTGTGTGCGCAGACCGCCAGTCGCATTCTGCAACGCAGTGGCGGCTGGTGCGCCGGGGTGCGCATTGCCTTGCTGGAAGGCAGCGAGCTGACGATTCAGCCCTGCAAGCCGGGGCGCCCCAATACCTTGCTGGAGTACCTGGAGCACGAGCTGTTCAGCGTGCTGCCGGCGGAGCTGGCGCAAGTCTGGCAAGTACTGGCGCACCTGCCACGTTTCAACGCCGAGCTGTGCGAGCATCTGTTCGGCGTCGGGGAGGGTGCCCAGTACCTGCGGACCCTGCAGGACATGGCCTGCTTCATCGAACCCTGGGACGGTGGCGGCGACTGGCTCCAGGTGTTTCCGCCGCTGGCCCGGCTGATGCGCGACGAGGCCTGGCCGGGCGGGCGCTCCTGGCATCGCCGGGCCTGCCAGTGGTTCATTGCCCAGGAGGATTGGCAGTCGGCCTTTGAGCAGGCGCTGCGGGCCCAAGAGTATGAAGTCGCGGTCAGCCTGCTGGAGCATTTCAGTTTCGAGTTCCTGTTCCAGCAGGACAATGCGCTGCTGTTGCTGCAACTGCATGAGCGCCACGGTGGCGAACTCTTGCTGGTGTCGCCGCACCTGGTGGGGCTGCTGGTTGCGGCCATGCTGTTTGCCGGGCGCTTCGAGCAGGCGGGGCAGTGCATGGCGCAGATGGCCCGGTTCGCCCCCCAGCCCTCGGCAGCGCAGCAGCGTCAGTTGCTGGCCCGCTGGCAGGCACAGCAGGGCTGGCTGCTGCACCTGAGCGGGCGGATGGCGGCGGCGCGGCAGCATTTTATCGAGGCCCTGGATGAGCTGGCGGACAGCGCCTGGACCACCCGCCTGCTGTGCCTGTCGGGGCTGACCCAGCAGGCCCTGCTGGGTGCGGAGCTGGATGTGGCCCAGGCCCTCAATCGTGAAGCCCTGTGCCTGGCCCGGGCCCAGGATGCCCAGCTGTTCGAAGGCCTGCTGGAACTGGACCATGCCCAGTTGCTGGAGCAAAGGGGCGCGCCGCATCGGGCCCAGAGCCTGCTGGAGCAGGTCTGTGAGCGCTTGTCGATGCAGGCGCTGCGGGCGACCCCGCTGCTCGGTCGCATCGCCCTGCGTCTCGGTCGCCTGGCCTTGCGCCAGGGGCATGCAGAGCAGGCGGCCGGCTACTTTCGCAGCGGCCTCGAGGATTGCCTGCTGAGCCACGACAAGCGTGCCTTGTATGGTTTCCTCGGCCAGGCCCAACTGGCGGCCAACCAGGGTGATTATGCCCAGGCCTTCGTACGCCTGCGGGATGCGGAGCGGCTGATGCAGCAGCGGCAGATTCCCGACACGGTGTACCGGGGCGTGCTGTTGCAGGTCAGCAGCCAGCTCTGGCTGCAACAGGGGCGACCGGAGCTGGCTCAGGAGGCCTTGAGCCGCTTGCTCCGGCACTTTCGCGGCCCCCAGGCGCTACAGGCGCCACCGGCCACCCTGGAGTTGATTCCGGGGATCGAATACCTGCTGGTGCTGGCCGAGGTGCACCTGGGGCGGGCCCAGGCGCCGATCGCTACCTTGCAGGGGCTGCTGGCCCGGGCCCAACGCCACGGCATGCAGGGGTTGGAGGCCGAGGTGCAACTGGCCCTGGCCGAGGTCGCCCACCTGCAAGGCAACCCGGCGCTGGCGCAGGAAGCATTGCAGGCCGGGCAGGCACTAGTGCAGCGATGCAACCTGCCGCAGGCACTGCACGAACTGCGCCTGCGGCAACCACTCTTGCTGGCTGCGGGGGAAGCGCTGCAGACGCCGTCATCGGCAGGCCCCCTGGAAAACCGCGAAAGCCTGCTCAGCCTGCGGGAACTGCAAGTGCTGCAACTGATCGCCCAGGGCTGTTCAAACCAGCAGATCGCCGAGCAATTGTTCATTTCCCTGCATACCGTGAAGACCCACGGGCGCCGGATTCACAGCAAACTGGGGGTGGAGCGGCGTACCCAGGCGGTAGCCAAGGCCCAGGCCCTGGGGCTGATGAGTTGAGCGCTAGCGGTTATTGCGGCTGATAACCCATGCGCCAGCTCACTGCAGAGCTGGCCGCCAGCAGACGTTGGGCTGCGGGCCCATGTTCATCGGCGTGGAACAGCGACGTCGGCCCTACCACGGTCAGCACCGCGGCGATTTTGCCGGTGGCATCGAACACCGGCGCCGACAGGGCATCGACACCGGGCATCAGCAAACCGTGGACATGGTGCAGCCCGCGCTGGCGAATCTGCTCGGCCAGGGCATCGTGCACCTGCTTGTCGGCCAGGGCGTGGGGGCTGCCGGTTGCCAGTTCCTGCTGGCGCAGGTCGAGGGTTTCGCGCTGTGGCAGGTAGGCGTTGAACACCAGCCCGGTGGATGAACTGAGCAGTGGCAGCACCGAGCCCAGTTGAGTGACCACGGTCACCGCCCGCACCGCCGGTTCGATATGCACCACCGTCGCGCCCTGGTTGCCCCACACCGCGAGGAAGCAGGTTTCGTTCAATTCGTCCCGCAGTTCCGCCAGGGGCAGGGTCGCGACTTTCAGTACGTCCATGCTGCCCAGGGCGGCCAGGCCTACCCGCAGGGCTTCGCGGCCCAGGCCGTAGTGATTGGTGGCGCTGTTCTGTTCGGCAAAGCCGCTGGCAATCAAGGCCTGCAGGTAGCGATGCACCTTGCTTGCCGGCATCTGCACATGTTCGGCCAGGCGCGAAAGGGAAGTGGCCGGCGACAGTTCGGCCAGGGCCTTGAGGATGTCGGTACCGACCTCGGCCGAGCGGACTTTCTGTTTACCGGTGCTGTCGCTGATGCTGCGCGGCTTTTCCATGGAGGCATTGGGGTCCCGTGACAAGTGGCGGTCTTTATAGCTTGACGCTCCTGGGCAATCAAATTACGTTATGCGTAATTGGATTACGATAAAAATAACCCAGGCGTGCCGATAGCTCTTGTGAGGGAGTGGTGGGCCCCTGCCTATTCCAACTTCCAGGAGGCTCCATGAACCTCGATTCTTCGGCGTCGGCCCTCAGCTACCAATCGGGCTTCGGCAACGAATTTGCCAGCGAGGCCCTGCCAGGGGCGCTGCCCGTCGGCCAGAACTCCCCGCAAAAAGCCCCTTATGGCCTGTACGCCGAACTGTTTTCCGGCACCGCCTTCACCATGACCCGCAGCGAAGCCCGGCGTACCTGGATGTACCGCATCCAGCCCTCGGCCAAGCACCCGGCTTTCGCCAAGCTTGCGCGCCAGCTGGCAGGCGGCCCCCTGGGTGAGGTCACCCCCAACCGACTGCGCTGGAGCCCCCTGCAGATTCCAAGCGAGCCCACCGATTTCATCGACGGCCTGGTGGCGATGGTGGCCAACTCGGCTGCGCAGAAGCCGGCGGGTATCAGCGTCTATCACTACCGTGCCAACCGCTCGATGGAGCGGGTGTTCTTCAATGCCGATGGCGAGCTGCTGCTGGTGCCGGAGCTGGGCCGCCTGCGCATCGTCACCGAACTGGGCATGCTGGACCTGGAGCCATTGGAAATCGCCGTGCTGCCTCGCGGGCTGAAATTCCGCATAGAACTGCTGGACCCGCAAGCCCGTGGCTACGTCGCCGAGAACCACGGTGCGCCGCTGCGCCTGCCGGACCTTGGGCCGATTGGCAGCAACGGCCTGGCCAACCCCCGGGATTTCCTGGCCCCCGTGGCTCATTACGAAGACCTGCGCCAGCCCACCACGCTCGTCCAGAAGTACCTCGGCGAGCTCTGGGGCTGCGAGCTCGACCACTCGCCACTGAACGTGGTGGCCTGGCACGGCAACAACGTGCCGTACAAATACGACCTGCGTCGTTTCAACACCATTGGCACCGTCAGCTTCGACCACCCGGACCCGTCGATCTTCACCGTATTGACCTCGCCCACCAGCGTGCCGGGCCTGGCCAACCTGGACTTCGTGATCTTTCCGCCACGCTGGATGGTGGCCGAGAACACCTTCCGTCCACCGTGGTTCCACCGCAACCTGATGAACGAGTTCATGGGCCTGATCCAGGGCGCCTACGATGCCAAGGCCGAAGGCTTCCTGCCCGGCGGCGCGTCGCTGCACAGTTGCATGAGCGCCCACGGCCCGGACGGCGAGACCTGCACCAAGGCGATCAACGCCCAGTTGCAGCCGGCCAAGATCGACAACACCATGGCCTTCATGTTCGAGACCAGCCAGGTGCTGCGCCCGAGCCAGTTCGCCCTGGAGTGCCCAGAGCTGCAGAACGACTACGATGCTTGCTGGGCCTCGCTGCCCGTCACCTTCAACCCGAATCGGAGATAACCCATGACCTTGCCCACCATCACCCGTAGCTGGGTCGAGTCCGCCAACGGTCACCCCGACTTCCCGTTGCAGAACCTGCCCCTGGGCGTCTTCAGCACCCAGGGTTCGGCGCCCCGCAGCGGGGTCGCCATTGGCGAACAGATTTTCGACCTGGAAGCGGCGCTGGATGCCGGGCTGTTCGAAGGCCAGGCCCAGGCTGCGGTGCAGGCGGCCCGTGGCGGCCAGCTGAATGCGTTCTTCGAACTCGGCCGCCCGGCCCGGGTCGCCTTGCGCGAACGCCTGCTGGAACTGCTCGGCGAAGGCAGCAGCCTGCGCGGCAAGATCGAGGCCCAGGGGGCGAAACTGCTGCCCCTGGCCGCGGACTGCCAGATGCACCTGCCGGCCAAGATCAACGATTACACCGACTTCTATGTGGGCATCGAACACGCGCAGAACGTCGGCAAGCTGTTTCGCCCCGACAACCCGCTGCTGCCCAACTACAAGTACGTGCCGATCGGCTACCACGGTCGCGCCTCCACTATCCGTACTTCCGGTGCCGACGTGCGCCGGCCCAAGGGCCAGACCCTACCGGCCGGGCAGTCCGAACCGACTTTCGGCCCCTGCGCGCGCCTGGACTACGAATTGGAGCTGGGCATCTGGATCGGCCAGGGCAACGAGATGGGCGAGCCCATCGCCATTGGCGACGCCGCCGAACACATCGCCGGGTTCTGCCTGCTCAACGACTGGTCGGCGCGGGATATCCAGGCCTGGGAATACCAGCCGCTGGGCCCGTTCCTGTCGAAAAGCTTCATTACCAGCATTTCGCCCTGGGTGGTGACCGCCGAGGCCCTGGAGCCGTTCCGCCAGGCCCAGGCCCCGCGCCCTGAAGGCGACCCGCAACCGCTGCCGTACCTGCTGGACAAGCGCGACCAGGCCGCCGGTGGCTTCGACATCGAACTGGAAGTGTTGCTGACCACCCGCACCATGCGCGAGCAGGGCCTGCCGGCACACCGCCTGACCCTGAGCAACACCCGGTACATGTACTGGACCGTGGCGCAGATGGTTGCGCACCACAGCGTCAACGGCTGCCAGTTGCAGGCCGGCGACCTGTTCGGTTCGGGCACCTTGTCCGGCCCAGAGAGCGGCCAGTTCGGCAGCCTGCTGGAGATCACCGAAGGCGGCAAGAAACCCATCGAACTGGCGTCCGGCGAGGTGCGCAAGTTCCTCGAGGACGGCGATGAAATCATCCTGCGCGGGCGTTGCAGCCGTGAGGGTTTCGCCTCCATCGGCTTCGGCGAATGCCGCGGCACGGTCCAGCCGGCACGTTAAGGGAGAGCCCTCATGCAGCTCTATACCTACTACCGCTCTACTGCGTCCTACCGGGTGCGCATCGCTCTGGCCCTCAAGGGCCTGGAGTTCCAGGCCATACCGGTCAATCTGCTGGTGCCCAAGGGCGGTGCGAATCGCCAGCCGGAGTACCTGGAGATCAACCCGCAGGGCCGGGTGCCGGCCCTGCGGACCGATGACGGCGACCTGCTGATCCAGTCGCTGGCAATCATCGAGTACCTGGAGGAGCGTTATCCACAGGTGCCGCTGCTGTCCACGGACCTGGTCAGCCGCGCCCGGGAACGGGCGGTTGCCGCGATCATCGGCTGCGACATTCATCCGCTGCACAACTCCAGCACCCAGAACCTGCTACGGGAATGGGGCCATGAGGAAGCGCAACTGCTGGTGTGGATCGACCACTGGATCAGCCAGGGGCTGGCGGCCCTGGAGCAACTGATCGGCGACCAGGGCTTCTGTTTTGGCGATGAGCCGGGGCTGGCCGATGTGTTCCTGATTCCCCAGCTGTATGCGGCCGAGCGTTTCAAGGTGTCCCTGGACGCTTATCCGCGGATCCTCCGGGTCGCGGCCCTGGCCGCCGAGCACCCGGCGTTCCAGGCCGCGCACCCGGCCAACCAGCCGGATACGCCAGCCTGAACCCGCACGCTGCCCGGTATCCGGGGCAGCGTGGCATCCGCATCACCCAGGCCCCGCAACGGGGCCTGAGCGGTCACCGCCTGTGACCTGCGCAACATTGCTGCCCATAACCATAAAAAACCGAACAGGTACCTTGCGATGCAAAATCAGATTGCCAGCTTTCGTGCTGCGCTCGACGCCCGCCCGGTGTCCCGCTACCAGTGGTTGCTCTTGTTGCTTCTCGCCTTGCTGCTGGTCACCGATGGCTACGACGCCCAGGTCCTGGGCTATGTGGTGCCGGCCCTGGCCCAGGACTGGGGGCTGGAGAAGGCCGCCTTCGGCCCGGTGTTCAGCGCCAACCTGCTGGGCCTGACCCTGGGGTCCCTGGCGGTGACGCCCCTGGCCGACCGTTTTGGCGTGCGCCGGATCTTGCTCGTTTGCGTGCTGATCTACGCCAGCCTGACGGTGCTGATGGTGTTCGCCAATTCCCTGGAAAGCCTGATGGCCGCCCGTTTTATCTGTGGCATCGGCATGGGCGGGGCGATGCCCAGCGCGATGGCGCTGATGTCCGAATATTCGCCGCCGCGCCTGCGCACCCTGATGGTGACCCTGGCCGCCTGCGGTTTCTCCTTTGGCGGCGCGGCGGGTGGTTTCGTTGCCGCCGGCTTCATCGATCGCTTTGGCTGGGAAGCGGTGTTCCTCGCCGGCGGCATCACGCCGCTGCTGCTGTTTCCTTTCCTGCTCTGGCGCCTGCCCGAATCGCTGCCGCGCCTGCTGCGGGACGCGCCGCCCTATGCGCGGTTGCGCAATGTCACCGCACAGATGCTCCCGGACTGGCAACCGCCGGCCGCAGTGCTCAACAGCGGTGAGCAGGCGGACAGCAAGCTCACGGTGCTGGAGTTGTTCCGCCACGGCTATGCACGGCCGACCTTGCTGATCTGGGCGACCTTTTTCGTCAGCCTGATCCTGCTGTATTTCATGATCAGCTGGTTGCCGACGCTGCTGCTGGAGAGTGGCCTGGCCCTGAAGCAGGCCAACCTGGTGACTTCGATGTTCCTCTTCGCTGGCACCCTCGGCGCGATCTGCATGGCCTGGTTCGCCGACCGCCTGAAACGCAAGGTGCGCCTGCTGGCCGCGGTGCTCAGCGCCGCCGCACTGTGCACCGTGCTACTGGGGTTGAACCACGACAACCCGCGCTACCTGGTGGTGTTCGTGTTTGCCGCGGGCTTCTGCATCATCGGTGGCCAGTTGACCCTGAATGCCTTCGCCAGCAACTTCTACCCGGCCCAGGTACGCGCCACCGGCACCGGCTGGGCTTTGGGCGTGGGGCGTTTCGGTTCGATCCTCGGTCCGCTGTTCGGCAGCATGCTGCTGGCGATGCATATTCCGGTGCAGCAGATTTTCTTCTTCTGCGCGATTCCGGCCCTGCTTGCGGCGTTGTTGATCATCCAGGTGCGTTCGCCCCTGGCGTCGGCCTCGGGTGAGGCGGGGCCGGCCGCGCAACGGCAGGCGCCGCTCAAGTCCTGAGGGGCAGGGGGGTTCAGCGTGCCAGGTGCTTGATCATCGGCACGCAGGCCAGGGTCAGGCCCCGGGGCGACTGGTACTGGGCGATGCGCTCACCGACGAAGCCGCAGCGGCGATAAAAGTCGGCGGCGTTGAGGGTCGAATCCAGGATCAGGTGGGGCAACTCGGCTTCCAGCGCCCGTTCTTCGAGGTACTCCATCATCTTGCGGCCGATGCCGCGTCCCATGTAGGCCGGGTCGACGAACACCGCGTCGACCTGCCCGGTCGCCAGGTCGAGCATGCCGCTGGCGGTCACCTGATTGTCGATGACCGCGACATGGCCGGTGTTTTCCACCACTTCGATGAAGTAGTCACTCAGTTCGCCAGCTGTCCAGACCTGGAGGTCCGCTTCGGGGTAGTGGCCGGCGCACTGCTGGTTGATGGCCTGGTTGCGAATGTCGAAGACCCGTTGTGCGTCGGCGCCGTGGGCTTTTCTGATGAGCATGCTGTGTCCGTTCCCTGGGGTTAGCCGCCCATCCTGCCAGAGCCCGGGCGCTGCTGTCATGCGGCCCTGGCCTGGATCAGCAACAGCCCCCAGCCGTTGGCGTGGTGCCGGGGTGGCGCGGGTGGAAATCCTGGAGGAAGCGTTCGGCGCTGTTCATGCTTTTTCATCCTTGCAGCAGGCAGAAGGGCGGCGGGCCTTGTTGCACGGCAGGCGCGAAACAGCGGGGGATTCAGTGCACGATGGTGTTGGGCGGCAGGTGCCCCAGGCGTTCGGTCAGGCGCAGGCGCTGGATCGGGTCGTCGCTGAGCAGCAGGGCGTGCTCCAGGTCGAAGCGTTCGGCATTCGGGCATTCCAGGCGCTGGTAGAGGCTGGCCCGGGCCAGGTAGTCGGCGGCGCTGCCGTTGCCGATTTCCAGGACCCGTTCGGCATTGATCAGGGCCCCCAGGTGGTCGTCGTAGGACAGGTGCAACTGGCGCAGGTTGCGTGACAGGCGCTGGAACATCTGCAGCGGTTCGGCGCTGGCCAGGTGCTCGGCGCTGAGCTTGATATGGGCGCCGTACTGGCGTTGCAGCAGTTCCCGGCAATCGTTGGGGTACAGCCGGCGCCCGCCGCACGGGTCCAGCAGGTGGTCGGCACCGGGCACCCGCAGCAGGAAGTGCCCTGGAAAGTTCACCCCCGCCAGCGGCACCTGCAGCCGCTGCGCCAGTTCCAGAGCGATCAGGGCCAGGGCCAGGGGCTGGCCGCGCCGACGCTCCAGGACCTTGTCCATCAGCGCCGCCTGGGGCCGCAGGGGTAGGTGTTCGTCCTGCTGGAAACCCAGGTCGTTGAGCCGGCGCAACAGCGGTTGGCCAAGCTCGTTCGCCGGCAGCGTCGGCAGGCTGCTGCCCACTTGCTGCTGCAGTTGCTTGAACTCCTCCAGCAACAGGCCGGGCACCACCTGGGGATCATGCTCGGCGGCAATCCACAGGGCAGCTTCCAGCAGGGCGGGTGGCGAGCGGTGCAGACAGGCGAAAAAAGCTTGGCGCGGGTTCATCTCGATCTCCGACGGATGCCTCGTTTTAGCCTCGTGACGAAGCTTCGTCCAGTGTTGAAATGCGTGGTAGCAGGTTATTTCCCAAAGCCTGCAAAACCCCGGGGCTTATTCCTGCGCGGCGCAGCAAATTCCAGGCGCAAGCCTATACTGGCGTCTACAAGAAGTGATTCGGGAGCCCGTCGATGTTCGCTCTCATGCACAGCACCCGCCTTGAATCGCTGCACCTCAGCGTCGACCCCTGTACCGGGTTGAAGGCAGTGATCGCCATCCACGACAGCCGCCTGGGGCCCGCCCTGGGCGGCTGTCGTTACCTCGCCTACCCCGACGACAGCAGTGCCGTGACGGATGCCGCGCGCCTGGCCCAGGGCATGAGCTACAAGGCCGCCCTGGCCGGCCTGCCCCAGGGGGGCGGTACCGCCGTGATCATCCGCCCCGCCCATGTGGAAAGCCGCGCCGCCCTGTTCGAAGCCTTCGGCCGATGCGTCGAGCAACTGGACGGGCGCTACATCACCGCCATCGACAGCGGCACCTCGGTGGCCGACATGGACTGCATCGCCCAGCAGACCCGTTACGTCACCAGCACCAGTGCCGCGGGCGACCCGGCCCCCCATGCCGCCATGGGAGTGTTCGCCGGCATTCGCAGCACCGCCATGGCGCGCCTGGGCAGCGACAACCTGGAAGGCCTGCGGGTGGCGATCCAGGGGCTGGGCAATGTCGGCTATGCCCTGGCCGAGCAGTTGCACGCTGCCGGGGCGGAGTTGCTGGTCAGCGATATCGATGCCGGCAAGGTGCAACTGGCCATGGAGCAACTGGGCGCCCATCCCATCGCCAACGATTCTCTGCTCAGCACCCCTTGCGACATCCTCGCACCCTGCGGCCTGGGGGCGGTGCTCAACAGCCTCAGCGTGGCGCAACTGCGCTGCTCGGCGGTGGCGGGTTCGGCCAACAATCAACTGACCAACCTGCAGGTGGCCGATCAACTGGAGCGCCGCGGGATTCTCTATGCGCCGGACTACGTGATCAATTCCGGGGGGCTGATCTATGTGTCCCTCAAGCACCGCAACACGGAACTGCCGGTCATCACCGCCCACCTGTCGAAGATCAGCCAGCGGCTGACGGAAATCTTCGCCCACGCCCAGGCCGAAAAGCGCTCCCCGGCGCGAGTGGCCGATGAACTGGCGGAACGGGTGCTGTACCGCTAGGCATTCTTGCCTTAACCCTTGGCCAGGCTCTGTGTACCATCCGGCTGCGAAGTGCCCACTGACAAGGAATGTATCGACGATGCGTGAAGCGCTGGAGACCGGGCTGGATGAGCAGTTGTCCTGCCTGTTGCGGGCGGGGGCGGACTTTCAGGCGGTTCGTGATGTTCTTGTGGCATACCGGGACAAGGGCTTTTGCGCAGAGGCCGTATACAAGCATCTGGCATCACTCCGCCCTGGCGCATCAGAAGAGCTGGAGGACCGAATTCTGGAAGCCATGGATATCGCATCAGGTTTTTGTTCCGCAGGCTCCAGGGTCTGGGACGTCGCGCAATGACAGCGCCAGATATGGCCCCACCATTGACTGGCTGCTCCATCAGGCAACTGCAGTTGTACGCAGCGGCATGCCTGGCGGTTTACTGCGAACGAAAAGGCATTGCTCACCCGTCCATCGATGAGTTGATAAAGCACCTTGAGGGCTACCCGCCAAAGGGCGATCTACTGGCGTGGGAGAGAGCCGGGGCGCTGCTGGCACTCAATGGTCGCGGAGATGATTGGCCCCAGGAGCTTGTCGCCTTGATAGCGCCTGAAGAGGTCGAGGCGTTCTCCTGCATCGTTGACAGCGCAGTTGAGGTGGGAATGGTTGACCTGTATGGCGACTCGACTGAGATGCCCCTGGCCTTCCTGGGCAAGATCACTTCCCTGCTGCATCGCAACGCTATCGAATTGCCTGATCCGCCTGGGGCGACAGCGCTTGAACCGGCCACCGCACAAGTGCCACTCTTGCCCTCGCAGGCATGAAAAAAGCCCTGTGCCAGGGGCACAGGGCTTATTCAATTCGCGTAAAGCCTATTTTGCGGCCTTGGCCGCTTTCGCCGGTTTGGCTGGCGCCTCGGCTTCAACAGGTTGCGGCTCTGCCACAGCCTCCACTACGGGAGCAGGGGCACTGAGCAACTCGGACAACGCGTCCGGCTGGCTCTTGAACGCCTTGGCGAACACATCGCGGTTCTTCGCCATGTAGATCCCGGCTTCTTCCACCTGCTGTTCGCTCAGCGACGGCACGGCTTTGTGCAACACTTCAGCGAGCAATTCAGCCAGTTCGAGCATTTTGTCATGACGGTCAGCTTCGGCTTTATCCATGAACAAGCGCTCCAGATCTCGGCTGCTGCGGTATACCACTTCGACGGCCATTCACCACCTCACATGCCTTCACGATAATGGGTCTGTATAAACACTGTATCTATATACAGGTCGAGAGAATAGGCGAAACCTTTTCCCTTGGATAGTGGCTTTTTAATGTAGACGCAATTTTTTTCCCGGGCCGATTGTTACCAGGCCGTGCCTCGTTGCCGGCGGCCACCATCTCATTGAAGGCTCCTGGCCTTTTTTCTGCATGCAGAACAACCGTCACGTCCAATCCGCATCATCCGGTCGAAACGACCTAAGGAAAAACCATCGTGAAAATCAATTGGGCCGAGAACCTGCGGCAGAACGTCCACCAGCTGGCCGAATCCCTGGGCAACCTGTTCGTCGAGTCGTTCCACTACCTGGCGCTGTTCGCCATCGGTGCGGTGACCGCCTGGGCGGCGGTGATGGAATTTTTGCAGATGATCGAGGTGGGCCACATCAAGATCGATGACATCCTGCTGCTGTTCATCTACCTGGAATTGGGGGCGATGGTCGGCATCTACTTCAAGACCAACCACATGCCGGTGCGTTTCCTGATCTACGTGGCGATCACCGCGCTGACCCGGTTGCTGATTTCCAACGTCTCGCACCACAACCCGCCGGACCTGGGCATCATCTACCTGTGCGGCGGCATCCTGTTGCTGGCCTTCGCCATCCTGGTGGTGCGCTACGCCTCGTCGCAGTTCCCTTCGGTGAAGATCGAGCATCCGCAGCGCAAGATCGGCGCGGGCTCCGGCGAACACCCGGAAGTGGAGAAGGGCGAGCTCTAGAACCTCAGGGCCGGCGGCGCGAGCTTCTGGCCGGTGGGCGGCGGCAGGCCCAGGCTGTCGCCGTTGGTCATGGCCTCGAGAATGGCCACGGCACTGTGGCCCTGCTCGATGGCGATACCAAACTGAATGCTTTGCACCAGGCGCTTGATGCGCTGCGGGTCATTGCGCTGGGCCGCGCTGATCATGCGCTTGGCCACCACCCGGCCACCTTCGGACAAGGTCAGCATGATGCTGCCGTCCAGGCCCTGGATGCTCAGGTTGACCTGGTATTGCGGGGTGAAGGTGTCGGTAATCAGTTGAAAAGGGTTGTCCATGATGCGTCACCGCCTGATTGGATCGTGCAGTCATTGACCGGCAGGGCGCGGAATTAGTTCGCGATTCCGGACCACTGGCCAGTCGTTCGCCGAGGGTGGCCAACGTCCGTATTCCTCCCCCGGGACAAAGCAAGGGACATGCCGGGAAACGCGCCGGGCAATGAATACGGGGACAAAAAAGCGGACCACGAGGTCCGCTTTTTTTATCCCGGTCCGATTCAGGGCACGACTGAATAAATGATCGCAGACAGTGCGACCAGCCCGATCAGCACCACGAACAGGTTCGACAACTGGCCCGAATACTGGCGCAGTGAAGGCACCCGCCGGATCGCATACATCGGCATCAGGAACAGCAGGCAGGCGATTACCGGTCCGCCCATGGTCTCGATGATGCGCAGGATGCTCGGGTTGAAGGTGGCCACGGCCCAGCACGTGAGGATCATGAACAGCGCGGTGATCTTTTCCAGGCTGTTGGAGGACAGCGAGCGCCCCCGCAGGTTTTTCACGATCAGGCCCTGGAAGCCTTCGCTGGCGCCGATGTAGTGGCCCAGGAACGACTTGGTAATGGCCACCAGGGCGATCAGCGGGGCGGCATAGGCAATCACCGGGGTCTGGAAGTGGTTGGCCAGGTAGGACAGGATCGAGATATTCTGTTCCTTGGCCGCTACCAGGTCCGCCGGCGACAGGGCCAGCACGCAACTGAAGCAGAAGAACATCACTGTCAGCACCATCATGCCGTGGGCCGTGGCCAGGATACCGCTGCTCTTGGCTTCGGCCTGCGGGCCGTAATGGCGCTTCTGATCCAGGGCGAAGGCCGAGATGATCGGCGAATGGTTGAAGGAAAACACCATCACCGGGATCGCCAGCCACAGGGTCTTGAAGAACAGCGGCAGGGGCATGCCTTCGCCGGCCGAGGCGAAGAACGCGCCGTTCCAGTTGGGGATCAGGCTCAGGGCCAGTAGCAGCAACGCGGCGACGAACGGGTAGACCAGCAGGCTCATGGCCCGCACGATCACGCCCTGGCCGCAGCGCACGATGGCCATCAGGCCGAGGATCAGCAGCAGCGACAGCAGCGCCCGCGGCGGTGGAGTCATGTGCAGCTGGTGTTCCATGAAACTGCTCAGGGTGTTGGTCAGCGCCACGCTGTACACCAGCAGGATCGGGAAGATGGCAAAGAAGTAGAGCAGGGTGATGAGCTTGCCGGCGCCGACCCCGAAATGCTCCTCGACCACTTCGGTGATGTCTCCGGAGCGCCCGGAAAGAACGAAGCGGGTCAGGCCGCGGTGGGCGAAGAAGGTCATGGGGAAGGCCAGCAGCGCCAGCACGATCAGCGGCCAGAAGCCGCCAACCCCGGCGTTGATCGGCAGGAACAGGGTGCCGGCGCCGATGGCGGTGCCATACAGGCCGAGCATCCAGGTGGTGTCGTGCTTGCTCCAGCCCTGGCGGGCGCTGGTGGTGTCGCGGGGTGTGGCTACAGCAGGGTTTTGGGCAGCAGGTGTCGGTACATCGGTCATCGTTATCGCCTCGTTATTATTTTTGCTCGGGCTCACGTAGTGCGGACGGTCAGGGAAGGCTCCTCAGCATTCCACCCAGCTCACCGCCAGGCCGCCCCGTGAAGTCTCTTTGTATTTGTCATGCATGTCGGCGCCGGTATCGCGCATGGTGCGGATCACCCGGTCCAGGGAGATGAAGTGCTTGCCGTCGCCGCGCAGGGCCATCTGGGTGGCGTTGATCGCCTTCACCGCGGCAATCGCGTTGCGTTCGATGCAGGGCACCTGCACCAGCCCGCCTACGGGGTCGCAGGTCAGGCCGAGGTTGTGCTCCAGCCCGATTTCCGCGGCATTGCACAGTTGCTCCGGGGTCGCCCCGAGGATCTCCGCCAGCCCGGCGGCAGCCATGGCGCAGGCCGAGCCCACTTCGCCCTGGCAGCCGACTTCGGCGCCGGAGATGGAGGCGTTCTTCTTGCACAGGATGCCCACGGCGGCGGCACCGAGGAAAAAGTTGAGGATGTCGTCGTCACAGGCCTGCGGGTTGAACTTCATGTAGTAGTGCAGCACCGCCGGGATGATCCCCGCCGCGCCGTTGGTGGGCGCGGTGACCATGCGCCCGCCGGCGGCGTTTTCCTCGTTCACGGCCAGGGCATAGAGGTTGACCCACTCCATGGCCGAGAGGGTCGAGGTGATGACATTCGGCTTGCCGATTTCCAGCAAGCTGCGGTGCAGCTTGGCGGCGCGGCGGGGTACGTCGAGGCCGCCGGGCAGGATGCCTTCGTGGCGCAGGCCCTGTTCCACGCATTCGCGCATCACCGACCAGATGTGCAGCAGGCCGCTGCGGATCTCGGCGTCGCTGCGCCAGGCCCGTTCATTGGCCAGCATCAGTTCGCCGACCCGCAGCTTATGGGTCTTGCACAGGGCCAGCAGTTCAGCGGCACTGTTGAAGTCGTAGGGCAGTTGGACGCCGGTGGTGGTTTCGGCACCAGCCTCGACCTGGGCCGCTTCGATGATGAAGCCGCCACCCACCGAGTAGTAGGTCTGCTCCAGCAGCGTGCCCTGCTCGCCAAAGGCGGTCAGGGACATGGCGTTGGGGTGGTAGGGCAGGCTTTCGTCCAGCAGGAGCAGGTCCTGCTGCCAGTCAAAGGCAATGGGGCTGTGCCCGCCCAGCAGCAGTTGGCCGCTGTCGCGCAACTGCTGGATGCGCGGGTTGATGCTGGTGGGGTCGATGCTGTCTGGCCATTCACCCATCAGCCCCATGACACTGGCGCGGTCGGTGGCATGGCCGACGCCGGTGGCGGACAGCGAACCATAGAGACGGATCTGTACCCGCTGCACCTGGTCTTGCAGGCCCTGCTCGAACAGCGCCTGGGCGAAGGTCGCGGCGGCGCGCATCGGGCCCACGGTGTGGGAGCTGGAGGGGCCGATACCGACTTTGAAGAGATCGAAAACACTGATAGCCATGCTAAAGCCTTACAAGCAATGGAAGGTGGATCGCTGCCATTTTTTGTAGGCCAAGCGCAATGTCGGCGATACTGCCCGCCTCGGTCAGCACTGACCAACGAAACTTCCTAAGAGATCCTTTAGCAGGGCTAAACGATGAGCCGACAATTTCATGCCCAGACCTATGTCTGGCTGCATGTGTTTTCCTGTGCCGCGCGGCACCTGTCTTTCACCCGGTGTGCCGAAGAGCTGCACATCACGCCAGGGGCGGTCAGCCAGCAGATCCGCCAATTGGAGGAACGCCTGGGTTTTCGCCTGTTTCACCGGCGGCCCCGGGGGGTGGAACTGAGTGCCGAAGGCCAGCGGCTGGCGCTGACGGTGAGCGAGGCCTACGGCAGCATCGACGCGGAACTGCGGCGCCTGGATGCGGGGATGATCGGGGGGACCTTGCGCTTGCGCTCGATCCCGTCGTTTCTCGGCAAGTGGCTGACTCCGCGCCTGCCGCGCCTGCAGCAGCGTTATCCGGAGATCCAGCTGCGGCTGGTGGCCGAAGACAGCAGCGTGGCCCTGCACGAGGGCGACTTCGACCTGGCCATCGACCTGAACGACGGTAGCTACCCCGGCTTGCAGTCCACCGCGTTGCTGGACGAGCAGATCTTCCCGGTGTGCGCCCCGAGCCTGCTGCGTGGGCGCCCGCCGCTGCACGGTCCGGCGGACCTGGCGCACTTTGCGCTGTTGCACGACATCACCGCCTGGCGCGGCAGCTATGAATACGCCGAGTGGGAGTTCTACCTCAATGCCATCGGCTTCGAGGGCGCGGACGTGCGTCGTGGCCATACCTTCAATCGCAACCACCTGACCATCGAGGCGGCGATTGCCGGCATGGGCGTGGCGATTGCCCGGCGCACCCTGCTCAATGACGAACTGGAGCGTGGCACCCTGATCGTGCCTTTCGGCCTGGCGGTGCCCAACCACAAACGCTACGTGCTGCTCTATGCGCCGGGCGCACTGAGCCATCCGGGCGTACGCGCGGTGCATGACTGGCTGGTGGAGGAAGCGGAGATCTTTCGCGGCTTGCACCCTCTGGGCGAGGGGCAGCTGTGAGCGGTTTTGACTGACGCATAGGGCGGGCTAACTCCCGACCTTAACAGCGCCTTTGCGGTTTGTCCGGCTTTATTTGCGTATGAATATTTATCTTTTTTAAGGGGTTGAAATGTTCGTCGCCGTGCCTAATTGTGTAATCAAGAGGTCACGAAATGCAGGTTCATACGCATTGCCTTGACCCTCTTACGAGCAAGCTGAAATAAGGGAAGAACTATGCAAATCCAAGTCCATAGCGATAACCATATTCAAAGCAGCCTTCGGATGGAGGAGTGGGTGCGCAGCACCGTTGAAAGCACGCTCGAACGCTACGAAGAAGACCTGACCCGGGTAGTGGTCCACCTGCGGGACGAGAACGGCGGCAAGTCGGGTCCGGACGATATGCGCTGCCAGCTGGAAGCCCGTCCGAAAGGTCACCAACCGGTTTCCGTGACCCACAAGGCCGACACCCTGGAGCAGGCCCTCGACGGCGCCACCGTCAAGTTGGAAAGTGCCCTGGAGCACATGTTCGGCAAATTGCGCGGCAAACGTGCGGCAGCGGTGCCCACAGCCGATGGCAGCGAGGCAGATGCCCTGCTCGAAGAAGAATTCCTGGAGAACCAACAGGCCGCACTCAATAGCTGACGGCCGAGTTTCACCCCCCAACCGGACGGGCCTGCATTGCAGGCCCGTTTTGCTTTTTGGGGAAAATTAATCAGAACGCCACGGAGGTCTGCACATAGAGCGTGCGTGGCTCGCCTACGTACTTGCCCTTGTTGTTGTCGTCGAAGGAACGGGTGAAGTACTGGTGGTTGAAGATGTTCTTCACCCCCACCGCCACGTTCAGGTCCGACAGTTGCGGGCCGAAGTCATACCCGGCGCGGGTGCTGAACAGCATGTAGCCGGGGATGCGCCCGGTGCTGCCATCGGCGCTTTCGGCACGGGTGTTGGCATTGTCGGCAAACTGGCTGCTCTGGTAGCTGCTGTCGAGGTTGAGCTTCCACGGGCCTTCGGTGTAGCTCACCCCCAGGGTGCCCTTGTGCTTGGAGGAGAAGGGCACGCGGTTGCCCTTGTTCGGGCCGTCTTCACGAATGGTGGCATCGACATAGGCGTAGGTGGCGTAGACATCGAAGCCCGCCAGCGCCGGGGCCAGGCCATCCAGGGCGTAGCTGACGCTGCTCTCGATACCCTGGTGGTGAGTCTCGCCCCGGGCGATCACCGTGTCGTTGGTCTGGTTGCTGTCGTACTGGTTGTCGAAGTTGATCAGGAAAGCGCCGATCTCCGCCCGCAGGGTGCCGTCGTCATAGCGGGTGCCCAGTTCCCAGGTGCGGGCTTTCTCCGGCTTGACCTCGCCACTGGCCACGCGGTTGGGCATCTGGCTGTATTGCACGCTGCCGAAGGAACCTTCGGTGTTGGCGTAGAGGTTCCAGCTCTCGTTGAGGTGGTACATCACATTCAGCGCCGGCAGCGCGGTGTTGTAGTCACCCTTGTATTTGACGTGGGTGAGGTTGTTGCTCTGCTGCGACTCGATCATCTCATAGCGGATGCCCGGGGTCAGGGTCCACTTGCCGATATCGATCCGGTCATCGACGAAGAACGCATGGGCTTCGGTGCCGCCACGGGTGTCGCGGTCATTGCGGCTGTTGCTGGTGGGCAGTTGCTGGTTGGCGGTCAGCGGCGTGCGATAGCGCAGTTCATGACCGGCTTCGTTGATGTAGCGGTATCCGACGCCCACTTCGTGGCTGCTGTCCCCCAGGTCGAAGCCTTGGGCGAAACGGGTTTCCAGGCCGCGTACCCAGTATTCGCGAGGCGACAGGGAGAGGAAGCTGCCCTGGTCCAGGTAACCGCTGCGCAGGGTCTTGGTGAAGAAGCTGTTGACGGTGAATTCGCGGCGGTCTTCCTGGTAGCGGTAGCCGACGTTGAACATCGTGCGCCGGCCCCAGAACTTGTCGTAGGGGCGGGTCGACTGGTACGGGTCAGCCTTGTAGTCCGCCACGTTCAGGCCGCCGGGCATGTCCGCCTCACCTTCGTAGTACTGGGCCATGGCATTGAAACTGTTGGCTTCATCGAGCTGGTACTTGCCCTTGAGGATCAGGTCGTCGATCTGCGTGTCGCTGTGTTCGCGCCAGTCGCCGCCGCGGGTGCCGGAGTACAGCAGGGCGCCGCCCAGCCCGTTGTCGGCGGTGCCACCGGCCAGCAGGTTGCCGGTGGTCTTGAAGCCGTCATGGCTGGAGGAGGGGCTGGTTTCGGTCTGGAAGCCGCCCTTGACCGTCGGCGCGTCGGGAATTGCCCGGGTCACGAAGTTGACGATGCCGCCGACGTTCTGCGGGCCATAGCGCACCGCGCCACCACCGCGCACCACGTCCACGGCATCCATGTTGCCCATGCTGATGGGGGCAAACGACAGTTGCGGCTGACCGTAGGGGGCGAAGGGTACCGGGATGCCGTCCATCAGCACCGTGGAGCGCGAGGCCAGGCGCGGATTGAGGCCGCGGATGCCGAAGTTCAGCGCCATGTCGTGGCTGCCGGTGCCGTTGTTGTCCGGTGCGTTGACCCCGGGAATCCGATTGAGCACGTCCCGCGCCTGGGTGGCGCCCTGGCGTTCGAACTCCTCGCGACGGATCACGTCCCGGGCCCCTGGGTGCTCGAACACATCGCTTTGCTGGGCATCGCCGAGCCAGTCGCCGACCACGCTGGAGGCGCCCAGGTGCAGCGGCTGCGCAGCGGCCTCGGGGCTGGCCGGTTGCAGGCTGAAGGCATTGCTGCCCTCGGCCCGGGCTTGCAGGCCGGTGCCTTGCAGCAGAACGTTCAGGCCTTCCTGCGGGCTGTACTGGCCTTGCAGGCCACGGCTTTGCACGCCATTGGTGACGTGTGAACCGAAAGAGATCAGCACCCCGGCTTGCCGGCCGAACTGGTTCAGGGCGTTTTCCAGCGAGGTCGGGGCGATGTGATAACTCTGGGCCTGGGCCTCGGCGGCCTGGACCAGGGGCAGGCTGGCCAGGCTCAGGCTGGCCCCCAGCAGCAAGTGGCGCAGGGTACGGGCCAGAGGCGTGAGGCAGGTGGGTTGCTCGGTCATGAAGGTGGGTCCTGAGAAGGGGGAATCAAGGTGGCTTTCCTTCTCTGTCACTTGAACCTGGGGAAACGGCTCATGGGCGGTGGTTTTTTTTCGATGCCGGGGCGGGCGGCGATTGGTTTGCGGGGGCTTGGGTGCGGCACGGGTCAAGGGCGCGTCCCCTGCGGAGCCGGTTGTAGCCCGCGGCAGCAGCGACAGAGTGCCGTCAGGCGCGGGCCTGGACGGTGACCCAATAGCGGGTGAAGCGACGTACCTTGACCGGCAGGCTGATCTCCAGCAGGTCGAGAATCCGCTCGCTGTCATCCAGGGGGTAGCTGCCGGAAATCAGCAGGTCCGCCACCTGCGCATCACAGTTGAGCTGGCCGCGGCGGTAGCGCCCCAGTTCGTCGAGAAAGTCCGCCAGGCGCATGTGCGCTGCCACCAGCATGCCTTCGCTCCAGGCGCCGCTGCCGGCATCCAGGGCCCGGGGAGCTTGCCAGCTGTTGCCGGTGAAATTCAGTTGCTGCCCGGCCGCCACCTGGGGCGGGGTTGTGGCGTAGTCCAGGGGCGTCACGCCGACGGTTCCGGAGAACACCGCCAGTTGGGTGTAGTCCTTGAATTGGCGCAGGTTCAGCCGCGCGCCTTGCGGGCTTACCTGCCCTTGTGCGGTCTGCACCCGCAGCGGCCGGGCATCCTGGGCACTGGTGAGCATGATCTCGCCCTCCAGCAGGCGGATCAGCCGTTGCTGGCCATCAAAGCGCACATCCACCGCGCTGCTGGTATTGAGCTGCAACTGGCTGCCGTCGCTCAGTTGCAGTTTGCGCCGCTGCCCCAGGGGGCTGCGGTAATCCGCCAGCAGTGGCGGCAGCGGGTTGTGTTCGCGCAGGCCCCAGGCGGCGGCCGAGCCGGCGCCGAGAATCAGCAGCAGCTTCAGTGCCTGGCGCCGGCTGGCGGATTTCGGCGCGTTCAGGGCGGCGTGGGCCAGGGGCGAAGACAGGCCACGCAGGCGCTGGTTGACGCGCTGGATATGCTCCCAGGCCCGCTGATGTTCGCTGTGGGCATCGTGCCATTGCTGCCAGGCCTGTTGCTGGCGCGCGCTCAAGGGCCCGCCCTGCATTTCGATCAGCCAGTGCACGGCCTGTTCGGCCACCTGGTTGCTGAAATCGGGCTGGCCATTGAGGTGTGGGTTCATCGAGGCACTCACAGGGCGAAGTAGCAGCGCATGGCCGCTTTGTTCAGGTGGCGTTTGACCGTGGCGATGGAGATATTCAGCTCCCGGGCGATTTCGCCGTAGGTCAGGCCGTCCAGCTGGCACAGCAGAAAGGCTCGCTTGACCGGCCGCGGCAGGCCGTCGAGCAGGCTGTCCAGATCCATCAGGGTTTGCAGGATGATGGCCCGCTCTTCCTCGGAGGGCGCCACCTGTTCAGGCATCTGCGCCAGGGTTTCCTGATAGGCCCGCTCCAGGTCCTGGCGCCGGTAGTGGTTGAACAGCACGCGCTTGGCGATGGTGGTGAGAAACGCCCGGGGCTCGATCAGGGCCGGTGTTTCCCGGGCGCTGAGTACCCGGATGAAGGTGTCCTGGGCCAGGTCTGCGGCGCTGTGGGGGCAGCCGAGCCGGCGCCGCAACCAGGTGTTCAACCAGCTGTGATGGGCCTGGTAGAGGCCTTCGACGGTAGCGGTGTGGGACAAGCCGGACGCTCCTGCACCGAGATGGCGCATAAGAGAACAAGAATTGTTCGCATTGTAGTGGGGCGACATGGCATTCGGCAATCAGGCCGGACCGACGGGTTTGCATCGGGTTCGTCGCTGCTTTTTGCATATGAGAATATTTATCATTAAACTGGCCCGCCTACTTCCCCCGGCCGCCTGTGTGCTGTGCCGGACCTCCCCTCGCGTCAAGGTCGAAACATGAAAAGCAAGGCTGGCGGTCTTTCCGCTTCCTATCGTCTGGCGGTGGCTTCGCGGGTATTCGCCGCGGTGCTGGGGGGCTATCTGCTGGCGGCGCTGGGCAGTGTCTGCCTGACCTTGCTGCTGCCCCTGCCCAGGGCCGATGCCGTGGTCAGCGGAATGATGACGTCCTTCCTGTTCTATCTGGTGGCAGTGCTCTGGTGCTTTGCCTGTCGCAGTGCCTGGCAGGCCTGGCTGGGTCTGTTGCTGCCGAGCCTGGTGCTGGCGCTGGTCGCCGGCAGCGCCTACTGGGTGGCCCTGCTATGAAGGAAGGATTTCGCCAGTCCATGGCCTGGCTGCACACCTGGAGCGGGCTGCTGTTCGGCTGGTTGCTGTTTGCGATCTTCCTCACCGGGACCCTGTCCTACTTCAAGGATGAGATCACCCACTGGATGCAGCCGGAGGCGCCGGCCCGGGTCCTGAATGCCGATGCCAGCCTGGGGCTGGCCCAACGCTACCTGGAACGCCATGCCCAGGGCGCGCAACGCTGGTTCATCGGCCTGCCCGATGCCCGCCAGCCGAGCCTGTCGGTGGGCTGGCAGGCGCCCGGCAAACCCGGCGAGCGCGGTGCCTTCACCGAGAAACTGCTGGACCCGGCCACCGGCAGCGAAGTGCAGGTGCGCGACACCCGCGGCGGCGAGTTCTTCTACCGCTTCCACTTCCAGCTGCAGATGCCCTATCCCTGGGGCCGATGGCTGTCGACGATGGCAGCCATGGTGATGTTCGTGGCGCTGATCAGCGGCATCATCACCCACAAGAAAATCTTCAAGGACTTCTTCACCTTCCGCCCGCGCAAGGGCCAGCGCACCTGGCTCGACGGGCACAACGCGGTGGGCGTGCTGGTGCTGCCGTTTCACCTGATGATCACCTACAGCAGCCTGGTGATCTTCATGTACATGGTCATGCCGGCGAGCATCCTGGTGGCCTACAAAGGGGATTCCGATGCCTTCTTCGAGGACTTGCGGCCCGCTGCTGCCGCTGCCTCGGCCGCCGGGCAGAGTGCCCCGCTGGCCCCCCTCGAACCCATGCTGAAGCAGGCCCGGGAACGTTGGTCGGGCGGCCATGCGCAGCGCCTGGTAGTCAGTTACCCGGGGGACCTGAATGCCTCGGTGCAGGTGTTTCGCCATGAAGCCGACCGGGTGGCCCGGGATTTCGGCAGCCAAGTGGCGTTCAACGGCGTGACCGGCCAGCCGTTGCAGGCCTCTGCCGAGCAATCCCTGCCGCTGGCCATCGGCGGCAGCTTCTATGGCTTGCACATGGGTCGCTTCGCCGGGCCGGTGTTGCGCTGGCTGTACTTCCTCTGTGGGCTGGCCAGCACCGCGATGATCGGCACCGGGCTGGTGATCTGGCTGGGCAAGCGCCAGCTCAAGCATGCCAAGAGTGCCGCCCAGCCTTTCGAACTGCGCCTGGTGGAAGTGTTGAACATCGCCAGCATGGCTGGGCTGCTGCTGGCGGTGGCGGCGTTCTTCTGGGCCAACCGCCTGTTGCCCGCAGGCTTCGCCGAACGCGCCGACTGGGAGGTCAACAGCTTCTTCTGGGCCTGGGGCCTGAGCCTGTTGCACGCCTGCGTCCGCCCTGGCCGTCGCGCCTGGGTTGAACAACTGGGCCTTGGCGCCTTGCTGTTCGCCGGGGTGCCGGTGCTCAGCGTGCTCACCAGCCCGAGCCTGATGGATGGCTTCATGGTCCGGGGCGACTGGGCCATGGCGAGTTTCGACCTGGCGTGCCTGGGCAGTGGCCTGTTCCTGGCCTGGGCGGCGCGCAAGCTGCATCGCGCGGGGACCGCCGCCACAGCCACGCCCCGGGTGCCCCGGCAACGCCCGCCGGCTCCTGAAACCGAGGTGAATTGAATGCTCCTGGTGCTGTTGCTCTGTTATGCCGGTTTTACCGGCCTGTGCCTGTCCCTGGACCGGCATCACGGCGAGCTGCTCGGGCACAAGCCTTCGGCCCTGCGCCGCCACGGCCTGCGTCTGGGCGGCTGGATGCTGCTGGGCCTGTCGCTGGCAGCAGCAGTGCAGGGCACCGGCTGGAGCCTGGGGCTGGTGCAGTGGTGCGCGGTGCTGATGTTCAGCGCCTTGCTGCTGGTGCTGCTGTTGCCCTATCGGCCGCGCCTGGTGCTGACGATGGCGGGGGCCAGCCTGCTGGCCAGCCCGGTCGCGGCCCTGGCCCACTTCTGAGCGGACCGACGATGATGAGCACCCTGCCACCGGAGCCTGCCGAGGGGGATCACCCTGATCCGCAGGGCAGCCGTGCGCATTTTCTCCAGGTGTTCCTGTCCCAGCGTTCGCAGATGGAGGCCCTGGTCAGCCGCCGGGTCGGTTGCCGGGCTACCGCCGCCGACCTGGTGCAGGACCTGTTCCTGCGCTTCTGGCGCCGGCCCCTGGTGCAGGTCGAGGAACTCAGCACCTACCTGCTGCGTTGCGCCGGCAATATCGCCATCGACCACCTGCGCAGCGAGGGCGCGCGAGTGCGGGTCAATGAAGGCTGGCTGCCAGAGCAGCAGGACAACCAGGGCAGCGAGCCCCTGGCGGCGCTGGAAGCCGGCAAAGACTTGCGGCATGTCGAAGCGGCCCTGCGCAGCCTGCCGCAGCGCACCCGGCAGATCTTCCTGCTCAACCGCATCCACGGGCGCAAGTACGCCGAGATCGCCAAGGCCATGGGCTTGTCCCAAAGCGCCGTGGAAAAACATATGATGCGCGCCCTCGAAGCCTGCAAGGCCAGCCTGCGGGAAGCCCCGTGCACGCGCACGCCAAGGAATGCACCGTGAACCACCGCACGAGTATCTGCCCGACGCCCGCTCAGGAGCAGGCCGCGCTGGCCTGGCTGAGCCTGCTCCACGATCAGCCCAGCAGTGGCGACCAGGCCACCTTCAGCCAGTGGTTGCAGGCCGACCCCGCGCATATCGAGGCCTATGCCCAGGCCCAGGTGGTGTGGGAGCTGAGCGAGCAGCCGGCGCGCACCCTGGCCGATGAAGACGCCTTTGCCCTGCACGGCCTGCTGCGTTCCATGGATGCTGCCAGGGGCCGGGCCCGGCGGCGCTGGTCGGCGGGGCTGGCGCTGGCCGCCAGTGTATTGCTGGCGGTGGCCCTGGGCGCCGGCTGGCAGCCCGGGCGCTGGGTCGATGACCTGGGGGCCGACTACGTTTCCGCGCCGGGCCAGGTGCGCACCCTGATCCTGGCCGACCAGAGCCAGGTGACCCTGGATGCCGACAGCGCCATTGCCGTGGATTTCAGCCGCGGCGAGCGGCATGTGCAGCTGCGTCGCGGCGCCGGTTTCTTCAGCGTCAGCCACACCGGCGAGCCCTTTGTGGTGGACGCGCAAGAGGGGGAGGCGCGGGTGCTGGGCACCCAGTTCGAAGTGCGCCTGCAGCCGGGCGGGGCCCAGGTCACGGTGCTGTCCGGCCGGGTGGGGGTCACGCCGGCCAAGGGCGCGGCGCAGCAGGTGCTCGGCGCCGGGCAGCAAGTGGCCTACGGACATGGCGTTGCGGCCCCGCTGCACGCTGTCGACAGTGAGGCGCAACTGGCCTGGCGCCAGGGCTGGCTGAACTATTACCACGCGCCTCTGGCCGAGGTGGTGGACGACCTGCGGCGCTATTTCCCCGGGCGTATCCTGCTGCTCAACGATGAACTGGCGGCGCGGCGCATCAGTGGCAGTTTCTCCAGCAAGGACCCGCAGGTGGTCCTCGATTCACTGCAGGCGGTGCTCGGCTTCCAGCAGCATCGGGTGCTCGGGAGGTTCATCGTCCTGCGCTGAGAACCGCGTCCCAGAGCTCCCGAACATTCATCGTTATCACTCCGTTCTGTCACCAAACCGTTACATCAGACGGGGATGATCTGCGCATTCCTGAGCACATGGTCAGGATCGGCGAGGGTTGTGATTCAGCTCTCACAAGGGAGGGATAGCTGAAGCGGGAGCAAGACGATGCGCAGCTGGGATGTAGCTAAAAAGAAAAAAGCTCATATCGAGATCATTCCGATGATCGATGTGATGATGTTTCTGCTGGTGTTCTTCGTACTCATCAGCCTCAACGTGATCCCGGCCGTAGGGATCAAGACGCAGTTGCCGGTCGCCAGTACCGCGCAACAGTTGAAGCCGCAAAACAAGGCAGTGATTACCCTGGGTCTGCAAGAGCGCCTGCAACTCGATGGCCAGGACCTGGATGAAAGTGCATTGCTGGCGCAACTCAAAGTGTTGAACGACAGCAGTGAAAAGTTGGTGATCATTATCAACAGCGATCAGGGCGTGGAAGTTAAACGCCTGGTTTCGGTGATGGACTTGCTCAAGGGCAATGGCTTCTCTTCCGTCTCCATCGCTACACGCAAGTCCTGACGCCATGTTCAGTCTCTATAGAACTCGCAAGTTGCTTGCGTGCCTGCTGCCGGCTGGCCTGTTGCTGCTGGTGATCTATACCAGCCAGTTGCAGCAGTTGCAGATCAAGCCGGTGTATGACGAAAGCACCGTGGAAATCGCCCTGGTCGATGCCGCCGAACTGCTGGCGGCGGCCGAGCCACCACCGCCACCGCCTGAGCCGTTGCCCATCGAGCCCGAGCCGCCGCAGGTGGTGCCGGAGGAAGAACCGCTGGTGATCGAGCCGCCGAAACCCAAGCCGGTGGTCAAGCCCAAGCCGCCGGTGCCCAAGCCCATGGTGGCCAAGCCTGCGCCACCCAAGCCGGCCCCGGCCGTGGCCCAGAACGCCCCCACCGCGCCGCAGCCCGCAGTGGCCGCTGCGCCGAAACCGGTGGCCGCACCGGCTCCCGTACCTGCTCCGGCCACCGCGCCCGCGGCGCCCAGCAGTGCAATCAAGGAAAGTCTGTACACCGCCGCTTTGCGCAAGGAACTGGAAAAGCACAAGCAATACCCCAGCGGCCGCGAGGCCTCGCTGCAACGTCCCCAGGGCGATGTGGTGATCTGGCTGGAAGTCGATCGGGCCGGCAACGTGCTCGACAGTGGCATCGAAAACAAGGCGCCGAACATGTTGCTCAATCGCGCGGCGCAAACCAGTTTGCGCCGCGTGGAGAAAGTTTCGCCGTTTCCCTCGGACGCGTTCTCCGGCAAGAACAAGCAACGTTTTACCGCGACCTTTAGTTACAACGTGGAATAAACCCATCACCTATTAACGAAAGTTGTAAGCAAGGGATTGACCCGTGAAAATCAATAAACTTTATGCCCTGCTTCTGGCATCGGGCCTGGGCAGTTTTGCGCCACTGGTTTTGGCCGACGATACCGTGGACGTAGGTTCGGTGAACGTTGCCGGTAAACAGACCCTGGGCAACGGCCACATGATCAAGGAAGAAAGCGCCAAGGGCCGCTCCACCGTGACCAAGGAGGCCATGGATCAGATGGCCCCCACCGCCAACGCCGTGGACAAGCTCAAGTACACCCCGGGGATCAACGTTTCCAGCACCGACGCCTCGGGCCTGAGCGGCACCAACTTCACCATGCGCGGGATGAACTCCGACCAGGTCGGGCTCTCCGCCGACGGTTTCCCGATCAACGACTCGGGGGACTACAGCATCTACCCGAACCTGATGGGCGACCCGGAGAACTTCAGTGAAGTCTTCGTCACCCAGGGTTCGTCCGAAGCCGACGGCCCGCACATCGGTTCCAGCGGTGGCAACATCGGCCTGGTGACTGTGCGCCCGACCAAGGATTTCGGGGTGTTCGTCAAGCAGTCTGTGGGTTCCAACAACCTGCGCAAATCCTTTGCCCGCCTCAACACCGGCGAGCTTGGGGGCTTCAAGACCTGGGTCTCGGCGTCCCATACCGAAGGTGACAAGTGGAAGGGCAAGGGCACCCTGCGGGCCGACAAGATCGAGTGGAACACCCTGTTCGAAGACGGCAACGGCAACTCCACCAACGCCATCGTCAAATACAACCTGCAGGAAAACTACAACTACAACAGCGTCAGCAAGTCCCAGTTCCAGACCCAGGGCCGGCGCCTGGACTACTCGGAAAGCACCGTGTTCAAGAACGGTAGCGTGTCCCAGTCCTACAAGCTCAACCGCAACCCCTTCGAAAGCGTGACCGCCTCGGTGACCCAGCGCTTCCAGCTGCGCGACGACCTGAGCCTGACCTTCAACCCGTACTACGTCTGGTCCAACGGCGGCAGCTTCAGCGGCCAGACCGCCACCACCTTGTCCAGCACCTCCAGCCGGGCCGGCAACTATGACCTGAGCGGGCTGCCCAGCGGCACCTACTACCGGCCTTCGTGGACCGAGACCTGGCGCCCCGGCATGACCACCAAGCTCAAGTGGGACCTCAACGAAGAGCACAGCCTGGACGTCGGCTACTGGTACGAGCGCGCCCGCCAGCGCCAGACCCAGCCCTTCATCGGCATCAAGGGCAACGGCGCTCCGGAAAACGTCTGGGGCGACTACAACGGCTCCGACCAACTGGTGGACCGCAATGGCGCGACGGTCCAGGGCCGCCACCAGTACACCGTGACCCCGGCGCAGAAACTCTGGGTGCAGGACACCTGGCAGGCGACCCCGGACCTGACCCTCACCGGGGCCCTGGCCTACCAGTACGTTGAGCGCGATGGCAACAACCTGGGCAGCCTCACCGACAAGCCGGAAAAACGCGACGCCAAGTACCACGAGTTCCTGCCCAGCTTCAACGCCAAGTACCAGGTGGACCCGAACAACCAGGCGTTCTACAACGTCACCCGCAACATGCGCACGCCGCCCAACTACGTGCTGTACAACAAGGGTGATTCCATCAGCCTGAAGCCCGAGCTGAGCTGGAACCAGGAACTGGGCTGGCGCTACAGCGAGGAGAACATGGCCCTGAGCGCGACCCTGTTCTACATCACCTTCAAGGACCGGCAGATCTCCACCACCGACCTCAATGGCGACTACGTCGTGGCCAACGTCGGCGAAGTGAAGAACCGTGGCCTTGAGCTGGAGTGGAGCGGCCGCTTGCCGCACAACTTCAACTACTACGCCTCGTACACCTACACCAAGTCCGAGCAGATGGATGACCTGACCAACAAGAACGTGCTGCTGCCGACGTCCGGCAAACAGCTGACCAACGTTCCGGAAAACATGTTCAACCTGAGCCTGGGCTACGACGATTCGCTCTACTACGGCAACGTGGTGGGCAAGTACGTCGGCGCCTTCTACGGCGACCTGACCAACGACGAGAAGATCTCCGGACGCACCGTGTTCGACCTCAATGCCGGTATCCACCTGCCGGTGGACAAGAAGGTGCTGAAGTCCGCGACCCTGCGCTTCTCGATGCTCAACGTGTTCGACAAGGAATACCTGGCGTCGGTACGCACCGTGTCTTTCAACTCGGTAAGGACCAATGGCCTGGCGCCAAGCACCGCCTATTACAACGTGGGTGAAGAACGCACCGCGATGGTCTCCCTGGAAGCTGCGTTCTGATTCGATTCAGGCACAAGAGGAAATGACGATGGACATGAATCTGCTGCACGACATCACCTTCTACACCATGTACGGCGCTGCCGCGATTGCCGCCTTCATCGCGGTGGAGCGGGGCATCTACTTCAGCTTCAGCCTGCGCCAGGCGAAGAAACTGGAGACCGTGCTCAACCCGAAGATGCACAGCGTCGACGATCTGCCCGCCCCGCTGCGCGAGCGCAACAGCCTGCCCCTGGAAATGGTCGCCGAGCTGTTTGCCCACAAGCAGGGGCTGGCCAGCCACAAGGACCTGGAAGACCTCAGCGAGTCGATCTACATCGCCACCCGCAGCAAGCTGATGCATGGCCTGTGGCTGCTGGAAACCGTGGTTACCGCTGCGCCCTTGCTGGGCCTCTTGGGCACCATCCTGGGGATCATCGACACCTTCAAGGCCCTGGCCGAGACCGGCGTCAGCGACCCGGGCGAAGTGTCCAAGGGCATCGGCACCGCGCTGTATGCCACGGCCCTGGGGATCGCCATTGCCCTGGGCAGCATGATCTTCCACAACCACTTCCAGGACCGGGTCGAGCGCATCACCGACCACCTGAAGATCCTGCTGCTGCGCGCCGGCATGGGCACCGCGCTGAAGGCCCCGCCAGCACCCCAGGTGGTCCACGGCAGCCTGCAACCTGCCTGATGACCTGACCTGTAGCCGCTGCCGCTGCCGCGGGCACGGGCTGCGATCGACGGCGAAGCCGGCGCTGTTCCCAGCGCTGTTCTCTGTCTGATCGGCCTGCGCCAGCGGCTTTTTTTCGCTGATCTACCAAGGATTTCTTTCATGTCCCGTCTTCGTCCCATGCCCCGGATGCTGGGGGCACTGACCCTGGCCCTGGTCACCCTGGCCGGTTGCAGCTCGCTGTCTGAACCGCCGCAACCGGTGGCGGTGAACATCGTCGCCATCAACGATCTGCACGGCTACCTGCAAGCCAACCCCTTCAGCTACAAGGACCCCCAGGCCCCGGGCGGCGTGCGCAAGCTTGCGGCCGGCGGCATCGCTACCCTGGGCGGCATGCTTGCCCAACTGCGCCAGCAGGATCCGCAACTGCTGTTCATCGGCGCCGGCGACCTGGTGGGCGGCAGCCCGCCGCTGTCGGCCATGTGGGCCGACGAGCCGACCCTGGACGCCCTGCGCCAGATGGGCATGAAACTCAGCGCCATCGGCAATCACGAACTGGACAACGGCAAGGCCGAGTTCCTGCGCCAGCTCAATGGCGGCTGCCAGTCGTCGCGGCCGGACAAGGCCTGCCAGTTCCGCCCGAACTACCCCGGCAGCGGCTTCCCCTACCTGGCGGCCAACCTGCTGGACAGCGACACCGGCAAGCCGTTGCTGCCGGCCTACCGCATCGAAGAGGTGCGCGGGGTCAAGGTGGCCTTTGTCGGTGCGGTGCTGCGGGACGTGGCCTCGGTGGTCAGCGCCAAGGGCATGCGCGGTTTGCAGGTGGCCGACGAAGCCGAATCCATCAACAAGCTGATCCCCGAACTCAATGCCCAGGGTGTCAACGCCATCGTCGCCGTGGTGCACCAGGGCGGCTCGACCCCGGAGCCGTTCGACAAGCAGGACTGCTCGCAGCTCGGCGGCGATATCGTCGACGTGGCCAAGCGCCTGGACCCGGCGGTGGACGTGCTGATCAGCGCCCACTCGCACCAGGGCTACCTGTGCAAGGTCGGGCCGCTGCTGGTGACCCAGGGCAATTCCTACGGCCACCTGCTGACCCACCTGACCCTGCAAGTGACCCCGGGCCAGCACCGGGTGGCGAGCATCCAGGCCCTCAACCTGCTGGCCGATCCGGCCCGTTATCCACAGGACCCGGCCCTGGCGCAGTTGCAACAGGAGGTCGAGGCCCGTAGCAACCAGGTGCTGCTCAAGCCGGTGGGGGCGATTGCCGCCTCGCCGATTGCCCGGCGGGCCGACGCGGCCGGGGAAATGCCCATCGGTGACCTGATTGCCGACGCGCATCTGGCCGGCGGCCGGGCCAATGGCGCACAGATCGCCTTCATGAACACCGGCGGCATTCGCAGCGACCTGGCCCTGGAGCCCGGGCAGACCCGGGTCAACTACGGGCAACTGGCGACCTTGCAGCCGTTCAACAACAACCTGATCGCTTTCGACCTCACGGGCCGGCAGATCGAACAGGTGCTCAACCAGCAATGGAAGGGCGCGGACGATGCCAACATCCTGCAAGTGTCCCAGGGCTTCACCTATCGCTGGGACCCCAAGCGCCCGCCGGACAGCCGTGTCGTCCCCGGCAGCGTGCGCCTCAACGGCAAGCCGCTGCAGGCCGGCGCGAACTACCGGCTGGTGATGAACGGCTTCCTGGCCGATGGCGGCGACCGCTTCAGCCTGTTCAAGAGCGGCCTGAACCGCAGCGACCTGGGGGTCAGCGACCTGGAGGCGATGCTGCACTACCTCAAGGACATGGACCAGCAGGGCAAGCCCGTGGGCTCCAGCACCAGTGCCGGGCGCATCCAGCGATCCCTGTAACGAGCGCTGTAGCCGCTGCCGAGCCTGCGAGGCTGCGAAAAGGTCCGCAGGGCCTTGCTTGACGGTCTCCCGTCAAACCTCCTGCGGCCTCACGAGCGCCTCGATCTTCGTCGGAGTGCCGCCCAGCCCGATCGCAGCCTGCGGCACTGGCTACAGGGGATGCATCGGGCGGGGGCGTTTTCGCCGCCCTGAAAATATTTTCAAAAAAATGCTGAGGTCTTTGCCTACGACATACGTGTAGTGCTTGAAAGTGCGACTAATTCGCATTCACGGTGCTTTTACACACGAGTCTCCAGCATGAAGTCCAGGGCAAATTCGGCGGTAAACGGTTCGGTCAAACGGTGGTTCGGCGCTTCGGCGCTGGTGGTTTCGGGGTTGGCCCTGCTGCCCCTGAGCGTGGCATTGGCGGCCCAGGCCGGCAGCGAGCAGCACAGTGCGCTGTTCAACTTCGCCATCGCGGCCAAGCCGCTACCCCAGGCCCTGAGCGATTTCACCCGGGTCACCGGGATCAGCGTGGTCTACACCGACGAGGCGCCCTACAACCTCAAGGCCCCGGCCGTCACCGGCCAGCTCAGTGCCGAGCAGGCCTTGCAGCGTCTCTTGGGCAATTCCGGTTTCACCTATCGCCGCAGCGACGCCCATACCCTGGTTCTCGAACCCCTGCCCCAAGGTGCCGGGCTGAACCTGGGGACTTCCAGCATCACCACCCAGGGTGTCGACGAAAGCACCAGCTACCAGCCGCCGGCCACCACCTCGGTGGCCCGCTCCCAGGCGCTGAACCAGGAAATCCCGCAGATCATCAACGTGATCCCGGCCCAGGTGCTGCGCGACCAGACCCCGCGCAACCTGGATGACGCCCTGAAGAACGTCAGTGGCATCACCCAGACCAACACCCTGGGCGGCACTCAGGACGCGGTGCTGCTGCGCGGCTTCGGCGACAACCGCAACGGCTCGATCATGCGCGACAGCATGCCGGTGGTGCAGGGCCGTGCCCTGAACGCCACGGCCGAGCGCGTGGAAGTGATCAAGGGCCCGTCTTCCCTGCTCTATGGCATCCAGGACCCGGGCGGGGTGATCAATATCGTCAGCAAGAAACCCGAGTTGCAGCAGTCCACGGCCCTGACCGTGCGCGGCTCGACCTACGGCTCGGGCAAGAACGGCAGCGGCGGCAGCCTGGACACCACCGGGCCGCTGGGGGATTCCGGGCTGGCCTACCGGCTGGTCGTGGACCACGAAGACGAAGACTACTGGCGCAACTTCGGCACCCACCGCGAATCCCTGGTGGCGCCGTCCCTGGCCTGGTACGGCGAGCGCACCAAGGTGCTGCTGGCCTATGAGCATCGCGAATTCCTGACCCCGTTCGACCGCGGCACGGCCATCGACCCCAAGACCAACCACCCGCTGGACATCCCGGCCACCCGGCGCCTGGACGAGCCATTCAACAACATGGAAGGGCGTTCGGATCTGTATCGTTTCGAGGTCGATCACGAGCTCAGCGACGACTGGAAGGCCCACTTCGGCTACAGCTGGAACCGTGAAACCTACGACGCCAGCCAGGTGCGCCTGACTGCGGTGAACGCCAACGGCACCCTGACCCGGACCATGGACGGTACCAAGAATGCCCTGACCACCGACCGCTATGCCACCGTCAGCCTGGAAGGCAAGGTGCAACTGGGCGGGATGCAGCACGACCTGGTGTTCGGCCTGGACGACGAGTACCGCAAGATCTACCGCGCCGACCTGATCCGCGGCAAGAACACCAGTTTCAACTACCTCAACCCGGTGTACGGCCAGCAAGTGGCGGGGACCAACGTCAGCGCCCCGGACAGCGACCAGACCGACCTGCTGCGCAGTGACTCGCTGTTCTTCCAGGATGCCATCCACCTCACCGACCAATGGATCCTGGTGGGCGGCGGGCGTTTCCAGGAATACGACCAGTACGCGGGCAAGGGCCGGCCGTTCCACGCCAATACCGACAGCAACGGGCAGAAGTTCGTGCCCCGCGCCGGCCTGGTGTACCGCTACACCGACCAGCTGTCGTTCTACGGCAGCTACACCGAGTCGTTCAAACCCAACTCCAGCATTGCCCAGCTGGCCGGCGGCAGCGTGGTGCTGGACGGCTCCATCGCACCGGAAGAAGCCAAGTCCTGGGAACTGGGGGCCAAGCTCGACATTCCAGGGCGCATCACCGCCAGTGCGGCGTTGTTCGACATCACCAAGCGCAACGTGCTGGTGACCACCGCCACGGCCTCCGAGACTGTCACCAGCGTGGCCGGTGAAGTGCATTCCCAGGGCCTGGAGCTGGACCTGACCGGGCAGCTCACCGACCAGTGGAGCCTGATCGGCAGCTACGCCTACACCGACGCCGAAGTGACCAAGGACACCCAGTACAAGGGCAAGCAACTGCAGAACGTGGCCAAGAACACCGGCTCGCTGTCGGCCGTCTACGACTTCGGCAGCCTGATCGGCGGTGACCGCCTGCGGGTCGGCGCCGGTGCCCGTTATGTCGGTGAGCGCGCCGGGGATGCGCCCAACAGCTTCGACCTGCCGGGCTACACCGTGGCCGATGCCTTCGCCACCTACGACACCAAGGTCGAAGGGCAGAAGGTCAAGTTTCAGCTCAACGTGAAGAACCTGTTCGACAAGACCTACTACACCTCCTCGGTGAGCAAGTACTTCGTGTCCCTGGGGGACGCTCGCCAAGTGTCGCTCTCCAGCACCCTGGAGTTCTGATGAAAGCCCTGGCCCTGAGTGTGCTCCTGGCGTTCTGTGGCATGGCCCAGGCGGCCGCGCCGGCGGATGAGCGCCTGTACCACCGCGAACAGCAAGTGCAGCTGCCGGGTTCCGGCAGCAGTTGGGGCTTCATCGCCCTGGACCCGACCCGGCCCTACCTGTTCCTGGCCCGCCGGGAAAACGGCCTGAGCGTGTTCGATGTGGACAAGCAGCGCCCGGTGCGCACCCTCGAACAGTCCCGGGGCGCCAATGGTGTGGTGTTGGTACCGGAGCTGGACCGCCTGCTGGTGCTCAACACCGACGGCAGCCTGGGGGTGGTGGAGTTATCCACATTCAAGCCGCTCAAGCGCATCACCGTGACCCAGAGCAACCTCAACAGCGCGGTGTACGAGCCGCACACCGGGCAGGTGATCATTGTCAGCGGGCGCCGGGCCGACCGTTCCACCCTGTTCGTCTTCGATCCCAAAGAAGAGCGCATCACCGCCGCCCATGAGCTGGCGGTGAAGAAGATCGACCCGTTGCTGCTCAAGGGCGATGGCAGTTTCTTTCTGCCGATGCGCGATGAGGGCATCGTCGCGCGGTTGTCCTCCAGCAGTTTCAAGGTCCTGGACCGCTGGCAGTATCCCGACTGCCCGCGGCCCAGTGCCCTGGCCCAGGATGAACAACGGGGGCGGTTGTTCGTCGCTTGCCGTGGTGAGCGGCCAGTGCTGCTGGTGCTCGACCGCGACAACGGTGCGCTGAAGGCCAGCCTGCCGATCACCCGGGACGTCAACGCCCTGGCCTACGACCCGCAGGCCCAGCGCTTGCTGATCGCCAGCGGGGTGGACGCCAACCTCAGCGTCGTCGCCCAGCTCGATGCCGACCGCTACCAGCTCCTGGGTAGCGTCAGCACCCAGCCCATGGCCTACAACATGGCGTTCGACCCGCGTACCCGGCGGGTCTACCTGGCGGCAATGGACTTCACCCAACCGGCCGCGAGCCCGGCTGAACCCAAGCCGGACCCGCTGTTTCATGCCAATACCTTCAAGGTTCTCACCCTGGCACCCTAGTCGGCGTCAAGTGCCAGGGCCTGCGCTTGCGCTGCACAGTCAGCGCCGGCGGTCAGGCCCTGGGCCCGAACGGCCAGCAACTCTTGCCGGGCGACGGCGAAATCGGCCTGGAAGGTCGGGTCGGCGTGCAAGCGTGCCACGGTGGTCGCGCCTATTTCACGGCCTTCACGGATATCGCTGTACCAGTGCACGTTGCACACCATGCGGCTTTGCGAGTAGGCCCGGCCGCGGGCCCAGAGCGCATTGCCGTGCTCGGGGGACAGTTCGCTCAGCAACAGCGCCCAGGCCCAGCCGATTGCGCTGTGGCCCGATGGGTAGGAACCATCTGCGGCCAGTTTCGCCTCGTCTTCCGGGGTGCAGCTGGGTTGCTGGTTGTAGACGAAGGGCCGGGTGCGCTGGTAGCGCTTCTTTGCGCTGTAGGTGGCCAGCCCGGCGTCGGCCAGGGTCCGCCGCAGGACTCTGTACAGCGTAGGTGTCAGCTGTTCGCTGATCGGGGCATTCAGGGCACAGGAGAATGTCTGCGCGGCGGCAGGGAACTTCAGGTTGGCATCGCTGACGGCCAACTCCCAGCGTTTGCTGCCCCGCAAGGCCTGGTTTTTCTCGGCCATGCTCTGGTCCAGAGCGAAGGCTGGGGTCCCCACCGCAGGAGGGGGCGGCAACAGCGACAGACTGTCGGGCAGATCCTGCTGTTTCAGATAACCGATCAAGTAACCCGGTCGGAACTCCGGGACGCTTTGCGCTTGCAGGGGCTGTTTCGCCGCGACCGGGTTGAACAGGCTTAAAAACAACAGGCTGGCCAAACTTTTCGATAATAGACGTTGCATGGAGATAGTCCTCTAGGCATTTGATCCGTTACATCGGTTCTGGTGGTCTGCTTACTTGATATTCCAGGTGTAGTTGAACATCAGTCGCGTATCATCAGTGTCGCGAATGAAGTTCTTGGCGTAGTTGGAGCGATAGAGCGCACTGCGCAGGCGTACACTTAAGTTCTTCAGCGGGCCTTGTTGCACGACATAACGCAATTCATTATCCAGCTCCCATGACTTGCCAATTCTTTGGCTGCCGGTTATCTCGGCATGGCTGCCGGATATATAGCGGCTATTGATAGTCAGGCCCGGCAAGCCCAGGTTGGCAAAGTCATAGCCATAACGAAGTGCCCAGGAGCGCTCCTTGGCATTGGCGAAGTCACCCAGTACGGATAAGTTGATCAAGTTGGCATCGGTACCCAGGATGTTGGCATAACCGGTGTCCCCCAACATTCGCTGATAAGTCAGGCCAAGGCTGTGGCCTTTATAGGCATAGCCGAGCAACCCCTGCAGGGCGCGGTTGTCGATCTTGCCGCCTTTGGCATTGCCATAGTCGTTCATCAGGCTCAAGCGCAGATCGCTGCTGAACGTCCCCGCTCCCCAGGGGCTCTTGTTGACCAGGGTGAAGACCTGCTGGCGGTAGATATCCTGCAGCTGGGCGACATGCACGCGAGCCAGCCATTGCTTGCGGAACCGATAGTCGAGGCCCGCCATGTCGAAGTGTTCCGCGGTGGCCCCCAGTTTCTCGAAGCGCCGGTTCAAGGGGCTCAGGGTCAGCGGTGTGTACTGCGTGGCGTTGCGCTGCAGGACCCGGCTCAGACGCCCGGCGGTAAACTCCAGGTCTTCGATTTCATTGGAGGTCAGCAGCCCGCCTTCGAACATCTGCGCAAACAGGCGGCCGTCATTGGGTCTGAGTGTCGGCAGTACCGGCGGTACCAGGGTTCCGAACTTGAACAGGGTCTTGCTGGTCTTGAGCTTGCCGGCCAGGGCCAGTTTCGAATAGTCATCCTCTGCCCGGCCATTGCGTGCCACCTTCAACAGCCCGGTGCCGGTCCGGCCAGGAGCGGAATCCAGCTTGATCCCGAGCATGCCGATGGCGTCGGCACCGACGCCGAGGCTGCCTTCGGTGAACCCCGAATCCAGGCGCAAGAGGAAACCTTGCGCCCATTCTTCACGGGTAGGGGCAGTGCCTTCGCGGTAGTCCCGATTGAAGTAGTAGTTGCGCAGTTCCAGGCGTGCGCTGCTGTCCTCGAGCAGTTCGGCTTTTACCGGAATGGCCAGTATCGAGGCACACAGCAGGGGCGAGTGTCTGACCCATTGCCGTGGCAAACTTTGTGAAAGCATTTCATCGTCCTCTGTTTTTGTTGTTTTGGAGTAAGGCGATTAACGGCTTAGTTGTTGCTGGTTTGTTCAAGGACCCAATGGTTGAAGGTTGGATTGCCTCAGGGGTGTGGTGAAAGTTGTGTGTCAATTGTTGTGGGCAAGAGTCTGCCGGGTATTTCAGGTAATTGGCTCCTGTAAGGGGGTGGGTATTTATGGAATGCCTGGCACTCAAGGTTCGAAGACTAAGTTGAAGCTGGGCTTAAACAATAATCATCAGCTCCATGAATGAAGTGATAAATAAAATATTAAAATAATTACCTGGTTATGTTCTTGAGTGTCATATAAGAACTTGCCGGGCGTGATCTTTCTGAGAGAGATATGTAGGGGGTTTTTAATTGGCTTGTAAGAATTGTCTTATTTAAGTAAGGAACTTTAACCGTTCACTGACTCAGGCGTGTCAGCCTGGGCTTTGGCATAAGAAGGAGCATGCAGAGGCGGGTTTTGGGTAACCCTGGCCTCAGCGCAGGAACGCCAGGCGGTAGTCTCCCGGCGTGCCCCCCAGGGCGTGCCGGAAGCGATTGCTGAAGTGGCTGGCACTGGCAAAACCACAGGCCAGTGCAATGTCGCCCAGAGGCTGGGCGGTGGTGCGCAGCAGGTGCCGGGCCCGGCTCAGGCGTCGGGCTAGCAGGTATTGGTGGGGCGGCAGGCCGAAGCTTGCACGGAACATGCGGGCGAAGTGGTATTCGGAGAGGGCGCACAACCCCGCCAGCTGGCCCAGGCTCAGGGGCGCGTCCAGCTGGCTGTCGATGTAGTCCACCAGCAGCCGTCGCTGGTGTGCGGCCAGCCCGCCCTTGAGCCGGGCCCCCTGGCGCTGGCCCACTTGATTGAGCAGGGCATGGCTGAGCATCTCGTGGGCCAGGCTGCTGGTCAGCAGGCGCTCGCCGGGTTCGTCCCAGTTCAGGCGGACCAACTGCGCAAAGCGCTGGGTCTGCTCGGGGTCGTCGAGAAAGGTGCTTTCGCGCAGTTGCAGTTCCCGGGGCTCGCGATCCAGCAGGGTGACGCAGCCCAGGGCGAACTGCTCCGGGCTGAAGTACAGATGGGCCAGGCGAATATCACCGTTGATCACCCAGGCCGACTGGTGCTCGGCGGGCAGGATGCACAACTTGCCCGGGCCGCCCTTGCTGCCCGGCTGGTCGCGGCGGAAGGTGCCGGTGCCGCCGGCCAGGTAGCAGGACAGGGTGTGATGGCTGGGGGCCTCGTACTCCTGGGCGTCGTGATGGTTGCTCCACAAGGCTGCGGACAAGCCGTCACCGAGCTCGGCGCTGTGCTCCAGGCGAGCATTGGGCGAGCGGTTCAGGGCTTGGAAGACTTGCAGGGTATCCAGTGCGTGCATGGTGGGGCGTCAACATGGGTGCGGCTGCCGGTGTTCTGCATGCTACTCCGTAGCCCGTGGGCTGCCAGCCCCGGGCGGATAAAAAGCGCAAGTTTGTGCAAGCGCGCAAGGCCGGCGGGGCGTGACACTGCACTCCTGACAAAGGAGTCGCGCCATGAACCTATCGCTGTACCTGTTGACCGTGCTGATCTGGGGCACCACCTGGATCGCCCTGAAACTGCAACTGGGGGTGGTGGCGATTCCGGTGTCCATCGTCTATCGCTTCGCCCTGGCGGCCCTGGTGCTGTTCGTCCTGTTGCTGCTCAGCCGCAAGCTGCAGCCGATGAACCGTCGTGGTCACCTGATCTGCCTGGCCCAGGGCCTGTGCCTGTTCTGCATCAACTTCATGTGCTTTTTGCACGCCAGCCAATGGATTCCCAGTGGCCTGGTAGCGGTGGTGTTTTCCACCGCTACCCTGTGGAACGCCCTGAATGCGCGGGTGTTCTTCGGCCAGAAGATCGCTCGCAACGTGCTGCTGGGCGGCGGCCTGGGGCTGCTGGGGCTGGGGCTGCTGTTCTGGCCGGAGCTGGTGGGCCACAGTGCCAGCCCGCAAACCCTGCTGGGCCTGGGCTTGGCCCTGCTGGGCACCTTGTGCTTCTCGGCGGGCAACATGCTGTCCAGCCTGCAGCAAAAAGCCGGACTCAAGCCGTTGACCACCAATGCCTGGGGCATGGCCTACGGCGCGACGATGCTGGCGGTGTATTGCCTGTTCCAGGGCATCGCCTTCGATGTGGAGTGGAGCACCCGCTACATCGGCTCATTGCTGTACCTGGTGATTCCGGGCTCGGTCATCGGCTTTACCGCCTACTTGACCCTGGTGGGGCGCATGGGCCCGGAGCGCGCGGCTTACTGCACCGTGCTGTTCCCGGTAGTGGCGTTGAACGTCTCGGCCTTTGTCGAAGGCTACCAATGGACCGCCCCGGCGCTGGCCGGGCTGGTGCTGGTGATGCTGGGCAACGTCCTGGTGTTCCGTAAACCCAAGGCTGTGCCTGCCTCTGTAGCCGCTGCCGAGCTTGCGAGGCTGCGAACGGCGGCGCAGCCGTCGCAAAACCGGGCGACCTGATTCTGCCGGGCTATCGCTGAAGGTCCTGCGGACCTTTTCGCAGCCTCGCAGGCTTGGCAGCGGCTACAGAGGGGATAGGCCGTGGGTGGTCAGCCCTTCCATACCTGCGGGTTGACCAGGTCCTGCGGCCGCTCACCCAGCAGGGCACTGCGCAGGTTGCTCATGGCGCGCGCGGCCATGGCGTCGCGGGTTTCATGGGTGGCCGAGCCAATGTGCGGCAAGGTCACTGCGTTCTTCAGCTGGAACAGCGGCGACTCCGCCAGCGGTTCCTTCTCGTACACATCCAGGCCGGCGCCACGGATCTGGCCCTTCTGCAAGGCTTCGATCAGCGCCGGTTCATCCACCACCGGCCCGCGGGAAATGTTCACCAGGATTGCACTGGGCTTCATCAGCGCCAGTTCGCGGTGGCTGATCAGGTGCTTGGTCTTTTCGCTCAACGGCACCACCAGGCAGACGAAATCCGCCTCCGCCAGCAGTTGCTCCAGGCTGCGAAACTGCGCCCCCAGCTCCTGCTCCAGGGCCGCCTTGCGGCTGTTGCCGCTGTAGAGGATCGGCATGCCGAAGCCCAGGCGCCCACGGCGGGCGATGGCCGCGCCAATGTTGCCCATGCCGACGATGCCCAGGGTCTTGCCGTGCACGTCGCAGCCGAACAGCGCCGGGCCGACGCTGGCCTGCCATTGCCCGGCCTTGGTCCAGGCGTCCAGCTCGGCCACTCGGCGGGCGCTGCTCATGAGCAGGGCGAAGGCCAGGTCGGCGGTGCTTTCGGTGAGCACGTCCGGGGTGTTGGTGAGCATCAGCCCGCGTTCGTTGAAGTAGGCCAGGTCGTAGTTGTCGTAGCCCACCGAGATGCTCGACACCACTTCCAGGCGCGCGGCGTTTTCCAGCTGCGCACGGCCCAGCTTGCGGCCGACACCGATCAGGCCGTGGGCCTGGGGCAGGGCTTCATTGAATTGCGCGGCGATGTCCCCGTGCTTGGGGTTGGGCACTATGACCTCGAAATCCTGTTGCAGGCGTTCGGTCATCTCGGGGGTGATGCGGCTGAAGGCAAGTACAGTCTTTTTCATCGCGCGAAGGCTCGTCAGGCGGGGAGAATGCCAAGCAAGCTAACATTTTTGCCGCCGCCACCAAAGCACCCCGCCACGAGCCTGCATGTGTAGGAGCTGGCTTACCAGCGAAGGCGGCATCCAGGTTTGCACAGGACGTGCGGGCCTCTTCGCCGGCAAGCCGGCTCCTACGGGGGATGGGCCGGCGTTTGGGGGAGGGGCGTACATCGTGTAGGAGCTGGCTTGCCAGCGAAGGCGGCATCCAGGTTTGCACAGGATGTGCGGGCTTCTTCGCCGGCAAGCCGGCTCCTACGGGGGATGGGCCGGCGTTTGGGGGAGGGGCGTACATCGTGTAGGAGCTGGCT
>NZ_JBWKQO010000007.1:323271-394457 GCF_059418825.1 Pseudomonas sp. GW821-FHT07F01
TTGCCAGCGAAGGCTGCATCCAGGTTTGCACAGGACGTGCGGGCCTCTTCGCCGGCAAGCCGGCTCCTACAGGTGGGACGGTGGTCTGGGCGGGGAGCCCCGTGGTCAGGTGGCCAGGCGTGCGCCGGTCAGGCTGCCGCTCAGTTCATAGGCCGCCAGTTCCGTCTGGTGCGCGGTGAGGATCTCCGGCAGAGAGCCGCGCAGGTATTCGACCCAGGTCTTGATCTTGGCGTCCAGGTACTGGCGCGACGGGTAGATGGCGTACAGGTTCAGCTCCTGGGAGCGGTACTTGGGCATCACCCGCACCAGGGTGCCGGTGCGCAAACCCTCTATAGCCGCGTATACCGGCAACACCCCGACCCCCATGCCGCTGATGATCGCAGTCTTCATGGCATCGGCGGAGTTCACCAGGAACGGCGAGCTGTTGATGGTGACCATTTCCTGGCCTTCCGGGCCGTCGAAGGTCCACTTCTCCAGGGGAATCACCGGGCTCACCAGGCGCAGGCAGGCATGGTTCAGCAGATCGCTGGGCTTTTGCGGGCAGCCGTTGGCTTTCACATAGGCCGGCGAGGCGCAGACGATGCTGTAGGTCATCCCCAGGCGCTGGGAGACGAACCCCGAATCCGGCAGCTCTCGGGCCAGGACGATGGACACGTCGTAGCCCTCGTCCAGGAGGTCCGGCACACGGTTGGCCATGGTCAGGTCGAAGGTCACGTCCGGGTGGGTCTTGCGGTAGCGGGCGATGGCGTCGATCACGAAGTGCTGGCCGATGCCGGTCATGGTGTGCACTTTCAACTGCCCGGCGGGGCGGGCGTGGGCGTCGCTGGCCTCGGCCTCGGCTTCTTCGACATAGGCCAGGATCTGCTCGCAGCGCAGCAGGTAGCGCTTGCCGGCCTCGGTCAGGGCGATGCGGCGAGTCGTGCGGTTGAGCAGGCGGGTTTGCAGGTGCGCCTCTAGATTGGAGACGGCGCGCGAGACGTTGGCGGTGGTGGTGTCCAGCTGCACCGCGGCGGCCGTGAAACTACCGGCTTCGGCAACACAACTGAAGGCGCGCATGTTTTGCAAGGTGTCCATGGGGTGCTCTCAAGGGAGATTGCAAATTGTGACACGAAGTTTCTGTTTTTACAGGCGTACAGGGATACGACCAAGGGATTATCGCGTTTACGGTAACAAAGATTCACAGGAATCCCAGCTTATCGCCGCAACGACCGCCCCCTAGAATTGCGCCGATCCCTAGGAGCCGGCAGGCCGGCGATCCGCGCAACGCGGTGTAGCAGGCGTATCGCTGCGCCGGCAAGCCAGCTCCTACGAGAGAAATACTCCCCCCCGATCTTCAGGAATTCGCAGCAGTGCCGCGTCGCATCAGCAGAGGGTTCAAGACCCTCAGTGTTTGGGCTTTATCGTTAGCAATCAGCGGCTGCATCGGAACCGGAGGCATTGCCCCACAGGGCAAGACACTTCCCGCTAATACATTGGCCACGGATGAGGCGATAAAGAGCGCCGCGCAGGACGCCCACTGGCCCAGCGCCCAGTGGTGGCAGGCCTATGGCGACCCGCAACTGGACCGCTGGATCAGCCTTGCGGTGCAAGGCAGCCCGAGCCTGGCCATGGCCGCCGCCCGGGTCCGCCAGGCCAAGGCCCTGGCCGGCATCGCCGAGTCGGCCGAGTCGCTGCAGATCAAGGGTGACGCCACCCTCAAGCGCCACAACTGGCCCACCGATCAGTTCTACGGCCCCGGCGCCCTGTCCAACAGCACCACCTGGGACAACAACGCCGCCCTGGGTTTCAGTTATGCCCTGGACCTCTGGGGCCGGGAAAGCAACAGCACCGAGCGTGCCGTGGACCTGGCCCACATGAGCGTGGCCGAAGCCCGTCAGGCCCAGCTGGAACTGGTGAACAATGTGGTGCGCAGCTATATCCAGCTGTCCCTGCACTTCGCCCAGCGCGATATCGTCGCGGCCACCCTCAAGCAGCAGCAACAGATCCTCGAACTGGCGCAACGGCGCCTGGACGGCGGCATCGGCACCCATTTCGAAGTCAGCCAGGCCGAGGCGCCGCTGCCGGAAACCCATCGCCAGCTGGACGCCCTGGACGAAGAAATCGCCCTGACCCGCAACCAGCTGGCGGCCCTGGCCGGCAAGGGCCCGGGGGAGGGTGCGCAATTGCAGCGGCCAAGCCTGTCCCTGGGCGCCGCGCTGAAACTGCCTTCGGCCCTGCCCGCCGAACTGCTGGGCCAGCGTCCGGACGTGGTCGCCAGCCGCTGGCAAGTGGCGGCCCAGGCTCGCGGTATCGATGTGGCTCACGCCGGCTTCTACCCCAACGTCGACCTGGTGGGCAGCATCGGCTTCATGGCCACCGGCGGTGGGGCCCTGGAGTTCCTCACCGGCAAGAAGCTCAACTACAACGTCGGCCCGGCCATCAGCCTGCCGATCTTCGACGGCGGGCGCCTGCGCTCGGAGCTGGGTGAAGCCTCGGCCGGCTACGACATGGCCGTGGCCAGGTACAACCAGACCCTGGTGGATGCACTGAAAAGCATCTCCGACCAGTTGATCCGCCGCGAGTCCATGGACAAGCAGCAAGCCTTCGCCGCCGAGTCGGTGGCCGCGGCGCAGAAGACCTACGACATCGCCACCGTGGCCTTCCAGCGCGGCCTGACCGACTACCTGAATGTGCTCAACGCCCAGAGCCTGCTGTTCCATCAGCAACAGGTGCAGCAGCAGGTGCAGGCCGCACGCCTGACGGTCCAGGCGGACCTGGTCACGGCCCTGGGCGGCGGGCTGGAAGCCGGCCGCGACGTTCCCGCGCAAGACCGCCTTGAGGCACCCAAGACCCCCGCGGCCCTGGCCGTGTTCGACCATTGAAGCAGGCCCCCATGACTTCCTTGCCCGCCCCTTTGCGCTGGCTGTACTCCCTTGAATGGCGCCGGGGTTTCTTCGACTGGGCGCGCAGCGACGGCGTGACCTGGGTCTATATCTTCAAGGTCCTGGCCGCCGCGTTCCTCACCCTGTGGCTGGCCATGCGCCTGGAGTTGCCGCAACCGCGCACGGCGATGATCACCGTGTTCATCGTCATGCAGCCGCAGAGCGGCCAGGTGTTCGCCAAGAGCTTCTACCGCTTTCTCGGCACCCTGGCCGGCTCGGCGGTGATGGTGGCGCTGATCGCCCTGTTCGCCCAGAACACCGAGCTGTTCCTCGGCTCGCTGGCGATCTGGGTTGGCATCTGCTCGGCCGGTGCCGCGCGCTACCGCAACTTTCGCGCCTACGGTTTCGTCCTCGCCGGCTACACCGCGGCCATGGTTGGCCTGCCGGCCCTGGCTCACCCCGAAGGGGCCTTCATGGCGGCGGTGTGGCGGGTATTGGAGATCTCCCTGGGGATTCTCTGCTCGACCCTGGTCAGCGCCGCGATCCTGCCGCAGACCGCCAGCGCCGCCATGCGCAACGCCCTGTACCAGCGCTTCGGGGTGTTCGCCCTGTTCGTTACCGACGGCCTGCGCGGGCGCAGCCAGCGCGACAGCTTCGAAAGCAGCAACGTGCGCTTCATCGCCGAGGCCGTGGGCCTGGAAGGGTTGCGCAGCGTCACCGTGTTCGAAGACCCGCACATGCGTCGGCGCAACGGTCGCCTGAGCCGCCTGAACAGCGAGTTCATGGGCATCACCACGCGCTTCAACGCCTTGCACCAGTTGCTCGAACGCCTGCGCGGCAGCGGCGCCGATCACGTGGTGGCGGCGATCAAACCAGGGCTTTATGACCTGGCGGAACTGCTGGACGGTTTCTCTGGCCGGGCCCTGACCAGCCCCGATGCGGCACGCCTGGCCACGGCCCTGGCGGCCTACAAGGCCGAGCTGCCGGCGCGGGTGCGCAGCCTGCGCGCGGCCTTCCAGGAGAGTGGCCCGAGCGACGCCGAGCAGTTGGATTTCCACACGGCCTATGAGCTGCTCTACCGCTTTGTCGACGAGATGCACAGCTACGCCCAGACCCACGCGTCCCTGGCCGACCACCGCCACGAGCGCGAGCGCTGGGACGAGCCCTACACGCCGCAGACCAACTGGCTGGCCTGCGCCGCCTCGGGCATCCGCGCGGCCTTCGTGCTGGTGGTGCTGGGCAGCTACTGGGTGGCCACGGCCTGGCCCAGCGGCGCCACCATGACCCTGATCGCCGCCGCCACCATCGGCCTTTCGGCGGCTACGCCGAACCCCAAGCGCATGGCCTTCCAGATGGCCTGCGGGACTTTCATTGGCGCCCTGGTGGGCTTCGTCGAAATGTTCTTCGTGTTCCCCTGGATCGACGGCTTCCCGCTGCTGTGCCTGATGCTGGCGCCGGTGATCGTGCTCGGTTCGTTCCTCGCGTCCAGGCCCAAGTACGCCGGGGTCGGCCTGGGCTTGCTGATCTTCTTCAGCACCGGTTCGGTGCCGGACAACCTGACCGTCTACAACCCCTACGCCTTCATCAACGACTACATCGCCATGGTCATGGGCATGCTGGTCTGCGCCGCGGCGGGGGCTATCATCCTGCCGCCCAACAGCCGCTGGCTGTGGCGGCGCCTGGAGCAGGACCTGCGCGGCCAGGTGGTGTACGCCATCAGCGGCAAGCTCAAGGGCCTGGCATCGAGCTTCGAAAGCCGCACCCGTGACCTGCTGCACCAGGCTTACGGCCTGGCGGTGGGCCAGCCCAAGGTGCAGAGCGAACTGCTGCGCTGGATGTTCGTGGTGCTGGAAGTCGGCCACGCCATCATCGAGCTGCGCAAGGAACAGGCCATCCTCCCGGTGCACCCGGCCTATGCCGAATCCCAGCCCTGGCGCCAGGCGATCCGGGTCATGGGCCGCTCCCTGGTGCGGCTGTTCCTGCAGCCCAGCCAGAGCAACCTGGAGCGCGGCCTGATCGCCGTGGACCACGCCATCAGCCGGGTCCAGGCCACCGACGAGCCCTTTGCCCCGCACTTCGACACCTCGGCCCTGCGCCGGGTCAAGAGCTACCTGCACTTCATCCGTACTTCATTGCTCGACCCGCAATCGCCGCTGGCGGCCTATGCCGTGGCCAAACCAACGGCGCCTGCACCCCAAGGACTTGACCATGCCTCGTGAAATCGCCTTCCACGGCGTTTACATGCCCACCATGACCCTGATGTTCTTCATCGCCGCGGCCCTGGCCTGGGCCCTGGACCGGTTCATCTCCGGCTATGACCTGTATCGCTTCTTCTGGCACCCGGCGCTGCTGCGCCTGAGCCTGTTCTGCTGTCTGTTCGGCGCCATGGCGCTCACTGTCTACCGTTGAGACCCCCGCAATGAAAAAGTTTTTCAGCCTGCTCGCCACCCTGCTCGTGCTGGCCCTGGCCCTGTGGATCGGCCGAACCCTGTGGGAGCACTACATGTACACCCCCTGGACCCGTGACGGCCGGGTGCGCGCGGACATCATCAACGTCGCCGCCGACGTCACCGGCGAAGTGGTGGACGTGCCGGTCAAGGACAACCAACTGGTGCACAAGGGCGACCTGCTGATGCAGATCGACCCCGAGCACTACCAGATCGCGGTCAAGCAGGCGCAAGCGCTGGTGGCGTCGAAGAAGGCCACCTGGGAGATGCGCAAGGTCAATGCCCGGCGCCGCGCCGACCTGGACAACCTGGTGATCTCCAAGGAAAACCGCGACGACGCCGGCAACATCGCCGACTCGGCCCTGGCCGACTACCAGCACGCCCAGGCCCAGCTGGAAGCGGCGCAACTCAACCTTGCGCGCACCCAGGTGCGGGCGGCGGTGGACGGCTATGTCACCAACCTCAACGTGCACCGTGGCGACTACGCGCGCATCGGCGAGCCGAAAATGGCGGTGGTCGACATGAACTCGTTCTGGGTCTACGGCTTCTTCGAGGAAACCAAGCTGCCCCACGTGCGCGTCGGGGATAAGGCCGACATGCAACTGATGAGCGGCGAAGTGCTCAAGGGCCATGTGGAAAGCATTTCCCGGGGCATCTACGACCGCGACAACCCGGAAAGCCGCGAACTGATCGCCGACGTCAATCCGACCTTCAACTGGGTGCGCCTGGCCCAGCGCGTACCGGTGCGCATCCACATCGATGAAGTGCCGGAAGGCGTGCTGCTGGCGGCGGGCATCACCTGCACCGTCATCGTCAACCCAGAGCCTTTGTAGGCGCCACCCTCTGTAGGAGCTGGCTTGCCAGCGAAGGCGCCGGCATGGGCGATGCAAGGCTCGCGGGCCTCTTCGCCGGCAAGCCGGCTCCTACAGGGAACTGCACGGTCTATCTGACTGCTGTAGGAGCTGGCTTGCCAGCGAAGGCGCCGGCAAGGGCGATGCAAGGCTTGCGGGCCTCTTCGCCGGCAAGCCGGCTCCTACAGGGGGCGGTTATTTGTAGCTTTTGTCCATGATCGCCTGGGACTTCTTCGCCGCAGCTTCCAGGCCGTCGTCGACGTGGTTGATGACCGCTACCAGCTTCGGGTTCTGCAGCACGTCGACACCGGGGTAACGCTGCTGGGCCAGGCGCGAGACGATGATGTACTGGGTCACCGCGTAATGCAGCTTGAACTGGCCGCTGTCCCGGGCCTTGGCGATGGCCGCCTTGACAAAGGCCTGGCGCTCGGCCGTGGTCATGCCCTGGAACAGGTCGGGGAGATCGAAATGGATCTCGGCCGAGAAAATCGCCACCTCCTCATCCCGCGCTTCGTCGTACATCACCTGCTTGCTGGTTACGCGCTTCTTGAGGTCGGCAAAGCGCTGTTCGCCTTCGGCCAGCTGCTCGGGGCTCATCTTGCCTTTAAGGGCATCCAGCTGGCTGGTGTCCTCGGTGTTGTCGATGATCTTCAGCCAGGCATAGGCCTTCACCTGATCGCCGGATTCTTCGGCGGCGTCGGCCAGGCTCTGCTGCGGTTCCGGGTTGCCGTGCAGTGCCGAGCGTTCCAGCCAGCGCAGGGCCAGGTCCCGGTCCTTGGGAATGTCCTTGTCGCCGAACCAGTAGGTGGCGTACATGCCGTACTCGGCGCACCAGTCGTTCTGTGACGCCGAGTAGGCGATGTAGTTGAAGGACTCGCGGTCGCGCTCGGCCTTGGGCTTGTCCGTTTCCTGGTCGGTGGTGGTGGACAGGTAGCAGAAGGCCCGGGTGTAGTGCGGCGCGGCCATGGCGAAGCAGCCCTTGGCGTTCGCGTAGTCCTCGATCTCGTTCAGCTTGTAACCGGCGCCGTACAGCACATCCGCGTCCATGGACGGGTTGCAGTACTCGTTGGCGCTGACCTTGGGCAAGACGCTGTCCAGCGTCAGCTTGGGCAGGGTGTCATTGAGTTCGGGGCGTTTCGGTTCGGTGTTTTGCGCAGGCGTGGAGGCGCAAGCCGCCAGCAAGACAGCCAATGCCAGTGGCAGCGCGTTGAACAATTTCAATGGATATTCCCTGATCGGCGAATGAAAAAAGACGCGCATGAAATCAGGCAGGGACGGCAAAGGAGGGGAGCGTGAGCAGTTCCGTGCTTGGGTGTCGGCGCCAGCGATTCCATGCTGCTTGAGCGCGGGCGCTCAAGACCGCGGATTCTACTGGGTTTGAGAGGACGCACAACCGAAACCGCAGCAGCTGTCTGGCTGCGGCTGCAAAAGCAGTTGCGCCTGCCGCTCCAGTTATGGCGTGCGCTTGGCCAGGAGGATTTTGGCCTTGGCCACGCTGTCTTCCACGCTCAGGTCATCGTCCTCCAGCACGGCCTGCAGCGCCGGGTCTTGCCACAGGTCCACGGCCGGCCCGGTGCTTTGCACCAGGCGGGAAATCAAGGCGTAGGCCACCAGTTGGCCGCGGGTGTGGAACTTCGGGTAGCGGTCCTGCATGTCCACCAACTGGGCGACGAAAGCATGCTGTTGCTCAGCGGACATGCCCGCGAACACTTCCGGGTAGTCGTAGTAGATATCCCCTGTGCCCAGGAGGATGACGTTCTGGCGCAGCGCCTGCTCAAGATCCTGTTTGGAGGGGAGCTGGCTGAGTAGCCGGGTGTAGTGCTGTTCGCCTTCAGCTGTTTGCTGAGGGCTCATCTTGCGTTTCAGCGCTTCGAGCCTTTGGGCGTCATCGAGGGTTCGGGCCCAGGCGTAGGCCAGTGGCAAATTGTCCTGTTCGCTGCTGCGCAGCATCTCTTGTTGCGAGTCCTCGTCGCCGTGCCGAGCGGCGCGTTCCAGCCAGGCCATGGCCAATGCCTTGTTCGCCGGCTGGTCCAACTTGCCAAGGTTGTAGATGTCGTACAGGCCCGCTTCCGCGCAGGATTCATTGTGCTGGGCGGCGTAAGCGATGTAGTTGAAGGCTTCGCTTTTGTCATAGTCCTTCTGCCTGGAGCCGACAATCCCGCCCAGGATGCACAGGCTCATGGTATCGCGGGGGGCGGCCATGATCAGGCAGCCGCGGGCCATTTGTATGGCCTTGCTCGCCAGCAAGGTACGGCTTGCGCCATGCAGCACCTCGTCCTCATTCATCAGGCGGATGCCGAGGCCGACCAGCCGTTCGCTGTCCATCTCCGGCGAGCAGTACGGGTTGGCCTCGACCTTGGGCAGGATCTGTTCCAGGCTCAGCTCCGGCAGGGTGGCATTGAGTTTTTCGTCCGGTGACGAGGCATGGCAGCCCAGCAGCAAGGCGAACAGGGTCAACGTCAGCGCACTACGATATTTCAATGGGGCAGATCCTTGATTGGCGAATGAACAAAGGCGCACTGCGCCACCGCGGTAGGAGCTGGCTTGCCAGCGAAGGTGGTCGCAAGATTTGCACTTGGCTCGCGGGCCTCTTCGCCGGCAAGCCGGCTCCTACGGGAGGCACGCGGTACACCCTGGATGGCTTGCGTGCGTAGGGGTCAGAGCCTGGCGCTCAGGCCGAAGCGCTTCATCAGTCCCTTCTCCAGCAGACCCTTGGGCAGCAGGTTGGCCAGCAGCGGCAGGGCGCGGCTGCCATTGCCCAGCCGTACCAGGCGTGGCGGATTGTCCTGCTGCACCGCCTTGAGCAAGCCGGCGGCGAATTCGCTGGCCGGGGTCGGCTTGTCCTGGGAGGCCTTGGCCCGGGAGCGGATGCCCTCGCGCAGCGGCCACCAGGGCGATTGCTCGTTGAGCAGCTGTTCGGCTTCATGCCCGGCATTCTTGGCGAAGCTTGAAGCAATGGCCCCGGGCTGCACTTCCATGACGCGGATGCCGAACGGCGCCAGCTCCATGCGCAGGGCATCGCTCAAGGCGTGCACTGCGGCTTTCGAGGCGCAGTAGGCACCGGCAAAAGGCGTCACCAGCACCCCGGACACACTGCCGATGTTCACCACCAGGCCGCGGCAGCGGCGCAGCACCGGGAACATCGCCCGGGTCACCCCGACCACCGAGAACACATTGGTTTCGAACTGGCGCTGCATGGCTTGCACGCCGCCGTCCAGCAACGGGCCCATGGCGCCGTAGCCGGCGTTGTTGATCAGCACATCGAGGCCGCCGTACTGCTGGTTGATCTCCTCGCCCAGGGCGCCCAGGGCCGGGCCGTCATTGACGTCCAGTTGCACGGCCTTGAAACCGGCCGCTTGCAGGGCAGAGACGTCCTCGGCCTTGCGGGCGGTGGCGAGCACGGTGAAACCGGCGCCCTTGAAGGTGTCCGCCAGGGCGCGGCCGATGCCGCTGGAACAACCGGTGATCAACGCTACGGGCATGGCGCGGTCCTTGTGCTGGGTGAGGGAGGGGGTGAATCAGTCGGAGAAACTACCCTGTAAACGCTCGGCGCGAAACTCCAGGGTTTGCGGGCGATAGCCGGGGCGCAGCGGCGGCAGGGGCAAGCAGTCCTGCCAGTTGGCGCCGGCCTGCAACTCGCCGGGGCCACGGTAGCGCGGGGCACTGTACTGGTTGTCGGCGAGGTTGACCGTATCCCCCGGGGCATAGGCGGCGACCCGCCAGCGCAATTCCACCAGGGGCACCTTGTTGCCGTTGTTCAGCTTGACCTGCAATGGACGGTCGGCGGGGCAGTGCTCCGGCGCGTAGGTCAGGCGCAACTCCAGGCGCGCCAGTTGCTGGGCTTCGCGGTTGTCCAGCCAGACCACCCAGCAGGCCACCAGGGCCAGGCCGAAAGCTGCAGCCAGGGACACGGGAAGGGCTTTGGCGGGGTAGCGCAGAAGCAGGATCAGCCAGGTAATGACCAGCAGAACGCCGATGAACATGACGCGAGCCTCGGGGAAAAGGAGGGGACATCCTACCTAAGCGTAGGTGGGGTTGGCGATGGAGGGTGGCCAGGGTGTGTTTTAGCCCAACGTTCTGGACGTAAAATTATTGTGGGCAATATAAGGTCTGTTATTGGCATTTTTTAACTATAATGGACCCTATGTTGTCCATAGTTTTACGAAGTAATCAACAGGCCGGAGGCAGACGCAGCGTCATGTCCCTTACTCGTTTCATGTACACCCCGTCCGAGATCACGGCCGAGATCGGAAAAAACGCACAGGCCCTCAGGTTGTCAAAAAACCTGTCGCGCAAAACCCTGGCCGAAAAATCCGGGGTGCCTGCCTCGACCATCAAGCGTTTCGAGCTGCAGGGGGCCATCTCCCTTGAGTCGATGGTGCTGATTGCGGCGGCTTTGGATGAACTCGATCCGTTGCTCAAGTTGTTCAAGCCACCTGCGCCAAACACGCTGTTTGAGCTGCAAAACTCAAAACGCCAGAGGGGCACCCGATGACTGGACGAGGCACGAGGAAATACCAGCCGATCGAGGAATTGGGCGTCTTCATGCATGGGCGGCAGGTGGGGGTGCTGAGCTGGAATCGCCAGGGCTGCTACTTCACCTACGCCAGGGACTGGTTGAGCCGGGGCTTCAATCTGTCGCCGCAACTGACCTTCGACGAGAAGCCGCAGCAACCCGATAGCCAAGTGTTCCTGGGCATTCATGGAGCCTTCGCCGATTCCCTTCCCGATGGTTGGGGCTTGCTGCTGATGAAGCGTTTTTTCACGGCGGAGTATGGGGCGCGGGTCGCCAATGGCCTGACTCAACTCGATCGGCTTGCCTACATTGGCAACCGTGGGATGGGCGCCTTGGAGTACTACCCCATGGCGGAAAAAGTGCAGCGCGAACCCATCAGCCTTTCACTGCTGTACCAGGCTTCGGTCCAGGTCCAGGTGGGGGAAACGGTTGAAGTCCTGAAGGCACTGCGGATTGCCGGTGGCTCGCCAGGTGGCGCCAGGCCCAAGGCAGCCGTTGCCCTTTCGCCGGACCTGTCCCATGTGGTTTCGGCCTTTGAACCCTTGCCGGAGGGCTACGCGCACTGGATCGTGAAATTCAGGGCCCTGCAGGAACCCTGGTCCATGGGCGCGATTGAATATGCCTACGCCCGCATGGCCCGTGCCGCCGGGGTCGATATGGCCCATTGCGAGCTGATCACCGTGCCCTCGGAGCAGGGATGGAACGAGCGCTTCTTTGCCTCCCGGCGCTTTGATCGCCAGCACAACGAGAAAGTCCACATGATGACCGCTGCCGGGATTCTGCATGCGGACTTCAGAGTTCCAGGCCTGGACTACAAGGACTTGCTGCGCCTGACCTTTGCGCTGACCAAGAGCGCCAAGGAAGTGGAGAAAATGGCCCGGCTCATGGTGTTCAACGGCCTGGCGCACAACTACGACGATCACGCGAAGAACTTCGCTTTTCTCTACGAAGAGGGGCAGGGCGGCCTGGAGGGGCAGTGGGTTCTCGCACCCGCCTATGACCTGACCTTCTCCACCGGCATGGGCGAGCACACCACCGCGTTCGACGGCCAGGGGCGTCCGTCCCGCAAGGCAATCAGGCGCTTGTGCGCGGACTACAAGTTTCTCAAGCCGGATGACTACATCGACCAGACGCTGGAGACGCTGGGCAGTTGGAAAACGCTGTTTGCCGAACTGGGTATTCTGCAGGCCGATGGGCAGGAGATCTTTGAAACGCTTGAAGATGTTCATGCCAATCTTTAGCGCCGCGACCAGGGCTGAAATGGATCTAGCAACGATACACAGGTCAGCTCCTTGTAGCCGCTGCCGCAGGCTGCGAACGCCCGCGCAGCGGACGCAGGGGGCTCAAGACCGCTGAAGGTCCTTCGGCCCTTTTCGCAGCCTGCGGCAGCGGCTACAAAAAAATCCCCCTGTCCAGGCGCCTGCGGATAGGGGACGCAGGCGCCTGGAAGGGGGTTGAAAGGACTCGCTGATAACGGCGCTCTGCCTTTGCTCGCAGCTTGCCGCTTGAAGCCTGTCGCTGTTACTGGGCGATGGTCTTCACCGAGACGCCACGTTCCACCGGGGTGGAGCGGCCGTAGATATCTTCAAACCGCTCGATATCGTCTTCGCCCAGGTAGCTGCCCGATTGCACTTCGATGATCTCCAGCGGGATCTTGCCCGGGTTGCGCAGGCGGTGCACCGAGGCAATCGGGATGTAGGTGGACTGGTTCTCGGTGAGCAGGAACACGTTCTCGTCACAGGTGACTTCGGCGGTGCCGCTGACCACGATCCAGTGTTCGGCGCGGTGGTGGTGCATCTGTAGCGACAGGCAGGCCCCCGGCTTGACCGAGATGTGCTTGACCTGGAAACGCCCGCCCATGTCCACCGAGTCGTAGGAGCCCCACGGACGGTAGACCTCGCAGTGGTTCTGGGTCTCGCTGCGGCCCTGTTCGTTGAGGGTATTGACCATCTGTTTCACCCCTTGGACCTTGTCCTTGTGGGCGATCATCATGGCGTCCTTGGTTTCCACCACGACGATGTTTTCAAGGCCGATCACCGACACCAGCTTGCCGTTGCCGTGGATCATGCAGTTGCGGCTGTCCTGGATCACCACATCGCCCTTGCTGACGTTGCCGTTGGCGTCTTTTTCATGCACGTCCCACAGCGACGACCAGCAGCCGACATCGCTCCAGCCAGCGGTCAGGGGCACCACGCAGGCGCGCTGGGTCTTCTCCATCACCGCGTAGTCGATGGAGTTGTCCGGGCAGCAGGCGAAGGTGGCTTCGTCGATGGTCACGGTGTCCGGGTCCTGCTGGCTGCGCTCCAGGGTCAAGAGGCAGGTGTCGTAGATGTCCGGGTCGTGTTTCTTCAGCTCTTCGAGGAAGCGGCTGGCGCGGAACAGGAACATGCCGCTGTTCCAGAAATAGCCGCCAGCCTGGACAAACTCGGTGGCGCGTTTTTCGTCGGGCTTTTCGACGAAGTGCGAGACCCGGCTGACCCCCTCCGGGAGCAGCGCATCGTTGGTGGACTTGATGTAGCCGTAGCCGGTTTCCGGCTTGGTTGCCGGGACCCCGAACAGCACCATTTCGCCACGCTCGGCGGCCACGGTGGCCAGGGCCAGGGCCCGTTGCAGGGCTTTCTGGTCGTCCAGGACGTGGTCGGCGGGCAGTACCAGCATCAGCTCGTCACGGCCTTCGTTGACCAGCATCATCGCGGTCAGGGCCACGGCCGGGGCGGTGTTGCGGCCGAAGGGCTCCATGAGGATGCGTTGGGATTCGAGCTTACGGGCCGCCAGTTGCTCGTTGACGATAAAGCGGTGGTCCTTGTTGCAGACCACGATGGGGGTATCCATGCCTTCGAACACCAGGCGCTCCAGGGTCTGCTGGAACAAAGTGTGTTCGCCGGTCAGGGCGAGGAACTGCTTGGGGAATTGCTTGCGCGAAAGCGGCCAAAGACGTGAGCCGCTACCACCTGACAAGATCACCGGAATCATGTTGTTACTCCTTCAAACATCGTATGGGTTAGAGCTACTGCGTTCTGTCGTTTCACTCTTGTTTTTGTTGCGTGACCGGATGCGCTGCCCACCTTCTGTAGGAGCCGGCTTGCCGGCGAAGGGGCCCGTGAGGACGCCTTCGCTGGCAAGCCAGCTCCTACGAGAGACGGGGAGCAGCCTTCCGGAAATTCATTAGCGGGTGGAAACCGGGCGCTTGACCCAGACCGGCGACAGGTTGCTGCCGTTGCCGGTGACGTAGAGCACCGCTGCTTCGCCGCGCTCCAGGGCCACGGGCTTGAGGTCGCTGACCTTTTTCTCGCCGTCATACAGGGCGAAGCTGACCTTCACCGGGTTGATTTCGCGCTCGCCGCGGCCCTTGGCGGCCACGGCCTTGACCACATCGGTCTTGCCGTCGGCGGTCTTCAGGGTCAGGGCCTGGTCGCTGAGGTTCTGCACCCGCACCAGGGATTTCTGCTTGTTCTTGAACGGCGGTTCTTCGATCAGTTGCGGCTGGCCGCTGGCGTTGTTGACCAGGGTGTAATAGTGATCGGCGGCCAGTTTTACCGGTACGCTCTGGCTGCCCACCTTGGCGGTGTAGTCGCCGCCGGGCATGAAGCTGAAGTCGCTGCTGGCCAGGGGCGCGACGTCATTGACGTTGGTGCTGCCCACCGTGGCGCTGACTTCGCTGTTGCTGGCGTTGTACAGGCGCACGAAGGTCGAGCCCTTGGGCGCGGTGGGGCCGTACAGGGCGGCATCGCCACCGGCGAATACCGGAGCTGATAGCAGGCCCAGGCCCGCGGCCAATACGGCAGCTTTCAGGGATTTGGCAGCGAGACGACGAGGAGTAGTAGTGAAAGTCATGAGTGTTACCTCTTTTCAGTTTTGCGCCCGGTCGGGCGTCTCGGATTTGTTGAGTGCAGCTACGTTCTGTTGGCGAGCACCGGCTTGCTTGAGCTCTGCGACCCACTGCGGGTCGGCGTCGCCGATTTCGTTGTTCACAGGCAGATAGCGTTCAGGGAATTCCCAGATCAGCACCTGGGGCGGGTTGTTCTTGAAGTCGTCGCTTTTCAGGTAGCTGAGCATCGGCAGGATCGGGCCGTGGCCGTCTTCGGCGTAGCTCAGCACGTCGCTGTGCAGGGCCTGTTTCAGGGCGCCGACGAAGTTCCAGCTGGGGTTGGCGCTGTAGCTGGTGCCCACCAGGGTCACCGGCACTTCGCGGTCGGCGAACAGCGCGTCGTCGGCGGCCGGCTGTTCATCGCTGGCCCGGGTCACGCGCTTTTGCAGGGGCTCTTCGGCCGGCATCAGGTTTTCGAACAGCGGGTCCAGGGGCAGGAAGCGGCGCAGGTCGCCCTTGTGTTCCACGGTCTCTTCGGTCTCGGTGACGAAGCGCTGTGGCTGACCGCTGAGCGGGGTCTTGGCGGCGATGGTCAGGGCCAGTTGCCGGGCGACGATCTCGGCGCCGGCGGGGGTCCAGTGGGTGTCGGTGCGCAGGAACACTTGCTGGCCCTGTTGCTTGGCCTGTTGCAGGGGGCCAAGCAGGTCGGGGGCAAGGATCTTGTCGGCAGCGACCCGGGCGTGGAAGTCCTGGTAGAGGTTGGCGTGGATGCGCGCCGGGCGCACTTCGTCCATGTGTTCCGGGTACAGGCGCACCTTGGCCGGAACGATCGCCATCACCAGTTTCACCCCGTGCTCCTTGAGGGTCTGGCGCACGCCTTCCACCAGGGCGTAGTTGCCCTGCAGATTGAGCTCCTCGTTGACCACGGGGTTGAACTCTTCATCGCTGTACAGCCACTGGTCACGGCCCAGCACCACCCCCGGGCGCCCTTCGTTGAACAGCTTGAAGTCCAGGGCGGCCCAGAGGTTGGTGCCCAGGCGCTTGATCGGGAACTGGTCGTCGTAGTGGGTTTCCACCGCCTTGGCCCAGCGCCCGTTGAGCACGGTGGCGTCGTTGTTGGTACTGAAACCGAAGAAGCTGCGCGCCGACCACACCCCCAGCACCAGCAGGGTCAGCAGGAACAGGGCGATGTAGAACACACGTAATGAGCGGGTCATGGGCAGATCCCTCAGAACTGGAAGTAAAGGAACGGCGAGAAGCTTTGCGCCGAGAGTTTGAGAATCGAGGCAATGAACAGCAGCAGCACCAGGGCGCGCATGGCGTAGCGCGACCAGTCGGCAGTCCAGTAGGCCGGCTGTACCTGGGCCTCGGTGCCGACGATGTAGCCCGGCTGGTGAATGCTGCCGGGGTTGTCCCCGGGCACCGCCTTGATCAGGCCGGGCTGGGCGCTGGCCGGGCCGTCGGCGGCGGTAGTGACCTCGGGCTTGGCCTTGACCGGCGCCGGGTTGCGGTACAGGTCACGCAGGCCGAAGAACGCCAGGGTGGCGTAGGCCAGGATCAGGGTCGCCACTTGCAGGCCGGTGAGGCTGGCGCGGTTGAGTTCCGACAGCGACCAGTCGCCAAAGCTGAACATCGCGCCGTACATGCGGCCTGCTACGTGCAGGTTCTCGGCGCGGAAGATCACCCAGCCCATCACCACCAGCAGGAAGGTCAGGGCCCAGCGCACCGGGTTCAGGCTGCGCGGCGTGGTATTGATGCCCAGGGCCTTTTCGATGGCCAGCCACATGCCGTGCCAGGCGCCCCAGACGATGTAGGTGAAGTTGGCGCCGTGCCACAGGCCGCCCAGGAGCATGGTCAGGAACAGGTTGCGGTAGGTGATCAGGGTGCCTTTGCGGTTGCCGCCCAGGGTGATGTACAGGTAGTCGCGCAGCCAGGTAGAGAGGCTGATGTGCCAGCGCCGCCAGAACTCGGTGATCGACTGGCTGATGTAGGGCTGCTTGAAGTTTTCCATGAAGCGAAAACCCATCATCAAGCCCAGGCCGATGGCCATGTCGCTGTAGCCGGAGAAGTCGAAGTACAGCTGCGCGGTGTAGGCCAGGGCGCCGAGCCAGGCATCGCCCGTGGTGGGGTTGTGCAGGGCGAAGCAGTGGTCGGCGACCACCGCCAGGGTGTCGGCGATGAACACTTTCTTGATGAAGCCCTGCATGAACCGCGTGCAGCCTTCGGAGAACTTGTCCAGGGTGTGGGTGCGGTTGTTGAACTGGTCCGCCAGGTCACGAAAGCGCAGCACGGGGCCGGCGATCAGGTGCGGGAAGATCGCCACGAACGCCGCGAAGTCGATCAGGTTGCGGGTGGCCGGGGTGTCGCCGCGGTAGACGTCGATGATGTAGCTGATGGACTCGAAGATGTAGAACGAGATGCCGATCGGCAGCAGCACGTGGGTCAGGATGAACGGCTCAAGCCCCATGGAGGTCATGATGGCGTTGATGCTGTCGACGCCGAAGTTGGCGTACTTGAAGTAGCCGAGGATGCACAGGTCCACCGCCACCCCCAGCAGCAGCCAGCGCTGGGCGGGTTTGGTCCTGACACCGGCGGCGCCGACTTTCAGGCCGATCCAGTAGTTCCACAGGGTGACCCCGGCGAACAGCGCCAGGAAGTCCACGCGCCACCAGGCATAGAACACATAGCTGGCGATCAGCAGCAGCAAGTTGCGATAGCGTTGCCCGCTCAAGTAGTACAAGCCGAGAAAGATCGGCAGGAACAGGAACAGGAACACATTGGATGAGAAAACCATCCCGATCTCTCCATGTTTAACCAATAGTCAGAGGCCGGAGCCCCCCCAAACCCCCCACTGAAAAAACGTGGGAGGCGTACTGCATTCATGACGCTCTCTGTAGCCGCTGCCGAGGCACGAGGCTGCGATGGGCTGCGAAGCGGCCCCTGGGGGCGGTCCTGCGGACCGCGTCGCAGCCTCGTACCTCGGCAGCGGCTACAGGTTCAGGTGCTACGGGTTTGTGCTGCCCTTTTCATGGGCCGGGTCGTAGACCTTGGTCAGGTCGCCACCCAGGCGGAAAGTCTTGAACGGCTGCATCTTGTGCTTGCGCTCCAATGTCTCCGGGGCGCAGGTGTAGAGGCTGCAGTAGGGTTCCAGCCAGGCGAATTTCGAGTCGACCTTGAGGTCGGTCATGTCCTGCTGCTTGCCGTTTTTCTTCTCGAAGGTGTCCGGGTTCTTGACCCCGGCCAGCACCCGCTCGCCCAGGCGCTTGAGGGCGCTGTTGTTCTCCTGGCGCAGGTCGACGCCGTTGACCTGGGCGAAGCTGGCGATCATTGCCAGCGGCGGCAGGGCGTAGTTGTGGTAGGCCAGGGCCCGCTGCTGGCGCTTGAGTTCGTTGGGCAAGAAGCCGTCGGCATCGACCTGGTTGGCGCCGACCTTGTATTCCTTGACCGCCCAGTCGAACAGGTCGCGGCGGTTGGTGGCCACGGCGGTGGCCATCACCGACCAGGCGGCCCAGTAGGAGTGGTTGTTGGTCTTGTCCAGGGGCAGGTTGTCCCAGTCGCTGACCACCTGGTCGGCCATCTTGCTGAACCAGGCCTCGATCTTCTGTGCCTGTTCCTGGTGGGTGGCCAGGGGGTGGGAGTCGGAGAACTTCAGCCGCAGGTAGGCCGAGGCCATGCTGCCCAGGGCCCATTTGCGCATGGACTTGCCGGTGTGGTTGAAGTCCTTGGACATCAGCGCATCGGCCTGGGCCCAGGCGCTGAGCCAGGCGAGGGTGCAGTCCAGCTGTTCAGGGCGGCCGTCGCGCATGAACTGCATGACCCGCTTGCTGGTACCGCGCTCGATCTTGGTGATGTCCGCGGTGGTGTCGCGAAAGGCCTGTTCGGACTGCACGTTGAGGGTCGCCCGGGCCTTGTCCGAGCCTTCGTACTTGCTGCGAAACTGCAGGGCGCCGGTGTAGGGCGCCGGCATGGCGTCGCAGCCCTCGCTGTTGTCGCCGCTCTTGAACTTGTCCACCGGGGCGTAATAGCCCTGGGGCGGGCGCAGCGGCGCGGCGGCCTGGGCGCTGCCGGTGACGATGGCCAGCCCCAGCAGGCTGGGTATCAACAAGCGTTTCAAGTCTGTGCTTTGCATAGGTAACCTCATTGCCCGATCTGCGCGGTGCGTTGCTCGGCGCTCGGGAATACGTTGCGTTTGCAAATTTTCGCTTCGACCTTCTGCCCCGCAGTGCCCGCTTCCGGGCCCTGGATCTCGACCGCCAGCAGGTTCTGCGAGGCCCAGTCTTCGTCGGTGCGCAGTTCGAAGGCGAAGCGCCCGTCGGTGTCGGACGTTTCCGGTTTTTCGATCTTGATGTCCTCGTGGCGCCCGTTCATGTACCAGAGGGTGGCTTGCAGGGTTTTCACCGAGGTGTCGGCGAAGCGGATGTCGACCTGATGACCGCTGTTGCGCAGGTCCATGTTCTTGCTGTTGACCAGCAATTCGTTCTTGCCGGGCTTGAGGGTGGTGCTGCCGGTCATCTGCGCGTCCTTGCCCTCGCAGCCGTTGTCCAACAGGGCCATCATCTGCCGGTAGATGGTTTCCTGGTCCAGGCGGTACAACGGCGAGAATTCCCAGATGAGGATCTTCGGCGGGCTCTTCTGGAACTCGTCGCTGCCCAGGTACTGCAGCATCGAGCCTTCCAGGCCGCCGCCGGGGAAGGCGACGTTGAGGATGTCGGCACCGATGGCCTCTTCCAGGAAGCCGGCGAAGTTGTAGTTCTTGCCACTGTGGCTGGTGCCCACGAGGGTGATCTGCGGGTTGCCGGAGTCGCCGAACAGGTCGCCGTCGCCAGCCTCGCCCTTGGGCTCGGTGGTGAACTGGTCCATGTACTGGATGGCGTAGCTGGTGCCGCACAACTGGCCGGCCATGTTGTGCAGGGTGCCGGTCTTGCCCATGCGCCCGGACTTGTGGGTTTCGAATTCACGCCGTGGAATGTCGGCAAAGGCCGGCAACTGCTTGACCTTGTCGGCGACGATCTTCGCCGTGCGCTGGGCGCCATAAGGGGTCCAGTGCTGGTCGCCGCGGAAGTAGAAGTCGTGGGCCGGCAGGGTATCGGGCAGTTGTTCGTTGGTCAGCGGCGAGAGGTCCGGCACCACGTAGCCCATCTGCGCGAAGCGTCCGAGCATGGCCTTGTAGTTGCTCAGCGCCTTGTCATAGTCGAAACGGGCTTTCTCCGCCGGGTTGAGCTTGTTGCGGTTCACCAGGCCGCGGGTCGGCTGATAGACCACCACCAGTTCCACGCCCTTGCTCTTGAAGGCTTCGTGCAACTGCTTGAGGCGGCGGTAGCCTTCGGGAGTGGTGTTGAACTCGGTGCGCAAATCTTCCTGGGTACGGAACAACCAGTCGCCCTGGGCTTGCACCAGGGTGGTGAAGTTCTGCTGGTAGCGGGTCACGTAGTTCTTTGCGTCGTGGGCGGCCGGGCACAGGTTGCAGCACGGCTCGGCCTTGAAGTTCGGCGCGGCGCTCGTGGCGCTGGTTTCGTCGGCACGGGCGCCGGCGCTGGCGGCGAGAATCCCCGCGGTCAGGGCCGACAGGCCCAGGAGTTTGATCCAGTGTGGGTGCATGAAAGTCATCCTCAATCCCGCAATTCGGTCTGGCGTTCGACGGGGTCGATCAACACGGCTTTCTGCTGGCGCACCAGCAGGTCGAGAATTTCATCCTGGCGGTCGCCCAGGACCCCGGAGAAGCTGATGCCGCTGCTTTTGGTCGGCGCCAGCATGGAGACCCGGTACAGCTCCACGCTCAAGGGGGAGTCGATGGACATCGGCCCGCTGCCGTTGGCGGCCAGCTCGCCGCCGACCACGATCAGCGAGACCTGGGCGTCGAACGGGTCGAGCTTGATGTCGCGGTCGGTGTCGGAAAGGTCCTTGATGTGGCCGTAGACCCCGGTCAGGCCGTTGGCCATGGCGATGTTTTCGTACAGGCGGATGTTCACGCTGTTGCGAATGCGGATGCCGTGGCGGCGGTTGCTGATCACCTTGTTGCCGTAGATCAGGTTGTCGGCACTCTCGTAGAGGGTGATGCCGTCGGTGTGGTTGCGGTAGATCTCGTTGTAGGCGATCAGGTTGTTGACGCTGTTACGGTCGATCACCAGCCCGGAGAGGTGGTTGTCGTAGCTGCGGTTGTTGAAGATGAAGCTGTCGTTCACTTCCCGGGAAATGATGATGCCGTGCTTCTTCTTGGTGCCGTGGACGGTGTTGTCGGCAATGATCAGGCCATGGGAACGGTCGTGGGGGTCGATGCCGTAGACGATGTTGTCCTTGTAGGTGTTGCCCTTGAGCACGAAGTCCCGGGTCTCGTAGCAGTAGAAGCCGTACCACATGTCCGAGAACGTCGAGCCGACGATCCAGCCGGTGGGCTCGGGGCGCTTGAGGACCTTGGCCATGTTCGGCGTGTACTGGGAAATACTCACCCCGTAGGACTTGGAGTTGGCGTAGCCGAAGCTGGCCATCGTGCTGTTGACGATGTAAGTCTCGGTGCCGCCCCAGGCCAGCAGGAACGGGCGGAATTCCTTGGGCGACCGGAAGGTCGCCGGGCCGTTGTCCTTCTCGCGCCAGCCCGTGACCTTGGTGTCACGCACGAACAGCTGGCCATCGTTGACCAGGAACGAGCCGCCTTCCTGGGACAGGCGCAGCTCCTGGGTCTGTTTGTCGATTTCCAGGATGCCGTGGCGGCCGACGACGATGGGCAGGCGGGCCAGGTAGACCCCGGGCGCGGTTTCGCTGATGTACTGCTTGGGCAGCTTGCCCACCAGTTCCTTGAGGTTGACGTAGCCGTCGTCGATGAAGATCGCCTGGGGTATGCCGTGCTGGCGCACCACCCATTCGGCCATCTTGTTGTCACCGCCGATAAAGTCCTTCAGGGCGTTTTCCTGCATCATCCGGCGCACGCTGATCTTGCCCGGCTTGCTGCGCACGATCTTCGCCGCGGCCGCCTCGGCGGTGTAGCCGGAGAGGTCGGGCAGGGTCGGCTTGGCCAGGGCCAGGGGCTCGGTGGGAGCACTGCTGACGGTGTAGGTCTTGGCCTGTTGCAGCTCCTTGGCGATGATCGGCGCCTTGGCCGTCTCGGCAGTGGCGAAGGCGCTGCTGCTGGCCAGCAGCAGGGCGCCGGCCAGGAGGCTCAGGGAGCCTCTGGACAACGGGCTCTGGAGAGTTTGAGTAGGCATGTCGGGCACTCCTTTAGCGGCTTGCATCAGAAGCGCCAGATCACGTCGATAAAGGCGCGGTGCATGTAGGAGTCGACCTCTTTGCCGTAGGCGTCGCCGGGCTTGAACACGCCACCGCGCAAACGCACCAGGGCCGAAGGTTCATCGATCGACTGGCTCAGGGCCGCGGGCAACAGGCCTTGCTTGAAGTACTTGGTGACCACTAGGTCCATCTCCTGGCCGAGGTCCTTCTTGCCATCCATGAGCGGCAGCGAGGTGCTGCTGAGCAGGGCGCCGGTGGTGTCGTCGTAGTTGTTGTCCACTGCGTTGATGCCGTTGCTGCCCACCGGTTTGTTGCCGTCCACACGCCAGAACTTGTGGTAGACCAGGCTGGCGTCGTAGTCCTCGCGCAGTTGCCAGGAACCGAACAGGGTGGCGCTCTGGGTGTTGTTCATTTCGCCCCGGAAGGCTTCGCCGAAGCGGTGCACCCGGGAGCGAGTACCGGTGTAGTTGGAGCGGTTGCTTTGCAGGCCGTTCTGTTCGTACTCGGCGCTGGCCCGGGCATAGGCCGCGCCCACTTGCCAGTTCGGGTCAAGGCGCAGGCGCACGCCCAGGTCGGTGGCCCAGCCGTTGAGGTTGTCCCCGCGCTTGGCTTGGGTCGGGCGGCTGCCATCGGCGTTCAGCGGGTTGACCGTATCGCGGTCGCCGCGCATGCCGGTGAGGCTGGCCCAGTAGTTGACGGTATTGGTGTTGCGCCAGTTAAAGGCGTCGCTGTTGGCTTCCAGGCCGAGCCAGGTCAGGTCGCCGTTTTCCTTCTTGTCCAGCGGGTCGCTGGCCACGCCGGGCTGGGCATAGTCGAGCTTGCCGTCGTCGTGGGTATGGTGGGCGCGGATGCCCACCCACTGGCCGGGCGTCCACTGGTAGGCGGCGTCGGCGTACAGGTGCAGGCGGTCCTTGTCCTTGGGCGCCAGCTCCTTGAGGTCGGTGCGGTATTCGCTGAAGCGCTCGGCGGCCCCCAGGTTGGCCCGCAGCAGGGTGGTGTCGAAGGTCCAGTTCAGCGCCTCGATGTTGGTGTCGCGCCATTGCCCGTCATCGTTGCGCAGGCGCTGGCGGCCGAACTTCAACTGCTCGCCGGGGTAGGCGGTGAAGCCGCTGTAGCCGACCCAGAACTCGCGCATGGCCAGGTAGTTCTTCTTGGTCTTGCGGTCATCGTTGCTGGACTGCTGGCTGGCGTCGTCGCCGGACTGTTGCAGGGTGTCGGTTTCGATCACGTCGCTTGCGGTCACTGCCTGGCCCATGGCGTAGGCGCTCCAGTTGCCGCTTTCGCCATAGACCCAGGGCCGCAGGTCGAGGCCGATGCCGTTGACGTCGCCACCGCCCTGGGTGCCCAGGTCGCGATCGTCCTCGGACTGGCCGGTGATCTTCACTTCCAGGCCGAAGTTCTTGGTGTCGGTGATGGCCGCCAGGGTCGGGTTGGACCAGATCATGGCAAAACCCAGGGCCATGCCCAGTTTCGACAGGCACAAGCGCTTGCCTGTGGTGGTGAAGGCGGGGTGTGCCCGTTCGCGCAGCGGCCGCGATTCGCGAGGGCCGGTGTGGCGAGCGCTTCGCGCTTGGTCGCAGCCTGCGGCAGCGGCTACAGGGGCGGTGTTGAATGGGATGGACTTCATAGGGATTCCTCGCCGTCTTCTTCCTGCAGCGCGTGCAGTTGCAGCGTGTTCTGGGTCAGGGCACCGCGCGCCGCCTGCTCCTGTTGCAGCAGGCGCTGGGCTTCGGCGCGCTGGCCGGGGGGCAGTTGTTGATCCAGCTGCTGGGCCAGTTCGTTGGCCTGTGGGGTGTCCTGGGCCTTGGCCAGCTGGCTGAAGACGTAGGCGTTGACCGGGTTGGGCGCGGTGCCGCGGCCCTGGGAAAACAGCTGGGCAATGGCGAAGTCGGCGCTGTTCTGGCCGTTGCGGGCAGCCGTCAGTAGGTGGTCCAGGGCTTTTTGCGGGTACACCTGGCCCAGATAGCCACGGCGGTAGATCTGCCCCAGGTAGTAGTCGGCGGCGACTTCGCGGCCCACGGCTTTCTGGAAGTGCGCCTCGGCCACCTTGGCGTCCGCCGGCACCCACTTGCCTTCGTAGTAGAGCTTGCCCAGCAGCAGTTCGGCCCGGGGCTGGTCGGCGGCGCGGCCGTTCTCCAGGTATTCCATCATCTTGTCGACGTCACCCAGCTCGGGGAAGTCGTAGAGCAGTTGCGCCAGGCTGACCCAGGAGGCCGGGTAGCCGGGGGCGACCTGCTCCAGCAAGGCCTGGGCGGTCTTTTCGTCCGGCTTGCCAAGACTGGCATCGCCCAGCACGCGGGCCACGCTGTCGACTCGCTGGGCACTGACCGTGCCACGGCTGTAGCCGGCCTGCAGTCGCTTGATCAGCTCGGCCTGCTGTTCTGGCTGGCCGCGTTTCTGGTAGACGGTGGCCAGCTCGACGTAGCAGATGTCGGTGCTGTCGAGGGCGGCCTTGCAGATGCTTTCCACCTGGTCCAGGTGCTGGTCGTAGGTGCCCTGGGTGCGGTACAGCAGGACCTGGGCCAGACCGGCTTCCGGATAGCCGGCGGCGCGCCATTGGCTGATCTGCTGCTGGGCGTCGACGTTGGGGAAGCTGTGGGGGTATTGCAGGTACAGCATCGCCAGGGGGATCAGGGTGTTGCCTTCGCCATTGGCGAAGGCTTTCTTCAGCAGGCCTTCGGCTTCGTGCTGCTCGGCCTCGCTGGAGCCGGGCTTGGCCACCAGCAGGCGCCCCAGGCGCGCCTGGGCACGGGGCGAGGTGTCGGCCGCGGCGCGGTAGGTGGCCTCGGCCTGCTTGATCTGCGCCGGGTCGCGGCTTTCCACCTGAATGTCGGCCAGGCCCACTTGCGCTTCGCTGTAGCCCAGGTCTGCCAGTTGGCGGTAGTTCTGCTGGGCCAGGGCGGTGTCGCCGCGCTTCAGGGCCTCGTTGGCCAGGCGCTGGTCCGGCAGGCCGGCGCAACCGGCCAGGGCCAGCGCCGCGACCAAAGGCAATACCGAACCCTGTAGCCGCTGCCGCAGGCTGCGATCGAGCGCGAAGCGCTCGTGCTGGTTGTCGGGGAGCATCGAGTCGGCCGGATGGCGTCCGCTGCGCGGCCGGGCGCAGCCTGCGGCAGCGGCTACAGGGAGCTGGGTAGGCACTCTCATGGTTACAGACCCGCAGCCATGGCTTTGTCGATCAGCCAGTTCATCGACGGGCCACGGTCGCTGCTGACTTCCACCGGGCGGCCGGCGAAGGCGCTGCTCAGGGGCGCGTCGGGCTTGATCTGTACGCGGATGTCGGAGGACAGGTCGTTGCTGTTGAGGCTGGCGCTGCTGACGATGGTGCCGGTGCGCACTTCATCCTCGCCGGCGATCTGGAAGTTGACCTTGGTGCCCGGGCGCACGTCGCCGAACTGGCGGTAGGAGAACCGCGCCTCGACATTGGCCAGGCTATTGCGCGGCACCAGCTGGAAGATCACGTCGCCCTTGCTGGCGTACTGCCCGTCGGCCACCAGTTGCTGGGCCACGGTGCAGTCGCAGGGGGAGGTCAGGGTGCCGGTCATCTGCTTGCCGAACAGTTCCTCGACCTTGGCCGGTTGCAGCTGGTTCTCGTCCAGGTGGCCCTTGAGCACGTCCAGCATGCTGGTGCTGAAGCTGGCCAGGGGCGCGCCTTTGGCAACGCTGCCATCGGTCTGCACCAGGCTCTGCACGGTGCCGTCGCGCGGCATGGTGACGTTCATCCCCGGAACGTTGACCAGGCCGGCCTCGGCGTGGCTGACGAAGTACATGCCGTACACCGACTTGAGGATGAAACCGAAGGCGGCAAGGCCGACGATGAAGATCCCGGCGCTGAAGGTCACCGCCCGCAGGCGCCCCAGCGGAGTCATGCCGCTGCCGCTGTCCTTGTTCTTGCGCGCCTTGGTGAAGTTGTCCCGCTGCAGGGTGGCGAGCACGTCGCCCATGCTGACGATGTCGCCGGCCAGGTGCGAGGTGATCAGGTGGCGCAGGGTGGAGATGTCCTGGGGTTCGAGGTTCTGGAACTGGCAACCGACGCGGCCGCTCTGGCGATCGAAGGAGCGGACCTGCAGCTCGACGTCCATGGCCAGGCCGAGGTTGTCGATGACAAATTGCAGGCGGCCCTTGTGCACTTCGCCCACGGTCAGCATCTGCTGCCCGGCGTTGAAGCTCAGGCCGCCGGCGGAGAGGTCGTGGACCCGCACTTCAAGAGGCTTGGCCTCGGTTCCGAAGAAGCGCAGCTTGGCCGGGATCTTGACCCGGGCGTGCTGGCGTTGGGCTTCGGATTCATGCACTACATTGACGTTCACGGCGGTGTTCATAGAGTCGATTTCCTAGTTAATTCAGGCAAGGCGGTTCAGACCATCAGCAGCAGGACAGCGACGAACACGCTGCCGGCCGAGAAGGTCATGGTCCGAGACGACCAGGTGTTGAACCAACGTTGAAAACTGGCCAGGTCGCGGGTCAGCTTGGTGTCCTGGCGGGTCCAGGATTGCTGGTCGAGGCGGAAGAACACGTAGATCTTCACCAGCGCGCCGACGATCTGGTTGTAATAGAGAATCAAGGGGTAGGCCGGGCCGATGCGGTGCCCCGAGCAGGACAGCAGCAGGGTCAGGATCAGGCGGGTAATGCCGATCCACAGCAGGTAGGCCAGGATGAAGGCAGTGCCGTACTTGAAGCTGGCGATGATCGCCACGGTCAGGCCCAGCAGCGAGGTCCACATCGATACGCGCTGGTCGAACAGCACCACGCTGGTGAACAGCCCCAGGCGTTTCATGCCCAGGCCGAGGGCCCGGGAGTTCTGCCGCAGGTTGTTGCCGTACCAGCGGAACATCAGCTTGCGGCTGGCCTTGATGAAGCTCTTCTCCGGCGGGTGCTCCACGGTGTTGATTGCCGCGTCAGGCACGTAGAAGGTGTCGTAGCCCAGGCGCATCAGGCTGAACCAGCTGGACTTGTCGTCGCCGGTAAGGAACTTGAAGCGGCCCAGGCGCCAGTGCTGCAGGGAGTCGCTTTCCACGTCGGCGATGAAGTCCGGGTCGGTGACCACGGTGGCGCGAAACACCGACATGCGCCCGGTCATGGTCAGCACGCGCTTGGACAGGGCCATGGAGCACATGTTGATGTGGCGCTGGGCGAAGCGCAGCTTGTGCCATTCGCTCATGATGTAGCCGCCGCGCACTTCGCAGAATTCGTTGGTGGTCAGGCCGCCGACATTGCCGAACAGCTGGAACCAGGGCACGGTCTTGCGTACCACGCCTTCGCCGAGCACGGTGTCACCGTCGATCACCGCTACCACGGCGCGGCTGTCCGGCAGGTGGCGGGAGATGGCACGAAAGCCGAAGGCCAGGCCATCACGCTTGCCGGTGCCGGGGATGCGCACGAAGTCCAGCTTGACCCGCTCCGGCGGGTTCATCCGCGCCCACAGGCTTTTCACCAACAGCTCGTCGGACATTTCCACGATCGAGCAGACCACGGTGGTGGGGAAGCCGCAGTCGATGGCTTCACGGATGACCGAGCCGTAGACCTGGGCGGTGGTCAGCGCGTCGATCCGGAAGCTGGTGACCATCAGGTACACATGGGACGGGTCCGCCGCGCTGCCGAGCTTGCGCACCTTGCGCCGCAGGTGCGGGTAGACCACGTAGAGAAACAGCATGCCGCGCACGAAGTGCGTGGCACCCATCGAGTAGCGCCAGATGCCCACGGCGCCAATCAGGAAAATGAAGTCCTTGGACTGTGAGTCGAAGGTCGAGGCGGGCAGCAACAAGGCCATGCCCATCAGCAAACTCAAGTAGAACAGCCAACCGGCGGCCTGAAGCAGGCCGTGCTTTAGCCTGTGCATAATCTGCGTCCATCAAGGTCTCGGGCGAGCCTGTGGGGTGGCCCGAGGGGGGTTAAGGCAGGCATGGAGATCTGGGAGGGCCAGATCGCTGGCCAGCCAGCTCCTACGGGGATGGGGTAGGAGCCGGCTGGCTGGCGAACCCTTACCAGCAGATCCCTTCGGTACGGCCTTTGCTGCAGGTAGCCTTGGACATGAAGCCCACCAGGTCGATGACCTGCTTGCCGTGGGGCACGTCTTCGGCCAGGGCGCGGAACTTCTCGTCGCGGTTGCCGAGAATGATCACGTCGGAGTTGCCGATTACCGCGTCGAAGTCCGAGTTGAGCAGGGACGAAACGTGGGGGATCTTCGACTCGATGTAGTCCTTGTTGGCGCCGTGAACCCGGGCGTACTCGACGTTGCTGTCGTAGATGCTCAGGTCGAAGCCCTTGCCGATGAGCATTTCCGCCAGTTCCACCAGCGGGCTCTCGCGCAGGTCGTCGGTGCCGGCCTTGAAGCTCAGGCCCAGCAGGGCGACCTTGCGCTTGTCATGGCTGGAAACGATGTCGAAGGCGTTCTGCACCTGGGATTCATTGCTGCGCATCAGCGAGTTGAGCAGGGGCGCCTCAATGTCCAGGGAGCCGGCGCGGTAGGTCAGGGCGCGCACGTCCTTGGGCAGGCACGATCCGCCGAAGGCGAAGCCCGGGCGCATGTAGTACTGGGACAGGTTGAGGGTCTTGTCCTGGCAGACCACGTCCATCACTTCACGGCCGTCCACGCCCACCGCCTTGGCGATGTTGCCGATCTCGTTGGCGAAGGTGACCTTGGTGGCGTGCCAGACGTTGCAGGTGTACTTGATCATCTCGGCGACTTCGATGTCCTTGCGGATGATCGGTGCATCGAGCTCTTCGTACAGCGCTTGCAGCACATCACCGGAGGCCTGGTCGAACTGGCCGATCACGGTCATGGGCGGGAAGTCGTAGTCCTTGATCGCGGTGCTTTCACGCAGGAACTCGGGGTTCACCGCGACGCCGAAATCCACCCCGGCCTTCTTGCCCGAGCAGTCTTCGAGGATCGGGATCACCACGTTCTTCACGGTGCCCGGCAGCACGGTGCTGCGCACCACGATGGTGTGGCGGGTGGCCTTGTCGCGCAGGACGAAACCGATCTCGCGGCACACCGATTCGATGTAGTCCAGTTCCAGGTCGCCGTTCTTCTTGCTCGGGGTACCGACGCAGATCATCGACAGGTCGGTATCGCGAATGGCCTCGGCGAAGTTGGTGGTGCCACGCAGACGAGCGGTCTGGATTCCTTGCGCCAGAAGTTCGCCCAGGCCCGGTTCGACGATCGGCGACTTGCCGGCGTTGATCAGGTCGATCTTGTCTTTGGAGATATCTACGCCAACCACTTCATGGCCCCGTGCGGACAGGCAACCGGCACATACTGCACCGACGTAACCCAAACCAAATATGCTGATGCGCATCGCATTTACCTCTGTGTTATTCACGCCATTAGATGGCCGGAGTTAATGTTTGCCAGCTGTTGTTGCGCACTCGGAAGTCCAGCGAAGTACGCTGTAGTACCGTGTGCAGGCAGACTAAGTTCCGAGTGACTAAATAAATGCACTCAAGTTGTGCGCAACCGATCCATGTTGTTTTGACTTGCCCTTGAATGTTGCCGGCGGCTCCTGCTGCAGGTCCCTCGAGAAAAACCATCCGCGTTCCTGTGGATGGCTGGATGCCACGTAGTACGGGCTCTCCAGTTGTTTTCGGGGGCCTTGAAGGCCAGCTGTTCCTTGGCTCGTTAGGGGATAGTTGAGGTGCCTTATCTCCGTTTGTTTACCCTTTAGTTCAAGTTTGTGACTCGTTGGTCAAATCAATGTTGCAACTTGATTAGTTCCTCGTGAGTCCGTGTAAGTCATCTCCTACAACCTCGTTGAGAATCGTTACCGGTGGTATGAGCGGTGTCTGAAGGCATAGTTCCTGCCCGCTCATCCTGTTTTTCGAAATTTCTTGAAATATTGAGAAAGATGGCACTGCTCTCAAACTGATAGCACTAACGGTTTGAGCCTTTAGTTATGGGGAGTTGAAGCGAGGGGATATTTTTGTGCCACTACCGAATAAAAAAAGTGGTGCCACTACTGAAAAAAATCAGGGCTGTCGAGTGAAATAAAAGTTAGGCAAAACGCTGAAAGTTCTATGGCGCCAGAAAATTGGCTTATTAAAGGCGGGGAATGTGCGGATGATCACATTCTGGCGCGCTCGCCGGTTGGAAGCGAGCGCGGCAGGGGAACGCTTTATTCCGGTGCGTGGTCGCGCAGGAATACCAGGTTGTCGGCTTTGGACTGCTCCGCGCTGAAGCGGTAGCCCTGGACGTCGAATTGCTTGAGCTGAGCGGGGTCGTTGATGCGCTCCTGGATGACGAAGCGGCTCATCAGGCCACGGGCTTTCTTGGCATAGAAACTGATGATCTTGTACTGGCCGTTCTTCAGGTCCTTGAACTCGGTATTGATGATCCGCGCGTTCAGGGCCGTGCGCTTGACCGCCGAGAAGTACTCGTTGGAAGCCAGGTTCAGCAGCAGGTCGTCACCTTGCTCGGCCAGAGCCTCGTTGAGCCATTCGCTGATGCGGGTGCCCCAGAAGGCGTACAGGTCCTTGCCCCGGGCGTTGGCCAGCTTGGTGCCCATTTCCAGGCGATAGGGCTGCATCAGGTCCAGGGGGCGCAGCAGGCCGTACAGGCCGGAAAGCATGCGCAGGTGCTGCTGGGCGTAGTCGAAATCCGCCTCGCTGAGGGTTTCGGCGTTGAGCCCGGTATAGACGTCGCCCTTGAACGCCAGCAGCGCCTGCTTGGCGTTGTCTGGAGTGAAGGCCGGGGTCCAGCTACCGAAGCGCGCGGCGTTGAGCCCGCCGATCTTGTCGGATACGTGCATCAGCTCGCTGATCTGCGCCGGGGTCAGTTCCCGCAGTTGCTGGATCAGTTCCTGGGAGTGGTCGAGGTATTGCGGCTGGGTGAAGCGCTGGGTAACCGGCGGTGTTTCGTAATCGAGGGTCTTGGCGGGTGAAATCACCATCAGCATGGGGTCGTCTCCTTTTGGCGTCGGGGGATTCTAGGGGCTCGGGCGCCCGGACTCCACCTATGATGGCGATAGTCATGACCGCTGATCGCGGTTCGCCGGCAAGCCGGCTCCCGCACGAGCCTGTAGGAGCCGGCTTGCCGGCGAAGGGGCCCTGATTCCTGGCACAGATCGGCTATAGTGCGGCGCGGGTTTTGTTCTGGAGGCATCCCTTTTGCGTATCGCGTTTCTCTTCTCGGCCTGGCTTCTGAGTTTCAGCGTGCTGGCAGCGCCCAATGATGTGGCGACCCTGGACCGCAGCACCTGGCCGGAAAAGCTCGACAATCCGACCCTGTTCGACGTCGCCTCGCGGGCCGAGATCCTCTCCTTCGCTCGCGCCTTGCTGATCAGCGAAGCCTGGGACGAGGCCTCGATGAAGCAGCGCCTGGGCCTGCGGATGATCAACATGGAGGCGATCTCTGAGCTGCGCGAGCATCTGTGGCAGCGCCTGCTGGATAACTACAACTTCGCCCAGCAGAGCTGCGACCAGGACGCGTCCTTCTGTTACCTGGTGGAAAACATGCAGCAGTTGCGCAAGCAGGCCGGCAAGTTCCATCTGGCGCAGGACTCCTACTACGCGCGCTGGGGCGAGCCGAGCCGGACCTTCCACGAGCAGTACCTGGACGAATTGCTGCGCAAGGCCGCGCTGTCACCGCAGACCAGCAGCGAAGTGCTGCGCTTTGGCGACTACGAGCGCAATGGCGACGAGCTCAATGACCGGCTGTTTCTGCTGACCTTCGACAGCGCCGCCAACCTGGCGCCGGACAACACGCCCTGGCTCACCAACTACCTGCGCAAGGCCAACCTCAGCGGCACCTTCTTCGTTCTTGGCAACGATATCCAGAACCGTCTCGACAAGGCGTCGGTGGCCAGCCTGCAATCCCTGTATTCCCGGCAGTGCGTTGGGGTCCAGGGGTGGGAATTCCGTTCCCACAGCCATTGGCAGGACTGGCAGTACTCGATCCAGCGCAGCGCCGACCTGGTGAAAAGCAAGCTGCCGGAAAACTACGTGCCGCTGTTCCGCCCGCCCTATGGCCAGCGTCGCGCCGACGCCCAGGGCTTCTTCAATGCCCAGGGCATGCAGGTGGCGCTATGGGACATCGACGCCCAGGACGGCGCCGGCAAGCTCAAGGCCGAGGACAGCGGGCAAAGAGTGTTGACCTTGATGCTGCTGTGGCGACGCGGGGTGATCGCCTTCAATGCCAAGCAGGATGGGGTCAAGAGCAGCCTGCCCTGGTTGCTGGCCCAGACCGCGCAGAGCGGCATCGGTTGGGAAGACTGCCAGGATGCATTTCGCTGAAACGAAACAGCCTGCGCAAACAGGGAGAAATGGCGGCTGAAGAGGGGAAAAATAGCGGGATTTCGAGGCAGGCGGACTTCCGACTTTAACGGTGCCCGGGCCACTCGCCAAGGGCTATTCGTCACTCTGCAAAATAAACATCAAAAAAGCGTCAAAGTGCTTTTTCCTGTCACGGTTTTTGGAGTATTACGAACTCAGACCGCCGAAACCTGCGACACAGGTGGCGTCTCCCAAGACTCCTTGTGTGTGCAGGTCACCTGAACCCCCGCGGGTGAATTCGGTGGCCCTTCGAGGCGCGATACCCCATGGTATTGCGTCGACTGGCTCCCACATAAGGTGACCGAGTATGGATGACCACGGACGTAGCTCTTCTTCCAACCAGCCAATCCTTTATGTACTCGATACCAATGTATTGATTCACGATCCAAACGCCTTACTGAATTTCGAAGAACACCACGTCGCCATCCCCATGACCGTCCTCGAAGAGCTGGACAAGCTCAAGAGCGGGCATCACAGCGTGGCCGCCGAATGCCGCCAGGCCATCCGCCTGATCGACAAGACCCTGGGTGAAGCCTCACCCGAGGACGTCGAGCTGGGCGTACCGATCCAGCGTGGCAAGAGCGGGCCCAAGGGCTTGCTGTCGATCCTCATGAGCAAGCGCAACGAGCCCACCAGCCTGTTGCCGGACAACCTCAACGACAACATCATCATCAACCAGCTGATCGACCTGCACGCGCGCAACAAGGACCTGCCCGTGGTGCTGGTGACCAAAGACATCAACATGCGCCTCAAGGCGCGGGCCTGCGGGATCGCCGCCGAGGACTACAGCACCGACCAGCTGGTGGACGATGTTTCCCTGCTGCCCAATGGTTTCCACAACATGAGCGGCTCGTTCTGGGACCGCGTAAGCAAGGTGGAAACCCGCCAGGACCATGGCCGTACCTGGCACCAGGTGCAGTTGATCGACAACCTGCCGGCGGTGCACATCAATGAATTCATCATCGACGAACAGGGCTTTGTCGGCTGGATCAAGGAAATCCGCGCCGATGTGCTGCTGATCCTCGACCTGCATCAGGAGCCCCTGTTGCACCAGGAGGCCTGGGGCCTGAAACCGCGGGACATCTACCAGGGCCTGGCGCTGTACGCGCTGCTCGATCCGGATATCCACCTGGTCAACCTGTCCGGCGCCGCGGGCTCGGGCAAGACCATCCTGGCCCTGGCCGCCGCTATCGAGCAGACCATGGTCAGCAAGCGCTACCGGCGCATCATCGCCACCCGCAGCGTGCAGGGGCTGGACCAGGAGATCGGCTTCCTGCCCGGCACCGAGGCGGAGAAGATGGAACCCTGGCTGGGCGCCATCACCGACAACCTCGAAGCCCTGCACATGGATGACGAGAACACCCACGGCAGCGTCGACTACATCCTCAGCAAGGTGCCGTTGCAGTTCAAATCCCTGAACTACATCCGCGGCCGCAGCTTCCAGCAGAGCCTGATCCTGATCGACGAATGCCAGAACCTCACCCCGCACCAGATGAAGACCATCATCACCCGTGCCGGCGCCGGTTCCAAAGTGGTGTGCCTGGGCAACCTGGCACAGATCGATACCCCCTACCTGTCGGCCACCAGTTCTGGCCTGACCTACCTCACCGAACGTTTCAAGGACTTCCCCAACGGCGTGCACATCACCCTGCAAGGGGTGCCGCGCTCGATCCTGGCGGAATACGCCGAAAGCCACTTGTAACCTCACCCTGGAACACAACGGGCGGCCCTTGGGCCGCCCGTTGTGTTTGCGTGGTACGTCTCACCGGGACTGTGCCGGCTGGGCCCAGCGAGTGCCAGGAGCGTCGTGGATTCGACCGGCGCTTCACGGTCGAATAGAATTTCCCGGCGATTTCGAGAGTGTTCAGCCAACAAGGGTCCCTTGGTGTCGATACAGGTCGCGGGGCTTTTGCGAGGCTGGTCCCCCAGGTTGGAAATAACAGGATGGTCACTGCTTTACTGCGTAATATCGATTTGAACCTGCTGGTGGTGCTGGATGCCTTGCTGACGGAGAAGCATGTCACCCGTACGGCCCTGCGTCTGCATCTGAGCCAGCCGGCGATCAGTCATTCATTGAACAAGTTGCGTGGATTGCTCGACGACCCGATCCTGATTCGTCGTGGCGGTGAGTTGGTGCTCAGTTCCCTGGCACAGAATCTTCAGGAGCCGCTGCGGGAAATCCTCGGGCAGATCGAGACGTTGTTCGGCAAGTCGATCGATTTTGATCCGGCCAGCTCCCAGCGTGTCTTCACCCTGGCGATGTCCGACTACGGGGCGGCGATCATCCTGCCTGGACTGTTGGTGCGCCTGCGTCGGGATGCACCGAACACCACCCTGCTGGTGACCCAGGACAGCCGGCACGGGATGTTCGAGCAGGTGGCCCAGGGCAAGATCGACCTGGCGCTGGGGGTGTTTCCCAAATTCACGGAAGATCTCGCCACCGAGGTGCTGTTCGAGGAAACCTTCTCCTGCCTGCTCGATCGTCGTACTCTGCCGGCCAATGGCGTGCTCGATTTGCACAGCTACCTGGCACGGCCGCATCTTCTGGTGTCTGTGGATGGCTCGGCCAATGGCGAGGTCGACAGCCTGTTGCGCGATCATGGCCTGCAACGGCGAATTGCCGTCAACGTGCCCCACTGGGGGACCGCTCCCAGCATGATTCACAACACCGACCTGATCCTTACCGTGGCCACCCGTACCCTGGACGATGCCCGGCTCGATCAGAACCTGGCGCGGGTGAAGCCGCCGTTGCCGATTCCAGCCTTTCCTTTTGTGCAGATCTGGCATCGGCGATTCAAGGATGAGCCTGCGCATGCCTGGCTGCGTGAACAAATCAGGCAGGTAGTCGATCAGGCGCCGACCACCGCCTGAGAGCGATCAGGCCCATTTCCCCCGGACTTCGAGCGGGGCGAACTCCGGCAGCCGGCAGTTGGTGCGCGATGGCTCATTGCGCTTCGGTCGAGCTGACGACTTTGAGCCACGTGCCAGTGGGCAGAGTGTGGGTAATGACGCAGGCCGGACTGACCAGCACGTTGTCATCGACTGTCACGTAGCCAATCAGCCTGGCGCCGGCGCCGATCTCGACATTGTTGCCCAGCCTCGGGTGGCGGTGGCCTTCAGGATCATGGGCCGCCAGTTGAGTGTCTAGGATGACTGCACACAGAAGGTGGCAATCGTCGCCGATTCTGCAGGTTGGACCGATGATTGTGCCGTAGCCATGTTCGAGGACAAAGCGTTGGCCAATCTGTGCCGCCGGATGGATATGCGCTCCGCTGATGAGTTTGCCCTGGTGGCTCACTCTCTCGGCAATCAGCCGATAGTCGTGACCTGCTTCCGGTGGCAATTGCCAGATCCAGTGCGCTAGCCGGTAATACATCACGGCTTTGAACGAGCAGCGGTTCTGCAGGATCAGTTCAAGTCGCCCCTGGGTAGCAGGATCACGGCTGGCGAATGCTGCCAGATCTTCGATGATTTTCTGAGTCGTTGCCTCGATCAAGGCCGGCAGTTTCGGTTCGAGTGCCAAAAAGTCTTCGGCGACCAGGGCGTTGGAGATATGGATGAGCAACTCATCTTGCAATCCTTGCATGTCAATCAAGCCTCGATCGAGGCCCTCCATTGGCAGTTTTCGGTTATGTAACCAGGCTCTATGCAGCTTCCTTCACTCTTTCCTTTGGTTTAACCAAGAGCTCAATTGGCTGCGGCTGAAATCTTCGATGAATTTACAAACGATACTCGACAACTCGTCCTGCTCTTGCCAGGCCTGTTGTTTATGTATGGCTTTGCAAAGGGGGGGTGAGGAAATATATTTATATGCGCTGCTGGAAGTTGGTTTTGGTTATCCACGAACGGTAATTACGAATCCGCCAGCGACAACCAGTGCTCCTATTATCTTTTGTAGGCTTATTTCCTGGCGAGGCAGGCCGACCAGACCGAAGTGGTCGATAAGCAGGGATATGATCAACTGGCCGACGATCACCGCCATGATGAAATTGACAGCGCCAAGGCGCGGTGCCATCAGCAGGGCGACGGTGATGTAGAAAACCCCGGCGATGCCGCCCAGCCAGATCCACCAAGGACCACCTTGGGCCGCGACGAAGTTGGGGCGAGGAACCTTGATGAAGATGATTACGATGGCAAGTGCCAGCAGGCTGACAACTAGTGAGACGCCCGTGGCCCATAATGGATGGCCCAACAAGTTGCCAAGTTTTGAGTTGCTTCCTGCCTGAAGTGGAACTGCGAAGCCGGCCAAAAGACTCAAGAGGATTGATATAAGGAGTGCCATGTATTTATGCTCAGATTTTTTTGGCTTTGTACTTTTATTAATATAAGTTCGCCAATTCTTTATTCTTATGCAGAGTATTCGCCACAGTGATTACCTTGTCCGCACCTGGTGCCAGAGGGTTTTATGGCAGGATCCGGGCAGGGTTCTTTCTGTCAGCGGGTGGCGTTGGTGCAGGGTGCGGAAAACTGACCCGCGGGTTTACAATCGCCGCCACCAGATCAGGAGTAACGCCGTGCTGACTCATCTCGATTCCCAGGGGCGCGCCAATATGGTCGACGTCACCGACAAGGCCGTGACCTTTCGCGAGGCGGTGGCCGAAGCGCGGGTACGCATGCTCCCGCAAACCCTGCAGATGATCGTCAGCGGCGGTCATCCCAAGGGCGATGTATTCGCCGTGGCGCGCATCGCCGGGATCCAGGCGGCAAAGAAAACCAGTGACCTGATTCCCCTGTGCCATCCGTTGATGCTCACCAGTGTCAAGGTCGAGCTCAGTGCCGAAGGCGAGGACTGCGTGCACATCGTTGCGCGTTGCAAGCTATCGGGGCAGACCGGGGTGGAAATGGAGGCGCTGACCGCCGCCAGCGTCGCCGCGCTGACCATCTATGACATGTGCAAGGCGGTGGACCGGGGCATGACCATCGACAGCGTTCGGGTGCTGGAGAAGCTCGGCGGCAAGAGCGGCCATTACCAGGCGGATCAGGCATGAAGATCTCGGTGAAGTTTTTCGCTCGCTACCGCGAGGCCCTGGGCATTGACGGGCTGGAGATCGAAGGCGTGTTCCAGCAGGTCGAGGATGTGCGCCAGGCGTTGCTGTCCCGGGACGGGGCCGAGGTATTGGCCGAGCAGAACCTGATGTGCGCTCGCAATGAAGAGCTGTGCCAGCTGGACGAACCCCTGGAAGACGGCGACGAAGTGGCGTTTTTCCCCACGGTGACCGGAGGTTGAGATGGCGATTCGAGTGCAGTCAGCAGCGTTCGATCCCGGGGCTGAAGTCAACGCCATGCACGCCGCGGATACCGGGGTGGGTGCGGTGGTCAGCTTTGTCGGCTACGTGCGCGATTTCAATGATGGGCAGGAGGTCCACGGCATGTTTCTTGAGCACTACCCGGGCATGACCGAAAAGGCCCTGGGCAAGATCGCCGCCGAAGCCGAGCAGCGCTGGCCGCTGTTGCAACTGGAAGTGCTGCACCGCATCGGCGCCCTGGAGCCGGGCGAGCCCATTGTGTTTGTCGGTGCGGCCAGTGCCCATCGCCAGGCTGCGTTCGATGCCTGTGCCTTTGTCATGGATTACCTGAAGACCCGGGCGCCTTTCTGGAAGAAGGAAAACACCGCCGACGGCCCGCGCTGGGTCGAAGGTCGCGACAGCGACCATGCGGCGGCCGCGCGCTGGAAAGACTGATCCCCTGATACTTGCCGGCGGCACCTGAGCCCGCCGCAATCCAACCTGCAATCGACTGCGACTGTTCCCGCCGACCGCTGGGGATAAGTCGTTGCGCGCGCCGTTGACGATGTGTACGTAAAAGTCCAGTATGGATTAACAAGTACAAATAAAGCGTCGCCTGTTTCTCCTCTTCTTTCTGTCTTGCCAAACCAACAACAACCCGCGAGAGAACGAACATGAAAAAACTCCCCCTGATCAGTGGCCTGGCCTTGAGCCTGTTGGCGTGCAGCAGCCTGTTCGCGGCCGAAAAGACCCTGCGCCTGGGCATCGAGGCGGCGTACCCGCCATTTGCCTTCAAGACCGCCGAGGGCAAGATCGGTGGTTTCGACTACGACATCGGCAATGCCCTGTGCGCGCAGATGCAGGTCAAGTGCGAGTGGATCGAGGGCGAGTTCGACGGCCTGATTCCTTCGCTGAAGGTGAAGAAGATCGACGCTGCGCTGTCCTCCATGACCATTACCGCCGAGCGCCGCAAATCCGTGGATTTCACCCACAAGTACTACTTCACGTCGTCGCGCCTGGTGATGAAGAAGGGCGCCGAGGTGGACGACCAGTACGCCAGCCTCAAGGGCAAGACCGTGGGCGTGCAGCGCTCCACCACCACCGACCGCTATGCCACGGAGGTGTTCGAGCCCAAGGGCATCAAGGTGGTGCGCTACAGCAACAACGAAGAGATCTACATGGACCTGGCGGCCGGGCGCCTGGACGCGATCTTTGCCGACAGCATTCCGCTGGCCGACTTTCTGTCGATGCCCCGGGGGGCCGACTACGCCTTTGTCGGGCCTGAGCTCAAAGATCCGAAGTACGTCGGCGAGGGCGCCGGGATTGCCGTGCGCAAGGGCAACAGTGAACTGGTGGGCGAGTTGAACAAGGCCATCGATGATATTCGGGCCAATGGTGAATATCAGAAGATCCAGGCCAAGTACTTCAAGTCGGATATCTATGGGGATTGAGACATTGTGGCGTTCTTGAGGACGCCTTCGCGAGCGAGCTCGCTCCTACAGGTGTTGTGCAACTCCGCGTAGGAGCGAGCTTGCTCGTGAACCTTTATTGTCCCTTCAATTCCTTCAGGTGCTTGTATACCGTCGCCCGGCCCATGTTCAGCACGTTGGCCACGTAGTTGGAGGCGCTCTTGCCCTTGAAGGCGCCCTCGGCGTGCAGCGCCAGCACCAGTTCGCGCTTGTGATCGCGGGTCAGCAGGTTCAGCCCCAGCTGGCGCTCGCGCAGCCAGTTGTGCAGGAAGGTGTTGATCCGCTCCTGCCAGTCATCGCGAAACAGCGAGTCGGGCTGGGGAATCAGTTTGCTCGGCGACAGAAACAGGTCCAGCGCCGCCTTGGCGTTTTCGAACAGCGAGATGTTCAGGTTGATGCACAGCACCGCCTGGGGCTGGCCCTGGCTGTCGCGCAGCACGCTGCTGAGGCTGCGGATCTTCTGTCCGTCCCAGTTGAGCTTTTCATAGGGGCCGATGTTGCGTTCGTCGCGGTCGCCGCTGAGCAGGTCTTCCAGGGCTGCGTCGTCGCCCACTTCGCGTTTGGACAGGTTGTTGGCGATGTAGTCGATCTTCTGTGTACGCAGGTCGTGGAGCACCACCTCGGCATGGGGGAAGAACAGGGTGGCAATGGCATCGGCAATCGCCCGGAAATTGTCCAGGGCAGGGTCCTTTGCAGGTGAGGTCATGGTCGTACTCCAGGCAGCTTCAGCGCCCGCCGGCAGCGGGCGCTGGGAGTGTGCCGCAATCGTTGGGGGCGCCTCAACCGGTGGTTCGGTCGAGGCGGGCCGGGGAGAGCATGGCAGGCGTGAGGCCGAAGCGGGTCAGGTGTTCCGGCAAGGGGGCACCTCGCACCAGGGCGGCGCTGGCCTGGCCCATGGCCGGCGAGGTCTGGATACCGTAGCCGCCCTGGCCTGCAACCCAGAACAGCCCCGGAACCTGCAGGTCGAAACCGGCCAGCAGATCGCCGTCGCTGACAAAGCTGCGCAGCCCGGCCCAGGTCCGGGTCGGACGACGGATGCTCAGGGTGGTGGCTTCTTCGATCTGGTGGATACCCAGGGCAATGTCCAGTTCTTCGGGTTGCACATCGTGGGGTTCAACCGGATCGGCATTGGCCGGTGAGCCGAGGAACATGCCGGCGTCGGGCTTCATGTAGAAGGATTCATCCAGGCTCACCAGCATTGGCCAGTGGTGAAAGTCCAGGCCTTCGGCGGCGGCGAAGATGAAAGCCGCGCGGCGCTTGGGCTGCAGGCCCAGGGCGCGGGCTCCGGCCATTGTGCCGATGTGGTCGGCCCAGGCCCCGGCGGCATTGATCAACACCGGCGCACTGAACGCCTGAGCGGCCGTTCGCACCTGCCACTGCCCTTGGCTGTCGCGCTCGATTCCCAGCACCTCATGGTCGGTGCAGACCTGGCCCTGGTTGCGGCGGATGCCCCGCAGGTAGCCCTGGTGCAGGGCGTCGGTGTCGATATCGCTGGCGCTGGGGTCGTAGAGCGCGCCATGGACCTTTTCCCGGCGCAGGATCGGCAGGCGCGCGCAGGCTTCGTCGGCGCTCAGCAGTTGCATCTCCGGCACCGTGGCCCTGGCGCTCAGGTACTGGTTGTTCAGTTCGGCCGGATCACCGTTGAAGTCCACGGTCATTTCACCCCGCGGAGTCAGCAGCGGGTGCTCGCAGAAACCCTGCGGCGGGTGGTCGAAGAAGGCCCGGCTGGCCAGGGTCAGGGCGCGCACCTGGGCGGTGCCGTAGGCGGCGGTATAGAGCGCCGCGGAGCGGCCGGTGGAGTGATAGGCGGGATGGGATTCACGTTCCAGCACAACCACTCGGCCATGGGGCGACAGCCAGTAGCCGGTGGACGCGCCGGCGATACCGCCGCCAATGATGATGAAATCTGCCTGGATCATTCGAAGCTCCGCAATAGGGGCGAGCAGCAGTGGTTACTGCGGGCGCCGCAGGTGGTACAGGGCATTGGCCAGGGCGATGTCTTCCAGGCCCAGGCCGATGGAACGGAAGAACACCGGGCGTTCGGCATCCGGGAGCGGGGCCTGTTCGCTGAGCAGCTCCGGCAGGTCGCCGAGAATCGCCGCACTGTCCCAGCCGTGCTGTTCGCCGGCGATCAGCATTTCACCGGCGCAGCCCGGTGTGGTGCGCCGGTAGTCGCAGTAGACCTGCATCTGTGCCAGGGCCGCGGGCGGCACTTCGTGGGCCCGTGGCGCATTGGTGCTGATGGAGGTGATCAGCGCCGGCTTGCCGAGGCTGCTCGGATCCAGCACGGGTCCGGCGGACGAGGTGCAGAGCATGATCACGTCGGCGCCCTCGGTGGCGTCCTCAAGCCGGGCCACCAGTTGCAAGCGCGGGTCGAGGGCTTGCAGGCGGGCAAGCTCCGCGGCGGGCTTGCTCGCCAGGCTCGGGGAGTAGAGGCGGATGCTCTGCCAGGGGCGCAGGTGCTGCACATAGCGCAAGTGCGCCTGGGCCACCGCGCCGCTACCGATGATCGCCAGGTGCCGGGTTGTGGGGGGCGCCAGGGCGTCGACCGCGACCGCTGTGGTGGCCGCGGTACGGGCGGTGGTCAGTTCGGCGGCGTCGCACAGCAGCAACGGCTGGCCGCTGTCCATGGACATCAGCAACGTCCAGGCGGTGACCAGCGCACCTTGGGTACGGACGATGTAGGGCGAGGTCTTGACCCCGTACACCCGGTCTTCGGCCAGCACCCCCAGGTAATTGATGAAGTCGCCGGCCCCCTGGGGAAACTCCACCAGTTGTTGCGCCGGTTGCACAGCGAGCCCGGCAGCCAGGTCGCGGAACAGTTTGCGCAGGATCTGCGGCACGTCGATGCGTTCGAGCAATTGACGGGCCTCGGGGCGGGCAATCACGTAAGGCGTGCTGGACATGCAAGGGCTCCCAGGATTTAAACTAATTTGTCTATTATGGACTTTTAGTTTTGGTGGGCAATATCCAGGCGAAAAAAAACGCAGCCTGTGGTCGGGCTGCGTTTCTTCAGGTTGCCGGGGCGCTGCGGGTGCGCCGGCCGTCAGGCTTGCGGGCGCTTGCGCTCCACCGGGCGCAGCAGTTCGGCGGGCGGCATCTCGCAGCTGATCTTGCGGCCCAGCAGGGCTTCGATCGATGGCAGCTGGTAGGAGTCGTCTTCGCCGGCGAAGCTGATGGATACGCCGTCGGCACCGGCGCGACCGGTCCGGCCGATGCGGTGCACGTAGTCGTCCGGCACTTCCGGCAGGGTGAAGTTGATCACGTGGCTGATGCCGTCGATGTGGATGCCGCGGCCGGCCACGTCGGTGGCCACCAGGACCCGGATCTTGCCTTCGCGGAAGCCTTCCAGGGTCTTGATCCGCTTGTGCTGCGGCACGTCGCCGGACAGCTGGGCGGCGTTCACCCCATCGCGTACCAGGCGTTCCTCGATGCGTCGCACTTCATCCTTGCGGTTGGCGAAGACCATCACCCGTTCCCAGCCGTTGTCGGTGACCAGGTTGTACAGCAGCTTGTACTTGTCGGCGCCGGCCACGGCATAGATGTGCTGTTCGACGTTGGCGTTGGCGACGTTCTCGGCTTCGATCTCGACGATGGCCGGGTCGGTGGTCCATTGCTTGGCCAGGTTCATCACGTCTTCGGTGAAGGTGGCGGAGAACAGCAGGGTCTGGCGCTCGCTCTTGGGGGGCGTCTGGCGAATGATCTGCCGTACCTGCGGGATGAAGCCCATGTCGAGCATGCGGTCGGCTTCGTCCAGCACCATCACTTCGACCATGTCCAGGTGCACGTCGCCGCGCTGGTTGAAGTCCAGCAGGCGGCCCGGGGTGGCGACCAGGATGTCGCAGTGGCGCGCTTCCAGGTGCTTGAGCTGCTTGTCGAAATCCATGCCGCCAACGAAGGTCATGACGTTGAGGCCGGTGTACTTGGTCAGCGCCGCGGCGTCCTTGGCGATCTGTACCACCAGCTCCCGGGTCGGAGCGATGATCAGCGCCCGTGGTTCGCCCATGTAGCGCTCCTTGGGCGGCGGGGTCTGCAGCAGCTGGGTGATGATCGACACCAGGAATGCGGCGGTCTTGCCGGTACCGGTCTGGGCCCGGCCGATGGCGTCCTTGCCCGCCAGGGTATAGCCCAGCACCTGGGCCTGGATTGGCGTGCAATAGGGAAAGCCCAGGTCCTGGATGGCGTGCATCAGTTCCGGAGCGAGCTTGAAGTCGTGGAAGCGGGTCTTGCCTTCCTGGGGTTCGACCACGAAGTCTTCGAGTTTCCAGGTGCTGACCGGCGGTTTCGGCGCGCGCGGGCGACGCGGCTGCTCAGCTTTGGGTTGCTCGGCCTTGGGCTTCTCTTGGCGTGGGGCTTTGGGAGCGGAAGGGGTAGCCGGTGTGTTCACCGGTTCTTTTTTAGCTGCGGTAGCGGGTGCGCTCCGTTCCGGCTGACGGCCGTCATGACGGCTGCTGGAACTGGGGGAGGGGGCACTGGGGCTTGGCGCGAGCGGCTCAGCCTCGCTTTTACCGAAGATTTTCTTGAGTGCTTTGAGCACGGTCATCTCATCAATTGGTTAAGGAATGTACGCCGGCCAGTGTAATGCAAGAAGCGGGCGCGGCGTAGTCTGTTGCTCGCCGGGGGCACGGCGCGCGGATTTTCTAGCGCAAACGCTCGCTCAGCCAGGTGCCGATGTCGCGGATTTCCTCTGGTAACACCTCGTGTTCCATTGGGTATTCCTGCCATGTCACGGTGACACCATGCTGCTTCAGGTACTCATAAGCGGTACGGCCCATGGCGTTCTGCACCACTTCGTCGTACTGGCCGTGCAGGCAAAGCACCGGAATCCGCTGTTGGCTGGCCGATAGTTGCAGTTCATCGCTGAAGGTCGGGGCATAGGTGGACAGGGCAAGTACGCCACCCAATGGACCCTGCCATTTGAGGAAGGCGGTGTGCAGTACAACGGCGCCACCCTGGGAGAAACCGGCGAGGAAAATTCGCGATGCGTCTATTCCGCTGGTGCGTTGTTCTTCGATCAGTCTGATGACCTCGTCAGACGATTCCTCGAGCTGTTCACGGCTGATGGCGCGGGCCGGGTTCATGGCCAGAATGTCGTACCAGCTGGGCATGGCATATCCGCCATTGATGGTCACTGCCCGGGTCGGCGCCTGGGGCAATACGAAGCGCGTGCTCAGCAGGGTTTCCTGCAGCATCTCGGCTACCGGCAGGAAGTCGTAACGGTCCGCTCCCAGGCCGTGAAGCCAGATCACACAGGCATCTGCGGGCTTGCTGGGCTGAAGAATCAAGGGCTCGGTCATGGCTGCTCCATTTGTGTGCGTGCGCGCTGATTGAGTGCGTGAGTGAAGGGCGCGCCCGGTTGATCGGTGAAGAAGATGTCGCACGGTTGAACGTTTTACTGTTGACCACTGGCTGAAACGCTTTAGCCGGGACTGTGGTACGGGCTTTGCTATGGCTCAGAAAGAGGAGTCCAGGTGAAAGCCCTGTCCGCCGGCGGTAACACTAACAGGCTACCGCAGGCGATGGGATAGCCAGCCTCCTCTGATGAAGGTTCGCCACTGGCCGCTACGGGCTTTGCGAACTGCGAAGGGCTACAGCCCGTTCGGCCGATTGGTGAGATGTAGGCCCCCTATTACGTGGATTTCTCCTACTAGACTCATAGCTAAGGTCTTACGCCGCTTGACCCCATAAAAAAGCCGACACGGGTCAACAGCGCCTCATGAGGGTGCGGCAGGACTCAAGCTCCGACACAACAAGAGCAAAATTGGAGGTTTGAATGAAGATGTTGAAATCCACCCTGGCTGCCGTCACGGCAGCAACGGTGCTGGGTATGAGCGGTTTCGCACAGGCGGGTGCGACCCTCGATGCAGTACAGAAGAAAGGATTCGTGCAATGCGGCGTCAGTGACGGTTTGCCGGGCTTCTCGGTACCGAATGCCACCGGCAAGATCCTCGGCATCGATGCCGACGTCTGCCGCGCGGTGGCGGCTGCGGTGTTCGGCGATGCGACCAAGGTCAAGTTCAGCCAGTTGAACGCCAAGGAGCGCTTCACTGCGCTGCAGTCCGGCGAGATCGACGTGCTGTCGCGCAACACCACCTGGACCAGTTCCCGCGATGCGGGCATGGGCCTGGTGTTCGCCGGCGTCACCTATTACGACGGCATCGGTTTCCTGGTGAACAACAAGCTGGGCGTAAAAAGCGCCAAAGAGCTGGACGGTGCGACTATCTGTATTCAAGCCGGTACTACTACCGAACTGAACGTGTCGGACTACTTCCGCGGCAATGGTCTGAAATACACCCCGATCACTTTCGATACCTCTGACGAAAGCGCCAAGTCCCTGGAGTCCGGGCGTTGCGACGTACTGACCTCCGACAAATCCCAGCTCTACGCACAGCGCAGCAAGCTGGCAACCCCTACCGACTATGTCGTTCTGCCGGAAACCATCTCCAAGGAGCCCCTGGGCCCGGTGGTGCGCAAGGGCGACGAAGAGTGGTTCAGCATCGTCAAGTGGACCCTGTTCGCCATGCTCAACGCCGAAGAGGCGGGCGTCACCTCGAAGAACGTCGAGGCTGAAGCCAAATCCACCAAGAACCCTGATGTTGCACGTCTGCTGGGCGCGGACGGTGAATACGGCAAAGACCTGAAACTGCCGAAGGACTGGGTGGTGCAGATCGTCAAGCAAGTAGGTAACTACGGTGAAGTGTTCGAGAAAAACCTCGGCAAGAGCACGCCACTGGCCATCGACCGCGGCCTGAACGCGCTGTGGAACAACGGCGGCATCCAATACGCACCACCTGTGCGCTGATGGTTCTATCACCCGGCGGGCCAACCGCCGGGTGATGTTCTGTTCCATTATTCCTGGGGCACTTCATGCAAAATACAATCGGCGCACCCAAGCAGAGGCTCAGCCTCAGCGATCCCCGTGTGCGCGCCTGGCTGTTCCAGATCATCACCCTGGTGGCGGTGGTTTCGCTGGGCTGGTTTCTGTTCGACAACACGCAAACCAACCTCCAGCACCGAGGGATCACCTCGGGTTTCGACTTTCTCGAGCGCAGCGCCGGGTTCGGCATCGCGCAACACCTGATTGCCTACACCGAAGCGGACAGTTATGCCCGGGTGTTCGTCATCGGCCTGCTCAACACCCTGCTGGTGACCTTTATCGGGGTGATCCTCGCAACCCTGCTGGGGTTCATCATCGGTGTGGCGCGGCTGTCGCCGAACTGGATCATCAGCAAGCTGGCGACGGTGTATGTGGAAGTGTTCCGCAACATTCCGCCGCTGCTGCAGATCCTGTTCTGGTACTTCGCGGTATTCCTGACCATGCCGGGGCCGCGCAACAGCCACAACTTTGGCGATATGTTCTTTGTCAGCAGCCGCGGCCTGAACATGCCGGCGGCGCAGATGGCCCCCGGTTTCTGGGCGTTTGTCGCAAGCCTGGTCCTGGCCATCGGCGCCATCGCGCTGATGTGCCGCTGGGCCAACCGGCGCTTTGAGGCCACCGGCGTGCCTTTTCACAAGTTCTGGAGCGGCCTGGGCCTGCTGTTGGTGATTCCCGCGTTGTGCACGCTGATCTTCGGCTCGCCGGTGCACTGGGAGATGCCGAAGCTGGCGGGGTTCAATTTCGTCGGCGGCTGGGTACTGATTCCCGAGCTGCTGGCCCTGACCCTGGCCCTGACTGTCTACACCGCGGCGTTCATCGCCGAGATCGTGCGGTCCGGGATCAAGTCGGTGAGCCACGGCCAGACCGAGGCGGCCCGCTCCCTGGGGCTGCGCAACGGCCCGACCCTGCGCAAGGTGATCATTCCCCAGGCCCTGCGGGTGATCATTCCGCCGCTGACCAGCCAATACCTGAACCTGGCGAAGAACTCTTCCCTGGCCGCGGGTATCGGCTACCCGGAAATGGTTTCGCTGTTCGCCGGCACGGTGCTCAACCAGACCGGCCAGGCCATTGAAGTCATTGCCATCACCATGAGCGTGTACCTGGCGATCAGCATCAGCATTTCCCTGCTGATGAACTGGTACAACAAGCGCATTGCGCTGATCGAGCGGTGAGGAAGCGCCCATGACGACTCATACCTTCAAGCCCGATATGCCGCCGCCCCGCCGCAGTATCGGCGTGCTGGCGTGGATGCGCGCCAACATGTTCTCCAACTGGCTCAATACCCTGTTGACCCTGTTTGCCTTCTACCTGATCTACCTGGTGGTGCCGCCGCTGCTGCATTGGGCGATTCTCGACGCCAACTGGGTCGGTACCTCTCGCGCCGACTGCACCAGGGGTGGCGCCTGCTGGGTGTTCATCCAGCAGCGCTTCGGCCAGTTCATGTACGGCTACTACCCGGTGGAACTGCGCTGGCGAGTGGACCTGAGCGTGTGGCTGGCGGTGATCGGTGCCGCACCGTTGTTCATCTCGCGCTTCCCGCGCAAGGCGATCTACGGGCTGTGCTTCCTGGTGGGTTACCCGATCATTGCCTACAGCCTGTTGCACGGCGGTTACCTGGGCCTGAGCACGGTGGCCACCAGCCAGTGGGGTGGTCTGATGCTGACCCTGGTGATTGCCACCGTGGGCATCGCCGGGGCACTGCCGCTGGGAATCCTGCTGGCATTGGGAAGGCGCTCCAACCTGCCGGCGATCCGCGTGGTCTGCGTGACCTTCATCGAGTTCTGGCGCGGCGTGCCGCTGATCACCGTGCTGTTCATGTCCTCGGTGATGCTGCCGCTGTTCCTGCCCGAAGGCATGAACTTCGACAAGCTGTTGCGTGCGCTGATCGGGGTGATCCTGTTCCAGTCGGCCTATGTGGCCGAGGTGGTGCGGGGTGGCTTGCAGGCCATTCCCAAGGGCCAGTACGAAGCGGCTGCGGCCATGGGCCTGGGCTACTGGCGCGCCATGGGGCTGGTGATTCTGCCGCAGGCCCTGAAGCTGGTGATTCCCGGCATCGTCAACACCTTCATCGCCCTGTTCAAGGACACGAGCCTGGTGATCATCATCGGCCTGTTCGACCTGCTCAACAGCGTCAAGCAAGCCGCCGCCGACCCCAAATGGCTGGGCATGGCCACCGAAGGCTATGTCTTCGCGGCCCTGGTGTTCTGGATTTTCTGTTTTGGTATGTCCCGCTACTCCATGCACCTGGAGCGTAAGTTGGACACAGGCCACAAGCGTTAGGAGTATCTCCATGAGTCAAGCGAGCAAAAAGCCTGTGGGCCCTGAAGGCATTATTCAGATGCAGGGTGTGAACAAGTGGTACGGCCAGTTCCACGTGTTGAAGGACATCAACCTCAACGTCCGCCAAGGCGAGCGCATTGTCCTGTGCGGGCCTTCGGGGTCGGGCAAATCCACCACCATCCGCTGCCTCAACCGCCTGGAAGAACACCAGCAGGGGCGCATCGTGGTGGACGGCGTGGAACTGACCAACGACCTCAAGCAGATCGAGGCCATTCGCCGGGAAGTGGGCATGGTGTTCCAGCACTTCAACCTGTTCCCGCACCTGACCATTTTGCAGAACTGCACGTTGGCGCCGATGTGGGTACGCAAGATGCCCAAGCGCAAGGCCGAGGAAATCGCCATGCATTACCTGGAGCGAGTGCGCATTCCGGAGCAGGCCAACAAGTACCCGGGCCAGCTTTCCGGTGGCCAGCAGCAACGGGTGGCGATTGCCCGGGCGTTGTGCATGAAGCCCAAGATCATGCTCTTTGACGAGCCCACCTCGGCCCTCGACCCGGAGATGGTCAAGGAGGTGCTGGACACCATGATCGGCCTGGCCGAAGACGGCATGACCATGCTCTGCGTGACCCACGAAATGGGCTTTGCCCGCACCGTGGCCAACCGGGTGATCTTCATGGACAAGGGCGAGATCGTCGAGCAGGCGGCGCCCAACGATTTCTTCGACAACCCGCAGAACGACCGTACCAAGCTGTTCCTGAGCCAGATCCTGCATTGATGCTGCAGCGGGGCCTGCGCTGACGATAAACCCGGACTGGCTCCGGGTTTATTTTTGCCCGGCGTTCAACTGCCGACAGCGCCGAGCTGTGGTTCGGGTTGGTCGCTCAAGGCTGAGGGCGCCAGTTGCGGTTCGCTGAGCTCCAGTACGTCCTTCATCAACTGCGGGTGGCGATCCAGCAGGCGCATCAGCATGTACAGCGGTTGAGGGGCACCGACTTCGCCGCGCTCGTAACGGGAAAAGGCATTGTGCCCGCCGCCGGACAGCAGTTTGACCGCTTCCTTCTGCGAGAGGTGCAGCTTGCGGCGGATGCGCTTCATGTCGGCGGCGACGCTCTGCCGGTAATCCTCCAGCAATTGGTCGCCCTCGGCGGCGTAACGTTCTGCGCTCGGTGCGTCGAATTCGATTTCACCGCATTCCTGGCATTCCCAACCCGCCAGGCCATGGAGGTGACGCTGCAGATGCCGGTAGTCGATGAGCTCGCTGCGCTGCTCGAACGCCAGCATGCCGGTGGGAGCGCCGCAGCTGTAGCACTGTTGTCGTTTCATGCTTGTGCCTCCTTGAAGGAGATCACTGGAGGCCCTATGCCGGGGCGCTGGGTGATCTTGATGTAGAGCGTCCGGTTATCGATGCCGGTGTAATACACGTCCTGCCACACCCGGTGATCGTGATAGGTGGTCATCGATTTGTAGAACATGCTGCCCTGGAGTCCGGCTATCACTCGTTGCATGGCCGCCAAGGACAATCCGAGTTCCTTGCCGCAGAGCAACGCGCTTCGAGTGAAGGCTTGTGCCCCTTGCCGAACGACCTGTGCCTTGATCAGCGACAGGTCGTAATGAGGTGTTTTCTTTTCCATGAGACACCCTTGAGGCTTGATTGAAATTACCCTTATAGGGTTTTTTGTCAAGGCCTGGCTGAAATGGCGAAAGTGCCTGCTCCAGCCTAAAACGTTGAACTCTGGGAAAGGTCTGAATACCATGCCAGGCAATTCGTCCGATGATTGGATGAAAGAGTGAGTTCAATGAGCGAAATATCCCCCCTGATCAAACGTTCCCTGGTCGACCAGGCCCTGGAGCAACTGCGCCTGCGCATCACCAATGGCGCCTGGGTCGTGGACCAGCGCCTGCCCACCGAACCGGAACTGGCCAGTGAGCTGGGCATCAGCCGCAACACGGTGCGCGAGGCCCTGCGGGTACTGGCGTTTTCCGGGCTGATCGAGATCCGCCAGGGTGACGGCAGTTACCTGCGGGCGGTGGCCGATCCCTTGGACATGCTCCAGGCACTGTCCCAGTGCTCCCTGGAGCAGGCCCGGGAAACCCGCCACATTCTGGAAGTTGAGGCCGTCGGCCTGGCCGCCCTGCGCCGCACCGACGAGGACCTGCACGCCCTGAGCGATGCGCTGGCCGTCAGCGGCGGGCACTTTCATGGCGACCTGGAAAGCTACATCGCCTGCGACCTGGTGTTTCACCAGCGCCTGGTGGACGCCGCCCACAACCCGACCCTCAGCCAGCTGTATCGCTATTTCTCCAGCGTGGTCGGCGCCCAGTTGCGCCAGACCCTGACCGTGACCCCCAGGCGTCAGGAAGTCTTCGATCGGCACCAGCACCTGCTGGATGCCATCGAGCAACGCGACCCCGAACGAGCCAAGAACATTTCCCGCCAGCTGATCAACGAATCCTGAGTCCGAGACCTCCATGTCCAATCAAACGGTACCTGCGAATACCCCGTCCTCGCCTCGGCGTTCCGCCGAGCTCGAAGAGCTGCTGATCGACGCCGAGGCTGATGATGAGGAGGTGCAGCAGGCTCCACCGCCTCTGCAGCGCCCCTGGCTGTTGCTGCTGGGGCTGATCCTGGTGGCGCTGAACCTGCGTCCGGCGCTGTCGAGCATGGCGCCACTGCTCAGTGATGTGTCGCAGCACCTGGGGCTATCGGCCGCCAAGGCCGGGCTGCTGACTACCTTGCCGGTGCTGTGCCTGGGGCTGTTCGCGCCTTTGGCGCCGCTGCTGGCCCGGCGCTTCGGCGCCGAGCGGGTGGTGCTGGGCATCCTCATGACCCTGGCCCTGGGCATTGTGCTGCGCAGTTCCTTCGGTGAGGTCGGAGTGTTTGCCGGGAGCATCCTGGCCGGCGCCAGCATCGGCGTGATCGGGGTGCTGCTGCCGGGTATCGTCAAGCGTGACTTCGCCCGGCACGCGGGCACCATGACCGGGGTCTACACCATGGCCCTGTGCCTGGGCGCGGCGATGGCGGCGGGGGCCACGGTACCTCTGAGCCAGCATTTCGGGGGCAGTTGGGCCATGGGGCTGGGCTTCTGGGTGGTGCCGGCGCTGGTGGCGGCCCTGTTCTGGTTGCCTCAGGTCGGGCACAAGCACGGTGCTCACCATGTGGCCTTTCGCGTGCGCGGCCTGTTGCGGGACCGCCTGGCCTGGCAGGTAACCCTGTACATGGGCCTGCAATCCTCCCTGGCATACATCGTGTTTGGCTGGTTGCCGTCGATCCTGATCGGCCGTGGGCTGACCCCGACCCAGGCCGGGCTGGTGCTGTCCGGTTCGGTGATCGTGCAATTGGCCAGTTCTCTGGCGGCGCCCTGGCTGGCGACCCGGGGCAAGGACCAGCGCCTGGCCATCGTGATTGTCATGCTGATGACCCTGGGCGGCCTGTTCGGTTGCCTGTACGCGCCCATCGAGGGCCTGTGGGGCTGGGCGGTCCTGCTGGGCCTGGGGCAGGGCGGCACCTTCAGCCTGGCCCTGACCCTGATCGTGCTGCGCTCCCGGGACCCCCATGTGGCGGCCAACCTGTCGAGCATGGCCCAGGGCATCGGCTACACCCTGGCTTCCATGGGGCCGTTTGCGGTGGGCCTGGTGCACGACTGGACCGGGGGCTGGAACGCTGTGGGCTGGATTTTCGCGGTGTTGGGCTGCGGTGCGATCATTGCCGGGCTGGGCGCCGGTCGTTCGCTGCATGTGCAGGTGCAGAGCGAGAGAATCTGACGGGCCTTGCTTGCGCTATTTGCCCGGTAAATGCCGATAGTGTTCGCCGGGGTTGCGGATTATTGTGCTGCATCCCCCTTGCCCTTTCGGAGTCCGTTCATGAGTGATGCCCATCGCGCCCTGATCACCGAGTTCTATCAGGCTTTCCAGCGCCTGGATGCCGAGGCCATGAGCGCCTGCTACACCGAGGATGTGCTGTTCAGTGACCCGGCGTTCGGCGAGTTGCGCGGGCGTGATGCCGGCGATATGTGGCGCATGCTCACCTCCCGTGCCAAGGACTTTTCCCTGACTTTCGATCAGGTGCGTGCCGACTCGAATTCCGGCGGCGCGCACTGGGTTGCCACCTACCTGTTCAGCCAGACCGGCAATACGGTGATCAACGATATCCAGGCCCGGTTCGTGTTTCGCGACGGCAAGATCTGCGAGCATCACGATCAGTTCGACATGTGGCGTTGGGCGCGCCAGGCCCTGGGCACCAAGGGCCTGCTGCTGGGCTGGACGCCGCTGCTCAAGAATGCTGTTCGAGCCCAGGCGCGCAAGGGGCTCAAGGCCTTCCAGAGCGGTCGCTGAAAGCCATCCTCTGCTAAGATCGCGGCTTGTTATCCACAGGCCTCGATACCTTTTGTGACCAGCCCTCTTTCATCCTCCAGTGCCGAAACGGCGCAGCCTGCCACTGACGCCAAGCCCTGGTTCGTGTATCTGGTGCGGGCGGCCAACGGTGCCCTGTACTGCGGTATCAGCGACGACCCGGTGAAGCGCTTCGCCAAGCACCAGAGCGGCAAGGGCGCGCGTTTCTTTCTCTCCAGCCCGGCGGTGGCGCTGGTCTATACCGAGGCTTGCCGGGACAAGGGCGAAGCCTTGCGCCAGGAGCGGCTGATCAAGAAGCTCAGGAAGAGTGCCAAGGAATGCCTGGTGGCTTCGGCCACCGCCGCGGCATCAATCTGACTGATAGGTTCTCATCAGCCGGATCTGTAGGCCGTCCACGGATTGCGCGCTAAGCTCAGCGCTCTCCCTCTTCCGGCGGACCCCAGCATGTCAGAGTTGATTCTCCACCATTACCCGACCTCTCCCTTTGCGGAAAAAGCCCGCTTGCTGCTGGGTTTCAAGGGTCTGTCCTGGCGCTCGGTGAAGATTTCCCCGGTGATGCCCAAGCCCGACCTGACCGCCCTGACCGGTGGCTATCGCAAGACCCCGGTGTTGCAGGTCGGCGCGGATATCTATTGCGACACGGCCTTGATCGCGCGCCGCCTGGAGCAGGAAAAATCCTCGCCTGCGCTGTTTCCCGAAGGCCAGGAAATGATCAGTGCGGCCTTCGCCGCCTGGGTCGATTCGGTAGTGTTCCAGCACGCGGTGACCCTGGTATTCCAGCCTGAATCCGCGGCCGTGCGTTTCGGCAAGCTGCCGCCGGAAGCGGTCAAGGCCTTCATGGCCGACCGTGCCGGGCTGTTCAGTGGCGGCAGCGCCAGCCGGCTGCCTCTGGAGGTGGCCAAGCATCAGTGGCCGACTCTCATGGCGCGCCTGGAGCAGCAGTTGCAGCGCGAGCCCGGGGACTTCCTGTTTGGCCAACCGTCGATTGCCGATATTGCCCTGGCTCACCCGCTGTGGTTCCTCAAGGGCACGCCGGTGACCGCGCCGCTGGTGGACGACTACCCGGCGGTTGCTGGCTGGCTGGCGCGGGTCCTGGGTTTCGGGCATGGCTCCTTCACCGAAATGAGCGCCGAAGAGGCCCTCGAGGTCTCGCGCAGTGCCACCCCGGCGGCGCTGCCGGATGAACAGTTCATCGACCCCAACGGCTTCAAGGCGGGCCAGCAGGTGGTGATTGCCGCGACTGACTACGGTGTCGACCCGGTGGCGGGCCAGTTGCTGTTCGCCGGTACTGAAGAGCTGATCCTGCGCCGTGAAGATCCACGTGCCGGTGTGGTCCACGTGCACTTCCCACGGCTGGGCTTTCGCATCCAGGCCCAGTGATGCATATCTGCAGGAGCTGGCTTGCCTGCGAAGGCGTTCCCAGAGCGGCCGCCCCCTTCGCCGCCAAGCGAAACGGCTCCTAGGGCTTCAGCGCGGCCATGATTGCGTCGGGGTCGTAGGTGCGGATCAGGGTGCCATTCACGTCCAGGATCGGAATCCCGGCACCGCCCAGGGCGGTGTAGGCCTGGCGTGCCGCGGCGTCTTTCTCGATGTCGAATTCCCGGAAGGGAATGCCCTTCTGATCGAGAAAGCGCCGGGTGGCCTTGCAGTAGCCGCACCAGTCGGTGGCGTACAGCACCACCCGGGCATGCTCGCGAGTCTCTTCGCTGACCATTGCCGAAGGGTTGAACAGCCGTTCGATCTTGCCCCAGTGCTGGTAGGTCACCACCACCAGCAGGATCAGCAGGAACTTCTTCAATACCCCCTGGAGCATCAGTTACGGCGCTTGAGCTGGTCGGTCAGCTGGGTTGGCAGGCCCTTGATGATCAGGGTCCCGGCTTCTTCGTCGTACTCGATCTTCGAACCCAGCAGATGGGCCTCGAAACTGATGGACAGGCCCTCGGCGCGACCGGTGAAGCGGCGGAACTGGTTCAGGGTGCGCTTGTCCGCGGGGATCTCCGGTGACAGCCCGTAGTCCTTGTTGCGGATGTGATCGTAGAAGGCCTTGGGGCGATCCTCGTCGATCAGTTCCGAGAGTTCTTCCAGGCCCATGGGTTCGCCGAGCTTGGCCTGGCTGCTGGCGTAGTCCACCAGGGTCTTGGTCTTCTCCCGGGCCGAGTCTTCCGGCAGGTCCTCGCTTTCCACGAAGTCGCTGAAGGCCTTGAGCAGGGTGCGGGTCTCGCCCGGGCCGTCGACGCCTTCCTGGCAGCCGATGAAGTCGCGGAAATACTCCGAGACCTTCTTGCCGTTCTTGCCCTTGATAAAGGAGATGTACTGCTTGGACTGCTTGTTGTTCTGCCATTCGGAGATGTTGATCCGCGCCGCCAGATGCAGCTGGCCCAGGTCCAGGTGACGGGACGGCGTCACGTCCAGCTGGTCGGTCACCGCCACGCCCTCACTGTGGTGCAGCAGGGCGATCGCCAGGTAGTCGGTCATGCCTTGCTGGTAGTGGGCGAACAGTACGTGGCCGCCCACCGACAGGTTGGACTCTTCCATCAGCTTCTGCAGATGCTCCACCGCCACCCGGCTGAACGCGGTGAAGTCCTGGCCGCCTTCCAGGTACTCCTTCAGCCAGCCGCTGAAGGGGAACGCACCGGACTCGGGGTGGAACAGGCCCCAGGCTTTGCCCTGTTTGGCGTTATAGCTTTCATTGAGGTCGGCGAGCATGTTCTCGATGGCCGCGGACTCTGCCAGTTCGGAATCGCGGGCGTGCAGGACTGCTGGGCTGCCGTCGGGTTTTTTGTCGATCAGGTGGACGATGCAATGACGGATCGGCATGGGCTTCTCGGCTGATTGAAGGGGGAGGGCGGGCTCCCCGAAAAAGTGCCCAGTGTACCGCACCCGCTGGTTTTGGCGCGGTTTGCCGGGTGATGAACGGCTCCTCGGTAAGGCTTATGCATTTTTTTACCGATTTAGAGCAATAAAGCTGACCAAATGGCTAGGTAGAGGCGGATATTTCCCCGTCTGTGTGCTAGTTTTGCCCCGTCTTACGCGATGTCTCAGCGTTAAGCGTGCATTCAGCATTTGTCGGGTCGAACCAAACCCTGATTTCGGTATCTATAACCCCGATCTGTCGTGGTTGTAACCGGGGTGCCAGATTCACAAGATCTGGCTCGATGGCTGACACTGCACTCTGCAATCCAAATGAATTTGATAGGGAAGGAACACCACAATGGCTATTACTAAAGACCAACTGATCGCTGATATCGCTGAAGCTATCGACGCGCCGAAAACCACCGCGCGTAACGCCCTGGACCAACTGGCTCAGATCGTTGCTGATCAATTGGAAAATGGCGGCGAAATCACTCTGCCAGGTATCGGCAAACTGAAAGTGACCGAGCGTCCTGCCCGTACTGGCCGTAACCCATCGACTGGCGCTGCCATCGAAATCGCTGCCAAGAAAGTTATCAAGCTGGTTGTGGCTAAAGGCCTGACCGACGCTGTTAACAAGTAATACTTGCAGTGAAACCGTGCTCAGAAGTCTTCCGGGCACGGTTTGTGTGACACCGATTCACGCAAGGTGAATCGTCTTTGAATTCCCCGCCTCTCTAGTTCTTCCTAACCCAGCGTTCCTGACCCCAGGCCTGTTGCTGTGCCTTGTCCTTGAAGGTCCAGGCGACGAAGCGGCTCTGTTTCTGCCCCTGGGACATTTCCACCACCTGGCTTTCCAGGGCTCCGGCCTTTTTCAGCGCGCTTTCAATCGCCGGCAGGTTAGAGGCCTTCGACACCAGGGTGCTGAACCACAGTACCTGTTGGCCGACGCTGGCGCTTTCACTGATCAACTGGCTGACAAAGCGGATCTCGCCGCCTTCGCACCAGAGCTCCCGGGCCTGCCCGCCGAAATTCAGCACCGGCAATTTGCGCTTGGGGTCGGCCTTGCCCAGGGCCCGCCATTTACGCTGGCTGCCGCGGGTGGCTTCGTCCAGGGAGGCATGGAAGGGCGGGTTGCACATCGTCAGGTCGAAACGCTCGGTGCTGTCCAGCAGGCCGGTGAGGATCTGCTTGGGATTGCCCTGCTGGCGCAGGCTGATGGCCTTGTTCAAGCCGTTGGCCTGGACAATCGCCTTGGCCGCGGCCAGGGCGGTGCTGTCGATGTCCGAGCCGAGGAACTGCCAGCGGTAGTCGCTGTAGCCGATCAGGGGGTAGATGCAGTTGGCGCCGACCCCGACATCCAGGACCCGCACGGCCGCGCCACGAGGGATTTCACCCTGGTTGTGGCTGGCCAGCAGATCGGCGAGGAAGTGCACATAGTCAGCGCGACCGGGCACTGGCGGGCAGAGGAAGTCCGCCGGAATATCCCAGTGGGCGATGCCGTAGAAGGCCTTGAGCAGGGCCCGGTTGAATACCCGCACGGCGGCCGGGTCGGCGAAGTCGATGCTTTCCTTGCCATAGGGATTGAGGATCACGAACTGCCCCAACTCCGGTGTGCTCTTGATCAGTTGCGGGAAGTCGTAACGCCCCTGGTGACGATTGCGCGGATGCAGGCTGGCCTTTTCCCGGGGCGTGGCGGCTTTGGCTGGGGAGGCAGGCTTGGGTTTTTTGCGCGCAGGCTTGGGTGTGCTGGGGGCGGTCATGGGGGATCGATTCGGGGTGGTTCAAAGTGGCGGGCATTGTCCCATATCTTGCGGCGTTGGGGCGGGAGGCTTCGCCGCCGGCAAGCCGGCTCCTGGCAAACCACCGCGTAACGCTTTCGCTGGCTTGCCAGCGAAAGCGATCTGCCGCCAATAAAAAAGGGAGGCCTTTGCGGGCCTCCCTCTTTCACACTGCGCGAATCGCCGTTACAGGCTGGAGATCCGTGCGTGCTGCTCCGCCAGCTTGCCCAGGGCCTGTTCGGCCTCGGCCAGTTTGGCGCGTTCCTTCTCGATCACTTCGGCCGGGGCCTTGTCGACGAAGGACGGGTTGGACAGCTTGCCGCCCACGCGTTGCACTTCGCCTTGCAGGCGCTGGATTTCCTTGTCCAAGCGTGCCAGTTCGGCGCCCTTGTCGATCAGGCCGGCCATGGGCACCAGCACTTCCATCTCGCCCACCAGCGCCGTGGCGGACAGCGGTGCTTCGTCGCCGGCAGCCAGTACGGTGATGGATTCGAGACGGGCCAGCTTCTTCAGCAAGGCTTCGTTCTCGGTCAGGCGACGCTGGTCTTCGGCGCTGACGTTCTTCAGGAACAGGGCCAGGGGCTTGCCCGGGCCGATGTTCATTTCCGCGCGAATGTTGCGAGTGCCGAGCATCAGGCCTTTGAGCCATTCGATGTCGTCTTCGGCAGCCTGGTCGATGCGGGCTTCATTGGCCACCGGCCAAGGCTGCAGCATGATGGTCTTGCCGGTGCTGCCTGCCAACGGCGCCAGGCGCTGCCAGATTTCCTCGGTGATGAACGGCATGAACGGATGCGCCAGGCGCAGCGCCACTTCCAGCACGCGCACCAGGGTGCGACGGGTGCCGCGCTGGCGCTCAACCGGCGAGTTCTCGTCCCACAGCACCGGCTTGGACAGCTCCAGGTACCAGTCGCAGTACTGGTTCCAGATGAACTCGTACAGGGCCTGGGCGGCCAGGTCGAAACGGAACTGGTCGAGTTGGCGGGTGACTTCGGCTTCAGTGCGCTGCAGCTGCGAGATGATCCAGCGGTCCGCCAGGGACAGCTCGTAGGCTTCGCCGTTCTGGCCGCAGTCCTCGCCCTTGTCCAGCACGTAGCGCGCGGCGTTCCAGATCTTGTTGCAGAAGTTGCGGTAACCCTCGACGCGGCCCATGTCGAACTTGATGTCGCGACCAGTGGTGGCCAGGGAGCAGAAGGTGAAACGCAGGGCGTCGGTGCCGTAGCTGGCGATGCCGTCGGCGAATTCGGCGCGGGTCTGCTTCTCGATGGCTTTCTGCAGTTTGGGCTGCATCAGGCCGGTGGTGCGCTTCTGCACCAGGGTTTCCAGGTCGATACCGTCGATGATGTCCAGCGGGTCGAGGACGTTGCCCTTGGACTTGGACATCTTCTGGCCCTGGCCGTCGCGGACCAGGCCGTGCACGTACACGGTCTTGAACGGAACCTGCGGCGTGCCGTCTTCGTTCTTCACCAGGTGCATGGTGAGCATGATCATCCGGGCGACCCAGAAGAAAATGATGTCGAAGCCGGTGACCAGCACGTCGGTGGGGTGGAAGGTCTTGAGGAAGTCGGTCTGCTCCGGCCAGCCCAGGGTGGAGAAGGTCCACAGGCCCGAACTGAACCAGGTGTCGAGCACGTCGTTGTCCTGCTGTAGGGCAACGTCCGGGCCGAGGTTGTGCTTGGCCCGTACTTCCGCTTCGTCGCGGCCGACATAGACCTTGCCCGACTCGTCGTACCAGGCCGGAATGCGGTGGCCCCACCACAGCTGGCGGCTGATGCACCAGTCCTGGATGTCGCGCATCCAGGAGAAATACATGTTCTCGTACTGCTTGGGCACGAAGGCGATGCGGCCGTCTTCCACAGCGGCGATGGCAGGTTCTGCCAGCGGCTTGGTGGAGACATACCACTGGTCGGTCAGCCACGGCTCGATGACGGTGCCGGAACGGTCGCCCTTCGGCACTTTCAGCGCGTGGTCGTCGACGCTCACCAGCAGGCCGGCGGCGTCGAACGCGGCAACGATCTGCTTGCGTGCTTCGAAGCGGTCCAGGCCCACGTACTCGGCCGGGATCTTGCCGTCGACGCTGTCGTTCAGGCTGCCGTCCAGGTTGAACACCTGGCAGGCCGGCAGTACGGCGGCGTTCTTGTCGAAGATGTTGAGCAGCGGCAGGTTGTGGCGCTTGCCGACTTCATAGTCGTTGAAGTCGTGGGCCGGGGTGATCTTCACGCAGCCGGTGCCGAACTCGGGGTCGCAGTAATCGTCGGCGATGATCGGGATGCGGCGGCCCACCAGGGGCAGCTCGACGAATTTGCCGATCAGGGCCTTGTAGCGCTCGTCTTCAGGGTTCACCGCGACGGCGGAGTCACCGAGCATGGTTTCCGGACGGGTGGTGGCGACGATCAGGTAGTCGTTGCCTTCGGCTGTCTTGGCGCCGTCGGCCAGCGGGTACTTGAGGTTCCACAGGAAGCCCTTCTCGTCGTGGTTTTCCACTTCAAGGTCGGAAATCGCCGTGTGCAGCTTGGTGTCCCAGTTGACCAGGCGCTTGCCGCGGTAGATCAGGCCGTCTTCGTGCAGGCGGACGAAGGCTTCCTTCACCGCTTCCGAGAGGCCGTCGTCCATGGTGAAGCGCTCGCGGCTCCAGTCCACGGAGGAGCCCAGGCGGCGGATCTGGCGGCTGATGTTGCCCCCGGACTGATCCTTCCATTCCCAGACTTTCTCGAGGAATTTTTCCCGGCCCAGGTCATGGCGATTCTGGCCCTGGGCTTCGATCTGGCGCTCCACCAGCATTTGCGTGGCGATACCGGCGTGGTCGGTGCCCGGCTGCCACAGGGTGTTGCGACCCTGCATGCGGCGGAAACGGATCAGGGCGTCCATGATCGCGTTGTTGAAGCCGTGGCCCATGTGCAGGCTGCCGGTGACGTTCGGCGGCGGGATCATGATGGTGTAGGAGTCGCCCGCGCCTTGCGGGGCGAAGTAGTTCTCGGACTCCCAGGTCTGGTACCAGGAAGTTTCAATGGCGTGCGGCTGGTAGGTCTTATCCATGCGCGGCGGGACCCTATTGGCATTTATTCAGGAAAAGCCGGGAAGTATAGCGGAGGGGGGCGGCAGCAAGCCACCAGCGGCAAGCGACAAGATGGCCCGGCCCGGCTTTTGCGTGTGGCTTATGGTTTGCCGCTGGTGGTCGCTGCGAGCAGGCGTTCCAGGCGGGCGTCGAGGCGACGCTTGATCTCGGTTTCGATATGCGGCGCGAAGTCGTCGATCACGTCCTGCATGATCAGTTGTGCGGCGGCGCGCAGTTCGCTGTCCAGGTGCAGCAAGGCATCGGCGTTGTTGCTGGCGGTGGCAGGCTTGGCGACGGGGGCCGCCGCTGCAGGTGCTGGAGCGGGTGTTGCCGCTTGAGCCGGCGCGGGGGTGGCCACTTGCGCCGGGGCTGGCGCGGGTTGCGCCTTGGCGGGTGCGGCAGGAGCGGCTTGGGCAGCGGCCGGCTGCTGGTTGCCCACCATATCGAACAGCAGGGGAATCTGTACTTCGCTGCTGACGGTCTCGGTCAGCAGTGGCGGTTGCAGGTTTTCATCGCCGAGCAGTTTACGGATCGACTCGAGGTCATCCAGCAGGTGCGCGGGCTTTTGCAGCGGATTGGGAGTGTCCATCGGGTGCTCAGAGTCGCTGTAAACGGTGATCTTGCAGAGGATAGCCCTGTTCGCGATAGAAACGGAAACTCTCGCGGGCCGCCTGACGAATAGCGGGGTCTTCCACCACCACCTCGGCAATCCGGGCAAAACGCGGGGCGAAGGCCGGCACTTTCAGGTCCAGGTTCACCAGCAGGTCATTGTGGGGGCCGGGGTCCTGGCCGAGGCCGAGGACGATCAGGCTTTCGGGTTCGCTTTCCGCTGGGCCGTGGGGGACGAAGGTTTCGCCCTTGAAGCGCCACAGGCGGGCATCGAGCTCGTCCCGTTGCTCTGCATCGCTGCAATGCAGGTAGATGCGGTGGCCCATGCGCCAGGCCTTGTCGGTGAGCTTGCAGGCAAAATCCAGGCGCGCCGCAGGGTCCGCGCTGGGAAGAATATAGAAGTCGACTTTGGTCATTGGGCTTCCTGAGCCGAGGAGGGCTCCGCCTTCATGCGGCGCCCCCTGCGGTCATGGTTTTCAGGCTTTGGCGCGGTCCAGCAGGTATTGGGTCAGCAGGGGGACCGGACGGCCAGTGGCGCCCTTGTCCTTGCCACCGCTGGTCCAGGCAGTGCCGGCGATGTCCAGGTGCGCCCAGTTGAGGTTCTTGGTGAAGCGCGAGAGGAAGCAGGCGGCGGTGATGGTGCCGGCCTTCGGCCCGCCGATGTTGGCGATGTCGGCGAACGGGCTGTCCAGTTGCTCCTGGTACTCGTCGAACAACGGCAGTTGCCAGGCGCGGTCGTCGGCTTGCTGGCCGGCGCTGAGCAGTTGGCCGATCAGTTCGTCGTTGTTGCCCAGCAGGCCCGAAGTATGGGCGCCCAGGGCGACCACGCAGGCACCGGTGAGGGTGGCAATATCGATCACGGCCTGTGGCTTGAAGCGCTCGGAGTAGGTCAGGGCATCGCACAGCACCAGGCGGCCTTCGGCGTCGGTGTTGAGGATCTCCACGGTCTGCCCGCTCATGGTGGTGACGATGTCGCCAGGGCGCGCGGCGCCACCGCTGGGCATGTTCTCGGCGCAGGCCAGGATGCACACCAGGTTGATCGGCAGCTTCAGCTCCAGCACGGCGCGCAGGGTGCCGAACACACTGGCGGCGCCGCCCATGTCGTACTTCATTTCATCCATGCCGGCGCCCGGCTTGAGGCTGATGCCGCCGGTGTCGAAAGTGATGCCCTTGCCCACCAGGGCGAACGGCTTCTCGGACTTCTTGCCGCCGTTGTACTGCATGACGATCAGGCGTGGCGGCTGGTCGCTGCCCTGGCCCACGGCATAGAACGAGCCCATGCCCAGTTCCTTGATCTTCTTCTCGTCGAGGACCTCGACCTTCAGGCCCTTGAACTCCTTGCCCAGGGCCTTGGCCTGTTCGCCGAGGAAGGTCGGGTGGCAGACGTTCGGTGGCAGGTTGCCCAGGTCGCGGGTAAAGGCCATGCCGTTGGCGATGGCCTGGGCATGGGTTACGCCGCGCTGGACTTCGGCTTCGGCGGCCTTGATGGTCAGCAGGGTGATTTTCTTCAGGGCGCGGGGCTCGGCCTTCTGGCTCTTGTAGCGGTCGAAGACATAACCACCGTCCACCAGGGTTTCTGCCAGCAGGCGGGTCTTGCCGTAGCTGTCGCGGCCCTTGATCACGACTTCATCCAGCGCCAGCACGGCGTCGCTGCCGCCCAGGCCCTTGAGGGTGGTGAGCACGCCGCTGATGATCTTGCGGAACGGGCGGTCGCCCAGTTCGCCGTCCTTGCCGGTGCCTACCAGCAGCACCCGCTCGGCCTTGAGTTTGGCCACGCCGTGCAGCAGCAGGCTCTGGCCGACCTTGCCGGCCAGGTCGCCGCGCTTGAGTACGGCGCTGATGGCGCCGCCGCTGAGTTCGTCGAGTTGCTTGGCAACGTTGCCGAGTTTGCGGCCTTCGCCGACGGCGACCACCAGGGTGGCGGTCTTCAACGTTTCCGGGCTAACGCTTTTTACAACCAGTTCCATGTCTGGGTCCCTGAATAAATGGTCAAAGAGCGCAGGAGGCTGTCCTGCGCCGAGCTTATCTATATAGAAGAAGACGCCGCATGCTGCCGACGACAAAGCCGCCAGTTTGAACCTCGCCGGTCGCGGCTGACAACCCTCGCATGGGCCAGTTTCGGCGCATTAGAGCGCTGGGTGAGCATCCTCCGTGACAGGCGCACGCAATCACAGGATAATGCGCCATCTTTTTTCGGCGGCCCTGCGTCTGGGGCCGGCTCGATACGTTTGCTTGTTCGGCCGCCTTAGCCTGACAACCCTGGAGTGTCTGGTTTGATCGTCTTTCGTTATCTGTCCCGCGAAATCCTGCTGACCCTGAGTGCCGTGAGCGCGGTATTGCTGGTCATCATCATGAGCGGGCGCTTCGTCAAGTTCCTCGCGCAAGCCGCCTCGGGGGCCCTGGATCCGGGCTCGCTGTTCCTGATCATGGGGTTTCGCCTACCGGGCTTCTTGCAACTGATCCTGCCCCTGGGGCTGTTCCTCGGCATTCTCCTGGCTTACGGCCGGCTCTATCTCGAAAGCGAGATGACCGTGCTGTCGGCCACCGGCATGAGCCAGCAGCGCCTGTTGGGCATAACCATGATCCCCGCGGCCCTGGTGGCCCTGCTGGTGGCCTGGCTGAGCCTGAGCCTGGCGCCCCAGGGTGCCAACCAGTTCCAGCTGTTGCTGAACAAGCAGGATGCCCTGACCGAGTTCGACACGCTGGTGGCGGGGCGCTTCCAGGCGCTCAACGACGGTACCCGGGTCACCTACACCGAGCAGTTGTCCGAAGACCGAACCAACCTGGGCGGCGTGTTCATTTCCGAGAAGCGCCTGGGCCAGCAGAAAAAGGACGAGGGCATTTCGGTGCTGGTGGCCGAGAAGGGCCATCAGGACATTCGCCCCGACGGCAATCGCTACCTGATCCTGGAAAACGGCTATCGCTATGACGGCAACCCGGGTGAGGCCAACTACCGGGTGATCAAGTACGACACCTACGGTGTTTTGCTGGAGCGTCCGGACGTCAGCGACGAAGTCACCGATCGCGATGCCATGCCCACCGCTGACCTGATCGGCAAGGATGACCTGCGAGCCCGTGCCGAGCTGCAATGGCGCCTGTCCCTGCCATTGCTGGTGTTTATCGTGACCTTGATGGCGGTGCCGTTGTCCCGGGTCAACCCGCGCCAGGGCCGCTTCCTCAAGCTGATTCCGGCGATCCTGCTGTACATGGCTTACCTGACCATCCTGATCGCCGTGCGCGGTGCACTGGAGAAGGGCAAGATTTCCCCGGCCCTGGGGCTGTGGTGGGTGCACCTACTGTTTCTGTTGATCGGCCTCGGCCTGATGTATTGGGAGCCGATGCGCTTGAAAATGGCGAGTCGTCGCAGCGTGAAGGAGATGGCTCGTGGTTAAGCTCGATCGCTACATCGGTAGCAGTGTGTTCATGGCTATCCTGGCGGTCCTGGGGATCATCCTCGGGCTGGCCTCGCTGTTTGCCTTCATCGATGAGATGGGGGCTGTCAACGAAACGTATACCGTGGTGGATGTAATGAGCTACGTGGCCCTCACTGCGCCGCGTCGGGTCTATGAAATGCTGCCGATGGCAGGCCTGATCGGCTGCCTGATCGGCCTTGGCAGCCTGGCCAGTAACAGCGAGTTGACCATCATGCGCGCGGCCGGTGTATCGGTGGGCCGTATTGTCTGGGCGGTCATGAAACCCATGCTGGTGCTGATGCTGGTGGGCGTGCTGGTGGGCGAATACGTAGCGCCGGCCACCGAGACCCAGGCCCAGGCCAGTCGGGCCCTGGCCCAGGGTTCCGGCGATGCCCAGAGTTCCAAGCACGGCCTGTGGCACCGCCAGGGCGATGAATTCATCCATATCAACGCAGTGCAGCCCAATGGCCTGCTCTATGGCGTGACCCGCTACCACTTCGATGACCAGCGCCACATGCTGTCGTCGAGTTTTGCCCGCCAGGCCCGTTTCCACGAGGACTACTGGCAGCTGACGGATGTCACCACCACCTACTTCCGCGACGGTCATACCGAAGTCATCAGCGTGCCCGGCGAACGTTGGGATGTGGCCTTGAGCCCGCAACTGCTGAGCACTGTGGTGATGGCGCCGGAATCCCTGTCCATCAGCGGCCTGTGGGGCTACATCCACTACCTGGCCGACCAGGGCCTGAACAACGGTCGCTACTGGCTGGCGTTCTGGGTCAAGGTCCTGCAGCCGCTGGTGACGGCGGCGCTGGTATTGATGGCCATTTCCTTCATTTTCGGTCCGCTGCGTTCGGTGACCCTGGGTCAGCGGGTATTCACCGGCGTACTGGTGGGTTTCACCTTCCGCATCGCCCAGGATCTGCTGGGCCCTTCGAGCCTGGTATTTGGCTTTTCGCCGTTGTTCGCGGTGCTGGTGCCTGCGGGTATCTGCGCGGTGGCGGGCGTCTGGCTGTTGCGCCGGGCCGGCTGATTCCGCGGCTTTGCCAGGGTCTTGACGTAACGCCCCGGTCCTTGGATCGGGGCGTTTTTGCATTTGACAAACGCTGACAGGCGAGCGTGACGCTTGTGCCGAGTATCAGGTACAATTCCCGGCTATTTTTCGGCGGGCCATGCCTGCAGCCTTTTTGAGTGTTCATCCGTGAGTGATTTGAGTCATATCCGCAATTTCTCCATCATCGCCCACATTGACCATGGCAAGTCGACTCTGGCCGATCGCTTCATCCAGATGTGCGGCGGCCTGGCCGAGCGCGAAATGGAAGCCCAGGTTCTGGACTCCATGGACCTTGAGCGTGAGCGCGGGATCACCATCAAGGCCCACAGCGTCACCCTCTATTACAAGGCCCGCGACGGCATTACCTACCAGCTGAACTTCATTGACACCCCGGGCCACGTGGACTTCACCTACGAAGTCAGCCGTTCCCTGGCGGCCTGTGAAGGTGCATTGCTGGTGGTGGACGCCGGCCAGGGCGTCGAAGCCCAGTCGGTTGCCAACTGCTACACCGCCATCGAGCAAGGCCTGGAAGTGATGCCGGTGCTGAACAAGATCGACCTGCCACAGGCCGATCCGGAGCGGGTCAAGGAAGAGATCGAGAAGATCATCGGTATCGATGCCACCGACGCCGTGACCTGCAGCGCCAAGACCGGCCTGGGCGTGGACGAGGTGCTCGAGCGCCTGGTGACCACCATTCCGGCACCGACCGGCAACATCGAAGACCCGCTGCAAGCCCTGATCATCGACTCCTGGTTCGACAACTACCTGGGCGTCGTGTCCCTGGTACGTGTACGTCATGGCCGGGTGAAGAAGGGCGACAAGATCCTGGTGAAATCCACCGGCAAGATCCACCTGGTGGACAGCGTTGGTGTATTCAACCCGAAACACACCGCCACCACCGACCTCAAGGCCGGTGAAGTGGGCTTCATTATCGCGGGCATCAAGGACATTCACGGCGCGCCCGTGGGTGACACCCTGACCCTGAGCTCGACCCCGGACGTTGAAGTGCTGCCGGGTTTCAAGCGCATCCAGCCCCAGGTCTACGCCGGCCTGTTCCCGGTCAGCTCCGACGACTTCGAGGATTTCCGCGAAGCGTTGCAGAAGCTCACCCTCAACGACTCGTCGCTGCAGTACACCCCGGAAAGCTCCGACGCCCTGGGCTTCGGCTTCCGCTGCGGGTTCCTCGGCATGCTGCACATGGAGATCATCCAGGAGCGCCTGGAGCGCGAGTACGACCTGGACCTGATCACCACCGCACCGACGGTAATCTTCGAGCTGCAACTGAAGAACGGTGAAACGATCTACGTCGACAACCCGTCCAAGCTTCCGGATCTGTCGGCGATCGAAGACATGCGCGAGCCGATCGTGCGGGCCAATATTCTTGTGCCGCAAGAGCACCTGGGCAACGTCATAACCCTGTGCATCGAGAAGCGCGGCGTACAGCACGACATGCTGTTCCTCGGCAGCCAGGTCCAGGTGACCTACGACCTGCCGATGAACGAAGTGGTCCTGGACTTCTTCGACCGCCTGAAATCCACCAGCCGCGGCTATGCTTCGCTGGATTACCATTTCGATCGTTACCAGTCGGCTAATCTGGTGAAACTGGATGTGCTGATCAACGGTGAGAAGGTCGACGCCCTGGCGTTGATCGTGCACCGTGACAACGCCCACTACAAAGGGCGTGCGCTGACCGAAAAGATGAAAGAACTGATTCCTCGGCAGATGTTTGACGTGGCAATCCAGGCCGCCATTGGCGGGCAGATTGTGGCGCGGACAACCGTCAAGGCACTCAGAAAGAACGTACTGGCCAAATGCTACGGCGGCGACGTTAGCCGTAAGCGCAAGCTGTTGGAAAAGCAGAAGGCCGGTAAGAAACGCATGAAGCAAGTGGGCAACGTGGAAATTCCACAAGAAGCCTTCCTTGCCGTGCTCAGGTTGGATAGTTAGGTCCTATGTCACTAAATTTCCCGCTGTTGCTGGTCATCGCTGTCTTCGTTTGCGGTCTCTTGGCGTTGCTCGACCTGGTGTTCCTGGCACCGCGCCGGCGTGCCGCCATTGCCAACTATCAGGGCAGCGTCAGCCAGCCGGACGGGGTGGTGGTCGAGAAACTGAGCAAAGAGCCGCTGCTGGTTGAATACGGCAAGTCGTTCTTTCCGGTGCTGTTCATCGTCCTGGTGCTGCGTTCGTTCCTGGTGGAGCCGTTCCAGATTCCATCGGGCTCGATGAAGCCGACCCTGGATGTGGGCGACTTCATCCTGGTGAACAAGTTTTCCTACGGGATCCGCTTGCCGGTGATCGACAAGAAGGTCATCGAAGTCGGTGATCCGCAGCGCGGCGATGTGATGGTGTTCCGCTACCCAAGCGATCCGAACGTCAACTACATCAAGCGTGTGGTCGGCCTGCCGGGTGATGAAGTGCGCTACACCAGCGACAAGCACCTGTTCGTCAACGGTCAGCCGGTGGCGGAGCAACTGGTGGGGGCTGAACCCGGCACCTTGGGCAGCGCCGAGCTGTACAAGGAAAAACTGGGCGCCGCCGAGCACTTGATCCGCAAGGAAATGAGCCGTTACCGGGCAACCCCGGACGGTCGCTGGGTGGTGCCGGCCGGGCACTACTTCATGATGGGCGACAACCGCGACAACTCTAACGACAGTCGCTACTGGGACGATCCAAGTATTCCCAAGGACCTGCTGGGCATGGTTCCCGACAAGAATATCGTCGGCAAGGCCTTCGCAGTCTGGATGAGCTGGCCCGAACCGAAACTCAGCCACCTGCCGAATTTCTCGCGGGTTGGCCTGATCAAGTAATCACACGCGGCGCTGTTGAACACAGCGCCGAATGCTTTTCTGGCTCTTGTATAAAACGGCCTTGCCCTTGGGCGACCCGTAACAGCCTTATCGCCAGAAGCATGCAGTCAACGATATTCAGGATGTAAATTTGAACACAGCGTTAATTGCCACCCGCACCTCGTGCGCGGCCCCTGGGATGGCGAGTTTCGGCAACGAAACCAGCGTGGGTAAACCGTGAGCGTTTCTTTGAGCCGTCTCGAGCGTCAGCTCGGTTATTCCTTCAAGGACCAGGAGCTGATGCTGCTGGCCCTCACTCACCGCAGCTTTGCCGGGCGCAACAACGAACGCCTGGAGTTTCTCGGTGACGCCATTCTCAACTTCGTTGCCGGCGAGGCGCTGTTCGAGCGCTTTCCCCAGGCCCGCGAAGGCCAGCTCTCGCGTTTGCGCGCGCGTCTGGTGAAAGGTGAAACACTGGCGGTGCTGGCCCGTGGTTTCGACCTGGGCGAGTACCTGCGCCTGGGCTCCGGCGAATTGAAGAGCGGCGGTTTCCGTCGTGAGTCGATCCTTGCCGATGCCCTGGAGGCCCTGATTGGTGCGATCTACCTGGACGCCGGCATGGAGACTGCCCGTGACCGCGTGCTGTCCTGGCTGGCCTCGGAGTTCGAGAGCCTGACCTTGGTGGACACGAACAAGGACCCCAAGACCCGGCTGCAGGAATTCCTCCAGTCCCGCGCCTGCGAATTGCCACGTTACGAAGTGGTGGATATCCAGGGCGAACCGCATTGCCGGACATTCTTCGTTGAATGTGAAGTCACCTTATTGAATGAAAAAAGCCGAGGTCAGGGTGTGAGCCGCCGTATTGCCGAACAGGTAGCGGCCGCCGCAGCACTGATTGCCCTGGGCGTGGAGAATGGCCATGACTGATTCAACTGCAACACGCTGTGGCTATGTCGCCATCGTCGGCCGCCCCAACGTGGGCAAGTCGACGCTGCTCAACCACATCCTCGGCCAGAAGCTGGCGATCACCTCGCGCAAGCCCCAGACCACTCGTCACAACATGCTCGGGATCAAGACCGAAGGCGCCATCCAGGCGATCTACGTCGATACCCCCGGTATGCACAAAAGCAACGAGAAGGCGCTGAACCGCTACATGAACAAGACCGCTTCGGCGGCGTTGAAAGACGTCGACGTGGTGATCTTCGTGGTCGATCGCACCAAGTGGACCGACGAAGACCAACTGGTACTGGAGCGTGTGCAGTACGTGCAGGGCCCGGTAATCCTGGCGATCAACAAGACCGATCGCATCGAGGACAAGGCCGAGCTGATGCCGCACCTGACCTGGCTGCAGGAGCAACTGCCGAACGCCGAGATCGTGCCGGTCTCCGCCCAGCAGGGCCACAACCTCGAAGCCCTGGAAGGCCTGATCGCCAAGCACCTGCCGGAGAACGACCACTTCTTCCCGGAAGACCAGATCACCGACCGCAGCAGCCGCTTCCTCGCCGCCGAACTGGTGCGGGAAAAGATCATGCGCCAGCTCGGTGCCGAGCTGCCCTACCAGATCACCGTGGAAATCGAAGAGTTCAAGCAGCAGGGCAAGACCCTGCATATCCATGCCTTGATCCTCGTCGAGCGCGACGGCCAGAAGAAAATCATCATTGGCGACAAGGGTGAGCGGATCAAGCGCATCGGCATGGAGGCGCGCAAGGACATGGAGCTGCTGTTCGATTCCAAGGTCATGCTCAACCTCTGGGTCAAGGTCAAGGGCGGCTGGTCCGACGACGAACGCGCCCTGCGCTCGCTGGGCTACGGCGACCTCTGATGCACTTCGCCGGCAAGCCGGCTCCTGCACCTTCCTGTAGGAGCTGGCTTGCCGGCGAACAGCTGCAACTCCTTCTCCGGACCCGGTTCCCTCTCTTCCCCTGAGATCCCCCGCAACCATGTCCAGCAACGCCCCAGTCGGCCAACTCGCCTACGTCTTGCACAGCCGCGCCTACCGCGAAAGCAGTGCCCTGGTGGATTTTCTTACCCCCCAAGGTCGCCTGCGAGCGGTGCTGCGCAATGCCCGGGGCAAGGCCGGGACCCTGGCGCGGCCCTTCGTGCCCCTGGAGGTCGAGTTTCGCGGCCGTGGCGAACTGAAGAACGTCGGGCGCATGGAAAGTGCCGGCATTGCCGCCTGGCTCAATGGCGAGGCGTTGTTCAGCGGCCTCTATCTGAACGAGCTGTTGATTCGCCTGCTGCCGGCGGAAGATCCCCATCCTGCGGTATTCGACCACTACGCTGCCACGCTGCTGGCCCTGGCCGAAGGCCGTCCCCTGGAGCCTCTGCTGCGGGCCTTTGAGTGGCGCCTGCTGGATGACCTGGGCTACGGCTTTGCCCTGGACAGCGACATCCATGGCGCGCCCATTGCTGCCGACGGCCTGTATCGCTTACAGGTGGATGCCGGGCTGGAGCAGGTGTTCCTGCTGCAGCCGGGGCTGTTCAACGGCACCGAGTTGCTGGCCATGGCCGATGCCGACTGGAGCGCTCCCGGCGCGCTGTCGGCGGCCAAGCGCCTGATGCGCCAGGCCCTGGCGGTGCACCTGGGCGGCCGGCCCCTGGTCAGTCGCGAGTTGTTTCGCAAGCCTTAGTCTCCCCGTATGCTGTGCGCCGAATCTTCATTTATTCAGGAGCGCTTCCGTGACCACCAGCAATCGCATTCTTCTTGGCGTGAACATCGACCACGTTGCCACCCTGCGCCAGGCACGGGGCACCCGTTACCCGGACCCGGTCAAGGCAGCGCTGGACGCGGAAGAGGCGGGCGCCGACGGCATCACCGTGCACCTGCGCGAAGATCGCCGGCATATCCAGGAGCGCGACGTGCTGCTGCTCAAGGACGTGCTGCAGACCCGCATGAACTTCGAAATGGGCGTCACCGAAGAGATGATGGCTTTTGCCGAGCGTATCCGTCCGGCACATATCTGCCTGGTGCCGGAAACCCGCCAGGAGCTCACCACCGAAGGCGGCCTGGATGTGGCGGGGCAGGAGGCGCGGATCAAGGCGGCGGTAGAGCGGCTGTCGAAAATCGGTTCCGAAGTGTCCCTTTTCATCGACGCCGACGAGCGCCAGATCGAGGCCTCCAAGCGGGTCGGCGCGCCGGCCATCGAGTTGCACACCGGGCGTTATGCCGATGCCCAGACGCCCAGTGAAGTGGCCGAGGAGCTGCAGCGTATCGTCGACGGCGTTGCTGTTGGCCTGGCCCAGGGGCTGATCGTCAACGCCGGCCATGGCCTGCATTACCACAACGTCGAGGCGGTGGCGGCGATCAAGGGCATCAACGAGCTGAACATCGGCCATGCCCTGGTGGCACACGCTCTGTTTGTCGGTTTCAAAGGTGCGGTGGCTGAGATGAAGGCCTTGATCCTGGCGGCTGAGGCCAAGGCCTGAATCGCCTTCGCCGGCCAGCCGGCTCCTACACAGGTTGTGCAGGAGCCGGC
>NZ_JBWKQO010000008.1:0-348540 GCF_059418825.1 Pseudomonas sp. GW821-FHT07F01
ATGTGAGAGTAGGTCATCGTCAAGATTAAATTCCGAAACCCCAACTGCACATGCAGTTGGGGTTTTGTTTTTGCGCGCGAAAAATGGGTTTGATTTTTTGCTGTCTCGATCGACTTGCTCGTCAGGTGGGGTTTCTATGCAATGGCGCTGGGCATGGCTATCATGCCTGCCTCATGGTGAGGCGGAAACTGCATGTCGACGTTGTTAGAGCTTCTGAAAGATGGGCGATTTCACTCGGGTCAGGCGCTCGGTCAGGCGCTGGGTGTTAGCCGTAGTGCTATATGGAAGCAGTTACAGCTTCTTGAGGCGGAGTTGGGGCTTGTCATTCATAAGGTGCGAGGCCGCGGTTACCAGCTGGCCACTCCAATCACATTGCTGAGCAGTGCTGAGATAGGCCGTTCCTCTATTTCCAGTGGCTCCTGGGATATCCGAATTCTCGACTCTACCGACTCCACGAATGCACAGGCGCTGCGATCCATTGAAGAAGGGAGTGTGGCTCCTTTTCTTGTGCTAGCTGAGCGCCAGACGGTGGGGCGAGGCCGTCGTGGTCGTAAGTGGGTAAGCCCTTTTGCCGAAAATATCTATTACAGCCTCGTCTTGCGGATGGACGGAGGTCTCCGGCAATTGGAAGGGCTTAGCCTGGTCGTTGGGCTGGCGGTCATGCATACCCTTCGTGAGTATGGAATTCCTGGTGCGGGTTTGAAGTGGCCAAATGATGTTTTGGTTGGTCAGAAGAAGGTTGCGGGGATACTTTTGGAGTTGGTGGGTGATCCTGCGGATGTGTGTCATGTGGTCCTGGGCATTGGGATCAATGTGAATATGCAAAGCGCTGAAGAGATCGATCAGGAGTGGACTTCGGTTAGGTTGGAGTCTGGCAAGGTTATTGATCGCAATCAGCTTGTTGCTCGATTGAATGAGGTTCTTGTGTCTTATCTGGAGCGTCATCGGCTGAATGGCTTCTCCGCGATCCAGGGCGAGTGGGAGCAAGGTCACCTCTGGCAGGGGCGTGCTGTGTCTCTGATCGCGGGCGTAAATAAGATCGATGGTGTTGTGTTGGGTATTGATCGCCAAGGAGCTTTGCGGTTGAGCGTTGAGGGGGAGGAGAAAACGTATAGCGGCGGGGAGCTCAGTCTAAGGTTGCGTGATGGCTCATGAGTTCGGCCATCAATGTGCGCTTGCGCGATCTACGGCTAGGAGGTAGGGGCTGATTCCTTGTGTGGGGTGGGGCTTTGAGTGTTGCATCGGTTCCGCAAGATCAGCTTGTACGTGATCCATCTTTTCGAGTTGTTTAAGCCTTGTCCTCTGTCTTGAGGTTTTTATGCGCTGGTTGTTTCTGTTGTTATTGGTCCTCAATGGCTTTTATTACATCTGGCATCAGCAGGAAGCACCGCTTCGTGCGAAAGAGGTCATGCCTCTCTCACTCTATCGAGGTACTCAGCAGGATATCCGTTTGTTGAGTGAGTCTTCTGATTCGGTCGAGCGGCGGGATAAGGGTAAGTCAGGGGAGATTGATGCAAGCTGTCTTTATCTGGGGGGCTTTGCTCGTCGAGATACGGCTCAGATGTTGGAGCAGCGGCTGGTAGGGCTGGGGGCTGATGTCAGGCTGCAGTCCTTGAGTGTTCCTGGTTCTTCTGGTTTTTGGCTTCGTGTGACTCCCGAGAGCAAGCATTTGCTGGATGATCTGCAACTGCAGAACCTTGCTAAAGAATTCAATGAGTTAAAACATAAAATAATGCCTTGCGAGGGGGTTGCAACTGTCGAATAGGTTGCATAGAATGGCGCCCGCTCCGCAGCGAAGACTTCACGAAGTCGGCGTCGCGAAGCGAGGTCAACGCAGCTAACCTCAAGATTTTATTGAGAAAATGCTTGACAGAAGGGTGGCATGATATAGAATGTCGCCTCGCTTAGGAGGGGTTCCCGAGCGGCCAAAGGGATCAGACTGTAAATCTGACGTCTACGACTTCGAAGGTTCGAATCCTTCCCCCTCCACCAGATTTAGCGAGAGCTGCAGGCTCCGCGGGTATAGTTTAGTGGTAGAACCTCAGCCTTCCAAGCTGATGATGCGGGTTCGATTCCCGCTACCCGCTCCAAGTTTGCAGGTTTTGCAAAGTGTTACGCTCTTGTAGCTCAGTTGGTAGAGCACACCCTTGGTAAGGGTGAGGTCAGCGGTTCAAATCCGCTCAAGAGCTCCATATAACAAGGCAGATATGAAAATATCTGCCTTTGTTTTAATGGCTTGGGTGACTTGCTCAATTCTTCTCCTAGGGGTGATTTCGATGGCTAAGGAAAAGTTCGAACGTAATAAGCCGCACGTTAACGTGGGTACTATCGGTCACGTTGACCACGGTAAAACCACTCTGACTGCTGCTCTGACTCGCGTTTGCTCCGAAGTTTTCGGTTCGGCTCGTGTTGACTTCGACAAGATCGACAGCGCCCCAGAAGAAAAAGCTCGTGGTATCACCATCAACACTGCGCACGTAGAGTACGACTCGAACATTCGTCACTACGCGCACGTTGACTGCCCAGGTCACGCCGACTACGTCAAAAACATGATCACTGGTGCTGCCCAGATGGACGGCGCGATCCTGGTTTGCTCGGCCGCCGATGGTCCGATGCCACAAACTCGTGAGCACATCCTGCTGTCCCGTCAGGTAGGCGTTCCGTACATCGTTGTCTTCCTGAACAAGGCTGACATGGTTGACGACGCTGAGCTGCTGGAACTGGTTGAGATGGAAGTGCGCGATCTGCTGAGCACTTACGACTTCCCAGGTGACGACACTCCGATCATCATCGGTTCGGCTCTGATGGCTCTGAACGGCCAAGACGACAACGAAATGGGTACCACCGCTGTTAAGCGTCTGGTAGAAACTCTGGATACCTACATCCCAGAGCCAGAGCGTGCAATCGACAAGCCGTTCCTGATGCCAATCGAAGACGTATTCTCGATCTCCGGCCGTGGCACCGTGGTAACTGGCCGTGTTGAGCGTGGCATCGTTCGCATCCAGGAAGAAGTTGAGATCGTTGGTCTGCGCGACACTCAGAAAACTACCTGCACCGGCGTTGAAATGTTCCGCAAGCTGCTCGACGAAGGTCGTGCTGGCGAGAACTGCGGCGTTCTGCTGCGTGGTACCAAGCGTGACGACGTTGAGCGTGGCCAGGTTCTGGTTAAGCCAGGCACCGTTAAGCCGCACACCAAGTTCACCGCTGAAGTTTACGTTCTGAGCAAGGAAGAAGGCGGCCGTCATACTCCGTTCTTCAAAGGCTACCGTCCACAGTTCTACTTCCGTACTACTGACGTGACTGGTAACTGCGAGCTGCCAGAAGGCGTTGAAATGGTAATGCCAGGTGACAACATCCAGATGACTGTCACTCTGATCAAAACCATCGCGATGGAAGATGGTCTGCGTTTCGCTATCCGTGAAGGCGGTCGTACCGTCGGCGCTGGCGTCGTAGCCAAAGTCATCGAATAAGTTCTTGATATATCTCCATCGGGCCGACATAATGGTCGGCCTGATTTTGTTTTTAGGTCAGTAGCTCAATTGGCAGAGCGACGGTCTCCAAAACCGTAGGTTGGGGGTTCGATTCCCTCCTGACCTGCCAGATTCACTCAATGTGTCTGGCTTTCTTTTCACAGGATCTTCATAGATGACTCCTAAGGCTGAAGCTCAAGGCTCTCGCTTCGATCTGCTCAAGTGGCTGGTTGTTGTTGCCTTGGTGATTGTTGGTGTTGTTGGCAATCAGTACTACTCTGCTTCGCCGATCCTGTACCGTGTCTTGGCGCTACTTGTCATTGCTGCAGTTGCTGCCTTCGTTGGCTTGCAGACTGCCAAGGGTAAGTCGTTCTTTGTCCTGGTTAAGGAAGCGCGCACTGAGATTCGTAAAGTCGTATGGCCAACTCGCCAAGAGACCACGCAGACCACGTTGATTGTTGTGGCTGTGGTTCTGGTCATGGCGTTGCTGTTGTGGGGGCTAGATTCCCTGCTCGGCTGGCTTGTTTCCTTGATTGTTGGCTAAGGGTGTCCCGTGGCTAAGCGTTGGTACGTTGTGCATGCTTACTCGGGTTACGAGAAGCATGTAATGCGTTCGTTGATCGAGCGTGTGAAGCTGGCTGGCATGGAAGATGGCTTCGGCGAGATTCTGGTCCCCACTGAAGAAGTGGTTGAGATGCGCAATGGCCAGAAGCGCAAAAGCGAGCGTAAATTCTTTCCAGGCTATGTGCTGGTACAGATGGATATGAACGAGGGTACTTGGCACTTGGTCAAGGACACTCCTCGTGTCATGGGCTTTATTGGTGGTACTGCCGATAAGCCGGCTCCTATCACTGACAAAGAAGCGGAAGCGATTCTGCGTCGCGTTGCTGATGGTAGCGACAAGCCCAAGCCTAAGACCCTGTTTGAGCCGGGTGAGGTGGTCCGTGTTACTGACGGCCCATTCGCTGACTTTAACGGTACGGTCGAAGAAGTTAACTACGAAAAGAGCCGCATTCAGGTGGCAGTGCTCATTTTCGGTCGCTCTACTCCGGTAGAGCTAGAGTTCAGTCAGGTCGAGAAGGCATAACTGAACGAGAATCCCATACCCCGCAGCCTTAGGCTGTGGGGTTTTGTCGTCACTGGGATAAACGCGCAAGTAACCGGGGAGCCTATCTAGGCGTCTGAACCCGTAATTGGAGTGCCTCATGGCTAAGAAGATTACTGCTTACATCAAGCTGCAAGTTAAGGCCGCTCAGGCCAACCCAAGTCCACCCGTTGGTCCAGCTCTGGGTCAGCACGGCGTGAACATCATGGAGTTCTGCAAAGCTTTCAACGCCCGTACTCAGGGTCTTGAGCCAGGCCTGCCGACTCCTGTGATCATCACTGTTTACAGTGACCGCAGCTTCACTTTCGAAACTAAGAGCACCCCTGCTTCGGTTCTGCTGAAGAAAGCTGCTGGCCTGACCAGCGGTTCCGCTCGTCCAAACACCGTTAAGGTTGGCACTGTTACCCGTGCTCAGCTGGAAGAAATCGCGAAAACCAAAAACGCGGATCTGACTGCAGCTGATATGGATGCAGCCGTGCGTACTATCGCCGGTTCTGCTCGTAGCATGGGCCTTAACGTGGAGGGTGTGTAATGGCTAAGCTGACCAAGCGCCAAAAGGCTATCGCCGGCAAGATTGAAGCAGGCAAGGCCTACAACTTCGTAGAAGCCGCCGCTCTCCTGACCGAGCTGTCGACCGTTAAGTTCAGCGAGTCCGTAGACGTTGCTGTGAACCTGGGCGTAGACCCACGTAAATCTGACCAGGTTGTTCGTAGCGCTACTGTGCTGCCACACGGCACTGGCAAGACTGTACGTGTAGCTGTGTTCACCCAGGGCCCAGCAGCTGAAGCTGCTCTGGCTGCCGGTGCAGACCGCGTAGGTATGGACGATCTGGCTGCCGAAATGAAAGGCGGCGACCTGAACTATGACGTGGTTATTGCTTCCCCGGATGCAATGCGCGTTGTGGGTCAGCTGGGTCAGGTTCTGGGTCCTCGCGGCCTGATGCCTAACCCGAAAGTCGGTACCGTTACTCCAGACGTAGCTTCGGCAGTTAAGAACGCCAAGGCTGGTCAGGTTCGCTATCGCACCGACAAAAACGGCATCATCCACACTTCCGTTGGCAAGGTCGGCTTCGACGCCGTCAAGCTGAAGGAAAACGTTGAAGCCCTGATCGCTGACCTGAAGCGTATCAAGCCAGCTTCTTCGAAAGGCATCTACGTCAAGCGCGTTACCCTGAGCACCACTATGGGCCCAGGTCTGGTCATCGACCAGGGTTCGCTGGACGTATAAGACACAAGCGCGTGCAAGCAATTGCGCGTGCTGAAAAATTGGGGTCCCTGCCTGGCGGGGGCTATCCAAGACCGTAGGCGACGCAAGTCTTAAACCTCAAGCCTACGCAGATGGTGCTCCCGGTTCCTTACCGAATCAGACACCAAAACGACATCCAGCTCCGGTTGGATGAAACGGTAACAAGCAGGAGTTAAACCCGTGGCAATTAAACTCGAAGACAAGAAGGCCATCGTCGCTGAAGTCAACGAGGCTGCCAAAGCCGCTCTGTCCGCTGTCGTGGCTGATGCCCGTGGTGTGACAGTAGGCGCTATGACCGGACTCCGTAAAGAGGCCCGCGAAGCTGGTGTTTATGTACGTGTCGTACGTAACACCCTGCTCAAGCGCGCTGTTGAAGGCACTCAATATGACGTGCTCAACGACGCGTTCGTCGGCCCTACCCTGATTGCATTCTCCAAGGAACATCCGGGCGCTGCCGCTCGTATTTTCAAAGAGTTCGCAAAGGGTCAGGAAAAGTTCGAGATCAAGGCAGCTGCGTTCGAGGGCAAGTACCTCGCAGCAAACGAGATCGACGTGTTGGCTTCGCTGCCAACTCGCGACGAAGCTATTGCGAAGCTGATGAGCGTGATTCAAGGCGCTACCAGCAAGCTGGCTCGTACTCTGGCGGCTATTCGCGACCAGAAAGAAGCTGCTGCTGCCTAAGGCACTGCAAGCCCTTTCAAAATCATATGTTTAATTTGATGGCTGCGTAGGCTGTCACCCCAATACAGGAATTTATAGTCATGTCTCTGACTAACGAGCAAATCATCGAAGCAATCGGCCAGAAAACCGTTCTGGAAGTTGTTGAGCTGATCAAAGCAATGGAAGAAACCTTCGGCGTTACCGCTGCTGTTGCCGCTGCTGGCCCAGCTGCTGCTGCCGCTGTTGTTGAAGAGCAAACTGAATTCAACGTCATGCTGACCGAAGCTGGCGAGAAGAAAGTTAACGTGATCAAGGCGGTACGTGAACTGACCGGTCTGGGCCTGAAAGAAGCCAAGGCTGTAGTTGACGGCGCTCCTGCCATGGTTCTGGAAGCTGTTGCTAAAGAAGCAGCTGACAAAGCCAAAGCAGCTCTGGAAGAAGCAGGCGCTAAAGTCGAGCTCAAGTAAGCATCGACTTTGTGTCTCCAGCCCAAGCGTTAAGCGAACGGCTGATGGCTGGTGGCTCTTGCCACCGGCCTTTTTCCGTTATTGGCGACCGACTGGGTCGGTGCCAGTAACGTGCTGTAGCCCACCCTGTGCGGTGGCGCAAACCAAAGGGTTTGCACGATTTTCTGGCTGCTCCCGTCGGGAGGAGCCGAATAAGCAGGTGACCAAGCTGGGGAACGCTGATGGCTTACTCATATACTGAGAAAAAACGTATCCGCAAGGACTTTAGCAAGTTGCCGGACGTCATGGATGTGCCGTACCTCCTGGCCATCCAGCTGGATTCGTATCGTGAATTCTTGCAAGCGGGAGCGACTAAAGATCAGTTCCGCGACGTGGGCCTGCATGCGGCCTTCAAATCCGTTTTCCCGATCATCAGCTACTCCGGCAATGCTGCGTTGGAGTATGTCGGTTATCGCCTGGGCGAACCGGCGTTTGATGTTAAAGAATGCGTGTTGCGTGGTGTAACTTACGCCGTACCTTTGCGGGTAAAAGTCCGTCTGATCATTTTCGACAAAGAATCGTCGAACAAAGCGATCAAGGACATCAAAGAGCAAGAAGTCTACATGGGTGAAATTCCCCTGATGACTGAGAACGGTACCTTCGTAATCAACGGTACCGAGCGTGTAATCGTTTCCCAGCTGCACCGTTCCCCTGGCGTATTCTTCGACCACGACCGTGGCAAGACGCACAGCTCCGGTAAGCTGCTGTATTCCGCGCGGATCATTCCTTACCGCGGTTCGTGGCTGGACTTCGAGTTCGACCCGAAAGACTGCGTGTTCGTCCGTATCGACCGTCGTCGCAAGCTGCCGGCATCGGTTCTGCTGCGCGCGCTGGGCTATACCACTGAAGAAGTGCTGGACGCTTTCTACACCACCAACGTATTCCACGTGAAAGGCGAGAGCCTGAGCCTGGAGCTGGTGCCTCAGCGCCTGCGTGGTGAGATTGCCGTTCTGGACATCCAGGATGACAAGGGCAAGGTTATTGTCGAGCAGGGTCGTCGTATCACCGCTCGTCACATCAACCAGCTGGAAAAAGCCGGTATCAAAGAGCTGGATGTACCTCTGGACTACGTCCTGGGTCGTACCACCGCCAAGGCTATCGTGCACCCGGCTACCGGTGAAATCCTGGCAGAGTGCAACACCGAGCTGAACACCGAGATCCTGGCGAAAATCGCCAAGGCTCAGGTCGTTCGCATCGAGACTCTGTACACCAACGACATCGACTGCGGTCCGTTCGTCTCTGACACTCTGAAGATCGACTCCACCAGCAACCAATTGGAAGCCCTGGTCGAGATCTATCGCATGATGCGTCCTGGCGAGCCACCGACCAAAGATGCTGCCGAGACTCTGTTCAACAACCTGTTCTTCAGCCCTGAGCGGTATGATCTGTCCGCCGTTGGCCGGATGAAGTTCAACCGTCGTATCGGTCGTACCGAGATCGAAGGTTCCGGCGTTCTGTGCAAAGAAGACATCGTTGCCGTACTGAAGACTCTGGTCGACATCCGTAACGGTAAAGGCATCGTCGACGACATCGACCACCTGGGTAACCGTCGTGTTCGCTGTGTTGGCGAAATGGCCGAGAACCAGTTCCGCGTTGGCCTGGTGCGTGTAGAGCGTGCGGTCAAAGAGCGTCTGTCGATGGCTGAAAGCGAAGGCCTGATGCCGCAAGACCTGATCAATGCCAAGCCAGTGGCTGCGGCAGTGAAAGAGTTCTTCGGTTCCAGCCAGCTGTCCCAGTTCATGGACCAGAACAACCCGCTGTCCGAGATCACCCACAAGCGTCGTGTTTCTGCACTTGGCCCAGGTGGTCTGACCCGTGAGCGTGCAGGCTTCGAAGTCCGTGACGTACACCCGACCCACTACGGTCGTGTATGCCCGATTGAAACGCCGGAAGGTCCGAACATCGGTCTGATCAACTCCCTGGCGGCCTATGCGCGCACCAACCAGTACGGCTTCCTCGAGAGCCCGTACCGTGTGGTGAAAGACGCTCTGGTAACCGACGAGATCGTGTTCCTGTCCGCTATCGAAGAGGCCGATCACGTGATCGCCCAGGCTTCGGCGACGATGAACGACAAAGGTCAGTTGGTCGATGAGCTGGTAGCTGTTCGTCACTTGAACGAATTCACCGTCAAGGCGCCGGAAGACGTCACCTTGATGGACGTTTCGCCGAAGCAGGTAGTTTCGGTTGCAGCGTCGCTGATTCCGTTCCTCGAGCACGACGACGCCAACCGTGCATTGATGGGTTCCAACATGCAGCGTCAGGCTGTACCGACCCTGCGTGCTGACAAGCCGCTGGTAGGTACCGGCATGGAGCGCAACGTTGCCCGTGACTCCGGCGTTTGCGTCGTGGCTCGTCGTGGCGGTGTGATCGACTCGGTCGATGCCAGCCGTATCGTGGTTCGTGTTGCTGATGACGAAGTTGAAACCGGTGAAGCCGGTGTCGACATCTACAACCTGACCAAGTACACCCGCTCCAACCAGAACACCTGCATCAACCAGCGTCCGCTGGTGAGCAAGGGTGATCGTGTTCAGCGCAGCGACATCATGGCCGATGGTCCGTCCACCGACATGGGTGAGCTGGCACTGGGTCAGAACATGCGTATCGCGTTCATGGCGTGGAACGGCTTCAACTTCGAAGACTCCATCTGCCTGTCCGAGCGTGTGGTTCAGGAAGACCGTTTCACCACGATCCACATCCAGGAACTGACCTGTGTGGCTCGTGACACCAAGCTTGGCCCAGAGGAAATCACTGCAGACATCCCGAACGTGGGTGAGGCTGCACTGAACAAGCTGGACGAAGCCGGTATCGTTTATGTAGGTGCTGAAGTTGGCGCAGGCGACATCCTGGTGGGCAAGGTCACTCCGAAAGGCGAGACCCAGCTGACTCCGGAAGAGAAACTGCTGCGTGCGATCTTCGGTGAAAAAGCCAGCGACGTTAAAGACACCTCCCTGCGTGTACCTACCGGTACCAAGGGTACTGTTATCGACGTACAGGTCTTCACTCGCGACGGCGTTGAGCGCGATGCTCGTGCACTGTCGATCGAGAAGAGCCAGCTGGACGAGATCCGCAAGGACCTGAACGAAGAGTTCCGTATCGTTGAAGGTGCTACTTTCGAACGTCTGCGTTCCGCTCTGGTCGGCCATAAAGCCGAAGGCGGCGCCGGCCTGAAGAAAGGCCAGGAAATCACCGATGAAGTTCTCGACGGTCTTGAGCACGGCCAGTGGTTCAAACTGCGCATGGCTGAAGATGCTCTGAACGAGCAGCTCGAGAAGGCCCAGGCCTACATCGTTGATCGTCGCCGTCTGCTGGACGACAAGTTCGAAGACAAGAAGCGCAAGCTGCAGCAGGGCGATGACCTGGCTCCAGGCGTGCTGAAAATCGTCAAGGTCTACCTGGCAATCCGTCGTCGCATCCAGCCGGGCGACAAGATGGCCGGTCGTCACGGTAACAAGGGTGTGGTCTCCGTGATCATGCCGGTTGAAGACATGCCGCACGATGCCAATGGCACCCCGGTCGACGTAGTCCTCAATCCGCTGGGCGTACCTTCGCGTATGAACGTTGGTCAGATCCTCGAAACTCACCTGGGCCTCGCGGCCAAGGGGCTGGGCGAGAAGATCAATCGCATGGTCGAAGAGCAGCGCAAGGTCGCAGAACTGCGTACCTTCCTGGACGAGATCTACAACCAGATTGGCGGTCGTAACGAAGACCTGGACAGCTTCTCCGATCAGGAGATCCTGGATCTGGCGAACAACCTGCGCGGCGGTGTTCCGATGGCCACTCCGGTGTTCGACGGTGCCAAGGAAAGCGAAATCAAGGCCATGCTGAAACTGGCAGACCTGCCAGAAAGCGGCCAGATGCAACTGACCGACGGCCGTACCGGCAACAAGTTCGAGCGTCCAGTTACCGTTGGCTACATGTACATGCTGAAACTGAACCACTTGGTAGACGACAAGATGCACGCTCGTTCTACCGGTTCGTACAGCCTGGTTACCCAGCAGCCGCTGGGTGGTAAGGCGCAGTTCGGTGGTCAGCGTTTCGGGGAGATGGAGGTCTGGGCACTGGAAGCATACGGTGCTGCATACACTCTGCAAGAAATGCTCACAGTGAAGTCGGACGATGTGAACGGTCGTACCAAGATGTACAAAAACATCGTGGACGGCGATCACCGTATGGAGCCGGGCATGCCCGAGTCCTTCAACGTGTTGATCAAAGAAATTCGTTCCCTCGGCATCGATATCGATCTGGAAACCGAATAACACGTGACGCGAATCGAGAGCGGGGCAGGATTGCCCGCTCTCTGCTCCGCCAGGAGGAAAGGCCTTGAAAGACCTACTGAATTTGCTGAAAAACCAGGGTCAAGTCGAAGAGTTCGACGCCATCCGTATCGGATTGGCCTCGCCTGAGATGATCCGTTCGTGGTCGTTCGGTGAAGTTAAAAAGCCGGAAACCATCAACTACCGTACGTTCAAGCCTGAGCGTGACGGCCTGTTCTGCGCCAAGATCTTTGGCCCGGTAAAGGATTACGAGTGCCTGTGCGGTAAGTACAAGCGCTTGAAGCATCGCGGCGTGATCTGCGAGAAGTGCGGCGTTGAAGTTGCACTGGCCAAGGTTCGTCGTGAGCGCATGGCGCACATCGAACTGGCTTCGCCGGTTGCCCACATCTGGTTCCTGAAATCGCTGCCGTCCCGTATCGGCTTGCTGATGGACATGACTCTGCGTGATATCGAGCGCGTTCTCTACTTCGAGAGCTACGTCGTTATCGATCCAGGCATGACCACCCTTGAAAAAGGTCAGCTGCTGAACGATGAGCAGTACTTCGAAGCGCTGGAAGAGTTCGGCGATGACTTCGACGCCCGCATGGGTGCCGAGGCTGTCCGCGAGCTGCTGCACGCTATCGACCTGGAGCACGAGATTGGCCGTCTGCGTGAAGAGATTCCGCAAACCAACTCGGAAACCAAGATCAAGAAGCTGTCCAAGCGTCTGAAGTTGATGGAAGCCTTCCAGGGTTCCGGCAACCTGCCAGAGTGGATGGTGCTGACCGTTCTGCCGGTTCTGCCGCCAGATCTGCGTCCACTGGTCCCGCTGGATGGCGGTCGTTTCGCGACTTCCGACCTCAACGATCTGTATCGTCGAGTGATCAACCGTAACAACCGTTTGAAGCGCCTGCTGGATCTGTCCGCTCCGGACATCATCGTGCGCAACGAAAAGCGTATGTTGCAGGAAGCTGTCGATGCACTGCTCGACAACGGTCGTCGTGGCCGCGCTATCACCGGTTCCAACAAGCGTCCTCTGAAATCCCTGGCTGACATGATCAAGGGTAAGCAAGGTCGTTTCCGTCAGAACTTGCTTGGTAAGCGTGTTGACTACTCCGGTCGTTCGGTAATTACCGTAGGTCCGACCCTGCGTCTGCACCAGTGCGGTCTGCCGAAGAAGATGGCTCTCGAGCTGTTTAAACCGTTCATCTTCGGCAAGTTGGAAATGCGTGGCCTGGCCACCACCATCAAAGCCGCCAAGAAGATGGTCGAGCGCGAACTGCCAGAGGTTTGGGACGTTCTCGCTGAAGTGATCCGTGAACACCCAGTTCTCCTCAACCGTGCACCGACCCTTCACCGTCTGGGTATCCAGGCGTTTGAACCGGTACTGATCGAAGGTAAGGCTATCCAGCTGCACCCTCTGGTCTGTGCTGCGTACAACGCCGACTTCGACGGCGACCAAATGGCCGTGCACGTACCGCTGACACTGGAAGCCCAGTTGGAAGCGCGTGCGTTGATGATGTCGACCAACAACATTCTGTCGCCAGCCAACGGTGAGCCAATCATCGTTCCGTCGCAGGACGTTGTATTGGGTCTGTACTACATGACCCGTGAAGCGATCAACGCCAAGGGCGAAGGTCGTGTGTTCGCGGACCTGCAGGAAGTCGACCGCGTATTCCGCGCCGGCGAAGCGGCTCTGCACGCCAAGATCAAGGTTCGCATCAGCGAAACCGTCAATGATCGTGATGGCGGCAGCGTGAGCGCCACCCGTATCGTCGACACCACTGTCGGCCGTGCTCTGCTGTTCCAGGTTGTGCCGAAGGGCCTGTCGTTCGACGTCGTCAACCTGCCGATGAAGAAGAAGGCGATCTCCAAGCTGATCAACCAGTGCTACCGCGTGGTTGGTCTGAAAGAGACCGTGATCTTCGCTGACCAGTTGATGTACACCGGTTTCGCTTACTCGACCATTTCCGGCGTTTCCATCGGTGTTAACGACTTCGTTATCCCGGATGAAAAAGCTCGCATCATCGGTGCTGCCACCGACGAAGTGAAAGAAATCGAGAGCCAGTACGCCTCCGGCCTGGTAACCCAGGGCGAGAAGTACAACAAAGTGATCGACCTTTGGTCGAAGGCCAACGACGAAGTATCCAAGGCGATGATGGCCAACCTCTCGAAAGAGAAGGTCATCGACCGCAATGGCGACGAAGTCGAGCAAGAATCGTTCAACTCGATGTACATGATGGCTGACTCGGGTGCGCGGGGTTCCGCAGCACAGATCCGTCAGCTGGCCGGTATGCGTGGTCTGATGGCCAAGCCGGACGGCTCCATCATCGAAACGCCGATTACTGCGAACTTCCGTGAAGGTCTGAGCGTACTCCAGTACTTCATCTCGACTCACGGTGCTCGTAAAGGTCTGGCGGATACCGCGTTGAAAACTGCGAACTCCGGTTACCTGACTCGTCGTCTGGTGGACGTTGCGCAGGATCTGGTTGTAACCGAGATCGATTGCGGCACCGAACACGGCCTGCTGATGACTCCGCACATTGAAGGCGGCGACGTTGTAGAGCCACTGGGTGAGCGCGTATTGGGTCGTGTTATCGCCCGTGACGTATTCAAGCCGGGTACCGAGGACGTCATCGTTCCTGCCGGCACCCTGGTAGACGAAAAGTGGGTTGAATTCATCGAGCTCAACAGCATCGACGAAGTGATCGTGCGTTCGCCGATCAGCTGCGAAACCCGCTATGGCATCTGCGCCAAGTGCTACGGCCGTGACCTGGCTCGTGGTCACCAGGTGAACATTGGTGAGGCGGTCGGCGTTATCGCTGCCCAATCCATCGGTGAGCCGGGTACCCAGCTGACCATGCGTACGTTCCACATTGGTGGTGCGGCAAGCCGTACTTCCGCAGCCGACAGCGTTCAGGTGAAGAATGGCGGTACCGTCCGTCTGCACAACCTGAAGCACGTTGAGCGTGTGGATGGCCACCTGGTTGCTGTGTCCCGTTCCGGTGAGCTGGCAATCGCTGATGACTTCGGTCGTGAGCGCGAGCGTTACAAGCTGCCGTACGGTGCTGTGATTTCGGTTAAAGAAGGTGACAAGGTCGACGCTGGCGCTATCGTGGCCAAGTGGGATCCGCACACTCACCCGATCGTTACCGAAATGAAAGGTACCGTGACCTACGTGGGCATGGAAGAAGGCATCACGATCAAGCGTCAGACTGACGAATTGACCGGTATGACCAACATTGAAGTGCTTGACGTCAAAGACCGTCCAGCTGCCGGCAAGGACATCCGTCCTGCTGTGAAGATGGTGGGTATGGATGGCAAGGATCTGCTGCTGCCAGGTACCGACGTACCGGCACAGTACTTCCTGCCGGCTAACGCCTTGGTCGGTGTTGCCGACGGTGCGCAGATTGCGATCGGTGATGTTATCGCTCGTATTCCGCAAGAAACTTCGAAGACCCGTGACATCACCGGTGGTCTGCCGCGTGTTGCCGACCTGTTCGAAGCTCGTCGTCCGAAGGAAGCGTCGATTCTGGCTGAAGTCAGCGGCACCATCGCGTTCGGTAAGGAGACCAAGGGCAAGCGCCGTCTGGTCATTACTCCGAACGACGGTAGCGATCCGTATGAAGAGCTGATTCCGAAGTGGCGTCACCTGAACGTCTTCGAAGGCGAACAAGTGAACCGCGGCGAAGTTATCTCCGACGGTCCGAGCGATCCACACGACATCCTGCGTCTGCTGGGTGTCAGTGCGCTGGCCAAGTACATCGTCAACGAGATCCAGGACGTTTACCGTCTGCAAGGCGTGAAGATCAACGACAAGCACATCGAGACCATCCTGCGTCAGATGCTGCGTAAGGTTGAAATCGCCGAGTCCGGCGACTCCAGCTTCATCAAGGGCGACCAGATGGAACTGACTCACGTACTGGTAGAAAACGAGCGTCTGAGCACCGAAGACAAGTTCGTCGCCAAGTTCACCCGCGTACTGCTGGGTATCACCAAGGCGTCCTTGTCCACCGAATCGTTCATCTCGGCGGCCTCTTTCCAAGAGACCACCCGTGTACTGACCGAAGCGGCGGTAACTGGCAAGCGCGACTACCTGCGTGGCCTGAAAGAAAACGTGGTCGTGGGTCGTCTGATCCCGGCCGGTACTGGCCTGGCGTACCACAGCGAGCGTAAGCGTCGTCGTGATGCAGACAAGCCGCTGCGCGTAAGCGCAAGCGAAGTCGAAGCAGCACTGACTGAAGCGCTGAACTCCAGCGGTAATTGAGGTCTGCAGTAGATTGAGACGGGGCCCCGGCTTTTTCGATTGAGAATCAAGACACTTTTTGTCGAGGTTCGCTGATCGGGGAGGCCGGGGCCTTGCCTTGACTGGGGGCAAGATCCTCTTTAGACTCTTGTACCCCTAAATTTGGTGGAGCTCCTGCTCTGCCATTTTGTTTATGTCGAAAGACAACAGTGGAGCTAGTAGATGGCAACTATCAACCAGCTGGTACGTCAGCCGCGTAAGCGTATCGTCGAGAAATCCGACGTGCCTGCGCTGCAGAACTGCCCGCAACGTCGTGGCGTGTGCACTCGCGTGTATACCACTACGCCGAAAAAACCTAACTCGGCACTGCGTAAAGTGTGTCGTGTGCGTCTGACCAACGGTTTCGAGGTTTCCTCGTACATCGGCGGTGAAGGCCACAACCTGCAAGAGCACAGCGTCGTACTGATTCGCGGCGGCCGTGTAAAAGACTTGCCAGGTGTTCGTTACCACACCGTTCGCGGCTCCCTAGATACCTCCGGCGTTAAAGGTCGTAACCAAGGTCGTTCGAAGTACGGTACCAAGCGTCCGAAGTAATCGGTCGTTTTGCAGTTTTTAATTATATTGAGTCGATAAGAGTAAGGTCGGGCACGCGTCCATTGGATCAACTGTCCCGAGCTAACCTGAAGACCGTTTGAGGGCTTATCAATGCCAAGACGTCGCGTAGCAGCCAAACGTGAGATTCTGGACGATCCGAAATACGGAAGCCAGATCCTCGCCAAGTTCATGAACCACGTAATGGAAAGCGGCAAGAAAGCCGTTGCCGAGCGTATCGTTTATGGCGCGCTGGAAAAAGTTAAAGAGCGCAAGAACAGCGATCCCCTGGAAATCTTCGAGAAAGCTCTCGACGCCATCGCTCCGCTGGTCGAAGTGAAGTCGCGCCGTGTAGGCGGTGCTACTTACCAGGTTCCGGTCGAAGTTCGTCCGTCCCGTCGTAACGCTCTGGCAATGCGCTGGTTGGTAGACTTCGCCCGCAAGCGCGGCGAGAAGTCTATGGCTCTGCGTTTGGCTGGCGAACTGCTGGACGCTGCCGAAGGCAAAGGTGCTGCAGTTAAGAAGCGTGAAGACGTTCACCGTATGGCTGAAGCCAACAAGGCTTTCTCGCACTACCGCTTCTAATATCGGCATCATTCATTTTGCGAGGGCTTTATGGCTCGTACTACAGCAATCAACCGCTACCGTAACATCGGTATCTGTGCCCACGTTGACGCGGGCAAGACTACCACTACCGAGCGGATCCTGTTCTACACAGGTCTCAGCCACAAGATGGGTGAGGTGCATGACGGCGCTGCGACCACCGACTGGATGGTGCAGGAGCAGGAGCGCGGTATCACCATTACCTCCGCTGCTGTAACTACCTTCTGGAAAGGTTCGCGCGGCCAATACGATAACTATCGTGTAAACGTTATCGATACCCCAGGCCACGTTGACTTCACCATTGAAGTAGAGCGCTCCCTGCGTGTACTCGACGGCGCGGTCGTTGTGTTCTGCGGTACTTCCGGTGTTGAGCCTCAGTCTGAAACCGTATGGCGTCAAGCCAACAAGTACGGTGTTCCACGTGTTGTTTACGTGAACAAGATGGACCGTGCCGGTGCCAACTTCCTGCGCGTTGTTGGCCAGATCAAGAACCGCCTGGGTCATACCCCGGTTCCGGTCCAGCTGGCTATCGGTGCTGAAGATAACTTCGAAGGTCAGGTTGATCTGATCAAGATGAAGGCTATCTACTGGAACGACGACGACAAGGGTACTACCTATCGCGAGGAAGAAATTCCTGCCGATATGCTGGACCTGGCTAACGAGTGGCGCTCCAACATGGTTGAAGCTGCTGCTGAAGCCAACGAAGAGCTGATGAACAAGTACCTTGAAGAAGGTGACCTGACTGTCGAAGAGATCAAGGCCGGTCTGCGTGCGCGCACCCTGGCTAGCGAGATCGTTCCGGCCGTCTGCGGTTCGTCGTTCAAGAACAAGGGCGTTCCCCTGGTTCTCGATGCCGTTATCGACTTCCTGCCTGCTCCTACCGAGATCCCGGCGATCAAGGGTATCCATCCGGATCTCATCGAGAAGCCGAAGGATGAGCTGGTAGAGGCTGACTACGACGAGCGTCATGCTGACGATGCTGAACCGTTCTCGGCTCTGGCATTCAAGATTGCTACCGACCCGTTCGTTGGTACTCTGACTTTCGTGCGCGTTTACTCGGGCTTCCTGAGCTCGGGCGACTCCGTGATCAACTCGGTCAAGGGCAAGAAAGAGCGCGTTGGTCGTATGGTGCAGATGCACGCCAACCAGCGTGAAGAGATCAAAGAAGTACGTGCAGGCGACATCGCTGCTCTGATCGGCATGAAGGACGTCACCACTGGTGACACTCTGTGCGATCTCGACAAGCAGATCATTCTTGAACGTATGGACTTCCCTGAGCCTGTAATTTCGGTAGCGGTAGAGCCGAAAACCAAGCAGGACCAGGAAAAGATGGGTATTGCACTGGGCAAGCTGGCTCAGGAAGACCCGTCGTTCCGCGTCAAGACCGACGAAGAGACTGGCCAGACCATCATCTCCGGTATGGGTGAGTTGCACCTGGACATCCTCGTTGACCGCATGAAGCGCGAGTTCAACGTCGAAGCCAACATCGGCAAGCCGCAGGTTTCGTACCGCGAGAAGATCAGCAAGAGCAACGTTGAGATCGAAGGCAAGTTCGTTCGTCAGTCCGGCGGTCGCGGTCAGTTCGGTCACTGCTGGATCCGTTTCTCGGAGCCAGACGTCGATGCGAACGGCAACATCACCGAAGGTCTGGTCTTCACCAACGAAGTTGTTGGTGGTGTGGTTCCTAAGGAATACATCCCGGCTATCCAGAAGGGTATCGAAGAGCAGATGAAGAACGGCGTCGTTGCCGGTTATCCGCTGATCGGCCTGAAGGCTACCGTGTTTGATGGTTCCTACCACGACGTCGACTCCAACGAGATGGCGTTCAAGGTGGCAGCCTCCATGGCGACCAAGCAGCTGGCCCAGAAGGGTGGCGGCGTTGTGCTCGAGCCGATCATGAAGGTTGAAGTTGTAACCCCAGAGGACTACATGGGTGACGTGATGGGTGACCTGAACCGTCGTCGTGGTCTGATTCAGGGTATGGATGACTCGGTGTCCGGCAAGGTTATCCGTGCTGAAGTGCCACTGGGTGAAATGTTCGGTTATGCAACTGACGTTCGTTCCATGTCTCAGGGTCGCGCGAGCTACTCCATGGAATTCTCCAAATACGCCGAAGCTCCGTCGAACATCGTCGAAGCTCTCGTTAAAAAACAAGGCTGATTCAGTCTCCCCTTTAGGCTAGGAGTTAATTGTCGTGGCTAAAGAAAAATTTGAACGTAACAAACCGCACGTCAACGTTGGCACTATCGGTCACGTTGACCACGGTAAAACCACTCTGACCGCTGCTCTGACTCGCGTTTGCTCCGAAGTTTTCGGTTCGGCTCGTGTTGACTTCGACAAGATCGACAGCGCCCCAGAAGAAAAAGCTCGTGGTATCACCATCAACACTGCGCACGTAGAGTACGACTCGAACATTCGTCACTACGCGCACGTTGACTGCCCGGGTCACGCCGACTACGTCAAAAACATGATCACTGGTGCTGCCCAGATGGACGGCGCGATCCTGGTTTGCTCGGCTGCCGATGGTCCGATGCCACAAACTCGTGAGCACATCCTGCTGTCCCGTCAGGTAGGCGTTCCGTACATCGTTGTCTTCCTGAACAAGGCTGACATGGTTGACGACGCTGAGCTGCTGGAACTGGTTGAGATGGAAGTGCGCGATCTGCTGAGCACTTACGACTTCCCAGGTGACGACACTCCGATCATCATCGGTTCGGCTCTGATGGCTCTGAACGGCCAAGACGACAACGAAATGGGTACTACCGCTGTTAAGCGTCTGGTAGAGACTCTGGATACCTACATCCCAGAGCCAGAGCGTGCAATCGACAAGCCGTTCCTGATGCCAATCGAAGACGTGTTCTCGATCTCCGGCCGTGGCACCGTGGTAACTGGTCGTGTTGAGCGTGGTATCGTTCGCATCCAGGAAGAAGTTGAGATCGTTGGTCTGCGCGACACTCAGAAAACTACCTGCACCGGCGTTGAAATGTTCCGCAAGCTGCTCGACGAAGGTCGTGCTGGCGAGAACTGCGGCGTTCTGCTGCGTGGTACCAAGCGTGACGACGTTGAGCGTGGCCAGGTTCTGGTTAAGCCAGGCACCGTTAAGCCGCACACCAAGTTCACCGCTGAAGTTTACGTTCTGAGCAAGGAAGAAGGCGGCCGTCATACTCCGTTCTTCAAAGGCTACCGTCCACAGTTCTACTTCCGTACTACTGACGTGACTGGTAACTGCGAGCTGCCAGAAGGCGTTGAAATGGTAATGCCAGGTGACAACATCCAGATGACTGTCACTCTGATCAAAACCATCGCGATGGAAGATGGTCTGCGTTTCGCTATCCGTGAAGGCGGTCGTACCGTCGGCGCTGGCGTCGTAGCCAAAGTCATCGAGTAATCGACGACTCATGAAGAAGCCCCCGCTTGCGGGGGCTTTTTTATTGGGTTGACACTCTGTGGGGCCGTCTATAGAATTGCGCCTCCTTTTAACGGGCGTATTGCGCCCGGTGGGAATAGCAGCCTGGAGTCTGAAATCCAATGCAAAATCAGCAAATCCGTATCAGGTTGAAGGCTTTCGACCATCGCCTGATCGACCAATCCACCCAGGAAATCGTGGAAACCGCGAAACGTACTGGTGCTCAAGTGCGTGGTCCAATTCCACTGCCTACCCGTAAAGAGCGGTTCACCGTTCTGGTCTCCCCGCACGTCAACAAAGACGCGCGTGACCAGTACGAGATCCGTACTCATAAGCGCGTACTGGACATCGTCCAGCCAACGGATAAAACCGTTGATGCTCTTATGAAGCTTGATCTTGCGGCAGGTGTGGAAGTGCAGATCAGCCTCGGCTAAGACTCGGTCTTAGTCGTGTAACGCTCTGAAATGGGCGGCCATAGCGGGTGAAAGCCCCGTACACTCATGAGGTTTACAACATGACTATTGGTGTAGTCGGTCGTAAATGCGGTATGACCCGTATTTTCACCGAAGAAGGTGTCTCCATTCCGGTCACGGTCATTGAGATCGAGCCGAATCGCGTCACCCAGTTCAAAACTGAAGAAACCGATGGCTATCGTGCAGTGCAGGTCACTGTAGGTGAGCGTCGTGCTTCGCGCGTGACTGCTGCTCAAGCAGGTCACTTCGCTAAAGCGAACGTTGCTGCCGGTCGTGGCGTTTGGGAATTCCGTCTTGAAGAAGGCGAGTACCAAGCTGGCGATCTGATCAATGCAGAAATCTTCGCTGCTGGCCAACTGGTAGACGTTACCGGTCAGTCGAAAGGTAAAGGCTTCGCCGGTACCATCAAGCGTTGGAATTTCCGCGGTCAAGATAACACCCACGGTAACTCCGTTTCCCACCGCGTCCCGGGCTCTATTGGCCAGTGCCAGACTCCTGGTCGTGTATTCAAGGGCAAAAAAATGTCCGGTCATATGGGCGCTGAGCGCGTGACCGTGCAGTCCCTGGAAGTAGTGCGCGTCGACGCTGAACGCAATCTGTTGTTGGTCAAGGGTGCTGTTCCTGGCGCTACTGGCGGCAACCTGGTTGTACGTCCGGCGGCCAAGGCTCGCGGTTAAGGGGAAGCTGACATGCAATTAAATGTAAATGACGCTCAAGCGATCGAAGTTTCCGAACTGACATTTGGCGGCGAATTCAACGAGACGCTGGTTCACCAAGCAGTCGTGGCCTACATGGCCGGCGGCCGTCAAGGTAGCAAGCAGCAAAAGACCCGTTCCGACGTTTCCGGTGGCGGCAAGCGCCCATGGCGTCAGAAAGGTACTGGCCGTGCTCGTGCCGGTACTATCCGTAGCCCAATCTGGCGTGGCGGCGGTACCACTTTCGCAGCTCGTCCTCAGGATCACTCCCAGAAGCTGAACAAGAAGATGTATCGCGCAGCAATGCGTTCCATCCTTGCTGAGCTGGTGCGTACTGATCGTCTGGTCGTGGTTCAGGATTTCGCTGTTGAAACTCCGAAAACCAAAGATCTGCTGGGCAAGCTGAACAACATGAGCCTGACCGACGTTCTGATCGTGTCGGACGCTGTTGATCAGAACCTGTACCTGGCTGCTCGTAACCTGCCACACGTTGATGTTCGTGACGTGCAAGGTTCCGATCCAGTTAGTCTGATCGCATACGACAAAGTGTTGATCACTGTGTCGGCCGTGAAGAAATTCGAGGAGCTGCTGGGATGAACCAGGAACGCGTATTTAAAGTTCTGCTTGGCCCGCACGTTTCCGAGAAGGCTACGGTTCTGGCAGACAAGAAAGGCCAGTTCGTTTTCAAGGTTGCTACTGACGCAACCAAGCTGGAAATCAAGAAGGCCGTCGAAAGCCTGTTCAGCGTGAAAGTGGAACGCGTTACTACCCTGAACGTTCTGGGTAAGAGCAAGCGTACCGCTCGCGGTCTGGGCAAGCGTAATGACTGGAAGAAGGCAGTTATCTCCCTTCAGCCAGGCCAAGATCTCGATTTCAGCAGCAGTGCTGAGTAAGGAAGGGGTGCATCATGGCAATCGTTAAATGCAAACCGACTTCCCCTGGCCGCCGTTTTGTGGTCAAGGTGGTCAACCAGGAGCTGCATAAAGGCGCTCCTCACGCACCGCTGCTCGAGAAGAAATCGAAGTCTGGTGGTCGTAACAACAATGGCCGCATTACCACTCGTCACGTTGGTGGTGGTCATAAGCAGCATTACCGTCTGGTCGACTTCCGTCGCAACGACAAAGATGGCATCGCTGCCACTGTCGAGCGTATCGAATACGATCCAAACCGTACTGCTCACATCGCTCTGCTGCTGTACGCAGATGGCGAGCGTCGCTACATCATCGCCCCTAAAGGCGTGAGCGCTGGCGACCAGCTGATCGCAGGTGCTCTGGCACCGATCAAGCCGGGCAACGCTCTGCAACTGCGCAACATTCCAGTTGGTAGCACCGTACACGGCATCGAACTGAAGCCAGGTAAAGGCGCGCAAATCGCTCGTTCGGCTGGTGCTTCGGCTCAGCTGGTCGCTCGTGAAGGTGTCTACGTGACCCTGCGTCTGCGTTCTGGTGAGATGCGTAAAGTGCTGGCTGAATGCCGCGCGACCCTGGGCGAAGTCTCGAACTCCGAGCACAGCCTGCGTTCGCTGGGTAAAGCTGGTGCCAAACGCTGGCGTGGCGTTCGCCCAACCGTTCGTGGTGTTGCCATGAACCCGGTTGACCACCCACATGGTGGTGGTGAAGGTCGTACCTCTGGTGGTCGTCATCCGGTATCGCCATGGGGCTTCCCGACTAAGGGCGCGAAGACTCGTGGTAATAAGCGTACCGACAAAATGATCGTCCGTCGTCGCAAGTAAATAGAGGGATACGACAGTGCCACGTTCTCTGAAAAAAGGTCCTTTTATTGATCTTCACCTACTGAAGAAGATCGAAGTGGCGGCGGAAAAGAACGATCGCAAACCAGTTAAGACCTGGTCGCGCCGTTCCATGATCCTGCCACAAATGGTCGGTCTGACCATTGCTGTGCATAACGGTCGTCAGCATGTTCCAGTTCTCGTGAACGAAGACATGGTCGGCCACAAACTGGGCGAGTTCGCCGGTACCCGTACATATCGCGGGCACGTGGCTGACAAGAAAGCCAAGCGTTAAGGGGTAAGGAATGATGGAAGTAGCCGCTAAGTTGTCGGGCGCTCGAATCTCCGCCCAGAAAGCCCGCTTGGTCGCCGACCAGATCCGCGGGAAGAAGGTGGGCGAAGCGCTCAACCTGTTGGCTTTCAGCAGTAAGAAAGCCGCCGAGATCATGAAGAAAGTGCTGGAGTCGGCCGTAGCCAACGCCGAGCATAACGAAGGCGCAGACGTTGATGACCTGAAGGTCTCCACCGTTTTCGTCAACGAAGGGCGTTCGCTGAAGCGCATCATGCCACGTGCCAAAGGCCGTGCTGATCGCATCGTCAAGCGGTCTTGCCATATCACTGTCAAGGTTGCTGACAAGTAACGGAGTCGAAGAGATGGGTCAGAAAGTACATCCCATTGGCATTCGCCTGGGAATCGTCAAGGAGCACACCTCCGTCTGGTACGCAGACGGTCGGACTTATGCGGACTATTTGCTCGCAGATCTGAATGTGCGTGAGTATCTCCAAGACAAACTAAAAAGCGCGTCCGTAAGCCGTATCGATATCCATCGTCCGGCTCAAACTGCACGCATCACCATCCACACCGCTCGTCCCGGCATCGTGATCGGCAAGAAAGGTGAAGATGTTGAGAAGCTGCGTCAGGACCTGACCAAGCAAATGGGTGTGCCTGTGCACATCAATATCGAAGAGATCCGCAAGCCGGAGCTCGACGGTATGCTGGTTGCGCAGAGCGTAGCTCAGCAGCTGGAGCGCCGCGTAATGTTCCGTCGTGCTATGAAGCGCGCCGTACAGAACGCCATGCGCATTGGTGCCAAAGGCATCAAAATCCAAGTGAGCGGTCGTCTCGGCGGTGCTGAAATCGCACGTACTGAATGGTATCGCGAAGGTCGTGTGCCACTGCACACCCTGCGTGCCGATATCGACTATGCCACCTACGAAGCTCACACCACTTACGGTGTGATCGGTGTGAAGGTTTGGATCTTCAAAGGCGAAGTAATTGGTGGTCGCCAAGAAGAGCTGAAGCCGCAAGCACCTGCGCCTCGTAAAAAAGCTGCTAAGTAAGGGGTACGCCAAATGTTGCAACCAAAGCGTACGAAGTTCCGCAAGCAAATGACCGGCCACAACCGTGGTCTGGCATTGCGCGGTAGCAAAGTCAGCTTCGGCGAGTTCGCGCTGAAGTCTGTTGCTCGTGGTCGTCTCACCGCTCGTCAGATCGAGTCAGCGCGTCGTGCTCTGACCCGTCACGTAAAACGTGGTGGCAAGATCTGGATCCGTGTATTCCCGGACAAGCCTATTTCCAAAAAGCCTCTCGAAGTTCGGATGGGTAAAGGTAAGGGTAACGTCGAATACTGGGTAGCCCAGATTCAGCCAGGCAAAGTCCTGTATGAAATCGAGGGTGTTTCTGAAGAGCTGGCGCGTGAGGCTTTCGCCCTGGCTGCTGCAAAGCTGCCGCTCGCCACCTCCTTTGTTAAACGGACGGTGATGTGATGAAAGCGAATGAACTTCGTGAAAAATCCGCACAGCAGCTGAACGAGCAACTGCTCGGCCTGCTGCGCGACCAGTTCAATCTGCGTATGCAGAAAGCAACTGGCCAGTTGGGGCAGTCTCATCTGCTCTCGCAAGTTAAGCGTGACATCGCTCGCGTGAAGACTGTGCTCAACCAGCAGGCAGGTAAGTAATCATGGCTGAAGCCGAAAAAACTGTCCGTACGCTGACTGGCCGTGTTGTCAGCGACAAGATGGACAAGACCATCACCGTTCTGATCGAGCGTCGCGTTAAGCACCCTATCTACGGTAAATACGTTAAGCGTTCGACTAAGCTGCACGCGCACGACGAAACCAATCAGTGCCACATCGGCGACAAAGTCACTATTCGTGAAACTCGTCCGATGGCCAAGACCAAGTCTTGGGCCCTGGTTGATGTTCTCGAACGCGCTGTGGAAGTCTAAGGGCTAGGGGTCGGAGAAATTATATGATTCAGACTCAATCCATGCTCGATGTGGCCGATAACAGCGGCGCTCGCCGCGTTATGTGCATCAAGGTGCTGGGTGGCTCCCATCGTCGTTACGCTGGTATCGGTGACATCATCAAAGTTACCGTCAAGGAAGCAATTCCTCGCGGTAAAGTGAAAAAAGGCCAAGTGATGACTGCTGTTGTAGTCCGCACTCGCCATGGTGTTCGTCGTGCAGACGGCTCCATCATCCGCTTTGATGGCAACGCTGCTGTTCTGTTGAACAACAAGCAAGAGCCGATCGGCACCCGTATCTTTGGGCCAGTGACCCGTGAACTTCGCAACGAGAAGTTCATGAAGATCGTCTCGCTCGCCCCAGAAGTGCTGTAAGGAGATCCGACATGCAAAAGATTCGTCGTGACGACGAGATCATCGTGATCGCCGGCAAAGACAAAGGTAAGCGCGGTAAGGTGCTTAAGGTTCTGGCTGACGACCGTCTGGTCGTCGGTGGCCTGAACCTGGTCAAGCGTCATACCAAGCCTAACCCGATGTCGGGCGTACAGGGCGGTATCGTCGAGAAAGAAGCGCCACTGCACGCTTCCAACGTCGCCATTTTCAACAGCGAAACCAACAAGGCTGACCGCGTTGGTTTCAAAGTAGAAGACGGCAAAAAAATTCGTGTCTTCAAGTCGACCCAAAAAGCGGTTGATGCTTGAACACTGCTAGGTAGAAGACCATGGCACGACTAAAAGAGATTTACCGGAAGGAAATCGCTCCGAAACTTAAGGAAGAACTTAAGCTTTCGAACGTGATGGAAGTTCCGCGCGTTACCAAAATCACCCTGAACATGGGTCTGGGCGAAGCAATCGGCGACAAAAAAGTCATCGAGCATGCTGTTGCTGACCTGGAAAAGATCACCGGCCAGAAAGTCGTTGTGACCTACGCTCGTAAATCCATCGCTGGCTTCAAAGTCCGCGAAGGATGGCCGATCGGCGTCAAAGTGACCCTGCGCCGTGAGCGTATGTACGAGTTCCTGGATCGTCTGCTGTCGATCTCCCTGCCTCGGGTTCGCGACTTCCGCGGCCTGAATGCCAAGTCCTTCGACGGTCGTGGCAACTACAGCATGGGCGTTAAAGAGCAGATCATTTTCCCGGAAATCGATTACGACAAGATCGATGCTCTCCGCGGTCTGGACATTACCCTGACCACCACTGCTAAGAACGATGACGAAGGCCGCGCTCTGCTGCGTGCTTTCAAATTCCCGTTCCGCAACTGATTGGAGTAGGAAAATGGCCAAGAAGAGCATGAAGAACCGTGAGCTGAAGCGTCAGCTCACCGTTGCCAAGTACGCCACCAAGCGTGCAGCGCTGAAAGCTATCATCGTGGATCTGAACGCAAGTCCAGAAGCTCGTTGGGAAGCTACCGTAGCTCTGCAGAAGCAGCCACGTGATGCAAGCGCTTCGCGCATGCGTAACCGCTGCCGCCTGACTGGTCGTCCGCACGGCGTTTACCGCAAGTTCGGCCTGGGCCGTAACAAGCTGCGTGAAGCTGCAATGCGTGGTGACGTACCAGGTCTGGTTAAAGCCAGCTGGTAATAGCTATCAAAGTCTCGGTGTTCGGGCTCGCAAGATCCCGATCGCCGGTGGCCTTGAACGTGAATCAAGCCCCTTTTGGGGCTTGATTCATTTCTGGGGTGTGTCTAGAATGACCGGCTCGCCTGAGCCCGTGTTTTTTGCCCGGAATTTCTCGGCGACAGTTGTAGCCGCAAGGCTAATTCTTTTTGTATCAGGAGCATCTAGCCCATGAGTATGCAGGACCCGTTAGCGGACATGCTAACTCGAATCCGTAATGCCCAGATGGCTGAAAAGTCCGTCGTAAGCATGCCGTCTTCCACGCTGAAGGTGGCTGTAGCAAAAGTCCTGAAGGACGAAGGTTACATCGCGGGTTATCAGATCAGCAGCGAAATCAAACCTCTGCTGTCCATCGAGCTGAAGTACTTCGAAGGCCGTCCGGTCATCGAAGAAGTGAAGCGCGTTAGCCGTCCAGGCCTGCGTCAGTACAAGTCCGTTGAAGAACTGCCGAAAGTACGTGGCGGTCTTGGCGTGTCTATCGTCTCCACCAACAAAGGTGTGATGACTGATCGTGCTGCGCGCGCTGCCGGTGTCGGCGGCGAAGTTCTTTGCACTGTGTTCTAAGGGGGGATAAGCATGTCTCGCGTCGCTAAGAACCCCGTTAAGCTGCCAGCTGGTGTCGAAGTCAAATTCGCCGGCCAACAGCTTTCGGTGAAGGGTGCCAAGGGCACTCTCGAACTGAACGTACACTCGTCCGTTGAAATTGTTCAGGAAGCTGGTGAGCTGCGTTTCGCTGCTCGCAACGGCGACCAACAAACTCGCGCAATGGCCGGTACCACTCGTGCTCTGGTAAACAACATGGTCCAAGGCGTAAGCCAAGGCTTCGAGCGTAAGCTCCAGCTGGTCGGTGTTGGTTACAAGGCACAGGCAAAAGGCACAGTGCTGAACCTGGCCCTCGGCTTCTCGCATCCAGTGGATTACGAACTGCCGGAAGGCATCACCGCTGAGACTCCTAGCCAGACCGATATCCTGATCAAGGGCATCGATAAGCAGCTGGTAGGTCAAGTGGCCGCTGAGATCCGCGACTTCCGTCCACCAGAGCCTTACAAAGGCAAAGGTGTGCGCTACGCGGACGAAGTCGTCCGTCGTAAAGAAGCCAAGAAGAAGTAGGGCATAGCAAATGACCGACAAAAAAGTTACTCGACTGCGTCGCGCTCGCAAAGCACGCCTGAAAATGCACGAACTCGAAGTCGTGCGTCTCTGCGTGTTCCGCTCTTCGCAGCACATCTACGCCCAGGTCATTTCGGCCGACGGCAACAAAGTCCTGGCAAGTGCCTCGACTTTGGATAAAGAACTGCGTGATGGCGCCACTGGCAACATCGACGCGGCCACTAAGGTTGGCCAGCTGGTCGCTACGCGTGCGAAAGCCGCTGGCGTCTCGCAGGTGGCTTTCGACCGCTCTGGCTTCAAGTACCACGGCCGCGTCAAGGCGCTGGCTGATGCTGCTCGTGAAGCTGGGCTGGAGTTCTAAGTTATGTCAAATAACGACCAAAAGCGCGACGAAGGCTACATCGAGAAGCTGGTTCAAGTTAACCGCGTAGCCAAAACCGTAAAAGGCGGCCGTATCTTCACTTTCACCGCGTTGACCGTGGTTGGTGATGGTAAGGGCCGTGTTGGCTTCGGCCGTGGCAAGTCGCGTGAAGTGCCTGCTGCGATCCAGAAGGCAATGGAAGCTGCTCGCCGCAACATGATCCAAGTTGACCTGAACGGCACCACTCTGCAGTACGCAATGAAGTCCGCTCACGGCGCTTCCAAGGTGTACATGCAGCCTGCTTCTGAAGGTACCGGTATCATCGCTGGCGGCGCTATGCGTGCTGTCCTCGAGGTAGCTGGCGTTCAGAACGTTCTGGCCAAGTGCTACGGCTCGACTAACCCAGTAAACGTGGTTCACGCCACTTTCAAGGGTTTGAAAGCAATGCAGTCCCCTGAATCCATTGCCGCCAAGCGTGGCAAAAGCGTCCAGGAGATCATCTGATCATGGCTACCGTAAAAGTAACGCTGATCAAAAGCATGACCGGCCGTATCCCTAACCACAAACTGTGCGTTAAGGGTCTGGGTCTGCGTCGCATCGGTCACACTGTAGAAGTCCAGGATACTCCCGAGAATCGCGGGATGATCAACAAGGCTTACTACATGCTGCGTGTCGAGGGTTAATCGATGAAACTCAATGATCTGAGTCCAGCGCCGGGTTCCCGTCGCGAAAAGCATCGTCCGGGCCGTGGTATCGGTAGTGGTTTGGGTAAGACTGGTGGCCGTGGCCACAAAGGTCAGACTTCCCGCTCCGGTGGCACCATTGCTCCAGGCTTTGAAGGCGGTCAACAGCCGCTGCATCGTCGCCTGCCGAAGTTCGGTTTCGTTTCCCTGAAGGCCATGGATCGCGCAGAAGTGCGTCTGTCCGAGCTGGCTAAAGTGGAAGGCGACATCGTCACCGTGCAGTCCCTGAAAGATGCCAACGTGATTAACCAAAACGTTCAGCGTGTGAAAATCATGCTGTCCGGCGAAGTTACTCGCGCTGTGACCATCAAGGGTATCGCAGCCACCAAAGGTGCGCGTGCGGCTATCGAAGCAGCTGGCGGCAAGTTCGAGGAATAAATGGCTAAGCAAGGTGCTCTCTCTGCGCTCGGCAAAGGCGGTATGTCTGAACTTTGGGCTCGTCTGCGTTTTCTGTTCTTGGCGATTATCGTCTACCGAATAGGCGCACACATCCCGGTTCCAGGTATCAACCCTGACCGACTCGCGGACCTGTTTCGACAGAATGAGGGGACCATTCTTAGCTTGTTCAACATGTTTTCCGGCGGCGCGCTGGAACGGATGAGCATCTTTGCACTGGGGATCATGCCGTATATCTCGGCATCGATCATCATGCAGCTGATGACAGCCGTCAGCCCGCAGTTGGAGCAGTTGAAGAAGGAAGGTGAAGCTGGCCGTCGCAAGATCAGCCAGTACACCCGCTACGGCACTGTCATCCTGGCCCTGGTTCAAGCTATCGGCATGTCCGTTGGCTTGGCGGGTCAGGGTGTTGCGTTCACTGGTGACTTTGGCTTCCATTTCGTCGCGGTATCCACTTTTGTGGCTGGTGCGATGTTCATGATGTGGCTGGGTGAGCAGATTACTGAGCGTGGTGTTGGCAACGGTATCTCGATGTTGATTTTCGCAGGTATCGTCGCCGGTCTTCCGAGAGCGATCGGGCAGTCTTTCGAGTCTGCACGTCAGGGTGATATCAACATTTTTGCCCTGGTTGCGATCGGTTTGCTGGCAGTAGCGATTATCGGTTTTGTGGTGTTCATTGAGCGTGGTCAGCGTCGTATTGCTGTTCATTACGCCAAGCGTCAGCAGGGCCGCAAGGTATTTGCTGCGCAGACCAGCCACTTGCCGCTGAAAGTGAATATGGCCGGTGTTATTCCTGCTATCTTCGCGAGCAGCATTTTGCTGTTTCCGGCTTCGTTGGGTGCCTGGTTCGGTCAGTCTGAAGGTATGGGCTGGTTGCAGGACATCTCGCAGTCGATCGCTCCTGGTCAGCCGTTGAATATTCTGCTGTTTAGTGCAGGGATTATTTTCTTCTGCTTCTTCTATACGGCGTTGATGTTCAATCCGAAAGACGTAGCGGAAAACCTGAAGAAGTCCGGTGCCTTTATTCCGGGCATCCGTCCAGGTGAGCAGTCGGCGCGCTACATTGATGGCGTTCTGACTCGTTTGACCATGTTCGGTGCTCTATATATGACGGCCGTCTGCCTGTTGCCCCAGTTCCTGGTGGTTGCTGCAAACGTTCCGTTCTACCTTGGCGGGACCTCGTTGCTGATCGTGGTCGTGGTTGTTATGGACTTTATGTCGCAAGTACAATCGCACCTCGTTTCCCACCAGTACGAATCCCTGATGAAGAAAGCCAACCTGAAGGGTTACGGCAGCGGCATGCTGCGCTAATCCATAAGGTTCGAGGAGTTGGTGATGAAAGTTCGTGCATCGGTGAAAAAGCTGTGCCGTAACTGCAAGATTATTCGCCGCGAAGGTGTTGTTCGAGTAATTTGCAGCGCGGAACCGCGTCACAAACAGCGCCAAGGCTGAGTGTGATTGTGCTTCAAGCCCGGCAGCTAGTGCGCTGCCGGGTTGATTATTTGTTATTACAGCGATATTATCTCGCGCCCTATTTCTTGGCTTCCGGGGCGTAGGTAGCTGTCAATTGGAGTCCCACTGAATGGCCCGTATTGCAGGCGTTAACATTCCAGATAACAAGCATACTGTTATCTCGCTGACCTACATCTATGGTGTTGGTCGCACTACTGCGCAGAAAATCTGCGCGGTGACTGGGGTCAACCCAGCTGCGAAGATCAAGGATCTGAGCGACGAGCAAATTGAACAGCTGCGTGGCGAAGTGGCGAAGTTCACCACTGAAGGTGACCTGCGTCGCGAAATCAACATGAAAATCAAACGCTTGATGGATCTGGGCTGCTACCGCGGTCTGCGCCATCGTCGTGGTCTTCCAGTGCGCGGTCAGCGTACCAAGACCAACGCGCGTACTCGCAAAGGTCCGCGTAAGCCGATCCGCAAGTAATCGCACCAGCGAATCGACAGGAATTTAGTCATGGCAAAACCTGCTGCTCGTCCTCGTAAAAAGATTAAAAAGACAGTGGTTGATGGCATCGCCCACATCCACGCGTCTTTCAACAACACCATCGTGACCATCACCGACCGTCAAGGTAACGCTCTTTCCTGGGCAACCTCCGGTGGTTCGGGTTTCCGCGGTTCTCGCAAGTCCACCCCGTTCGCTGCTCAGGTAGCTGCTGAGCGTGCTGGTCAAGCTGCGCTGGAATATGGCCTGAAAAACCTCGACGTCAACGTCAAGGGTCCAGGTCCAGGTCGTGAATCCGCAGTCCGCGCTTTGAACGGCTGTGGCTACAAGATCGCCAGCATCACCGACGTGACGCCAATCCCGCACAACGGGTGCCGTCCGCCGAAGAAGCGCCGCGTGTAATCCAGGAGATTGTAAAGAATGGCTCGTTACATTGGTCCAAAATGCAAACTGGCTCGTCGCGAAGGCACCGATCTCTTCCTGAAGAGCGGCGTGCGCGCTATCGAATCCAAGTGCAACATCGAAGCAGCTCCTGGCATCCACGGCCAGCGTCGCGGTCGTCAATCCGACTACGGCACCCAGCTGCGTGAAAAGCAAAAAGTTCGTCGTATCTACGGCGTACTCGAGCGTCAATTCAGCGGCTACTACAAACAAGCAGCTGGCAAGAAGGGCGCAACCGGTGAAAACCTGTTGCAACTGCTCGAATGCCGTCTGGACAACGTTGTGTACCGCATGGGCTTCGGTTCTACTCGTGCCGAATCCCGTCAGTTGGTATCGCACAAGTCGATCAGCGTAAACGGTCAGACCGTTAACGTTCCGTCCTACCAGGTTCGTGCTGGTGACGTGGTCGCTGTTCGCGAGAAAGCAAAAAATCAACTTCGCATTGTCCAAGCTCTCGATCTGTGTGCTCAACGTGGCCGCGTAGAATGGGTAGAAGTAGACACTGAGAAGAAGTCGGGCGTTTTCAAGAACGTTCCAGCTCGCAGTGATCTGTCCGCCGACATCAACGAAAGCCTGATTGTCGAGCTCTACTCCAAGTAAGGGCTAGAAAATAGGTGCATCCATGCAGATTTCGGTAAATGAGTTCCTGACACCCCGCCACATTGATGTGCAGGTTGTCAGTCCAACCCGCGCCAAGATCACCCTCGAGCCTCTCGAGCGTGGTTTTGGCCACACCCTGGGCAACGCGCTGCGCCGCATCCTGTTGTCCTCAATGCCCGGCTGTGCAGTAGTCGAGGCCGAGATTGACGGTGTGCTCCACGAGTACAGCGCCATCGAAGGTGTACAGGAAGACGTAATTGAAATCCTGTTGAACCTTAAAGGTCTGGCTATCAAGCTGCACGGCCGTGACGAAGTTACGCTGACCTTGTCGAAGAAGGGTTCGGGGGTGGTTACCGCTGCCGATATTCAGCTGGATCATGATGTCGAGATCGTTAATCCCGATCACGTAATCGCTAACCTGGCGTCTAACGGCGCCCTGAACATGAAGCTCGTAGTAGCTCGTGGTCGTGGTTATGAACCGGCCGACTCGCGTCAGAGCGATGAAGACGAAAGCCGCAGCATTGGTCGCTTGCAGCTCGACTCTTCGTTCAGCCCGGTTCGCCGTATCGCATACGTGGTGGAAAACGCCCGTGTCGAGCAGCGTACTAACCTGGACAAGCTGGTTATTGATCTGGAAACCAACGGTACTCTGGATCCTGAAGAGGCTATCCGTCGTGCTGCAACCATCCTGCAACAGCAGTTGGCTGCGTTCGTCGACCTCAAGGGTGACAGTGAGCCAGTGGTAGTCGAGCAGGAAGACGAGATCGATCCGATCCTGCTTCGCCCGGTTGACGATCTGGAACTGACTGTACGTTCGGCTAACTGCCTTAAGGCGGAAAACATTTACTACATCGGCGACCTGATTCAGCGTACCGAAGTAGAACTGTTGAAGACTCCGAACCTGGGCAAGAAATCCTTGACTGAAATCAAGGACGTTCTGGCCTCCCGCGGTCTGTCCCTCGGCATGCGCCTCGACAACTGGCCGCCTGCAAGTCTTAAGAAGGACGACAAGGCGACTGCCTGATCGTCGTAATCACCGAACGTTGTGTTTGGTAAGGAATGAACCATGCGTCATCGTAAAAGTGGGCGTCACCTGAGCCGCACCAGCTCGCACCGCAAGGCCATGTTCCAGAACATGGCGGTGTCGCTGTTCGAGCACGAGCTGATCAAAACTACACTGCCGAAAGCTAAAGAACTGCGCCGCGTTGCCGAGCCGCTGATCACTTTGGCCAAGACAGACAGCCTGGCTAACCGCCGTCTGGCTTTCGACCGTACCCGTTCGAAAGCTATCGTTGGTAAGCTCTTCAACGACCTGGGCAAGCGCTACGCTACCCGTGAGGGTGGCTACCTGCGCATCCTCAAGTGCGGTTTCCGCGCTGGCGACAACGCTCCTATGGCGTACGTTGAACTGGTTGATCGTGCTGTCGGCGGTGAAGCTGTATCCGCTGAGTAAGACGTCAGTCTGAAACAAGGAACCGGGCCTAGCGCCCGGTTTTTTGTGTCTGCCTATATTGGATATTTCTATCGTTAGCTAATGTGTAATGCATTGGATGTTGTAACACTGGTGGTCAATACTCTTTGTCAGCCGATTAGCCGGCAGTTTCACAGACTGACAGAGGAAGATTGAGCATGAGCCAGACCAAAACTCTTACTACCGCAAGTGGCGCTCCTGTCGCTGATAACCAGAACTCTCGTTCCGCCGGCCCCCGGGGCCCTCTGCTTCTCGACGATTTTCACCTGATCGAAAAGCTCGCCCATTTCAACCGCGAGAATATTCCCGAGCGTCGCGTGCACGCCAAGGGTTCAGGCGCCTATGGCACTTTCACCGTTTCTCGTGATATCACCGAGTACACCAGCGCCAAGTTGTTTGAGGCGGTAGGCAAGAAGACTCCGACCTTCCTGCGTTTTTCCACGGTAGGCGGCGAGCGTGGTTCGGCAGACACCGAGCGGGACCCACGCGGCTTTGCCCTCAAGTTCTACACCGAAGAAGGCAACTGGGACATCGTAGGCAACAACACCCCGGTGTTCTTCATTCGCGACCCGCTGAAGTTTCCCGACTTTATCCACACCCAGAAGCGCTTGCCCCAGAGCAATCTGAAAAGTGCCCAGATGATGTGGGATTTCTGGTCCCATTCGCCCGAGGCGCTGCACCAGGTAACCATTCTGTTTTCCGATCGGGGTATTCCGGACGGCTACCGCCACATGCATGGCTTTGGCAGCCACACCTACAGCCTGATCAACGCCAAGGGTGAGCGGCACTGGGTCAAGTGGCACTACAAGACCAAGCAGGGCATCAAGAACCTGGCGCCGGCTGACGCAGCGCGCCTGGCCGGTACCGATCCTGATTACGCCCAGCGCGACCTGTTCAATGCGATCGAGCGCGGTGAGTTTCCGAAATGGAGCGTGTGCATCCAGGTCATGACCGAAGCTCAAGCCGCCGCGCATTACGAGAACCCCTTCGATGTGACCAAGACCTGGTCGCAGAAAGAGTTCCCGTTGATCGAAGTGGGTGAGCTGGAACTGAACCGCAACCCGTTGAATTACTTTGCAGAGGTCGAGCAGGCTGCATTCGGCCCTAGCAACATGGTACCTGGGGTAGGTCTTTCGCCGGACCGCATGCTGCAAGGCCGGGTATTCGCATACGCCGACGCGCATCGCTACCGTGTGGGTACCAACCACCAACAGTTGCCGGTGAACGCTCCATTGAGCCCGGTGAACAGCTACCAGCGCGACGGCTCCATGGCTTTCGGTACCAATGGTGGTGCGGCGCCTAACTACGAGCCCAACAGCTATGGCGATGCGCCGAAGCAGGCTCCACGTTATGCCGAGCCGGCCCTGGCACTCAGCGGTGCTGCGGACCGCTACGATCATCGTGAAGACACCGACTACTACAGCCACGCTGGTGCGTTGTTCCGCCTGATGAACGATGAGCAGAAGGCATTGCTGATCAATAACATCGCCGGCGCCATGGCTGGAGTGACGGCTGATGTGGTTGATCGGCAGTTGCAGCATTTCTACAAGGCCGACCCGGCTTACGGCGAAGGCATCGCCAAAGCTTTGGGTGTATCGCTCAAGTAAGTCTAAATAAGAAGCAGAACCGCCCTCATTCGGGCGGTTTTTGCGTTATTTCTACTGGTTTTCTCAGATATTCTTCACTTTTTCAGCTGTTTCTAAGTGACCTGCAAGTCAGCTTGGTTCAAACTATCCACTTTCAAGCAGGGAGATGTAGGGCGATGCAAGGTCACCCGGACGTAATCGATTACCTCAACACGTTGCTGACGGGCGAACTGGCAGCACGCGACCAATATTTCATCCACTCGCGGATGTACGAAGACTGGGGCTTTACCAAGCTCTATGAGCGTATCAACCATGAAATGGAAGAAGAGGCGCAACACGCCGACGCCCTGATGCGCCGCATCCTGATGCTCGAAGGCACTCCGCGCATGCGCCCTGACGATCTCGACACCGGAACCACGGTGCCGGAGATGCTGGCCAGCGACCTGCGCCTGGAATACAAGGTGCGCGCCGCGTTGTGCAAAGGCATCGAGCTGTGCGAGTTGCACAAGGACTATGTCAGCCGCGACATCTTGCGCATCCAGCTGGCGGATACCGAGGAAGATCACACCTACTGGCTGGAGAAGCAGTTGGGCCTGATCAAGTCCATCGGCCTGGAGAACTACCTGCAATCGCAGTTCTGATTGCCTTAGGTGTTGCTGCCTGTTCGCGAGTAAAGCTCGCTTCTGCGGGAGGGGCAGCAACCCCTAGAGACAAAAAAGCCCCTGGCACCGTCAAGTGCCAGGGGCTTTTTCATGGGCCTCAGGCGCGGTCGCGGGTCAGCAACGGCTTGAGGTAGTGCCCGGTATGGGACTGCGGCATCTCCGCAACCTGCTCCGGGGTGCCCACGGCAATGATCTGGCCGCCCTTGGAACCGCCTTCCGGCCCCAGGTCCACCAGCCAGTCGGCAGTCTTGATCACATCCAGGTTGTGTTCGATCACCACCACGGTGTTGCCGTGATCGCGCAGGCGGTGCAGTACGTCCAGCAACTGCTGGATATCCGCAAAGTGCAGGCCCGTGGTCGGCTCATCAAGGATATACAGAGTCTTGCCGGTGTCGCGCTTGGACAGCTCGCGAGACAACTTGACCCGCTGCGCTTCGCCACCGGACAGGGTCGTCGCCGACTGCCCCAACTTGATGTAGGACAGGCCCACATCCATCAGGGTCTGCAGCTTGCGCGCCAGGGCAGGCACCGGGTCGAAGAACTCCCTGGCTTCCTCGATGGTCATTTCCAGCACCTCGTGGATGCTCTTGCCCTTGTACTTGATTTCCAGGGTTTCGCGGTTGTACCGCTTGCTCTTGCACACGTCGCAGGGCACGTAGATGTCCGGCAGGAAGTGCATTTCCACCTTGATCAGGCCATCGCCCTGGCAAGCCTCGCAGCGCCCACCCTTGACGTTGAAGGAGAAGCGACCGGGCCCGTAGCCCCGGGAGCGCGACTCGGGTACCCCGGCGAACAGCTCGCGGATCGGGGTGAACAGCCCGGTGTAGGTCGCCGGGTTGGAGCGCGGAGTCCGGCCGATCGGGCTCTGGTCGATATCCACTACCTTGTCCAGGTGCTGCAGGCCGTTGATGCTGTCGTGTGGCGCGACTTCCAGGGTGGTGGCGCCATTCAGTGCGGTGGCGCTCAAGGGGAACAGGGTGTTGTTGATCAGGGTCGACTTGCCCGAGCCCGATACCCCAGTGACGCAGGTCAGCAGGCCAATGGGGATCTCCAGGTCGACATTGCGCAGGTTGTTGCCGCGAGCGCCCTTGAGGGTCAGGGAGAGCTTCTTGTTGCGCGGCGTGCGCTTGGCCGGCACCACGATCTTCACCCGGCCCGAGAGGTATTTGCCGGTCAGGGAGTCCGGATGGGCCATGACCTCTGCGGCGGTGCCTTCGGCAACGATTCGCCCGCCGTGCACACCGGCCCCCGGGCCGATATCGACGACATAGTCGGCCAGGCGAATGGCGTCTTCATCGTGTTCAACCACGATCACCGTGTTGCCGATGTCGCGCAGGTGTTTCAGGGTTCCCAACAGGCGATCATTGTCCCGCTGGTGCAGTCCGATGGACGGCTCGTCGAGGATGTACATCACCCCCACCAGGCCGGCGCCGATCTGGCTGGCCAGGCGGATACGCTGGGCTTCGCCGCCGGACAGGGTGTCCGCGCTGCGGTCCAGGGTCAGGTAGTCGAGCCCGACGTTGACCAGGAACTGCAGGCGCTCGCGGATTTCCTTGAGGATCTTGTCGGCGATTTCGCCACGGCGCCCGGTGAGTTTCAGGGTGCCGAAATAATCGGTGGCGTCGCCGATGGGCAGGCTGGTGACTGCCGGCAGGGTTTTCTCGCCCACCCAGACGTGCCGCGCTTCGCGACGCAGGCGGGTGCCACGGCAATCCGGGCAGGGCTGGGTGCTGAGGAACTTGGCCAGCTCTTCACGCACGGTGGCCGATTCGGTTTCCCGGTAGCGGCGCTCCAGATTCGGCACTATCCCTTCGAACGGGTGGGAGCGCTTGACGATGTCGCCCCGGTCGTTGAGGTATTTGAAGTCTACGTTCTGGGTGCCGCTGCCGTGCAGGATGACCTTCTGCTGATCCGCGGGCAGTTGGTTGAACGGTACTTCCAGGCTGAAGCCGTAATGAGAGGCCAGCGAACCGAGCATCTGGAAGTAATAGACGTTGCGCCGGTCCCAGCCGCGTATCGCCCCTTCGGCCAGGGTCAGCTCGCCATTGACCAGGCGCTTGATGTCGAAGAACTGCTTGACCCCCAGCCCGTCGCAGGTCGGGCACGCACCGGCCGGGTTGTTGAAGGAGAACAGCTTGGGTTCCAGTTCGCTGATGGCATGGCCGCAGATCGGGCAGGCGAAGCGCGCGGAGAAGATCATCTCTTCTCCCGGCTCGTCGTCCATCGGCGCCACCAGGGCAATCCCGTCCGCCAGTTTCAAGGCGGTTTCAAAGGATTCGGCCAGGCGCTGCTGCAGGTCGGCGCGGACCTTGAAGCGGTCGACCACCACATCGATGGAGTGCTTCTTCTGTTTATCCAGCTTCGGCAGCTCGTCCAGCTCGAACAGCTTGCCGTTGACCCGGGCGCGAACGAAGCCCTGGGCTCGCAACTCTTCGAAGACCGACAGATGTTCGCCCTTGCGCTCGCGGATCACCGGGGCCAGCAGCATCAGCTTGCTGCCTTCGGGCTGGGCCAGCACCAGGTCGACCATCTGGCTGACGGTCTGGGCTTCCAGCGGGATGTCGTGGTCCGGGCAGCGTGGAGTACCGACGCGGGCATAGAGCAGGCGCAGGTAGTCGTAGATCTCGGTGATGGTGCCGACGGTGGAGCGCGGGTTGTGGGAGGTGGATTTCTGTTCGATGGAAATCGCCGGCGAGAGGCCTTCGATGGTGTCGACATCGGGCTTTTCCATCATCGACAGGAACTGTCGGGCATAGGCCGAGAGCGACTCGACATAGCGGCGCTGGCCTTCGGCATACAGCGTGTCGAAAGCCAGGGACGACTTGCCGGACCCAGACAGCCCGGTGATGACGATCAACTTGTCCCGCGGCAGGGTCAGGTCGATGTTCTTCAGGTTGTGGGTGCGGGCCCCACGAATCAGAATCTTGTCCAAAAGTGGCCTCGATCGGCGGGCGTAAAGGCAGGAGTATAAAACCAAACACTGGATGGATGCACACTATCGTTCGGCGCTTTTTTGATCGCTGGCATGGGCTGCGCGGCAAAGCGTCGCCATATACCCCCTCAATCGATCCGACTGGTAGAATCGCCGCCGGTTCACATGAGGTTTATCCATGCACGATCCCCACAACGAACGCATGAGTGGCAGCGAGACCCGCGCGGCAAGCGGGCTGGCCCTGGTGTTCGCCTTCCGTATGCTTGGCATGTTCATGGTACTGCCGGTCCTGGCGACCTATGGAATGGATCTCGCAGGAGCGACCCCGACCCTGATCGGGCTGGCGATTGGTGCCTATGGCCTGACCCAGGCAGTGTTCCAGATTCCCTTCGGGATCATTTCCGACCGTATCGGTCGTCGTCCGGTTATCTACCTGGGGTTGATCGTGTTCGCCCTGGGCAGTGTGCTGGCGGCCAACGCCGATTCGATCTGGGGGGTGATCGCCGGGCGTATCCTGCAGGGCGCCGGCGCAATTTCCGCGGCGGTGATGGCGCTGCTTTCCGACCTGACCCGCGAACAGCACCGGACCAAGGCCATGGCCATGATTGGCATGACCATCGGTCTGTCCTTTGCCGTGGCCATGGTGGTTGGCCCGCTGCTGACCCGCAGTTTCGGACTTTCGGGGCTGTTCCTGGCCACCGGGGCCATGGCCCTGGTGGGCATTCTGATCATCGCCTTCATGGTGCCGCGCTCAACCGGGCCGCTGCAGCACCGGGAATCCGGAGTGGCGCGCCAGGCGCTGATCCCGACCCTCAAGCACCCCGATCTGCTGCGCCTGGATCTTGGTATCTTCGTGTTGCACGCGATGCTCATGTCGAGCTTCGTGGCCTTGCCCCTGGCGCTGGTGGAAAAAGCCGGCCTGCCCAAGGAGCAGCACTGGTGGGTCTACCTCACCGCACTGCTGATTTCGTTCTTCGCCATGATCCCGTTCATCATCTACGGCGAGAAGAAACGCAAAATGAAACGAGTTCTGTTGGGCGCGGTCAGTACGCTGCTGCTCACCGAGCTATTCTTCTGGGAGTTCGGCGACAGCCTGCGGGCGCTGGTGATTGGTACCGTGGTGTTCTTCACCGCGTTCAACCTGCTGGAAGCGTCCTTGCCGTCGCTGATCAGCAAGGTTTCGCCGGCGGGTGGTAAAGGAACGGCGATGGGGGTGTATTCCACCAGCCAGTTCCTCGGTTCGGCACTGGGCGGCATCCTCGGCGGCTGGTTGTTCCAGCATGGCGGTTTGTCGGCTGTGTTCCTTGGATGCGCAGTCCTGGCTGCACTCTGGCTGGCCTTTGCTGTTACCATGCGCGAGCCCCCGTATGTGACGAGCCTGCGCTTGCCGTTATCGCCCGAAGCGATCCGCGAAGCCGGCCTGGTCGAGCGCCTGAAGGCCGTTGTTGGGGTAACAGATGCCGTAGTGGTGGCCGAAGAGGCCGCCATTTACATCAAATTGGACACCGAATTATTGGATCGCACGACCCTCGAGCAACTGGTCAATCCAGCGCCGTCGGCGAGCGAAGCCTAGGAGAACGTTATGGCCCGTGGGGTTAACAAAGTCATATTGGTCGGCACTTGCGGCCAGGATCCCGAAGTTCGCTACCTGCCTAACGGTAACGCCGTGACCAACCTGAGTCTGGCCACCAGCGAGCAGTGGACCGACAAGCAGACCGGTCAGAAGGTCGAGCGCACCGAGTGGCACCGCGTGTCGATGTTCGGCAAGGTCGCGGAGATCGCCGGTGAATACCTGCGCAAGGGTTCGCAGGTCTACATCGAGGGCAAGCTGCAGACCCGCGAGTGGGAGAAAGACGGTATCAAGCGCTACACCACCGAAATCATCGTCGACATGCAGGGCACCATGCAGCTGCTGGGTGGCCGTCCACAGGGCGACCAGCAAGGCCAGGGCGGCATGTCCAACTCGGCACCGCGTCCACAGCAGTCCCGTCCTGCTCCGCAGCCACAGCGTGAGTCGCGTCCAGCGCCACAGCAGGCCGCTCCGCAGCCGGCTCCGGACTTCGACAGCTTCGATGACGATATTCCGTTCTGATCGCTGTTTTCAGCGTTCAGCATCGATAAAAACGGGGCCATGCAGATGGCCCCGTTTTTTTATGCCCGGGTTTAACCGGTGTGCCGCATCACTCAGCTCAAAGCGCCACTCGCCGCAGTCGGCCGCTCAGTGCGACCACCTGCTGCTCCGGCGTCGGAATCGGCCGCCCACTCAGGCCCATGCCTTCACTCACCAGCACCGCTTCTCCGACGCAGCACAGGTTGGAAGGCGTATCCAGGCCCTTGGCGAGTACTTGCACGCTTCGTTGCTGCAAATCGCAGCGCAGCAGGCGGCCGCTGAAGCGGGCGAAGCCGCCGTGCAGGACTTCGCCGGCCCAGTCCGGCGGCAACGGTTGCAGCAGCCGGTCGCACAGTTCCAGCACCAGGATCCGCTCCTGCGGGTCCAGCGCCAGCCCGGTGGGCAGTTGCAGTCCGCGAATCAGCACCTCGATCCTGCCGCTCTCGGGCCAGACCCGGATCACCTGGCCCGCCTTGTCGGCGAAGTCGATACCCATCCGCGCCGGGTCCCGGCGCAGCTCGCCGGAGAACAGGCTGATCAGCACGGCATCCGTCTGCGGCTCGTGCACCAGGGTCACCGGCACGGCTTCCTGGCCCTGATCCAGATCGGGCAGTTGCGCCAGGACTTGTTCAGCGCCCTCGCTGAACTCCACCAGTTGGTTGCTATCGGGCTTGACCGCCAGCCAGCTGCGGCGCGACGGGTGATAGCACAGCGAGTTGAGGTTGCCGCGACTATGGAACAGCGGCTCGGGCGGGTTGTATTGCAGGTCCAGCAGCTTGGAGCCGGCGACGTAGTCGGTTTGGCTGGCCAGGCAGCGCCCGTTGCCGAGGGCGATGTCCGACAGGCCCATGATTTCGTCGCGAAGCATGCGCGATTGCATGTTCATCGAACGAAAACCCTGAGCCACGACCTGGGGCGGCAGGTAGGCGCCCGGCTGGCCCGGATCCGGACGCAGGCGGCTGATGCGGCCGCTGAACGGCTGGTCCGGCAGGCCCGAGCCGGCTTCCGCCAGCAGCAGGCTGCCATCGCCTTGCAGGCAAACCCCGCGAGGGTTGAGCAGGCCCTCGGCGATGACGTGATCCGGTCGCAGCACCTGCTCGAGCTGGGTGGGAATATGCAGAGCAACGGGCATGGTCTTCTCCTTGTTCAAGGCTGCCAGGGCGTGCCGTTGAGGTAGGCGGTCAGCAGGGAGCGTTGGCTTGGCGACATCGAACGCACCACGGACATGTACAAGGTGGTGTTCTGGTACTCGGGGGATATCCGGGCCAGGATCGCCTGTTTGTAACCCATCACCGCGTCGGGCTGATTGAGCTGGATGTAGCGCGACATGGCGGGGAAGGCCAGGTAATGAAAGCGCAGCACGTTTTGAAACGCCTGTTCCCAGGTGACGATGCTGCCTGTTGGAACGCCGAAGTCGCTCCAGGCGTACTTGCGGAAGTTGCTGAAGCTCTGGGTCAGAGGGTTGTTGTCGATGGTGTAGGTCAGTGTGGTGAAGCCAGCCTGGGTATTGGAACCGGCGACGGGAACGACGTTGAAACTCACCGAAGGTTGACCGGCCGGCACCGTTACCGAGTTCGGAAGCTCCAGGAAGTTCCAGTAGCGGTTGGCTTGATAGACGGCGGTCGCCGAGGCATCGATGCTGATCGGCGTAGCCTTCTGCACCGGCGCTCCCAGGTAACGGACTTGCAAGGTGATCTGCACGCCTGTGCTGTCGGGATCGAGGTAGGTGTTGCGCTGATCGCTGTAGACCCGATACGGGCATTCGGGGGCCGACAGCGCCGGGTTGCGGGTGGTCCCGGGCGCACTAATGCACAAGGGCGTGCTCTGCACCAACTGTGTCTGGGTCGAGTTGAGCGGCACGTCGATGATGCCGCCGTACCGGTAGTAGTCCTGCAGCAGCGGGTCGCTGGGTTCAAAGCTTGCCAGGGGCGTGGTTCCGGCCGCGATGGTGACGGTACCGTAGTCGGCGTTGGGGCCGATGGGGCTGGTGATGTCGTCGCGTACAGCTCTGAACGTCTGCTTGGGGATCAGGTTGACCATGTCGATGCTCAGTTGCTCGTTGGCAACCTCGGCATAGGCCACGCTGTTGATGTTCAGGTCTTTGTCGGCATTGATGATTTGGCGGCCCGGCGGACAGATCTGCGGCTCATCGGTAAACGCCGTGGCCAGGGTACCGATGACCCGGCCGATGCTCGGGTTCGGGCTGAACTGGTTGGCTGCGTAGTCGGCATTCAGTTGCTCGGTGGTCAGGGTCGGACACATTTCGAACATCACGAAACGCAGCACGATCCCGGTAGCGTTGGGCGCTTCGATCAAGGCCCGGAGTCCGGCACTTTCCTTGTTGTAGCTGACGATGCTGCTCAGCGGAAAGGTCAGTTGAAAGGTGCCGCTGGCATGGAAGGAACCCGGCGAGTCCATGGTTGCAGGCTCCAGCACCCGGGTATTGAGGTCGAAACTGCTGCACACGGTATCCCAGCGAATCAAGAGCTGAGGCGTGTTGCCGTTGCCGATCTGCAGGCCTCCGACAAAGATCTGGGTCGTGGTGCTGGCTGTGGGGTCCAGGTCGACCATCATCGGGCCGGAGTAGGGACCTTGTCCGGTGCCGGGGGTCACGGAGCCGAGCAGGTAAACCGGCTGTCCGACCATATCCCCTTCCAGCGCAATGTTGCCCGGGGTGCCTTGGGAACTGATCAGCGCGTTGTGCAGCGTCACCACGTGTTCGCCATAGTGATTCCAGCCGCCGGCCGTGTACCGGCTGTTGGGGCCGATTCTCGGGTCCGGGGCGTTGATCAGTTGGTACAGGTGCTCATCGCTATAGGTCTTGGCCTGGTCCGCCACGGTCGAGGTGGTCAGGTCGAACAGCTCAAGGGAGGTGGCGATGCCATTGGGCAAGGTCGGTGAGTTGTTTGGCACGCTGACGTCGGTAGAGATGCCGCCCCAGAAGTTCAGTCGGGGTCCATTCAATATGCTCATGATCTATTCCTTATCCTTGGCGACGCTGGTGACTGGGGCTTGGGCGAATCTGAACAGGAAGGAGAAGTCGCTCTTGTACTGGCTGTTGAGCGGTGCGGCCATGGAATGGCAGTTCATGCAGCTGCTGTTGGTCTGGATGTAACTTTCCATGGTGACGTTGGCCGACAGTGATGGCGTTGGTTGCCCCAAGGGGTTGCCGGGGTTATCCGGCGACTGCGGGCGTTGGGTGGTGATCAACTGGTAGTACTTGAACACGCTTTGCTGTACCTGCGGATCGCCCTGGTATTGGGTATTGATCTGCTGGGTGACGTCCGTGATCGGGGTGACCCGGTTCAGCGGGTCCGGGGTACTGAAGCTGTTACCGGGTTTTGGGGTACAGACCATTTGTCCAGCTTGTTGCTGCCACAGGCAGGGGGATTGGTTGAGGCTTTCGGCGGGCGCCTTGGCGTTGAAGTAGGAGTAGAAAATCCCCGAGACCGGTTGGTCCACCCAACGGCCCCCCAGCTGGGTCTTGGGAGGCACGTTGTCGATCTGCTCGAAGGTCGACCAGATCCACTGCGGGAACCCCTCCACCTTGCTGATGATGTGCAACCCCACCAATCCCAAAGTGGCCTCGGTGGTGCCGTTGGGCTGTCCCTGACTGTCGAACTGGGTGACCAGGGCCTTCATTGTCAGATAGCGGCTGCTGTCGTCGGCGCTGCCGAGGATGCGCCAACTGCTCTTGATCTCGCCGGCGTTGTTGGGAAAGCTGATGTTCTTCGCTGCGTTGACGACCACCGCGTTGTAGAAGTCGTTATCGACGATGTAGTTGTAGGAGACCTCGTTGGCGGCGATGTCGTAGTAGGTCGGGTTGCCGCGCTGGTCAATCAGCCAGCCGCCCACCGCCTGGTTGTCCGCTTGCACCACCTGGGTGTTCTTGACCGCGGCGATGTTGATCAGGCTGAGATTTCTGCGGGGCAGTTGCGAGTTCCAGAGGCCCGGATTCTTGGCCCCGGGGAGGAAGGTCTCGCTGACGCTCTTGTAGGTCTGCCACACGGTATCGCCAGGGCTGCCCAGGGGCTTGCTGCAATCGGCCACTCCGCGCTGTCCCGCCTGGGCCGGCCAGTTCAGGTTGATGAACATCTTCCAGCTGTATTGATCGAAAGCCTGCTGCGACGCGCCCGCAGCAGGCACCGCAGCCGTGGGTGGGCAGCTGGTCTGCGGCGCCGCTGCGCTGGGCTGCAGGGCGCTGGCCTGCTGGCTGCCCAGGCCAAGCAACAACAGGGCGGTGAAACGGCTCCAAGGGTTCATGAGGCGGCTCCTGTCATGGCGAGGGGGGCGAAAGTTGGTTCCACTGCGGCCGCGCACCGTTCTTCAGCGATGGCGGTGGCGTGAAGAGCTGGCAGTCCGGCGGGTTGGCCGGGCACATCTTCGCCACCTGGTCCCAGGTCGTGGCCGGATTTGGTTTCTCGGTGCGCCAGTTGAGGTAGTTCTGGCTGACGATTGGCGCGTTGGCGACGCTCTCGTCACCGGAGAAATAGAACGATTGCGGATGCTGATAGGCCGGCTGGCCCGGGCCGTCGCTGCTGGCTTTCTTGTAGAACGCATAGCCGAACAGAATCGGGCTCGGCTGGACCGGGATCTCCAGCGCGTAGGCCTGCACGCTGCCATCCAGATGCTGGCTGCGGGCGGCGCTGTAGGGCAGGTGCTTGATGAAGTCCCGGCGCGGCGGGTGGTTCATGGGCGAGAACATGCAGCAGGCCGGCATGTCCTTTGGCCGGTCCTCGGGGTAGGTGAGGAAGTAGGCCTTGTTGCCCAGGGAAACGAAGGAGCAGGTGTAGTTGTTGTCCTTGATCGGGAAGATCGGCAGGCAGTACTTCTCGTAGTGCTCCATCATCGCCCCGGTGCCGTCCTTGTCGGCCGGCACATAGTCGTTGTCGTAGTAGCTGGTGCCCCGGGACACGGTGTAGTCGGCCGGTTTCAGGGTGCTGGGCGGGCTGCTGTAGGGCGGTGGGTTCTTCACGTAGTTGGCGGTGACCCGGTACATGATCCAGTCACTGACCCAGGTTGCCGGGTAGAGCGGATCGGCCGGCTCGCCGGGTTTGCGCTTGGCGATGCAGTTGTTGGTCTTGGCGTCGCACCCCCGGTCGTTGTGCACGCCCATGTTGAAGTAGACGTTGTCGGGGTAGGTCTCGGCCCATAGCGTTTGGCTGGCGCTCAGCAGGCTGGCGGCCAACAGCAGTTGCTTGAAGAGACTGGCGTTCATCTGACACTCCTTTGAAAGCGCCGGGCGACGGGGTCGCCCGGCATTCCATGAGCTGGCCTTTGCGGCTCAGCCGTGGGGGTAGTCGTTGAGTTTCAGCGGGATCGGTGGGTAGCCCTTGCTCACCAGGTCCTGGGCCCAGATTTCCAGCACCCTGCGCCGGCTTTGCGGCAGGTCCCGGGTGATCGGCATGGCCAGGGTGCTTTCCTCCTGGTAGTCCTTGCTGATCAGTACGATGAACTGGTTGATCGCGCCCTCGATGCGTTGCAGGGAGTTGAGCGGCATGAACTTGTTCATGATCGGGTAGAGGTAATAGAAGGGCTGGAGGATTCTGGGGAAGATGAACTCCTTCCAGATCCGCACGCTGGCGTCGTCCTGGGTGCACACCCGGTTCCAGCAGTCGATGAAGTCCTTGAGCATCTCCGGCTCCTGGGGCAGGACCCGCAGGGGCGCAAGGAAGTCGGTGTAGGCGTCGGTGTAGTTGAAGCTGAAGGGCACCGTCGGTTGCTGCTGGCCGTCCTGGATGAAGAAGCGCAAGGTCGGGAAGCCGGCCGCCACGGCCTTGACCGATACCTGGGCGATGCCATTGGCGTCGGTCAGGATCTGCGCCAGGCTGTACTGCACGGTGGCGTTCAGCGGGTCTGCCAGGGTGCCGCTGCGTGCCTGCCCATTGGTGAACTGCAGGCGGGGGCTCAGGGCCGCGGCCGAGGGCGTGGTCAGGAAGCTCTGGTAGAGCATGGGCTCGGATGGCTCGCTGTCCTCGACGTTCAGCACCGCGCTGAGCCGGCGGCCGCTGCCCACGTGCAACAGGCTTTCAGCGGTCTGGGTGCCGACGAACTGCGGTCGGTTCGAGGTGTTGCTCCCGGGGTCCTTCGGGTAGTTGTTGAACAGGGTGAAGTTGGCCGCGTTACTGAAGGCCAGGTAATAGTCGCTGGTGGTCAGCATGTAGGCGTTGTTGTACTCCGCCACCCACAGCGCGGTGCCCGCGGGCGCGGGCTGGCCGTCGTACTGCACCATGATGCTCAGGACCCGAGTGTCGCCCACATCGATGAAGCAGCCGCTGTCGAGGACCTCGGCGGTCCACATATTCTGGGCGGCGGCGACCAGTTCCTGGCTGCCCTGCAACTGCAGCTCCAGGGCGCCCTGTTGCAACGCGGCCTGGTCGGCGGGGCTGATGGGCAGGTCCAGCAGGCCGGCGCGCTTGTCGAAGGCGGTCTGGCGATACTGTTCGAAGCCAAAACTGGCGACTTTGTGGAAAGCGCCGCCAGTGGGCCGTACCCCGATGTCGTAATCACCGGCCAGGTATTTCCCGGGCACCGGAATTCCCTGGCTCAGGTCAGTGTTGGTGGGCGGCAGTGCGGCGCTGTCTCCGGCGGGATAGAACGGAAAGGTATTGCCCAGGTCCAGGGACAGGGTGTTGTCGTGCACTTGGGCGCTGATCACCCCCAGGGTCATGGCCGCAGGCTTGGTGTCTCTGGGAACCGCCTTGCACACCGGTACCGGGGCCTTGGGTTCCAGGCGCCGGCCAGCCGGAGCGGTGGGGTATTCATTGTCGAACCACAGGCCCAGAGTACCGGCGGTGCGGCTGTAGGCCGGGTTGAAGAAGATGTCGGCGACGTTATCCAGGCCCTTCTGGTACATCGCCTGCAGTGCGGCCATGGCTTCGGGCGTCTTGGAGTGGCTGTCCACCACCGGGAAGTCGTTGAAGATGCCGTTCTTGTCGTAGAAGGTCAGGTAGGTGGTGAACCGGAACATCAGGCCCTTGGCGTTCTGGTTGATCATCTCCTGTTGCAGGGTCTTCAGCAGTTGCGAGTCGCCGACGATCCACTGCAACTGGTCTTTCGGGAAGCAGGTCTGCCAGGTGGTAGTCACGTAGCTCAAGCCGCCGAAGGCCCCCCAGTTGAAGTTGAGGAAGCGGTCGAGCATGCGGTACCGGCGCTTCAAGGTCAGGCCGCAGGTGGCGTCCCCCAGTACCAGTTTGTCGAAGTACAGGGCGGTGAAGGTGTTCTGCCAGGGGCTGATATCGACGAAGCGCGCGGCTGTCGGCGCGGCGCTGCCGAACGGGTTGCCCTGCAACTGGTAACACTTGTTCACCAGCGGGTCGTTGTCGATGTAGGTGTTGGCCTGGAACTCGCCACCGACGATCACCGAGCGGGTCTGCTCGTAGTCGACCAAGCCGCAGGCGTTGTCGCCGAACAGGTCCCATTCGGCGGGAATCATCGGGTAGCCACTGGGCGAGCCATTGGTGGGCACCTGCAGCACGTAGTCCGGCACGTTCTCGTAGGCCAGCGGGGCGATGGTCCAGGGCATCAGCTGTTGCGGGGCGTTCTGGTCGTTGATCCCGTAGTAGGACAGGAACGGCCAGTTCATGCGCATCTTCACCGCGTCATATAGCGGGAAAACGTCGTTGTTGTTGGCCGTCGGTGGGTTCCAGAACATGTGGCCATTGAAGTAGATCCGGGGAAAGTTCAAGACGCTCATGAGCTGCTCCTTAGCGCTGCCACTGGGCGCGTTTGAGCGACCAGACGTAGTCCAGTTTCTGGTAGCCGACGAAGTCGGAGTCCGGTAGTACGGTGGTGGGGTAGACGATCCCGCCATCCTCTTTCAAGGCGAAGTTGAAGTAGGTGTTGTTGCTCGAATAGGCCGCGGTGTTGTGGCAGGCCAGGCACGAGGAGTGGCTCTGGAAGGCTGATTCCAGCTGGGAGTTGGCCAGCAGCTTGGGCTCGGCCTGGGCCTGGTCGTACTGCACGCCGATCAACTCGTACTGGGCCAGCGTGGGGTTCTGCTGCTGGAACGTGGCATTCACCGGCTGGGCCGCGTCAGTGGGCCCGGTGATGTTGGTCATGGGCTTGGCCGGCGTGCCGTTGGTCACGGTGTACTTGCTGTTGTTGCGGTTCTCGAAGGTGGTCCAGACCCAGTCGTGGGTCAGCTTGTTGATGACGTGCATGCCGCTGAGGCCGGCGTAGCCGGTGTGGTATTGGCCCTGCTTGTCGACGTAGTAGGCCTGGGCGATGAAGTAGCCATCCTTTGCCAGTTGCGCCTGGAAGGTGCTATCGCTGCCGATCCACAACCAGGAGGTCTTCAGCTCCCAGGCCGTGGCGGGAAAGTTCAGGCTGCTGGTCAGGGCGGCAATGCCGTTCCGGTTGTAGATCTTCTGCTGGACGATGTAGTTGAAGGTGTCCTGGCCCATCAACATGTGAAAACGCACCGACTGGCCCCGTTGCGCTTCCGGCACCTGGTTGCCCATTTCCAGGGCCAGGCCATCGACCTGCTGGGTGCCGTTGTCGGTGCTGCCGTCGGTGTCGTTGCCCAGGTTGAGGAACAGCCCGCTGGTGTTCATGCCCGGGATCTTCTGCGCCTGGGTCTGCACCTGGCTCGGCAGGTTGGCCTGGGTGCTGTAGGGCTGGGGAGCCTGCCCCTTGCTCAGGTAGACCTCATCGGATGGTTTGAACGTCTCCCAGAGCCGCTCCGGGCTACCGGAGCCGGCCGGCTGGTTGAGGCACACAAACCAGTTCCATGCCATGGTTTCCGGGCTCTGCTTGAAGGTGCTCAGGGTGCCGGCCTGGTCGCCATTGAACGTCAGGAAGTTGCTGCAATTGAAGGCGGGCGTGGTCTGTGCGTGAGCGAGGCCGCTCAACACACCGAGCACGACTATAGGGATGGTTCGCCGCATGGAATCTCCTTGGCCTGAGCCGTATCGTCATAGGGGCGCCCTAGGAAATGCTCTAGGAGCAGGTGCTTTACCGCGGTGGCCGGCAGGTGCGCCGGCAGGGGTAAATCGCAATCGGTGATGAGCAGGGGCCCTACCTCGGCACTGCTGGGCAAGCGTCCGTGGCTGCCGCGAATCAGTGAGGTGTCCAGGGGAATCAGGTCCATGTAGTAGCGAAAGCCGAGCTTCTTCTGCAGCAGCCGGCGAGCGACCCGCAGCTTGGGAAAGCGGATCGCCGGGTCGATGAACAGCTCCAGTGGGTCGTAGCCCGGCTTGCGGTGGATATCCACAGTGCGGGCGAAATCCGGGGCCAGGCGGTCGTCGAACCAGTAGTAGTAATCGAACCAGAAGCCCGGGGCGGCCACCGCCACCAGCTCGCCGCTGCGTGGGTGATCGAGCTGGCAGGCCTGCTGCTCGCTCCTGTCCAGCACCTGCTCGATACCGGGCTGGCGCAGCAGCAGGGCCTTGACCCGGGCAATGTCCTCGGGCTGGCGCACATAGACGTGGGCGATCTGGTGGTCGACCACGGCGAAGGCCGCGCTGGCGCCGGGGTCCAGCAGCTCCCAGCTCAGTGAACGACGTACCTGCAGCAGACCTTGCTCGCGCAGCACGCGGTTGATCGAGATGGACTGCTGCACCGCCTCGATGCCGTATTCGGAGACCAGCATCACGGCCGCGCCTTGCTGCTGGGCAAAATCCAGCAGGCGCCCGACTTCATGGTCGATGGCCCGCACTTCGTCGCTGATGGACGGATGCTCCGGCCCCAGGCGTTGCAGGCTGTAGTCCAGGTGCGGCAGGTAGATCAGTTGCAGGTCGGGGCGGCTGATCTGGAACTCGGCGATGGCGCAGTCGACGATCCAGCGGCTGGAGGCAATCCCCGCGGCCGGGCCCCAGAAGCTCGGAAAGGGGAACTCGCCGATCTGCTGTTCGATGTGTTCGTGCAGCCCCGGAGGCGACGAATAGAGGCCGAACATCTTGCGCCCGTCGGCCGGGTAGTGGGGGCGCGGGGTGATGGCTGCCTCCACCTGGGCATACATGTTGAACCACCAGAACAGCTGGCTGCAGCGCAGGCCGGGGATCTCCCGTTGCAGCGCCTGCCAGACCTTTTCACCCTGGATCAGCGCGTTGGGCTGCAGCCAGAAACGCACCTCGGCCTGATCGCGGAAATACCAGCCGTTGCCGACAATGCCGTGTTCCGAAGGCGGCAGCCCGGTGAGGATCGAGGCCTGCACGGTGGAGGTCACGGCGGGGAACACCGGGCGCAGCCGGGCCATTCGCGCCCGTTGCAGCAGGTTGTTGATCCGCGGCGTGGCCGGCCCCAGCAGGCTGGGTGTCAGGCCCACCACATTGATCAGCAGCAAGGGCTGGCGCGGGCGTTCAGAAGGCATGGGCCGGAGCCTCCAGGGCAGACGAGTGGGTACGCAGCAGATGCCGCTGGCGCAGTTGGCCCTCGACCCATTGCAGCTCGGCGGCGATGCCTTGCAGCAAGGCCTGCTCGCTGTCCGGGCGCAGCGCACCAGGCAGCACGTTCCAGCTGTAGGTTTCCACCTCCAGTACCGGCTGGAAGTTCGGGTGCGCGGCGAGAAAGTCGAAGGTGCGCAGCAAGGCCTGCTGGCTGCCGCTGAGCTCGGCCAGTAGAAACTGTTCGCTGAACAGCGGCACATGAAAGTGAATGCGCAACTCGGGGCATTGCCCCTGGGCCGGTTCGGCGGCGTCCAGGGCCCCGGGCAGGTCGGCCCAGGCCAGTAGCTGCCCGGCCATATCCCGGGCCTTGACCTGATGCAGGTAGGTGGCTTCGGAGAAGTTGCCCAGGGCCTGCAGTACCTGCTGGCGGCGTGGGCGATCGGCAAACGGCAACTGGCAGATCAGGGCGTTGGACAGCTGGATCTTGCCCACCGGAACCCGCGCATCCAGCAGCCGTTGCAGGGATTGATAGCAGTCTTCGAAGACCACCGCCTGATGGCAGACGTCGAAGCACAGCGCCAGGTAGCCATGATGGGGATCGGTGGCCTGCCAGTGCTTGAAAAAGGCCAGGGCCTGATCGGTGTTTTCCAGCACGCAATCCGGCTCCATCTCCAGGCACACCAGGATCTTCCTGCCGCTGCTGCGATGCAGGCTGGCCAGCTCGGCGGTCAGTTGCCGCAGGTGGGTTTCGGCCTGTTGCTGCTGGGCCTCGTCCCAGGTGGCGGCATAACCGAAGGGCACGCTGGAAATCACCCCCTGCTGGCAATCCAGGGGCAGAGCGGCGGCCAGCAGATGCGCCAGTTGCAGGCTGTATTCCAGGCGCTGGGGTTCGGCCCAGGTGGGCCGGTAGACCTCGGCCTTAACTGCGCCTTCATGGAACTGGCCATAGGGGAAACCGTTGAGCGAGGTCAGGCGCAGGCCACAATCGTGCAGCAGTTCGATGAAGGCCTCGCGCACCTCAGGCACCTGTAGTTCGGCGGCGGCCTGGGCGCTGATCCACAGGCCGCTGTCCTGCACCGCCAGCCCACGCTGACGCCGCACGCCCTGGAAATGTTCCTGGATCGACGCCCGCAGGCCGGCCACGTCACGGGCCGGGTGCACGTTGCTGCAATAGCCGATCTGCGCGGCGTTCCAGCCGGCCCGGGCACTCATTTGACCACCGGTTCCTGGCCCCTCAGGGCCGAGTTGTCCTGCCACTGGCGGCGCTGGTCGATCGGCAGCGGGGTGCTCACCAGTTGCTTGTCCAACTGCCCGCTCTGGGCGAAGAAATCCACCGGGTTGTGGAACAGCACCTGCTCCACCTGGGCTTCGCTGAAGCCGGCGGCGAGCATGGCCTGGCCGGTCTTGGGCACCTTGAGCGGGTCGCTGATGCCCCAGTCGGCGGCGCTGTTGACCACCATTTTCTCGGTGCCGTACTGCTGCAGCAGGGCCACCATGCGCTGTTCCGACATCTTGGTGTTGGGGTAGATCGAGTGCCCGCGCCAGCAGTCGCTGTCCAGCACCAGGGGCAGGGTCAGTTCGTTGAGGTGGTCGATGATCACCAGGTTTTCGGCGATGCCCACCTCGCGGATCACCGCCAGGGTGCGCTTGGTGCCGCCGATCTTGTCGCGGTGCGGGGTGTGCACCAGCACCGGCAGGTTGAACTGTCTGGCCAGTTCCAGTTGCGCGGCGAGAAAGCGATCTTCTTCCGGGGTGATGTCGTCGTAGCCGATTTCCCCTACCGCTACCACGCCGTCCTTGACCAGGTAGCGCGGCAGGATCTCCAGCACTTCGTTGGCCACCGACAGGTCGTTGGCTTCCTTGGGGTTGAGGCCGATGGTGCAGAAATGATGGATGCCGAACATGCTGGCGCGAAAGCGCTCCCAGCCCAGCAGGGTGTCGAAGTAGTCGATGAAGCTGCCGACGCTGGTGCGCGCCTGGCCTTGCCAGAACGCAGGCTCGATGACCCCGGTGATGCCGGCGGCGGCCATGTTCTGGTAGTCGTCGGTGGTGCGGCTGACCATATGAATGTGCGGGTCGAAGTACTTCGCCATGGTGGCTCCTTGCTTGAGTGCGGGAAAAATCGTGGGCTCAGCTGCCGGGGGTCAACCGCCTGCCGGGAAGTGGTCGCGCCAGTGCGCAGGCAATCGTCCCTGCTGGTACAGGCCTCGCAGGCGCTGCAACTGGGCCTGGCTCAACAGCTCGAAGGCAATGGCCTGGGGCAGGCCGTCGGCGACCTCGCGTTCGGCGGCCAGCTGTTCTTCCATCAGGTCCAGGGCCAACTGGTTGAGGTCGACGCTGCGCCGTTCTGCCAGGCCGTGGATGTGGCGGCTGTCCAGGCCCATGCCCAGGGTCTTGAGCACCAGCTGGTGGAAGGCCCGTTCCGGGTAGTGGCGCGCGGCAAAGGGGTTGTCCAGGGCGATGGCGGCGAACACCTCGCGGTTGTTGGTGCGCCCGGCCTGGAGCGCCAGGTCGAGGCTGGCCCCCTGGCTGTCGAGGTCATCCAGGGCCTTGAGCAGGGCAGCCTTTTCCTGGTCGTCGCCCCAGAGAAACAGCTGGCGCAACAGGGCCAGTTGCCCGGCGCCGGCCTGCTGCTCCAGCAACAGGGCCAGCAGCAGCGCCCGGGCCAGTTGAGTGCGGTTGCAGTCCGGGCTGGGGGCCAGCGGTGCGTTGGCCAAGCGGCGCCGACACTGACTGCTGAGCAGCATCAGGGTGTTGGCCGAGGGCTGTCGGGCCAGTTGTTCCCGGGCTTGCTGCCACCAGCTTCGGCTGTCGTCGTCCAGATGCCGTTCCAGCAATTGCTGGCGCTCGGCGAAGGCACCATGGCGAATGGCAAGCGCCGGCGGCGCAGGGGCGATGGGATCCATGTTCATGTCGGCTTGATCCAGCGTTGAAGGTGGGGAAGCAGAAAGAACACCAGCACACACAGCAGGCTGCCCAAGGGCTGGTTGGCCACCGCCAGCACCAGGGCGTCGAACAGCGGCAGGGCGGCCAGCCCGGCACCGATGAAGGCACGGATCTGTCGCTGTTGCGGGTTGGCCAGGTGGCGCTGGTAGTGCCAGCCCAACCAGCCCAGCCACAGCAGCAGGACCAGCCAGAACACGCTGTTGCCGGCATAGGCGGCCAGGAGCAGAGGGCTGAGCATGAGCAGCAGCGGCAGGCGGCTGAGCAACTGGTTGCGATGCTCCAGGCGGGCCAGGTAGGTCAAGCCGGCGATGTAGGTGCCCAGCAGCGCGGCGCACAGCCACAATGGCTGGGGCGGCATGGCCAGGCTGGCGGCGGCGGTCAGGTACAACGCCGAGCGGCAGCCGCCCATCAGCCAGACGCTGTGGGGATATTTCTTGTGCAGAAGGTTGTAGCCAAGGATAAACAGCAGCAGCAATCCGGCGCTGGCCAGCAGCCAGTGGGGCTGGGCAATCATCCAGCTCAGGCCGAGGACCGCCAGCGCCGCCAGCAGCAGCAGCGCGGCAGTGGCCAGGCGGACCTGGGCGCGGCTGACCAGGCCGAGAACGATCGGCCGCGGGTTGTGGTGCTGCTGGTCCCAGTCGGCGTCCATCAGGTCGTTGAGCAGCATGCCCGCCAGGTACAGCGCCGAGAGTGCCACCAGCAGCAGGGTCCAGACCAGCGGCGAGGGCGGCGCCAGGGTGGTAGCGCTGCTGGCCAGCAGCGCGGCGGCCAGGGCATTGGTCCATACCGTTGGCAGGTTGGAGACCCGGCCCAGGGTCAGCCAGGTGGTCAGCGACGATTGGGTCATTGCGCGCACCCCGGGCCCCAGGCGAAATCCGGCCCGCCGAAACCCGCCAGGCGCAGCAGGGCCTGTTCCATCAGCGGCATGTCGATCTGGTGCACATCCACCGACTGGCCCAGGCGGTTGAGCATCGGGATCGACAGCTGGCCCCCAAGGTGCTGGCGGAACTCTTCCAGGCCCACCAGGATCGGCGAACGCCCCTGGTTGTCCCGCAGGCTCAGTTCCGGCGGGCAGAGGTTGAAGCCGAGCCTGTCCAGCAGTCGCAGCAGGCGCTGGCAGTCGGCGTCGGACAGCAGGCCGCTGGCGTTGGCATACAGCGCATCCAGGGCCATGCCCACGGCCACCGCTTCACCGTGGCGCAAGCGATGCTGGCTGAGATTCTCCAGCTTGTGGGCGGCCCAGTGCCCGTAGTCCAGGGGGCGGCCATTGCCCCGTTCGAACGGATCGCCGGCACCGGTGATATGACCCAGGTGCAGTTCGGCGCAGCGGCGAATGGCGTAGCGGCTGGCGTTGTGCTCGAAACCGGCCAGGGCTTCGGCCTGCTGCTCCATCCACTGGAAGAACGCGGCATCCTTGATCACCGCGACCTTGACCGCTTCGGCCAGGCCGGCAATCTGGTCCCGGTGGGAAAGGCTGAGCAGCAGCTGGAAGTCGTTGATCACCGCTGTGGCCGGGTAGAAGGCCCCCAGCAGGTTTTTCTGGGCGAAGGCGTTGATGCCATTCTTCACCCCGATGCCGGCATCGTTCTGCGCCAGCACGGTGGACGGGATGCGGATCAGGCGCATGCCCCGATGGAAGGTGGCGCAGGCATAGCCCACTGCGTCCAGCACTGCGCCGCCGCCCAGGGCCAGCACATAGCAGTGGCGATCCAGGCCGTGTTCCAGCATCTGCGCGTACAGCTGCTGGAGCACGTCCGGGGTCTTGCTCAATTCGCCGGCCGGCACCGCGATCGGTGCGGCCTGCAGATGCAGGTCGGCGGCGTGGGCGCTGAAGTAGTGGTCGATCTGCAGCGGCAACTGGGGCGAGCACAGCAGCAGTTGTTCATCGACAAATACCAGCACCGTGGTGCGCCCCGGGTTCTGCCGGGTCAGTTGCTGGTGCAGGCAGGGGTTGTCGGCCTGGAAGATGTGATCGGTGAACAGCACCGGGTAGTGGTAGCTCACCTGGAAGCGGCCCTCCAGAGAATGCGCCTGATCGTACCGGGGCTGGGCCAGGCGGCTCTTGAACAGGCTGCGGGTGCCGAGGAACAGCCCGGGCAGCACCATGCTGGCGAGAATGGTTGCCAGCAGGGCGTTCTGTTCCACCAGCAGGCTGCCGATGGCGGCATAGGCCAGGGCCAGCCCGGCGTTGGCCAGGGTGGTGACCAGGAGAAACTGGCGCAGCGGATAACGTTGCATGCCGGCGGCCAGCACCGAGGTTTCTGCCAGCACCGGCACGCCACGCAGGCACACCAGCGACAGGGTGCTGAGGCGATAGGCCAGTTGCCCGGGTTGCCAGGTCCTGAGCCCCAGCCAATTGGACAGCAGGCGGAAGTAGCCGGCCCCCAGCCAGTAGCCAAGGCTGGCCCCCAGGCACAGGCCGATGAAGATCACCAGGTAGCCGCCAATGGCGCCCAGGGCCGCCACGGCCAGCAGTGCCACCAGGCTGGAGGGCACGGGCAGCAGCACGTCCAGGGCCAACAGGGTTACCAGCAACAGGGCCAGGCTCAGGCGCTGTACGGGATCGGTGGGAAGGAAGGTGCCCAGGTGACTCAGCAGTTGTTGGATCTGCTGTTCAAACAACAGGAAACTGGCGATAACCAGGATCGAGAATAGTAATAACGAGAGCCAGTAATTTTCGGCCGCACCCTTGAGTGAAAAGGCACGAGACAACGAGCTGCGCTTCATCAAGCGTCCCTCTTGATTGATATGACTGGATTCCGTGTCAGTGTCAGCTGGGTAGGGCAGGAGGGCGTCTGGTTATTGAATTCCTCGACGGTTTTTATTGATCTTCTGGCGGCTGAAGAACACTTCAGTGGCGAGTAGCTATCAACTTAGTCAAGGCCGAGGGTTTTGCAAGTAAGTTGAATGAAGTGGCCTGCAAGGCATTTTTATGGCTTCAGGGGAAAGTGCGTGTTTAGTCCGGGACGGCTCCGCTGAACGTCTTGCAAGAAGTCTGATGGAGCCTGTTCTTGCTCAATGAATGCTGGGGGTGGTATAGGCGGTGGGGCTGTTTTTTTACTTTGCTATAAATATTATGAAAATTGGATATATAGAAAAAATCGTTTCATGAAAGCGCACTAAGTAATGTGCGAGGGCAGCTCTTGATGGATTTTTACAAATGTTTCAAATCAGGTTTTGAAATAACGGATTAACCCTTGATTACTATTAGTCAGCTATTTAATGGCTTGCTTATTAATGGGGAGTTATTTAGTTGTTCCATAGAGCTGTCCGAGCGGGTTGTCGGGGAGTGTTTTTTTGTTAATAGGAATCATTCGTGCGCATTGTGGTTAACTTGTAGGTCCTGCAACTATTGGCATTTGCCGCTATTAACCTCTCGGTAAACAGCGGCGAACTTAATCCGGGAAATGCCTGGTGCCATGAAGTTGCGGTGAGCCACGGCTCACCGCTTGCGGGTGATCAAGCCGCAGGGGCCTGCCCGGCCGCCAGAAACTGCTCGGTGGACAGCACGCTGGCATAGGCGAACGCCAGGGCCGCCATCACCGCACTTTGTACCTGGGCGGCAGGCACGCGCTGGCCAGCGAACTCCAGGTCGAGAGTGGCACAGGCGTCATGGATCACCTTGACCGGGTAGCCCAGGTCGGCAGCGGCCCGGGCAGTGCCTTCCACACACATGTGGCTCATGTTGCCGACGATCACCAGTTCCTCGATGCCCTGCCGCGTGAGCAGCGATTGCAACTCGGTGTCGCGGAACGCGTTGACGAAATGCTTGAGCACCACCGGCTCATCGGCGTGGTTCTGTACCTTGGGGTGCAACTGCGCACCTGGGGAACCGGGAGTGAAGAAGGGAGCGTCGTCGGAGGTGAATTCGTGGCGGATGTGCACCACAGGTTCAGCGTTCTGGCGAAATGCCTGGATCAGCCGGGCGGCGTTGTCCGCTGCAGCGTCGACGCCGATCAGGGGCCACTTGCCGTCGGCGAAGTAGTCGTTCTGGATATCGATTACGATGAGTGCCTGTCTGGCCATGGGTAATACCTGCGGGTGAGTGATTGACGTGGGAGCCAGTATCGCCACCGGTCGTTCCTTCGAGGATTGGCCGCACCGACATTAACCGGGGGAAAACTGACAGTGGGTATTCAAGGCACGCACGCCGAATTGGGGGTACTGCTCTATCCCGGTGTGCAGATGGCGGCGGTACATGGCCTGAGCGACTTGTTCGAGGTGGCCAACCGGATTGCCGGCGAACAGCCGCAGGCGCAGTTGCCGCGGTTGCGCGTCAGCCACTGGCAGGCCAGCGGCGAACTGCCTCCGGTGCGGGTCCACGACAGCCTGGCCGAAGCCCCCGGGGCCTTGTTGGCGGTATTGATCCCGCCTTCGCTGGCGGGCTTCTCAAGCCATCAGTCATCTGCCGCCCTGATGGACTGGCTGCGCCAGCAACACGCCGCCGGAGCCACCCTGGGCGGGGTCTGTGTGGGCTCGATCCTGTTGGCCGAAAGCGGCCTGCTCGATGGCCGCAGCGCCACCACCCACTGGACCTCGGCCCAGGCCTTCGCCGAGCGTTACCCACAGGTGCGCCTGGAAGCGGACAAACCCATTGTCGATGACGGCGACCTGATCACCAGCGCCGGGCTGATGGCCTGGGCCGAGCTTGGTCTGCGCCTGGTGAACCGCTTGCTGGGGCCGAGCATCGCCAGTGCCACGGCGCGCTTTCTGGTGATGGAACACAGTGCCAGCGCGAGCCAGTGCGGCAGCAATTTCGCACCGATCCTCAGCCACGGCGACGGGGCGATTCTCAAGCTCCAGCACTGGCTGCAGGCCAATGGCGCGGTGGATGTTTCGCTGCCGGTGATGGCGCAGCAGGCGGGGCTTGAGCCGCGCACCTTGCTGCGGCGCTTCCGGGCGGCCACCGGCCTCAAGCCGACCCAGTACTGTCAGCACCTGCGGGTGGGCAAGGCCCGGGAACTGCTGGAGTTCACCAACGGCAGCATCGATCACATCGCCTGGACCGTGGGTTATCAGGACCCTGCCACCTTTCGCAGCCTGTTCCGGAAAATCACCGGGCTGGCGCCCAGTGAATATCGCAATCGCTTCGGTGCCACCTCTACGGCTGCAAGCCGGGTACCGTAACCCGGCTGCGGCCTGTTCAGTGGCCGGCCACTGCCCGGACGCTGCCGCCGGCCGGCGCGAACGCTAGCGGGTTGCGGCGATCCAGGTGGCCGCTCAAGACGGTCAGGGCCAGGGCCACCAGCACCACCAGCGCGCCGATCCAGGCGGTGTGGATCAGCCCCAGGTGAGCGACGATCAAGCCCCCCAGCCAGGCTCCACCGGCAATCCCCAGGTTGAAGGCGGCAATGTTCAGGCCGGACGCCACGTCCACCGCCTGGGGTGTGTAGTGCTCGGCCTGACGTACCACATAGACCTGCAGCCCCGGTACGTTGCCAAACGCCACCGCGCCCCACAGCAGCACGGTCAGCAGCGCCAGCCATGGGTTGCCGGCGGTGAGGCTGAGCATCAGCAGCACCGCGGCGAGCAGGGCGAAGATGATCTTCAGGGCGCCGATCGGTCCGCGCCGGTCCGCCAATTTGCCGCCCCAGATATTGCCCACCGCCACCGACACGCCGTACACCAGCAGCACCAGGCTCACGGTGCCGGCGCTGAAGCCGGAAATGTCCTGGAGGATCGGCGCCAGGAAGGTGAAGGCGATGAACGAGCCGCCGTAACCCACCGCGGTCATGGCGTACACCAGCAGCAGGCGCGGTTGCTTGAGCACCTGCAGTTGTTGCAGCAGCGACGCCGGCGGGCGGTGGGTAATGTTCTTCGGCACGAACAACAGGCTGCCGATAAAGGCGATCACCCCCAGGGCGGACACTGCGAGGAAGGTTTCGCGCCAGCCCAGATGCTGGCCGATAAAGGTGCCCAGGGGTACGCCGGTGACCAGGGCCACGGTGAGCCCGGTGAACATGATGGCGATCGCGCTGGCGGCTTTTTCCTTGGGCACCAGGCTGGTGGCGATGGTCGAGCCGATGGAGAAGAACACCCCGTGGGCCAGGCCCGTGACAATCCGTGCCAGCACCAGGGATTCATACCCGGGTGCCTTCCAGGCCAGCAGGTTGCCAAGGGTGAACAGCACCATCAGCGACAGCAGCAACAGCTTGCGCGGCACCTTGCCGCTGAGGGCGGTGAGCACCGGGGCGCCAATCGCCACGCCCAGAGCGTAGAGGCTGACCAGCAGGCCGGCGGACGGCAGGCTGACCCCGAGGTCGGTACCTATGGTGGGTAGCAGGCCAACGATAACGAACTCGGTCGTGCCGATGGCGAATGCGCTGAGGGTCAGCGCGAGCAGGGCAATGGGCATCACTGCAACTCCGGTGAAAGTGGGATTGGCGCGCAGTGTCCGGGTTTGACTCGTGCGGAAAAATAGCCCTATCGGCACAAGATATTTGCCTGTGGGTCAAGGATCCCGGAGCCCGTCGTTCACCGGCGCGCCGGCCCCGGGGGCAACTGAAGCGAACTTGCCGGGCGTTTGCTGATCAGTTCCTTACAGACCCTGCTGAAGGAGCCCTGCGTTGTGTTGAATTTCAAGACCGCGATCTTGCTCGGGATGCTGCTCGTTCTGGGCAGCAGCGAGCTCTGCGCCGCCACTGCCGCAACAGCCCCGGCGGCGGCCCCGGCCAAGCCGGAACTGCTGGTGGAAGGGGGCCTGCTGGGCGCCATCAGTTCGAGCATCGACGATGTCCAGGACAAGCTCGACCTCAATGAAAACCTGATCGACGCCTGGCGCCTGCGGGCCGACCGCGCGGCGGACGAAGTGGGGCGCCTGGTGAACCAACCCTCGGACCGTTCGGGCTGGAGCGTGGCCGGGGATTTCCTCACCTTGTCCGGCACCTGGCTGGGCAGCTTCGCCCTGCTCACGGTGCTGGCCGGGCTGCTGGTACGGCGGCTGAGCCAGCGGCCCTGGCTGCAAGCCCGGCCCCGAGGCCAGGGCCTGTTGGAATACCTGCTGCCTTACACCTTGCCGGCCTTGGTCTGCCTGCCGCTGACGCTTTACGTCAGCCATTCCCTGAACGGTTCGGTGGGGCGGGCGCTGGCCCTGTGCCTGGCCTATGCCACCAGCAGCGGCATCGTCTCGACCTCGGTGCTGTTGTGCCTGATCGTGATGTTCAACGTCGGGCACAAGCGGCCCGCGGTGCGGATCATCCGTGGCTACTGCCCGAAACCGCTGTTTCTGATCGGTTTCCTTGCGGCTCTCAGCGATGCCCTGACCAGCCCGCAGATCGCCCGCCAGCTGGGGGGCAATATCACCAGCAGCGTGGCGGTATTCACCGGCCTGCTGGCCTCGCTGATCTTCGCGGTGCTGGTGATCCGCCTGCGCCGGCCGGTGGCGCACCTGATCCGCAACCGCTCTCTGGCCCAGCGTCTGAAACAGCCGGCGTTGCAGGAGTCGCTGCGGATCTTTTCCGGGCTCTGGTACTGGCCGATCCTGCTGATGGTGCTGGTCTCGGCGGTGAGCCTGATCGGTGCCGGCGAGGACAGCCAGCAGGCCCTGCGCTGCGCCTTGCTGACCACCGTGCTGCTGATCGCCACGGTGTTCCTCAGCACCGTGCTGCAGCACCTGTTCAAGTCCCGTAGCGCCCAGACGATTCAGCGCAGCAGCGCCTACAAGGAGCGTTTCCTGAGCCTGTTGCACGCCCTGCTGCGGATCGTCATGGCCATCGCCTTCATCGAGATCCTCGGGCGCATCTGGGGGATCTCGCTGTTCGAGTTCGCCCAGCGCAATACCGTGGGCCGGGCCATCAGCGACTCCCTGAGCAGCATCGGCCTGATCTTCCTAGTGACCTGGCTGCTGTGGGTGGTGCTCGACACAGCGATCCAGGAGGCCCTCAAGCCACCGGCCAACAAGCGTTCGGCGCGTCAGCCCAGTACCCGGGTCAAGACCATCCTGCCGCTGCTGCGCAATGCGATCAAAATCATCCTGGTGGTGATCTGCGCGATCACCACCATGGCCAACCTGGGGATCAACGTCGCGCCGCTGCTGGCCGGTGCCGGGGTGGTAGGCCTGGCCATCGGCTTCGGTTCCCAGCAACTGGTGCAGGACGTGATCACCGGCCTGTTCATCATCATCGAAGACACCCTGTCCATTGGTGACTGGGTGGTGCTCGACTCCGGCCATGCCGGCACCGTCGAGGGCCTGACCATCCGCACCCTGCGCCTGCGCGACGGCAAGGGTTTCGTGCATTCGGTGCCGTTCGGCCAGATCAAGGCGGTCACCAACCAGTCGCGGCAGTTCGCCTATGCCTTCTTCTCGGTGCAGTTCACCTACGACACCGACGTCGACAAGGCCATCGAACTGATCCGCGAAGCCGGGCGTTCCATCAGCGAGGACAGCTTCCTGCGCTACAACCTGCAAGGCGGCCTGGACGTGTTCGGGGTGGACAAGATGGACCTCAACGGCGTGGTGCTGACGGCCCAGTTCCGCACGGTGTCCGGCGGCCAGTACGCGGTGAGCCGGGCCTTCAACCAGCGTCTGAAAAAGCTTGTGGATAACTGCCCCTGGGTGCATTTCGCCCAGACTTATCCACAGCCGGTGGTGCTGCCGGCGCGGCGGGTGCATGAAGACGAACCGGAACAGGACGACTCGGCGCTGCTGCTCCCCGAATCCCCCCGCCCGCAATGATTGCGCAACGACGGCCAGCGTAAGGGCAGCTGGATCTGGCGCAGGGCTCACGGACCCTTTCGCCGGCAAGCCGGCTCCTACGAGGGTGGGCGTGGATTGTCTGGAAGGGCGCCTGCTGCCTGGGTAGGAGCTGGCTTGCCAGCGAAGAGGCCGCTAGATGTGGCGCAGGGCTCACGGGCCCTTTCGCCGGCAGCCGGCTCCTACGGGGGGAGGTCAGTGCCGGATGAGCTTGTTGCGCAGGGCCTGGGCGGCCTGGGGTTCCAGCTCCAGCCACAGGTGCTGGGTGCCGCCGATGTCGGCGGCCGCCGGCAGGCCGTCGCGGAACACCAGGCGGTTGCCGCTCAGGGCCGGGACCTTGGGCCCGGGCAGCAGGGTCCCGGCAAGGTTCAGCGGGTCGACGCCGCACACCGCGATCAGGCTGCCGTCATGGGGCCGGCGGCGCACTTCGCGCAGTAGCGGTATGGCTTCCGGCAGGGCGAACTGCTCGCCGGCCAGGCCGCTGACGAAGCGCCCGCCGCGAATTTCTCCGCGGGCTTCCAGGCGATGGAAGGTACGCAGCAAATCGCGCCAGTTGGGCAGCCAGTCGGCCTCGCGCTCCAGCAGGCGCCAGAACACCACGCCATAGCGGCGTAGCAGGGTCATGGCCACGTGCTCCAGGGTGGCGGCGCTATCCTCGCTGGCGGCGCGGCGCAACAAGGCCCAGCGCCCCGCGTCGTCCATTCCTCCGACGAAGGCGCCGCGACCCCGTCGGCTGCTGCGGTTCTGGCGCTTGCTGGCCGGGGTGATCAGGGCCCGCAGCCCGGCGAAGCTGTCGGCATTCACCCATCCGGCGCCCACCAGTTCCTGCAGCACGGTTTCCAGTTCGCTGCGCAGCAGGTGGGCTTCTTGCAGCAGTTCATCGAAAAACAGTGCGCCCAGCTGGCTCAGTACGGCGTGAACCTTCTGCGCCTTGGGTGACAGGTCACTGCTGTCGATGGGGCAGGTCAGGGCGTTCCAGAGCGCCACGCGGGCCCGGGGCAGCAACACGATAGGGGTGCTGCGCAGGGCGCTGCCGGCGATCTTGCCGCTGCTGTTGATCCGGCTCCAGACCACCTTGCCGCTGCGGCACAGGTCATCCAGCCAACTGGCGGAGTAATCCTTCAGGCGCGCCGGCAGCAGGTCGCTGTCCCAGGCCGAGGCCGCTGCGGGGTAGCCTTCGAACTGCGCGACCAGCTCGGCCAGCATGGCGCTGCCCTGGCCCTGGGTACCCGGCGACAGGTGCTGCCAGTCGAACAGAAAGCGCATGAAATCCTGCAAGGCCACCGGTTCGATTTCCCGGCGCAGGCGCTTCACCGTGTAGCGGTGGATCCGCGCCAGCAGGTGACGCTCGCACCACTGTTCTTCATCGCCGCCAGGGCTGAAGCGCCCCCGCAGCACATAACCTTCGCTCTCCAGCTGGATCAGCGCCTGGTGGATGCTGGAAGCGGGCAGGCCCAGGGGCGCGGCGATCTGCGCCAGGGTCAGGGGAGCGAAGCCGCTGAGGCGGGCGCGAATCAGCTCCACCAGGGCCGGCTGTGCCTCCCAGGCCTGGTCGAAACCGGGCACCGGTTGCAGCGCGGGTTGCAAGGCGGCCTGAGGGTACAGCGCCCGCAGACAGCAGATGCGCTCCAGGGCCAGCCACAAGCCGCCGCCCGGGCCGGCCTGCAAGCGGCAGGCGCGGCCCTGGCTGGAAAGGGCTTGCAGCCACTCGGGCCAGTGGAGGTTGGCCTGGGCCTCGGCTTCGCTGATACAGGCCAGGCTCATCAGCGCTTCGTGCATTTCATCGGCACTGGCCGGGGCTGGCCAGGCTTCGGCGGCCACCGCGGCAATCGCTTCGGCATCCAGGGCGCCCAGGTCGTCGGTGGCTTGCGGGTCGCTCCAGCGCCGGGCCAGCACCGCCTGGGTACGGCGTTCCTCCAGGGGGGCGTCATCGAGAAAGGTGTAGGGCTTGGCGCTGAGGATTTCCGCCGCCAGGGGCGAGGGCGCCGGCAGTTCGCGGCTGAGCAGGCGCACCTGGCCCTGTTCCATGCGACGCAGCAGGTTCAACCAGCCTTCGCTGTCCATGGCTTCGTGCAGGCAGTCGTCGAGGGTCTGCTCCACCAGCGGATGGTCGGGAATCTCGCGCTCGCCGGCCAGGTTTTCCAGGCAGGCGATCTGGTCGGGAAACACGCTGGCGATCAGGTCTTCGCTTTTCATGCGCTGGATCTGCGGCGGCACTTTGCGCCCGCCGCTGTAGCGCGGCAGGGCCAGCGCCACTCCGGCGTTCCAGCGCCAGCGCACGCCGAACAGCGGTGCGTCCAGCAGCGCCTGGACCAGGATGTGTTCGGCGCTGTTGCTGTGCAGGTAACGCCAGACCTCGTCCAGGGCGAAGCTGTGGCTGGTGGACAGGGAAAGGACGATCGCGTCCTCGCTGGCGGCCGCCTGCAATTCGAAATTGAAGGTGCGGCAGAAACGCTTGCGCAGGGCCAGGCCCCAGGCGCGGTTGATGCGGCTGCCGAAGGGGCTGTGGATCACCAGTTGGGTGCCGCCGGACTCGTCGAAGAAGCGCTCCATGATCAGCGTGTCCTGGGACGGCAGCGCGCCCAGGGCCAGGCGCGCCGGTGCCAGGTAATCCACCAGTTGCTCGGCGCTGGCCAGGTTCAGGCCCAGTTCGTGGTGCAACCAGTGGATGGCCGCTTGCAACTGGCCGGGCGTGGCGCCGAGCAACTCGTCGAGTTGGGCCAGCAGGCGCGCCACGGCACTGGAGAGTTCGGCGCTGCGCCCGGGGGCTTCGCCGAGCCAGAAGGGAATGTTCGGCGGCTGGCCCTGGGCATCCTCGACCCGCACCTTGCCGGTTTCCACCCGCAGGATACGGTAGGAGGTGTTGCCCAGCTGGAACACGTCGCCGGCAATGCTTTCCACGGCGAAGTCTTCGTTGACGCTGCCAATGTTCAGCCCCTGGGGCTCCAGCAGCACGCTGTAGTCGGCGTTGTCGGGGATGGTCCCGCCGCTGGTCAGCGCGGTCAGTTGGGCGCCTCGGCGCCCGCGCAGGGTGCGGGCCAGGGCGTCGCGGTGCAGGTAGGCGCTGCGCAGGCCCTGGCGCCCGTTGAAGCCCTCGGCGAGCATCTGCAACAGCGCCTGGTAGTGGGCCTGATCCAGGTCGGCGTAGGGCGCGGCCTGGCGCAGCATGTCCAGCAGCGCGGCTTCCGACCACTCCTGGCAGCTGACTTCAGCGACGATCTGCTGGGCCAGCACATCCAGGGGGGCATGGGGAATCAGTAGAGTGTCCAGTTCGCCCCGGCGCACGCAGTCGAGCAGGGCGGCGCATTCGATCAGGTCGTCGCGGGTCAGGGCGAACAACCGGCCCTTGGGCGTGCCGCCCACCTGGTGACCGGAGCGGCCGACCCGCTGCAGAAAGGCCGAGATCGAGCGCGGCGAGCCGATCTGGCACACCAGGTCGACATCACCGATATCGATCCCCAGCTCCAGGGAAGCGGTAGCGATCAGCACTTGCAGGTCGCCGGCCTTGAGCCGCTGCTCGGCTTCCAGGCGCTGCTCCTTGGCCAGGCTGCCGTGGTGCGCGGCCACCGCCTGCTTGCCCAGGCGCTCGCTGAGGTGGCGGGCCAGGCGCTCGGCCAGGCGCCGGGTGTTGACGAATATCAGCGTGGTGCGGTGTTCCCTGGCCAGGTTGGCGAGGCGCTCGTACACCAGCTCCCAGACGTCATTGGCCATGACCGCCGACAGCGGCACCGGCGGCACTTCGATGTCCAGGTCCCGGGGCCGGGCGTGGCCGATATCGACAATTTCGCAAGGGCGGCCGTGGCCCACCAGAAAGCGCGACACGGCTTCGATGGGCTTCTGCGTGGCGGACAGGCCGATGCGCAGCAAGGGTTCGGCGCACAAGGCCTGCAAGCGTTCCAGGCTCAGGGCCAGGTGGCTGCCGCGCTTGCTGCCGGCCAGGGCGTGGATTTCGTCGACGATCACGCTGCGGGTGCTGGCCAGCATCCTGCGGCCGGAATCCGAGCCCAGCAGCACGTAGAGGGATTCCGGGGTGGTGACGAGGATCTGCGGCGCGCTCTTGCGCATGGCGTTGCGGTCTTTCTGCGGGGTATCGCCGGTGCGCACCGCGGTGCTGATGGACAGTTCCGGCAGGCCCATGCGGCGCAATTGCTCGGTGATGCCCGCCAGTGGCTGCTGCAGGTTGATCTGAATGTCATTGCTCAAGGCCTTGAGTGGCGACACATACACCACCAGGGTGGCGTCCGGCAGCTGGCCACCGCCGGCCAGCCCCTGGCGCACCAGGTCATCGATCACCGCGAGAAAGGCGGTCAGGGTCTTGCCGGAGCCGGTGGGCGCGGCGATCAGGGTCGAGCGGCGCTGGGCGATCAGCGGCCAGGCGCGGGCCTGGGCTGGGGTCACAGCGGCAAAGGTATGCTTGAACCAGGCGCTGACAGCGGGGTGGAAGCCGTCCAGCACCGGATTCACGGATTGGGCAAGGTTCATGGATGGATTTATGCGGCCGCACCCGGCAACTTGCAAGCACCGTTGATTCCATGGGGCCTCGACACTTTCTGAGTGACGCTTGCGCCACAAACCCGCAAAATGCAACGATTCCGGCAATTATCGACGGCCAGCCCCACGAGACTGGCCGACTCCAACCATCGTTCTGAACAGACTGGGCCTGCTGACTCTATGCGAATGCGCCTTATGTTACTGGGCGGCGGAAATGCCCTTGGGCAGGCGCTGATTCGCCTGGGTGCGGAGGAAGACATCGGTTTCCTCGCCCCCCGTCCGCCGCAAGACGGCTGGGATGCCGCGAGCCTTACGCAACTGCTCGACGACACCCGCCCGGATGCCTTGATCAACCTGGCTTACTACTTCGACTGGTTTCAGGCGGAGAGCGTGAGCGAGGCGCGCTTGAGCGGCCAGGAACGGGCGGTCGAGCGCCTGGCAGAGCTTTGCCAGCATCACAACATCATCCTCCTGCAACCTTCGAGCTACCGGGTGTTCGACGGCTCCCGGGCGACTGCCTACAGCGAAAAGGACGAGCCGGTGCCCCTGGGCCTGCGCGGCCAGGCACTGTGGCGGATCGAGCAAAGCGTTCGCGCCACCTGCCCGCAGCACGTGCTGCTGCGTTTCGGCTGGCTGCTGGATGACAGCCCGGACGGCATTCTCGGGCGTTTCCTGGCCCGGGCCGAATCCCCGGACGAACTGTTGATGGCCGACGACCGGCGGGGTAATCCGACCCCGGTGGACGATGCCGCGCGGGTGATCATCTCGGTGCTCAAGCAGCTCGATTGCGCCGCGCCGCTTTGGGGCACCTACCACTACGCCGGCCAGGAAGCCACCACGCCCCTGGCCCTGGGGCAGGCGGTGCTGACCGAAGCCCGGCAATTGCACCCGCTGGCCATCGAGGCGCCGACCGCCCAGGCCCATGCCGCCAGCGCCGATGCCGCCGAGGAACCGCAGCACGCAGTACTGGCCTGCAAGAAAATCCTTCATACCTTCGGGATCAAGCCGCGCGCCTGGCGTGCCGCGCTCCCGGCTTTACTGGATAGGTTTTATCGTCATGGCTGAAGGCCTCGTATTGATCACCGGCGGTGCCGGCTTCATTGGCTCGCACCTGGCCGACGCCCTGCTCGCCAAGGGCTACGCGGTGCGGGTGCTGGACGACTTGTCCACCGGCAAACCGAGCAACCTGCCGCTGGCTGATCCGCGGGTCGAGCTGATCGAGGGCAATGTGGCCGATGCGTCGCTGGTCAGCCAGGCCATGCAAGGCTGCTGCGCTGTGGCGCACCTGGCAGCGGTGGCTTCGGTGCAGGCCTCGGTGGACGACCCGGTGCAGACCCACCAGAGCAATTTCATCGGCACCCTGAATGTCTGTGAGGCCATGCGTGAGCACGGCGTCAAGCGAGTGCTGTTCGCTTCCAGCGCCGCGGTGTATGGCAACAACGGGGAAGGCCAGTCCATCGACGAGGACACGGCCAAGGCGCCGCTGACCCCTTATGCCTCGGACAAGCTGGCCAGCGAGCACTACCTGGATTTCTACCGGCGCCAGCACGGGCTGGAACCGGCGATCTTTCGCTTCTTCAACATCTTCGGCCCGCGCCAGGATCCCTCTTCGCCCTATTCCGGGGTGATCAGCATCTTCAGCGAACGGGCCCAGCAAGGCTTGCCGATCACCGTGTTCGGCGATGGCGAGCAGACCCGGGATTTCGTCTACGTCGGCGATCTGGTTCAGGTGCTGGTGCAGGCCATCGAGGCGCCGCAGTTGGAAGTGGGAGCGGTCAACGTTGGCTTGAACCAGGCCACGACCCTCAAGCAGATGCTCGCGGCCCTGGCCGAGGTGGTGGGTGCCTTGCCACCCATCAGCTACGGCCCGGCTCGGGCGGGCGATATCCGCCATTCGCGGGCTGGCAACCAGCGCCTGCTGCAGCGCTTCAAGTTCCCCGAGCCGACCCCGATGAGCGTCGGCCTCGCCCGCCTGATGGGGCGCTGAGGGAAAACACGCACATGAAAAAGGCGCCTTGCAAGGCGCCTTTTTTATTGCTGGCGGGTTTAGAACTTGTAACCCAGGCCCACCATGTAGACCCATGGGTCGACGTCCACATTGACCTTGGCACGAGTGCCGGCGGCCAGGGCGTTGTTGTCCACGTAGGCGCGGGTATCGATGTCGATGTAGCGTGCCTGGGCGTTGATCATGATGTTGTCGGTCAGCATGTAGTCGGCACCGATCTGCCAGGCCAGGCCCCAGGAGTTCTTGGCGCGGAAGTTGTCGAAACCTTCGGACTGGGCGCGGCTGCCGACGTGCTCGTCGTAGATCCAGGTGTAGTTGATACCGGCACCGACGTAGGGTTGGAACACCGACTTGTGGTCCAGCGGGTAGTACACCACGCTCAGGGTCGGTGGCAGGTGCTTGAGAGTACCCAGCTTGCCGTTGGCCGGAGCCAGGGACGTGTTGCGGATCTTCACGTCGTGTTCGAACGGGGTGGCGGCCAGCAACTCGATACCGATGTTGTTGGTCAGCATGTAGGCGAAGTTCAAGCCCAACTGAGTGTCGCTGTCCATGGTCGCCTTGCCGCCCAGGTTGGCGCCAGCCAGTGGGCCGCTGTCGACCTTGACGTCGGAGCTGTTGGCTTTGGGTTTGACGGTAATCGCACCGGCACGAACGATGATGTCACCAGCTTCGTGGGCGTTGGCAATCGGGGCGGCGAGTGCGAGCGCGATCAGGGAGGCGCTAAGCAGAGACTTGTGCATGGGAGCTCCAAAGGACGATTCAGATTGGCTATGTCCAATGGTAAGGATCGTCAAGTTGACCGCCTTGACTCAGCTCAATGAAATGGCAAACCCCGGTTGGCGGGGTGAACTATTCTTTTGCCCCGCACTCTTTTGACGTTCCCCGGGCGTCGCCCGCCCGCACTCTTTTACTCCGGCAACTCGTAGACGTAGATCTTCTGCGCCGCCATCTGGTAGCCGGCATCCGCCAGCTCGCTGGTGGAGGGCTTGACCTGCATGTCGCCTTCGATCCAGTACGGCTGGTACAGCTCATCGAGTTTCACCCCGACTTCGCTGGTGACGTGGACGATCTGGTTCGACGGCGGTGGCGGTACGTGGATGCAGGCGCCGAAGTAGGGCACCAGCAGGAAGTCTGTGGTGCGTCCTTCCTCGCTCACTTCCAGGGGCACGATGTAGCCGGGCAGGCGCACCGATTGGCCGTCGAGGCTCTTCACCACCGGGGCATTGGGCAGGTCCTGCTTGGCAGCGGGAGCCGATTCGGCGGACAGCGCATCGCTCATCTGCGACAGGTCGTGCAGCGGCTTCATGTTCGGCACTTCCGGCGGCGCGTCCGGCGGGATCATTTCCGACCAGGTCAGGTCCTTCGGAGCCCCCGCCGCCCACAGCGGCGAGCTGAACAGCAGCGACAGGGCAAGCAGAGAGCGCAGCAAGCGTTGGGTCTTCATAAACCAGGGCTCATAAACGAATCGACAGGCCATCGGCCAGGGATTGCCGGTAGGCGCGCCAGGCCGGCACGCTGCCCATCAGCAGCGCGGCGATCAGAATACCGCCCAGCAGCGTCCACTCATACTGGCTGGGCCAGGACAGTGGCAGGTACAGGCCGTAATTCGACTGCACGTAGCCCTGGGCCAGGGCGATGCCCAGGTACAGCAGGCCAAGCCCGGCCAGCACCCCGAACAGCGCCAGGGCGAAGGCTTCGAAGATCAGCAGGGTCGCAATGTGCCAGGGGCGCGCGCCCACCGAACGCAGGATGGCCATCTCCCGCCGGCGTTCATTGAGGCTGGTGAGGATCGCCGTGAGCATGCCGATCAGGCCGGTCAGGACCACAAACAGCGACACCACGAACAAGGCTTTCTCGGCGGTGCCCATCAGGCTCCAGAGCTCCTGCAGGGCCACGCCGGGCAGGATCGCCAGCATCGGCTCGCCGCGGAATTCGTTGATCTCCCGTTGCAGGGCGAAGGTCGAGATCTTGCTGTTGAGGCCCAGCATGAAGGCGGTGATGGCCTGGGGCGTCAGGTCCATGTTGCGCGCCTGGTCGGCGCTGATGCGCCCCTCGCCACGGGCCGGCACGCCGTTGTGCCAGTCGATGTGGATCGCCTCCATGCCGCCCAGGCTGATGTGCAGGGTGCGGTCCACCGGAGTGCCGGTGCGCTTGAGGATGCCGACCACGGTGAAGGGCTTGTCGTCGTGCTTGACCAGGCTGATGGCCGCCACGCCATGGGCCAGTACCAGCTTGTCCCCCAGCTTGTAGTGCAAGGCATCGGCGACTTCGGCCCCCAGCACCACTTCGAAGGGGTCGCTGGCGAAGGCCCGGCCCACCGCCAGTTGCAGGTTCTGCTGGTGGCCGTACTGGTAGTGCTGGAAGTAGGCGTCGGTGGTGCCCATCACCCGGTAGCCGCGGTGGGAGTCGCCCAGGGAAATCGGGATCGCCCACTTTACCTTGGGGTTGCTGGCGAAGTGCTCGAAGCTGTCCCAGCGGATGTTGTTGGTGGCGTTGCCGATGCGGAATACCGAGTACAGCAGCAGGTTCACCGAACCGGAACGGGCGCCGACGATCAGGTCGGTGCCACTGATGGTGCTGGCGAAACTGGCCCGGGCTTCGGTGCGCACCCGCTCCACCGCCAGCAGCAGGCAGACCGAGAGGGCAATGGCGAAGGCGGTGAGGATCGCGGTGAAGCGACGGTTAGCCAGGCTGGCCATGGCTAGACGGAACAGATACATCTCAGACCTCTGCGGGCTTGGCGGCGCGATTGAGTTCGGCCAGCGACAGGTTGCGATCGAACAGCGCTGCCAGGCTCTGGTCGTGGCTGACGAACAGCAGGCTGGCCCCGGCTTCGCGGCATTCGGCGAACAGCAATTGGAGGAAGGCTTCCCGGGCGTCGTGGTCCAGCGCCGAAGTCGGTTCGTCGGCAATCACCAGTTCCGGCTGGCCGATCAGCGCCCGGGCCGCAGCGACCCGCTGCTGCTGGCCGATGGATAGTGAATCGGCGCGGCGGCCGAGCAGCTCCGGGTCCTTCAGCCCCAGGTGGGCCAGCAGGGTGGCTGCGGCCTGGTCGACGCTGCCATGGCGCTGTGCGGCGCGGCCGGCCCGTAGCTTGGAGAAGTGGCAGGGCAGCTCGACGTTCTCGCGTACCGAGAGAAACGGCAGCAGGTTGAACTGCTGGAAGATGTAGCCGGTGTGATCGACGCGAAAGCGGTCGCGGGCGCCGGCCGAAAGCTCGGTCAGCTCCTGGCCCAGCAGGCGAATGCTGCCCTGGTTGGGTTTCTGCACGCCGCCCAGCAGGCCCAGCAGGGTGGTCTTGCCGCTGCCGCTGGGGCCCTTGAGGAACAGGGTTTCGCCGACTTCCAGGCGAAAGTCCGGGATGTCCAGTAACGGTGGATGACCGGGCCAGTTGAAGCCCAGGTTGGACAGTTCGATAAGTGCTTGGGTCATGTCGGGTCGATCATCGGATGAGTGTTGTAGCCGCCGAAGGCAGCGGCTACAGGGTTGGCGCTCAGAACTTCAGGGTTGCCGCCGTGGCGCTGGCTTCGACGCCCTGCTGGCCATTCGGCGAAATGAGTTGTACCTGAATTTTCTGGGTGGCGGGGAAGGTCTTGAAGACCTGCCCCAGATCGAGGGTCTTCAGGGCATCCGGCTTGGCGCAGGTGAACTGGTAGTGGGCGTGGATCTCGCTGTGCTCATGGTGATGCTCGTGGCCAGCGGTGTCCTTGGCATCTTCGTCGTGGTCGTCGTCATCGTGATCATCGGCATCGGGCTTGTCGCCGAACAGCGGGCTCTCCAGCTCCTGCTTGGCCACCACGCACGCCGCTGCCTTGGGCAGGCTGAACAGTACCAGCGGCTGTTCCAGCTGGGTGCGGGCGGCAGCCACCTTGGCCTTGTCGGCGTCGGTGCTCGGAGCGTGTTCGAAGCCCACCAGGTTCATTGCCGGGCTCTCCAGCTCCAGTTCCAGGGTCTGGCCGTCGAGCACTGCGTTCAAACGGCCGACTCCATGTTCGTGGGCGCCGAGGCTGCCATGTTCATGCTCGTGATCATGGGCTTGCGCGGCCTGGGCGGCGGCCAGCGGCAACAGGGCGAACGGCAGGGCGAGTAGCAGACGGCGCATAGCAAGTCTCCGGAGCGAAGATGAAATAAATGTTATGTGATCTTATAACAATCGGCCGCTGAGTTTGACCGGCCGCTTGGCGTTGCGCAAGACGCGTGGGAGCATGCTCGTCAGAAAAATTCAGGAGCACAGCAATGTTGCGGATTCGTGGAAGCATCGGCGACTGGCCGGTGGATTTGACCCTGGAACTGGACGAAGGCGACTGGGCGCAACTGGGTGCGCAGTTGCAGGCGGCCAAGCCCGAGAGCGTCGCGGTAGCGGCGAAGCCGGCCAGCCAGGACGATGCCCTGTGGCAGACCACCAAGGAGTTGCTGCGCAAGGCCGGGCAGCTCAGCGGGCCGGAGTTGCTGGAGCAACTGGAAGGGCTGGCCGGTAGCGCGGCGGCAGGCAAGCGCTTGTTGGTGCGCTTGCGCCACTGCGCCGAGGTCAAGGTGGTGAGCGGCGCCGATACGCCGATCTACAGCTGGGTGCAATGACCCTGCAGGAGCCCGCTTGCTGGCGAACGCGTTCGGCCTGTCAGAACGCCTTCGCTGGCAAGCCAGCTCCTACACAAGCCAGCTCCTCCGGCTCAGTACAGGGCGGCGAACAGCTTGCGGCGGTAGGCGGTCACCAGGGGGTGGTCGTTGCCCAGCAGGTCGAAGACTTGCAGCAGGGTCTTGTGGGCGATGCCTTCGTTGTAGCTGCGGTTGCGCATGAACAGCTTGAGCAGGGCTTCCAGCGCCGCTTCATATTGCTGGCGCGCCAGTTGCTGGATCGCCAGTTGGTACAGCGCTTCATCGTCCTGCGGGTCCTTGGCCAGGCGCGCCTTGAGCTCGGCGGCGTCCGGCAGGTCCGCGGCCTGCTTGAGGAAGGTGATCTGCGCCTTGGCTCCGGCCAGGGCCGCCTTGTGCTCATCGCTCTTGACCGCGTCGAGCACGGTCTGGGCTTCACCCAGCTCGCCACGCTCGGCCAGGCAGCGGGCGTAGAGGATCAGCGCCTTGGCGTTGCTGTTGTCTTCGCCCAGCAGCACCTTGAGCAGGGCCTCGGCATCGCCGATACGACCTTCGGCAAACAGGGCTTCGGCCTGTTCCAGCGGATCGGCGGCCGGCGGTGGCGGCATCTGCACATGGGGTTCGAGCATGGCCCGCACCGCGGATTCCGGTTGCGCACCGGCAAAGCCGTCTACGGGCTGGCCGTCCTTGAACAGCACCACGGTGGGCAGGCTGCGGATGCCGAAGCGGGCGACGATGTCCTGCTCGATGTCGCAGTTGACCTTGGCCAGCAGCAGTTCGCCCTGATAGCTCTCGGCAATTTGCTGCAGCATCGGCATCAGCGCCTTGCAGGGCGCACACCACTCGGCCCAGAAGTCCACCAGGACCGGCTTGTGAAAGGAGTTCTCGATCACCGACTGGTCGAAATCAGCGGTGCGGGCGTCGAAGATGTAGGGCGTTTCCTGACTCATGGGGTATCTCGAATAAGCGGGAATGGAACCACTATAAAGGCTGGCCGGGAGGCTGAAAATCGCTATCGCCGCTGTGCGTGATAGAGGCTCACGTTGCGAAATTCCCAGGGTTCGGCCAGGTCGGGCAGGGTGAGGGCATTGAGCATTTCCAGGCGCTGATAGAGCGGGTGCTGGAAGTCCCGTACGCGGGAATCCGCCACCAGGGCCTGGCGGCCACGGCTGAGGAACTGGTCCAGCAGCGGCAGGTTGGCCCGGTCGTAGAGCACGTCCGCCACCAGGATCAGGTCGAAGCGGTCGGCCTCGGCGAAGAAATCCATGGAATAGCTCAGCTCGACGCCATTGAGTCGGGCATTCGCCCGGCAGGCGGCAATGGCCAGCGGGTCAAGGTCACAGGCCACCACTTCCCGGGCCCCGGCCTTGGCCGCGGCAATCGCCGCCACGCCGGAACCGGCACCGAAATCCAGCACCCGCTTGCCCGCGACCCAATGCGGCTGCTCGGCCAGGTAGCGCGCCAGGGCCAGGCCGCTGGCCCAGCAGAAGCTCCAGTAGGGCGGCTCGTGGAGGATGCGCCGGGTTTCTTCCGGGGTGAAGGCGCGGTCCATGTTGTCGGCGTCGATCAGCCAGAGCTTCAGCGTGGTATCGGGCAGCTCGCAGGCTACCAGTCGCGCGTCCCCCAGCAGTTCGCTGAGGGCAGCTTGCAGGTCGAGCGGGACATTCATGGGGCTTTGACAAATTGCAGTTGGCCCAGGGCCTGGCTGGTGGGTTGGTCGATGCGTTGGGCCGGCAGGTGCAGGATCAGTTGGCCGGACTGGCTGGCGCGGCCGCGCAGTTCGACCCGGGCGCCGGCCGGAAAGGCTTCGGTGGCAAAGCGCAGGCGGAACGGCAGGGCCTGGCTGGTGCCGCTCAGGTTGCTGCTGGCCAGCAGGCGTTGCGGACGGCCGCGCTCATCGATCACCAGCAGGGCCAGCTCGACATCGGCGCCGGCCGGTACGCCCTCGAGGGTGCCACTCAACTCGCGCTGGTAGGCCGGCAAGGGGCCTGGATCGGCCGGTTCCTGATTTTTTTTCACCGCCTGCTGCTGTGAAGTGGAGGGGGCCGCGGTTTTTGGCGCATCGCTGCTGCAAGCGACCAACAGGCTGACAAGACTGAGCAGAACGAGCGGTCTGAGCGGCATCTGAAGCTCCAACAAGGCGAATTTCCGTGTGCGAAACATAATAGTCGGTCTGTATACCGTAAAGGCTATGGCTTGTCTTGCCAGTGGGATGCGCTACCATGGCCCTCCCTTTTTTTGTTGCCTGCCACCATGCACTGTCCCTTCTGCGGTGCCAACGACACCAAGGTCATCGACTCGCGTCTGGTCGCCGAGGGCGAACAGGTGCGCCGCCGGCGTGAATGCCTGGCCTGTGGTGAACGTTTCACCACCTTCGAAACCGCCGAACTGGTGATGCCGCGCCTGATCAAGACTGACGGCAGCCGTCAGCCCTTCGACGAAGAAAAACTGCGCGCCGGTATGCAGCGTGCCCTGGAAAAACGCCCGGTGAGTGTCGAGCGTCTGGAGGCGGCGCTGGTGCATATCAAGCACAAGCTGCGCGCCACCGGCGAGCGCGAGGTCAAGTCGCTGGTCGTGGGTGAGCTGGTGATGACCGAGCTGCAGAAGCTCGATGAAGTCGCCTACATCCGCTTCGCCTCGGTCTATCGCCGTTTCCAGGACCTCAACGAATTCCGCGAAGAGATCGACCGTCTCGCCCGTGAGCCGGCCAAGCAATGAGCCAGCCTGCCGAGCAAGCGGTCCTCGACGCCCACTACATGGCCCGTGCTCTGGAACTGGCGCGCAAGGGTCGCTACTCCACCCATCCCAACCCGCGTGTCGGCTGCGTCATCGTGCGCGACGGCCAGGTAGTGGGCGAGGGCTGGCACGTGCGGGCCGGCGAGCCCCATGCCGAGGTGCATGCCCTGCGCGCGGCCGGTGAACTGGCCCGTGGCGCCACCGCCTATGTGACCCTCGAACCCTGCAGCCATCACGGGCGTACGCCGCCCTGCGCCGACGCCCTGGTGAATGCCGGTGTGGCACGGGTGGTCGCGGCCATGCAGGACCCCAACCCGGAAGTGGCCGGCCGTGGCTTGCAGCGCCTGGCCCAGGCCGGCATCGACACCCATGGCGGTGTGCTGGAAGGCGAGGCGCGGGCGATCAATAAAGGCTTTCTGAAACGCATGGAGCACGGCTTGCCTTATGTGCGGGTCAAGCTGGCCATGAGCCTGGATGGCCGCACCGCCATGGCCAGTGGCGAGAGCCAGTGGATCACTGGCCCTGCGGCGCGCTCTGCAGTGCAGCGCCTGCGGGCCGAGTCCAGCGTGGTACTGACCGGCGCCGACACAGTGCTGGCGGACGACGCGCGGCTGACCGTGCGCGCCGCCGAACTGGGCCTGGATGCCGAGCAGACCGCCCTGGCCATGAGCCGGCCGCCGCTGCGGGTGCTGATCGACGGCCGCCTGCGGGTGCCTCTGGATGCGCCATTCTTCAAGGCCGGCCCAGCGTTGGTTGCCACTTGTGCGGCGGTGGAAGAGCAATACGCCAACGGCCCGGAATGCCTGATTGTTCCAGGCCCCGATGGCCAGGTGGATCTGCGTCGCCTGCTGTTGGAGCTGGCGGCCCGTGGGGTCAACGAAGTGCTGGTGGAAGCCGGCCCACGCCTGGCCGGGGCCTTTGCCCAGCAGGGCCTGGTGGACGAGTACCAGATATTCGTCGCCGGCAAGTTCCTCGGTTCCTCTGCGCGGCCGTTGCTGGACTGGCCGCTGGCGCAGATGAGCCAGGCGCCATTGCTGAAGATCATAGAAATGCGTGCGGTGGGCGATGACTGGCGAGTCACTGCCATCCCGGCCCCGCCAGCGAGCGTATAATTCCCGACTTTCGCCTACCCGGCGGCCCTGTTCTCGAGGAGGACTCCATGTTCACCGGCATCATCGAATCCATCGGCAGCATTCGCGCATTGACCCCAAAAGGCGGAGATGTGCGGGTCTATGTAGAAACCGGCAAGCTTGATCTGGCCGACGTCAAACTGGGCGACAGCATCGCGGTGAACGGCGTCTGCCTGACCGCTGTTGAACTGCCTGGCGATGGTTTCTGGGCCGATGTCAGCCGTGAAACCCTGGACTGCACCGCCTTTCATCAGTTGAAGGCCGGCAGCCGGGTGAACCTGGAGAAAGCCCTGACCCCGACCACCCGCCTGGGCGGTCACCTGGTCAGTGGCCATGTCGACGGCGTCGGTGAAGTGGTGGCGCGGGAAGAAAATGCCCGGGCCATCCAGTTCCGCATCCGCGCACCGAAAGAGCTGGCCAAGTACATCGCCCATAAAGGCTCGATCACCGTCGACGGCACCAGCCTGACGGTCAACGCGGTCAATGGCGCCGAGTTCGAGCTGACCATCGTTCCCCACACCCTGGCGGAAACCATCATGGCCGACTACCGGCCGGGTCGGCAGGTCAACCTTGAGGTGGACCTGCTGGCGCGCTACCTGGAGCGCCTGCTGCTGGGCGACAAGGCGGCCGAGGCCACGGGCGGCACCATTACCGAAAGTTTTCTGGCCGCTAACGGCTATCTCAAATCCTGACTCAAGGGGGTGCCGAGTGGCGCTCAACAGCATCGAAGAACTGGTTGAAGACATCCGCCAAGGCAAGATGGTCATCCTCATGGATGACGAAGACCGCGAGAACGAAGGCGACCTGATCATGGCCGCCGAGTGCTGCAAGGCCGAACACATCAACTTCATGGCCAAGCACGCCCGCGGCCTGATCTGCATGCCCATGAGCCGCGAGCGCTGCGAGCTGCTCAAGCTGCCGCTGATGGCGCCGCGCAACGGTTCGGGGTTTGGCACCAAGTTCACCGTCTCCATCGAGGCCACCGAAGGCGTGACCACCGGCATCTCCGCCGCTGACCGCGCCCGTACCGTGCAGGCTGCCGCTGCCAAGGACGCCAAGGCCGAGGACATCGTCAGCCCGGGCCACATCTTCCCGCTGATGGCCCAGCCCGGCGGCACCCTGGCCCGCGCTGGCCACACCGAGGCCGCCTGCGACCTGGCGCGCATGGCCGGTTTCGAGCCCAGCGGGGTGATCTGCGAAGTGATGAACGACGACGGCACCATGTCCCGTCGCACCGAACTGGAAGCCTTCGCCGCCGAGCACAACATCAAGATCGGCACCATTGCCGACCTGATCCACTACCGGATGATCCACGAACGTACCGTTCAGCGGATTGCCGAGCAGCCGCTGGATAGCGAACTGGGCCAGTTCAACCTGGTGACCTATCGTGATTCCGTGGAAGGCGACGTGCACATGGCCCTGACCCTGGGCGAGATCTGCGCTGAAGAGCCGACCCTGGTACGGGTGCACAACATGGATCCGCTGCGCGACCTGCTGATGGTCAAGCAACCGGGCCGCTGGAGCCTGCGGGCGGCCATGGCCACGGTGGCCGAGGCCGGCAGTGGCGTGGTGCTGTTGCTCGGGCACCCGCTGGATGGCGACGTGCTGCTGGCGCATATCCGTGAAACCGCGGAGCACCAGCCGGCGAAGAAGCCCACCACCTACAGCATCGTCGGTGCCGGTTCGCAGATCCTGCGCGACCTGGGCGTACGCAAAATGCGCCTGATGAGTGCGCCGATGAAGTTTAATGCGATATCCGGTTTCGACCTGGAAGTTGTAGAATACGTGCCCTCCGAATAAAAGCCGCCTGTTTCCGGCAGCCTATTCGCGGTTCAAATATCACTGAAGAGCGTGTACTAGACACGCTCTGGCTCTTTAAGAGATTTGTCGAATGACCCTGAAGACCATCGAAGGTACCTTCATCGCCCCTAAAGGCCGCTATGCCCTGGTGGTCGGCCGTTTCAACAGCTTCGTCGTCGAAAGCCTGGTCAGCGGCGCGGTTGACGCCCTGGTTCGCCACGGCGTGAGCGAAAGCGACATCACCATCATCCGTGCTCCTGGCGCCTTCGAAATTCCGTTGGTTGCACAGAAAGTGGCACAAAAGGGTGAGTTCGCGGCAATCGTCGCCCTGGGCGCGGTCATTCGTGGCGGTACTCCGCACTTCGAATACGTGGCTGGCGAGTGCACCAAGGGCCTGGCCCAGGTGTCCATGGAGTTCGGCGTGCCAGTGGCCTTCGGCGTGCTGACCGTTGACTCGATCGAACAAGCCATCGAGCGTTCCGGCACCAAGGCCGGCAACAAAGGTGCTGAAGCTGCCCTGTCCGCCCTGGAAATGGTCAGCCTGCTGGCGCAGTTGGAGGCCAAGTGATTAGCGACGATAGCGATCGTTTCAACCCGCGCGATCCCAAGCCTGCCAATGCCGGCAAGCCATCCAAGAGCGCCAAGCGTCGCGAAGCCCGTCAGCTCGCGACCCAGGCGCTGTATCAATGGCACATGGCCAAGCATTCGCTGAACGAGATCGAAGCGCAGTTCCGGGTCGACAACGATTTCACTGACATCGATGGCGCCTACTTCCGTGAGATCCTGCACGGGGTTCCGGCCAACAAGAACGAGATCGACACCGCGCTCGTGCCTTGCCTGGACCTGGCCATCGATGAGCTGGACCCTGTGGAACTGGCGGTTCTGCGCCTGTCCACCTGGGAACTGCTCAAGCGCGTCGACGTGCCGTACCGCGTTGTGATCAACGAAGGTATCGAACTGGCCAAGGTCTTCGGTTCCACCGATGGCCACAAGTTCGTCAATGGCGTACTCGACAAGCTGGCCCCACGCCTGCGCGAAGCTGAAGTGAAGGCGTTCAAGCGCTGAACCGCGCTTGCAGCTGCCATGGGCGAGTTTGAGCTGATCCGCAACTTCTTCGCTGCCGCGCCTTGTGCGCAGGGCGGCGAGGGTGTTGCCCTGGGGATCGGCGACGACTGTGCCTTGCTGGCAGTTGCCCCTGGCGAGCAGTTGGCGATTTCCACCGACACCCTGGTGGCCGGTGTGCATTTCGCCGATCCCTGCGAGCCCTTTCTTCTTGGCCAACGCTCCCTGGCGGTGGCTGTCAGCGACCTGGCCGCCATGGGCGCCACGCCACTGGCCTTTACCCTTGCCCTGACCCTGCCGACGGTAAGCACCGATTGGCTGCAGGCCTATGCCCAAGGCTTGAATGCCATGGCGCAGAACTGCGGGGTGCGCCTGATCGGTGGCGATACCACCCGCGGCCCCTTGACCCTGACCCTGACGGTATTCGGCCGGGTACCTGCCGGCCTGGCCCTGACCCGCAGCGGTGCTCGGGCAGGCGATCTGCTGTGCGTCGGCGGTGACCTGGGCAACGCCGCCGGCGCCTTGCCGCTGGTTCTGGGCCAGCGCAGCGCCGAGCCGGCGCTGGCTGAGCCACTGCTGGCCCATTACTGGTCGCCGCAACCGCAACTGGCCCTGGGCCAGGCGCTGCGGGGCAAGGCCACGGCGGCGCTGGACATCTCCGATGGCTTGCTGGCCGACTGCGGCCATATCGCCACGGCCTCGGCGGTTGGTTTGCAGGTCGAGGTCGAGAAGCTGCCGCTGTCGCCGGCGCTGCTGGGCTTTCTCGGCCAGCAGGGCGCTCGCGCCGCGGCCCTGAGTGGCGGTGACGACTACGTCCTGGCCTTCACCCTGCCACCGGCCGAACTGGCGCCGCTACTGACGGCCGGCTGGCCAGTGCGGGTGGTCGGGCGAGTGGTGGCCGGGCAGGGGGTGACCCTGCTGGATGCCGATGGGCAGGACATCACCCCCGGCACCCAGGGTTATCAACACTTTCCGGAGACACAGTGACAGATCATCCCAAACAGGTCCCGGCGGAGTTCGTACCGCCGTCGGTGTGGCGCAACCCCTGGCATTTCCTGGCCTTCGGCTTTGGTTCCGGCACCTTGCCCAAGGCGCCGGGCACCTGGGGTTCGCTGGTTGCGCTACCCTTTATCCCGCTGTGGCAGATGTTGCCGGACTGGGGCTACTGGCTGATGCTCGGCATCACCATGCTGTTCGGCTTCTGGCTCTGCGGCAAGGTGGCCGACGATCTGCGGGTGCATGACCACGAAGGCATCGTCTGGGATGAAATGGTCGGCATGTGGATCACCCTGTGGCTGGTGCCCGAAGGCTGGTACTGGCTGCTGGCAGGTTTCCTGATGTTCCGCTTCTTCGACATTCTCAAGCCCTGGCCGATTCGCTGGATCGACCGGCATGTGCATGGCGGCGTCGGCATCATGCTCGACGACGTCCTCGCCGGGGTGTTTGCCTGGCTGGCGATGCAAGGGCTGGTGTGGTGCTTCAGCTGAGGAAATAGGCATGGGTGTGTGCCGCGCGCTGCTGGTATTGCTGGTTGCCTTGAGCTGTTGCAGCGTCCGGGCCGCGGAGCCGCAGGCGCAGCCCAGGCACATTCGCATCGCCAGCGAGGTCTGGAGCGATTACACCGAAGCCAACGGCGAGGGGCTGGGCTGGGACATCCTGCGCGAAGTCTTCGAGCCGCTGGGTGTGACCATCGAACGTTGCAGCGTGCCCTATACCCGTTCGGTCGGGCTGGTACAGCGCGGCGAAGTGGACGCCCACATGGGTGCCTACCGCGATGAGTCGCCGGGTGTGCTTTACCCCCACTGGAACTACGACACCGATCACATCTACGCCCTGGGACTGGCCAGCAACCCCGAGTTGAGCCTGGCGACTATCGCCAGTTACCGACTGGTCTGGGTGCGCGGCTACAAGTACCAGGACTACCTGCCCAATATCCGTCGCTACAACGAGATCCGCCGGCGCATCGGCATCCTGCCGATGCTGCTGTACAGCCGCGCCGACTATTACATCGATGCCCAGACCGAGATCGACTACGTGCTGGGGCAGGCCTCCGATCCGAGCCAGTTCAAGCGTACCCACCTGACCGAGCTGCCGCTGTACCTGGGGTTCGCCAGCAACCCGCGCGGGCGGGAAATGCGCGAACTGTACGACCAGCGCATGGCACAGCTGGTGAGCACCGGGCGTTTGCGGCCGATCTTCGAGCGCTGGAAACAGCCTTATCCCTTTGACGGGAGCCCTTAGCCGGCGGTGCGTTGATCAAACTTATCGATCTTTATCTCCGATAATTCAGCCTAAGCGTCCAGTGGAGGCTGCTGTTACAATGCCGCCTCTGCGAATCTCCAGTCCTCATACAGATCAGGAGCACAACAGTGCCCGTCGTTTTTGTTGCTGCTTGCAAGCTGCCTACGCCTTTTGCGCAATTCACCATGCATGGTTTTCTCGATGAAGCTACCGGCCGCGAGCATGTGGTGCTCAGCCTGGGCGATATCGCCGACGGCGCTCCGGTTCTCGGCCGCCTGCACTCCGAGTGCCTGACCGGCGATGCACTGTTCAGCCAGCGTTGCGACTGCGGTTCGCAACTGGAAGCCGCCCTGCAGGCCATCGCCCGCGAAGGTCGTGGGGTGTTGCTGTACTTGCGCCAGGAAGGCCGGGGTATCGGCCTCTTGAACAAGATCCGCGCCTACGAACTGCAGGACGGTGGCGCCGACACCGTGGAGGCCAACGAACGCCTGGGCTTTGCCGCCGACCAGCGCGACTACGCCATGTGCCTGCCGATGCTGGAGCACCTGGGGGTCAAGTCCCTGCGCCTGATGACCAACAACCCGCGCAAGGTCAAGGCCTTGACCGAGATGGGGATCCAGGTCGCCGAGCGTGTACCGCTGCACACCGGCCACAACCCGCACAACAAACTCTACCTGGCGACCAAGGCCAGCAAGCTCGACCACATGATGGGCAACGAGCACCAGGGCGAGGTCGACCGCGCGTGACCCGGGGCCAAGTCAAGCGGCGCCTGACCGTCAGTTGGTGGCAATACCTGGCCCTGGGCCTGTTGCCGTTGTTCGTGATCAACGCGCTGTTCGGCCAGGGCGAGCCCATCCTGCCGGTGCTGGCGATGCCGTTCTTCATTGCCGGGGTGGCATCGATGTTCGTCAGCCTGCGCTTCTTCGGCGGCTACAAGCACGCCCTGATCGCCACCCAGAAAGCCCTGGACACTCCCGAGGAACCGGCGGCCTGGATCAACCTTGCGGCCAGCCGGCGGGTGGCGTTCCTGGCGGCGTCGCTGCCGGCCTGGATCGGCACCCTGGCGGTGTTCGTCGGCCTGGAAGCGGTGCCGCTGATGCTTCTGGCGGTGTCCACGGCGGTGCTGTTCTACCTCTATCGCATTCCGCGTCAACTGGGCTGATGCTGCGCTGGCTGGCGGTCCTGTGCCTGCTGGCCAGTGTTCCGGCGCTGGCGGCGCAGCGGGTGGTGAGTCTTGCGCCATCGCTCTCGGAAATCGTTGTAGAGCTGGGGGCTGCCGAGCTGCTGGTGGGCGTGCTGGATGCCGGTGAACGGCCCGCGCCGCTCAAGGACCTGCCTTCGGTGGGGCGCTACGGCCAGCTGGATATCGAGCGTTTGCTGAGCCTCAAGCCTGATCTGCTGTTGCTCTGGCCGGGCAGTATCGGCCCGGCCCAGCGCGATCAGCTGGCGCGCCTGGGGATCCCCACCCTGGTTGCCGAACCCCATGACTTCCCGCAACTGACCGCGCAGATTGCCGAGATCGGCGAGCGCCTGGGCCGCCCGGCGGCCGGCCGCGAGCTGGCCGCCGAGTTGAACGGGCAACTGGCTGCATTGCGCGTCCGCTATCACCGCGAACCGCCGTTGCCGGTGTTCTATCAGGTCTGGGACCAGCCGCTGTACACCGTGGGTGGTGGGCAGATCATCAGCGAAGCCTTGAGTGTCTGCGGCGCGCGCAATGTGTTTGCCGACCAGCAACTGCCGGCGCCCCAGGTCAGTATCGAGTCGGTGTTGCAGCGCAATCCGCAGGCGATCCTCGCCACCGCCCAGGGACAACTGGATGCCTGGAAGGACTGGCCGCAGGTCGCGGCGGTGCGGCAAGGGCGGTTGCTGCTGGTAAGGGACAAGGGCCTGGAGCGGCCCAGCGGGCAGATGATTGCCGCGACGGCCAGGCTCTGTGCCTTGATCGCACCTGAGCGCTGAGCCCGTTCACCGGCAGGCCTTGCCCTAGAGGCCTGTAGGAGCCGGCTTGCCGACGAAGGCGGCGCACCTTACAGCTCAGGCGTCCAGGTCACGCCGAGCATCCAGGTACGGCCTTCGCTGCGGTAGCCATAGTCGTTGCCGTTGTACTCGTAGAGCGCGCGGCTATAGGACTTGTCGAAGATGTTGTCGAGTTTCAGGTCCAGCTTCACTTCCTGATTGATCGCCCAACTGCTTCGCAGTCCGAGCAGGCCGTAGCCGCCAATCGGGACCTGCTTTTTCGTGCTCAAGTCCTCACGGCTCTTGCTCACCAGTTGCCAGCTGGCACCTAGCGCCAATTGGTCGAACTGCCGGTCTAGATCCAGATTCAAGGTGCGGCGGGCACGGCGCGGCAGTTGATGGCCATCCTTGCGATTGCGCGGATCAATGATCGCGGTGCCGATGCTGGTCTGCCAGCCGAACAGTTCCTGTTTCAGGGCCGCTTCGAAACCGTTGATTCTCGCTGCGCCAACGTTTTCCGGGCGTTGGGCTATGCGGTCATAAATGATTGCGTCCTTGATATCGGTGCGGAAGATCGAGGTCTCCAGGCGAGTGCTTTGCGTCAGTTGGTTACGCCACTGCAATTCATAGCTCTTGGAGTGTTCCGGCTTGAGGTCGGGGTTGCTGAAGCCGGGGTAATACAGGTCGCTGAAGTTGGGCGCCCGGAAACCTTCGCTATAGGAGAGCAGCAAGTCATTGTCCGGGTTGAGCGGCAGGGTAAAGGTGCCGCTCCAGGTGTTCTGGCTGCCATATTGCTGGTTCTGGTCGCGGCGCAGACCCAGCTCGGTGGAGAAACTGTCACCGCGAAAGCGGTGCTGAATGAAGGCTGCCCGGTTCCAGCGGCTGTCTTCGGCAAATCGCGTCGGGCTGGTATTGAGCCGGTCTTCGTACCAGTCAGCGCCGAGGATCAGGCTGTTGTGTTCGTCCAGGCGCAGATCGTTCTGCCAGTTCAGCGAGTCCCGGTAGGTATTGAATACGTTTCGTTCGTCACTGAGTTTGTCGCGCTTGAGGTCGCGGTTCTCGCTATGCCCCAGCTCTACTCGCGACGTCCAGTAATCATTGATGTGCGCATCGAGATAGCCGCTGACGCTGCTGACACTGAAGTCGGTGTAAGGATCCTGGGCGAAGACGTCGTAGCTTGAGTCGTAGCGCCCGAAGGGGTTGTCATAGCGCGTGCGACCACGGTTATCCAGCAGGTTGAGGCCTACCTCCAGGTCATCGTTCAGCGCATGGCTGAGGGTGAAGCTCAACGACTTGTTGCGGTAACCATCATGGTCGGCATCGCTGGGGAACGATTCCTGGGTCCAGTCGATCCCGGCGGTTTCATCCAGGTTGGCGCCGAGGCTGAAGCGTGTCTGTTGATCTCCACCGGACAGTCCCAGGCTGCGCTCCCAGGTCTGGTTGCTGCCAGCGGCGACGCGCATGCGCCCATGGAGCCCCGAGTCCGCTCCGCGCCGGGTGAAGATCTGGATCACCCCGCCAATGGCGTCGCTGCCATAGATCACTGAGCGCGAGCCACGCAGTACTTCCACCCTTTCTATCTGCTCGATACTGATGAACTGCAGGTTACTGTCGCCGCTCGATGAGCTGCTGATGCGCTGGCCGTCCACCAGCACCAGGCTCTGGGCCGAGTTGGTGCCGCGGATGAAGATATTCGGCAGGTTGCCGCGGCCGCCGCTCTGGGCTACCTGCACCCCCGGCACCCGCTGCAGCAGGTCGGTCAGGCTGGTGGGTTGCAGGCGGTCGATGTCTTCCCGGGTGAACACGGTGTTGGCGGCGCTGCTGTCATTGCGCGCTTCCACCTGGCGGTTGGCGCTGATCAGCATTTCGGGCAGTTTCAGGGCCTGATCGCGGTCGGGGGTGTCGGCAAAGAGTTCGGCGCAGGGCAAAAGGCAAAGCGGCAGGGCCAGGCGAGAGAGTTTCATGGCTATTCCGTTAGCGCGGCTCGGCCTTTGCCGCAAAGTGGGAGAGGCTGCACAGTGAAGGCCAAAAAGCGACGCCCGCATGGCGGGCGTGCAACAGCGGCTACAGCTGGCCGTTGTGGATCAAGCCAGGCCCAGCAGCGCCAGGCGCTGGCGCACCGAGGCCTCGATGCCGGCTTCGTCGAGGCCGCACTCGGCGAGCATCTGCGCCGGTTTGGCGTGCTCGACGTAGGCGTCCGGCAAGCCCAGGTGGAGGATCGGCTTGAGGATGTTTTCCCGTGCCAGGTATTCGCTGACCGCACCGCCGGCGCCACCCATGATGGCGTTTTCCTCGATGGTCACCAGCAGTTCGTGGCTGCTGGCGATCTCGCGTACCAGGGCTTCATCCAGTGGCTTGACGAAGCGCATGTCGACCACCGTGGCGTCGAGTTTCTCGGCCACTTGCAGGGCTTCGGCCAGTTGCACGCCGAACACCAGCAGGGCCACTTGCCTGCCCTGGCGGCGGATCACGCCCTTGCCGATCTCGATCGGTTCCAGGCTCTTGTCGATCGGTGCGTTGGGGCCGGTGCCGCGCGGGTAGCGCACGGCCGCAGGGCCGTTGTACAGGTGCCCGGTGCTGAGCATCATGCGCAGCTCGTTCTCGTCGCTCGGGGTCATCACCAGCATGCCGGGGATGCAGCGCAGGTAGGAGAGGTCGAAGCTGCCGGCGTGGGTCGGGCCGTCTTCGCCCACCAGGCCGGCGCGGTCGATGGCGAACAGCACGTCGAGGTTCTGTACCGCCACATCGTGGATCAGCTGGTCATAGCCGCGCTGGAGGAAGGTCGAATAGATCGCCACCACCGGCTTGGCGCCCTCGCAGGCCATGCCGGCCGCCAGGGTCACGGCGTGCTGCTCGGCAATTGCCACGTCGAAGTAGCGCAGCGGGAAACGCTCGCTGAAGGCCACCAAGTCCGAACCTTCCTTCATCGCCGGGGTGATGCCCACCAGGCGCGGGTCGGCGGCGGCCATGTCGCACAGCCATTCGCCGAACACGCCGGAATACTTCGGCCCGCCGGCCTTTTTCGGCGCGGCCGCCGGGGCGTCCAGGGGTTCCAGCTTGGTGATGGCGTGGTAGCCGATCGGGTCGACTTCCGCCGGGGCGAAGCCCTTGCCCTTCTTGGTCACCACATGCAGGAACTGCGGGCCCTTGAGGTCGCGCATGTTGCGCAGGGTGGCGATCAGGGTCGGCAGGTCATGGCCGTCGATGGGGCCGATGTAGTTCCAGCCCAGTTCTTCGAACAGGGTGCCGGGGACCAGCATGCCCTTGGCGTATTCTTCGGTGCGGCGAGCGATTTCCCAGGCCCCGGGCAGGCGCGACAGCACTTTCTTGCTGCCTTCGCGCATGCTGGCGTAGGTGCGGCTGGAGAGAATCTTGGCCAGGTAGTTGGACAGCCCGCCGACATTGCGCGAGATCGACATGTCATTGTCGTTGAGGATCACCAGCATGTTGGCGTCCACCTCCGGCGCATGGTTCAGGGCCTCGAAGGCCATGCCCGCGGTCAGGGCGCCGTCGCCGATCACGGCGATGGCCTTGCGCTCGCTGTTCTGCAGGCGTGCGGCGATGGCCATGCCCAGGGCAGCGCTGATGGAGGTACTGGAGTGGCCGACGCCGAAGGTGTCGTACTCGCTCTCGGAGCGCCGCGGGAAAGCGGCCAGGCCGTCTTTCTGGCGCAGGCTGGCCATCTGCTCACGGCGCCCGGTGAGGATCTTGTGCGGATACGCCTGGTGACCCACGTCCCACACCAGCCGGTCGTCCGGGGTGTCGAACACGTAATGCAACGCGATGGTCAGCTCGATGACCCCGAGGCCGGCACCGAAGTGCCCGCCGGTCTGGCCGACCGTGTAGAGCAATTCCAGGCGCAACTCATCGGCCAGGGTTTCCAGCTCGGCTTCGCCTAACCGGCGCAGGCCGTCCGGCGTCTGGGCGCGGTCGAGCAGCGGCGTGGTCGGGCGTTTGCGGGGAATCTCATGAAACGTCGTGGGCATCAGGCGAATCGTTATAGGTATAGAAAGAGGCGGCAGTTTACCTTATGCATCGCAAGCTGCCCACGCAGAGCGCCGAACTTGGCCGATATGCGGTCCTGCTGCGGACCGCCGATCAGCTGCGGCGTTCGACGATATAGCGCGCCAGCTCGCGCAGCGGCTCGGCCGCTGCGTCAAACGGACGCAGGGCATGCAGCGCCTGGTCGCGCAGTTCCAGGGCGTACTCCTTGGCCGCGGCCAGGCCCAGCAAGGCCGGGTAGGTCGGCTTGTCCCGGGCGATATCGGCGCCCTGGCGCTTGCCCAGGGTGGCGGTATCGCTTTCGACATCGAGAATGTCGTCCTGCACCTGGAACGCCAGGCCAATGGCCTGAGCGTAGGTTTGCAGGGCCTTGAGCTCGTCCTTTTCGGCCCGGCCGCTGGCCAGGGCGCCAAGGATCACGCTGGCTTCGATCAGTGCCCCGGTCTTGTGCCGATGCATGTATTCCAGGGCCTGCTGGTCCAGCTTGAGCCCCACGGAGCCGAGGTCGATGGCCTGGCCGCCGACCATGCCCGCCGGGCCCGCGGCCTGGGCCAGGGTGGTGACCATGCGCAGGCGGATCTCGGCGCTGGCGTCGCTCAGGGCCGGGTCCAGCAGGGCGCTGAAGGCCAGGCTCTGCAGGCCGTCGCCGGCGAGGATCGCGCAGGCTTCATCGAAAGCCTTGTGGGTAGTGGGCTGGCCGCGGCGCAGGTCGTCATCGTCCATGGCCGGCAGGTCGTCGTGCACCAGGGAATAGGCGTGGATCAGCTCCACCGCGCAGGCGGCGCCGTTGGCTTGCTCGGGCTTGCCGCCCAGGGCCTCGCAGGCGGCGTAGGCCAGCAGCGGGCGCACGCGCTTGCCGCCATTCATCACGCTGTAGCGCATGGCTTCATAGAGGCGGGCAAGTTCGGGGCCAGGGGCGGTGAACAGGGTGTGCATTGCAGCGTCGACGCGGGCCTGGCTGGAGGCCTGATAGGCGGTAATCATTCCGGCTGTTCCGCATCGAAGGGCTGTTCCGCCAGCTCGCCATCGCGCTCCAGGAGGATCTGCACCTTCTGCTCGGCCTGGGCCAGGGCCGCCTGGCAATCGCGGGTCAGGCCGATGCCTTGCTCGAAGGCGGTCAACGAGTCTTCCAGCGACAGCTCGCCGTTCTCCAGACGCTCGACCAGGGTTTGCAGGTCGGCGAGGGATTGTTCGAAATCTAAGGCAGCTTTTTTGCGGGCCATGGCGGCTATCCCGGTTGACGTTAAACCGGCGCGACACTAGCAGACAGCGGGGTTTCGGGCAAATGAGAAGCGCCCGCTGGCGGGCTTCGGGCGGGGGGGCGTTGGGGTAGGGGGGCTGGGTTTTTCACGACGCGCATTGCTCCCGGGATTGAAGGGGGTGATGGCGCTGTAATGGCACTTGCTGCGGGGGTTTCAGGGCATTGCCGATTCCCTCGCAAATTCCTTTTTCGGCAATTGTGCAACAGGCGCCAAGTCGCTAATCTGCGGCCTTTCCAACGCCCTTTGTTGCCGGGCACTCTTTCTGAATATTTGCAGCCGCGCCGAGGATCTGGCGCCAGGGTTTTCCCATGCATGGCAGGACGCATTACATGCGCGCTCTATCCTCCCTTCTGCTGACCTTGCTGCTGGCCGGGCCGGCATTCGCCGAGCCTTCTGCCGATCTGCAGGAACCCCTGGCCGGCTGGCGTTATTCCGGCCTGCTGGACCGCACCGAGCAGGATCGCGTGGCCTATCCGACGCCGCCCATCGACCGCGGCATCCAGCGCAACCGCACCCTGATCGAAGGCCAGCTCAAGGCCATTGGCCATTTGCGCCAGCCCCACAGCCTGTCGGTCAACGGCAACCCGTTGAATCTCTACACCGACGAGCAGGGCCGTTTTGCCCGGCCCTATGCGTTCGGTGCCGGCTCCAACAGCGTCGAAGTGCGCAGCTCCGAGGGCAAGTCCCTCAAGCGCGTGCAGTTCTATGAAGCCAACCTGAACAAGACTCCACCGCGCATTCGCGTAGTGCTGGGCTGGGACGATCCCAAGGCCGAGCTGGACATGCACATCATTACCCCCGACGGTCAGCACGCCTTCTTCGGCCACCCCGGCCTGACCAATGGCGGCGGCCTGGACCCGGACGGCGTCGATGGCCCGGGCCCGGAAATGTTCACCATGACCGCACCGCTGCGGGGCACCTACCTGATCTACGTGAACTACTGGGGCAACTTCGGCAGCGGCGGATACAACTTCGACGAAGGCAGCAATCAGAACGAGGTGATCACCTCGCAGATCAACCTGATCCTTAACGAAAACACCGTCGATGAGAAACGCGAGACCTTTATCGTGCCCATGCGGGCCATCGGCGACCTGTTGCTGGTCAAGTCTTTCAACTATTGAACATCCCGCACCACGGATGAATTGGGCTTTGTGAATCATGAGCGAAAACACAGCATCCCCGGCAGCCGGCGTGCCCGGTACTGAACAACCCGCCAGCAAGCGGCGCTGGCCGGTCCTGGTCATGGGCCTGTGCCTGGTGGCGGCCGCGGCCACCGGCGTGGGCTGCAAGCCCAAGACTCCGGTGGCGGAGCTGGCCGGCGACAAGCTGGGCCTGAGCCGCCCCGATGGGCTGCTGGAAACCCATTCCCTGGCGCAGTTGCCCAAGGACCTGCTGGCGGTGCCTTTCCTCAAGGAAACCCTGACCGAGGATTTCGTCTTCTATTACCAGACCCACGCCGACCGCCTGGGCCTGATCGGTAGCCTGCGGCGGATCATCTACGAGCATGACCTGAAGCTGCAGGACAACCTGATCGAGCAGTTGTTCGACCAGCCGGCCGACGTGGCGCTGTGGCGCGGCGCCGACGGGCGTCTCAAGGACTTCCTGCTGGTCATGGACCGCGGCGGCCTGGCCAAGCTGCTGGAGCCCCTGGCCAAGGTGGCCCTGGATGACACCCAGTTGAGCAAGCTGGCGGACCTGAAGGTCGGTGGCGATGCGGTGACCCTGTACCAGTTGAATTACAACGCCAGCCGGTCCCTGGCATTCGCCTCCCACGGCGACAAGCTGGTGGTGCTGTCCAACCCCGCCAAGCTGTACGACCCCGCCACCGGCGCCGACGACGAGCATGGTGCGGTGTCCACCACCGCCCTGGAGGCCCTGCTCAACGGCGACAAACTGTTCCCCGAGGCCTTTGGCCTGGAAGCGCGCAAGCCTGAAGTGCAGCAGCGGCTGGCAGTCAATTCCAGCGTTTTGGCCATGGGTTACCAGCGTTTTATCCCCAACTTCGCCGGCCTGCGCTTCGACATGGACGACAAGGGCTGGCACAGCTACCTGGCCATGCAAGAGCAGGACAACCAGCCGGCGTTCGACTTCAAGCCGATCTGGCAGGCCATGCCCATGGGCGCCAGTGCCTGCGTAGCCTTGCCCCTGGCGGCGGAGCAGCAGAAGCCGTTGCTGGTCAAGCTGGGCGCCGAAGAAGCGGTGGCCACCACCCTGACCGAGCACATGGCCGGGACCGCCGGCCTGTGCTGGTACGCCGACTCGCGGCTGTACACACCGCTGCTGGTGGCCAGCCTCAAGGACAAGGACAATGCCAAGCTCGATGCGGACCTGGGCAAGCTGTTCGGCTCCATGGTCGGCACCCGGGAAAGCAAGGTGGCGGAGCGCATCTTCCTGGTGGTCGAGCAGCAGAACGGCGACGTGCACCAGTGGCAGCGCCAGGTCAGTTCCAACTTCGGCCAGTACCCGGCCAAGGAAGCCAAGGACCCGCAAACCATCACCGGTCGCGCCTTCATGCAGGTCAGCCTGGCCCGCCATGGCTCGACCCTGGTCTTCTCCCTGGATGACAAGTTGGTGAACAAGGCCCTGGGCACCCTGGACAAGCGCTTCCCGCCCCTGGCGGACGTGGTGCCCAAGGATGCACTGATGCCGGTGTACCTGGGCCCGCAGTCCCTGGCCCAGCTGATCCAGCAGGAAACCTTCGACAGCCTGCCCCAGGACATGGAGCCGGTGTTCAACAACGCCGCGCAAACCTACCTGGTGCCCAAGCTGCGTACCCTCGGCGGTTATGGCAAGTACGCCCTGACCCTGCCCGAAGGCAGCGAGCCCGACGGTCACTGGCAATGGCTGCCTCTGCAATGGCGTGCCCTGTGAGTGCACTGCGCAAAGGTCTGAGCAGCCTTGGCCTGTTGGCCTTGTTGCTGAGCAGCGCCGTGGGCGCGACCCAGGCTCCGCCCCTGGACGTGCAGCAGTCCCAGGTGTTCCGTGCCTGGTTCGTGCGCATCGCCCAGGAGCAGTTGAGCCAGGGCCCGAGCCCGCGCTGGTACCAGCAGGACTGCGCGGGCCTGGTGCGTTTTGCTGCCAACGAAGCGCTCAAGGTCCACGACAACAAATGGCTGCGGGCTAACGGCATGTCCAATCGCTACCTGCCGCCGGAGCTGCAACTGAGCGAAGGCCAGCGCGGCCTGGCCCAGCAGTGGCAGCAGGGCGGCGGCCAGACCGGGCCCTACGTCAATGCCATCAAGCTGATCCAGTTCAACAGCCATCTGGTGAGCCGTGATCTGGGGCAGGCGCGCCCCGGTGACCTGTTGTTCTTTGACCAGGGCGACGACCAGCACCTGATGATCTGGATGGGCCGCAACATCGCCTATCACACCGGCACCACCACTCCCACCGACAACGGCATGCGCTCGGCTAGCGTGCAGCAACTGATGACATGGAAGGACACTCGATGGATACCCGACTCAGCCAACCCCAACTTCATCGGCATCTATCGACTGAACTTCCTCACCCAATGAGCGAATCCCGTATGTCCCGTTTTCTGTTTCGCCTGACCCTGGCCTTGACCCTGCTCACCCCCGTGGCCCTGGTCAACGCCGAAGACTCGGTGCCGCCCAGCGACTATGCGGCGGTCTCCGGCGAGAGTTTCTTCCTCCTGGCCGACAGCAGTTTCGCCAGCGACGAACAGGCCATGGTGCGCCTCGAAGCCCCGGGCCGTGACTACCGGCGCTTTCGCATGGAGCCCTATGGCGGCGCGGACATCCGGGTGTACCGGATCGACCAGCCGCTGGACTTTCTCAAGCGCCAGAAGAACCTGCACCGGGTGGTCAGCGACGGCCAGTTCAAGGGCGAGGGCCTGTCCAACACCCTGGCCTACCTGTGGGATAACTGGTACCGCAAATCCCGCCGGGTGATGCAGCGCGCCTTCTCCTACGAGTCACGCAAGCAGGTCACCGAAGAGGTGCCGGAACTGAAGGTGGGCAACTCCATGCTGGCGCCGACGCCGTATGACGCCCAGCCGCAATTCGCCCTGATCCCGGGGCTGCCCCTGGTGACCCAGTTCCGTTATCCGCTGTGGCAGGCCAAGCCGATCCAGCCGCCGGCCGGGGTAAACCTGTCCGGTTCCTCCAGCCAGTTCATCAACGTCGCCCCGGGCAACGTCTACATCCCGCTGGGGCAGCTCAAGCCCGGCCTGTACCTGGTGGAGGCCCTGGTGGGCAAGTACCGCGCCACCACCATGGTCTTTGTTTCCAACACCGTGGCGGTGAGCAAGATCGCCGGCGACGAACTGCTGGTCTGGGCCGCGGGCAAGCATGAAGGCAACTCGGTGCCCAAGGTCAATGTGCTGTGGACCGACGGCCTCGGCGTGATGAACAGCGGCGCCACCGACGAACAGGGCCTAGTGCGCCTCAAGCACGTCAGCCCCGAGCGCTCCTACGTGATCGGCGAAGACCAGGAAGGCGGGGTGTTCGTCTCCGAGAACTTCTATTACGACAGCGAAATCTACGACACCAAACTGTATGCCTTCACCGACCGGCCGCTGTATCGCCCCGGGGACTGGGTATCGCTGAAGATCGTCGGTCGCGAGTTCAAGAACGCCCGGGACTCGGTACAGCCGGGTGCCGGCACGGTGAACGTCAGCGTGCTGGATGCCGCCGGCACCGCCCTGCAGAACATGACCCTGAACCTGGATTCCAAGTCCGGCGCCCAGGGCCGCTTCCAACTGCCGGAAAATGCCGTGGCCGGTGGTTATGAACTGCGTTTTGGCTACAAGGGCCAGGTCTACAGCAGCGCCTTCCGCGTGGCCGAGTACATCAAGCCGCACTTTGAGGTTTCCCTGGCCCTGGCCAAGCCGGACTTCAAGACCGGCGAGCCGGTGAAGGGCAACCTGGTGCTGCTCTACCCCGACGGCAAACCGGTGGCCAACGCTCGCCTGCAACTGAGCCTGCGGGCCCAGCAGCTGTCCATGGTGGACAACGAACTGCAGTACATGGGCCAGTTCCCGGTGGAGTTGACCAGCGCCGAACTGACCACCGATTCCAAGGGCAGTGCGACCCTCGACCTGCCGGCGGCGGACAAGCCCAGCCGCTACATGCTCACCGTATTCGCCAGTGATGGCGCTGCGTATCGGGTCAAGACCACCAAGGAAATCCTCATCGAGCGTGGCGCGGCGAGCTTCAGCCTCAGCGCGCCGCAGCGTTTCAGCGCGGCCGGCGACAAGGTGCAGTTCAGCTACGCCAACCAGAACACCAGCGAGCAGAGCAAGAACGTCAAGCCGAGCCGCTACGGCTGGGTGCGCATGGAGGACCAGTCCACCGGCGAGGGCAAGCTGGCTGCCGCCGACAGCGGTTTCGCCCTGGCCTTCGAGCGCCCCGGTACCTACAACCTGACCCTGCGCGACGAGCACGATCGTGTACTGGGCGGCACCAGCCACTCGGTCACTGGCGAGGGCGTGAAAGCGGTGCCGGGCACCGTGGAAATCGTCCTCGACAAGCCCGAGTACAAGGCTGGTGACGAAGCCCTGGCGCTGATCACCTTCCCGGAGCCGATCAACGACGCCCTGCTGTCCCTGGAGCGGGACAAGGTCGAGGCCACGGCGCTGCTGTCCAAGGGCGGCGATTGGCTCAAGGTGGAAAAACTCAGCCCCACCCAATACCGCGCCCGGGTGCCGGTGAAGGACGGCTTTGCGCCGAACCTGACCTTTTCCGTGCTCTACACCAAGGGCGGCGAGTACAGCTTCCAGAACGCCGGGATCAAGGTGCTGACGCCGCAGATCGATGTGGCCATCCATACCGACAAGGACAAATACCAGCCGGGTGACATGGTCACCGTCGACCTGTCTACCCAGTTCGCCGGCAAGCCGGTGCCCGCACACCTGACGGTCAGCGTGGTGGACGAAATGGTCTACGCCCTGCAACCGGAAGTGGCGCCGAGCATCGACCAGTTCTTCTACCACCCGCGGCGCAACAATGTGCGCACCAGCGCCAGCCTGTCGTTCATCAGCTACGACGTGGCCCTGCCGGGCAGCCCCACCGCCCCGGGCAAGGCCAACCGCAGCGAACGCGGGGTCAAGGTACTGGAGCGTCCGCGGCGCGAAGACGTCGACACCGCTGCCTGGCAGCCTGAGCTGGTCACCGACGGTAGCGGCAAGGCGCGTTTCACCTTCCGCATGCCGGATTCCCTGACCCGCTGGCGCATCACTGCCCGGGCCATCGCCGATGATGGCCAAGTGGGGCAGAAAAAGCAGTTCGTGCGTTCCGACAAGGCCCTGTACCTGAAGTGGAGCGGTCCGACCCGCTTCCGCACGGGTGACAAGCCGGACCTGGGGGTATTCGCCTTCAGCCAGTCCGAACAACCCACCAAGGCCGAACTGGTGATCCATTACGCCGGTGAGTCCCAGCGCCTGCCGCTGACCCTCAACAGCGGCATCAACTATGTGGCGCTGCCGGCCATTGCTCCGGGCAATGGCGAGTGGAGCGCCGAGCTGGTGCAGGGCGGCAAGACCGTGGATGCCCTGGCGGTGCGCCTGGTGAGCAGTGCGGCCGGCTGGCAGAGCGTGCAGACCCAGAGCCTGGACGTGGTCACCATCAGCACGCCGCTGGGCCTGCCGGCCGATGCTGCGGACATTCGCCTGCGCCTGGACGACAGCCCGCAAGCGCTGTTCCGTTCGGCCCTGGATGACCTGCTGGAATACCCGTATGGCGGCGTCGAACAGACCGCCAGCCAGTTGCTGCCGCTGAGCGTTGCCTACCCGGCGCTGGCCAGCAATCCGCAGATCCGCGACCGGCTGCGGCTAATGATGCAGAACAGCCGTCTGCGCCTGGTGCACATGGCCGGGCCGGAAGCGGCATTCACTTGGTGGGGCGAAGATGCCGAGCCGGATGCCTTCCTCACCGCCTACGCCTATTACGCCGACTGGAATGCGAGCAAGGTGCTGGACCTGAACCTGCCGCCGGAGCACTGGCAGCGGGTGCTGGAGGTCTACGCCAAGCAGGCTGGCAATACGCCGTTGCTGCAACGGGCGCTGATCCTGTCGTTCGCCCGTGAAATGAAACTGCCGATCAACACCCTGGTCAGCGGCCTGATGGACGACCTGGCCAAGGCCGGTAGCGGCCCGGCAGCCAGCATGCAGGACAACGGCAGCGACAGCCTGGTGATGGACGATCCGGATTCGGCCCTCGGCCTGGCCAGCGCCCGGGTGCTGACCGCGGCCCTGGCGCGGGATGCCAAGGTCACGCCACCCGCGGCGTTCGTCGCCCAACTGGAAGCGGCGCAGCAGCAATTGGATATCAGCTCCCAGCCGTTCACCCAGGCCCTGAGCCTGTCGCTCAAACCGTTCGACCAAGGCGCGGCGCGTGCCTTGCTGCAACGCCTGCTGCCGTCGCAATCGACCCTGGAACGGGCCCTGGCCCTGACCTGGTTGCAGCGCAGCATCGCCCAGTCGACCCCGGCGGTGGCCTTGAACCCGGGGCAGGGCTGGCAACAGCGCCAGGGCGCCAGCGGTGAAAGCTACTGGCAGTGGCAAGGGGCGCAGGTGCCGACGGTACTGGCCCTGGGCTCTGTGCCGGAACGTCCGTTGCGGGCGTCGGTGAGCTACCTGAGCAAGCTGGACATGGGCACGCCGTCGCCGGTGAACATCACCCGCCGCCTGTTGCGCCTGGTGCCGGGGGACGAAGCCTTCACCTTCAAGCTGGAACCGGTGGGCAACAAGCCGATCGCCAGTGACGGCCTGTACCTGGACGAAGTGATCATCGCCAACGAAGGCAACCGGCCGCTGCTGTACGGCATGCTGGAAGTGCCGCTGCCGCCGGGCGCCGATGTCGAGCGCACCACCTGGGGCATCAAGCTGGCCGGCCCGGCCGGTACGGAGGCGGCGTCCCTGGAGAAGGCTCGCTCCGAACCGGGGCAGATGAGCTACGCGGTGCCGCTGGATGCGTTGAACGACGGCAGCGAAGTGCGCCTGCGCCATCTGGTTCGCTTCTCCCAGAAAGGCCAGTTCAATCTGCCGCCGGCACGTTTCTACCAGGTGTACGCACCGGAGCATCAGGCTCAGGAACGCACCCCGGCCCTGGGTCAGGTCACGGTCAAATAACATGGTGCGGTGCTGGGCCTGGCTATGTCTGTGTTTGCTTCCTGGGTGGGTGACGGCCCAGGACGAGCCTCTGCGCCTGGCCTGGAAAACCGCCCCGGACAGTGAGCTGGTGAGCCTGAGCAAGACCCAGGTTCTGTCTCGCGAGCCGTTGCCCAAGGATCTGCAAGCGCCCCTGGGCAGTGTCTGGAAACTCTTTGTCTACGCCTGGCTGGTGGACACCGGCGCCCAGGAGCCGGCCTATGCCTGCCAGGGCAAGTCCAAGGAAGAGGTCTATTGCTGTGCGGTGGGCGCCAGCATCGCCCGTGATCAGGCGCTGGTACGTTCCTGCGGTTTGTATTTCGAGCCCCAGCGCTTGCAACTGTCCGCCGCTGACTGGCGCCATTACTGGCAGGCCCGCAACGCTCCCGACTGGTTGCAGGACCTCAACCAGCTGCAGCCCCAGACCCGGGTCCCGGTGGCGGAACTGCTGCAGGTACTGGCGCTGTTGCCGGCCCGGGACACGGCCCGGCGCGTGCTGCTGGATGTGGTGCTCAATGCCGCCGACGGCGCAGTAGTGGGCGCCTTGGGCGGGCGCTTGCGGGTCAAGACCTGGAGTTGGCTGGCGGATCAGGACCCGCAGTCGCGCCAGGGTGGTTTTGCCGGCTGGCTGGTGGATGGCACACCGCTGTGGGGGGGCGGGCGTGGCACCAGCCAACGGGTGTTGAAGGACTACGCCCAGGCCCTGAACCAGGAACTGCCGGACAACCCGCCTGTGGATAAAGGCCGCTGTGTGGAGGTCAGCCTGTTTTCCCGCTACCCGCTCAAAAGCGTCAGCCAGGGCGGCCAGCCGGCTAAACCGGGTGCCTTGCAAGGGGATTACCGGGTGGAGTTTGCCAACGGCAACCAGCTGGATATCCACAGCGCCGGCGAGCTGTTCCTGCAGCAAGACCCTGCGGCCCAGCGACTGGTGGCGCGCCTGGACCGTGAGGAATATGTCGCTCGGGTACTGCAGCGCGAAGCCACCAGTGAGCCAGTGGAGGCCGCCAAGGCGTTGGCCGTGGCCATCCGTACCTACCTGTTGCAGAACGCCGGGCGCAGCGGCGAATGCCTGAGCATCGACGACAGCAGCAACCGCCAGCGGGTCGCGCCGCGCCCGGCCACTGCCCAGGCCCGGGCCATTGCCGCCTGGACCAGCGACCTGGTGCTGGCCGGCACTCAAGTCACCTACCACTCGGACCTGAAGGCGCCGGACAAACTGTCCTGGCAGCAGGCCGTGGAGCAGGCCCGGTCCGGGCAACGCTACGACGCCATCCTGCTGCACGCCTATCCCCGGGCCAGCCTCAGCCGCTGGGACAACCCCGTGGCCTCCTGCGAACCCTTGCCGGCGGCCCAGGAGTGGCTGCTGCAGCAGCGCCGGCGCTGGCGCCAACCGCTGGAGCAAGAGATCGGCTACAACGAAATCAGCCAGTTCGCCGTGTGCCGCCTGAGTTTCGGCCGGCCCTACGTCGACCGTGAACGGCAACGCATCTATGTGCGGGGCGTGCTCTCGCTGCAAGATCGCCTCGACCTGACTCATGAATACCTGCACCTGGCCTTTGAAGCTCATCCCAACGGCCAGGATGAAACCTACATCGAAGGGCTCGCCCGTCATCTTTTATTGGAATAGGCCATGAAACTTCCTGCTCCCCCGGTCCTCCTGTTCCTTTGTGGAATGTTCAGCCTGCCCATGGCCCTGGCCGACAGCGGCATCCAGCTCGACACCCCCAAGGGCGGCTGGCGCACTCGAGCCATGGATGGTGAACAGTACATTCAGGAGGTCAACTACCCGGCCTCCTCGGTGAATACCCCCCAGGGCCAGGCCGATACCGCGCGTATTCGCGGGCAGATCAAGGGTGCGCCCAAGGCGAACAAAGAGCCCGGCAAGCTGATCGTCAATGGCGTCAGCATGCCGCTCAAGTTCGATGAGCAAGGCAGCTTCGACCGGCCGTACGCCTTCCCCAACGGCAGCAACAGCGTCGAAGTGCGCAGCCCGGATGGCCAGCAGCGCAAGCGCGTGCAGTTTCTCAACACCGGCGGTGGCGTGACCCCGCCCAAGTTGCGCGTGCTGCTGTCCTGGGACAGCGACAACACCGACCTCGACCTGCACCTGGTAACCCCGGACGGCGCGCACATCTGGTACGGCGACCGCGTGGCTCCCAACGGCGCGACCCTGGATGTGGACGTGACCACGGGCTACGGCCCGGAGATCTTCTCCATGCCGGCGCCGCTCAAGGGCCAGTACCTGGTCTATGTGAACTACTACGGTGGCGGTTATCGCAGTGACGACGATGAAGACGGCGGCCAGGAAAATGCCGTGCAGCCCCTGACCACCGCCCAGGTCACAGTGATTACCGAGGAAGGCACGCCGGATGAAAAGAGCGAGACCTTTGTGGTGCCGATGCGCGCTCCCGGGGAGCTGACCCTGGTGCGCAGTTTCAGTTATCCATGACCGGGCTCAACGGATGCGCTTTCCCGGCCATCCGTTCATTGCCCTGAGACAATACGGGCCCCCGGTGTTTGCCTTGCAATGAATCACCATTCATTGGCAGGGAAATGCAGAACATGGGTGCTTTTCAATCGTGGTTGAAGTGCTGTGTAGTGGCCGGAAGCTGTGCCTCCAGCCTGGTGTTGGCCGCGGGCGCCGACGGTTTGCAGCGGGTCAAGGTGGACCTGGTGGCGCCGCCCCAGGTGCATGCTCATGAGCAGGCTGTCAGCGGGCCGCCGAAGGTTGTGCAGTTCCGCATGAGCGTGGAAGAGAAAAAGATGGTGGTGGACGATCAGGGCACCACCCTGCAGGCCATGACCTTCAACGGCTCCATGCCGGGGCCGACCCTGGTGGTGCACGAGGGCGACTACGTCGAGCTGACCCTGAGCAATCCGGCCAGCAACAGCATGCCCCACAACATCGACTTTCATGCGGCCACCGGTGCCCTGGGCGGTGCGGCGCTGACCCAGGTGCTGCCGGGGCAGGAAGTGGTGCTGCGTTTCAAGGCTGACCGCAGCGGGACCTTCGTCTATCACTGCGCGCCGCCGGGCATGGTGCCCTGGCACGTGGTTTCGGGCATGAGCGGGACCTTGATGGTGCTGCCGCGCGAAGGCTTGCAGGACCCTGCCGGCAAGCCCTTGCACTATGACCGGGCCTACACCATCGGCGAGTTCGACCTGTACATCCCCAAGGACAAGGACGGGCATTACAAGAGCTACCCGGACCTGGCCTCCAGCTACCAGGACACCCGTGAAGTGATGCGTACCCTGACCCCGAGCCACGTGGTGTTCAACGGCCGTGTCGGCGCCTTGACCGGAGCCAACGCCCTGACCGCCAAGGTCGGCGAAAGCGTGCTGTTCATCCACTCCCAGGCCAACCGCGACAGCCGTCCGCACCTGATCGGCGGCCATGGCGACTGGGTCTGGACCACCGGCAAGTTCGCCAACGCCCCGCAACGCAACCTGGAGACCTGGTTCATCCCCGGCGGTTCCGCCCTGGCGGCGCTCTACACCTTCAAGCAGCCGGGCACCTACGTGTACCTCAACCACAACCTGATCGAGGCCATGGAGTTGGGGGCCCTGGCTCAGGTCAAGGTCGAGGGGCAGTGGGACGATGACCTGATGACTCAGGTAAAGGCCCCCGGGCCCATGACTCCGGCCAAGTGATAGCAGCCGGGGCTCAAGCCCCGGCACCTGGCATCAGAGGTTCAGGGCGAACTTCAGGTAGCCCGGATACACCTGGCGCCAGTCGTCCTGGAAGGTATGGCCTTGCTCATGCTCATGGCTCTGGACCTGGTTGCCGGGTTCCAGGGCCTGTTGCGTGGCGGCGGTGAGCTTCTGGTTGCTCTCGTGCTCCTTGGCGCCATGGACGATGACGATGCGCTTGTCCCGAGCCTTGGTTTCGCCGAAGGGAATCCGGTAGCCGCCGGGTGACAGCAGCAGCGCGCCGCTGTAATGCTGCGGGTACTCGGCGATCAGGTGCGAGGCGTGCTCGGCACCTTGGGAGAAACCCATCAGGACGATGCGCGAGCGATCGATACGGGTCTGCTTTTCCAGTTTCTTCAGCGCTGCGCTGACCGCTTCTTCGGTCGGTGCTACCGAATGCTGCTGCCACATGAATTGGTGCTCGTCGCGCTTGAGAGTGCCGTTGATGCCCACCAGCACGGCTTTTTCCCCCACAAGGTCCGTGCGCATGTCGATACCGTCGCTGCCTTCGGTACCGAACCCCGACAGCCAGACCACTACCGGCCAGCCCTCGCTCGGGGCCTTGCCCTGGGGAATGCTGAAGGCCGCAAGGCCCGCATCCCTGGCCTTGGCCGGGTAGTTCTTCTCGGCGGCCTGCAACAGCTTCTTGTAGGCCGGGTCCTGCTGCAACGATTCCAGTTCGTCGTCTTCCTTGAGCAGCACCAGCTGCCAGAAGCCACGCTCGCGGGCCTGGTCGAGGTATTCGGCGGCGCGCTTGTTCTTGTCCATGGCCGCCAGGCTGCCGGCGGCCTGGTAGGAGGCGTAGGCATTCTTCGGGTCGAGGCGGGCAGCGGTCAGGTAGTAGGCGAGGGCGCCGGCGTAGTTGTCGTGCTGGCTCTTCTCATTGTCCCCGGCCTCGATGAAATCCGCTGGCGTGGCTTCGTCCAGGTACAGGTTGGCCATGCCGGCCAGGCCTTGCCAGCGCCCCTTGGCGACGTCCTGCTGCGCATCGGCATGGGCCCAGGAACTGCTGAGGCTGAGAACGCTGAACAGCGAGAGAAATGACAGGGGCAGGCGTACTGCGGCCGGCAACGACATGACTGAGAGTCCTTTTTCAGTGAAGGAGGTCCCGGGCCGTTGCCCGAAACGGCGCGCAGCTTAGCATGGCGGATCGCCCGGATGGACGACCCGCGCTGTGGCCGGAGTCAGCGCCGAAGCGGTAGGTCAATCGCTCTGGTCGGCGGTGGAAATCACTTCATCGATCTTCCAGCAGCCCTTGTCCTTGATCATCCGCACATCGACGATCTGGGTGGTGTCCGGGGTGTTGCCCAACGTCACTTGCTCCTTGGCGCTGGAGCCCTGGACTTGTGGTTCGCTGACCTTGATCTGGGTCAGCCACTCATCCATGTAGTCCTGGGCCTTGAGGAAGTAGTCCTCTTCCAGGCCGTCGGGGCTGGCCATCTGTTTCTTGATCTTGGTGATCAGCGAGTCGGAGACGTACTTCTTCATTTCCGCCACGTTGTCGGTCAACGGATCCTTGTCTTCGCTGAAGGTTTGCAGGTACCAGCTATAAAACGCCTGGGTTGCGGGCTTTGGCGAACTGGCGCAGTCGGCCAGGGCGACCGACTGATGCATCGCGACCGCTGCCAGAAGCGAGCAGAACAGCATTCTCATGGAGGACCCCTTACGGATGGCGATAGATTTTGTAGGCAGGTTTCTGCACCCGGTAGGAATGCCCCGGGTAGAAACCGTGCAGTTGCTTGAAGTCTGACACCCAGAGTGTGCCGTTGAACATCGCCATGTGACCGTGGGGGTGCCCTGGAATGGGCTGGATGATCACCACATCGCCCGCTGCGGGCGTCTGGCCGGCCGGCTGTTCGATGAAACCGGCAGAAGTCAATGATGAGCCGAAGTCCTTGGCCGAGTGCTTCCTGTGCAGAATCACCCCACCGCCACCGGCTTCGATCGCCTGGCGAGTATAGGCCGCACAGCGCCCCGTACTACCGGCGTGAGCGTGAGCGTTCAAGTGACTGATAGCGGCTTCTTTATTCCACATTCCTTGTCATCCGAGAGTCCTGGAGAGCGGCGAGTTTATTCTTGCCCAAGGGCGCCGGAAATACTGGCTAAGTGCCTTATTTGCCGCCTTTGGGGGGCGTATCACAGTTATCCCGCTGATTGGCAAAACCACGCAGGAGCCAGGCGGCCTGGCCGTTCAGTCCGGCTGCAACTCCAGGGCGCTGCGCGATACCGTATGCACTCGGTTGCGCCCCTGGTGCTTGGCGTCATACAGGGCTTCGTCGGCCAGGGACAACAGGCGCGGCAGGTCGTAGCCCCGGGTTTCACTGCTGACCACACCGATGCTGACGCTGAGCAGCCCGGGTTCCAGCAGAGGCAAGCGGGCAAAAGCCTGGCGAACCCGCTCGGCTACCGTTACTGCGGCCTGCTCATCGGTCGCGGCCAGGAGGCAGGCGAACTCTTCACCGCCAATGCGGGCAAATACGTCTTTTGTACCCAGGGCTTCTGCAAGCACCTGGCTGAATGCGACCAGCACCTGGTCGCCGGTCTGATGACCGTAGGCGTCGTTCAGGCGCTTGAAATGGTCCAGGTCGCACAGCAGCAAGGCCATTGGTGAGCCCCGGCGCTGGCATTCGATCAGCATCCGCTCGCCATTGACCATGAACGCCCGGCGGTTGCCGATACCGGTCAGGGCGTCGCAGAAGGCCGCCGCCTTGAAGCGCAGTCATGCACAGGGTCACGTAGGCAATGCCGATCACATACAGCATCGATTCGAACAGCATGAAGGAGAAGAGTGGCACCCCGGCACTGTAGACTTTGAGTGCTTGATATAGAGCCAGATATTGGTCGATAACTGTGCGTATGCTCTAGGCGCGCTCTATTATTTTTGAGTTTATCCATGCTCAGCAATAAAGTGATTCGCAGTTTTACATACCAGCAGAATTTCTTCCTTCGTATGAAAAAAAGAGATAGGTAGACTTAATGTGGTTTTGTGTATTTTCTCGGATATGGGGAAGTTTCCACTAATAATTCCCTTCATGGCAGTCTGTTCAATAGGAGGGATCGGATAGTGAATTTCAGTGCCTACACCATGCTCTAAGAGATAACTCTTCAGCTTGTCGCGATGGGGATGCCTTATGTTGAAAATGTGGAATACATCTCCAAAATTCTCATTGCGAAGAGGCTTGATGAACGCGTCGTCGAGATGGCTGAAATATATATCGGCTAGAGCTCGCTTGTGCGTATTTATTTTTTCTAGTGACTTGAGCTTGATGCTCAGGAAAGCGGCTTGTATTTCGTCAAGTCTAGAGTTGTAGCCAATTAATTCATTGTGGTATTTCTTTACTGAACCATAGTTTCTTAGTTTTTTTATGGTGCTATCTAGAGCGCTATTGGCACTTATAACAGCTCCGGCATCACCTAGGGCTCCCAGATTTTTAGTGGGGTAAAAGCTGAAGCAACCAAAATCACCAAAGGTTCCGGTCATTTTACCTTTATATGTCGATCCGTGAGATTGAGCACAATCTTCAACAAGGCGCAGTTCATGTTTTGCGCAAATGTCTAGAATTGGATCCATGTCGCAGGACTTACCATATAAGTGTACAACCAAAATGGCACGAGTTCGCTTCGTAATACTGGCTTGGATTTTGCCCGGGTCTATGTTGTAAGAATGAAGACAAGGTTCAACCAATATAGGCTTTAAGCCAAGGCGCACAATCGCGATAACGGTTGCAATATAGGTATTTGCTGGAACGATGACTTCATCTCCGGCTTGGAGGTCTAGTGCTTGCAGTGCAAGAACTAATGCATCCAGGCCGTTGGCGACACCAGTACAGTAATCCGCACTCAAATATTCAGCAAAAGCTGACTCGAATTGAGCGACATTCTTTCCTAGTACGTACCATCCACTTTCGAGCACTTGTTTGAAGGCGCTTTCATACTCCATGAAGAAAGGAGCGTTCAGACGACCTAGATTTTCATATTCGATCATGGATATTTCTCATCAATATAGTCAGATGAATCATAAAACTCAGAAGCTAGGACCAGTAAAGTCGCTGATGTGGTGAAATCTTGCATTGTATGCCAATCTTTTGCATCCAAAAGCAAACATTGATCAGGGCTATTTAAAGTGTAGGTCTTTTTATCAGTTCCATCATCTACAAAAATTTTACAACTACCACCCAGGCAAATCAGCGCTTGTTTAGTGGTTTTATGGCGGTGTCCACCACGCTGACCTACAACATTGTAAATGTAATAAATTCGCTTTACTGAGAATGGTATCTGTTTTTCTATTACTGATAGAGATCCTCGTGCATCAGTAAATGTTGGGATAACTATCAGTTTGGCCATTATCTATAAAACCAGTTGATTAAATGAATATTATAACACCCGGTTATTTTTTGTCGCAACTTTCGTGCGAAGCTCCTCCAGTCATTGGGAGCGGGCCTGGTGATGGATAGGCTGCCAGTGGCTGACGTCTTGGTTTGAATAGACTGCTCAATTTGCATGAGATGCTTTACGTATGGCTGGTATACTATTTTTTTGGTTTTTTCGGAGAGTCTATACCCCCCAAGATCAACCTTCTGATCTGGTAGGATCTTAAATCCATGAAAGTGGAAAAAGACCAAGTCGAATGCTTGCTGCGTAGTCAACTCAGTGCCTGTTACCTGTTGATCAGTAAGAGTGAAAGCATATTGTTGTACATTCCAAGGGGCCACACCACCACCTAAATGGTAGAGCACATGAACCTCCTCGAAGCGTTCCGTCCAGTCGTCCAGATACTTCTGATCGCCGAAGCGCCCATCTTCGAACCTATCGAAACACCATTCTAGGCATGCTTCTGCCCACCAGCGAAGGGCTTTCATTCCTGCTTTTGTGGATTTGAAGGTCATGAATTGAACGCAGTATTTTCCGCTTGTAGTCTCTTGATTGTATATCTCTGTGTAGCGGTGTTCCGTGATCAGGACGGAGTTGCTCTGCATCTCATCAATGAGAACGACTGGATTTGAAAAGAAATATAGATCTGCATCCAGATAGGTGCAGTTTTCTAAATTATAATGCTCTAATACATGCAGGATAGTAAAGGGGGTGCATGTCCAACAGTATTCACCTGGGCTACGCTCTTTCTTAACTGAGAGCAGCGCCTCGGTTTCAAACTCCTCTAGGGATATTATCGTTACGTTAGGAGGATTTTCGTTTGAAAGGTATTCGTAGGATAGTTTGTCAAATGCGAATATGAATAAATGAAAATTCTGGCAGTTGACGCTCAAGGATTCATACATGGCAAGTCCTCGAGACATGTATCGAGAGTCAAATAATGTGCAAAAATTATACATATTGCTATCCCTGAGGCTTTGGTTTTTCTTGGGTGTTTACGTTTGGGTGCAAGTTGATGGCTGAAAGTTAAGCGAGTTTTTCAGCAAAGATTCCCATGTACTCACCGCCTTTGATGTCACCGTCAATATGTGTAGGGAAACATTCTAGGATTTTATAATTGTGGCTTTTCAAATGGCTGATTATCTTGTCAAGGTCGAGTATGCGACAGGGGTAGCTCGCTGAGTATATAGATGGATGTACCCGCTGTACTTTGATTATGTCTCGACCATTTTTTCCCATGGGGGTTCGATCAATCAAAACGAAGGGGGGGGCAACCGAGAGTAATCGTTCAAGCCACTCGTACGGCTCAGGTAGATAGTGCAGTACGCTGGAGAGCAAAATTACATTTGGTTGATGCGCGCTGATACTTTCTTCAATGGTTTTATGGAAGCAAAGACTCTGGTCTTCAAGGTGTTCTGAACCGAAGCTTGTAAAATGTTCCTGCTCAACAATTGACCAATGTGTCTTCAGTCCAGAGATAAACAGTCGATTGTTGAAATAGCTACTACCCAGGCTTCCCCCGAAGTCTAGTACATTCAGGTCGCCAGAGGAACGAGCGGCAACGTGCATTAAACAGGCCAGCGACTCCCAAGAGTATTGGGGGGAGTCGAAAAGTACAGAGTCGCGCTCACAAAAATACTCTCCGCTCTTAACTTTAAGTGCGGCCTGTTTGACGCTCTCAAAGATGGGGCCTGCTGCGTAGCCGTCCTTGCATTCGTCTTCAGCTTCTTGCCAGGATAGGTAGTCTCCCATAAAGCCGAAACGTGAGCTTTTAATCGCTCTATATACGCTGAGAATTATTGGCGGTAGAAACTGCTTTATAATTTTCTTCATCGTATTCTCCGCATAATTGCACGAATGGCTCGGCGAAAAAAACTCGGTCTGGTTGAGTAGAAATATTCTGTTATTCGAGCCCGGGCGACTGTATTTTCTTTTGTACTATTTAATGACAGCGGAGGGTAGTGCTTCAAAATGTCGGCATCAAAATGATTGGTAATTTCAGAATGAGTGCCTGAGCCATCATTGCCAATATTATGGACGAATGATTGTGATGGATAAAGTGTAACCATTCCTCTTAAGAATGCAGATGCATACCAGCGTATAGCCCAGGAGTTATTTTTACCCTCCACTTGATCTTGAAGCATTTTTGTATAGTTGTAGCCTCCTGAGAAGTCAAAGTCTGCTTTGTCAGGGGTGTTATTAATTTGTTCTAGTAACAGGTTTCCATCAGCTTCAAAGTGTTGCCAGGCACGGTCCCAGGTTGCCCAGCCCCAGCAGTCGGCTCCCTTTATAAAAAAATAATTAGGCAGGTTTTTATTATTTATCGGATAAATGTAGCCGTGAATACTCGCGACCTCAGAGTGCTCTTGGTACATTTCAAGAGCGTCATTCATGTAGTTAAGAAAGTACGGGCTTGTAACTAAATCATCTTCTAAAATGATAGCTCGTCTATATGTTTTTAGTGTCTCGCTAACACCGTCAATAATGGAGTTGGCGAGGCCGAAATTTGAATTTCGATGAATAATGGTGACTGACTGAAAACCATCTATTTTTGTGAGGTAAAGTCGGACCTTTAATACTTCCTCTGCACTTTGTTTGTTTTTTGCTGCGTCCGAGTAAATTATTAAGTCTGTTTTGGGGGCTAGCTTGTTAAGCTTTAATGAATCTATCGTGACCTGGAGATGATGGATGCGGTTATATACGAACAAAATAACAGGTGCGTACACATTAACCTCGAGCGTCGATAAAGATTAAGCTGTTACCTGTTTTTGCATAAAATTTATAGCCCAGGTCCTGGAGATATTGATATATGCGGTCTTTGAAAAATACTACTTCTTGGGAAAGAGACTCTGCAACTACAATTTTGGGGCGATATTTTTCCCAGTTGTTGGATTGCAGAACTTCAAGATCAAGGCCTTCAACATCTACTGATAAAAAGTCAATTTTTCCATTGTAGCCGCTATCTTCGATAATGGAGGAAAGTGGGCTAACTTGAATTTTCCTTTTTTCAATAAGTCTGTATCCGTGGAAGCCGTCTCTTTTCTTAGCGAGAGCTTCGTCGAAAGTGTTCAGCGCAGGGTCATTAAACATATAATAAATTAAGTGGCCTTCTGTGCTTGAGACACCTTTCTCGATAATGGTATCTCGTTTTCTCCAGCGACTGAATTCTTCACCTACTCCAGGCAATGGATCAATGCAGAGTCCACTCCAGCCTTTCTTGTAGAAAAAGTATGTATTTGAAAAGCGGAATGGGTGATGGCAACCTACTTCAAGATAAAACCCTTTATTTTTTTTCTCTAAAAGTCTGTCGATAATTAAATCTTCCCCCTCTTGTGCGTATGAGTTATTTGAGTAGTAGTGGCGATTAAAGATGCCTTTTATGATGCTCTTCAGTTTTTTTTTCATGACTTTTCCGAACGTCGAATCCCTAGTTGCATAAGGAATATTTTAGGATCAAATATGGCAGTTAGGAGAACTGCTGAGATGAAATAAGAAGCTACTGCTGCAATCGCGGCTCCTGTCATACCCAGTATCGGTATCAGAATCCAGTTAGAGGTTACAGAAATGGCGCCACCAATAAGTGTAGAGTAAAGCGATAGCATTGATCTTCTTTCATTTACAATCCAGAGGCTGCGTGCGACTCCGAGAAAAACGGGTATTATTGTAAATATATGAATGCTAAGTATCGGGGCGGCGTCTTTATATGTTGGGCCGTAGAGTGCAGTAATTATGAAGGGTGATAGTGCTGATACTGCTATTGCAATTGTTACACTGCAGGCCAAAAAATATCTGAATATACTTAGAAGTGTATTGCTGTATGCTTCAGCGCTTTCTATTTTTTTCTTCGATATAAATGGAAGTAGAACGATGCTCAGCGTCGTTGGTATGACGTGCCACAAAGTAGATAGTGGGAGCATGGCGGAGTAAAGTCCAAGAGCCTCGGCTCCGAGAGAGTTTTTAATCATTAATTGGTCTATTCTCATGTAGGTCATGATGGATAGCCCGCTAATGATAAAAGGCCATGACTCTCGAAGGATTCTATGAGCGCACTTTTTTGTTGCAAGCCATCTATTCTTTTTTGCAGATTTTTTGTAAATGATATAAAGGCCAATAGCGGTAAACGCCATATCTAGGGCGATAGCTGCTGCAAACGCTTCCAAGGGTGCTTTGTATAGTATTAGTGCAATCTTCGTACTGCTTGATAGTAAGTAGGCAATCATTTTTGCAACTACGGTTTTTCGATTTTGATTTTGACTTTGAAACCAAAGATCTATTGTGTCGGCAGCTTGAAAGACTAAAACCGAGCCTGCTAGAGTTGCTAGTAGGACTATGCGCTCATGGAGTCCGTTCGTTACAATTAAGAATGCGATTATAGTTAGCCAACATAGAATCCCAACTATCAGTTTCAGAATAAAAGTTGTGCCAAGTATCTCGCCTGCATCGGAGCTTTTATGGGATATATCCCTAACAACGATGGATTCCGCACCTAAGCTTGCTATGGCTTGAAAGAATGCAATCAAAGTGATGGTATAAGAAAGCTCTCCAAGTTCTGTTGGTCCTAAGTAGCGCGCAACCCATGCACTAACAAATAGTCCAAGTAGGAGGCGAAGGCCTTTGTCAAGTAGAAGCCAGCCGCTATTGTAAGCTATGACTTGTAGGTCGGCCCTAAGCTGTAATTTTTTAAGAACAGATTTAGGTGTGAGCTTATGCAATAAGAAGGTTAACTTATTCACGGAGTTTATAGTCTTTACTAGCGACCAATTGCATAATATTCAAAGCCCAAGTCCCTTGCTCTTGTCGGTTCGTATAAGTTCCGACCATCAAAAATAACCGGCTGACTAAGTTTCGCTGAAATCAGCCCGAAATCGGGAGCTTTAAACGCCTGCCACTCGGTAATGATCACCAAGGCATCCGCTCCCTCCAGTGCCGCCTCTTTGCTTAGGCATAGGCGAAGGTCGGCCCTGTCTTGATAAATCCGCTGCGTCTCACTCATTGCTTCTGGGTCGAACGCTTGAACAATAGCTCCGGCTGCCCATAGCGCTTCCATCAATACCCTGCTTGGAGCTTCGCGCATGTCGTCGGTATTGGGCTTGAAGCTCAGACCCCAAAGCGCAAAGACCTTACCTCTTAGCTCACCCTTAAAGTGGTTGAGTATTTTTTGGTATAAGACGCGCTTTTGTTCGTTATTACGATGCTCGACAGCTTTGAGAACCCTTGCGTCGAAATCTATGGATTCAGCGGTTCGAACCAGGGCTTGGACATCTTTGGGGAAGCAGGAGCCGCCATAACCTGCACCTGGATATATAAATTGATAGCCGATGCGCGGATCGGAACCAATGCCTTGGCGAACCATTTCAATATCGGCACCCAGTCTTTCCGCCAAGTTGGCCATTTCGTTCATGAAGCTGATTTTTGTTGCAAGCATGCAGTTGGCTGCGTATTTCGTCAGCTCCGCGCTGCGAACGTCCATGGTAATTATTTTTTCATGGTTGCGGTTGAAGGGTGCATAGAGTTCGCGCATAGCATCTTCAGAGCGTTTGCTCGCCGTTCCAATCACAATACGATCAGGACGCATGCAGTCTGCTACCGCAGAACCTTCTTTCAGAAACTCTGGGTTTGAAACAACATCGAAACCAAGATCAGCTCTGTTGCGTTTGGAGAGGGCTGTGGCAACACACGCCCCCACTTTGTCAGCTGTACCTACTGGTACGGTCGACTTGTTGATGATGATTTTCGAGTTTTGCATGTTTGTCGCGATGGTTTCAGCTACCGTCAGGACGTATTTGAGGTCGGCTGAGCCATCCTCGTCGGGAGGTGTACCTACCGCGATGAACTGGATGTCACCATGCATCACACCTTCGGCTGCATCGGTCGTGAACTGTAGGCGACCAGCCGCGTAGTTATTTGTTACTAGGGTCTCTAGACCCGGTTCATAGATCGGAATCTTTCCTTTTTTCAGGTTTTCGATTCTATTTCGATCAACATCAACGCACACCACATGATGTCCCACTTCAGCCAACACAGCTCCTTGGACAAGCCCAACATAGCCCGTGCCGAAAACGGTGACATTCATAAATAATCCTTTCCTAGAAAAACTGCAGATATGACCTGTAGCAGGGGGGGGCTAGGCGGTGCTCGGTGTTTTTTGCCCCGTACTTTGTTGGTTCCAGACCTTTTTGTGCATAGGCTATCAGGGAGATTTTAGAATTGGGTAGGATTATTTCGGTGTAATTAAAAAGCCGGCTTGTGGCCGGCTTCTCGGGGACTGGCTTGGTTCATTTTTGGTAAACCGCACCAGCCTTCAAAACGTACACCCAGCTCTTGCGGCTGGCTGTGGGACTGGGCAGGAAAGTCATCCGCTTCGTCGGGCGATCTGACCGCAGGAAGGGTCGACGCACAAATGTGGGGCGCAGCATACGCATATTCGCCGGCAATTCCCAGTGCGAAGCGCTATCCAGAGGCCCTCGGGACGAAAATAGTGCGTGGGAATTTGTTGCCGGATGCGTGTTTGGTGCGGCCTTGTTGGCTGGCAAGACGACTGCGATGGGGGAACAGGTACGAAAAAGCCCCGATCACTCGGGGCTTTCTCTTGAAGCTTGTCGCTCGAAGCTTAACGCTGCTTCTTAGCCTTTGTAGGCAGCAACCGACTTCAGGATCTCGGCGCGGGCTGCATCGGCATTGCCCCAACCGTCGATCTTCACCCACTTGCCTTTTTCGAGGTCTTTGTAGTTCTCGAAGAAGTGCTTGATCTGTTCCAGCAGCAGGGCTGGCAGGTCGGTGTATTCCTTCACGTCGACATACAGCTGGGACAGCTTGTCGTGTGGTACCGCGATCACTTTGGCATCGCCGCCGCCGTCGTCGGTCATGTTCAGGATGCCCACTGGACGGGCACGGATCACCGAGCCTGGCGCTACTGGGTAAGGGGTCACGACCAGTACGTCGAGGGGGTCGCCGTCGTCAGCCAGGGTGTTGGGGATGAAGCCGTAGTTGGCCGGGTAGAACATCGGGGTGGCCATGAAGCGGTCAACGAACAGGCAGTCGCTGTCTTTGTCGATTTCGTACTTGATCGGCGCGTGGTTGGCCGGGATTTCGATAGCGACGTAGATGTCGTTCGGCAGGTCTTTGCCCGCCGGAATCTTGCTGTAGCTCATTGGGCGTTGCCCCCGTTAGTTGACCAAATGACTTGGCCGGATTGACCAAAAAGTGGCGGCGATTATAGACACACTCCGCTACCGATGCCACGTACCAAGGGTCGTAGAACCTTGGTTGTACTGTGTCGCGGGCGTGTTCGGGTTTACCGAGCGACCGGCGGCCTGGTTGTCAGGTAACCGGTCTTCAGATGAACAGCTTAAATAGCGCGACAGGACATTAGTGGTGCGTTTGATAGACCGGATCTTCTGCTTGAAGTTGCTGTAACCGGGCCAGTGGATTCTGCCGATAAAACAGCTGTAGTTGTGCATAGACTTTCGGATAGGCCGCCACCAGCAAGTCCGGGGCGCTGAAGAAGTATTCGCTGGTGACGGCGAAGAATTCCGCCGGGTTTTCCGCGGCGTAGGGGTCGATGGCGGTTTCTGCGTCCGGATTGCGGTCCAACTGGTGGTTGAGGTCGTCGTAGGCGCTTTGCATCACTTGCGCCCACTCGCTGACCCGCATGTCGCTGTGCAGCGGCGGCAGGCCGTTGGCGTCGCCGTTGAGCATGTCCAGCTTGTGGGCCAGTTCGTGGATCACCAGGTTGTAGGCTTCCCAGCCACCGCTGGCCAGGACTCCGGGCCAGGCGAGGATGATCGGCCCCTGCTGCCAGGCTTCGCCACTGTGCTCGCCATCCCATTCGTGCTCGATACCGCTGGCGTCGCGATGGCGTTGCGGGCTGAGGAAGTCGTCGGGGTAAAGGATGATTTCGTGGAAGCCCTGATACCAGTTCAGGTCCCCCAGGTGCAGCAGCGGCAGCTGTGCCTGGGCCGCCAGTAGCAGGCGCTGTTCCTGATGCAGCTCGACCCCGGGCAGGGCGGTGAGGTGCTTGTCGTCGAGAAACAGCACGCTGGCCTCGCGCAGCCACTGGTCCTCGGCGGCACTGATGCCGTCGAGGAAGGGCAGGTGCTGGCGTACCCGCTGCCAGGTTTCATCGCTGACCGGGTGCCTGGCCAGCCGGCGCTTGCGGCGCCAGGCGCTGAGGGACCACATGGTGCTTAGCGGGTTTCGGCTTTTTCGGTACTGCGGCCAAAACGGCTGCGCAGTACGCCAATGATCATCGGCACCAGGGACAGGAGGATGATGGCCACCACCAGCAGCGAGAGGTTTTTCTTGATGAAGGGCACGTTGCCGAAGAAGTAGCCCAGGGTCACCAGGCCGCCGACCCAGAGGATGGTGCCGGCCACGCTGAAAGCGAAGAACCGTGGGTAAGGCATGCGCGCCACGCCGGCGACGAAGGGCGCGAAGGTGCGGATGATCGGCAGGAAGCGCGCCAGGGTCACGGTCTTGCCGCCGTGCTTTTCATAGAAGTCGTGGGTTTTCTGCAGGTAGTCGCGACGGAAGATCTTCGAGTTGGGGTTGCTGAACAGCCGTTCCCCTGCCGTTCGTCCAATCACATAGTTGGTGCTGTCGCCAAGGATCGCCGCCAGCATCAGCAGGCCGCCCAGCAGCACCGGGTCCATGCCGCCGCCTGCGGCCACCGCGCCGGCGATGAACAGCAAGGAGTCGCCGGGCAGGAAGGGGGTTACCACCAGGCCCGTCTCACAGAAAATCACCAGGAACAGGATGGCGTAGATCCAGGGCCCGTAGTTGGTCACCAGCATGTCGAGATAAACGTCGAGATGAAGGATTAGGTCGATCGGGTTGAAATCCATTGGGGCACCTGTGATGACAGCCTGGCTCGGCAGGCCTGTGCGATGACTCGGAGAAAGGGACTACAGGGGTGTGTAGCTTTTCTTACGATCCGAAAAGGTCGGCATTATAAGGGCTGACAAGTGAAATGCGTGTTCAGATTGTAGCGGGGCGTTTCGGCTTGGCCGGTGCTTGGTAGGTTGCCGGGAGGGCGCGCGTCAGGGGCGGAAATACCAAAGCGGCCCTGGGGCCGCTGTCTGCAGAGTCAGTCGTCGCTGAGGGGCAGGACGTAGTTCTTGAACTCGGTATCTTCGCGAAAACCCATGGACTCGTAGGTTTTGCGTGCCACTTCGTTGTTGCTGCTGGTGGACACCCGCAGGCGCACGGCGTTGGTTTCCTTGGCCATCTTCTTCGCGGTGCGCATCAGGTTGTCCGCCACCAGCTGGCGCCGGGCGTCTTCGGCAACGTAGATATCGTTGAGAATCCACACACGCTTGAGGGAGAGGGAGGAAAAGCTCGGGTACAGCTGGCAGAAGCCCAGCAATTTGTTGCTGTCGTCGTCGGCCAGGGCCAGGTAGATCACCGATTCCTTGCGCCGCAGGCGTTTTTCCAGGAAGGCCCTGGACGAATCCGGGTAGGGCAGTGCGCCATAGAATTCGCGGTATTTGACGAATAAGGGGGTCAACAGATCCAGGTGCTCGAGGGTTGCTTGAGTAATCCGCATGGTGGCTCTCAACTTCAAGTGGATGTGACGGCACAGGTTGGATGACTCGGGCAGCCGTGTTGCGATGCTGCCCAAAGCGGCGAAAAAGCGCAATCGTCTTGCAAAATCACGCTTGGGGCGGGCCCAGGAGGAAGTTGCCCTTCATATCTGCCGGCTCGTCGCTGTCCAGGGTCTGCACTTGCGCCTCGTCTTTGAGGTTCACCCCCGACAGTTGGCGGCGGCAGGCTTCACGCATCAGGTAGAGCAGGCGGTGAGCGGCCATGCCGTAGCTCAGGCCCTCCAGGCGCACATTGGAGATGCAGTTGCGATAGGCGTCGGTGAGGCCGATTTTCGGCTGGTAGGTGAAATACAGCCCCAGGCTGTCGGGGGAACTGAGCCCCGGGCGTTCGCCGATCAGGATCACCGTCATCTTCGCCCCCAGCAGTTGCCCGACCTCGTCGGCCACCGCCACCCGACCCTGTTCCACCAGCACCACGGGCGACAGCGACCAGCCTTCGGCGGCGGTCTGTTCCTCCATGCGTGCCAGAAATGGCAGGGTATGGCGATGCACCGCCAGGGCCGACAGGCCGTCGGCTACCACCACTGCCAGATCGAACCCGCCGGGATGGGCGCTGGCATAGTCGCGCAGGGCCTGGGCCGAGTCGTCACTGAGCCGGCGTCCCAGGTCGGGGCGTTGCAGGTAGCTGTGGCGGTCGGTGGCGGCGCTGTGCAGCAGCAGGCTGTCACGGCCGCGCTCGGCCAATTGAGCGCTCAGGCCGGCGTGGTCGAAGGGCAGGTGCACGGCGTCCCGGGCCTGGGCGTGGGCGTATTGGAAGTCCAGTTGAGCATCGGTGGGCAGGCTGGTGCCGGTACGGCCCAGGGCAATGCGCGCGGGGGTCAGGCGGCGCAGTTCCAGCCAGGGGTTCTGCGAATCGGTGGGGTGTTTTTGCATGAGCCTGTTCCTTATCCCAACTGGGCCAGCGCCTGGCGGAAAGCCGGCGGCAGGTTGTTGCCGAAATGCACCTTGCCGTCGGCCTGGGTGAAGATGCCGGTCCTGGCCAGCCATTGCTCGAATTCGGGAGCGGGTTTCAGGCCAAGGGTCTGCCGGGCATAGAGCGCGTCGTGGAAGGACGTGGTCTGGTAGTTGAGCATGATGTCGTCGGACCCGGGGATGCCCATGATGAAGTTGATTCCTGCCACGCCCAGCAGGGTCAGCAGGTTGTCCATGTCGTCCTGATCGGCTTCGGCGTGGTTGGTGTAGCAGATGTCACAGCCCATGGGCACGCCCAGCAGCTTGCCGCAGAAGTGGTCTTCCAGGCCGGCACGGATGATCTGCTTGCCGTTGTACAGGTACTCGGGGCCGATGAAGCCGACCACGGTATTGACCAGGAACGGCTTGAAGTGCCGGGCCACGGCGTAGGCGCGGGTTTCGCAGGTCTGCTGGTCGATGCCGAAGTGGGCGTTGGCCGACAGGGCGCTGCCCTGGCCGGTCTCGAAGTACATCAGGTTCTGCCCCAGGGTGCCGCGGTTCAGGCTAAGGCCCGCCTCGTAGCCTTCCTGGAGCACGTTGAGGTTGATGCCGAAGCTGGCATTGGCCGCTTCGGTGCCGGCAATCGATTGAAAGACCAGGTCCAGGGGCACGCCGCGATTGATCGCCTCGATGGAGGTGGTGACGTGGGTCAGCACACAGGCCTGGGTGGGGATCTCGTAGCGCTGGATGATGGCGTCGAGCATTTCCAGCATGGCGCAGATCGAGGCGATGCTGTCGGTGGCCGGGTTGATGCCGATCATTGCGTCGCCGTTGCCGTACAGCAGGCCGTCGAGAATGCTTGCGGCGATGCCCGCCGGCTCGTCGGTGGGGTGGTTGGGCTGCAGGCGGGTGGACAGGCGTCCACGCAGCCCCAGGGTGCCGCGAAACTTGGTCACCACGCGGATCTTCTGCGCCACCAGGATCAGGTCCTGCACGCGCATGATCTTCGACACCGCGGCTGCCATTTCCGGGGTCAGGCCCGGCGCCAGGGCCCGCAGGCTCTGTTCGTCGGCGGAGTCGCTGAGCAGCCAGTCGCGAAAGCCGCCCACGGTCAGGTGGCTGACCGTGGCGAAGGCCTCGCGGTCATGGGTGTCGATGATCAGCCGGGTGACTTCGTCGGACTCATAGGGAATCAGCACCTCTTCGAGAAAGTGCTTGAGGGGGATATCCGCCAGGGTCATCTGGGCGGCAACCCGCTCGCCGTCGTTGAGGGCGGCAACCCCGGCCAGAAAGTCGCCGGAACGGGCCGGGCTGGCCTTGGCCATGACGTCCTTGAGGCTGTCGAAGCGATAGGTCTGAGAACCTACGCTGTGGGAAAATTGGGCCATCTCAGTCTCCGTTTCAACGATGTAGGGGCGTTGCCGAGTGCTGGCGGATCATCAGGATGCCACCTTCTTCAGCAGGTTTTCCAGACGATTGCCGGCAGCCCGGTGATGGAGGATGGCAAAGGCCTTTTCCGCCACCAGGCTGCCGCCTTCCAGCGGCGGCAGGCCACCGCTGTAGATGTTCGAGATCACGGTGTATTCATAGCGAATGTCGGCATTGCCGCTGAACTGGGCGGCGGCGCGGCGCGCCTGCTCGTCCGGCAGGCGGTAGCCCAGGTAGGCGGACATGCTCCGTGAGGCCAGGGCATCGCCGCCGGGCCGCTCGCCGATCAGCACGATGATCAGCTGGGGTTGCAGGGCCTCGCCCACCGACTCCGCCAGCTTGACCCGGCCATAGGGCGCGAGGATCGGCTGGCCGATGCGCAGCTCGCGGCTGTGCAAGCCGTCCAGCAGCACCGGCAGCAGCTCGGGAATGTTGTGGTGGATGGCCTCGGCACTGAGGCCGTCGGAAATCACGATCTGCACGTCGTTGTATTCCGGTTTAAGGCGCCGCAGCACTTCCTCGGTCAGCCGCGCGCCCAGCTCCGGGTCTTGCAGATGGGCCAGCTTGTCCGGGGCGGCGGTGCGCAACTCACGCAGGGCAATGGCGCCGATTTCGCTGGGGCGCAAGTCGACGTAGATTGCCTCGCGGGCCACTGCCAGGTTGGCGCGCACAGTACGCGACACGCTGTTGGCCGGGCGCGGTCCGGCGTTGTCGAAGCCGTAGGTGGCCGGGGTGGATTCCAGCAGGCGCTGGAAGTCGATGTCCGACTGGCAGAAAATCCTCGGGTTGCCCCAGTTCGGCCCGCGTTCCACGTTGCCGTGGGCGTCTTCCTGGAAAATCCCCTTGCCCAGGGCCCAGCGCAGGTATTCCGGGGCCGGTGCCAGGTCGTGCACCTCGCGCAGGGTCTGGTTGTCGTGGGCGCTGGTGTCGAAGTAGGCGAGCATGCGGTCGGTGCTCAGGTACACGTCCATGAAGAAGTTGGCCCCGGCCGCGGTCAGCAACTCGGTGGCCATCTGCTGGCCTTCCAGGGTTACTTGCGAGTGCAGGGTGTAGCAGGGGGCCATGCCCATGGGCAGACCCAGCAACTTGCCCATGAACTGGTCCTGCAGGCAGGAGTAGGTCATCTCGAAGTTGTCGAGGTGGGTTTCCGGGCCGATGAAGCCGGTGACGTTGTTCACCATGTACGGCCGGTAGCGCCGGGCAAGCCCGTAGCACAGGGCTTCGCAGGTGGTCATGTCGATGCCTTCGTGCTTGCCGTAGGTCAGCTCGCTGCCCTGGCCAGTCTCGAAGTACATGAAGTTTTCCGCCACGTCCCGCAGCGGGCCGCGCTCGGCCATGGTCTGCCAGGCCTGGTCCAGCAGTTGCACGGTAACGTCGAACTCGTCGGTCAGGGTACGTTCGGTGCCCGCCAGGCTCTGGAACATGATCTCCACTGGAGCGCCCTGGTCGAGGCAGGCCAGTTGGGTCTTGATATGGGACAGCACGCAGATTTGGGTGGGTGCTCCGGTTTCCCGGCGCAGCTTGTCCAGGTGGTGGAGCGTGGCGCTGATGTTGTCCACGGTGTCGATGGCCGGGTTGAGGCCGATCAACGCGTCCCCCGAGCCCATGCTCAGGCCGGTGTAGACCAGCAGGGTGATGCCGCTGAGGTTGTCGGTGGGATGGTTGGGCTGCAGGCGCGACGACAGGGTGCCGGGCAGGCCCACCAGGGTTCGGGCCTTGGCGGCCGCGCCACTCTTGAGCTTTTTCGACAGCAGGATCAGTTCATGCACATCCAGCAGCTTGGCCAGGGCGGCCACCATCACCCCGGTCAGGGCGCGGCCGATGCGGCGTATTTCGGTGCCGTGGCTGCGCAGCAGGCGATCTTTCAGGGCGCCCAGGGTAAGAGGGGCGATTTCCCCGAACACTTCGTGGTCGATGTCGTAGTTGACCTGCATGACACTGTCGATATGGCCGTGGCGGTCGGTCAGCGGGTGCTGGAAATAGTGATCCAGGGTCAGTTCCGAGAGCACCTTGCGCGCTGCTTCGCGAGTGATTTCATCCACGGTGGCCAGCCCCGCCACACGGTCCCCGGCCTTGCTGATGTCGGCGGCGCCGAGCACCGCCTTTAGGCTGTCGAAGGCGATCTGGCGATCCAGCACCCGGGTGCTGTAGCCACGTTCGGCCGGGACGACGGGAAGGCGGATGTGCTGCAGTTCGGTGAGTGACATGGCAAGACTCTCCTTGGCCGGCATCGGCATCAGTGCACACCGTAAAAGGCGACGGGCACTATGTGCTGATGGGGTGTTCCCAGATTGATGAAGTGCGCCGAACGTTCACGTACTTCGTCGATGACGATCAGGTTGCAAGAACTGCGCCCCCAATCCGTGGCGTAGTTGCCCAGGACCTTGCCGACGTTGCTCTCCAACAGCAGCACCAGCGGCCATTGGGGAGCCGGGCGGGCAGTGCCCAGGGCCCGGCACAGCAGGGCGCCGAGGTGGCGTATTTCTTCCAGGCCTGGCGCCTGGCCGCCATCGAGCAGTTGCAGGCAGGCACCGTCGCGGCTGCTCAGGGCCAGTTCCAGGGCCGCCTCCAGTTGCTGCCGGGAGGCGCGCACCGATAGACGGGCAACGATGGGCAGGTCCTTGAGCGGCAGTGCTTCGGGCCGGGGCAGGAACAAGGTGCTGCCGGAGATTTCGGTGTTGTGCAGGGTCAGCCCGTAGACCGTGGCCCGGCCACGGTTTTCCGGGACCAGGCGGCGGGCGTCACGCACCAGCCGCGGCTGGCGGGCAATGGCCAGGGCCAGGTCGATGCCCAGGTCGCCGTAGTGGGTGGTGCCGGGCAGGGTTTCACCCTGCAAGTGCCGATACAGCAACTCGCCGACGCCACCGGAAAAGGTCAGCGCCACATCAGGTTCGTGAGCCGGAAGGTTCAGCGGCAGTTGCTCCGTCAACCGGCCCAGCGGGCTGGCGAAGAACGCTCGGTCCCCCGACACGAGCGCCAGCAGGGCGTCGATGTACCAATCCAGCACGGCCTGCAGTTGTGAGCTGTCGAGGAGTTGCCCGGATGTTTTGCCAATCGCCAGGTGATCGAGCAGGGCCCGGCCGAACTCCGACATTCCGCTGAGCCGATAGCTGCCCGGCTCGAATTGCAGGTGCCGGGCACCGATGAAATGGCAACCGCTGGCCAGCACATTGCCCTCCAGGCCCCAGGCGGCATTGGTGGTGCCACCGCCAATATCCAGGTTGAGCATGGGCTGCTGCGCGTGAAAGCGGCTCAGGGCCGAGCAACTGCCCATGAACGCCAGCCAGGACTCCAGCCCGCCATCGTCGGCACGGGTGATCAGTGCGTTACCGATCAGTTGCCCCACCAGTTGCGCCAGGGCCTGGGCGTTGTGCCGCCGGGCCGCCAGCCCGGTGATGATCACCCCGCCGGAAAACAACTGCTGCGGGCGCACGTCCGCCTGTTCAAGCCAGGTTTCGATCAGGCCGCGGATCGCGGCTTCATCGATGACCTCGTCCTTGAAGGGCGTGAACACCGGGTCGCCGCGAAACAGCACCCGGGGTTCGTTGAGGGCCATGCGCCCGGTGATGCAGTGGCTGCTGAGGCTGGCCTGGGCAATCAGCACGCTGCTGGTGGTGGACCCGAAGTCCAGCCCCAGCAGCAAGACCTGGGCGCCGCCGGTGAAGGCTTGCATGCAGGCGTTCCTCGCCGCGCCGGAGTCAGGCCGTGGCCTTCTGGCCTGCCGGTTCCGGGGTTTCCAGGGCCGTGCCGCCCAGGTACTCGCCTTCGCCGATGATTCCGGCAGCCCGGTCCTGGGCTTCCAGTTGCAGGGCCTTGGGCACCGACAGCCAATAGGCCAGTCCCACCGCGACGAAGCCGGCGCTGATCTTGCCGATCAATACCGGGAGGATGATGGTCGGCTGGAAGTTGGCGGTGAAGGACAGGTGGTCCCCCAGCAGGAAGGCGGCGCAGACACCGAAGGCGATGTTCACCACCTTGTCCTTGGGCGGCATGAAGCGCACCAGGCGGAACATGGCCAGGATGTTGGCGATGGTGGCCAGCATGCCGGCACTGCCTACCGCGCTGAGGCCGATCTTGCCGCCGAGGTTTTCCAGGGGCTTGCCCAGGTACTTGCGCAGCAGGTAGACCATGGGGAAGGCGCCGGCCAGCATGATGCCGATGTAGCCGGCGGTTTCCAGGGCGCGGGTCTGGTCCTCGGCGTCGGCGATGATCGGGTGGAAGCCCCAGCCGCCGAACACCGCGGAGAAGGCCCCGGTGAAATACTCGACGATGGAGAACACCAGTACCAGCTTGATCGCCGCGTCCATGGCCCGGCCGAAGATGATGAAACCCTTGATCATCATGTCCGGCAAAAAGCGCAGGCCCAGGGCCAGGGCCACGACGAAGATCAGGATCGGCAGCAGGTTGGCGAAGATGCTGCCCAGGCCCAGGGCCAGTTGGTAGCTGGCTTCGCCGCTGGTGCTGACCAGTTCGCGTACCTGCGGGTTGCTGAAGGCCAGGATCAGGCTGGCGATCATTACGCCCACGGGAATGGTGAGGATCCCGGACATGATCCCCAGGGCCATGTACTTGTGGTCGCGCTTGTCGAGCATCGCCAGGCCCATGGGGATCGAGAAGACGATGGTGGCGCCACCCATGAAGCCGGTGATCAGCGCCATTACCAGCGCTTCCTTGCTGGCGGCCAGGGCCGAGGCCAGCTGATAGCCGCCCATGTCCGAGGCGATGATCATGGTCGCCGCCAGGGCCGGATCGGCTCCCAGGGAATTGAAGAACGGTCCGAAGACGGTTTCGATGACCACGGTGAGATAGGGGATGGAGGCCATGATGCCCGCGGCCGGCACGAAGATGTAGCCGGTGGCGTGGATGCCTTCCATGAATTCCTTGCCCAGGCCTCGCTCGCTGTCATAAATGGCGGCGAAGGCGCCAAGTACGGCGCAGAGCATGATGAGGTAGAGCACGTAGTTGCCGATCTGATCCATTGCGTTTGTCCCTTGTTATTGTTTTTCAAGCAGGGTCTGTGCACGACTGGTTTGGCGCAGAACTTCCGACAGCAGTGTCCCGTCCGGCAAGCCGTCGGCACCGGATCAGAGCAGGTGAACCTGTGCGGCAGGGCCGCGAAAAGGCCTCCCGGCGGCCTGGGCCGCCGGGAGGATCGATCAGAAGAAGCCCAGCGGGTTGATGTCGTAGCTCACCAGCAGGTTCTTGGTCTGCTGGTAGTGGTCGAGCATCATCTTGTGGGTTTCACGGCCGACGCCGGATTTCTTGTAGCCACCGAACGCGGCGTGGGCCGGGTACAGGTGGTAGCAGTTGGTCCAGACGCGGCCGGCCTTGATCCCGCGGCCCATGCGGTAGGCGCGGTTGATGTCGCGGGTCCAGACCCCGGCACCCAGGCCGAACTCGGTGTCGTTGGCGATCGCCAGGGCTTCGGCTTCGTCCTTGAAGGTGGTGACGCTGACCACCGGGCCGAAGATTTCCTCCTGGAACACGCGCATCTTGTTGGTGCCCTTGAGCAGGGTCGGCTGGATGTAGTAGCCGCTGGACAGGTCGCCCTCGAGTTTTTCCACCTTGCCGCCGGTGAGCAGCTGCGCACCTTCGTTCTTGGCGATGTCGAGGTAGGAGAGGATCTTGTCGAACTGCTGCTCGGAAGCCTGGGCGCCGACCATGGTGTCGGTGTCCAGTGGGTCGCCACGCTTGATCTGCTCGATCTTCTTCATCACCACTTGCATGAATTCGTCGTAGATCGATTCCTGCACCAGGGCGCGGGATGGGCAGGTGCAGACTTCACCCTGGTTGAAGAATGCCAGCACCAGGCCTTCGGCGGCCTTTTCGATGAACTTGGGCTCGGCCTGCATGATGTCTTCGAAGAAGATGTTCGGCGACTTGCCGCCCAGTTCCACGGTGGACGGAATGATGTTCTCGGCGGCGCACTTCATGATGTGCGAGCCCACCGGAGTCGAGCCGGTGAAGGCGATCTTGGCGATGCGCTTGCTGGTGGCCAGGGCTTCGCCGGCTTCGCGGCCAAAACCTTGCACCACGTTGAGTACGCCGGGTGGCAGCAGGTCGCCGATCACTTCCATGAGCACGGTGATGCCCAGCGGGGTCTGCTCGGCGGGCTTGAGTACCACGCAGTTGCCCGCTGCCAGGGCCGGGGCGAGTTTCCAGGCGGCCATCAGGATCGGGAAGTTCCACGGAATGATCTGCCCGACCACGCCCAGGGGTTCATGGATGTGATAGGCCACGGTGTTGCCGTCGATTTCCGCAGCGCTGCCTTCCTGGGCCCGCAGGCAACCGGCGAAGTAGCGGAAGTGGTCGGCGGCCAGGGGAATGTCGGCGTTCAGGGTTTCGCGCACGGCCTTGCCGTTGTCCCAGGTTTCGGTGATGGCCAGCAGTTCGAGGTTCTGTTCGATGCGGTCGGCAATCTTCAGCAGGATCAGCGAGCGCGCCTGCACCGAGGTCGCGCCCCAGGCGTCAGCGGCGGCATGGGCGGCGTCCAGGGCCTTGTCGATGTCTTCGGCAGTGGAGCGGGGGAATTCGGCAATCGGCTGGCCGTTGACCGGCGAGGTGTTGGTGAAGTACTGGCCTTTGACAGGCGCGACGAACTCGCCGCCGATGTAGTTACCGTATTTGCTCTTGAACGAAACGATAGCGCCTTCAGTACCGGGGTGTGCGTAACGCATGGTGGGTATCTCCTGGCTTTTATGCTTATGGGGGAGGACGCGCCGTAGCGCATATCAAGCGTAGAGCAAAGGTCGGGCCAGCGTGCTACAGGCCATATGCATCAAGGGTTTGCGGATGTTTCGAGGGGACCGCTACGGGGCGCTGTGACGGATCCGGTACAGGCTTGAGTGACAGTTTGTAACCTAAGTGGCACAACCTGTGACTCGGGAGTCAAGCCGGCATTGCAATGCAGCAGCGCCTGGAGGATGCTGGTTCGCGTGTCGAATCTTGTCGGACAAGTCTGATGAGCATTCCTCCTTCATAGTCGATTGCAGCCCGGCAGTGGCGACAGTATTTCGTCTGAGCGTGACAGCGCAGCAGGAGAATAATAAGAAATGCACACTAGCAATTACTTGAGCCGGCATGCCCAGCAGGTGCTCACCGTGGCCCAGGGCAAGGCTCATTTGCAGGGCCCGGGCAGCGATCCTTCCATTGCCCGCTCCTGGCTGCGCTGCCTCGAGGACTATCATCTCGACCCGGCCCAGGTCATGGCCCCTACGGTGCTTGAACATGGCCGCCTGTTGGAGAGCCGCGAGCGCCTGCAAGATGTCTTGCAGATTGCCGGCACCGAGATGGCCAACCTGCACCAACAACTGTCCGGCGCCGGGCATGCGGTGCTGCTGACCGATGCCCGGGGCGTGATCCTCAACTGCATTACCGCCCCCAGCGAACGCAAGATCTTCGAGCATGCCGGACTGTGGCTGGGCGCCGATTGGAGCGAGGCCCGGGAGGGCACCAACGGCATCGGCACCTGCCTGGTGGAGCGCCAGCCGCTGACCATTCACCAGGGCGAGCATTTCCGCGGCCGGCACACCGGCCTGACCTGCTCTGCGAGCCCGGTGTTCGACCCCCATGGCGAGTTGCTGGCGGTGCTGGATGTGTCGTCGGCGCGCCAGGACGTGTCCCGGCAGAGCCAGTTCCACACCATGGCCCTGGTCAATCTGTCGGCGAAGATGATCGAGAGCTGCTATTTCCTGCGTTATTTCGAGAACCAATGGCTGCTGCGCTTTCATCTGCAGGCGGAGTCGGTGGGGCTGTTCAGCGAGGGCCTGCTGGCGTTCGATGGCGATGGCCGGATCTGTGCGGTGAACCAGAGCGCCCTGAACCTGCTGGGGCATATTCGTGGCGGGTTGCTGGGCAAGCCGGTGGAAAGCTTTTTCGATTGCTCCCTGGATGAACTGCTCGGCCGCGCCAGTATCAATGCCAGCGCCAGTTGGCCATTGCGCACCCGGGACGGGCGACGCCTGTTCGCCTTGTTGCGCGGCCAGCCACAGCCGGCCGCACAACCAGCGGTGCTGCGGGCACCGCAGGCCATTGCGCCGGCGCGGCCCTCGGGGATCTGCCTGGGGGATGACGGCCTGCAAAACGATTTTCGCCGCGCCTCGCGAGTGTTCGAGCGCGATGTGCCGTTGCTGATCAATGGCGAGACCGGCTCCGGCAAGGAGGCCTTCGCCAAGGCGGTGCACCAGGGCAGCGCGCGGGCGGGCAAGGCCTTTGTCGCGCTCAACTGCGCGGCTATCCCGGAAAGCCTGATCGAGAGCGAGCTGTTCGGTTATCGCGGCGGCAGCTTTACCGGGGCGCGCAAGGAGGGCATGCGCGGCAAGTTGCAGCAGGCTGATGGCGGTACCCTGTTCCTCGATGAAATCGGCGATATGCCCCTGGCCCTGCAGACCCGTTTGCTGCGGGTACTGGAGGATCGGCTGGTGGTGCCGATCGGCGGCGAGCCGCAACCGGTCAACGTGCGCATCATCAGCGCGACCCACCGTGACCTGCTGGAGCGGGTGCGCGACGGTAGCTTCCGTGAGGACCTGTATTACCGGCTCAATGGCCTGGAGATCGCCTTGCCGGCCTTGCGCGATCGCAGCGACAAATCCCAGTTGCTGGATTTCCTCCTGGCCGAAGAGGCGGGCGGCCAGCCGGTGATGCTGGAGGACGCGGTGCGCCAGAGCCTGTTGAGTTATTCCTGGCCGGGTAACGTGCGGCAATTGCGCAACGTGCTGCGTACCCTGGCGGCCTTGTGTGAAAACGGCCGCATTGGCCTGGATGATCTGCCGCCGCTGATCCGCCACAGCCGCCCGGCGCCGCTGGGCGAAGCGGAAGCAGAGGTGCCGGAGCGGCCACTGGAGGATGCCGAGCGGGTGGCGTTGCTGGCGGCCCTGGAGCAGCAGCGCTGGCACATGACCCATACCGCCGAGCAGTTGGGCGTGAGCCGCAACACCCTCTATAGAAAGCTGCGCAAGCACGGCATCGCGCGATAGTCCGAGCTGCCGGCCGCTGCTGGCCCGTCGGGCTTGCGCCAGCGCAGGCCAGCAGCAACCTCCCGGTCAGCTAATGGGTGCGATTTGCAGCCCTCTACGCTAACCTGCGCCGATGTTTTTCGAGGTCGACTATGCACATCCATATTCTCGGTATCTGCGGCACTTTCATGGGGTCGATGGCGGTTCTGGCCAAAGAGCTGGGCCATCACGTCACCGGTTCCGACGCTAACGTGTATCCACCGATGAGCACCCAGTTGCAGGCCCAGGGCATCGAGCTGACCCAGGGCTACGATCCTGCCCAGCTGGACCCGGCGCCGGACCTGGTGGTGATCGGCAATGCCATGTCCCGCGGCAACCCGGCGGTGGAGTACGTGCTGAACAAGGGCCTGCCCTATGTGTCCGGCCCGCAATGGCTGGCCGACCATGTGCTGCAGGGGCGTTGGGTACTGGCGGTGGCCGGGACCCACGGCAAGACCACCACCAGCAGCATGCTGGCCTGGGTCCTGGAGCATGCGGGCATGAGCCCGGGCTTCCTGATCGGCGGCGTGCCACAGAACTTCGCCGTCTCCGCGCGCTTGGGCGGTACGCCGTTCTTCGTGATCGAGGCTGATGAGTACGACAGCGCCTTCTTCGACAAGCGCTCGAAGTTCGTCCACTACCGCCCACGGACCGCGATCCTCAATAACCTGGAATTCGATCATGCGGACATCTTCCCTGATCTTCCGGCTATCGAGCGGCAGTTCCACCATCTGGTGCGGACCATTCCCAGCGAAGGCCTGGTGATCCATCCCACCACCGAGCCTGCCTTGCAGCGGGTGATCGAGATGGGCTGCTGGACCCCGGTGCAGACTACCGGCGCCGGTGGCCAGTGGCAGGTCAAGTTGCTGAGCGCCGACGGTTCGGCCTTCGAGGTGATGTTCGAAGGCGTGAGCCAGGGCGTGGTGGAGTGGGAGCTGACCGGCCAGCACAATGTTGCCAATGCCCTGGCCACCCTGGCTGCGGCACGCCATGTGGGCGTGGTGCCGTCGATGGGCATTGCCGGCCTGAGCGCGTTCAAGAGCGTGAAGCGGCGCATGGAGAAAGTCGCCGAAGTGCATGGCGTGACCATCTACGATGACTTCGCCCATCACCCGACGGCCATCGCCACTACGCTGGATGGCTTGCGCAAGCGGGTTGGCGATGCCCCGGTGATCGCCATCATCGAGCCGCGCTCCAACTCCATGAAGCTTGGCGCGCACCGCGATGGCCTGCCGGAAAGCGTCAACCAGGCCGATCAGGTGATCTGGTATGCCCCGGCCAACCTGGGCTGGGACCTGGCCGCCACGGCGGCCTTGTGCACGGTGCCGTCGATTGTCAGCGACTCTCTGGAAGGCATCATCGAGCGGGTGAAGAGCCAGGCCAAGCCGGGCACCCAGGTGGTGATCATGAGCAACGGCGGCTTTGGCGGCCTGCACGGCAAACTGGCCGAGGCGCTGCGATGAACAACGGCCCGGAACGCATCACCCTGGCCATGACCGGTGCCTCGGGCGCCCAGTACGGCCTGCGCCTGCTGGACTGCCTGGTGCGTGAGGACCGGGAGGTGCATTTTCTGATCTCCAAGGCTGCGCAATTGGTCATGGCCACGGAAACCGATGTGACCCTGCCGCCCAAGCCGCAGACCATGCAGGCCTTCCTCACCGAATACACCGGTGCGTCGGCGGGGCAGATCCGCGTTTATGGCAAGGAGGACTGGATGTCGCCGGTGGCCTCGGGCTCCGGCTCGCCGGCGGCGATGGTAGTGGTGCCGTGCTCCACCGGCACCTTGTCGGCGATTGCCACCGGTGCCTGCAACAACCTGATCGAGCGCGCCGCGGACGTGACCCTCAAGGAGCGCCGGCAGTTGATTCTGGTGCCTCGCGAGGCGCCGTACTCCAGCATCCACCTGGAGCACATGCTCAAGTTGTCGAACATGGGCGTGACCATTCTGCCGGCCTCGCCGGGCTTCTATCACCAGCCGCAGACCATCGATGACCTGGTGGATTTTGTCGTCGCGCGGATTCTCAATCTGTTGAACATCCCGCAGGACATGTTGCCGCGCTGGGGCGAGCATCATCTGAGCAGCGATGAGTAAGTCCCTGCTGGTGCTGTTGGCCGCCCTGCAACTGGGCGGCTGTGCCACGGCCCGGACCTTGAATGCCGCCCAGCCCGGGGCGCCGGTGGTGTATTCGGGGACGCGCCTGGACTTGTATGCGATGCAGGGTGGGTGCTGCGCCATGGACCGCTTTGGCGCCGAGGCACCGAGCTATCCTGGCGTGGATCTGCCAGCCAGTGCCCTGCTCGATACCCTGTTGCTGCCGCTGTCGGTGCTGACGGTATTGGGGGTGGGGTTTCAGGCAACGGGCGGGTTGTAGTGCTTCGCCGGCAAGCCGGCTCCTACAGGTGCGTGCAGGAGCGGCTTGCGGGGCGAGCGATTCATTTGCCCAGCTTGCGTAGTTCGTCGGACTCGACGATCCGCGTGCCGCTCTGCTCTTCAAGCGCCAGGCGCCACATGGCCCGGGCCAGTTGGCAGGCTTCGATCCCGCGGTACTTGCCCGGGATCAGCCGCGACAGTGGTCCGGCCAGCTGTTCGCCCAGGCGCGGTTCGATGCGATCCCCCAGCAGCAGTGATGGCCGGCAGATGGTCAGTTGTGGCCAGCCCTGCTGTTTCAGCGCTTCTTCCATTTCACCTTTGACCCGGTTGTAGAAGATCGACGACTTGGGGTCGGCGCCCAGGGCGCTGATCACGATCAGGTGCCGTGCGCCCAGCTCCCGTGCACGTTTGCCGAAGGCCACCACCATGTCCAGGTCCACCGCGCGAAAAGCGGCCTCGGAGCCGGCCTGCTTGAGGGTGGTGCCCAGGCAGCAGAAGGCGATTTCCACTTTGCCGCTGAGTTGCGGCAGGAATACGGCGGGGTCGCCGACCGGGTTTTCCAGGCGTGGGTGTTCGCTCAGTGGGCGTCTGCTGGGCGCGAGGACGCGGGTGATGGTGGGCTCGTTGAGCAGACGATCGAGCAGTTGCTCCCCGGTCAGGCCGGAGGCGCCGGCGAGCAGGATATGCTGAGGCGTCAAGTACATGGTCATTCCCCCTTGATACTGTTTCAGCTTAGTTGCTCTGTGCTTCCTTGCTGCTTATAGAGACACTCTGCAGGGCCTTTCGTGCCTGCTGTTTGCGCAATTGTTGCCAATGGGCAATGACGCCTCTGGGCGCCCAGATCTGCGGTTCCGACGCTTCGAAGCCGTCTGCCTGCTCACGCTCGGCAACGATGCCCCGGGCCAGCTTGAATGCATGCTCCAGGTCGTCGGTCTGGTTCAGCGCCTGGGCGAACAGGGCATCGCCAAAGTAGGTGAAGTCGGCCTCTTCCGAGCAGCCGAAGGACACCCGGTCTGCCTGGGATGCGGTCATGATCAGGGTTCGCTCATCCTTGAGGGCCGGGATGAAGCCGCCGGAGTAGCAGGAAGAGATGACGATGATCTTATCGCGGTTCTTCAGCGGGGCTAGGGCGGTGGCCAGTTCATCGGCGGGCAGGTCTGCCAGCTCCAGGCGCGGCTGGTCCAGCACCAGTTCGTGGGCGCTGGTGCCGTGGCTGGTGAGGTAGATGAACACCAGGTCTTCCGGGCCGCTGCGTTCGGCCAGGGTCTGGGCGGCGCGGCGCAGGTTTTCCCGGGTGGCCATGGGCCGGTTCATCAGGTGGTCGCGGTGATTGACCAGGCGGATCTGGCCGTAGGCGCCGAAGCGACTGGCGAGCATGTTGCTGACATAGTCGGCCTCGCGCAGGAACACGCTCTGCTTGCCGTCGCCGGCCAGGGTCAGGCTGTAGAGTTCGATGGCCGGGGTGGAGGCGGGCACCGTATCGAGGGCTTCCTTGAGCAAGCGGCCCTGGACCAGCAGCGCAGTTTCCAGCGGGTCTGGCAGTAGCTTGCCATCGGCGTCGCGAACCCGCAGGCCGTTGTTCCACACACCGCTTTGCACGCTGCCATCGCGCAGTACCAGTACGCCGTGGCCTTGGTAGTTGTCACTGTCGAAGCCGCCAACGTAGAAGCTGCCATCGCTGAGATTTAGCCGCCCCTCACCGCTGAAGCGCCAGTCGCTGAAGGTGCCGACATAGTGGCTGCCGTCGGCGCCGGTCAGTTCGCCCTTGCCACTCAGGGCGCCTTCCTTGAACTGGCCGATCCAGACGTCGCCGTCGGAGTTTTCGTAGCGGCCCTTGCCGTTGAGCTGGTTGTGCTTGAAGCCGCCAACGTAGATGTCGCCTTCGGCACTGTTGAAGGTGCCGTTGCCTTCCAGCTGGCCGTTGACGAAGTTGCCGGTGAACTGGTTGCCGCTGGCGTCGCTGCGCTGGCCTTCGCCATTGGGCTTGCCCTTGGCGAACTGGCCCTGGTACTGGCTGCCGTCGTCCAGTTCCAGGCGCCCGAGGCCCGAATACAGGTCGGCCTTGAATTCGCCGCGGTAGGTCATGCCGTCTTCTTTGAGGGTGCCTTCGCCATCCCGGCGGCCGAGCTTGAAGCCGCCGCTGTAGCTGCTGTCCTTGGTGGTCAGGGTGCCCTGACCATGGAACAGCCCTTGCTGGAACTGGCCGCGATAGACCTCGCCGTTGCTGCCGTGCCATTCCCCCTGGCCATGCCACTGGCCCTTGTCGAACTGGCCGGCGTACCAACTGCCGTTGGGGTAGTCGATGCGCCCTTGTCCCTGGAGCAGGCCATTGACCAGGTCGCCTCGATAGCGCCCGCCGTCCGGCAGGCGGGCATCGGGCGGCAACAGCGATTCGCCGTCGCCACAGGCACTGAGCAATAGGGTCAAAACCAGGGGTGCAAGTGGGCGCATAACGGGTTCCGGATAATTAGGGGACCGAGTATGCCGCAGCGGTGTGACTTATATATAGAGAGGTTGAGCGAAACAGCGTGAGCTGTTTCGCATCGGAGGGATTTCAGACGAAACAGAGCGACAGCGGCTCGGCGATATAGGCCGGTTTTTCCTGGCCGTCGATTTCCAGGGTGGCGGTCGCCTTGAGCAGCCACTGACCGGGTTTCTTTTCGGTGACGTCAGTCAGGTCGACCTTGAGCCGCACCTTGGAATTGACTGGCACCGGCTGGATGAAACGCACGCTGTCCAGGCCGTAGTTGACCACCATCTTCAGGCCCTGGGGCAGCACGAGGATGTCTTCCATCAGTTTGGGGATCAGCGACAGGGTCAGGAAACCGTGGGCAATGGTGCTGCCGAACGGGGTCTGTGCGGCCTTGACCGGATCCACGTGGATGAACTGGAAGTCACCGGTCGCCTCGGCGAAGAGGTTGATGCGCTCCTGGTCGATGGTGAGCCATGGGGAACGTCCGAGTTCCTTCCCGACATAATCTTTGAGCTCTGCAACAGGAACATGGGGCATTGAGACTCTCCTTGGATCAACGATTTATTAGTATTCGACGTTGTGTGGTGCGCTCTGAAACTTCCACTTTAGATCATCATGGCGATCCTTCCCGGTAAACATCCATGCTTTTGGCGAATGCCGGTTCATAGCACCTGCGTGCTTATAATGCGCGACGGGATCTGGCTGGAGAGGCGGTATGTTGTTACGCGGTTTGACATGGCTGGTGCTGTTCCAATTGCTCGGAACGGCGCTCAATCACCTGCTGTTGCCCGTGCTTCCCGGGCCCATCATCGGCCTGTTGCTGCTGCTGGTTTTCCTGGTGGTGCGCGGTGAAGTGGGCGAGCCGCTGAATCTCGCGGCTGGCAGCCTGCTGCGTTACCTGCCGCTGCTGCTGGTGCCGCCTGCGGTGGGGGTCATGGTCTATGCCCGGGACATCGCCGCGGACTTCTGGGCCATTACCGGCGCGCTGGTGTTGTCCCTGGTGATCTCGATGGCCTTTGTCGGCGTGCTGATGCAGCGCCTGGTCAAGCGCCAGGGCCGGCAGGAGGACAGTCAATGATCTTCGATTGGCAGGGGGCCTGGGCCGCGGTGATCCATCACCCGCTGTTTGGCATCGGCATCACGCTGGGTGCCTATCAACTGGTGCTGGCGGCGTTCGAGAAGACCCGCTGGATGTTCCTGCAGCCGGTGCTGGTGTCCATGCTACTGGTGATCGGCGTGCTGCTCGGCTGCGGCCTGAGCTATGCCGAGTACCGCAAGAGCACCGAAATCCTGAGCATTCTGCTGGGCCCGGCGACGGTAGCCCTGGCGGTGCCGCTGTACCTCAACCTGCGACGGATCCGCCAATTGTTCTGGCCGATATTGGCTACGCTGGTGGTGGGTGGCGTCGTGGCTACCAGCCTGGGCGTACTGCTGGGATGGTGGTTTGGTGCCGAGCACATGATCCTAATGACCATGGCGCCCAAGTCGGTGACCTCGCCCATTGCCATGCTGGTGGCCGAGCAGATTGGTGGCGTGGCGGCGTTGGCGGCGGTATTCGTGCTGATTACCGGAGTGATCGGAGCGATATTTGGCCCGGGGCTGCTCAACCGTTTGGGGGTGCATGGCCCGGAAGCGCGAGGCATGGCCCTGGGCATGACCGCCCACGCAGTGGGCACCTCGGTGGCCTTGCAGGAAAGTGAGGAGTGCGGCGCCTTTGCGGCGCTGGCGATGAGTCTGATGGGCGTGGCCACGGCAGTGTTGCTGCCGTTGGCGGTGTCGTTGCTGGTTTAAGGAAGGAAGTATGAACCTGGCGCTTTTTCCTCTGAATACCGTGCTGTTTCCCGATTGCATTCTCGATCTGCAGATTTTCGAGGCGCGTTATCTCGACATGATCGGGCGCTGCATGAAGCAGGGCAGCGGGTTTGGGGTGGTGTGCATCCTTGAAGGGGAGGAGGTCGGTACGGCCGCCCAGGGCTATGCGCAAATTGGCTGTGAAGCCTTGATCACCGACTTCCACCAGCAGGACAACGGGCTGCTGGGAATCAGGGTCAGGGGCGGTCGGCGTTTTCGCATTCTGCAAAGCGAAGTGCAGAAAGACCAACTGACGGTGGCCCGGGTGCAATGGCTGGAAGAGGCCCCCGAACAGCCGTTGCAGGATGAGGATGCGGACCTGATTGCGCTGCTCAAGGCCTTGGCCGAACATCCGATGGTCGAGGCCCTGGATATGGGGGTCGAGGCTACGGGGCAGCTGTCACTGGCCAATCAGTTGGCCTACCTGCTGCCTTTTTCCGAACAGGACAAGATCGACCTGCTGCAACTGGATGACCCGCAGCAGCGTCTGGATGCCATCCAGCAGTTGCTGGACGAGCTGCAAGGCGAACTCTTCGCCTGAGCCGCAGCCTGTAGTGACGACCGCAGCTTGTCTCTGGCGCTTTTAATAGGCGTACCGCAGCAGGGCGTGAGGCAAGTGCCGTGTCGCCATGTATCCGCACATCAACAGCATGACCGGCAGTAGCAGCCACCAGGCCCTGGCCGGCATCGGCTTGAGCGGGCCTTGCCATTGGCTTAGGGTCAGGCTGGCGGCGCAGACACAGGCCGCGAGCATGGCGCCGGCGAGAATGTCGGTTGGCCAATGGGCCCCCAGGTAGACCCGCGATAAGGCAATGGCGGCCGCCGGCAGGCAGCCCAGCAACAGCCAGGTCAGGCGCATGCGGGGTGGCTGGCCACGGCCGGCCAGAACTGCCAGGGTCAAGAACAGGGCGAAGGAGCCGGAAGAGTGACCGCTGGGCATGCTGAAACTGGTGAGAGGCTCGCTCAGCACTTCAGGGCGTACCCGTGCGAAGAACCATTTGCTGCCGGTGTTGGCCAGGGCAGTACACAGCAGTGTCGCTCCGGCGAACGCGGCCTGGCGCCATTGGCGCAGGGCCAGGAGCAGCAGGGTCAGCACTGCGCTGAGGATGAACATGGCGCGGAACTCGCCGATCTGGGTGACCATGACCATGATCTTGTCCAGAGCCGGGTCCCGGTGCTCCTGTACCAGGGCGATCAGGCCCTGGTCGAACTGCGTCAGGTACGGATAGCCGATGAACAGCCCTGCCAGAATCAGCAGGCTCAGGCCGGACATCAACAGGGTTGCCCGGCGATGGCGCCGCAGGCTGCTGTTGACGCTCAGGCCGACAAGCACCACCAGGCTGCCAATGACGATGCCCGCCTGGGGCCAGAAGCCTTCGGGCAGGGGCAGGCGAATCGCCGCGCCCGTGGCCCAGCCCGGCAGCAGATAGGCCAGCGACCAGCCCGCCGCCGCCAGCAGGCTGACAGCGAGGAAGCGTGGGAACGGCATGTCGAACATTCCGGCCACCATCGGCAGCATCGGTCGTAGCGGGCCGATGAAGCGGCCCACCAGCAGGCTGGCGATGCCATAGCGCTGGAAGTAGGTTTCCGCACCGCTGATCCATTCAGGGTGATGACGAAGGCCGGGCAAGCGGCGAATGCCTTGGTGGAAATGCCGTCCCAGCAGATAGGACATCACGTCCCCCAGCAATCCGCCGGCAGCACCCAGGAGCAGGGTTTCCCCCAGTGACAGGGCGCCATTGCCGGCCAGTACCGCAATCGCGAACAGCAGGACCGTGCCCGGCACGATCAGGCCCACGATCGCCAGGCATTCCATGCAGGCCACGATGAACACTGCGGCTGCCAGCCATTGGGGGTTGCTGGTTAGCCAGGCGGTCACGCTGTCGAGCCATGGGCCCATAAATTCAACTCCGTTGTTGTTTTTTGCTGAGGTGGGACGGTGGCGTCAGCCGAGCACCAGGTAGTCGCGCCCTTCGACCTGGCCGCGACGCAAAGGGTTGCGCGTGCAGTAGGGGGCGTAGGCGGCATCGACAAAGCGATACATCAGGTGTTCGTCACGCCCATGGGGGATGCCCAGGCGGGTGGTCTGGAGGATGTGTGGCACGGCGGCACCCACATCTTCGACGAAGAGAATCTCGTGATCGAAGCGTTTCGCATCCCAGACCGGAACCTTCAGGCCCAGGGCCTTGCACAGCAGGGTCTGGCCGGCGCAGAGCTTTTGCGCGGGGCGCGGCCGGCCACTGGCGTCCGGATTGTTCAGCAGCATCTGCGCCAGGCTGGCAGGGCCGGAGACTTCATCGACCCAGGGATAGGCGGACTTGATCAGTACGGCATTGCCAGGGCCCCGGGCGCTGAAATTCAGGGAGTCGCCGCCGCGGGCGTAGTACATATAGATGTGGCCGCCGTCCAGAAACAAAGCCTTACGCTTTTCTGTGTAGCCGAGGGAGGCGTGGCTGCCTTTTTCCTCGCAGTAATAGGCTTCGGTTTCGATAATGCGCGCGGACAGCCACAGATCGCCGACTTTATGGCGGATGACTTTGCCCAACAGTTCGCGGGCCAAAAGCTCGGCATCACGGTCGAAAAAGCCGTCCGGCAGGGCTTTTGGCAGTTTTGCAGAGGTCAGAATGGACATGGTGGCGAAGGGTTATGGCGGAAAAGGTGACGCAATGGTAACAACTCCAGGCTTAATTCAGGCTGAACGCCGGGTATTTGCACTCCATTTCGACCATCCGCCCGTGACCGCTGTCCGTGGGCCGGCGCGACAGCTATAATCAGCCGCTTTCCTCTTTGCCAAGACCACACCAGACCATGACTGAGTCCGTTCTTGACTACATGACCCGCCTGGGTCGCGCTGCCCGCCAGGCTTCCCGGGTGATCGCCCGTGCCACCACCGCGCAAAAGAATCGTGCGCTGCTGGCGGCTGCCGATGCGTTGGACGCGGCACGACCGGAACTGACTGCGGCCAACGAGCAGGACCTGGCCAACGGCCGGGCCAATGGTCTGGAACCGGCCCTGCTGGATCGCCTGGCGCTGACCCCGGCGCGTATCGACGAAATGATCGAAGGCCTGCGTCAGGTGGCCAAGCTGCCTGACCCCATCGGTGAAATCCGCGACATGCGCTACCTGCCGTCGGGCATCCAGGTGGGCAAGATGCGCGTGCCCCTGGGGGTGATCGGCATCATCTACGAGTCGCGCCCGAACGTGACCATCGATGCGGCCAGTCTGTGCCTGAAGTCGGGCAACGCCACCATCCTGCGCGGCGGTTCCGAGGCGATCCATTCCAACCGCGCCATCGCCACCTGCATTCAGCAGGGCCTGGCGGCGGCCGACCTGCCGCCTCACGTGGTGCAGGTAGTGGAAACCACCGACCGCGCTGCGGTTGGAGCGCTGATCACCATGCCCGAGTTCGTCGACGTGATCGTGCCCCGTGGCGGCAAGAGCCTGATCGAGCGGGTCAGCCGTGACGCCAAGGTGCCGGTGATCAAGCACCTGGACGGCGTCTGCCACGTGTATATCGATGTCGCGGCGGACCTGGACAAGGCCATTCGCATTGCCGACAACGCCAAGACCCAGCGCTATGCACCGTGCAACACCATGGAAACCCTGCTGGTTCACTCCGCCATTGCCGAGCGCGTATTGCCGCCATTGGCCGCGATCTACCGCGACAAGGGCGTCGAGCTGCGTGGCTGTGCGCAAACCCGCGCACTCCTCGGTGCCGGTGTGTTGGAAGCAACCGAAGAAGACTGGCGCACCGAGTACACCGCGCCGATCCTCTCGATCCGCGTGCTGGACAACCTGGAGCAGGCCATCGAGCACATCAATACCTATGGCTCGCACCACACCGACTCGATCGTCACCGAAAACTTCAGTGACGCCCGGCGCTTCCTTAACGAAGTGGATTCCAGTTCGGTCATGGTCAATGCCTCGACGCGCTTTGCCGACGGCTTCGAGTACGGCCTGGGCGCGGAGATCGGCATTTCCACCGACAAGCTGCACGCCCGTGGCCCGGTTGGGCTGGAAGGGCTGACCAGCGAGAAGTACGTAGTCTTTGGCGACGGTCACGTGCGTACTTGATGGGCAAACGTATCGGTCTGCTGGGCGGCACCTTCGATCCAGTGCATATCGGCCACTTGCGTGGCGCGCTGGAGGTGGCGGAATCCATGCAACTCGATGAGCTGCGCCTGGTACCCAGTGCCAGGCCGCCCCATCGGGATACACCGCAGGTGTCGGCCCTCGATCGTCTGGCGATGGTCGAGTGTGCGGTGGCGGGCGTTTCACCCCTGGTGGTGGACGACCGTGAGCTGAAACGGGACAAGCCGTCCTACACCATCGACACCCTGGAACAGATGCGGGCCGAGCTGGCCGCAGATGACCAGTTGTTTCTGTTACTGGGCTGGGACGCGTTTTGCGGCCTGCCCACCTGGCATCGCTGGGAAGAGTTACTCCAGCATTGCCACATCCTGGTGCTGCAACGCCCGGATGCCGACAGCGAACCGCCGGATGCCTTGCGCAACCTGCTGGCAGCGCGTTCGGTGAGCGACCCTTTGGCCCTGCAAGGGCCTGGGGGACACATTGCATTCGTCTGGCAGACGCCGCTCGCGGTGTCCGCCACCCAGATCCGTCAACTGCTGGCCAGCGGTAAGTCGGTACGTTTCCTGGTGCCTGACGCGGTCCTGGCCTATATCGATGCACACGGGCTTTACCGTGCGCCGAACTGAAGGAGCGCTGCCGGCCTGTGCTGAGCGGCGTTCCAAACATACGAGCTAAACGAGTTTTATATGACTAACCAAGTAATGAAAGGCGAAGATCTGGTCAAGGTGGCTGTCGCCGCGCTGGAAGACGTCAAGGCCCAGGACGTCCTGGTGATCGATGTTCGCGACAAGCAGAGCATCACTGACTACATGATCATCGCTACCGGTACCTCCAACCGCCAGATCGGCGCGATGCTGGAAAAGGTCCGTGAAATGGTCAAGGCCCAGGGCGTGCGCCCATTGGGTGAAGAAGGCAAGGGCGACAGTGACTGGGTGCTGCTGGACCTGGACGACGTGATCGTGCACATGATGACCGCCTCGGCTCGTCAGTTCTACGACCTGGAGCGTCTGTGGCAGGGCGCCGAGCAGAGCCGCGCGGCCGATGGCAAGCACCACAGCCCGGAGCATGGCCACGAGCACTTCACCAAGCTCAACAAAGACCAGCAATAAGGGACGGCTGTGCGCCTGCGTCTGATCGCTGTCGGTTCACGCATGCCCAAGTGGGTGGAAGAGGGTTGGCACGAGTATGCCAAGCGTCTGCCATCCGAGCTGGCGTTGGAACTGGTGGAAATTCCGCTCAATACCCGGGGCAAGAACGCCGACGTGGCTCGCTTCATCCGTCAGGAGGGCGAGGCCATGCTGGCCAAGGTCGGGCATAACGAGCGCATCGTCACTCTCGAGGTGCACGGCAAACCCTGGAGCACCGAGCAACTGGCGGTGGAACTGGATCGCTGGCGTCTCGATTCGCGCACCGTGAATTTCATGGTCGGCGGCCCGGAAGGGCTGGCGCCGGAGGTCTGTGCGCGGGCGGATCAGCGCTGGTCGCTGTCGCCGCTGACCTTGCCGCACCCGCTGGTGCGGATTCTCATCGGTGAACAGCTGTATCGCGCCTGGACCGTGCTGTCCGGGCACCCTTACCACAAGTAGCCCGCGCCCCTCATGTCCCAGCCGATCCGCATCAAGGACCACGAAAAAGACGCCCGTCTGGTGCGTGGCCGTGTCGTGTTCGGCGCCATCATGGTGGTTTGCCTGATCGGTGTGCTGATTGCCCGGCTGTATTACCTGCAGGTGATCCAGTACGACTATCACTCCACCCTTTCGGAGAACAACCGAGTCCACGTGCAGCCAATTCCACCGACTCGCGGGTTGATTTTCGACCGCAATGGCGTGGTGGTGGCGGACAACCGGCCCAGCTTCAGCCTGAGCATGACCCGCGAGCGTTCCGGCGACTGGCAGCAGGTGCTCGACGTGATCGTCGAGGTGCTGGAGCTGACTCCGGAAGACCGGGTGCTGTTTGAAAAGCGCATGAAGCAGGGGCGTCGGCCTTTCGAGCCGGTGCCGATCCTGTTCGAGCTGACGGAAGAGCAGATCGCCCGGATCGCGGTGAACCAGTTCCGCCTGCCCGGTGTGGAAGTGGTGGCCCAGCTGGTCCGGCATTACCCCCAGGGCGCGCACTTTGCGCACTCCGTGGGCTATATGGGGCGGATCAACGAGAAAGAGCTCAAGTCCCTCGATCCGGTGAACTACAGCGGCACCCACCATATAGGCAAGACCGGCATCGAGCGCTTCTACGAGCCTGAGCTGCACGGCCAGGTGGGTTACGAAGAGGTCGAGACCAACGCCCGTGGCCGGGTGCTGCGGGTGCTCAAGCGCACCGACCCGATTCCCGGCAAGGACATTGTCCTGAGCCTGGACATCAAGTTGCAGGAAGCCGCGGAACTGGCCCTGGGCGGGCGCCGTGGCGCGGTGGTAGCCCTGGACCCGAGTACCGGTGAAGTGCTGGCGATGGTCAGCCAGCCGAGCTTCGACCCCAACCTGTTCGTCACCGGCATCAGCTTCAAGGCCTATGCCGAGCTGCGCGATTCCATCGACCGGCCGCTGTTCAACCGGGTGCTGCGTGGCCTCTATCCGCCGGGTTCGACCATCAAGCCGGCGGTGGCCATTGCCGGGCTGGATGCCGGCGTGGTCACGGCTTCGACCCGGGTCTACGACCCGGGCTACTACCAGTTGCCCAACTACGACCACAAGTACCGCAACTGGAACCGTACCGGTGACGGTTATGTCGACCTGGATACCGCGATCATGCGGTCCAACGACACCTATTTCTACGACCTGGCCCACAAGCTGGGGATCGACCGGCTGTCCGCCTACATGAGCAAGTTCGGTATCGGCCAGAAGGTCTCTTTGGACATGTTCGAGGAGTCGCCGGGCTTGATGCCGACCCGCGAATGGAAGCGCGCCACCCGGCGCCAGGCCTGGTTCCCGGGGGAGACCCTGATTCTCGGGATCGGCCAGGGCTACATGCAGTCCACGCCGTTGCAACTGGCCCAGGCCACCGCCCTGGTCGCCAGCAAGGGCAAGTGGAACCGGCCGCACCTGGCCAAAAGCATCGAGGGCGAGAAGCCGGTGGATCACAACCCGATGCCGGACATTGTCCTGCGTGACCCCTCGGACTGGACGAAGGTCAACCATGGCATGCAGCAGGTGATGCACGGTGCCCGGGGCACCGCGCGCAAGGCTGCGGCCGGTTCGCCGTACCGGATTGCCGGCAAGAGTGGTACCGCCCAGGTGGTGGCGATCAAGCAGGGCGAGAAGTACGACCGCTCCAAGGTCCAGGAACGGCATCGTGACCACGCCTTGTTCGTCGGCTTCGCTCCGGCGGAAAACCCCAAGATCGTGGTCTCGGTCATGGTCGAGAACGGTGAGTCGGGCTCCGGCGTCGCGGCACCGGTAGTGCGTCAGGTGATGGATGCCTGGCTTCTCGGCCAGGACGGCCAGCTCAAGCCCGAGTTCGCCAGCCCTATCAGCGCGGAGGCTACGGCCCGTGAAGAGTAATTTTGACCGCATCCTCTCCAGTGAGGATGTGATGCGTCGTCGCGCGACGCTGTTGCAGCGCCTGCATATCGATGGCCCGCTGCTGGTGCTGCTGCTGACCCTGGCTGCCGGCAGCCTGTTCGTGCTGTATTCCGCCAGCGGCAAGAGTTGGGACCTGCTGGCCAAGCAGGCCACTTCATTCGGTATCGGCCTGGTGTCGATGATCGTCATCGCCCAGTTCGAGCCGCGCTTCATGGCCCGCTGGGTGCCGCTGGGCTACGTGTTCGGCGTGGTGCTGCTGGTGGTGGTAGATGTCATGGGCCACAACGCCATGGGGGCGACCCGCTGGATCAACATCCCCGGGGTGATCCGCTTCCAGCCGTCGGAGTTCATGAAGATCATCATGCCGGCGACCATCGCCTGGTACCTGTCCAAGCGCACCCTGCCACCCCATCTCAAGCATGTGGGGATCAGCCTGGTGCTGATTGGCATTCCGTTCATCCTGATCGTGCGTCAGCCTGACCTGGGTACGGCCTTGCTGATCCTGGCCGGCGGCACCTTCGTGCTGTTCATGGGCGGCCTGCGCTGGCGCTGGATCCTCAGCGTGCTGGCGGCTGCGGTTCCCGTGGCCATCGCCATGTGGTTCTTCATCATGCACGACTACCAGAAGCAGCGGATCCTGACTTTCCTCGACCCGGAGAGCGATCCGCTGGGCACCGGCTGGAACATCATCCAGTCCAAGGCCGCCATCGGCTCCGGTGGGGTGTTCGGCAAGGGCTGGCTGCTGGGCACCCAGTCGCACCTGGACTTTTTGCCGGAGAGCCACACCGACTTCATTATCGCTGTCATGGGCGAGGAGTTCGGCCTGGTGGGCATCTGTGCGCTGCTGCTGATCTACCTGCTGCTGATCGGGCGCGGGCTGGTGATCACCGCCCAGGCCCAGACACTGTTTGGCAAATTGCTCGCGGGCAGCCTGACCATGACGTTTTTTGTTTACGTTTTCGTCAACATCGGTATGGTCAGTGGCTTGTTGCCGGTCGTAGGGGTTCCGTTGCCGTTCATTAGCTACGGAGGAACTTCGCTGGTGACGCTACTGTCAGCGTTTGGGGTTTTGATGTCGATCCATACCCATCGCAAGTGGATCGCGCAGGTTTGATTAAGGTGAAGAATTCAATGCAAGCAATGCGTGGCTGGGCCGCTCGGCAGGCGCCGTGGGTCGGTCTGGTAAGCATCCTTGGTGCAGCGCAGCCCGCGTTCGCCGGTGATTACGAAGGTTCGCCCCAGGTGGCCGAATTCGTGGGCGAAATGACTCGGGACTATGGTTTTGCCGGGGAGCAGCTGATGGCTGTGTTCCGCGAGGCCGAGCGCAAGCAGTCGATTCTTGACGCCATTTCGCGGCCCGCCGAGCGGGTCAAGCAGTGGAAGGAATACCGGCCGATGTTCATCACCGACGCGCGCATTGCCCGCGGTGTGGATTTCTGGCGCCAGCATGAAGCGGTGCTGGCCCGCGCCGAGCAGGAATATGGCGTACCGGCCCAGGTAATTGTGTCGATCATCGGCGTTGAAACCTTTTTCGGTCGAAATACCGGGAATTACCGGGTGATCGACGCATTGTCCACCCTGGGTTTCGATTATCCGCCCCGTGCCGAGTTCTTTCGCAAGGAACTGCGCGAGTTTCTGCTGCTGGCGCGTGAGGAGCAGGTCGATCCATTGAGCCTCAAGGGTTCCTACGCCGGAGCCATGGGCTTACCACAGTTCATGCCCAGCAGTTTTCGGGCTTATGCGGTGGACTTCGACGGTGACGGCCACATCAATATCTGGACCAACCCCGATGATGCCATCGGCAGTGTGGCCAGCTATTTCAAACGCCACGGCTGGGTGGCCGGCGAGCCGGTGGTCAGTCGCGCCGATGTGCGTGGCGATCGGGTAGATGAAGGCTTGACCACCGGGATCGAACCGACGAAAACCGTCGGGGAGTTGCGGGCCCTGGGCTGGTCGAGTCATGATGCGCTGCGCGATGATATGCCGGTCACCGCTTTCCGTCTGGAAGGTGACAATGGCCCGGAATACTGGATGGGCCTGAAGAATTTTTACGCGATCACTCGCTATAACCGCAGCGTGATGTACGCCATGGCCGTACATCAGTTGTCTGAACAGCTGGTCCAAGCACGGGGCGTCAAGTAATGCTGGCAATGCCAATTCGCAAACCCCTGAAGCTGGTGGCTTTTGCCGCGTTGTCCTTGCTGGTGGTCAGTTGCTCGACGAGTCGCTCGCCGCAGCAGAAATCTTCCACCGCTGTGCGTTCCATGCCGGGCCTGGACGTCAACCGCGCCCACAAGGATGGCGCGCCGTGGTGGGATGTCGACGTTTCGCGCATCCCCGATGCGACCCCGACCCTGCATACCGGCCCGTACAAGGCCAATCCCTACACGGTACTGGGCAAGACCTATTTCCCCATCCAGGAATCGAAGAACTACGTGGCCTCCGGCACGGCGTCCTGGTATGGCACCAAGTTCCACGGCCAGAACACCGCCAATGGCGAGGTCTATGACCTGTACGGCATGAGTGCCGCGCACAAGACCCTGCCGTTGCCCAGTTACGTGAAGGTCACCAACCTGGACAACAATCGCAGCGTGATCCTGCGGGTCAACGACCGTGGGCCGTTCTATTCCGACCGGATCATCGACCTTTCCTACGCCGCGGCCAAGAAGCTCGGCTATGCCGAGACCGGCACCGCCCGGGTCAAGGTCGAGGGCATCGATCCGCAGCAATGGTGGGCTCAGCGTGGCCGTCCGGCGCCGCTGATGCTCAACGAGCCGCAAGTGGCGCAGAATAGCGCGCCGGTGGTTACGGCCTCGGCCGGCACTGTCGAACAATGGACCCCGCCGCCCCAGCAGCACGCGGCGGCTGTGGTTCCCGTACAAGTGAAAAACACGGCAGCAGCTTCTGGCCAGTATCTGCAGGTGGGCGCCTTCGCCAACCCTGACGCTGCCGAGCTGTTGAGGTCGAAATTGAGTGGCATGGTGAGCGCCCCGGTGTTCATCAGCTCGATCGTCCGCAATCAACAGACGCTGCATCGGGTCCGCCTGGGGCCATTCGGCACGCCGGGTGAGGCCCAGCAAGCGCAGAACAGCGTACGCCTGGCGAACCTTGGGCAGGCCAGCGTGGTCTCTGCCGAGTAAGAATACTGAAGATTGAAGATCCGCTTGCGGTATTGGGGGGTGGGTCCTGGTTGTTGGCTCGTCGAACAACAAAAGCCCGGCAAGGGTCAGTGAGTGAACAACTGCACACGCGACAGCCCTTTAGAAGGCTGTCTGAAATAGTTTTGCCCGCAAGGGCAAGTTTCCATTAGCAACTTCGAGAGACGGATGAACATCACCACCTTTGCCAAACGCCTGTGCCTGCTTGTCCCGCTGATCATCACGCCCGCCGCCTGGGCGGTCGAAGCGATGCCGTCGCCACCGCAACTGGCCGCCAAATCCTATGTGCTCATGGACGCCAGCAGCGGTAACGTGCTGGTGGAGAACAATGGTGACCAGCGCCTGCCGCCGGCCAGTCTGACCAAGCTGATGACCGCCTACATCGCGACCCTGGAAATCCGTCGCGGCCAGATCGGCGAGAACGATCCGGTGACCGTCAGCGAGAACGCCTGGCGTACCGGCGGCTCGCGGATGTTCATCAAGGTGGGTTCGCAAGTCACCGTCAGCGACCTGCTGCACGGCATCATCATCCAGTCGGGCAACGACGCCAGCGTCGCGGTTTCCGAGCATATCGCCGGTAGCGAAGACGCGTTCGCCGACATGATGAACAAGACGGCAACCGACCTGGGCATGAGCAACAGCCACTTCATGAACCCTACCGGCCTGCCGAACCCAGAGCATTACTCGTCGGCCCATGACATGGCGGTGCTGGCTCGCGCGATCATCCATGAAGACCCTGCGCACTACGCGATCTACTCGCAGAAGGAGTTCTTCTGGAACGGCATCAAGCAACCCAACCGCAACCTGCTGCTGTGGCGCGACAAGACCGTTGATGGCCTGAAGACCGGCCATACCGACGAAGCCGGCTACTGCATGGTGTCCTCGGCGGTGCGTGATGGCATGCGCCTGATCGCCGTGGTGTTCGGTACCAACAGCGAACAGGCTCGTGCTGCTGAAACCCAGAAGCTGCTGACTTACGGTTTCCGTTTCTTCGAAACCCAGACCTTCTACCAGAAGGGCACCGAGCTGGCCCAGGCCCAGGTCTGGAAGGGCACCACTCATCAGGTCAAAGCCGGTCTGGCCGAAGACCTGACCATGACTATGCCTAAAGGCCAGTTGAAAAAGCTCGCCGCCAGCATGACCATGAACCCGCAACTGATCGCGCCGATCGCCAAGGGCGACGTGATTGGTAAAGTCGAAGTGAAACTGGACGACAAGGTGGTGCACAGCGCTGATCTGATCGCCCTGGAAGCGGTCGACGAAGGTGGTATCTTCCGTCGCATGTGGGATAGCATCCGTCTATTCTTCTACGGCTTGTTCAACTGATATTGTCGACCTGCGTGGCCCTCGTTCCCCAGTGGAGCGGGGGCCATGTCCGTCGTCCGGCTATACGAGGCCGTTACTGCCATGACAGACACTGACGTTAAGTCGCACAAGATTGAGTTTCCCGTCGATGACTATCCGATCAAGGTGATCGGTGACACGGTTGTCGGCTTCAAGGACACCGTGATCGAGATCCTTGCCAAGTACGCCAAGCTGGACATCAAGTCCCTGGCCGAGCGTCAAAGCAGCAACGGCAAGTACACCACCGTACAACTGCACATCACCGCCACCGGTGAAGACCAACTGCGTGATATCAATAGTGCCCTGCGTGCTACCGGTGTCGTCCACATGGTGCTGTGATGCCACAGACGCTGGGCTTTCGTGAGCTTGGCCAGATGGCTTACGAGCCGGTCTGGCAAGCGATGCAGCGCTTTACCAATGAACGCGGTACCGATGCACCGGATGAAGTCTGGCTGGTGCAGCATCCACCGGTATTCACCCAGGGCCAGGCCGGCAAGGCCGAGCACCTGTTGCTCCCGGGGGATATCCCCGTGGTGCAGGTGGACCGCGGCGGCCAGGTGACCTATCACGGCCCTGGCCAGCTGGTGGCCTACCTGCTGCTGGATGTGCGCCGATTAGGTTTCGGTGTGCGGGACCTGGTCAACCGCATGGAGCACTGCCTGATCGAGCTGCTGGCCAGCTACGGCGTGCCGGCGGCGGCCAAGCCCGATGCACCGGGCGTCTACGTCAATGGGGCGAAAATCGCCTCCCTGGGCCTGCGTATCCGTCACGGATGCTCTTTTCACGGTCTGGCCTTGAACGTGGACATGGATTTGCAGCCGTTTCGACGGATTAACCCCTGTGGTTATGCCGGGTTGGCGATGACCCAGCTGAGCGACCATGCAGGGCCGATTGAATTTGCCGAGGTAAGTGCCCGGCTGCGTGCGCAGCTCGTCAAACACCTCGACTATGCTGAGCAGACGACCCTAACGGGCGGAATCGACTGATATGACTACTGCGCAAGACGCTGTTCAAACCCTGATCCCGACGCTGGATATCTCCGAGCGAGCGGCCCGTCCGAAAGTTGAAACCGGCGTCAAATTGCGCGGTGCGGAAAAGGTCGCGCGCATTCCGGTGAAGATCATTCCGACTACCGAACTGCCGAAGAAACCGGACTGGATTCGCGTACGCATCCCCGTCTCCCCGGAAGTCGATCGGATCAAGCAGCTGCTGCGCAAGCACAAGCTGCACAGCGTCTGCGAAGAGGCGTCCTGCCCGAACCTGGGCGAGTGCTTCTCCGGTGGCACCGCGACCTTCATGATCATGGGCGACATCTGCACCCGTCGCTGCCCCTTCTGTGACGTTGGTCATGGCCGTCCGAAGCCTCTGGATGTCGACGAACCGATGAACCTGGCGGTGGCCATCGCCGATCTGCGCCTGAAATACGTGGTGATCACCTCGGTGGACCGCGATGACCTGCGTGACGGCGGTGCCCAGCACTTTGCCGACTGCATCCGTGAAATCCGCAAGTTGTCGCCGAACGTGCAGTTGGAAACCCTGGTTCCCGACTACCGTGGCCGCATGGATGTTGCCCTGGAAATCACCGCCGCCACGCCGCCGGACGTGTTCAACCACAACCTGGAAACCGTGCCGCGCCTGTACAAGGCCGCCCGTCCTGGCTCGGACTACCAGTGGTCGCTGACCCTGCTGCAGAAATTCAAGCAACTGGTGCCGCATGTGCCGACCAAGTCCGGGCTGATGCTGGGCCTGGGTGAAACCGATGACGAAGTCATCGAGGTCATGAAGCGCATGCGCGAGCACGACATCGACATGCTGACCCTTGGCCAGTACCTGCAACCGTCGCGCAACCACCTGCCGGTCCAGCGCTTCGTGCACCCTGACACCTTCGCCTGGTTCGCCGAGGAAGGTTATCGGATGGGGTTCAAGAACGTTGCTTCCGGCCCGCTGGTACGTTCTTCGTACCATGCCGACGAACAAGCGAAACTGGCCAAGGCAGGCCTGGTTTCCTGATCTGCCTGCCCGCAAGGCGCACGTCTTGCGGGCAGTTCCCCGGCTCTTTCGAGCACTTTCGCAACGCCCGCCGCTTTTTAAATCCCGCCTCTTCTGTTTGACACCATTCATGGCTACTGTGCTTGAGTGAATTCACACAGGGAGAATCTGCATGCCTATCCAACCGACTGCTGCGCTGAACGCCCACCTGCCGGTGCCGGCGCTGGCCGCAGAAGGCGTTATCGGCCTTATTGCACCTGCCGGTCCCGCAGCGCTGGATACTGAAAAAGCCCACCAATGGATGCGCTCCAGGGGATACAGCCTACGGATCTTCCCGGGTGTCGGGTTGCAGGAGGGGTACCTGGCCGGTAGCGACGAAGCGCGCCTCAAGGACCTGCATGAGGCTTTCGCCGACACGGACATAGACGCCATTCTGTGCCTGCGTGGCGGCTACGGCAGCCCCCGCCTGCTGGACAAGATCGATTTCGATCTGTTGCGGCGCAATCCCAAGCCCTTTGTCGGCTACAGCGATATCACCGCCCTGCACCTGGCGATCAACCGTTATGCCGGCTTTGTGAGCTTTCACGGGCCGATGCTCAACGCCGACCTGCTGGGCGACAAGCAGGCGCCCACCGAGGCCTCCTTTTTCAATCTGCTTCGAGGCCAGGCCCGGGCTGGCAGCCTGCTGCCCCATCCCGTGGCCTTCCCCTTGACCACCATCGAGCCGGGCATTGCGCTGGGCTCCCTGCTGGGCGGGAACCTGTCGCTGATCGCCAGTACCCTGGGTACCCCGTATGAGATCAATACCGACGGCATCATCCTGTTTATCGAGGATGTCAATGAGCCGCTGTACCGCATAGATCGCCTGCTCAATCACCTGCGCCTGGCCGGCAAGCTGGAAAATCTGCGTGGGGTATTGGTGGGGGATGTGGCCGGTGTGGATTTTGCGGCGTTGTGCGCTTTGCTCAAGCAGACCTTCGAACCGCTGCGGATTCCGGTGCTGGCGGGATGGCGCAGTGGTCACTGCGACCCCAACCTGACCTTGCCCATGGGCGCGTTGGTCAGGCTGGATGCGGGAGCCAGGGAACTGACTCTGGCGCAGGATGTGGTCTTCAAGTAATCGCAGGGCCGGCGAGGGGAGTGTTTCCCCTGCGCCGGAGCGGGCCCTAACGATTGCGCAGGCTTTCCAGCAGCTTGTGGGTCGGATAGCCATCCGCGGGCCAGCCCAGTGCCTGTTGGGCATTGCGAATGGCCTTGCGGGTGTTGGCGCCGATGATGCCGTCGGGATTGCCGGCGTCATAGCTGTTGGCACTGAGCAGTGTCTGTAGCTCGATGCGCTCGGAGCGGCTCAGGGGCAGGTCGTCCTTGGGCCAGCTGCCGCTGATCTGGCCGGCTCCGCCGAAGCGTTCGGAGAGCAGGTTCACCGCCAGGGCATAGGACGAGGAGTTGTTGTATTTGAGCACTGCCCGGAAGTTGTCCAGGATCAGGAACGCCGGGCCGCGGTAACCCGCTGGCAAGAGCAGTGAGGCCGACAGGTGTTCCGAGCCGTAAGGCAGGGCCTTGCCATTGGCAGGAGTCATGCCCAGGCGCATCCATTCGCCTACAGTCTTGCGGGTGGAGGCGTCGGCCAGGGCGTAGTCGAAACCACCGTTGAGCTGTACTTCAAGACCCCAGGGCTGTCCCTGCTGCCAGCCGGAACTCTGCAGATAGTGCGCGGTGGAGGCCAGTGCATCGGCCGGGCTGTTCCAGATATCCCGGCGGCCATCGCCGTCGAAGTCCACGGCGTGGGTGTTGTAGGTGGTGGGAATGAACTGGGTCTGGCCCATGGCTCCGGCCCAGGAGCCGAGCATTTTCTCGGGCTGTATATCACCATGCTGGATGATCTGCAGCGCAGCGATCAATTGGCTGTTGGCAAAGGCCGGGCGCCGACCTTCATAGGCCAGGGTGGCCAGGGAGCGAATGACCGATTTGTTGCCCTGGAAGTCGCCGAAATTGCTTTCCATGCCCCACACCGCCACCAATGCCTGGCGGTCGACGCCGTAGCGCTGTTCGATCCGTTGCAGGATGTCGCTGTACTGCACCAGCAGTGCCTGGCCCTTGCGTACTCGGACCGGGGACAGCGCCCCCTCCAGGTATTCCCATACTGGGCGGCTGAACTCGGGCTGGCTGCGGTCGGCCTTGATCACGCTCATGTCCGGGGTCACGCCGGCAAAGGCGCGATCAAATACTTCGGCACGGATACCGGCGCCCAAGGCTTCGGCACGGAAGGCGTTCAACCATTGGTCAAAGGTCTGGGTGGGCTGGATATCCAGGTTGTCGACGGTCAGGGGCGCGACAGTGGCAGGTGCGGCAAGAGGGGCTGCCTGGAGGCTGGGCAGTGGCTGGGCGTCGGCGGCGGTGGGTTTTTCCGCGCAGGCGACTAGCAGAATAAGGCTGGAGGCAGCGATCAGTTGGCGCATGTGCCAACGACGGGAAAGACAAAAGGGCATGCACGGGTCCAGAGAGAATAACAATCAGGTGCAGACCTTATCATGCCGGCGGGGTTCTGGGCTTCAGGCAGCCAGAAAGTAAGAAGCCTCCCAGCTTTTAGACTGGAAGGCTTCGCGGCGGTAGCTGCCTTTGCCCTTGGCCGGGCGTTCCTGACGGCTGCGGAACAGTGGCTGGGCGACGATGGATTTGGCCTTGTTGGGGCCATGCTTGGATGGCTTGCTCATGCTCAATACTCACTTTGGGAGGGAGGTGTTGCGGCGCAGATCATCGGCCAGAGTCGGGCCGCTGTCCAGCATCATGGATGCAGAAAATTGTAAGCGTGACGGAGTGGCCGCTTTACTCGGCCGCAAGCGCCAGGCGCTGGCCGGCCATCAGCAGCGATAAGCGGCTCAGGCTGCTCCAGGGCGAGCCACTGGCCTGTCCCTTGATCTGCGCATCAATGCGCTGGGCATCGAGCAGCAGTTGGCCCCAGCGTTGTGCGGAGTAGCGCTGCAGGGCTTTGCTCATCAGGGGTTTGCGTTTGTCCCAGACGGGCGGGCGAGCCTGGCTGAAGACCTTGTCCAATGGCACGCCCTGGCTGAACTGCAGGGCCAGGTTGGCCAGCAGGCGCAGTTCCCGGGACAGTGCCCAGAGAATCACCGGTGGTTCCACGCCTTCGCCGCGCAAGCCTTCCAGCATGCGCAGGGCATGGGCCGCTTCACCATTGAGGATGGCGTCCACCAGGCCGAATACGTCGAAGCGGGCACTGTCGGCCACCGCCGCCTGGACCGTTTCGACGGTGATCTGGCCGCCCTCGGCCATCAGCTTGAGCTTCTCGATTTCCTGGGCGGCAGCCAGCAGGTTGCCTTCGACCCGGGCGGCGATCAATTCGACGGCATTCTGGCTGGCGGACAAGCCGGCCTGGGACAGGCGCTGGCGAATCCACTGCGGCAGCTGGTTGGCATCCACTGGCCAGATCTGTACGAACTGAGTCTGGGTACCCTCGACCAGCGCCTTGCCCCATTTGGTTTTCTGCGCGCTGCCATCGAGTTTGGGCAGGCTGATCAACAGCACTGTGTCTTCGGCAGGCCGCGAACAGTATTCGATCAGCGCTGCTGCGCCCTTGTCACCAGGCTTGCCCGAGGGCAGGCGCAATTCCAGCAGGCGTTTTTCGGCGAACAGCGACATGCTGGCGCCTGCTTGCAGCAGGGTGCCCCAGTCGAAACTGGCGTCGGCGCTGAATACCTGGCGCTCATCGAACCCCTGCTGGCGTACGGCAGAGCGAATGGCGTCGGCGGCTTCCTGGCAAAGCAGGGGATCATCGCCGCTGATCACGTAGATCGGCGCGAGAGTGCCTTGCAGGTGTTTGCCGAGTTGGGCAGGGGCGAGTTTCATAGGCGGGTGCCAGGGGGGCGCCGGAACGCCCCGCATGGCTTACTGGTTCGGCAGTTCCATAGGGGACTGTTGCGGTGTTTCCGCCTCAGCCTTGCGTGCGGCTTCCAGGGCGTCGGCTTCTGCCTTGGCCTTGGCTTCGGCGGTCGCCTGCAGTTGGGCAAGCTGGTCCGGGGTCAGCAATTGCAGACGAATCAGCATGCGCTGGATCAGGTCGCGACGCATTTCCTTGCGGGTCTCGGCAGACTCCTGGTCGGAGCCGGTGATGTTGTTGCCGTCGTGCAGGAAGACTTTCTGCACTTCCAGTTTGTCGCTGAGCAGATGCAGGTTGTCGTGTGTAAGGATCTCGTAGCTCAGAGTGGTGCCGATTTCGTACTCTGCGGAGGCGCCCCCCCCGGTATAACTGAGAGTGCGCTGAGAACTTTCCTCATTCAGCAGTACCAGCTTATAGGGTGCACCGGCATGGACCTGGACGCCGCTGGATTCCAGTTGCTGCTTGAGCATCTTGACGGTAGTGCCGTAGGCATCCCGGGCGCTCAGGTCGAGTTCTTTGACTGTCAGCTCGTTGGTGCCTGTGCCGCGCAGCTGGAAGCCACAGGCGCTCAGCAGCACGGCCAGGCCCATCACCAGCAGATTACGTTTGATCATGTATTGCTCCCCTTGAAACCAGATGGGCCAACCTTGTGGCCCTGGAGGTTTTATTCGGCGCCCGATCCCGGACCGGGCGCCTGATCCAATTAGCTGGCGACGATGTTGACCAGTTTGCCCGGCACCACGATGACCTTGCGAATCGTAAGGCCTTCGGTGAAGCGCAGTACGTTCTCGTTGCTGCGAGCGGCCGCTTCGACTTCTTCACGGCTGGCGCTGGCTGGCATCTCGATCTGGCCACGCAGTTTGCCGTTGACCTGGATCACCAGTTGCAGGCTGTCCTGCACCAGCGCGCTTTCGTCCAATGCTGGCCAGCCGGCATCGATGATCGCGCCGCCTTGACCCAGTTGGCCCCACAGCTCATGGCTGATGTGGGGAGTGATCGGGGCGAGCAACAGGGCTACGGTCTGCAAGCCTTCCTGCAGCAGTGCACGGTCCTGTTCACTGCCTTGCGGCGCTTTTTCCAGGACGTTCATCAGAGTCATCACCTGGGCGATGGCGGTGTTGAATTTGTGATGCTGGCCTACGTCCTGGCTGGCCTGCTTGATGGCCAGGTGGATTGCACGGCGAATGGCTTTCTGCTCGTCGCTCAGGGTCGCTACATCCAGAGCCCCCGGCAGCCCCTGGCTGACGTGGGCCTGGGCCAGGCGCCAGACGCGCTTGAGGAAGCGGTGCGCACCTTCAACGCCAGAGTCGGACCATTCCAGGCTCATGTCGGGCGGCGAGGCGAACATCATGAACAGGCGGCAGGTATCGGCGCCGTATTGTTCGATCATCGATTGCGGGTCGACGCCATTGTTCTTCGACTTGGCCATCTTCTCGGTGCCACCGATCTCCACCGGCAGGCCGTCGGAGATGAGTTTGGCGCCAATGATCTTGGCCTTGCTGTCACGCTCCAGCTCGACATCCGCCGGGTTGTACCAGGTGTAGCTGCCATTGGCTTCGCGACGGTAGTAGGTCTCGGCAATCACCATGCCCTGGGTGAGCAGGTTCTTGAACGGCTCGTTGGAACTCACCAGGCCTTCGTCACGCATCAGCTTGTGGAAGAAGCGCGCGTAGAGCAGGTGCAGGATGGCGTGTTCGATACCGCCGATGTACTGATCCACCGGCAACCAGTGGTTGGCCGCGGCCGGATCTACCAGGCCGCCTTCATAGTGCGGCGAGGCGTAACGGGCGTAGTACCACGAGGACTCGACGAAGGTGTCCATGGTGTCGGTTTCACGCTTGGCAGGTGCTCCGCATTTCGGGCAGCTGCACTCGTAGAACTCGGGCATGCGCGCCAGTGGCGAACCGGCGCCATCGGGAACCACGTCTTCCGGCAATACCACCGGCAACTGCTCTTGCGGGACGGGTACATCGCCGCAGCTGTCGCAGTGGATGATCGGGATCGGGCAGCCCCAGTAGCGCTGGCGGCTGATGCCCCAGTCCCGCAGGCGGAACTGGGTGCGCGATTGGCCGAGGTTCTTCTTCAGCAGCGCCACTTCGATGGCATCGAACGCGCCAGGGAAGTCCAGGCCGTTGAACTCGCCGGAGTTGATCAGCTCGCCATGCTCGCCGTAAGCGTCCTGCCAGGGCGCCGGAGTTTCATCGCCAGCGCTGGTGCGTACCACGGCCTTGATCGGCAGGTTGTACTTGGTGGCGAACTCGAAGTCGCGCTCATCGTGGGCCGGTACCGCCATGACTGCGCCGTCGCCGTAGTGCATGAGCACGTAGTTGGCGACCCAGACCGGGAGTTTTTCACCGGTCAACGGGTGCTCGACGAACAGCGAAGTCGGCAGGCCTTTCTTTTCCTGGGTCGCCATGTCGGCTTCGGCGACGCTGCCACCCTTGCATTCGGCGATGAAGGCCTGCAGCTCGGGGTTGTCCTGTGCTGCCAGGGTGGCCAGCGGGTGCTCGGCTGCCACGGCAACGTAGGTCGCGCCCATCAGGGTGTCTGGACGGGTGGTGAAGACTTTCAGGGTCCCGGCTTCGCCGATGGAGGCCTGGTCGTAGGGAAATTGCACTTCCATGCCACGGGATTTGCCGATCCAGTTGCGTTGCATGGTCTTGACCTGCTCGGGCCAGCCCGGCAGTTCGTCGAGGCTCTCCAGCAGTTCATCCGCGTAGGCGGTGATCTTGAAGTAGTACATCGGAATTTCGCGCTTTTCGATCAGCGCGCCGGAACGCCAGCCGCGGCCGTCGATCACCTGTTCGTTGGCCAGCACGGTCTGGTCGATGGGGTCCCAGTTCACGGTGCCGTTCTTGCGGTAGATCACGCCTTTTTCGAACAGACGGGTGAACAGCCACTGTTCCCAGCGGTAGTAGTCCGGCTTGCAGGTGGTGACCTCGCGGGACCAGTCCACCGCCAGGCCCAGGCTGCGCAGCTGGGTCTTCATGTAGGCGATGTTTTCGTAGGTCCACTTGGCGGGAGCCACGTTGTTTTTCATCGCGGCGTTTTCCGCCGGCATGCCGAAGGCGTCCCAACCCATGGGTTGCAGAACGTTCTTGCCTTGCATGCGCTGGTAGCGGGAGATCACGTCGCCGATGGTGTAGTTGCGCACGTGCCCCATGTGTAGCTTGCCGCTGGGGTAAGGGAACATCGATAGGCAGTAGTAAGTTTCCTTGCCTGGCTGTTCACTGACTTCAAAGGACTTTTGCTCGTCCCAGAACGACTGGGCGGCGGCTTCGATTTCACGGGGCTGATAGTGTTCGTGCATGGCTACTTTTGTACTGAATAGGGGTGGCCTAATCCTCTTCAACGCAACTTCGGGTGGCGATGACGCCAAATGCGGCGTTTTTCAGTGCCCGATGGAGCTGGAAGTGGAGTTACAGGAAGCGCCGTAGCATACATGACCGCACTCTGCCGAGGGAAACCCTGATTGCTCGGGCGGGCCGTTGGTCGCGGCGGCGCGTCGCTTTCGGCTGTCCGACTAAGCTCAAAAAGGGGAGTGAGTCTTATCTTCGATGAGGTGAACGGATGCTTGAATCGCAGCGAAAAGCAACAGAACCGGAGGTGTATGAAAGGCTCCTCAATCGACTGGCTCTGGCCCTGGATGCGGCAAAAACGGCGGATCGACTGCGCAATGAGCGGCCTATCGAGCTGGAGCTGCGGGGTTTGAGCCGGGCGGAGTTTGAATTGATCAGGGCCTATCTGGCCCGCCATCAACGTGAAATGCAGATCAATCCAATGGGCAGTCTGCAACACCAGGAGGTGCCTCGTTCGGCCAAGATCATTTGGCTGAAGGATCAGGCGCCCGTCAAGGCATCGGTGAAAGTCCGATCTCAGCAGTTCAAGTAGGTCCCAGGGCCCCTTATCGGGTCGAGCGAGGTCGCGGCCGAGGACCTCGGGAGCAAAAATACCAGGCATTGGTTGTTGCCGGACAGGTATCCCCTTTAGGCTTCGGGCATCTTGTTGGAGATGCTCGATGCCTTTTCGCTATTTCATCAAACAGTTGCTGCTGCCGCCCGGCATTCTATTGCTGTTGCTGCTGCTTGCCTGGGGCTTGCGCCGTTCCCGGCCACGGCTGGCAGGTTGGTGTTTTGCCTTGGGGCTGGGTGGTTTCTGGTTGATGAGCCTGCCGGTCATGGTGGAGTGGGGCGCGCGCGGTCTGGAGCGCCTGCCGCCCTTGCCCCAAAGCCAATGGGCGAGCCTGGCCGAGCAGGCGGATGTGATTGTGGTGCTGGGTTCGGGGCGGGAGCGGGGCGATCCGGCGTGGGGCTCTGATCAGCCCACCGGCGTGGGCCTGGAGCGCGAACGCTATGCCGCGCGCCTGGCCAAGGCCTCCGGGTTGCCGGTGCTGACCAGCGGCGGCTTGCATTACGGTACGCCGCCCACCGAGGCTGCGTTGATGGCGCAATCCCTGCTCGATGACTTTGGCGTGACGGTGCGCTGGCAGGAAGGCCGCAGCCGCACCACCTGGGAAAACGCGCAGTTCAGCGCCGAAGTCCTGCTGCCATTGGGGATCAAGCGTGTGGTGGTGGTGACCCAGGCCTGGCACATGCCCCGCGCGGTGTGGAGTTTCGAGCACGCCGGGTTTGAAGTGGTGCCTGCACCCGTGGGGTTCCTGGGAATGGATAACGCCCGTCCGCTGGGAGGCTGGATGCCTGAGTTCAAGTCGATCTGGCAGAGTGGGCAGTTGCTCAATGAGGCAATGGGCCAATTGGGCTACCGGTTGTTCTATCGCTGATGGCAATCCGGCTCCCTCGGGAGCCGGATTGCCAGCGAGGGCCCTCAAACGGTCTTGGCAATACGGCTGGCCAGCAAGGCCCAGCCAAACAGCAGGGTGCAGAGCACCACCAGCGGCCAGGAGCGCCATTGCAGATACGGCGTCAGGTTGTGCATGGGCACGACTTCGCCGTACAGAATGCCGCGCTCGAACTGGGGAATCTGCACCGTGATCCTGCCGAACGGATCGATCAGCCCGGTGACGCCGTTGTTGGTCGCGCGAATCATCCAGCGCCCGGCTTCCAGGGCGCGCATCTGCGCCATCTGCAAGTGTTGCAGGGGGCCGATGGAAGTGCCGAACCAGGTGTCATTGCTGATGGTCAGTAGCAGGTCGCTACGGGCCGAAAGGCTGGCGGCGAATTCGGGGTAGACCACTTCGTAGCAGATGAACGGCGCTATCTGATAGCCCTTGGCCTGCAGCAGCGGCTGGTCGGCCGGGCCGCGGGCGAAGTCCGACATCGGCAGGTTGAAGAAGTCGATCAGGCCGCGCAGCACTTCCTGCAGGGGCACGTACTCGCCAAAAGGCACCAGCTTCTGCTTGAGGTAGGTGCCGTCCCCTTCGCCGGTCACGGTGATGCCGTTGAAGTAGCGTTTTTCATGGCGTACCAGTTGGCGCACCGGAACGCCGGTAATCAGCGCGGAATGACGGTCGGCGGCAAAGTTGCCCATCATCGTCAGGTAGCCTTCGGCCGACTCCTTGAGCACCGGTACTGCGGTTTCCGGCCAGACCAGCAGGTCTACGCGCTTGCTGCGAAAACTCATGTCGCGATACAGCGCCAGCTGGGCGTTGAGCTCGGCCGGGTCCCACTTCATGCTCTGTTCGATATTGCCCTGGATGGCGGCGACCGATAGCGGCTCTCCGGCCGGGCTGGTCCAGGCATGGCCTTTCAGGGCCAGGCCCACGACCCAGGGGGCTGCCAACAGGAGCACGCCCGCAACGATGAAGGCTTTGCGCCCGGCCTTGATCAGTCGCGGCAGGTTGTAGAGCAGCGCTGCGGTGAGGGCCAGGGAGAAGGAGATCAGCCAGATGCCGCCCAGCGGCGCAAGCCCGGCCAGTGGGCCGTCAAGCTGGCTGTAGCCGGAATACAGCCAGGGAAAACCGGTGAGGAACCAGCCGCGAAAGGCTTCCTGTCCCAGCCACAGGGCCGCGAATGCCAGGGCGTCCGCCAGCGGCGCTTCATTGCGTCGCAACCAGCGGGCCCAGAGCCAGGCAGGCAGTGCGAAAAACCAGGCGATGGCGGCGATGAAGGCCAGCATCAGCAGGCCGGCAAGCAGGGCCGAGGCGCCGCCATAGGTGTGAATGCTGACGTAGATCCAGCTGGTGCCGGCCCCGAACAGGCCGAAGCCGAAGCACCAGCCGCGGCCCAGGGCCTGGCGCGGTGTCAGCTCGCGCAGCCCGGCGTAGAACAGGCCGACTGCTAGCAGCGCCAGAGGCCAGATGTTGTAGGGGGCCAGGGCCAGGGTGGTGATGGCGCCGGCGATCACGGCCAGCAGGTTGCCGGGCCAGCCGGGGCGGGTTGAGCGCTGCAAGAGGCGTTTCATCAGCTCTTTCCTGTGTCGTACCGGGCGAGGCACGAGGAGAATGGTTGGGTTGTTTCAGATGAGCGTCGAGTCACGCAGCGCTGCTCGGCCGATGCGTCCCCGCACTGTATCGCCTGAGGCCGGGCAAGTGGCCTCAAGACGATATCGCGGTGCGGGGGAGGGCAGATGACCCGTTTCCTCAGCGGGAAATGGGGGTCAGGCGCAGCAGATGAATCCGCCGGCTGTCGGCGTTGAGCACGCGGAAGCGATAGGCGCCGATTTCAGTGATTTCGTTGCGTTTTGGCAAGTGGCCGAACGCACTCATGACCAGGCCGCCTACGGTGTCGAATTCGTCGTCGGAAAAGTCGCTGTCGAAAAACTCGTTGAAGTTCTCGATGGGCGTCAGCGCCTTGATCAGGAAGTCGCCGCTGGGCAGTGGCTTGATGTAGCTGTCTTCCTCGACGTCATGCTCGTCCTCGATGTCGCCGACGATCTGTTCCAGCACGTCTTCGATGGTCACCAGGCCTGCCACGCCGCCGTACTCGTCGATGACGATGGCCATGTGGTTGTGGTTGGCGCGGAACTCGCGCAGCAGCACGTTCAGGCGCTTGGACTCGGGGACGAAGGTCGCCGGGCGCAGCAGGTCCTTGATGTTGAAGCTGTCACCGTTCTCCTTGAGGATCAGCGGCAGCAGGTCCTTGGCCAGCAGGACGCCCATCACGTCGTCATGGCTTTCGCCGATCACCGGGTAGCGCGAGTGCGCCGAATCGATGACTGCGGGCAGGAACTCCCGAGGGGTCTGGGTCGCCTTGATGCTGATCATTTGCGAGCGCGGAACCATGATGTCCCGGACTTGCAGGTCAGCGACCTGGATGGCGCCTTCGACGATGGCCAGCGCTTCGCTGTCCAGCAACTTGTTCTGATGGGCTTCGCGCAGCAGCTCCAGCAGCTCCTGGCGGTTTTTCGGCTCATGGGCAAAAGCCTGGGTCAGTTTGCCCAGCCATGACTTTTGCCCGTTGCTCGATCGATCTTCGCTCATAGCGATTGCTCTGAATCCTTGGTTGTTACAGGGGGTTGTTGATCAGCTTTCGTCATCTGCATAAGGGTCCGGATGACCCAGTTCTGCAAGCAACGTTCGTTCCAGCGCTTCCATTTCTTCGGCTTCGTCGTCATCTATATGGTCGTAGCCCAACAGATGCAAGCAGCCGTGAATCACCAGATGGGCCCAGTGGGCCTGAAGTTCCTTGCCTTGTTCAGCCGCTTCGCGTTCGACCACCGCAATGCAGATCACCAGGTCCCCCAGCAATGGGATATCCAGCAGCTCATCCGGTACATCGGCAGGAAATGACAGCACATTGGTGGCGTAATCTTTATGACGCCAGGTGTGGTTCAGCTCACGCCCTTCTGCTTCGTCCACCAGGCGGATGGTCAGTTCCGAATCGGCGGTGCGCTGGCGCAGGGCCAGCTCGCACCACTGGCGGAACTGTTCATCGCTGGGGGCCGGCTGTTGGCTGGCGCGCTGCAGGTCAAGCTCAAGCATCGTGGCGGTTGCCTCGGTCTGCGGCAGCCTTGGCGGCCTCGTCGGCAGCGTGCAGTTCGAAGCGCTCATAGGCTTCGACGATGCGTTGCACCAGCGGATGGCGCACCACGTCCTTGGGCATGAAGTGAGTGAAGCTGATACCAGGCACATCCTTGAGTACGTTGATCACATGGGCCAGGCCGGACTTGGTGCCCTTGGGCAGGTCGACCTGGGTGATGTCGCCGGTGATCACCGCAGTGGAGCCGAAACCGATCCGTGTCAGGAACATCTTCATCTGTTCCACGGTGGTGTTCTGGCTCTCATCGAGGATGATGAAGCTGTTGTTCAAGGTGCGGCCGCGCATGTAGGCCAGGGGCGCGATCTCGATGACCTGGCGTTCGATGAGCTTGGCCACGTGTTCGAAACCGAGCATTTCATACAGGGCGTCGTACAGCGGGCGCAGGTAGGGGTCGATCTTCTGGGCCAGGTCGCCGGGCAGGAAACCGAGCTTTTCGCCGGCTTCTACCGCCGGGCGCACCAGCAGGATGCGTCGCACCTGCTCGCGTTCCAGGGCGTCCACGGCGCAGGCCACGGCCAGGTAGGTCTTGCCGGTACCGGCCGGGCCAATGCCGAAGTTGATGTCGTTGCCGAGGATCTCTTTGACGTAGCGCTGCTGATTCAGGCCGCGGGGGCGAATCATGCCTTTCTTGGTGCGCAGGGCCACGGCGGCATCGGCTACCGAAGGGTTGTCCAGCTCTTGCACGGCAGACTCCTGCAAGAACAGGTGGACCAGGTCCGGCGACAGCTCGGTGCCCTTGGTTTCCCGGTAGAGACGGCGCAGAAGGTTTTCCGCGGAGGTGGTTTGCTTGGGTTCGCCGATCAGTTCGAACTGATTGCCGCGGTTGCGGATCTCGATCGTCAGGCGCTGTTCGATCAAGCGCAGATGCTCGTCGAATTGCCCGCACAGATTGGCGAAGCGGCGAGCCTCGAAGGGCTCGAGGATGAAACGATGAGGTTCTATGGGTGCGTTCAAGGTCGTTTTTAGCCGCCCAACGGCAATTAAGATGAATTCAAGGATAACGCCAGCAGCCTGGGTGCGAAAGCTCTTATGCGGAGCAAGGGCTGCTGGGGCTTTTCCCTGCCAGGTTATTGCAGCAGGGAGCCGCGCAGCGAGTGAGGCTGCGCCGAGTCGATGTACACGTCAGCGAACTGGCCGATCAGCGTGGGATTGTCACAGCGGAAGTTGACGATGCGGTTGTTCTCGGTCCGTCCCTGCAGTTCGCCCGGGTCTTTCTTCGAGTAGTCGGTCACCAGGATGCGCTGGGTAGAGCCGACCATTTGTCGGCTGATTTCAAAACCTTGCTGGTTGAGGCGGTGCTGCAAGGCGTTGAGCCGTTCCTTTTTCACCGCCTCCGGTGTTTCGTCGGCCAGGTCGGCGGCCGGTGTTCCCGGCCGTTGGCTGTAGACGAAGGAGTAGGAGAAGTCGAAACCGACGTCTTCGATCAGTTTCATGGTCTGCTGGAAATCCTTCTCCGTCTCGCCTGGGAAGCCGACGATAAAGTCCGAACTGATGCAGATTCCCGGAACAGCCGCCCTGAGCTTGCGCAGCTTGGACTTGTACTCCAGGGCGGTGTGATTGCGCTTCATGGCCGCGAGGATCCGGTCCGAGCCGGATTGCACCGGCAGGTGCAGATGCTTCACCAGTTCTGGTACTTCGGCATGCGCCTGGATCAGGCTGTCGGAGAACTCCAGCGGATGTGAGGTGGTGTAGCGGATTCGCTCGATGCCATCGATCGCGGCAACCACACGAATCAATTCGGCCAGGTCGGCCATGCGCCCGTCGTGGGTTTGGCCGCGATAGCCGTTGACGTTCTGGCCCAGCAGGGTCACCTCGCGGACGCCGTTTTCCGCCAGGTGGATGATCTCGGCGATCACATCGTCGAAGGGCCGGCTGACTTCTTCGCCGCGGGTGTAGGGCACGACGCAGAAGGTGCAGTACTTGCTGCAGCCTTCCATCACCGAGACATAGGCGCTGGGGCCATCGATCCGGGGCTCGGGCAGGTGGTCGAACTTTTCGATTTCCGGGAACGAGACGTCGACCTGCGGCAATTTGGTGATGCGCGCGACGTCGATCATTTCCGGCAGGCGGTGCAGGGTCTGCGGGCCGAAGACCACGTCCACATAGGGTGCGCGGTCGCGGATGGCCGCGCCCTCCTGGCTGGCCACGCAGCCGCCTACGGCGATCACCATGTCCGGATTGGCCAGCTTGAGCTCACGCCAGCGCCCGAGCTGGGAGTACACCCGGTCCTGGGCGCGTTCGCGAATGGAGCAGGTGTTGAGCAGGATGACGTCCGCATCTTCGGCGCGTGCGGTGACTTCCAGGGCCTGATGTTCGCCCAGCAGGTCCACCATGCGCGAGCTGTCGTACTCGTTCATCTGGCAACCGTGGGTTTCGATGTAAAGCTTCTTGGCCATGGACGGGATCATCACGTGATTCAAAGAACCGCGCATTATAGGGGCCATGCCCACAGGTTCCTAGGGTTGTGCATCGGGTAGCTATGCTATAGTTCGCGCCCTATTTTTGTCCCCCGATGTGTTACCCGCCCGCCATGACCAAACGTGAAGCTCCAATCTACAAGGTGATTTTCCTCAACCAGGGCCAGGTGTTCGAAATGTACGCCAAGCAGATCTATCAGAGTGATCTGTGGGGTTTCCTGGAAGTGGAAGAGTTCGTCTTTGGCGAGCGCACGCAAGTGGTCGTTGACCCGAGCGAGGAGAAGCTCAAGGCCCAGTTCGAAGGTGTAGTGCGCAGCTTTGTGCCGATGCATTCGATCGTGCGCATCGATGAAGTCGAGCGCCTGGGTACGCCGAAGATCAGCGAGGCCCGCGGGGTGAGCAATGTCATGCCGTTCCCGATGCCGATGCCGGAAAAGTAAGCCTGGCCGATTCCGTCTTTCCGGGAGGGCGGTTGTCTGTGTGGAAGCCGGCTCACCGGCGACTGAGGCGCAAATGCCTACGGCAGGGGCGAGAAGGGTGAACGCCCATCGGCGCTCTGCAGTTCCATCAGGTATTTGCGGAAAATCTGTCCCAGTACCTGGGTCGCAACTTCCAGTTCGTCGCGCTGCATGTGCTCGGCGACTTCGTCGGCAGTGTCCAGGGCGTCTTCGGCGCCATTGACCGCAGCCATCTTCAGCACGATGTAAGCCTGCACGTTATTGGCCGGCACGCCTTCACCGTGGAAGAACATGGTGCCCAGCTTGAATTGCGCCTGGGCATGGCCCTGCAAGGAGGCCTTTTCGAAGTAGCTCAGGGCTTGATTGAAATCTTGCGGCGCACCTTTGCCCTCGTAGTAGAACTCGCCCAACTCGTATTGCGCCTCGGCATCCCCCTCGTCGGCGGCCTTCTGGCAGGCGGTGAGGGCCTCGGCCTGGTCCTGAGCCTGGGGATCGAGGGTGCAGCGACCCAGCGCCGGGATCAACAACGAGTTGCCACCTGCTTGTGCATGCGCGAGCAGGGGCTGAAGGAGCAACAGGCAGCCCAGTGTCAGGGCGCGGCCGGTGCGGTTCATGGGAATCGACTTACCTCTGAGGGGCGCGGGGCCCAGCGTGGGGCCCAATAAGCGCGCATTATGAAATAAGCAGGGCCCACCTTACAAAGTCTTTACTCGTTTTTCTGCTGCGTGGGCGCTATATCCCAAGGATTCATCAGCATTTGCAGGTTTCACTGGAGAAAATTCAAGTAAAGACTACAACGGGCGTGATGTTTCACACGCCCGCCGTCCAGCGCTTACTTCAGGGCGGCGAATGCCCGCTCTGCCGCATCCAGCGTCAGCTGCAACTCGGCCTCGCCGTGGGCGATGGAGGTGAAGCCCGCTTCGAAGGCACTCGGCGCCAGGTACACGCCGCCTTCCAGCATCAGGTGGAAGAAGCGCTTGAACAGGTTGGCGTCGCTGGCCATCACATCGTCGAAGGTGACGATGTCATCGGCACCGCTGAAGTACAGGCCGAACATGCCGCCAGCCTGGGTGGTGACGAACGGAATGCCTGCTGCATCGGCGCGTTGTTGCAGGCCTTCGAGCAGACGGCTGGTGTAGTCGCTCAGTTCGGCGTGGAAGCCCGGGCGGCTGATCAGGCGCAGAGTGGTGAGGCCTGCGGCCATGGCCAGCGGGTTGCCGGACAGGGTGCCGGCCTGGTAGACCGGGCCCAGGGGCGCGATGTGCTCCATGATCTTGCGCTTGCCGCCGAAGCAGCCTACCGGCATGCCGCCGCCGATGATCTTGCCGAAGGTCGACAGGTCGGGTGTCACGCCGTAATGGGCCTGAGCGCCACCGAGGGCAACACGGAAACCGGTCATCACTTCGTCGAAGATCAGCACTACGCCGTGCTGATCGCAGAGGCGACGCAGGCCTTCGAGGAAACCCGGTGCCGGGGGTACGCAGTTCATGTTGCCGGCCACTGGTTCAACGATGATGCAGGCCACTTCCTGGCCTACTTCGGCGAGCATTTTTTCCACCGCCGCAATGTCGTTGAAGGGCAGGGTCAGGGTGTGCTTGGCGAAAGCCGCGGGCACACCGGCGGAGCTCGGCACGCCTTGGGTCAGGGCGCCGGAGCCAGCCTTCACCAGCAGGCTGTCGGAGTGGCCGTGGTAGCAGCCTTCGAACTTGATGATGCTGTCCCGGCCGGTGAAGCCACGGGCCAGGCGAATGGCACTCATGGTGGCTTCGGTGCCCGAACTGACCATGCGCACCATTTCCATGGATGGCACGATGGAGCACACCAGGTCGGCCATTTCGGTTTCCATGGCGGTCGGTGCGCCGTAGGACAGGCCGTGTTCCAGTTGCTTGCGCACGGCGTCCAGGACATCAGGGTGGCTGTGGCCAAGAATCATCGGGCCCCAGGAGCCAACGTAGTCGACATAGCGCTTGTCGTCTTCGTCGGTGACGTAGGCACCTTCTGCGTGTTTGAAGAACAGCGGGGTGCCGCCCACGCTCTTGAAGGCGCGGACAGGCGAATTGACGCCACCCGGGATGTGTTTCTGGGCGTTGGCAAACAGGGTTTCGGAACGAGACATGATCGGGCTCTCAAAAATCAGCTGTTGAATAGGGCGTTGAAGGCGCGGGCGCGGCGGGTCACTTCTTCGGCGCTCTCGGCGCCGAACAGGCCGTGGACCACCGCCAGCAGGTCGGCACCGTGGTTCACCAGTGGCGCGGCGTTGTCCAGGGTGATGCCGCCGATCACGCAGATCGGCAGGTGCAGGCTGGCCCGGGCCTGGTCCAGCAGCTCCAGGCTGGCTGCAGGCGCGCCGGGCTTGGTGGTGGAATTGAAGAAACGGCCGAAGGCGACATAGCTGGCGCCTTCCTTGGCGGCTTGCTCGGCCAGTGGCAACTGGCTGTGGCAGGTGGCACCGATGATCGCCTGGCGGCCCAGCAAGGCTCGGGCCGGGGTCAATGGGCCATCAGTCTGGCCCAGGTGCACGCCGGCACCGATACGCGCCGCCAGCTCGGCATCATCGTTGATGATCAAACGGGTCTTGTAGCGCTCGCACAAGGCCAGCAGGGTTTCGGCTTCCCGCAGTCGGCGGGCCTGGTCGTCGCTTTTGTCGCGGTACTGCAACAGCGTGACACCGCCTTCCAGCGCCGCCTCCACGTACTTCAGAAACTTGCCGGCCAACAGTTGGCTGTCGGTGATGGCGTACAGACCACGTAGTTTCATTGAGCAGGCCTCATGACATTACGAGCAGAAATCCAGCGGCAAGCGGCGCGGAACGAACTGGCCACGGCCAAGCTGTTCGGCATCGCGCAGGGTGCGCCAGGTGTAATCCAGGGCGGACTTCACCGCACTGGCCAGGTGTTCACCTTGGGCCAGGCGGCCGGCCAGTGCGCTGGCCAGGGTGCAGCCGGAGCCGTGGTAGCTGCCCGGCAAGCGCTGGCAGGTATAGGTTTTGCGCAGGCCGTCACGGCTGTACAGGCGATTGTGGACTTCGTGTTCATCGCCGTGGCCGCCGGTGATCAGCAAATGCTTGACGAAGGGCAGGAGTTTTTCGGCGCATTGGTCGGCGCTGCCTTCAGGCAGTTCCGCGAGAATTCGGGCTTCGGGAAGGTTGGGGGTGGCAATGGTTGCCAGGGGCAGGAGGCGCTCGCGCATGGCGTAGCCGACCTCATCCTTGCCCAGCCGGCCACCGCCGCCGGCGCGCAACACCGGATCGCAGACCACTGGCAGGTGCGGGTGGGCCTGGAGCAGCTCGACCACGGTGTCGACCATCTCCAGGGAACCGAGCATGCCCAGCTTGACCGCCGCTACCGTGGAGTCGTTGAGCACGGCATTGGCCTGGGCCAATACCCACTCGCGATCCAGGACGCGGAAGTCGCTGACATTGACCGTGTCCTGCACGGTCAACGCGGTGACAGCCGGAGCTGCATGACAACCCTGAGCCAGCAGGGCTTCGATATCTGCCTGCAGGCCGGCGCCACCACTGGGGTCGTGGCCGGAGAGACAGAGGACAACGGGGCGAGAGCTGTAGATATTCATGGGCGGCGAGCTTACCACCAAACGTTTTTTTTCGCGGCGCTCGACATATAAGAGAGGGGCGATCTGGCGCCTGCCAGCCCACTTGACCGAAGCAACAGCTCTAGCCCGCTGGATTGCGCTGAAAGCCCCGTTCTAGAGCCTTTAGACTAAAACTTACAATGGTGTTCAATGGCCATCAGCGGCTATGCTAGAGTGGATTCAAATCAATAACAGGTCATGCCGGTTCTACGTCTGCTCAAGGGAAATGGGGGACTTCCTGACACCACCGGACAAGCCACGCTGGGGCTTTATGCACTATTTGCTGATGTTGCTGTTGAGCTTGCCGATGCTGGCTGGCGCCGCCGAGTTCGACGAGTTCACTCAACGCCTGCCCTTGGGCCGAGTGATGCAAGTACTCGAAGACGCGGGGGGTGAGGCGACCATTGCCGATGTCAGCTCGGGGCCTCTGGCTGAACAATTCAGACCCCACGACAAAGACACCCTCAACGCCGGTTATTCGCGCTCGGCGTTCTGGCTGAAGATCGACCTCGACTATCGCCCCGCCAACCCGAGCGCACAACGCAGCTGGTTGCTGGAGTTGGCCTATCCGCCTCTGGACCACCTTGAACTGTACGTCCCTGACGAGTCTGGTGGTTATCGCCTGGCGGGTCGTACCGGGGATGCCTTGCCCTTCGACAGTCGAGAGATTCGCCAGAACAACTACCTGTTCAACCTGAATTTTTCTCCCCACGAGCACAAGACCGTCTACCTGCGGCTGGCCAGTGAAGGCTCGATCCAGGCGCCGGTGAGCCTGTGGTCCAGCAGTGCTTACCTGGAAGCCCAGCCGGTGCGGTTGTATGTGCTCGGGCTGATTTACGGCGTGCTGCTGGGGATGCTGGTGTACAACCTGTTCATCTACCTCAGCGTGCGGGACACCAGCTACCTCTACTACATCGTCTATATCGCTTCCTTCGGTCTCTATCAGCTGTCGGTCAACGGCGCCGCAGTGGAGTACTTCTGGCCCGACAGCCCCTGGTGGGCCAATGCCGCGACACCGTTCTTCATCGGTTCGGCAGGTTTGTTCGGCAGCCAGTTCGCCCGCAGCTTCCTGCAGACTTCCCGCCACAGCCCCTGGGTCGACCGTGTGCTACTGGCCTTGATGGCCTTTGGCGCGTTGGTCATGGCGCTTTCACTGATGACCAGTTATGCCCTGGCATTGCGCCTGGCCACCACCCTGGCCCTGGTGTTCACCGTGGTGATCTACGTGGCCGGGATTGTCGCCTGGTGTCGAGGCCTGCGCGTGGCACGCTATTTCATCATCGCCTGGTCGGCCTTTTTGTTTGGAGGGGTGATCAACACCTTGATGGTGCTGGGTTACCTGCCGAATGTGTTCCTGACCATGTACGCCAGCCAGATCGGCTCGGCGATCGAAGTGGCGTTGCTGTCCCTGGCCCTGGCCGATCGCATCAATGCCATGCGTGAGCAACAGGCCCAGACACTGCTCGAAGCCGGGCAGAAGCTTGAAGTGTTGAACCAGCAACTGGCCCACAGCAACCGGCTCAAGGACGAATTCCTGGCCACCCTGACCCATGAGCTGCGGACCCCGATGAATGGCGTCATCGGCTCCCTGGAACTGATGCAGACCCTGGAACTGGATCCGGAGCTGGAGCAATACCAGCAGACAGCGGCCGGCTCGGCGCGGGACATGATGCGCATGGTCAACGGCATTCTGACCCTGACCGAGCTGCAGGCCGGCAAGCTCAGCGCCCAGCGTCAGCCGTTCAGCCTGCGCTCCCTGCTGACGACACTGCAGACCCAATACGGCGCCAGTGCCGCCGCCAAGTCGCTGGCTTTCCAGATTGACTTGAGCGCCGGGCTGCCCGATCGCTTGCAGGGCGACCGCTGCAAACTCAGCCATTGTCTGGAGTGCCTGCTGGACAATGCCATCAAGTTCACCCCTTCGGGCAGCGTGGTGCTGCGGGTGCTCACGCGTTCCGTGTCGGCGCAGCGGGTCAGCCTGAGTTTCGAGGTGATCGACAGCGGTATTGGCTTCGTCAACCTGGATGAAGCGACCCTGTATCAGCGTTTCTTCCAGCTCGATGGTTCCATGACCCGTGAATATGGCGGGCTGGGTATCGGCCTGGCGATCTGTCGGCAGTTGGTGGAGTTGCTGGGCGGGCAATTGACCCACGAATCCACGCCAGGCCGGGGCAGTTGTTTCCGCCTGCTGGTGGAGTTCGACGCCCAGGAACCCGCCCCGCGCTCGCCGGCGGCAGTGGCGCGACGCTTGCCCCGGGACTGCACCGTGCTGCTGGTGGACGACAACGACGTCAATCAGTTGGTGGTCAGGGGCATGCTGCTCAAGCTGGGCTACCAGGTGCGCACCGCCGGTAGCCCTACTGATGCCCTGCAATTGCTCGGGCGTGAGCTGGTCAGTGCGGTGTTGATCGATGGCGAGATGTCCACGGCGCAACTGGGGGCGTTTCGCTTGCAGGCCCAGGCGCTGCCCGGCTATTCCCAATTGCCCATCCTGCTGGCCTGCGTGCCCGGCAAAGAGGGCTGCCCGGCGGGGGCTGGCTCCGACTATCTGGCTAAACCAGTGAAGTTCGAGGCCTTGCAAACGGCATTGTCGAGATATGTGCTCTCTGTGGAGCAGGGCGAAAGCGCCGACATTTAGGCAGGTATGCCACTTTGTTCGGGGTGGGGGCGGTGCTTAACTGGGGTCTTGGCACACCCTGAAGGAGCCCCGCGATGAACCTCCACCAGTTCGCTGAAACCCACGAAGTCACCAACCAGCCGCCAGCTTTGGACGGCGCCAATCTCTATCGGATCGACCTGCCGCTGCAGCAATGGATGCGCCGTTTCGATGCCGGTTGGGCCGAGTCGCGGGTCGACGCCTATGGCGCCCTGGCCGGTGGTCCGTTGATGGAGGCGGGGTTCCTGGCCAATCAGAACAAACCGGTATTTTCCAGCCACGACCGCTTTGGCCACCGGATCGATCTGGTGGAGTTTCATCCCGCCTATCACCAATTGATGCAGGCGGCGATCGAAGCCGGCCTGACCTCACTGCCCTGGACCGATCCGCAAGCGGGGGCCCACGTTGCCCGCGCCTCCATGACCTATCTGCACAGCCAGGCCGAGGCCGGCAGCGGCTGCCCGCTGACCATGACCTTCGCCTGTGTACCGGCCTTGAAGCTGCAACCGGATATCGCCGACCAGTGGCTGCCCAAGATCCTTGCCACCCGGTACGACCCGCGCAATGTCGGCATGCAACACAAGGCCGGGCTGACCATCGGCATGGCCATGACCGAGAAACAGGGCGGCACCGATGTGCGTGCCAACACCACCCGGGCCTACCCGGTGGGGGCTGGCGGCCCCGGGCAGGCGTACGAGCTGGTGGGCCACAAATGGTTCTGTTCGGCGCCGATGTGCGATGCCTTCCTGACCCTGGCCCAGACCGACAAGGGCCTGACCTGCTTCCTCCTGCCCCGGCACCGTCCCGATGACACGCGCAACCAGTTCTATATCCAGCGCCTGAAGAACAAGCTCGGCAACCTTTCCAACGCTTCCAGCGAAGTGGAGTTCCGCGGTGCCCTGGCCTGGATGATCGGCGAGGAAGGCCGCGGCGTGCCGACCATTATCGAGATGGTGGCCATGACCCGTTTCGATTGCATGGTCGGCTCCAGCTCCCTGATGCGCCAGGCCCTGACCCAGGCCAGCCATCACTGTGCCCATCGCACCGTGGGCGGGCAGGTGCTCAGCGAGCAGCCCCTGATGCAGAACGTGCTGGCCGACCTGGCCCTGGAAAGCGAAGCGGCCCTGGCCCTGAGCATGCGTATGGGGCGGGCCCTGGATCATCTGGACGATGCCCAGGAGGCGAAGTTTTCCCGGCTGGTGACGGCGGTGGGCAAGTACTGGATCTGCAAGCGGGCCCCGGCGATGATCAACGAGGCGGCGGAGTGCATGGGCGGTGCCGGTTATGTCGAGGACAGCATCCTGCCACGGCTGTACCGCGAGGCGCCGGTGAACTCCACCTGGGAAGGCTCCGGCAACGTGCAATGCCTGGATGTGCTGCGAGCCTTGTCGAAGGAGCCGGGCGTGCTGGACGCCTTGTTCGCCGAATTGGGCGATGGCCATGGCGACAAGCGCCTGGCCGCCCATATCAACGGGCTGAAGGAGAGCTTCAAGGACACCGGCGACATTCAATACCGTGCTCGTCAACTCACCGAGGACATTGCCCTGGGCCTGCAGGCCAAGCTCTTGCTGGAAGCCGGCAACCAGGTGGTCAGCGACGCTTTTATCGCCAGCCGCCTGGGCGGCCAGGGCGGGCGGGTCTACGGCACCTTGCCGCGTGGCCTGGACGTGGCGGCCATTGTCGCCCGCTCCTCCCCTCAGGGCTTCTGACCCTCCCCGGCGCCGGCTTCCCGGCGCCTGCGGTGATTACGCTGTTCCCGTGGGACGGTCTTGCAGGCAAGATGAACGCCTGCAAGTTCAGAACACAGGATGCTTATCGTGACCGAAGCTTTTATTGTCGTTCAAACCGCCGAGCAAGCCGTGGACCGGCTTGCCGCCCTGCATGAGCGGGCCACCACGGCGCTGAGCCAGGCGCTCAAGCGTTATCTCAAGGACCGGGTCGAGCCGGATGCCGAGCAACGAGCACTGTTTCGCTACCCTGAGTTGCGCCTGACCTACCACTGCCATGGCGAAGTCCCACAGACCACAAGGGCCTATGCCAAGGTCCAGTTGCCGGGCACCTACAGTGTCACCGTGACCCATCCTGCAGCCTTCCGTAATTACCTGCTCGAACAATTGGTGCCGTTGATGCACGACTTCACCGTGACGGTGGAAGTGGGCGTCAGTGAGCAGAACATTCCTTATCCCTATGTCGTGGAGCAGGGCGACGAGCTGGCAGGTTCCGGCGTGACCGCTGCGGCGCTGGCGCGGGTGTTCCCGAGTACCGACCTGTCGGCCGCCACCGACGGCATCGCCGATGGCCTCTACGATTGGGAAAATACCCATCCGCTGCCCCTGGCGCTGTTCGATGCCGCGCGAGTGGATTTCTCCCTGCGGCGCCTGGTGCACTACACCGGTAGCGACTGGCGTCATGTGCAGCCGTGGATCCTGCTGACCAACTATCACCGCTATGTGGACCAGTTCATCGTTCATGGCCTGGAGCAGTTGCGCAGCGATCCGCGCTTTGTGCGCATGGTCCTGCCGGGCAACGTGATCATCGAGAAAAGCATGGATCACGGCGAGGCCTCGGCCATCGCCGCCGGTGTGGTCTGGCACCGCTACCAGATGCCGGCCTACCACTTGCAGGCCAGCGATGGCCACGGTGTGACCCTGGTGAATATCGGTGTCGGCCCGTCCAACGCCAAGAACATCACCGACCACCTGGCGGTGCTGCGTCCGCATTGCTGGCTGATGATCGGCCACTGCGGCGGCCTGCGGCAGTCCCAGACCATTGGCGACTACGTGCTGGCCCACGCTTATATGCGGCGCGACGGCATTCTCGACCGCGTGGTGCCGCCGAACATTCCGATTCCGGCCCTGGCCGAAGTCCAGTTGGCGTTGCAGCAGGCGGCGGCCAATGTCACCGGGGAAAAGGGCGAACAACTGAAGAAACGCCTGCGCACCGGCACCGTGCTGACTTACGACGACCGCAACTGGGAGTTGCGTTGGGCCGAGGAACGCCCGCTGATCAACCTGTCCCGGGCCGTGGCGGTGGACATGGAAAGCGGCACCATCGCCGCCCAGGGGTATCGCCTGCGAGTACCATACGGCACCTTGCTGTGTGTCTCGGACAAGCCATTGCACAGTGAAATCAAGTTGCCGGGCGCGGCCAACGCCTTTTATGAGCGTGCGGTCAGCCAGCATCTGAAGATCGGTATCGAAGCGGTGGACCTGATGCGCAGCGAGCTCAACTCCCTGCACTCGCGCAAACTGCGCAGCTTCGACGAGCCGCCTTTCCGCTAAGCGTTTAAGCCATGGTCATTTGGCGGTCAGGCCACTAGCATTGTCGGTCCTGATCGCTGAATGTTCCTGCTCCCATGTCCCGTCCGCCCCGTCCCGCTTCCCGCCGTCCTGGCGCCAAACCGTTTTCCTCCTCTCCCGCCAAGCGTGTGGCCAAGGCCGCGCCGGTCGAGCCGAAGCTGATCCTGTTCAACAAGCCTTTCGATGTGCTGACCCAGTTCAGCGATGGTGAGGGGCGGGCCACGCTCAAGGACTTCATTGCGGTTCCCGGGGTCTACCCGGCCGGGCGCCTGGATCGCGACAGTGAAGGGTTGCTGCTGTTGACCAATGACGGGCAGTTGCAGGCGCGCATCGCCGATCCCAAGCACAAGCTGGCCAAGACCTATTGGGTGCAGGTCGAGGGCGAGCCCAGTGCCGAGCAGTTGCAGCGCTTGCGCGAAGGTGTGCAGTTGAATGACGGCATGACCCTGCCGGCCGAGGCGCGTCAGCTCGAAGAACCGACGCTATGGCCGCGCAACCCGCCGGTGCGCTTTCGCAAGAGCGTGCCCACCAGTTGGCTGGAGTTGGTGATACGCGAGGGGCGCAACCGCCAGGTAAGGCGCATGACCGCTGCGGTGGGGCTACCGACCTTGCGCCTGGTGCGGGTCAGGATCGGCGACTGGACCCTGGATGGCCTGGAGCAGGGCCAGTGGAAAGAGGTGGCGGCGCGCTTATAAGGCGCCGGACTCGATCAGGCCGATCACCACGCTCTTGATGATGAATGCTGCAACGCCCAGGCCCAGCACGAAGAACAGGATGAACGAGCCGAAGCGCCCGGCCTTGGACTTCTTGGCCAGGTCCCAGACGATGAAGCCCATGAAAATGATCAGGATGCTGACCAGGCCGGTCATCATCCACTCTTCGAATACTGCTGGGTCCATCACTCATCTCCAGTGCAGGCAGGGCAAAAAATGCCGGGCGAGTATACGCCAACGCCCGCGGCCCAAGCATTGATCTGCATGCGTTATGTCGCCACAGCGGGGGCCGGGTTTCAGTTGCGCAGGTGGGTCAGCGGCAGTTCGGTGCTGTTGAGCACCTGATTGAGCACGAAGCTCGAACGCACGCTGGTCACGCCCTCGATACGGGTCAGATGGCCGAGCAGCAGCTTCTGGTAATGGTCCATGTCCGGTACCACCACCTTGAGCTGGTAGTCGGCATCGACCCCGGTCACCAGGCTGCACTCCAGCACCTGGGGCAGGCTGCGGATCGCGGCTTCGAAATTCTCGAAGCGTTCCGGCGTGTGCCGGTCCATGCCGATCAGGACATAGGCGGTCAGGCTCAGACCGAGCATCTTGCGGTCCAGCAGGGCGACCTGGCGGGAAATGTAGCCATCGTCCTCCAGCTGCTTGACCCGGCGCGAGCAAGGGGAGGGCGACAGGCCGATGCGCTCGGCCAGTTCCTGGTTGGAGATGCGGGCGTCGCGTTGCAACTCCGCCAAAATGCTCAGGTCGTAGCGGTCGAGTTTGCTCATCAATCAGGCCTTTGTCGTAACTATTGCGTTGAATTATCTATCTTGAGTTAAAAATTGCGCAAGTGGTGTTTTTACAAGCAATCTTCGCAATCCTCTGTCTTCGCTGCGCGCCTATTCTTATCACCAGAATCACTGCCCGGACATAGAGTCCACTGCGGCCCGCCGAATCAGGCCTGCCGCGGCCGCCAATCCCACAGGGTTGAGCCGGCCCCCGGGCTACACACTGTCCAGAAGACGGAGTGAGGTGAGCCGGCGTCAAAAGCGCCGAGCACGGACAAAATCTCAAAGGGCGGCCGACGGGCCGCCCTTTTTTATTGCCTGCGAAATAAGTCTCGTGACTGATAACCTGATGCAGAACCGCCCAGGGCTTTTTCAGTCTTATGTACAGGCCCCCCCTATCCGCAGTGAGGAATAGCATGAAGTCGCGCATCTGGCGTATGGCAGGTGTTGGTGTGTTGTGCCTGAGCGTCAACGCTCAGTTGCTCGCCGATGAGCGAGACGAGAATCGGCCGCCTGCGCAGCATGGCGCTCCCGGGGGCGAGCAGCGAGAGCATCAAGGCCAGGGCCGCCCGGAAAATGCCCCGCCGCGGCCCGCCAATGTTCCCAACCGTCCACCACCCAGTGCGCAGCCACAGCGGCCGCAGAATGAAATCATTCGCGGCGATAACAGCCGTCAGTTCGAGCACAACGGCCAGAACCCGGGAGGGCAGTGGCAGAACCGGCCTCAGCACGATCCCAATCAGCAGGTTCGCCCGGCCCCTGTGCCACAACCCCAGGTGCAGCAGCCAAACAACCTGCCGATCCAGGGCCGCCCCGACACCGTGCGCCAGACCCAGGAGCCACAGCGTGGCTACTATCAGGACATTCCCCGGCGCAACGACTACAACCAGCATTGGCAGGCTGGCGGCCCGGGCTCTCGGCCAGGTGGCGGCCATCCCAACGACTACCGCTGGCCGGGCCGCCCTGATGGCCATGGCAATGGCTGGGGCCCCGGGCCGCAGTACCGCCCCGGGTATGTGATCGACCGCTTCCCCGGGCGCAATGACCGGGTCGCCTATCGCGGCCAGGATTACTTTTTTTCCGGTGGTTACTGGTACCGCCCGCAAGGCCCGCGCTATGTGGTGGTGCGCCCGCCCTATGGCATTCGCGTGACGTACCTGCCCGACTATGCGCGGGAAGTCTGGATCGGCAGCGCGCTGTTCTTTCTGGCGGCAGGGGCCTACTACACCTACGAAGCCAACACCCAGCAGTACGTGGTGGTCGAGCCACCTGCCGGCGTGCCGGTTGCGGACCCGCAGCAGAGCGGCAATGGCTATGACGTGCTGGCCTACCCGGTCAACGGCCAGTCGCCGCAGCAGATCGACCAGGACCGTTACGACTGCTATCGCTGGGCGGTGCAGCAGAGCGGCTTCGATCCTGCGAGCGTGACCTATCAGCCGGCCCCGCAAGTGGTCCAGGCCTACCGCCAGGCCCAGGGCAACTGCTTGAGCTCACGGGGTTATCAGGTGACCTACTGAGCCCTGGCTGCCTTCACCACTTCCTGCGGGTCGGCGTGCACCAGCACTTCGGCCCGTGGATAGGCCTTCTGGATGGCATCGGCGGCCTGGTCGCTGATGCCATGGGCCACCGAAAGGGTCAGTTCCCCGGGTAATTCCAGGTGCAGTTGGACAAACCAGTGGCTGCCGGAAATCCGTGTGCGCAGGTCATGGGCCCCCAGTACTCCCGGCACACTGCACGCCAGCTCCAGCATGTGCTGGCTGACGTCCGGTGGCAGCTCCTGGTCCATCAGCACCGAGAAGCTCTCCCGGGCGATCTGGATCGCGCTCCAGAGAATGTAGACGGCAATCCCCAGGCCGAACCAGGCGTCCACCTGATGCAGGCCGAACGCCGCCAGCACCAAGGCCAGCAGGATGCTGCCGTTGAGCATCAGGTCGGAGCGGTAGTGCAGGGAGTCGGCGCGCACTGCATTGGATCCGGTCGCCCGGATCACCCGGTGCTGCAGGAGCAGCAGGGCGATGGTCAGCGCCAGCGACAGGACGATCACCCCGATGCTCAGCCAGGGCGCGCCTACCGGTTCCGGATGTTGCAGGCGTTGCGCCGCCTGGAAGGCAATCAGAACCGCGCTGCCGGCGATGAACAATGCCTGGGCCATGCCCGCCAGGGACTCGGCCTTGCCGTGGCCATAGCGGTGGTCGTCGTCTGCCGGGCGCAGGGCGTAATGCACTGCCAGCAGGTTGAGCAGCGAGGTGAAACCGTCCAGCACCGAGTCGGTGAGCCCGGCGAGCATGCTCACCGAGCCGCTCAGCCACCAGGCGACAGCCTTGGTCACGATCAGTATGCCCGCCACGGTGACCGAGGCGCGGGTGGCCAGGCGCAGGAGGCGGGCGTGTTCCGAGTTGGCGGTCATCGACGGCGGGTTCCTGGGTAAAAGTGATCAGGCAGCAGGTTGCAGGCCGTACAGCGCCAGTTGCTGCACGCTGCCCTTGTGCTGGATGAGGCGTGGGTCATCCAGGGGGAAACTGCCCCCCAGTTCGCTTTCCAGGATGGCCTGCAGCTTGCGGTTGTCGACTTTACCGTCGGCGCCGATGGCCTGTTGCAGTTTTTCCGGCGCGATCTGCGCGGTCTTGCCCGGCTCCAGGTAGATGGCCCCGGTGGCGAAGTCGACGCCGAAGGCGATCAGCCCTGGGATCACGTAGAACAGCAGGCCAACGGCATCCAGCACAGCCACCAGGGGATCGATCTTGCCGTCGATCTGGCCGCGCCGGTCGGGGAAGAAGATCGAGCCGCAGGCGGTGAGTTGGGTCAGCAGGGTGGCCACCAGAACGCCGCCGATGACACGGTGGGAAATACGCATGGAAATCTCCTAGCAAGCACGAAAGCAACGAGGGATGAAGCGGGGTGTTGAGTCTTGTCGATCAGCACTCAGACCATGATTAACCCCAGGCAGTTCGCCGTTATACTCGCGCCTCTGTTTTGGAGCCAGCATGAATTCTTTGCCAATTGATGAAGTTTTGCCTGCACTGCGTACCGCCCTGGCGACACGCCATGAAGCGGTGCTCGAAGCCCCGCCCGGTGCCGGCAAGACGACCCGCGTGCCCCTGGCGCTCCTGGACCAGGATTGGCTGGCCGGACAGACCATCCTCATGCTCGAACCCCGGCGCCTGGCCGCCCGGGCCGCCGCCGAGCGCCTGGCCAGCGAGCTGGGAGAGAAAGTCGGCGAGACCGTGGGTTATCGCATCCGCCTGGACAGCAAGGTCGGCCCGCGTACCCGCATCGAGGTGGTCACCGAAGGCATCCTCACCCGGCGCCTGCAGGATGACCCGGCCCTGGAAGGCGTCGGCCTGCTGATCTTCGATGAATTCCACGAACGCAGCCTGGACGCCGATCTGGCGCTGGCCCTGAGCCTCAATGGCCGCGAGCTGTTTCGTGACGAGCAGCCACTGAAGATCCTGCTGATGTCGGCGACGCTGGAAGGCGAGCGCCTGTCGACCCTGCTCGGCGATGCGCCGATCCTGCGCAGTGAAGGGCGCATGTACCCGGTGACCCAGCGCTGGGGCCGACCCTTCCAGCCCGGTGAATTCATCGAGCCAAGGGTGGTGCAGACCGTGCTCGAGGCCCTCAACGATGAAAGCGGCAGCCTGCTGGTGTTCCTCCCCGGCCAGGCGGAGATCCGCCGGGTGCACCAGCAGTTGGCCGAAGCCCTGGGCGAGCGCAGTGAGATCCTGCTCTGCCCGTTGCATGGCGAGCTGGACCTGGCAGCCCAGCGCGCAGCTATCGACCCGGCGCCGTCGGGCAAGCGCAAAGTGGTGCTGGCCACCAATATTGCCGAAACCAGCCTGACCATCAATGGCGTGCGGGTGGTGGTGGATGCCGGGCTGGCGCGGGTGCCGCGTTTCGATCCCGGCAGCGGCATGACCCGCCTCGATACCCAGCGTATCTCCCGGGCCAGCGCCACCCAGCGCGCCGGGCGTGCCGGGCGTCTGGAGCCCGGCGTGTGCTACCGCTTGTGGTCGGCCGATCAACAGGAGCAACTGGCCGCCTATGCCAGTGCGGAAATCCTCCAGGCGGACCTGGCCGGACTGGCCCTGCAACTGGCGCGCTGGGGCGTGACGCCAAATCAACTGGTATGGCTGGACGCTCCCCCCAGTGCCGCTTATGCCCAGGCCCAGGACTTGCTGGTGCGCCTGGGGGCGTTGAATGACGATGGCAGCCTGACCCGCCACGGCCAGGCCATGGCCGAGTTGCCGGCTCACCCGCGCATCGCCCATCTGCTGCTGCGCGGCCAGTCCCTGGGGTTGGCGCCGATGGCTTGCGATGTCGCGGCGCTGCTGGGGGAGCGGGATATCCTGCGCGGCGCCGGCGCCGACCTGCACAGCCGCCTGGTGCTGCTTGGCGGGGAAGAGCGTGCCGCTCGCGGAGCCCAGGGCGGGGTGCAGCGTGCCCGACAACTGGCGCGCCAGTACCGGGGCTATCTGCGCGGGCAGCCCGAGGCTGCGGTGGCCGACCCCGAGCACCCGCGCTGGCTCGGCGTCCTGTTGGCCCTGGCCTATCCCGATCGGGTGGCCCAGCAGCGGCGCCCCGGCGGTGCCGAATACCGCCTGGCCAACGGTCGCGCGGCGCTGTTCAGCGAAACTGACAGCCTGATGAAGCAACCCTGGCTGGTGATCGCCGACCTGGGCAGCCGCCAGGGGCAGCGCGAGGAGCGCATCTACCTGGCGGCGGATTTCGATCCGGTGTTGTTCGATTCGGTACTGGCGGAGCAGGTGCGGCAAGTCGATCAGCTGGATTGGGACGAACGCGAAGGCGTGTTGCGGGCCGAACGCCAGCGCAAGGTCGGTGAACTGGTGCTCAGTCGCGAACCGCTAAGCGGGCTGGATGAGTCCGCCCGCACTCAGGCCCTGGTCAATCTGGTCCGGCGCAAAGGCCTGGAGCTGCTGCCCTGGACCCCGGAGCTGCGCCAGTGGCAGGCCCGGGTAGCGTTGCTGCGCCAGCTGGACCTGGAGGCCACGGGCGCCAGCCAATGGCCGGATGTCAGTGACGGGGCCTTGCTCAAGGGGCTGGAGCAGTGGTTGCAGCCCTACCTGGGCAAGGTCTCGCGGCTCAGCCACTTCGCCAACCTGGAACTGGCCGGAATTATCCACAACCTGCTGCCCTGGCCACTGCCTCAGCGCCTGGATGAGCTGGCCCCCCATCACCTGACGGTGCCTTCCGGGTCGTCGATTCGCCTGGACTACAGCGAGCATCCACCCATCCTGGCGGTACGCCTGCAGGAGCTGTTCGGCCTGGCGCAAACACCGCGCATTGCCGGTGGCCGCCAGGTGGTCAAGTTGCACCTGCTGTCTCCGGCACGACGTCCGGTACAGGTCACCCAGGATCTGGCGAACTTCTGGCGCAGCACCTACGCCGAGGTGAAAAAGGACCTCAAGGGCCGTTACCCCAAGCACTACTGGCCGGATGACCCGCTGATCGCCGAAGCCACGGCGCGGGTCAAACCGCGCAAATAACCCGAACTCCCGTGCTGCCCTGTAGCCGCTCTGGGGTTTATTGCGCCGGCAAGAGGAACCGGGCCAGCACCGGCAGGTGGTCGGAGATGCGCAAGGTGTCGTCCTGGCGCACCCGGGATTCGACTCGCTTGAGCCGCGGGCTGTAGAACAGGTAGTCCACCGTGCGATCCGGGCCGTCGAGGCTCGGGTCGTTGGGGTAGTGGGTCAGCCAATGCGCGCGGTCGACGCCGCTGGCCTGGGTGTTGCTGGGGATCATCGGGTATTTGTCCCACAGCAGGTGCAGCGGGCTGTCGGCACTGTAGGGCGCCCGTTGCACGTCGCTCAGTCGCTGGTACTGGCCCAGGGGCAACAGGTTGAAATCCCCGCCAATCAGCCACGGCGTGCCGCGGCCTTCGAGTCTATCCAGGACTTTACCAATGGCTGCGACCTGCCTTGATTGCGTCTGGCCAGGCGTGCGAGCACGTTCCAGATGGGTATTGAGCACCGCCACCTGGCCGCCGTCGTTCAGGGGCAGGTAGCTCAGCAGCAGGGCCTCCCTGGGCTGGAACTGCCGGCCGATGAAGCCGTGTTCGGCTGTGGGCAGTTGCAGGCGTTCGGCGTGATCGATGCGATAGCGGCTGAGGGTGGCCAGTTGTCGGCCGACGCTGCCGAAAATATGCGGCGATGGTACGAAATCGGCTTTCCAGTCGTACGCCTGGGTGCTGCAGGGGTAGAGATCGGTGAGGCGTTCCTGCAGGAGTTTGAGCTGGTCCTGGTAGGCGCTGGCCTTGGCGCCGTTGTCCACTTCCTGCAGCAGCACCAGGTCCGGTTGTTCGTCGCGGATCACGCGAGCCACTTCGTCGAGGCTGAAGGCCATGTCCTCCAGGGTCGGCTGCTCGTCCTCGCCCTGTGCCTGGTCGTTCCAGAACACATAGCGCTTGCCCGCCAGGTACTGCAGGTTCCAGGTCATCACTTTCAGGGCCTGGCCCGGCACCAGCGGCGCGGCCTGGGCGCTGCAACTGACAGCGAGGCTTTCCTTGGCTTCCGGGCGCCAGGTCAGGCTGTAGACCAGCCCGGCCAGCACCAGACCGATCAACAACAGGCTCAAAAGGGTGATGCGAAGTAGACGGATCATCGGCTCGGCTTATGGCGTTGCAGGATGGCCCCGGAGCATAACCGAGAGCACGGCCGTCACCCAAGGGGCAGAGCGGCCGGGGGAGGATTCAGCGCTTGTCCGGCTGCTCGCTGATCAGCATGAACAGGCGGAACAGCACCACGCTGGTGAACAGCTGCAGGAAGCTGTAGGCGCTATCGATGGCCAGGGACAGCAGCGGGTTCAGCGGTTCGGAATAGGCCGCTTCACTGGCACCCTTGAGCAGCCACAGCGGGGTCATTACTGCCAGGATGCACACCAGGATCCGCAGGAAGTGCCCACGGCTGAGGCGGAAACTTTCACTGATGGCCGCCAGCGGCGCCATGCCCTTGAGCACCAGCAGGTACTCGGCGAAAGCCAGTACCACCATCAGCCACAGCCCCGGCAGGAAATACAGCGACAACCCCAGCAGGATCAGCAGGGTGCTGACCGCCGTCAGCAGGGCAAAACGCGGCCACAGGGTCAGGGCCATGGCCAGCAGGTCCCGGGTACGCGGCGACTCGCCCCGGGTGCGGGCGTCGAGAAACAGGATCAGCGCACCGGTGTACAACGGATACACCAGAAGGCCCACCACCACGCTGTAGCCCGGGAAGGTATCGGGGCCCAGGGCGCTGTTGACCCCTTGTTGCAGCAAGGCTTCGAGAATCACCAGCGGCAGGCACAGCTGGGCGATCTGCCCGAGGTTGCGCTGGAAGAAATACAGAGAGTCACGCAGTACATCTAACGGATTCATTCGATGAGATCGCAGTTGAAGAAGCGGTTGCACACTTTAACCGATGCAGGCCCCGCCCGAGCAAACGTAAACCTTGGGTAAAGACCATTGAAAGTCGTCGCACCAGCCCCATAACTGGTGCGTACCACCGCTCTGTCCGAGTGGCGGACCAGATTTCTACCGGCAATCTAAAGAGGTCGCCATGAACAACCAAGAGCAAACCCTGATCGATGGACTGTTTTCACGGTTGCAGCAAGCCGAAACGGATTCAGCCCCGCGCGACGCCCAGGCAGAGGCGCGGATCAAGGAGCATCTGACCCGCCAGCCTGCGGCCGGGTATTTCATGACCCAGGCGATCCTGGTGCAGGAGGCCGCACTCAAGAGCCTCAACGAGCAGAACCAGCAACTGACCCAGCAAGTCCAGCAATTGCAGGCTGAGCTGCAACAGGCCCGGGCCCAGGCCAGTGCTCCGGCACCGGCGGCCAGTGGCGGTTTCCTGTCGAGCATCTTCGGCGGTTCCCGCGAGCCACAGCCGGCACCGAGCCAGAGCGCGCCGCCACCGTCGTCCGGTGGTGGCTGGCGTGAACCGGCGCGTTCTTCCTTTGGCGCCCCCGCGCAACAGAACTTCGGTGCGCCGCAGCAGAATTACGCCGCACCGCCACAGAACTATGCACCGCAGCAGGCACCGGCGGCGGGTAGCAGTTTCCTGGGCGGCGCCTTGAAAACTGCCGCCGGCGTTGCGGGCGGGGTCATGCTGGCCCAGGGCATCAGCAGCCTGTTCCACAACAACCAGCAGCCCCAGGAAATCGTCGAAGTCATTAAGGAAGAACCGGCGCCGGCCAGCGACAACAGCGGCTGGGGCAATGACGACCAGCGCCTGGCCAACAACGACTCCTGGGGCAACAACGACCAGGGTGGCTTCAGCAACGCCGACTACGACAACGACGACAGCTCGTTCTTCTCCGACGACGACTCCTTCGTCTGACCTGCGTCGGTCCGGGGCAAACACCTGCCCCGGACCGATTATTCGCGGAACAATCCCTGCGACTGGCATACTGGGCGACTTTTCGGGGCCCGAGGCCCGATCCAGCCCTTGCGCTGCTGCGCCATGAGGATTAGCGGTGAAGAAAATCGCTGTGTTCGCCGATGTCCAGAACCTCTACTACACCGTTCGTCAGGCCTATGGTTGCCACTTCAACTATGCGGCGCTGTGGGCGGATATCAGCAAGCAAGGGCAGATAGTCGAAGCCTATGCCTATGCCATCGACCGTGGTGACAGCAAGCAACAGCAGTTCCAGCAGATCCTGCGCAACCTGGGCTTCACGGTCAAACTCAAGCCATACATCCAGCGCAGCGACGGCTCGGCCAAGGGCGACTGGGACGTGGGCATCACCATCGACATCATGGACGCTGCGGCCCATGTCGACGAAGTGGTGCTGGCTTCCGGCGACGGTGATTTCGACCTGCTGCTGGAGCGCATCATCCACAAGCACGGGGTCAGCGCGGTGGCCTATGGCGTGCCGGGGCTGACCGCCAATTCGCTGATTCGCGCGGCTACGCGCTATGTGCCGATCGAAGGCGCCTTGCTGCTTAAAAGCTGATCAATTTTCATACGGAGCAGGACAGGTTTGGAACGCATTGCCGTCATCGACTTTGAAACCACCGGGATCTCCCCGAGCAGCAGTTGCCGGGCCACGGAAATCGCCGTGGTGATCCTTGAGCAGGGGCGCATCGTCGAGCGTTACCAGAGCCTGATGAATGCCGGCGTGCGGGTGCCGGCCTTTATTGAGCAACTGACCGGCATCAGCAATGCCATGTTGCGCAGCGCACCCCCGGCAGAGCAGGTGATGAACGAGGTCAACGAGTTCGTCGGCATCACGCCGTTGCTGGCGCACAACGCGGCCTTCGACCAGAAGTTCTGGGATTTCGAGCTGGGCCGGATCAAGCGCACCCGCCTGCAGAACTTCGCCTGTTCGCTGCTGCTGGCGCGGCGCCTGATGCCGGCGGCTCCTAATCACAAGCTGGGCACCCTGACTTCATTCGCCGGCCTGCCGCACACCGGCCAGGCTCACCGGGCCATGGCCGATGCGGAAATGGCAGCCAACCTGGTGGCCCACCTGGCCGGCGAACTGAGGCACAAGCATGGCCTGCGCGAGCTGTCCCATGACTTCCTGTGCAAACTGCAGAAGGTTCCCGCGGCCAAAGTCCCAGAACACCTCAAGCGCCACTGCGGGTTCTGAGCCCCGAGGTTCATTTGCTTTCCAGTTGCCCCAGGGGCACGCGCCGTTCAATGGCGCTGGAGAGCACGATGGAGGTCTTGCTGAAACCGAACTGGGCCACGCGGTTGATCAACTCCTCCAGCTCCGGCATCGATCCCACTGCGGCCTGCATGATCACGCAAGGGTCGCCGGTGACCCGGTGGCACTCGGTGAGCTGGGGAATCTTGATCAGTTCGTCATAGGCCTTCTGGTTGCCGTGCTGGGCCAGGCGCAGTTCGATCACGCACTGGATCGGCAAGCCGACCTTGGCCATGTCGACTTTGGCCTGGTAGCCGGTGATCACTCCGCTGGCCTCCAGCTTGGCCACGCGTTCGGCCACCGCCGGTGCCGAGAGATTCACCTTGCGTGCCAGCTCGGCGTAACTCGCCCGGCCATTTTCCAGCAGGCTGGCCAGGAGCATGCGGTCGTACTTGTCCATGGAAGGCTCTCGATCTATCCAGCTTTCGAAAGCACGGTATATAGCCCTTATCTCCATCTTTTGGAAAGTGTACGGGCGTTATAAACAGGTTTTGTAACTTAAGTTCCCTGGGCCGAGTTTCTAGAATAGACCTCCCCCTGCCTGCCTCAGAGCCGCCTCCCATGCCTGGCCAAAGCCGTTTTCCGCTGCCATTGATCGCCGCCTTTTTTGCCCTCTATGTAATCTGGGGCTCGACGTACCTGGTGATTCGCATCGGTGTCGAATACTGGCCGCCACTGATGCTCGGCGGCATTCGCTTCATCATCGCCGGTAGCCTGATGTACGCCTTTCTGCGCTGGCGCGGAGTACCGGCGCCGACCTGGGCGCAATGGAAGGCCGCAGGGATCATCGGTGTGCTGCTGTTGAGCTGTGGCAATGGCGCGGTAACGCTGGCCGAACACTCCGGGGTGACCTCCGGCGTCGCGGCGCTGGCGGTGGCCACGGTGCCTTTGTTCACCTTGCTCTGCGGGTATTTCTGGGGTGCACGCAACACGCGCCTGGAGTGGGCCGGGATCATCCTCGGGATGATTGGCATCGGCATGCTCAACCTGGGGTCCAACCTGCAGTCGAGCCCGATGGGCGCCGCCTTGCTGCTGTTCGCTGCGGCGGCCTGGGCCTTCGGCTCGGTATGGAGCAAGCATCTGCCGCTGCCCCAGGGCGCCATGGCTAGTGCCGCGGAAATGCTTGTCGGTGGCGTGGTGCTGATGATCGGCAGTGCCCTGAGCGGTGAGCATCTGGACACCTTGCCTCCGATGGAAGGCTGGCTGGCCCTGGCCTACCTGGCCGGTTTCGGTTCGATCATCGCCTTCAACGCCTACATGTACCTGCTCAAGCACGTGCGCCCAGCCGCAGCCACCAGCTACGCCTATGTCAACCCGGCGGTGGCGGTGCTGCTGGGCATCGTCTTCGTCGGCGAAACCATTGGCATCGAGGAGGCCATGGCCATGCTGGTGATCATCAGTGCCGTAGTGCTGATCGGCCTGCCCCAATGGCGCAAGCCCAAGGCCGCGGCCCAGGAAGAGGCGGCCTGATCACTGTCCCGGTGGTAGGCCGGCCAGGCTCCGTTGGAGAAAGTCGCCGATGACCTGGCTAGCTTGCTGGTGAATCGCTTCGCGGCTGCGCTGGCCGCCGTCCCGGCAGATGATTTCATCCTCGGGGTTCTCTTCCCGGAGCAGGGCCGTGGCGCCTGGCTTGCAGATTTGCATGAAGCTGAAATGGCTGGCATCGGCGATCACCAGCAGGCTGGAGGTGGCCGACGGCAGGTGGGTTTCCAGGTAGCCCGACTCCTGCTCCACCGGCATGCTGGCAATATCGACTCCTGCTCCCAGGATCAGGGTTGGCGTCTGCACCGCTGACAAGCTTTGCGGGGTGAACCCACGGACCAGCCCCGGGTCCAGGGAGACGACCGCCTTGACTCGCGGATCCCGCAGGTCGGTGCCCAGAGAGCCTTGGTTTTGCGGTGCAATCCCCAGCTCCGGAGCCAGCCCGCACAGACGCGGGTTGGGATGCAGCCGACATTCCTCAAGGAAGCGTTGCGGGCTATAGCGGGCGCCGGCCAATGCGGTGACCGTCCAGCCGCCCAGCGAATGGCCGATGGCGGCGATGCGCTGCGGGTCGACCGCGCCTGCCAGGGACTGGTCAGCGCTGAGGGCGTCGATGACCCGGCTCAGGTCCCGCGGCCGATCCCAGAGCCTTGCGGCTTGCACCGGGCGCTTGTCGAAGGTGCTGGTGCCCGGATGATCAGGTGCCGCCACGATATAGCCCTGGCTGACCAATGACGGTACCAGCCAACTGAGGTTGCGCCAGTTGCCGCCATAGCCATGGGACAGCACCACCAATGGATGGGCGCGGGCGGTGGGGTGGGCATCCTTGATCGCCGGCACCCCCTGGAAAACCGGATTTTCCGAGGAGGTGGCAGGTGTTGCCCCGTCCTCGGTGGGGTACCAGAGGACGACATGCAGCTCACGGTTGTGGCTGGAATCCCCTAGCTGGATTTCACGAAAGCCGATGGATTCAGCTGCATAGGCGTGTGGCAGGCAAAGCCCCACTAGCATTGAGGTGTACAGGACAAGATTGCGCATCGCTCACTCCATTGAGCCAGGCCGCAAGAGGCTGCCCGGTGGGGGCTTGTGGCGGCCGAAAGGGCCGCCAGGGGGCCTTACTCGAACCCGCTCAGCAGGACGAGGGCGAATAACACTGCCGCCAGGGCCAGGGAAAACAGCAGGCTGATTCCCGCCACTCGCCATAGCGAGAAGAAGCGCCCGTTGCCGGCCTTGTGCTCTATCACCTGGGGGCCGAACAGTTGGCGTGCGTAGGCGTTCATCCCGTAGATCGGCGGCAGGATGAACACCACCGCAGGGATACTTTCCGGAAGAAAAAAGCCTGCCACGCTCATGGCAATGAAAAGGCCGATGCCCATGGCCCAGACTTTGTTCACTTCGCTCTCGCGGCCCATGGCCTTGAGGTTCTGGCTGATGAAATAGGCGCCGGCCACGGAGGTGCCAATGAAGGTGCTCAGGCCAATGGCCGCCACGCTGTAGAGGCACAGGCTCTGATCGGTTGGCTTGCTGGCCAGGAGTTCGGCGGCAGGGGTCTGGAAGGGGTTTTGGTTGTCCATGCGCGGTGAGGCTCCTTGGGAAGGGCAAAGGGGCGGTTGAGTGCCAGCTCGGGTGTTGCGCTGCCCTTGTGCGCGACCCGTGGCAAACAGTGGGGCGAGCATACACTCACCGGGGCGGGCTTGGCAGGCCTGGGGCGGCCCGGGAGCGAGCCCCTGAATTAGGGTAAACTGCCGCCCATTGCGTCCCTGTGCTGACTTTTTCCTACGGTACCCCCATGACATTCGCCACTCTTGGCCTGATCGAACCCCTGCTGCGCGCCCTCGAAACCCTCGGCTACCAGACCCCGACCCCGGTGCAGGCGCAAGCCATTCCGGCAGTGCTGGGCGGGCGTGACCTGATGGCCGCGGCCCAGACCGGCACCGGCAAGACCGCCGGTTTCGCTCTGCCGCTGTTGCAGTTGCTGACCCTGGAAGGGCCGAAAGTCGATAGCAACTCGGTACGCGCGCTGATCCTGGTGCCGACCCGGGAACTGGCCGAGCAGGTCCACGAAAGCGTGCGCCAGTACGCCGAACACCTGCCGCTGCGCACCTATGCGGTGTACGGCGGGGTCAGCATCAACCCGCAAATGATGAAGCTGCGCAAAGGCGTGGACTTGCTGGTGGCGACTCCGGGGCGTCTGCTGGACCTGTTCCGTCAGAATGCGGTGAAGTTCAGCCAGTTGCAGACCCTGGTGCTGGATGAGGCCGATCGCATGCTCGACCTGGGTTTCTCCGAAGAGCTCAAGAGCATCTACGCGGCCCTGCCGAAGAAACGCCAGACCCTGTTGTTCTCCGCCACCTTCTCCGACGCCATCCGCCAGTTGGCCGGACAGATGCTCAACGATCCGCTGAGCATCGAGGTCAGCCCGCGCAACGTGGCTGCCAATACGGTCAAGCAATGGGTGGTGCCGGTGGACAAGAAGCGCAAGCCGGAGCTGTTCAGCCACCTGCTGCGCAAGAATCGCTGGAAGCAGGTGCTGGTGTTCGCCAAGACCCGCAACGGTGTGGATGCGCTGGTGGAGAAACTCCAGGGCCAGGGCGTGAATGCCGACGGCATCCATGGCGACAAGCCACAGGCCACGCGTCAGCGCGCCCTGGACCGGTTCAAGGCCAGTGAGATCCAGATCCTGGTGGCCACCGATGTGGCGGCCCGCGGCCTGGACATCGAAGACCTGCCGCTGGTGGTCAACTTCGACCTGCCGATCGTGGCCGAGGACTACATCCACCGCATCGGGCGTACCGGCCGTGCCGGTTCCACCGGCGAGGCGATTTCCCTGGTGTGCGCCGACGAGGTGAACCTGCTCTCTGCGATCGAGATGCTCACCCGCCAGACCCTCAAGCGCCATGAGGAACAGGATTTCGAACCCGAGCACCGGGTGCCGGAAACCGACGCCAGTGGCCAGGTGGTGAAAAAGCCGAAGAAGCCCAAGAAGCCGAAAACCTCCGGCGGTGGCGGCAAGCGCAACCTGGGCAAGTGGGTGGACAGTGGCGAAGTGGCCGAAGCTCCGGCGGTGAAACCGGTGCGCAAGGTGCCGGCTTTCAACACCGGGCCGCGCAAGCGCAAGCCTTGATCTGACATCGCGCCGGGCCCTTCGCCGGCAAGCCGGCTCCTACCCTTGCGTAGGTGCCGACTTGCCGGCGAAGCTGTTTATGGCTGGCGCCGCAACCACTTCAGCATCCCCAGCCCCGCCTGGCGCCCGCTGGCAAAGCAGGCGGTCAGCAGGTAGCCGCCGGTCGGCGCTTCCCAGTCGAGCATTTCCCCTGCGCAAAACACTCCAGGCAACTGCCGAAGCATCAGGTCGTCGTCCAGGGCTTCAAACATTACGCCGCCGGCGCTGCTGATGGCTTCGTCCAGTGGGCGAGGCTTGATCAGCGTCAGGGGCAGGGCCTTGATGGCTGCCGCCAAGAGCGCCGGGTCATTGAAGGCCGGGGCGGGTGTCAGTTCTCGCAGCAACGCCGCCTTTACCCCCTCGATCCCCAACTGGCTCTGCAAGTGCTTGGCCATGGACCGCGAGCCGCGTGGCTTGGAAAGGGCGGCCTGGACCTTGTCCTGGGGCTTGTTCGGTAACAGGTCGATATGGACCGTCGCCTGCCCGTGCCGGTTGATGGATTCGCGAATCGGCGCCGACAGTGCATAGATCAGGCTGCCCTCGATGCCGCTGGCGGTGATCACGCATTCACCCAGCCGAGGCACATCGTCATTCAGGCCGATGGCCACGTTCTTCAGCGGCGCGCCGGCGAATTTGCTGCGCAGCAGCTCGCTCCAGGCGCTGACCTCAAAACCGCAATTGCTCGGTTGCAAGGGCGCAAGCTGCACACCGCGCTGTTCCAGCAGAGGCAGCCAAGCCCCGTCGGAACCCAGTCGTGCCCAACTGCCGCCGCCCAATGCCAGCAGGACCCCATCCGCCCGTACCGCACTTTCACCCTCGGCATGCCGGATGCGCAGGCTGCCGTCGGCATTCCAGCCCAGCCAGCGGTGCCGGGTGTGGATAACGACTCCGGCATCGCGCAGGCGCTTGAGCCAGGCGCGCAGCAGCGGCGCAGCCTTCATGTCGGTAGGAAACACCCGGCCGGAGCTGCCGACAAACGTCTGGATACCCAGCTCATGAATCCATTGGCAGAGTGCCTCGGCGCCGAACTCGCGCAGCAGCGGGGCGATTTGCGGCGCACGCTCGGCGTAGCGCGAGAGGAAGGCCGGATAGGCTTCGGAGTGGGTGATATTCATGCCACCCACCCCGGCCAGGAGGAATTTTCGGCCCACCGATGGCATGCCGTCGTACAAGTCGACCTGAACCCCGGCCTGGCTCAGTACCTCGGCGGCCATCAGGCCGGCGGGGCCGCCGCCGATAATCGCGACGTGGTGGGGCGTGGAAGAGTGCGATGCAGTCATGGCAGAGGCGGGGCTGAGGAAATAGGCCGGGCATTCTACCCGAGGTGCAGGGGGCGTGCTGGGGCGATGATGCCTGGTCAAAAACTAGGCAGCGGGCTGCGGGCCTTGTGTCCCGTGGGCTGGCGTGACTTTCGCGCAGGTTGTCCACAGGCGGCTCCACAGGGATTGGGGGTAAGCGCTACGGCGTCGCCGGAGGCCTGCTGCGCCTGATCAAAAAACAGGCGCCACGCTGCAAGTCACGCCGATAGCGAGCTGTAGCGTGTTTCACGCAGGTTATCCACAGGCGGTTCCACAGGGATTGGGGGTAAGCCGCTCACAACTGTATGACCGTCTGATGTCACTGATCAAAAAACAGGCGATGGCCTTGAGGCCCCGTGGGACAAGGGCTGCAGAGGCTTTCTCCCAGCTTATCCACAAGCGGTTCCACAGTGGATGTGGGTAAGGCCTGCGGATGTCAGTAGCACCCTGACGATTCCCAGACCTTCTGGGCACTGTGGTGAAGAATGCCGTGGCGCCGGGCCAGGGCCTGGCGGTCCTTGCTGTAGCCGCCGCCGATCACGCCGACCACCGGGATGTCGCGGCCCAGGCAGTGGCGCATGACCCGTTCGTCGCGTTCGGCCACGCCGGCATCGGTGAGTTTGAGGTAGCCCAGGGCGTCGTCCTGATGCACGTCGACCCCAGCGTCGTACAACACCAGGTCCGGCTGGTACAGGGGCAGCAGGTAGTTGAGGGTGTCGTCCACCACGTTAAGGTAGTCGGTGTCGCCCATGCCCATGGGCAGCGGGATATCCCAGTCGCTTTGGGCCTTGCGCGCGGGGAAGTTCTTTTCACAGTGCAACGAGACGGTCACCGCGTCGGCGGTATGTTGCAGGATCCGCGCGGTGCCATCGCCCTGGTGCACATCGCAGTCGAATATCAGCACCCGGCCCACGCGCCCGCTTTCCAGCAGGTAATGGCTGATCACCGCGAGGTCGTTGAAGATGCAGAACCCCGCCGGGTAGTCATAGTGGGCGTGGTGGGTGCCGCCGGCCAGGTGGCAGGCCAGGCCATGTTCCAGTGCCTGTTCGGCGGCCAGCAAGGAGCCGCCGACCGCACGCACCGTGCGCCGGGCCAAGGCTTCGCTCCAGGGCAGGCCAAGGCGCCGCTGGTCCTCCCGGGACAACTCGCCGCTCATGTAGCGTTCGATATAGGCCGGGTCGTGGGCCAGGGCGAGGATTTCTGCCGGGCACAGCTCGGGGCGCAGCAGGTCGGCGTCGCGGGTCAGGCCGCTGGCCACCAGGTGATCGCGCAGCAGGCGGAACTTGTCCATGGGAAAGCGGTGCTCCGCCGGGAACTCGGGGCTGTAGTCGTCGTGATAGATCAATGGCAATGGCATGGCATTTTCTTAGAGGAACCCGTGAAGGATCCTACCAGCGATGTAGACTTGCACCCACGGAAACGGAGGGCACTGATGGAGCCGATACTGCAACTCGAAAGCGCGCGCCTGCTGCTGCGTCAATGGCGCGACGATGATTTGCCGGAATTCGCGGCAATGTGTGCCGATCCACAGGTCATGCGCTACTTTCCCGCGCCCTTGAGTCGTCTGGAAAGTGCCGCGCTGATCGGGCGGATACGCGGGCATTTTGCCGAGCACGGCTTCGGGGTCTGGGCCCTGGAGCGTAAGGACACTGGTGCGTTCATCGGTTTTACCGGACTGGGCGTCGTCGGTTTCGAGGCGTCGTTCACCCCGGCAGTGGAAATCGCCTGGCGCCTGGCTCGTGAGCACTGGGGCCTGGGTTACGCCAGTGAGGCCGCCTGGACCGCCCTGCGCTGCGCTTTCGATCGTCTGGCGCTGGAGGAGGTGGTGGCGTTCACGACCCGGACCAATCTGCCGTCGCAGAAGGTCATGCAGGCCATTGGTATGCATCACGCCGTCGAGGATGACTTCGAACACCCGAACCTCGCTGGCGATCACCCGCTGCGCGAGCATGTGCTGTACCGCATTACCCGCGAACAATGGTTGGAAACCTTGCATGGATAGCAAGCGCGCACGTTTAGAATGTGCCGATGAGGTGCGACCCCAATTGATTTGACCGCCGCAGCCGAGATTGCGCGGTTTTGCTCTGTGTGAGGAGAGTCTGAATGAGTCATGTGCTGGATGATCTGGTCGATCTGTTGACCCTGGAAGCCATCGAAGAAAACCTGTTTCGCGGTCGCAGCCAGGACCTCGGTTTTCGCCAGCTGTTTGGCGGCCAGGTGCTCGGCCAGTCGTTGTCCGCGGCCAGTCAGACGGTGGAGGAGGCGCGCCATGTGCACTCCATGCACGGCTATTTCCTGCGCCCCGGGGATGCCGCGCTGCCGGTGGTCTACCAGGTGGACCGGGTGCGCGACGGCGGCAGCTTCAGCACCCGGCGAGTGACGGCGATCCAGAAGGGCAATCCGATCTTCACCTGCAGCGCCTCGTTCCAGTACGACGAACAGGGTTTCGAGCACCAGAACAGCATGCCCCAGGTGGTCGGGCCGGAAAACCTGCCGTCGGAGCTGGAGATCACCACCCAGCGCGCCCACCTGATTCCCGAGCACATGCGCGAGAAACTGCTGTGCCCCAAGCCCATCGAAGTGCGCCCGGTGACCGAGAAGGACCCCTATAACCCGCAGCCCATGGATCCGGTGAAGTACGTCTGGTTCCGCGCTGACGGCGCCCTGGCCGACAGCCCGGCGCTGCACAAGTACCTGCTGGCCTACGCTTCGGACTTCGGCCTGCTGACCACCTCGATGCTGCCCCACGGCAAGTCGGTGTGGCAGAAGGACATGCAGGTCGCCAGCCTCGACCACGCTCTGTGGTTTCACGCCGACCTGCGCGCTGACGACTGGCTGCTGTATGCCATGGACAGCCCCTGGGCCGGAAACTCCCGGGGCTTCTCCCGGGGCAGCGTGTTCAACCGTGCCGGGCAGTTGGTGGCCTCGGTGACTCAGGAAGGGTTGATCCGCCATCGCAAGGATTGGGCATGAGTCTTTCAGAGATAAAACATTGGGTGTTCGACATGGACGGCACCCTGACCATCGCTGTGCATGATTTCGCGGCGATCCGCGAGGCGCTGTCGATTCCTGCCGAGGATGACATCCTCACACACCTGGCGGCCTTGCCGGCGGACGAATCCGCGGCCAAGCATGCCTGGCTGCTGGAACACGAGCGCGACCTGGCCCAGGGTTCGCGCCCGGCGCCGGGTGCGGTGGAACTGGTGCGGGAACTGGCCGGGCGCGGTTATCGCCTGGGCATCCTCACCCGCAATGCGCGGGAGCTGGCCCATGTGACCCTGGAGGCCATCGGCCTGGCGGACTGCTTTGCCGAGGCCGACGTGCTGGGCCGCGACGAAGCACCGCCCAAGCCCCATCCGGGCGGTTTGCTGAAGCTGGCCGAAGCCTGGGATATCTCGCCGTCACGGATGGTCATGGTGGGGGACTACCGCTTCGACCTGGACTGCGGGCGGGCCGCCGGGACCCATACGGTGCTGGTCAACCTGCCGGACAACCCCTGGCCGGAGCTGACCGACTGGCATGCCCGGGATTGTGCGCAGTTGCGCGACCTGCTGTCGGCCTGAGGGCTCTGTTCGCCGGCAAGGCTCCCGTCGGAGCCTTGCCGGCGAAAGCGTCATTCCAGGCAGCGCCTTTCTTTACTTGAACACTGCCGCCTGCCCCTCGGGCGAGGTGAACATCCGGTCACCGTCATGCCCGACCCCGGGCACCTCCACCAGCCGTTGCAGCAAGCCTTGCGGATGACGCCGCACCAGGTAGTCGAAGTAGTTGTGCCCGCGAATCAACCGGTACGCGCCCTGGGTCTCGGCGGCGCAGCTCTTGTCCAGGGCGGGATGGTTGGGATCGGTGTCCTGCTGGCCCAGCAGGTAGGTGATGTCGCGCGTCACGTAGCCCTGTTCAAGCTGCGCCGGGGAATGGCCGCCGGCATAGGCCGGTAGCCGGTTCAGGCCGTACTTCCAGTCGTTGAAGCCCGGGCAACTGGCCGGTTCGAATGCCACCGGGCGCCATGCGTCGAAGTAGGCGTAGGACGACGGATTGGCGATCACGTAGCGCAGGCCGATCCCGGCCTTTTCCAGCTCCGGGTGGCTGCCGGTGCTCAGCGCATAGCGCTGCACCACCTGGGCGCCGCCGGAGTGACCGGCGATCACCACTTCCTTGAGTGCTGGAAAACGTTTGCGGTCTTCCAGGCGCTGGAGGATGGCATCGAGCACCGCATAGGAGCTGACGGCCTGCGGGCCCACTGAAGGTTCGCCGGCCATCCAGCCATTGCCCTTCCAGCGCAGTAGCGCGTCTGGCAATTGATGGCGGGCGATGTCGCTCTGGTTGAGAAACTGCGGGGCGATCACCAGGGTTGTTGTGCTTTGCCCGGCCTGCCCGGCAGCGCTTTGCCCACTGTGCAGATACGTCTGGGCGTTGCGCAGCCGGCCGTGAACGATGATCAGGGCCCGCTCTACGCCCGGCAGCGGCTGGCGCCAATCCTGGCTCAGGCCCAGCGCCAGTTGCCCGCCCTCCAGGGGCAGGCGTTGCGGGCTGATGACCTTGACCCCCTGTTCCGCCGCCTGGGCGCCGCAGCCACCCAGGCACAGCAGCAGGACCAGCAAGCGGCGCATCTACAGGCTCCTGGCGCTGAAGGTATCGCACTGGCTGACCTGGCCCTGGCTGAAGCCGGTCTTGAACCAGCGCACTCGCTGCGCCGAGGTGCCGTGGGTGAAGGAGTCCGGCACCACTCGGCCCTGGCCTTGCTGCTGCAGGCGGTCGTCACCGATGGCATTGGCGGCGTTGAGGGCTTCTTCCACATCCCCGGGTTCCAGCCAGTTCAGGCGCTTCTGTGCGTGATAGGCCCAGACCCCGGCAAAGCAGTCGGCCTGCAGCTCCTGGCGTACCAGCAGGCCGCCATCGCCTTGCATCTGCTGGCCTTGCTGGCGCGCGGCCTGGATTTTTGCCGAGACCCCGAGCAGGGTCTGCACGTGGTGCCCGACCTCATGGGCAATCACGTAGGCCTGGGCGAAGTCGCCGGCGGCGGAAAAGCGCTGGGCCATCTCCCGGAAGAAGTCCATGTCCAGGTACACCTGGCGGTCGGCGGGGCAGTAGAAGGGCCCGCTGGCGGAAGTGGCCGCGCCACAGGCGGAATTGACCCGGCCCCGGAACAGGATCAGCTTGGGCGGCTGATACTGGCGGCCGGCTTGCTGGAAGATCTGGCCCCAGGTGTCTTCGGTGTCACCGAGGATGGCGCGGACAAACTCTGCCTGTTCGTCATTGGCCGGTGGTGCCTTGCGTGCCTGGGTGGTGGCCGGCGCTGAAGTCTGCCCGCTCTGCTGGCCCAGCAGTTGCCCGAGGATCTGCAGCGGATCCTGGCCGGTGGCCCAGCCGATGCCGACGATCAGTACGATCGCCGTCAGGCTCAAGCCCTTGCCTCCACCGAACCGCATGCCACCGCCACCGCCGGCGCTGCTGTCATCTCGCGCGTCCACGACGTTGTCGCTGCGCCGGCCTTTTTTCCAAAGCATGGGGGTGTCCTCGTTTTTTCTGCTGGTCAGTGTTGCTGGTGGCTCGAACCGGCGCCAGTCCGGTCGTCAGGGATTTTTCTGCACGCTACCATGGCCCGGTTACGGATCGATCCGGTCCAGGCGCATTCGGGGCTCCCTATTGAACATCGATACCCGCATCAAATTCCGTCACTTGGTGTGTTTTCTTGAAATGGCCCGCCAGGGCAGCCTGGCCCGGGCGGCCGATGTCCTGGCGGTGAGCCAGCCGGCGATGTCGAAAACCCTCAAGGAACTGGAAGCGTTGCTGGAGACCCGGCTGTTTGCCAGGAGCAAGGCCGGCCTCAGCCTGACCGAGGCCGGGCGGGCCTTCCTGCGTTATGCCGGGCCTTCGGTGCAGGCCCTGCGGGAAGGTGTCAGCAGCCTGCGCGGCGGTGAGTACGCCGCCGGGCTGGTGCGCATCGGTGTGCTTTCCACGGTGGAAAGCCTGCTGCTGCCGGAGGTGATGCGGCGCCTGCATCAGCGCCATTCGGCGCTGACCGTGAGTGTGCTGACTGGCCCCAGTGCTTACCTGCTGTCGCAATTGCGGGTCGGCGACCTGGACCTGGTGGTGGGGCGCATGACCGAGAGCCCGGAGATCCACGGCCTGAGCTTCGAGCATCTGTACAGCGAATCCATGACCCTGGTGGCCCGTCCGCAGCATCCACTGGCAACCGGCCCTCTGGACCGCGACGCGGTGAGCGCCTATCCCCTGGTGCTGCCCCTGGCCGGCACCAGCATTCGCAAGCACGCCGACAGCCTGTTCATCCAGTGCGGCATTGCCCCGTCGCAGCAGCGTCTGGAAACCCTCTCGGTGGCCCTGAGCCGACGCTACACCTTGTCCAGCGATGCGCTGTGGATCGCGCCGCTGGATGCCGTGCGCCTGGACCTGGCCAATGGTGAACTGCGGGAGCTGGACCTGGGCCTGCGCGAACCCGGTGGCTCGGTGGGGATTTCCAGCAATGCCAGCCTGCCCTTGTCCCTGGCGGCGCAATGGGTGGTGGAGGTGCTCCGGGAAGTGGGGCTGGCCTATCGCGAGGGCAGTTATCCATAACCATTTGGTTATTGATTGAGGGCGGCATTTCAATTTTCCCCGCTCCTGGTTTGTTTGAAACTGCGCCGGCTGCGCTCCATAAATCAAACAACAGGAGATCGACATGTCTGATGCAGACAGCAGTCGCTTCGTGATTCGCGACCGTAATTGGCACCCCAAGGCCCTGACCCCCGACTACAAGACCTCCGTCACTCGCTCCCCGCGCCAGGCGCTGGTGAGCATTCCACAATCGGTCAGTGAAACCACAGGCCCGGACTTTTCCCACCTGCGCACCGGGCGTTTCGACAACGACCTGCTGCTCAACTTCAACAACGGTGGCTTGCCCGTGGGCGAGCGGATCATCGTTTCCGGGCGGGTCTGCGATCAGTACGGCAAACCCATTCCCCATACCCTGGTGGAAATGTGGCAAGCCAACGCCGGCGGCCGCTACCGGCACAAGAACGACCGCTACCTGGCGCCCCTGGACCCGAACTTCGGTGGCGTCGGCCGGGCCCTCACCGACCGTGATGGCTACTACAGTTTCCGCACCATCAAGCCCGGCCCCTACCCGTGGCGCAACGGCCCCAATGACTGGCGCCCGGCGCATATCCATTTCTCCATCAGTGGCCCGTCGATCGCCACGCGCCTGATCACCCAGCTGTATTTCGAAGGCGACCCGCTGATCCCGCTGTGCCCGATCGTCAAATCCATCGCCAACCCGGACGCGGTACAGAGCCTGATCGCGCGCCTGGACATGGGCGGCGCCAACCCCATGGATTGCCTGGCCTACCGCTTCGACATCGTGCTGCGCGGCCAGCGCAAGACCCACTTCGAGAACTGCTGAGGAGCCTGACATGCCTGTTCAACTGCTGCCTGAAACCCCCTCGCAAACGGCCGGCCCCTATGTGCATATCGGCCTGGCCCTGGCGGCCGCGGGAAACCCGCCGCGCCCCGAGGAAATCTGGAACCAGATGGCCAAGGCCGATGCGCCGGGTGAGCGGATCCTGCTGATCGGCCACGTCTACGATGGCAATGGCCACCTGGTGCGCGATTCATTCCTGGAGTTCTGGCAGGCCGACCACGCCGGGGTCTACGACCCGGTGTTCGATACGGAGAAACCGTTCAACTGCTTCGGTCGCACCGCCACCACCTTCGATGCCGGGGAATGGACACTCAACACGGTCAAGCCCGGGGTGGTGAACAACGCCGCCGGCGTGCCCATGGCGCCGCACATCAACCTGTCGCTGTTTGCCCGGGGGATCAATATCCACCTGCACACCCGGCTGTACTTTGCCGATGAGCCGGAAGCCAATGCCCAGTGCCCGGTGCTGAACCTGATCGAACAGCCCCAGCGCCGGGAAACCCTGCTGGCCCATCCCTGTGAGGTCAATGGCCAGCGTGCCTACCGTTTCGATATCCGCATCCAGGGTGAAGGCGAGACAGTGTTCTTCGATTTCTGAAGCATCGCCAAGCCAGGGATGGCCAGCGCTCGAGAATCCGCCCCCTGACGCCACGCTGCGGTGTCAGGGGGCGCTTCGTTTCAGTGGTCGAAGTGGTCCCACACCGGAGCGAAATCCGGGCTGACCTGACGCTGGTCCTTGGGCAGGGCGGCGATCAGCGCCCGGTCTGCATCGTCCAGGTGGATCTTCAGGGACTCCAGGTTGGCCAGTTGGTTGGCCCGGCTGCTGGCCTTGGGGATGGCTGCCACATTGTCCTGGTCGAGCAGCCACTTGAGGGCCACCTGGGTCGGCAGCACGCCGTGCTTGGCGGCGATCTGCTGGATTTCGGCCACCTCTGAGACCTTGTTGCGCGCCAGCGGGGTATAGGCGGTCAACACCATGTCGCGCTCGCGGGCGTAGTCCAGAAGGCCGCTCTGGCCCAGCAGCACGTGGTACTCCACCTGGATCGCCGACAGCGGAGCGCCCAGCCCTTCGATCACTCGGCGCAGCAGGGCCAGGGGAAAGTTGGCCACGCCAATGTGTTTCACCAGCCCCTGCTCCTTGAACGACACCAGGGTTTCGATGCTGCGTTCCAGTTCCCAGTCGCTGGTGGGCCAGTGAATGTGGAACAGGTCGATGTAGTCGGTTTGCAGGGCTTTCAGGCTGCGCTCCAGTGAGTGGCGCATGGCGGTGGGTTGCAACTGGTCCCACCAGACCTTGGTGGTGACGTGGATCTGCTCCCGGGGCACAGGAGTGTTGGCCAGGGCCTGGCCCACCGCTTCTTCGTTGTTGTAGGCCTGGGCGGTGTCGATATGCCGGTAACCCAGTTCCAGTGCCTGTTCCACGGCGCGGGTGCATTCCTGGTCGAGCATTGGCCAGGTGCCCAGGCCGAGCTTGGGCATGTGCAGGCCGCTGTGGGTGAGGACGGGGCAGTCAAGGGTATGAGGCATGGGCAATCTCCCTGTGGATAAAAGAGCACAGCCGGTTGAGGGGCGAGTGACGATCCGGGCTGCGGGGGTGTTGCTGAAGTTTGGACAGCATTGGCGGGCGGAAAATGCCCGGAAAATCGATGCGGCGGGCAAGCCGTTATTTTGCGTTTTATGGAAGCGGGTTCCAAAAAATATACGAGCTCGGCTACCCTGCCACAAGGCGCCGTGCCGGGTACAAGACTCGATCGGCGCCGATTCCGGGCGGTAATCGAACACCGCCGCCCGGTTCCCCAACCGGCCGCTTGTCTCTAGAATCGGCCAAATTTTGTCGGGACCCGACCATGGCTGGCAGTCAAATCGAACGCGTCTTCAGTGTTCTCGAACGTCTTACCGCTGATCCCCGTGGGCTGCCGTTGCAGACCCTGGCCGAGCAGCTGGAGATTCCCAAAAGCGCCACCCACCGCTTGCTGGCGGAACTGATCCGCCTGGGTTATGTGCGGCAGAACCCGGACAACCTGCGCTACCAGCTGTCCACGCGGCTGGTAGCCATGGGCTTTCGCTACCTGTCCGCCAGCGGCGCCGATATCGTTCAGCCAGTACTGGACCGCCTGGCGGTCGAATCCGGCGAGCTGGTGCGCCTGGGCGTGATCGAAGGCGAGCGCCAGACCTGGATCGCCAAGTCCCAGGGCGCCCGTTCCGGCTTGCGCTACGACCCGGACATGGGCCGTGAGGCACCGTTGTTCTATACCGCCTCCGGGCATGCCTGGCTGGCCACCCTGAGTGATGCCGAGGCCCTGTCCCTGGTGGAGCGCCAGGCGGCCGAGCCCCCGACGGACCTGGGGCCCAACGCTCCGCGCTCGAACATCGAACTGCTGGAGCGCCTGCGCCTGGCCCGGGAGCAGGGCTATGCCTGGGTCGAAGAAAGCTCCGCCGTGGGCACCTCGGCGATCGCCGCGGTGGTGCGTCATCCCATTGATGGCCGGGTCGTGGGCGTGCTCAGCGTTGCCGGGCCCAGCGCACGCCTGCCTCTGGCGCGGCTGCACGAACTGGCGCCACTGCTGTTGCAGTTTGCCGAGGAACTGTCGGCCGCCAGCCAGGCGTCCGAGTTGTTCAATTGAGATAACGCCGCGGGGCCTTGCTTGGCGATCTGCCGCTGGGCCGGTGGTGGCCTTGATACCGCCGCGTCTGTATCACAGCCGTTCGCAGCCTGCGGCAGCGGCTACGTAGACCTCGACTCGGCACAAAGCTGTTCGATAATCGGACGGTATTTTTTATCCCTCTTGTGTGAAAGTGGAACTGAGTTCTAAATATTTGAAATTCAGTGTCCCTATAACAATCACAAGAGGATCTTCCATTGAGCACGCCACTGCGCATCGCCCTGATCGGCGTCGGCAATATGGGGCAGCAGCACTATCAGCACCTCAAGACTCTGGCCGAGGCCTGCCTCTGCGCGGTGGCCGATCCCGGACCCCAGGCGGCGGCTGTCGCCGCACAATGGCAGGTGCCGCACTTTGCCGATCACCAGACCCTGCTCCGGGAAGTCCGCCCGGATGCGGTGATCGTTGCCAACCCTAACAACCTCCATGTCAGCACCGCCCTGGATTGCCTCGCCGCAGGCGTGCCGGTGCTGCTGGAAAAACCGGTGGGCGTGCATCTGGATGAAGTGCGCGAATTGGTAGCGGCCACGCGGACTACTGGGGTCCCGGTGCTGGTGGGGCATCATCGACGGCACAACCCATTGATCGCCCGCGCCCATGAACTGCTGCGCAGCGGCGCCCTGGGGCGCCTGACCAACGTCACCGCACTCTGGCAATTGCAGAAGCCCGAGCACTATTTCGACATTCCCTGGCGCCGCGAGGCCGGGGCCGGCATGTTGCTGACCAACCTGATCCACGACCTGGACCTGCTGCGCCACCTGTGCGGCGAGGTGCGCCAGGTCCAGGCCATCACCAGCAACAGCGTGCGCGGCTACGCCAACGAGGATTGCGCAGCGGTGCTGCTGCAATTCGACAACGGCGCCCTGGGCAGCCTGACCGGTTCCGACGCCGCGGCCGCGCCCTGGAGCTGGGAGCTGGATTCCGGGGAAAACCCGGTGTACCCGCGCCAGCCGGACCAGCCCTGTTACTTGCTGGCCGGGACCGCAGGCGCCTTGAGCATTCCCCAACTCAAGCGCTGGCACTACGCCGAAGCCGGGGCCGGCTGGCATGAGCCTCTGCTGATGGAGCAGGAGGCCTTTGACCCGGGCGAAGCCCTGCGCCTGCAGTTGCAGCACTTTGTCCAAGTGGCCCGGGGCGAAGTCGAGCCTCTGGTCAGTGCCGCCGATGCCGCGCGCACCCTGGCGCTGATTGAAGCGATTCGAGAGGCCGCCGCCACCGGCCGTGCCTGCACCCCAACCCTGATTGAGTGAAGAACGCATGAGTGAGCGGATTTTCTCCCTGGCCAGCCTGACCGTGCTGGAGCTTTCCCCGCCGCAGATGGTCGAGGTGGCGGCCCAGGCCGGCTACAGCCACGTTGGCCTGCGGCTGGTGCCGGCGACGCCGCAAGAGCACCATTTTCCCTTGGTGGCGGATGCCGATCTACGCCGCCAGACCCTGGCCCGGTTGCGTGATACCGGGGTGCGGGTGCTGGATGTGGAAATCCTGCGGCTCAAGCCGCAGACCCGGATCAAGGACTTCGAGGGCGTGCTGGCAGTGGGCGCCGAGTTTGCCGCCAGCGAGTTGCTGGTGGCGGGCAATGATCCGGATGAAACCCGCATGACCGACAACTTTGCCGCCTTGTGTGATCTGGCGGCGCAGTATGGCTTGCACCCCCATCTGGAGTTCATGCCCTGGACCGATGCGCGCAACCTGGAGCAAGCCGTGCGCGTGGTGGAGAACGCCGCTCGCAGCAACGGCTGCGTGCTGGTGGATGCCTTTCACTTCGACCGCTCGGGATCGCGCCTGGAGGACCTGGCCAAGGTGGCTCCGGCGCGGTTGCGGTATGCCCAGTTGTGCGACGTGGCCGGGCCGCGGCCGGACGATATGCAGGAAATCTTGCGCCAGGCCCGTAACGAGCGGCGTTTTCCGGGGGAGGGCGATTGCGATCTGGCGGGGTTGGTCAAGTGCCTGCCGGAAAACCTGCCCCTGAGCCTGGAGATTCCTACGGTGCAATTGCTGGAGCAGGGCGTGAGTGCCTTGCAGCGAGCACAGATGGCCCTGGGCAGAACCCGGGAGTTGCTGGCTCGGATTTGAAGCCGCGCAGGCCTTTCGCCGGCCTGCCGGCTCCTGCCAACATCCGGTAGGGGCCGGCTGGCCGGCGAAGCCGTTTCTACACTTGCCCCAAGGAAAGCCCATGACCCGCAGCACGCCCCTTTCCGGGACCAACCACCCTTTCAAGGGCATTGTGCTGATCGTTCTGGCGACCTTTCTGTTCGCCAGCCACGATGCCCTGTCCAAATACCTCTCGGGATTCTTTCCGGTGATCATGGTGGTCTGGGCCCGTTACCTGATCCACACCCTGCTGATGGCCGGGATCTTCCTGCCGCAATCCGGCCTGCGGGTACTACGTAGCAAGCGACCGCTGCTGCAACTGCTGCGGGCTCTGTGTTTGCTGAGCACCAGCCTGTTGTTCACCTCGGCGCTGCTGTTCATTCCCCTGGCCGAAGCCACGGCGGTCAACTTTCTCGCCCCGGTGCTGGTCACCGCGTTGTCGGTGCCTTTGCTTGGCGAGCAGGTGACCCGGGGCCAGTGGCTGGCGGTAATCTGCGGTTTCGTCGGGGTGCTGATCATCGTGCATCCGGGCGGCGAGCTGTTCACGCCGGCGGTGTTGCTGCCGTTCTGTTCGGCGCTGTTCTTCTGTTTCTATCAACTGCTCACACGCAAGCTGGCCGAGCATGACAGCCCCACCACCAGCAACTTCTTTGCCGGGCTGTGCAACACCCTGGTGATGACGGCGCTGGTGCCGTTCTTCTGGCAGACCCCCGGGTTCCTCCATGGCTTGCTGATGCTGGCGCTGGGCGCCTGCGGCATGAGTGCCCACCTGTTCCTGACCCAGGCCTTTCGTCATGCGGCGCCGGCGCTGCTGGCGCCCTTCGGCTATTGCCAGATTGTCTTTGCCGGGTTGCTGGGCTGGTTGCTGTTCGGCCACGCGCCGTCGTTGATCACCCAGGTGGGCATCATCGTGATCTGCCTCAGCGGGCTGGCGGCGGCTTGGCAGCAACGCCGCCGCTGAGACGATTCAGAAACGCAAGCGCACCACCAGGTTCTGCAGGCCGGCCGCCAAGTGCGACAGCTCCTGGCTGGTGGCGTTGGTGCGGGTGGCGGCGTCGGCGCTTTCCAGGGACAGGTCGCGGATGTTCAGCAGGTTGCGGTCCACTTCACGGGCCACCTGGGCCTGTTCTTCCGAGGCACTGGCGATCACCAGGTTGCGCTCGTGGATCTGTTCCATGGCCCGGGTGATCTCCCCCAAGGCCAGCCCGGCCTGCTCGGCGATGGACAGGGTCTGGGCCACCCGCTGACTGTTGCCGTGCATGGACTGCACCACGCTGTCGGTGTCGCCCTGGACCCGGCCGATCATCTGTTCGATTTCCTGGGTCGACTGCTGGGTGCGATGGGCCAGGGCCCGCACTTCGTCTGCCACTACGGCAAAACCACGGCCGGCTTCCCCAGCCCGCGCGGCCTCGATGGCGGCGTTCAGGGCCAGCAGGTTGGTCTGTTCGGCAATGGCGCGGATCACGTCCAGCACCTTGCCGATTTCCCGTGACTGCTCGGCCAGGGTCTGCACTTGCTGCAGGGCGATGCCGACATCGCTGCTCATGGCCTGGATCGCGTCCAGGGTCTGGGTCACCCGGGTTTGCCCCTGGGTGGCCTGGGCGGTGGACTGGCGGGTGGTATCGGAGGTGGACACTGCGTTGCGTGCCACTTCCTCGACGGCCGCGGTCATCTCGTTGACGGCCGTGGCTGCTTGCTCGATTTCGTTGTGTTGCTGCTGCAGCCGGCTGGAGTCCTGATGGGTGCTCTGGCTCATCTGTTGCGCGGCGGCGGCCAGTTGGGTCGAGGTGCTGCTGATCAGTTGCAGGGTTTCACGCAGGCTGGCCTGCATCCTGGCCAGGGCCTTGAGCAGGCGCGCGGTTTCATCGCTGCCCTCGCAGTGGATGGGGCGGCCGAGATCGCCGGCGGCCACTTGCTCGGCCACGTCCACAGCCTGGCGGATGGGCACGACGATGCTGCGAATCAACAGCCAGGCCAGGCACAGGGTCAGCAGGGCGACGGCGATCAGGGCGCCGATCACCGTGATTTTTACTTGGGTGTAAAGCGCGTCTGCATGCTGGGCCGACTGGCTGACTTCCTCGGCAGTCAGGTTCATCAGCTCGGCGAACTGATCGCCGGTCTGGGTCGAGTAATCCTGGATCTTGCCGTTGAGCAGCGCTGTCATCTCGCTGCTGCGATTGTCCCGGGACAGGGCTTCGTACTGGGCCAGGGCCTGTTGGTAGCTCTTGACCGTGGCGAGGAATGCTTCGTATGGCACCCGATTGTGATCGCCCACCAGCGGCGCGAACCTGGCCAGGGCCTGGTCGAGCCAGGCTTGTACCTGATGCAGGCGGGCAATGGTGCTTTCCAGCACTTGCGGTTCACGGTTGAGGGCCATGCGCAGGCTCAGCACGCGGATGCTCAACACGTAGTCGCGCACTTCTCCCAGGTAGCGGGTGCTGGGCAGGGAAATGTTTTCGGTGTGTTGGCCGGTGGCGCGGACTTCGGCCACTTGCTTGAGGGCGAACAGCCCCTGCAGCAGGACCAGCAGGGCAATCACGCCGAAGCTGATCACGGCGCGTTGGGCGATGCTCAGGTTACCGAGCGTCATGGGACGATCTCCGAGTCTGGAAAAACAAAAGGGGGGAGGGCGAGCAGATAAAAAAACGCAGGCCCGGAGTGGGCCTGCGTGAAAGGAGCATCAGTCTTCTACGCGGGGAATCTTGCGCGGGGCCATGAAGTACATCCAGGTCAGGGCAATGAAGTACATCGCCGGGATCAGGGTGAACAGCAGGGTGTAGTTGTTGTTGGTCACGGTCAGGATGTGGCCGACGATCTGGGTCATGAACATGCCGCCGATGGCCGCGCACATGCCGCCGAAGCCGAACACCGTGCTCATCATGTGCTTGGGCGTGTAGTCCATCACCAGGCTCCAGATGTTGGCGGTCCAGGCCTGGTGCGCGCCGATCCCCAGGGAGATGGCGAACACGGCCAGCCACAGGTTGGCGGTGCCGGCGGCCATGATCACGCCGATGATGCAGCAGGCGAACAGGAACATCGACAGCAGCCGCGCCTTGATCGGGTTCATGCCGCGCCCGATCAGGAACGAGGAGAGGATGCCGCCGCCGACGCTGCCGAAGTCGGCGGTCAGGTAGATGATGATCAGCGGGATGCCCATCTGGGTCACGTTGATGCCCAGGTTGTACTGCTGGTTGAGGAACGGCGGCAGCCAGTACAGGTAGAACCAGAACACCGGCGCTGTCATCGCATAGGCCAGGGCGAAGGCCCAGGTGCCGCGCATGCGCAGGATGCGGCTGAAGGGCACGCGGGTTTCTTCCGGCTCCACCTGTTGCTGGATGTAGGCCAGCTCGGAGGCTTTGACGCTTGGATGATCTTCAGGGTTGAAGTACTTCAGGCCCCAGAACAGCAGCCAGATGCCACCCAGCGCGGCCATGCACAGGAACGCCGCCTGCCAGCCCCAGGCGTGGAGGATCAGCGGCAGCAGCATGGGCGTGAACATTGCGCCGACGTTGGTCCCGGCGTTGAAGATCCCGGTGGCCACGGCCCGTTCGCCGGCCGGGAACCACAGCCGCGTGGTCTTCACGCAGGCCGGGTAGTTGGCGGCTTCGGTGAGCCCGAGAATGAACCGGCAGACCATGAAGCCCGCCGCCGAAGTGGCCAGGCCGTGGGCGCCGGTGGCCAGGCTCCACAACAGCACGGCGAAGAAGAACACCCGCTTCACCCCAACCCGGTCGATCAGGCGGCCCTGGAGCACGAAGCCCACGGCGTAGCCGACCTGGAACCAGAAGTTGATGTTGGCGTAGTCCATCGCCGTCCAGTTCATTTCCTTGGCCAGGATCGGCTGCATCACGCCCAGTGCGGCGCGATCTATGTAGTTCAGGGTGGTGGCGAAGAACACCAGGGCGAGCATGCCCCAGCGGGTCTTGCCGACCGCCATGGCGCCGCGGATCTTGTCGCCGATGCCGCCGGCAACGCTGAGGCTCGGGGCGATGCGAGAGCTTTGGGAAGGAGTCATGTGGGCCATCCGTTCAGTGACTGGCGAGCCGGGGCTCGTCGGAACTCAAGGGCGCGTGATCAACCGTCGGCGGGGGCATGGCAGCCCGGGAACCTGCGGGTTGATCGGCTGGGGCGGCGCGTCGTTGCGGCAGATGCCGGGCAGGCGAACGCGATCGGGTCGGCTGCAGCTCAGGGCTGTAGCGCGGCGTATTCCAGGGTGCCGGTTGAGGCCGTTGGCGGTATCAGCCAAAGGGATGTGCAGCAGTGAAGGGCGTTGAGTGCAAGCATGAGGGTGTACCCGATTTTTGAAATTTTTATGGTGTGTTCTGGGTCTGGGTGATTGAAGCCGGGGGTTTGGGGCCGGCTCAACGTGCTATCGATGGTGCGCAGTGGCTGAAAAATCGTCAATTCGCCAATCTGTATTTTGTTCGATAATCGAACACAAAACTAACTGGTTCGTACACTTTAACAAGGCCTGTGGAATAATCCGCAACATCCAATAAAAAGCCGCGGTCCCCCTGTGCCCGACTGGCCGTCCTTACCCGGGAGTCGAATCATGCAGCGTTCCATTGCCACCGTGTCCCTGAGCGGTACCCTGCCGGAAAAACTCGAAGCCATCGCCGCAGCCGGGTTCGACGGCGTGGAGATCTTCGAGAACGACCTGCTCTACTACGACGGCAGCCCTCGGGAAATCAAGCAGATGTGCGCCGACCTGGGCATTGCCATCACCCTGTTCCAGCCATTCCGGGATTTCGAGGGCTGCCGTCGCGACCGCCTGCCGCGCAACCTGGAGCGCGCCGAGCGCAAGTTCGACCTGATGCAGGAATTGGGCACCGACCTGGTGCTGGTGTGCAGCAACGCCTCGGCGGACAGCCTGGGGGACCGGCAGATCCTCATCGACGACCTGCACCTGCTGGCCGAGCGGGCCGGTGCCCGGGGCCTGCGCATCGGCTACGAAGCCCTGGCCTGGGGCCGTCACGTGAATACTTATCAACAGGTCTGGGACATCGTGCGCAGCGCCGATCACCCAAGCCTCGGGGTGTTGCTGGACAGCTTCCACACCCTGTCGCTCAAGGGCGACCCGGCGGCGATTGCCGAGATTCCGGGGGACAAGATCTTCTTCGTGCAGATGGCCGATGCGCCGATCCTGGCCATGGATGTGCTGGAGTGGAGCCGGCATTTCCGCTGCTTCCCCGGTCAGGGCGAATTCGACCTGCCGGGCTTTCTGGCGCCGATCATCAAGAGCGGCTACACCGGGCCGCTGTCCCTGGAGATCTTCAACGACGGCTTTCGCGCCGCGCCGCCGCGGGCCAACGCCGCCGATGGCTTGCGCTCGCTGCTGTACCTGGAAGAGAAGACCCGCGAGCGCCTGCTGCAGGAAGGCCAGCCGGTGGCGAACATCGACACCCTGTTCGCGCCGCCTGCGGTGCAGGCCTATGGCGGCACCGAGTTTCTCGAGTTCGCCGTGGACGAGGCCCTGGGCGCCAAGCTCGGCGGCTGGCTGGAGCGCCTGGGGTTCGCCAGGGCCGGGCAGCATCGCTCCAAGAGCGTCAGCCTGATGCGCCAAGGGGATATCAACCTGATCCTCAACTCCGAGCCCTATTCCTTCGCCCACAGTTTCTTCGAGGCCCACGGCCCTTCGGTGTGTGCCACGGCAATCCGGGTCAAGGACAGCGCCAAGGCCCTGGAGCGGGCGGTGGCCTACAAGGGCCAGCCCTATCGCGGCCTGGTGGGCCCCAATGAGCTGGAGCTGGCGGCGGTGCGCGAGCCCGATGGCAGCCTGATCTACCTGGTGGATCAGCAGCAGGGCGGCCAGCACCTGTACGACACCGATTTCAATATGCACAGCGGCGTGGTGGCCAAGGGCGGCCTCAAGCGCATCGACCACATGGCCATGGCCCTGCCGGCGGACAGCCTGGACAGCTGGGTGCTGTTCTACAAGAGCCTGCTTGACTTCGAGGCCGACGACGAAGTGGTGCTGCCCGACCCCTACGGCCTGGTGAAAAGCCGCGCCCTGCGCAGCCGTTGCAGCTCGATCCGCCTGCCGCTGAACATCTCGGAAAACCGCAATACTGCGATCTCCCATGCTTTGTCCAGCTATCGCGGTTCCGGGGTGCACCACATCGCTTTCGATTGCGACGACATCTTTGCCGAAGTCAGCCGGGCCAAGGAGGCTGGCGTGCCGCTGCTGGACATCCCGCTCAACTACTACGACGACCTGGCGGCACGCTTTGATTTCGACGACGAATTTCTCAGCGAACTGGCCTACTACAACGTCCTCTACGACCGCGATGCCCAGGGCGGCGAGCTGTTTCACGTCTACACCGAGCCCTTCGAAGGGCGCTTCTTCTTCGAGATCATCCAGCGCAAGAACGGCTATGCCGGCTACGGTGCGGCCAACGTCGCGGTGCGCCTGGCGGCCATGGCCAAATCACGCAGCGGTGCCGTGCGCCAGGCCAAGTTGTAGAAGATTGTTAACGACGGCGGTAACGGCCGCCGTCGCGCTTTCTTTCGCAGGGTGACGCGGCCCATAATCGCCCGCGTGTGCAGTGATGGCCGTGAGCCCAGAATGACAATGACCAGTGAACGCTCGATTGCGCCCGATGAGCCTGCTCTCGAACCGCGCAAGAGTCGCAAGAACAACCCGGAAAAGACCCGCGAGAACATCCTTCAAGAAGCCATTGTCGAGTTCGTCCAGCAGGGCTTGTCCGGCGCGCGAGTGGATGCGATCGCCGAACGCATCCATACCTCCAAGCGCATGATCTATTACTACTTCGGCAGCAAGGAGCAGCTGTACGTCGAGGTGCTGGAGAAGCTCTACGGCGATATCCGCAGCACCGAGAGCCGCCTGCACCTGGCAGAGCTGGCGCCGCAGGAAGCGATTCGCCGGCTGGTGGAGTTCACCTTCGATCACCACGACCGCAACGTCGATTTCGTGCGTATCGTCAGCATCGAGAACATCCACAAGGCCGAGTACGTGAAGCAGTCCGGCGTGATCAAGGCCATGAACAACACCATTCTCCATGCCCTGGGCGAGATCCTCGAGCGCGGCGCGCGCGAAGGCGTGTTCCGCGGCGGCCTGGATCCGCTGGATGTGCATTTGCTGATCAGCTCGTTCTGTTTCTACCGGGTCTCGAACCGCCACACCTTTGGCGAGATCTTCCAGATCGACCTGCCGGATGAAGGCATCAAGCAACGCCACCGGGAGATGATCTGCGAGTCGGTGCTGCGCTACCTGCAGGCCTGATCCCACTCTTTGTAGGCGCTGGCTTGGCAGGCGCTGGCTTGCCAGCGAAAGCGCCCGTAAGATCGCCATCGCCACCAAGGCTTCTGCAACCTGCACCACGACAAGGAAGGCACCATGGGCAACCCCGTTCCAACCCTGAAAATAATCCTGATCCTGATGATCGTGGTCGACACGTTCTGGTTCGGCGAGCGCCTGCTGTCCCTCACCGGGTTCAGCATGTTCGACTGGTTGCCGTCGTCGGTGATCAGCCTGGTGGGCATCCTCGGCAGCCTGCTGATGATTCTCTTCAATGTGCTGCTGATCGGCTTGCTCTCGCGCCTGCAGCTCAAATCCGACTAAGCAGGCTGTAGCCGCTGCCGCAGGCTCGCCAGCGCCCTGAAGGCCGCAGCTGCTACCGAGCCCTGTCTCAGCTGTTCATGCTGTGAAAGTGCGCCAGCATGCGCTGCGGGTCCGCGCGTTGGCCGCTGAACAGCTCGAACGCCTTGACCGCCTGGAACACCGCCATGGTGCCGCCGTCCAGGGTCCTGCAACCCAGGGCCCGGGCGTTGCGCAGCAGTTCGGTTTCCAGGGGAAAGTAGACGATCTCGGCAACCCACAGCTGCGCTCGCAGCAGTTCCACCGGCACCGGCATGCCCGGCAGCTTGGCCATGCCCATGGGCGTGGTGTTCACCAGCCCGTCGGCGCTGTGCAGGGCACTCGACAGATCACCGCCTGCCCGGGCCCGGGCGCTGCCGAAATGCTGGTTGAGGTTGTCCGCCAGGCTTTGCGCCCGCTGCGGCTCCACGTCAAAAATGTTCAGTTGCTCCACGCCTTCACTCAGCAGGGCGTGAGCCACTGCGGCCCCGGCACCGCCGGCGCCCATCTGCACCACCTGGCGCCTTGCCACGTCCGGCAGGCCGCGGCGAAAGCCCTCGGCAAAACCCAGGCAGTCGGTGTTGTGGCCGACTCGTTTGCCATTCTTGAGCACCACGGTGTTCACCGCACCGATGCCCCGGGCTTCCGGGGACAGTTCGTCGAGCAGCGGCAGGATGCTCTGCTTGCAGGGAAAGGTGATGTTCAGGCCGGTGAAGCTCATCTGCTCGGCGGCGCGCAACAGTTCAGGCAGGGCGCTGCTGTCCAGGCCCAGTTGATCCAGGTCGATCAAGCGGTACAGGTAGCGCAAATGCTGGGCATCGCCCTCTTGTTCGTGCAGGGCCGGGGTGCGGGAGGCCTGGATGCCGGCGCCAATCAGCCCGGCCAGAACGCTGGCTTGCCGGCTCATGCGCCTTGCTCCTTGAACCGCTGGCTGAAGTGTTCCAGCGCCAGGCGATAGCCATGGCTGCCAAAGCCGCACATCACCGCCTGTGCGATGGCTGAAACGAAGGAGTGATGGCGAAACGGTTCGCGCGCGTGGACGTTGGACAGGTGCACTTCGATCACCGGCAGCTCGCTGGCCACCAGGGCGTCACGGATTGCCACCGAGGTGTGGGTCCAGGCGGCCGGGTTGATCAGGATGCCGGCGCAGCGACCACGCGCCCCGTGGATCCAGTCGAGCAACTCGCCTTCGTGGTTGGTCTGGCGAAACTCCACGGCGAGGCCGAACTCCTCGGCGGCGCGGCCGCACAGGGCGGAAATGTCAGCCAGGGTTTCGTGGCCGTAAGTGGCCGGCTCGCGGGTGCCGAGCAGGTTCAGGTTCGGGCCGTTGAGCACCAGAACGATAGGACGCATGGGGTAAATCTCCGTTGTTATTGTCGGCCTCGGGAGAGCGTACGAGGCGTTGAAAGGTAAATTGTACTAACTGGTTAATTTGGTCAATTGGCGGTAGATGCGCAACGGGGGGCGGGCGGATTAAGTGTTCGGTAATCGAACGGCAGCGTAGGGCTCGCAGGTGCAAGGCTGCCGCCAATGAGTGCTTATATCAATTGAAAATCATTCTCGACTGACCGTAAGATGCCCGGCAATTTCCTTCATGTTCCAGGGAGTCGGTTTGTCGGACGTGGATCTCAAGGGACTGTTTCTCAAGCATGCCGCTGCCTTGCGTGGGTACCTGGCGCGCAAGATACGGGACCCGCAGTTGGCCGCTGATCTGGTGCAGGAGAGTTTCCTGCGGCTGGCCGAGCACACGCGCGGCGAGCGTATCGACAACTCCCAGGGCTATCTCTACCGCACGGCGAACAATCTGCTGATCGACCATGTACGTCAGGAGGCGCGGCGCAAGACCGAGACCGTGCCCCATGAAGTGCTGGCCGACATCGAGGATGAGGCGGCCGGGCTGGAGGCTCAGGCGATGGCGCAGCAACAGCGCAAGGCACTGAAACAGGCGATCATGGAACTGCCCCCGCGGACCCAGGAAATCTTTCGCCTCAACCGTATCGAAGGCATGACCCACGCCGAGGTGGCCCGGCACCTGAAAATTTCCGACAGCTCGGTGCAAAAGCACCTGTCCCGGGCGCTGGCCTATGTGATGCAGCGTTTGCAGGCTACCGACGGTCGGCCGGTCGACGAGTGAGTTACGGTAAAAGTCGGGGTCAGACGTCACTGCTTATATATAACGAGAAATCGAGATTCACACGTGAATAGCCAGGGTCCGCAAGAGCGCAGTATCACCGAGGCCGCCGCCGACTGGGCGGTGCGTTTGCACGCGGGAGGCCTGAGCGCCACCGAGCAGGCGCAGCTTGCCCAATGGCAGGCCGCCGACCCGCGTCATCCCCAGGCTCTGGTGTTTGCCCGGCATACCTGGGAGGCCCTGGGCGAGTTGCGCCTGGACCCCGAACTGGCGGCCACTGCCCCACCACGGCGCCAGGCGGCGCGGCCTGCGGCGACAATACTGCGCCCGCGCCGTCGACGCCGGCTGGTGCGGGCCGCCAGCGTGGCGATGCTGGTACTGGCGGTGGCCCTGGGCTGGCTGCAAGGGCCGCAGGCGCTGCTGTACCTGCAGGCTGACTACCTTACCGGCAAGGGCGAGGTGCGCACCGTACAACTGGCCGATGGCAGCCAGGTGGAGCTGGATTCGGGCAGCGCCATTCGCCTGGACTACAGCGGCGACAAGCGCCAGGTTCAATTGCTGGCCGGCTCCGCGGTGTTTGACGTGGCGCCCATGGCCGGCGAGGAAAAAAGACCTTTTATCGTGCAGAGTGCCGGCGGCCAGACCCGCGCCCTGGGCACCCGTTTCGTGGTCGGGCGCGAGAGTGCTCAACAAGCCTGGGTCGGCGTGTTGCAGCACAGTGTCGCGGTGAGCCTGGATGCCCCGGCGCAACGCGGGGCCTCCGAGCGGGTGCTGCAAGAGGGGCAGAGCGTGCGCTATGACCCGCAGTCGGGGGTGGTGGCGCTTGATGGGCTCGACCTGCAGCGGGCCACCAGTTGGCGGCGCGGCGTCCTGGTGTTCGACCGCCAGCCCCTGGGCCTGGTGGTGGAGCGCCTCAATCGCTATCGGCCCGGGCGGGTGGTGCTGACCAACAGTGCCCTGGCCCAGCGTCAGGTCAGCGGTGTCTTCCGCCTGGACATGCTCGATGCAGCCCTGGTTACCCTGACCCAGGAACTGCAGGTGCAGCGTTTCGACCTGGCCGGCGTCAGCCTGATTTACTGAGGCCTGCGGGCCTTTTTCCACCCTTGTGCAAAATAATTCAAAAAAACCTTACTGAGTTTTCCTGCCTGGCACGTCTAGCTAATTGAGATGCATTCGCATAAACAAAAATAGCCAGCGCAGGAACAAGGGACATGAGGGTAGGCAGTCGCACTGGAATTCACGCAGCAAGTCGTTTGGCCCTGGCCATTCACTTGGGCGTCGCAGGGCTGTTGGCAGGAGGCGGTTTGCTGCACGCGGCAGAGCCTGTGGGTGCAGCCCCACAGAGCGCCCAGCAGCAACGCGAGATGGATTTCGATATCCCCGCCCAGGCCCTCGGCAGTGCGGTGCTGGTGTTTGCCGAGCAGGCCGGAGTGCAGGTGCTGTTCGACAGCCTGCGCCTGCATGGCTTGCACAGCTCGCCGCTCAAGGGCCGCTACAGCGCCGAGGAGGGCCTGGCGCGGTTGCTGGGCAATGCGCCGGTGCAGTACCGCTTCACCGGCGAGCGCCAAGTGACTCTGAACCGTGTGGAAACCGGTCGTGACGGCGCCCTGGCCCTGGCGCCCACCACCATCTCCGGCAACCTCGAAGGCCGCCAGAGCGACTGGGTGTATAACACGCCACGTTCGGTGAGCGTGGTCGGCCGCGAGCAGCTCGATCGCAACCCGCCCCGGCACGCGGCCGACATGCTGGAGGAAACCTCCGGTGTGTATTCGGCAGTCAGCCAGCAGGACCCGGGCCTGTCCGTGAATATCCGCGGCCTCCAGGACTATGGCCGGGTCAACATGTCGGTGGACGGCATGCGCCAGAACTACCAGCAGAGCGGCCACCAGCAGCGCAACGGCACCCTCTACGTCGACCCCGAGCTGCTCTCCGAGGTGGTGGTGGAGAAGGGCGCCACTTCGACCATGGGCGGCGCCGGGGTGATTGGCGGGGTCGCCAATTTTCGCACCGTCGAAGCCCGTGACCTGCTCAAGCCCGGCCAGGAAATCGGTGGCCGGATCCGCGTGACCAGCGGCCTGGGTGGCCGCAGCAACGGCACCCATTTCATCGGCAGCACCGCCTTCGCCATCGGCACCGAGGTCTGGGACATGCTGCTGGCCGCCAGTGAACGGCACCTGGGGGACTACAACCCGGGGACCAGGGGCGGCATTGGCGAGCTGCGTACCGGCAGTTGGATGGACCCGTCGATCAATGACCGGGTGAAGAACTCCAAGGTGGCCTATTCCGCTTCCGTGATGCGTTCGCGCCTGGCCAAGCTGGGGCTCAACCTGCCCCAGGACCAGCGCCTGCAACTGAGCTACCTGACCACCCAGGTGTCCTACGACGACGCCAACATGATGAACGTCGAGAACAAGCAACAGCTCTGGGAAAAGCTCGGCAGCAGCGATGTGCGCTCGCAGAACTTCGGCCTCGACTACAGCTACACGCCGGACAACCCGCTGATCGACTTCAAGGCCAAGCTCTACTACGTCGACAACAGCAACGACCAGAGCACCCTGACCCGGCGCAGCAGCCCCGGCTACTCGATCACCTACCAGACCGACACCTATGGCGCTCAGGCGCAGAACACCTCGACCTTCGCGCTCGGCGAGCTGGCCACGCTGAAGGCCAACTACGGCCTGGAATTCTTCTATGACAAGGTCCGCCCCGACTCCAGCCAGCCGGTGCCCAAAGGATCGGCGGTCAGCGCTTCGCCCGCGGCCAGCATGACCCCCGAGGGCGATCGTGCCCTGGGCAGCCTGTTCACCCGCCTGGATTTCGACTACGACGGCTGGCTGAACCTCAACGCCGGTTTGCGCTACGACCGCTACCGCCTGCGGGGCGAGACCGGAATCAACACCCGCACCTTCGTGATCGGCAAGACGCCCCAGCAGATTTCGGTGCCGGTGGCCTATGACATCGACAACGAGGAAGGGCGCTTCTCGCCGACCTTCGGCCTGTCGGTCAAGCCGGGCGTCGAATGGCTGCAGTTGTTCGCCAGCTATGGCAAGGGCTGGCGGCCACCGGCGGTGACCGAAACCATGATCACCGGCCGGCCCCACGGCGGCGGCTCGGAGAGCACCTTCCCCAACCCCTTCCTCAAGCCGGAGCGTTCCAGCACCTGGGAAGCGGGGGTCAACGTCTTCAAGGAAAACCTCTGGTTCAACGATGACCGCCTGGGGATCAAGGTGGCGTACTTCGATACCCGGGTCGATGACTTCATCTACATGGCCATGGGTGTGCAGCCCCCTGGCTACGGCTCGCCCGGCATCGGCAACAGTGCCTATGTCAACGACCTCAGCAGCACCCGCTTCAAGGGCGTGGAGTACCAGCTGGACTATGACGCCGGCCGCGCCTACGGCCAGCTGAACTACACCCGCATGATCGGCGACAACGATTTCTGCACGAAAATCGCCTGGCTGGGGGGCGTGACCCAGCCGGTGAAGAATGGCAGCGGGCGTGGCGCGATCGTCACCGGCATGCGTCCCGATGATGCGGCCAACAACGCCAGCCGCTGCAATGCGGCGATCCTCGGTTCGGCCGAACACATGCCCATGGACCGCGGCACCCTGACCCTGGGCGCACGCTTTTTCGACCGCAAGCTGGATATCGGCGCCCGGGCCCGCTACAGCGCCGGCTATTCGATCGCCGGCTCCGCCACCGGCACCGTGAGCCAGACCGGCGTCTACCCGGCCGACTGGAAGCCCTACACCGTCTACGACCTGTATGGCAGCTACCGGGCCACTGAAGAACTGACCCTGCGCCTGGCCATGGAAAACGTCACCGACCGCGCCTACCTGGTGCCCCTCGGCGATGTGCTGGCCTTCACCCTCGGCCGTGGCCGGACCTTGCAGGGCACCGTGGAGTATCAGTTCTGACCGCTTTTGCCCATTGATGGGCAAAACCGCAGCAGGCAGTGGCGTGCTGCGGACATGACCCCCCTAATGTATTGGAGTTTTGCATGAGCATTTCGATCTCTTACAGCGCTACCTACGGCGGTAATACTGTTGCGCAATACCTGACTGACTGGTCGGCCTACTTCGGCGACGTCAACCACCGCCCAGGCGAAGTGGTCGACGGCACCAACACCGGTGGCTTCAACCCGGGCCCGTTCGACGGCACCCAGTACGCCATCAAGAGCACCGCCAGTGATGCGGCCTTCGTCGCCGACGGCAACCTGCACTACACCCTGTTCAGCAACCCAAGCCACACCCTCTGGGGCTCGGTGGACACTATCTCCCTGGGCGACACCCTCGCCGGTGGTTCGGGCAGCAACTACAACTTGGTCAGCCAGGAAGTCAGCTTCACCAACCTGGGCCTCAACAGCCTGAAGGAAGAAGGCCGTGCAGGCGAAGTGCACAAGGTGGTCTACGGCCTGATGAGTGGCGACAGCTCGGCGCTGGCCGGCGAGATCGATGCCCTGCTCAAGGCGATCGACCCAAGCCTGTCGGTGAACTCCACCTTCGACGACCTGGCCGCTGCTGGCGTTGCTCACGTCAACCCGGCTGCTGCAGCCGCTGCCGATGTTGGCCTGGTGGGTGTGCAGGACGTGGCCCAGGACTGGGCGCTGGCCGCCTGAGTGCAGGCCTGAGGCATAAAAAAGCGAATGCAGGATCGCTCCTCCATTCGCTGGCTTGACTCACCTCCGTCGCCCGAGTTTTCGAAGGCCAGGGCGGCGGCGGTGGCAAATTCTGGGGAGCGCCGTGGTGCCTGTCAACGCACCGGGCGCGCCTCTTGTCGTTCCGCTCTGCCCGAGCGGAAGGCCCTGTAACCCTAAACTCTCCACAGGACACCTTGATGAGCAGGCCGAATCCACTTGCCGCTTCCGAGACGCTGGCGGCCTTGACGGCCTACAAGGGCGGCTTTTTCAACATCGGCCTGTTCTCGGCAGTGATCAACCTGCTGATGCTGGCCCCGGCCCTTTACATGCTGCAGGTCTACGACCGGGTGCTGGCCTCGGGCAATCAGATGACCCTGCTGATGCTGACGCTGATGATCCTCGGCCTGTTCGGCCTGATGGGGGCGCTGGAGTGGGTGCGTAGCCAGGTGGTGATCCACCTCGGTACCCAGATGGACATGCGCCTGAACCAGCGGGTGTATGACGCCGCTTTCGAAGCCCAGCTCAAGGGCAGCCCCCAGGCCGCCGGCCAGGCTTTGAACGACCTGACCGCGCTGCGCCAGTTCGCCACCGGCAATGCCTTGTTCGCGTTCTTCGATGCGCCCTGGTTTCCGGTCTACCTGCTGGTGATCTTTCTCTTTCACCCCTGGCTCGGCCTGCTGGCCCTAGCCGGCGCGGTGCTGCTGGTGGTGCTGGCCTGGATCAACCAGCATATCTGCCAGGCACCCCTGGCCCAGGCCAGCCAGTTGTCGATCATCACCAGCCAGCAGGCCACCGCCAACCTGCGCAATGCCGACGCGATCGAAGCCATGGGCATGCTCGGCGCCCTGCGCGAGCGCTGGTTCATCGGCCACCAGGGCTTTCTGGCCCAGCAGAACCTGGCCAGCGAAAAGACCGCCACCATCAGCGCCTGGTCCAAGGGCGTGCGCATGGCCCTGCAGTCCCTGGTGCTGGGCCTGGGCGCCTGGCTGGCGGTGCAGGGCCAGATTACCCCGGGGATGATGATCGCCGGCTCGATCCTAATGGGCCGCGTGCTCAGCCCCATCGACCAGTTGATCGCGGTATGGAAGCAATGGAGTTCGGCGCGCCTGGCCTACGAGCGTTTGTCCGAGTTGCTGCTGGCCAACCCGCCGCGCCCGGCACGCATGAGCCTGCCGACGCCCAAGGGCAAGTTGAGCGTCGAACAGTTGAGCGCCTGTGCCCCGGGCAGCCGTCGCCCGGCCTTGAGCAACCTTGGCTTCACCCTGGAGGCTGGCCAGGTGCTGGGGGTGATCGGCCCTTCCGGCTGTGGCAAGTCGACCCTGGCCCGGCTGCTGGTCGGTGCCTGGACGCCCCTGACGGGAAAGGTACGCCTGGATGGCGCAGACCTGGCTCAGTGGGACAGGCAGCAACTGGGGCCGCATATCGGTTACCTGCCCCAGGACATCCAGCTGTTCGCCGGCAGCATCGCCGAGAACATCGCGCGTTTTGCCCAGCTGGACTCGGATCAGGTCCTGCAGGCCGCACAAATGGCCGGGGTGCACGAACTGATCCTGCAATTGCCCCAGGGCTATGACACGCGCCTGGGCGAGGGCGGTGCCGGGTTGTCCGGCGGCCAGCGCCAGCGCATCGGCTTGGCCCGGGCGCTGTACGGCCTGCCGGCGCTGATCGTGCTCGACGAGCCCAATTCCAACCTCGATGAGGCCGGTGAGCAGGCGCTGCTGCAAGCCATCAGCCAGCTCAAGCAGCGGCAGCGAACCCTGGTGCTGATCACCCACAAGCCCAACGTGCTGACCCTGACCGACCAGTTGATGATCCTGCGCGACGGCCAGTTGCAGGCCTACGGTCCGACGGCGCGGGTGCTGGAGGCGAACCAGAAGGCCAAGGCCGCGCCGCCGCCGGCTGTACCGATGAGCAATCCGGCGAGCAGCCCGGTGACCAGCTTGAACATGAACTACCGCCTGGGCGTGGCCGGCGGCGAAGGGAAAAAGGCATGAAGGCGAGTTTATCCACAGGTCCTGCTGCGCCGGTCGCGGGGCCGGCCGCCAGCAATGTGTTGTCCCTGGACGACAGGAAGTATTCGCGGCTGGGCTGGCTCCTGGTGCTGGGGGGCTTTGCCGGGTTTATCGGCTGGGCCGCCTTGGCGCCGCTGGACAAGGGCGTGGCGGTGTCGGGCAAGGTCATGGTCTCGGGCCATCGCAAGACCGTGCAGCACCAGAGCGGCGGCATCGTCGAGCGGATCGAAGTCAAGGAAGGCGACCGGGTCAGCGCCGGGCAGGTGCTGCTTCGCCTCAACGAGACGCCGCTGCGCACCCAGATGCAGTCCCTGCGCAGCCAGTACCTGGGCTCGCTGGCCAGCGAAGCGCGGCTCAATGCCGAGCGCGACGGCGCCAGCGATATCGTCTTCGACCCGCAGCTCCAGGCCCTGGCCAGCGAGCCGGACGTGGCCGCCAGCCTGGCGCTGCAACGGCAGCTGTTCAGCAGCCGGCGCCAGGCCCTGAGCATGGAGCAGCAGGGGATTGCCGAGACCATCGCCGGCTCCGAGGCGCAGTTGCGTGGCACCCGGGATTCCCAGGCCAGCAAGCTGGCGCAGCGCCGCGCCTTGAATGAACAGTTGCAGGGCCTGCGGGAACTGGCCCGGGACGGCTATATCCCGCGCAACCGGCTGCTGGACAGCGAGCGCCTATACGCGCAGATCGATGGCTCGATCGCCGAGGACTTCGGCCGCATCGGCCAGTTGCAGCGGCAGATCCTCGAACTGCGCCTGCGCATCCGCCAGACCACCGAGGATTTCCAGAAAGACCTGCGCAGCCAGTTGGCCGATACCCGGGTGCGTACCGAGGACCTGCGCAATCGCCTGGCCTCCGCCCAGTTCGAACTGGCCAACAGCCAGGTGCGCGCCCCGGCCGCCGGGGTGGTGGTGGGGCTGGAGGTGTACACCGAGGGCGGGGTGATCAAGCCGGGCCAGCCGCTGATGGACATCGTGCCCCAGGACGAACCCCTGCTGGTGGAGGCCCGGGTGCCGGTGCAACTGGTGGACAAGGTGCACCCGGGGCTGCCCGTGGAACTGATGTTCTCGGCCTTCAACCAGAGCACCACGCCCAGGGTGCCGGGGGAGGTGACCCTGGTGTCCGCCGACCGGCAGGTGGACGAGCGCACCGAAGAGCCTTACTACACCCTGCGGGCTACGGTCAGCGCCCAGGGCATGCAGCAGTTGCAGGGCTTGCAGATCCGCCCGGGCATGCCGGTGGAAGCCTTCGTCCGTACCGGCGAACGCTCGATGCTCAACTACCTGTTCAAGCCCCTGCTGGATCGGACTCACATGGCGTTGGTGGAAGAATGATTCGAGCCTGGTGGTACCTGTCCCTGCTGTGCCTGTTGAGCAGCCCGTCGGTCCAGGCCCTGGGCTTGCTCGATGCCTATGACCTGGCCTTGCGCAATGACCCGACCTTCCAGGCAGCGATCAAGGAACGCGATGCCGGGGAAGAGAACCGGGCCATCGGCCGTGCCGGGCTGCTGCCGAACCTGTCCTGGAGCTACAACAATTCGCGCAACCAGTCCGAAGTGACCCAGGAGACCGTTCGCGGTGATGTCACCAATGACCGGGACTACCGCAGCTACGCCTCGACCCTGACCCTGCAGCAGCCGCTGCTGGACTACGAAGCCTATGCACGCTACCGCCAGGGCTCGGCCCAGGCGCTGTTTTCCGATGAGCGCTTTCGTGGCAAGAGCCAGGAACTGGCGGTACGCCTGCTCAGTGCCTACAGCCAGGCGCTGCTGGCCCAGGAGCGTATCGAACTGAGCCGGGCGCAGAAGCGTGCCTACGCCGAACGCTTGCAGCTCAACGAACGCCTGCTCAAGGGCGGCGAGGGCACCCGCACCGATGTGCTGGAGACCCAGGCCCGGCTGAGCCTGGCCCTGGCGCAGGAGATCGAGGCCCAGGACCAGCAGGATGCCGCTCTGCGCGAGCTGCAAGCCATAGTCGGCGAACCGTTGCAGATCGACGAACTGGATCCGCTGACCCGGCAGTTCCAGATCCAGCCGCTGCTGCCCAACCGCTTCGACAGCTGGCGTGACCTGGCCATGGCCAACAACCCGGACCTGGCGTCCCAGCAGCAGGCGCTGCGAGTGGCGGAGTACGAAGTGGAGCGCAAGCGCGCCGGGCACCTGCCCAAGGTGAGTTTGTATGCCAGCAGCCGTCAGACCAGTTCCGATTCGGAAAGCTCCTACAACCAGAAGTACGACACCAATACCGTGGGCATCCAGGTCAGCCTGCCGCTGTTTGCCGGTGGTTCGGTATCGGCCTCGACCCGCCAGGCGGCCAGCCAGCTGTCCCAGGCCCAGTTCGAACTGGATGCCAAGACCGCCACCACCCTCAACGAACTGCGCAAGCAGTTCAACCTCAACACCAGCGCCGCGGCCAAGGTCCGGGCCTATGAAATGGCCGTCAGCTCCGCCGAGGCCCTGGTGACCGCGACCCAGAAGAGCGTGCACGGCGGCGAGCGGGTCAACCTGGATGTACTGGACGCCGAGCAACAACTGTTCACCGCCCGCCGCGACCTGGCGGATGCCCGTCATGCCTACCTCTTGGCGCGGATCCAGCTCAAGTACTACGCCGGTCTGCTCAACGAACAGGACCTGCAGCAACTGGCCGGTTACTTCCGCCCCACGGGCTGACACCACTGCGCCCGCACCTACCCCTGTAGGAGCTGGCTTGCCAGCGAAGGCGTCGGCCGGATTGGCACAAGGCTCAGGGGCCTCTTCGCCGGCAAGCCGGCTCCTACGGAGGGGGGCGTTACGTCTGGTTTGGCCTTGTAGGAGCTGGCTTGCCAGCGAAGGCGTCGGCCGGGTTGGCACAAGGCTCAGGGGCCTCTTCGCCGGCAGCCGGCTCCTACGGAGGGGGAGGGCTGCGGAATGACAACGGCCGTCTCGAGGACGGCCGTTGGGGAGCGGGGCCAATCAGCGGCGGGTCAGCAGGACCCCGGATTCCATGTGGTGGGTCCAGGGGAACTGGTCGAACAGTGCGCAGCGGGTGATGCGGTGGGTGTCGTGCAACTGGGCGATGTTGGCCGCCAGGGTCTCCGGGTTGCAGGAGATGTACAGGATGTTGTCGAAGCGCCGGGTCAGTTCGCAGGTGTCCGGGTCCATGCCGGCCCGGGGCGGGTCGACGAACACGCTGCCGAATTCGTAGCTCTTGAGGTCCACGCCCTGCAGGCGGCGGAACGGCCGAACTTCGTTCAGGGCTTCGGTCAGCTCTTCGGCCGACAAACGCACCAGGGTGACGTTATCCACAGCGTTTTCGCTGAGGTTGCTCAAGGCGGCATTCACCGAGGTCTTGCTGATCTCGGTGGCCAGCACCTTGCGCACCCGGGTGGCCAGGGGCAGGGTGAAGTTGCCGTTGCCGCAATACAGCTCCAGCAGGTCGTCCTGGCGCTCGCCCAGGGCTTCATAGGCCCAGTTGAGCATCTTCTGGTTCACCGTGCCGTTGGGCTGGGTGAAGGCGCCTTCGGGCTGGCGGTAGCTGAAGGTACGCCCGCCGACTTCGAGCTTTTCCACCACGTAGTCCTGGCCGATAACCTCGCGCTTGCCCTTGGAACGGCCGATCACGCTGACCTTGAGGTCGGCGGCCAACTGGCTCGCGGCCTTGTGCCAGTGCTCGTCCAGCGGGCGGTGGTAGCACAGGGTGATCATCGCGTCGCCGGCCAGGGTGGTGAGGAACTCCACCTGGAACAGCTTGTGGCTCAGGGGCGCGCTGGCTTGCCAGGCGGCCTTGAGCCGGGGCATCAACTGGTTGATGCGCTGGCTGGCGATGGGGAACTCCTCGATGAGGATCGGCGTGCGCTTGTCGTCCTGGGAGAACATCGCGTAATGACGTTCACCAGCTTCGCGCCACAGGCGGAATTCGGCCCGCAGGCGGAAGTGCTGCAGGGGCGAGTCGAAGACCTGAGGCTCGGGCGCATCGAAGGGGGCCAGCAGGTCGCGCAAGCGCGCGACCTTGTCATTCAACTGGGTGGTGTAGCTTGCGGCGTCAAAAGTCATGCGGGGTAACCGAGCTTGATCACGAACAGGATCGACAGGATCACCAGGGGCGCGTTCAGCTCACGGGCACGGCCCGACAGCAGTTTGATCACGGTCCAGGCGATGAAGCCGAAGGCGATGCCGTTGGCGATGGAATAGGTGAACGGCATGGCCAGGGCGGTGACGACCACGGGAGCGGCGACGGTGATGTCTTCCCAGTCGATTTCTGCCAGGCCCGAGGTCATCAGCACGGCGACGAACAGCAGGGCCGGTGCGGTGGCGAAGGCGGGTACGCTGGCTGCCAGTGGCGAAAAGAACAGCGCCAGCAGGAACATGATCGCGACCACGATGGCGGTCAGGCCGGTGCGGCCGCCGGCGCTCACGCCCGCCGCGGATTCGATGTAGCTGGTGGTGGTCGAGGTGCCCAGCAGGGAACCGGCCATGGCGGCGGTGCTGTCGGCGATCAGCGCCCGGCCCATTTTCGGCATGTGGCCGTCCTTGCCCATCAGGCCGGCGCGCTTGGCGACGCCGATCAGGGTGCCGGAGTTGTCGAACAGATCGACGAACAGGAAGGCGAAGATCACGCTGATCAGGCCGATATCCAGGGCGCCCTTGATGTCCAGTTGCAGGAAGGTCGGGGCCAGGGACGGTGGCATCGAGGTCACGCCGCCGAACGGGGTGACGCCCATGAGAATGGAGACGACGGTCACCGCGAGGATGCCGATCAGCACCGCGCCGCGCACTTTCAGGGCTTCCAGGGCCACGATCAGGGCAAAACCCAGGGCTGCGAGGATGGGGGCCGGTTTGCTCAGGTCGCCGAGGCCGACCAGGGTCGACTCGTTGCCCACGACGATCTGGGCGTTATGCAGGGCGATCAGCGCCAGGAACAGGCCGATACCGGCGGCAATGGCCGAGCGCAGGGGCAGGGGGATGCTGTTGATGATCCATTCGCGGATGCGGAAGATCGACAGTAGGAAGAACAGCACCGCCGAGATGAATACCGCACCCAGGGCTACCTGCCAGGTGTGGCCCATGTGCAGGACCACGGTGTAGGTGAAGAAGGCGTTCAGGCCCATGCCCGGTGCCAGGGCGATCGGGTAGTTGGCGATCAGGCCCATGACGGTGGAGCCGATGGCCGCCGCCAGGCAGGTGGCAACGAAGATCGCGCCCTTGTCCATGCCCGTCTCGCCGAGAATGCTCGGGTTGACGAAAAGGATGTAGGCCATGGCCAGGAAGGTGGTCACGCCCGCAAGAATCTCGGTGCGCACGTTGGTGTTGTGTGCCTTGAGTTGAAACAGCCTTTCCAGCATGTCTGCTCCCCGTGGCGCCGCCGGGCGCCGTGAATGTATCGACTCCAACAGCAAAGCACAGACTTTATAAGGTGCCTGCGGATTTGCTCTGGGTCGGAAAAAGCCGCGCATCATACCAGCAGCGTGGGCCAATGGCTGCGATCGTCGGCGATGTTTTGCCGCGCTGGCAAGTAGCGCATACTGCGCCCTGGTTTTAGGGGGGATTTATGCGCAGCACAGTGAAAATGATAGCCCTGGCATTGCTCGGCGCGACAGCCTGCTGGCTGGCGGCCCCGGCCATGGCGCGCTCGGCCCCGCCGCTGAGCCGGGTGGAGATTCTCAAGGTGCTGTCACCTTCCTGCGGCCTGGAGGATGTCTCCGACGGCCGTGAACGGACCCAGTGCGATCACAACGGCCCGAACATCAAGGTCTACGTGCTGGAGATCGGCTACGGCCGCGAGCCCCATGTGACCCTGGACGGCTTCGAGGTCGATGGCACCCGTTCGCCGGTGTGCGAGGACGGCTCCAGCTATGTGCCCTGCGGCAACTCGGGGACTACCGTCGGCTATGTCTATGTCTTCGACCTGGCGGGCAAGCAGGAGGGCACCTTCAGCTTTCGCAACACCTCGCTCAACGCCCCGGGCAACAGCCTGGGCGCGCAGATCTACATCAAGTGACGGCGCCCTGAACGGCAGCCGGCAAAGCTGACTAAGCTTTAAAGACCTCCACGCGGAGTCATCCCCATGACCTTCAGAGCCCTGGTCACCCTTGCCGAAGGCATCGACGACCTGCAAAGCGTGACCCTGATCGACGTATTGCGCCGTGCCGAAGTCGAAGTGCTGGCCGCCAGCGTCGAAGGCCGGCGCATGCTCACCTGCGCCCGGGGCACCCGTTTGACCGCCGACGCCATGCTGGTGGACGTGCTGGCCCAGCGCTTCGACCTGATCGTATTGCCCGGCGGCGCGGTGGGCGCCCAGCACCTGGCGGCCCATCAACCGCTGCAGCAACTGCTCAAGGATCAGGCCGCAGCGGGACGCCTGTTCGCCGGCATCGCCGAAGCCCCCGCCCTGGCCTTGCAATCCTTCGGCGTGCTGCGCCAAAGGCGCATGACCTGCCTGCCCAGCGCCAGCCATCATCTGCTGGGCTGCACCTTTGTCGACCAGCCGGTGGTGGTGGACGGTAACTGCATCACCGCCCAGGGCTCCGCCGCGGCCCTGGCGTTTGCCCTGGCCCTGGTGGAAGCGCTGTGCGGTCGCGGCAAGCGCGCCAAGGTGGCTGGAGAGCTGCTGGTTTAGGGCTCAGCCAACATGGGCCACGATGGGCTCGATCAGCGGTTGCAGTTCCTGCTCGGTGTGCCAGATGTCGTAATCGGCCTGTACCGCCAGCCAGACCTTGGCCTTGCCGATTCCGGCGCGTTCCAGCTTGACCGCCAGTTCCGCACGGATCGGCGCATGGCCGTTCAACACCTTGGACAGGTGCGGGCGGGCGTAGCCGATATGCCGAGCCAGCTCCGTCACGCTGATGCCCAGTTCGGGCAAGATATCCAGGCGCAGGGTGTCACCGGGGTGGGGCGGGTTGTGGATGGGCATGATCCTGCCTCCTGTTCAGTGGTAGTCCAGATAATCCACCAGCTCGATATCCGAACCTACGAAACGAAAGATCACTCGCCAGTTGCCGGACACTACCAGGGACCAGTAGCCAAGCAGGTCGCCCCTGAGCGGGTGCAGCCGCCAGCCCGGCAGATTGAGGTCTGCCGGTTCGCTGGCGTGATCCATGAACGACAGTTGGCGGGCCAACCGGCGTGCATGCTCGGCCCGTATTCCACGAGTCGATCCGGTTTCATAGAAGGCGCGCAGGCCCTTGTGCTGAAAGGACTTGATCATGGGGTGCGAGTGTAAGGCGATACCTTACACTCTTCGTAACGGTTTTGTATTGCAGAGAATGATCAATAACCTGTTACGAGGCCCCCCACGGGGCGTTTCTCTGTCGCAGCTCGGTTCGGCAAGGAGTCGGGCACGGGGCTTGTGAACGGGTAACAAAGGCTAACCAGCCGCTTCTTGCACCGCCCGTCCCATCACCCCTATAGTTCGCGCCGTCGCTGCCAATTCAGCGGCCGGGTTTGGTCACCCGAAATTAGAAGGCGCACGCGCCACCCTGGTTTGCAGGCACTTTTTCGTGTCCGCACGCTTAATGGTGGGCTGTGCGCGGGACACCTTCGGGTGTGCCGGGTGCCTTCTTCCCGGTTGACCAACCTGTGCACAGTCCGCCACCCATCGTTTGGTCACGATTGGGGCGGTCATTCATAAAGAAGGATCTAATGATGAATACCCCGGAAACTGCTGCTCACTATGTGCCGCTTAAATCCAACATAAGCCGGCCAGGTGTGTTTTTTATCAACGCCAATGCCTCCCCTGAGGCGCTGCACGAAGCCGCCGAGCAACGCATGCGCACGGCTGCCAACCTGCTGGAAACCCTCTGCTGCCTGAATTTCAGCCACGGCGATGTGAAGGACATCCCGCACATCATCGACGTGCTCTATGTACTGACCCAGGATGGTTGCGACCTGCTGGAGGCGGCGAAATGGCGAGCCGCTGCTGAAGCTCAGCCCAGCCACTGAGGCTTGAACCTGGCCGCGCCAGCCCGGCGCGGCTTCAGGCCTTGGGTTGCTCGACCCGTTCGATCATCCGATCGCGCTGGGCCAGGGTCGGGAACAGCTTGATCCAGACGCCGGTCACCAGCAGCGTGCCGACCCCGCCCAGCACCACCGCCGGCACCGTGCCGAACCAGTGGGCGGTCAGCCCGGATTCGAACTCCCCCAACTGATTCGAAGCGCCGATGAACAGGCCGTTCACCGCGCTGACCCGGCCGCGCATTTCGTCCGGGGTTTCCAGTTGCACGAAGGAGGCGCGGATCACCATGCTGATCATGTCCGCCGCTCCCAGCACCACCAGCACCGCCAGGGAAAACCAGAACGAGGTCGAGAGGCCGAAGGCGATGGTGGCCACGCCGAATACCCCGACCGCGGTGAACATCACCTGCCCGACCTTGCGCTCGACGCTAAAACGCGCCAGCCACAGGGACATCAGCAAGGCCCCCACCGCTGGCGCCGAACGCAGCAGCCCCAGGCCCCAGGGGCCGGTGAGCAGGATGTCCTTGGCGAACACCGGCAGCAGCGCGGTGGCGCCACCCAGCAATACCGCGAACAGGTCCAGGGAGATGGCGCCGAGGATGTCCGGGCGGCTACGGATGAAGCGGATGCCCGCCAGCAGCGAATCGAGGGTGGCCTTGCCCTTGTTCAACGGGGTCTGCCGGGCCGGCAGGTTGAGCATCAGCAGGCAGGCGATCAGGTACAGGACCACGGTGGGGCCGTAGACCCAGACGCTGCCGAAGGCGTACAGCAACCCGCCCAAGGCCGGGGCGACGATGGTCGCCGACTGCTGCGCCGATTGCGCGGCGGCCACCGCCCGGGGAAACAGCGCCGCGGGCACGATGCTCGGCAGCAGGGCCTGGGTGGTGGGCATTTCGAAGGAGCGGGCGCCGCCGAGCAGGAAGGCCAGGATGAAGATCATTTCCCGGGTGACGCTGTCGGTCAGGCTGCCGACGGCCAGGGCCAGGGCGATCAGGGCTTGCAGCGACTGGCAGATGGCCGCCACCCGACGCCGGTCGTAGCGGTCGGCCACATGCCCGGTGTGCAGCATGAACAGCACCCGCGGGGCGAATTCCACCAGCCCCACCAGGCCCAGGTCCAGCACATTGCCGGTCAGTTGGTAGAGGTTCCAGCCAATGGCCACGGTGAGCATCTGGAAGCCGCTGGCGGTAAAGATCCGCGCCAGCCAGAACGCGATGAACGGACGATGGTGACGGAGCAGCAGAGGGTCTTGGCTGGGCATCGGGCGGTAGATCTGAGCGGGGAGTGCCACGAGATTATCACCAAGGTGTAACCAATAGTTGCGGCCCGGGGAAAAATCGTTAGCCGCGCATCTATCTTGTTTTTCGCTCGAACACCTGGTCGCGAACCCTGTAGCCGCTGCCGCAGGCTGCGAACGGCCCCGGAGGAGACGCCGGGATATTGAATACGCCGCAGGTTCGACGGGAAGTTGCCAGCCAAGGCCCTGCGTACCGAACGCGGCCCGGCCTTTCGCAGCTTCGCAGGCTCAGCAGCGGCTACAGGCGTTTTGTGTGGGAAAAGCCGGGAAAACCCCGGGCTTGAGAGGGTGAGGCAAGCTGTCACGCGGCAAATAACCACAGAGTTGCATGGCGAAATTAGGACTACTCTTTCAACGTTGCTTGATCCAGATCAAAACCTTTTTGCAAAGGCTGATGTGGTGGCCCAAGTGCCAGACTCCCTGCGTAGCGATGGTTTAAAAAAGAACGAATCCGAATTCGCCGCACTCCATATCCGTGGGGGCAGTGGGTGCAGGCCTCTGGCCGGCAGCCGGTATTACCTGATAGAGGAAAGCTTATGTTCGGTTTAGAGGCTCTTGATCTCGCCCGAATTCAGTTCGCGTTCACCATCTCGTTCCATATCCTGTTCCCGGCGATCACCATCGGCCTGGCGAGCTACCTGGCGGTACTCGAAGGCCTCTGGCTGAAGACCCGCGACGACACCTACCGCGATCTCTACCACTTCTGGTCGAAGATCTTTGCCGTCAACTTCGGCATGGGCGTGGTCTCCGGCCTGGTGATGGCCTACCAGTTCGGCACCAACTGGAGCCGCTTCTCGGACTTTGCCGGGTCCGTCACCGGCCCCCTGCTCACCTATGAAGTGCTCACGGCCTTCTTCCTGGAAGCCGGTTTCCTCGGGGTGATGCTGTTCGGCTGGAACAAGGTCGGGCGCAAGCTGCACTTCTTCTCCACGGTGATGGTGGCCATCGGCACCCTGATCTCGACGTTCTGGATCCTCTCGTCCAACAGCTGGATGCAGACCCCCCAAGGCTATGAAATCGTCAATGGCCAGGTGATCCCGGTGGATTGGCTGGCGGTAATCTTCAATCCGTCATTCCCCTATCGCCTGGCGCACATGGCTGTAGCGGCGTTCGTCGCCACGGCGTTCTTCGTCGGTTCGTCCGCAGCCTGGCACTTGCTGCGCGGGCGGGACAACCCGGCCATTCGTCGCATGCTGTCGATGGCCATGTGGATGGCCCTGATCGTGGCGCCGGTGCAGGCGGTGATCGGCGACTTCCATGGCCTCAACACCCTCAAGCACCAGCCGGCGAAAATCGCCGCCATCGAAGGCCACTGGGAAAACGTCGGCAACGAGCCGACCCCACTGATCCTCTTCGGCTGGCCGGACATGAAGGCCGAGAAAACCCGCTTCGCGGTGGAAATCCCTTACCTGGGCAGCCTGATCCTCACCCACTCGCTGGACAAGCAGGTGCCGGCGCTCAAGGAGTTCCCACCCGAGGACCGGCCCAACTCGACCATCGTCTTCTGGTCGTTCCGGATCATGGTCGGCCTGGGCATGCTAATGATCTTCACCGGCCTGTGGAGCCTCTGGCTGCGCAAGCGCGACACCCTCTACACCTCGCGCCCGTTCCTGTACCTGGCGTTGTGGATGGGCCCCTCCGGGTTGATCGCGATCCTGGCCGGCTGGTTCACCACCGAGATCGGCCGCCAGCCGTGGGTGGTCTATGGCCTGATGCGCACGGCGGATGCCTCTTCCGGCCACAGCTTTGTGCAGATGAGCATCACCCTGGCGCTGTTCGTGGTGGTGTACTTCTCGCTGTTCGGCGTGGGTATCGGCTACATGATGCGCCTGGTGCGCAAAGGCCCGGTTACCAACGAAGGTGCCGAAACCAGCCACGGTGGCCCCGGCCAGAAACGCACCCCGGCCCGTCCGCTGTCCGCAGCCGACGATGACCACGACGCCGACCACGGCACCCGCCTGAACAAGGGGAACTGAGTCATGGGTATTGATCTTCCGCTGCTCTGGGCCGTGATTATCATCTTCGGCATCATGATGTACGTGGTCATGGACGGCTTCGACCTGGGGATCGGGATTCTCTTCCCGTTCGTCAAGGACGACCGCGACCGTGACGTAATGATGAACACCGTCGCGCCTGTCTGGGACGGCAACGAAACCTGGCTGGTACTGGGGGGCGCGGCGTTGTTCGGCGCCTTCCCGCTGGCCTACTCGGTGGTGCTCTCGGCACTCTACCTGCCGCTGATCCTGATGCTGGTGGGCCTGATCTTCCGTGGCGTGGCCTTCGAGTTCCGCTTCAAGGCCAAGGAAGACAAGCGCCACATCTGGGACAAGGCCTTCATCGGCGGCTCGGTGGCGGCGACCTTCTTCCAGGGCGTGGCCCTGGGGGCATTCATCGATGGGCTGCCGGTGGTCAACCGCCAGTTCGCCGGCGGTTCCCTGGACTGGCTGACCCCCTTTACCCTGTTCTGCGGCCTGGCGCTGGTGGTGGCCTATGCCTTGCTCGGTTGCACCTGGCTGATCATGAAGACCGAAGGCAAGCTGCAACTGCAGATGCATGACCTGGCGCGGCCCCTGGCCTACGTGGTGCTGGCGGTGATCGGCGTCGTCAGCATCTGGACGCCCCTGGCCCACGCCGAGATTGCCGCGCGCTGGTTCACCCTGCCGAACCTGTTCTGGTTCCTGCCGGTGCCGATCCTAGTGCTGGTGACCATGTACGGCCTGCTCCGCGCCGTGGCCCGCAACGCCCACTACACGCCGTTCCTGCTGACCCTGGTGCTGATCTTCCTCGGCTACAGCGGCCTGGGCATCAGCCTGTGGCCGAACATAGTGCCACCGTCGATCTCCATCTGGGACGCCGCCGCGCCGCCGCAGAGCCAGGGCTTCATGCTGGTGGGCACCTTGTTCATCATCCCGTTCATCCTGGGTTATACCTTCTGGAGCTACTACGTGTTCCGCGGCAAGGTCACCCACGAAGACGGTTATCACTAGGTAGGAGCCGGCTTGCCGGCGAAGAGGCCTTCGCGCCTTGCGCCGAGCTTGCGGTCGCTTTCGCTGGCACGCCAGCTCCTACGGGAATCCGGGTTAGGCAGGAGTTGAGGTCATGAGCGGTAAACACTCTTTGCAGGAAATCGAACAGGCGGAAAAGAAGCCGCTGTGGCAGCGCCTGGGTTGGCTGGTAATGATCTGGGGCGGTAGTGTCCTGGCCCTGTTCGTGGTCGCCAGCTTGATGCGCATGTTCATGAATGCCGCAGGCCTGACCACCCACTGATCATCCCATCCCGTTGCCTTGCGGCTCGGTTTCAACCCTCCCTTGGTGGAGGGTTTTTTTTGCCTGTCGAAAAGGCCGCTGTGTTCTGGCGAGCCCTTACTTGCGGGCCTTGAGGATGACGAACTTGGGGGTTGCCGCCACTTGCTCGACGCCGCGGAACAGCCGCGCCAGCTTGCTGTGGTAGCCCAGGTGGCGGTTGCCGACGATGTACAGTGCGCCCCCTACCACCAGGGCCTCCCGGGCCTGCTGGAACATGCGCCAGGCGAGGAAGTCGCCCACCACCTGCTGCTGGTGGAACGGCGGGTTGCACAGCACCACCTCCAGGGATTGCGCTGCCTGGCCGGCCAGGCCGTCGCCGGCTCGCATTTGGGCTTCGCGCTCGCCCAGCACGGCCTGCCAGTTCTCCCGGGCCGATTGCACCGCCATGAAGGATTCGTCCACCAGGGTGTAATGGGCCTGGGGGTTGTCCAGGGCGCTGGCAATGGCCAGTACGCCGTTGCCGCAGCCCAGGTCCGCGACCCGGGCGCTGCCGAGGTTCTGCGGCAGGTGCGGGAGGAAGGCGCGAGTGCCGATGTCCAGGCCTTCGCGGCAGAACACGTTGGCGTGGTTGAGCAGCTCGATGGCCGGCTGTTCCAGGCGATAGCGGGTCGGGTAGGGCGACACGACGGGCTGCTTGTCTTGCGGCGTGGCAATCAGCAGCCGAGCCTTTTTCACCGCCAGCGAGGCCTGGACCGGGCCGATGTAGCGCTCCAGCAAATCACCGGCGGCGCGGGGCAGGTGCTTGACCATCGCCGCCGCCACCACCTGGGCGCCGGGGGCCAGCTGCCCTTGCAGGCGGATCAGTTGCTCTTCCAGCAGGGCCAGGGTCTTGGGGACGCGGATCAGCACCCGGTCGAAGGGGCCGGCCAGGGGCTCGCTGGCCGGCACCACGCGCACGGCGTCGAAGGGCAGGCCGTTGCGCACCAGGTTCTTTTCCAGGGCCAGGGCGCCCAGGTAGGAGTCGCCACTGCTGCTGACCTGGACCTTGCCCAGCAGGCTCGCGGCCAGGGCGCCGAAGCTGTCGTTGAGCACCAGCACCCGGGTGTCGCTGGCCGGTTGTTGTTCGGCCAGGTAATTGAGCAGGTATTCGTCCGCCGCGTCGAAGGCTTGCAGTGGCTCGTTCTGCTGTTCGGGCTGGCGGATCAGGTCGAGCTGGGCGAAGGAGCTTGCAAGCAGGGGCATGGGGCGGACTCTAGGTAATCGGTGAATGTCCCGGCGGTGGGGGCTGTCGAGCGCACGGGAACCCTCGGACAGCGGCAGTGCGGGCTGTTCGAAGCGGGGCTAAATGGTACGTTTTTTTGTCGCTGATTGCCCGCGCTCTATGCCATTACAAACCGCCGGTGTTTCTGCGCGGCGCTTTGCGGGACACTAGCGCATCGGTTTTGTGGAGCCTGTCATGACTGCCAGTGAAGAAAAGTACACCCGCCAGACCCTGCTCGAGGTCCAGCCCTTGACCTCCAGCCTGTTCACTCTGCGCACCACCCGGGATGCGGGGTTTCGCTTTCGTGCCGGGCAGTTCGCTCGCCTCGGGGTGACCAAGGCCGACGGCAGTACGGTGTGGCGCGCCTATTCCATGGTGTCGTCGCCGTTCGATGAGTTTCTCGAGTTCTTTTCCATCGTGGTGCCCGGCGGTGAGTTCACCAGCGAGCTGAGCCGCCTGGAAGTGGGGGACAGCCTGCTGGTGGATCGCCAGGCCTTTGGCTACCTGACCCTGGACCGTTTCGTCGATGGTCGCGACCTCTGGTTGCTATCCACCGGCACCGGGATTGCGCCGTTCCTGTCGATCCTCCAGGACTTCGAGGTGTGGGAAAAATTCGAACGCATCATCCTGGTCTACAGCGTGCGCGAGGCCAAGGAGCTGGCCTATCAGCGCCTGCTGGCCGAGTTGCCCCAGCGCGAATACCTGGCGGAATTTGCCCACAAGCTGCAATTCATCAGCACCGTGACCCGCGAGCAGCATCCGGGCAGCCTCAACGGGCGCATCACCCAGTTGATCGAGAACGGTGAGCTGGAGCGTGCCGCCGGCGTGGAGCTGAGCCCCGAGCACTCCCGGGTGATGCTCTGCGGCAACCCGCAGATGATCGATGACACCCGCGCCCTGCTCAAGCAGCGGGGCATGAGCCTGAGCCTGACCCGGCGACCGGGGCAGGTGGCGGTGGAAAACTACTGGTAATGAAAACGGCGCCATCAGGGCGCCGTTGTCGTATTGCGGGATCAGCCTCAGGGCTTGTTGTTCTGAGCCTTGAGCAGATCGCGGATCTCCCCCAGCAGCTCTTCTTCCTTGGTCGGCACCGGCGGCAGCGTCGGGGCCACGGCCTCTTCGCGCTTGAGACGGTTGATCACCTTGACCCCCATGAAGATGGCGAAGGCAATGATCACGAAGTCGATGATGCTCTGGATGAACTTGCCGTACGCCAAGACCACTGCCGGCGTATCGCCCGCAGCCGCCTTGAGCGTGACCGCCAGATCCCCGAAGTTCACCCCACCGATCAGCAGGCCGATTGGCGGCATGACCACGTCGCCAACAAAGGACGAGACGATCTTGCCGAACGCGGCGCCGATGATGATACCGACGGCCATATCGACCACATTACCTTTGACCGCGAAGGCCTTGAATTCACTTAGCACGCCCATAGGTTATTCCTTGCTACAGATGAGGTTGGTTACGGCAGTGTAATTCAGCAAAAAGCATTTTGCCGAAACAACTTTTTACAGCTCGCGGGGTTATCGACCGATAAAGAGGCAAATAGTTTATTCAAAGTGCCATCAAATCGCGCGCGATATACCCCGCGCCCCACGATATAACCAGTACATTCTGTCAATCGAGCGGTTACGGCCTTTCTATTTATCTTTCAAATATTTAGTCACTAGCCTCTAGCAGGCGCATCGAGATGCGCCTTATATAACTAGAGGAATACAACATGACCGCTTCTCTTGGCCTTGGGAGTCTTTCCCAGCGACGCGTACTGGGCGTGCTTGCCGCCAGTATGCTTTCCCTTTCCGTACAGGCCGCCACGCTGACCCGCGACAACGGTGCGGCAGTGGGCGACAACCAGAATTCGCAGACTGCGGGCGCCACCGGCCCGGTGCTGTTGCAAGACGTGCAGTTGATTCAGAAACTCCAGCGGTTCGACCGCGAGCGCATTCCAGAGCGTGTGGTGCATGCCCGTGGCACGGGTGCCCACGGTACTTTCACGGTAACCGACAACCTCACGGACCTGACCCGTGCCAAGGTGTTTGCCGCCGGCGAAGTGACCCCGGTATTCGTGCGTTTCTCGGCGGTGGTGCATGGCAACCACTCCCCGGAAACCTTGCGCGATCCACGGGGCTTCGCCACCAAGTTCTATACCGCGGACGGTAACTGGGACCTGGTGGGCAACAACTTCCCGACCTTCTTCATTCGTGATGCCATCAAGTTCCCGGACATGGTGCATGCGTTCAAACCCGACCCGCGCACCAATCTCGACGATGACTCGCGGCGTTTCGACTTCTTCTCCCATGTTCCAGAAGCCACCCGTACTCTGACCGAGCTGTATTCCAACTCCGGCACTCCGGCCAGTTACCGGGAAATGGACGGTAATGGTGTGCATGCCTACAAGTTGATCAACGCCAAGGGCGAAGTGCACTACGTGAAGTTCCACTGGAAGAGCCTGCAGGGTCTGAAGAATCTCGACCCGAAACAAGTGGTGGAGGTACAGGGGCGCGATTACAGCCATATGACTAATGACTTGGTAACCCACATTAATAAAGGGGACTTTCCCAAGTGGGACTTGTATGTCCAGGTATTGAAACCCGAAGACCTGGCCAAGTTTGATTTCGACCCGCTGGACGCTACCAAGATCTGGCCCGGTGTGCCCGAGCGCAAAGTCGGGCAGATGGTGTTGAACCGCAATCCGGCCAACGTCTTCCAGGAAACCGAGCAAGTGGCCATGGCACCGGCCAATCTGGTGCCAGGCATCGAACCGTCGGAAGACCGCCTGCTGCAAGGCCGGGTGTTCTCCTATGCCGATACCCAGATGTACCGCATCGGCGCCAATGCCCTGCAACTGCCGATCAACGCGCCGAAGAACCCGGTGAACAACGGCAACCAGGACGGCGCGATGAACCTGGGCCACAGCAGCACGGGGGTCAACTACCAGCCGAGCCGCCTGATGCCACGCGAAGAGCCGCAGACCGCGCGCTACAGCCAGATGGCGCTGGCGGGCAGCACCCAGCAGGCGAAGATCCAGCGCGAGCAGAACTTCAAGCAGGCCGGTGACCTGTATCGCTCCTTCAGCAAGAAGGAACGCCAGGACCTGATCGACAGCTTCGGCGGCTCCCTGGCCACCACTGATGATGAGAGCAAGCACATCATGCTGTCGTTCCTTTACAAGGCCGACCCTGAATACGGCACTGGGGTGACCAAGGTGGCCAAGGGCGACCTGGCCCGAGTCAAGGCCCTGGCGGCGAAGTTGAGCGACTGATCGAGCGAGCCTTACCCGTCACGCCCGCCCGGGCGTGACGTCTTTTTCCGACAGAGGAGTCGCGCCATGCGTCTTTTTATAGCGCTGCTGTCAGTGGCCTGGTCGTTTGCCGCCTACGCGCAGCCTACGGCCGAAGCAGCGGTCGCCGCCGACCCGGTGGCGGTCAAGGTCCAGCTGGAAAACTACTATTTCGATGCCGCCCGCCGTGGCGATGTGGAAATGCTCGACACCTTTATCGCGGCCGGCTATTCCCTCGATACCCAGGATGAAAAGGGCTACACCGCGCTGATCCTCGCGGCCTATCACGGCCAGGGCCCGGCGGTGGAGCGCCTGCTGGCCGCTGGGGCCAACGCCTGCGCCCAGGACAAGCGTGGCAACACGGCCTTGATGGGGGCGATCTTCAAGGGCGAGGTGCAGATCGCCCGGCGCCTGCTGGCCGCCGATTGCAGCCCCGACCAGCGCAATGGCGCCGGGCAGACGGCGGCGATGTACGCCGGCCTGTTCAAGCGCGCCGAGCTGCTGGACGCACTGGCAGCCAAAGGCGCCGACCTGAATGCCGAGGATCCCCTGGGCAATAGCGCCACGCGCCTGGCCAGCGGGCAGATACGCACCGTCGCGCCGCACTGATCCGTCCTGTCTGCGCTATCATCGCGGTTTTTGCCGGGGGTTCAGATGGCCAAGGCCAAGCGCATGTACGGCTGCACCGAGTGCGGCTCCACCTTTCCCAAATGGGCCGGGCAATGCGGTGAGTGCGGGGCCTGGAACACCCTGACCGAGACCATGATCGAAAGCGGCGGCGCGGCGGCGCCTGCCGGGCGCACCGGCTGGGCTGGGCAGCAGGCGCAGATCAAGACCCTGGCGGAAGTCAGCGTCGAGGAAATTCCGCGTTTCTCCACCGCGTCCGGCGAACTCGACCGGGTGCTGGGCGGTGGCCTGGTGGACGGTTCGGTAGTGCTGATCGGCGGCGACCCGGGGATCGGCAAGTCGACCATCCTGTTGCAGACCCTGTGCAACATCGCCACGCGCATGCCGGCGCTGTACGTCACCGGTGAGGAATCCCAGCAGCAGGTAGCGATGCGCGCCCGGCGCCTGGGCTTGCCCCAGGATCAACTGCGGGTGATGACCGAGACCTGCATCGAAACCATCATCGCCACGGCCCGGGTAGAAAAACCCAAGGTCATGGTGATCGACTCGATCCAGACGATTTTCACCGAACAACTGCAGTCGGCCCCGGGCGGCGTGTCCCAGGTGCGCGAGAGCGCGGCCTTGCTGGTGCGCTACGCCAAGCAGAGCGGCACGGCGATCTTCCTCGTCGGCCACGTGACCAAGGAAGGCGCCCTGGCCGGGCCGCGAGTGCTGGAGCACATGGTGGACACCGTGCTGTATTTCGAGGGCGAGTCCGACGGGCGCCTGCGTTTGCTGCGGGCGGTGAAGAACCGTTTTGGCGCGGTGAATGAGCTGGGTGTATTCGGCATGACCGACCGTGGTTTGAAGGAGGTTTCCAATCCTTCGGCGATCTTCCTCACTCGTGCCCAGGAAGAGGTTCCGGGCAGCGTGGTGATGGCCACCTGGGAAGGCACCCGGCCGATGCTGGTGGAGGTCCAGGCGCTGGTGGATGACAGCCACTTGGCCAACCCGCGCCGGGTGACCCTGGGCCTGGACCAGAACCGCCTGGCCATGCTGCTGGCGGTGCTGCATCGCCATGGCGGCATCCCCACCCACGACCAGGATGTGTTCCTCAACGTGGTGGGCGGGGTCAAGGTGCTGGAAACCGCCTCCGACCTGGCGTTGATGGCCGCCGTGATGTCGAGCCTGCGCAACCGTCCGTTGCCCCATGACCTGCTGGTGTTTGGCGAAGTCGGCCTGTCGGGTGAGGTGCGCCCGGTGCCCAGCGGTCAGGAGCGCTTGAAGGAAGCGGCCAAGCACGGCTTCAAGCGAGCTATCGTGCCCAAGGGCAACGCGCCGAAAGAGGCGCCGCCGGGCTTGAAGATCATTGCCGTGACCCGCCTGGAGCAGGCGCTGGATGCACTTTTCGAGTAAGCATGCTGGTCTTTTTTGAAAGGAAGCAGGTGATATGGCCATGAGCGGATTCAGGGGGCGGGTGTTGGGTTGGGGGTTGCTGGGCTATTGCGGCCTGGCCCTGGCACAGCCGGCCGAGGTGCCGGAAGGCTATCGGATTGCCCAGCAGGTGCTGGTGGGCGACGGTTCGGTGCTGGAGGTGCTGGAGGATGTGCGCATCACCCCCCAGTTGCATGCCGATAGCTGGGGCAATGGCCTGGACGCCGACAGCTTTGCCGAGCCGGAGGGGGATCAGCCGAGCGCGCCGTTGGGAGCCCAGGCGCGCCTGGTGTCCGATAGCGGCGAGGTACTGGCGCAGAAGTCCCTGGGCTACCCGATGGCCACCGTGGAAAAGGCACCGCTGAACGGCCTGCCGTCCCCGGCGTTTTTCCTGACCATCGACCAGACCGCTCCCATGGGCAGCTACAGCGGCCCGGCCACCCAAGTGCTGATGCCGGAACAGAATCAGTTGGACCCGGTGCTGTGCCAGGGGGAGGGCGCGGAGAAGCAGCCACTGGTATTTGCCCAGACCGGCAAGGCGGCCTGGCAGATCGTACCGTCCGTTGGTGGCGGCACGGAAAGCATCCAGCAGGTGTCGTCCGCTTCATCGATGGAGAACGAAGAGTTCGTTACCACCTATCGCACCTTCCGTTATGCCGACGGCCAGTGGACTGTCGCCACGCGCCAGCAGGCGGGTTACTGGGACACGGAAAGCGAGTTTCCCGAGCCCGCGCTGTTTCCCTGAAAGGCCATCAGATATCGATCAAGGCCCGGAGCTCGCGCTCAAGCTCCTCGGGGTCTCCCAGGTTCAACTCGATCAGGCGCCTGAGGTGCTCGATGGACTCCAGGCCGATGTGCAGGCAGACGAAGCCCAGTTGGCCCTTATTGTCATGGGCCAGTTGTACGTCCATGCGCACATCCGCGTCGGAGCTCAGGTGAATGTCGGCCTCGAAGGGGCGCGCCGGGTCGCCCAGCCACGGGTCGGGGCGCTCGATCAGCAGGCCCTTCAGTGAAAGATCCAGCAGCCGTACCGGCCAGCGGTGGGTGCCTTGGCTGAGTTCGGTCCGGGCATCGAAGGCGATGCGTTTGAAGCGTCGGCGGTCGTCGTGTTGCTCGGTCATGGGCTGGCCCTCTGCATGGTGCCCTGAACTATAGACCCCGGTTCGCGCCTGTCGCTACAACCAGCGCCGGACCTTGCGGCAGTAGTCACGGTAGGGCTGGCCAAAGAGCTCCAGCAGTTGTCTCTCGTCCGGGCGGATCACCGTGCGGTTCATCAGGTACAGCAGCCCCGGCAGCAACAGCCAGGGCCACAGGTTGCCCAGCAGCAGGGCAATGGCGCAGTAGCCCAGGGTGTCGCCCAGGTTGATCGGGTTGCGCGAGATGGCGAAGGGGCCATCGCGGAGCAACTGGTCGGGCTGGTCGAAGTTGCTGGAGGTGGTGCGCTGTTGCCGGAAACGCCACATGGCCCAGAACGACAAGCCCTGCCCGAAGACGATCAGGATCACTGCCAGGCTGCGCACGCCGTTATTGACCGGCAGCGGCAAGGGCAGCCAGCCGCTGAGAAACAGCGCCAGGGTCAGGCACAGTAAATACAGGAGTGGCGGTGGCAATGGCGGTTGTTCGGGTGGCGTTGACATGGAGGTTCCTGCACCAGGGCTCAAGCGTGCGACTGTCGGCAAGTGCCCAGGGTTCCGGTTTTTTCCTGGCGGGCGCCGCTCAGGCAGATCGGGAGCAAGAAAAACCGCCCTCATAAGTTAAAAGAAGGCTCTAGACCAACGTGGGGGGTGGTCTTTAAGAGCAGTAGCGCTACACTCGAAACGCGGTTTTTCTATCCTCCTGGCTGGAATAAAAAAATGAAAAATAATAATAGCCTGTTGCGCCATGTTCCTTGGCTGCTGCTGGCAATCGTAGGAGCTTGCGCCCTTGGCGTAGTTGCATTGCGTCGCGGCGAGGCGATCAACGCCTTGTGGATTGTGGTCGCCGCCGTGGCCATCTATCTGGTGGCGTACCGGTATTACAGTCTGTTCATTGCCAACAACGTGATGCAGCTGGACCCGGGCCGGGCCACGCCCGCCGTGGTCAACAATGATGGTCTGGACTACGTCCCGACCAACAAGCACATCCTCTTCGGTCACCACTTCGCGGCCATTGCCGGCGCAGGCCCCCTGGTGGGCCCGGTGCTGGCGGCGCAGATGGGCTACCTGCCCGGCACCCTGTGGCTGATTGCCGGGGTGGTCCTGGCCGGTGCGGTGCAGGACTTCATGGTGCTGTTCCTGTCCACCCGGCGTAACGGCCGTTCCCTGGGCGACATGGTCCGTGAGGAAATGGGCCGTATCCCGGGGACCATCGCGCTGTTCGGCTGCTTCCTGATCATGATCATCATCCTCGCGGTGCTGGCGCTGATCGTGGTCAAGGCCCTGGCCGAGAGCCCGTGGGGCATCTTCACGGTGATGGCGACCATCCCGATCGCGGTGTTCATGGGCGTGTACATGCGCTACATCCGCCCGGGCCGCATCGGTGAGATCTCGCTGATCGGCGTACTGCTGTTGCTCGGCTCCATCTGGCTGGGTGGTCAGGTGGCGGCGGATCCGGTGTGGGGCAAGATGTTCACCTTCACCGGTGTGCAGATCACCTGGATGCTGATCGGCTACGGTTTCGTCGCGGCAGTACTGCCGGTGTGGCTGATCCTGGCACCGCGGGACTACCTGTCGACCTTCCTCAAGATCGGCACCATCATCGCTCTGGCGATCGGCATCCTGATCACCATGCCCGAGCTGAAGATGCCGGCCCTGACCCAGTTCACCGACGGCACCGGCCCGGTGTGGAAAGGCGGCCTGTTCCCCTTCCTGTTCATCACCATCGCCTGTGGCGCGGTCTCCGGCTTCCATGCGCTGATCTCCTCGGGCACCACGCCCAAGCTGCTGGATAACGAAGCCAACGCCCGCTACATCGGCTACGGCGGCATGCTCATGGAGTCCTTCGTGGCGATCATGGCCATGGTCGCGGCCTCGGTGATCGAGCCGGGCGTGTACTTCGCCATGAACAGTCCGGCGGCCATCGTCGGCGGCGACGTGGTGGCGGTAGCCCAGACTGTCAGCAGCTGGGGTTTTGCGATCAGCCCGGACCAACTGCAGGCGGTGGCCAAGGACATCGGTGAAAACACCATCCTGGCCCGTGCCGGCGGCGCGCCGACCCTGGCGGTGGGGATTGCGCAGATCCTCCACCATGTATTGCCGGGTGAGAACACCATGGCCTTCTGGTACCACTTCGCGATCCTGTTCGAAGCCCTGTTCATCCTCACTGCGGTGGACGCCGGTACCCGTGCCGGGCGCTTCATGCTCCAGGACCTGCTGGGTTCCTTCGTTCCGGCGCTGAAACGCACCGAGTCGTGGACCGCCAACCTGATTGCCACCGCAGGCTGCGTGGCGCTCTGGGGCTACCTGCTGTACCAGGGCGTGATCGATCCTCTGGGCGGCATCAACACCCTGTGGCCGCTGTTCGGCATCTCCAACCAGATGCTGGCCGGTATCGCCCTGATGCTGGGTACCGTGGTGCTGATCAAGATGAAGCGCCAGCGCTACATCTGGGTCACCCTGCTGCCGGCTGTGTGGCTGCTGATCTGCACCACCACCGCAGGCTTCATCAAGCTGTTCGACGCCAACCCGGCGATCGGCTTCCTGTCGCTGGCGAAGAAATACAGCGATGCAATGGCCAACGGCCAGATCATCGCTCCGGCCAAGGACATCACGCAGATGCAGCACGTGATCTTCAACGCCTACACCAACGCGACCCTGACAGCCCTGTTCCTGCTGGTGGTGTTCAGCATCCTGTTCTACGCGCTCAAGGTCGGCATCGCCGCCTGGGGCAGCAAGGAGCGTACGGATAAAGAATCGCCCTATCAGGCCGTGCCGGACGCGTAACTCGAGGATTGCAACGATGTTCAATGACCTGAGTCGCCTCGGTAAATACCTCGGTCAGGCCGCGCGCCTGATGGTCGGCATGCCCGACTACGACAACTACGTCGAGCATATGCAAACCAAGCACCCGGACAAGCCGGTGATGTCGTACGAGGCGTTCTTCCGGGAACGCCAGGAGGCGCGATACGGCGGCAAGGGCGGTCCGAAGTGCTGTTGAAACACAGCGTTTGAGCCACCCCCCTGTAGGAGCCGGTTTGCCGGCGATAGCGGTTCTTCGGACGCCATCGCCGACAAGCCGGCTTCTACGTTTTTATGCGTGGGAGATCCTGTTTTGCACAACCCTATTCCCGTGACCGTGCTCAGCGGTTTTCTCGGCGCCGGCAAGACCACTTTGTTGCGCCACCTGCTCAAGGCCGAGCACGGCCTGAAGATCGCCGTGATCGAGAACGAATTCAGCGATGCCGGCATCGACACCCAGTTGCTGGGCGAGCAGCCGGTACAGGTCATGACCCTGTCCAACGGCTGCGTCTGCTGCACCATCCACACCGACCTGACCAAGGCCCTGTACCTGTTGCTGGAGCGTCTGGACAGCGGCGAGATCGACTTTGACCGGCTGGTGATCGAGTGCACCGGGCTGGCCGATCCGGCGCCGGTGGCACAGACCTTCTTCATCGATGAGGAACTGCGCGAACGCTATATCCTCGACGGCATCATCACCCTGGTGGACGCCAAGCACGCCGAGTTCCACCTGACCCAGACCATTGCCCAGGCGCAGATCGGTTTTGCCGACCGGCTGCTGGTGAGCAAGCGTGACCTGGTGGACGAGGCGACTTTCGAAGCCCTCGGCCAGCGCCTGACCCGGATCAACCGCCGGGCACCGATCCGCCTGGTGGAGCACGGCCAGATCGACCTGGCCGAGCTGCTGGATGTGCGGGGGTTCAATCTCAATGCCGACCTGGGGGGCGGTCTCAGCCTGCGGCCAGTGAGCAAGGCGCCGTCAGTGGACCGGATTTCCAGCCTGGTGCTGCGCACCGAGCAAGCCCTGGACCTGGATCGCCTGAGCGAATTCATGAATGAGCTGCTGGAAGACCACGGCAAGCAACTGCTGCGCTATAAAGGTGTGCTGAGCGTTATCGACGAGCCCCGGCGCATGGTGTTCCAGGGCGTGCTCAAGCTCTATGGCTTCGATTGGGACAGCGAATGGGCCGAAGGCGAAGTGCGCGAGAGCGTGATGGTGTTCATTGCCGACGATCTGCCGGAAGAGAAGATCCGGCAGGGGTTCGAGCGGATGCTCGCGGGCTGATGGCGGCTACAGGCCGCCCAGCAGGCGCTGCTCCAGGTGCGCCAGGTGCTGGTTCATCAGGGTTTCGGCCTTTTCGGCATCGGCCTCCTGTAGTGCATCGATGATCTTCGAGTGTTCCTGCCAGGAGCAGTAGTTGCGGGCCTGGCCCTCGAACTGGGCGATGGCCAGTGAGGTCAGGGGCACCAGGCTGCCGAGGAATTGTGCCAGGGGCCCGTTGCCGGCGATTTCCGCCAGTTGCAGATGGAACTCCCCGGACAGGCGGATAGCCGGCCCGCGCTGGTCGCGGGCAATGGCCTCGCGCTCCTGGGCGATCAACTCGCGCAAGGGTTGCAACTGGCGCCGGGGCTGCTGGCAGGCCAGGCGCACCAGGGTGATTTCCGTCAGGCGCCGGGCATGCAGGATCTGCCGGGTCTGTTCCAGGTCCGGCGCCGCTACCTGGGGCCGGTAATTGGGCCGCAGGATCACCACTTGCTGATGGGAAAGCCGCGCCAGGACCTGGCGCACTATGCTGCGGCTGACGCCGAAGGCCTGCCCCAGGCTGTCTTCGGTGAAGCGGCTGCCGGGAGCGATGCGCTGTTCGAGAATGGCGTCGAAGATCTGCGGGTAGACATCATCCACCAGCAGCTTCCTTTCGCCCCGAGGGCGCCTTGGCAGGCTGGCCACCCGGGTGAAGGGATTGTTTTTCAGGGCGTAGCTGACCATGGCCTGTCTCCAGTCCGGTTGCTGACTCGGGGGGATTACTGGGCGCTGTTGCCCAGGTGATCGTCCGGGATATTCAGTTCGATGCCCATGCGCTGGCCTTCCTGGAGGATGTGCCGGCGCATCTCGGCGCTGGCCAGGGCGCTGTTCTTGTTGCGGATGGCCCGCACCACCGCCTCGTTTTCTTCCAGGCGTTCGGCCAGGTGCTCCGGTGAATTGCGCAGGATCTGTGCACTTTGCTTGAGGGCATTGCTGGTCTGTTGCACCACGTTCTGGAAGATCGGGTTGCTGGTCAGGGTGAAGAGTTCCTCGTGGAAGGCGATGTAGGCGTTGACCCCGGCTTCGCTGTCGCCGGCTTCAAGGGCTTCGCGCATGTCCATCAGGGTCAGGCGCAACTGGCCGACTTCCTTGCTGCTGATGGATTGCGCCACCAGGCCGACGATGAAGGGCTCCAGGGTGTAGCGCAGTTGCAGCACGTCTTCGAGGCTGGCCCCGGCCACTGCACTGTCGCTGCCCTGCGCTTCGTCCAGGGGGGTGTCCAGCACCACCACGCCTTTGCCGGGCATGGAGCGCACCAGGCCCAGGGTCTCCAGGACGATCACCGCTTCGCGCAGGCTGGGGCGGCTGATGCCCAGTTGCTCGGCCAATTCGCGTTGCCCTGGCAGCATGTCGCCGGAGCGCCACTGGCCGCGGGCCAGGGCGGCCCGGAGCTTTTCTACCACTGAATTCACCACTGTTGACGAGCTGATCACTGTTGACTCCATGAACGATTAATAGCGCGCTGTTGCCGCGCCGAGTGTTGTGCCTGCCGATGACAGGCACAAGATCGGGTCAAAATTCCTGCTGGTGGGCGCCGGTCACCGGTTTTCGGGCCTGGAAGGTGTAGCCCTGCTGGCCGCTGAGCACCTTGTTGGCCCGCTGCACGTCGATGTCCTTTTCCCAGCGGGCGATGGCGACGGTGGCCACGCAGTTGCCGATCAGGTTGGTCAAGGCGCGGCCAATGCCCATGAACCAGTCCACCGCCAGCACCAGCACCAGGCCCACCACCGGAATCGCCGGGATTGCAGTCAGGGTTGCCGCCAGGATCACCAGCGCCGAGCCGGGGATGCCGTGGGCGCCCTTGGAGGTGATCAGCGACACCAGAAGAATGGTCAAGAGGTCCGACATGGACAGCGGAGTGCCGGTGGCGTTGGCAATGAAGACGATGGCCAGGGTCAGGTAGATGGAGAAGCCGTCGAGGTTGAACGAGTAGCCGGTGGGAATCACCAGGCCTACGGTGGAACTGCCGATCCCCAGGTGTTCCAGCTTGCGCATGATCTGCGGCAGCACCGCGTCGGAGGAAGCGGTGCCGAGGACGATCAGCAACTCTTCGCGCAGGTACTTGAGAAAGGGCAGCATGCGCAGGCCCGACAAACGCATCACCAGGCCCAGGATCACCGCGACGAAGGCAAAGCAGGTCAGGTAGAACAGCCCCACCAGGCTGCCCAGGTGCTGCAGCGAATCCAGGCCGTACTTGCTGGTGGTGAAGGCGATGGCACCGAACACGCCGATGGGCGCCAGACGCACGATCATGCCCATGATGCGGAAGATCACATGGCTCAGTTCGTTGATCAGCCGGGAGATGCCCGAGGCGGCTTCACCCACCAGGTTAAGGGCGCTGCCGAACAGCACCGAGAACAGCAGCACCTGGAGGATGTTGTTCTCGGCGAAGGCACCGATCACCGAGGTGGGAATCAGGTCCATGAGGAACTGAGTGGTGGTGTGCATGTGCTGGCCACGCTGGGCGATGTCGCCCATGTCCGCGGTGGACAGTTGCTCCAGATGGATGTTGGCGCCGCTGCCGATGCCGGTGCTGAAGGCCATGATCAGGCCGATCACCAGGGCCACGGTGGTGAGGATCTCGAAGTAGATCACCGACTTGAGGCCGATGCGGCCGACCTTCTTCAGGTCGCCGGCACCGGAGATGCCGCTGACGACCACGCAGAACACGATCAGCCCGATCAGCATCTTGATCAGCTTGATGAAACCATCGCCTAGGGGTTTGAGCTGGGAGGAGTATTCGGGGAGGGTGAGTCCGCACACGATGCCGAGCATCAGTCCGAGGACAACCTGGAGGAAAATCGAACGCGAGCACCATCTGAGCATGGGGGGAATCCTGGTCGGTGTCCTGTCTGCCGTGCGCGGGGGAGGCGCAGCGGATGGAGGACTTAATTATTGTGGTCTTACCGGTATGTCCAGTGCAGGCGCAGTCTACGCTCGGGTTTTATGGGTTTACAAGGGGGAGGGTGCAGATTGGCTTTACCGGTCTGACCAGTGGTTTTTCCTCCTCTGGCCACTGTAGCCGGTGTCGCAGGCTGCGATCGGCCGGACCAGCCGCACGGGTATCCTGCGTTCGCAAGACCTCGCAGGCTCCTTTCACCGCCTGTCTGCGCGGCCCTGCGGGCACAAAAAAGCCCGGCACTGGGCCGGGCTTTTTCTGCTGCGGTCTGCGGGCTGATTAAGCGCCGTATACCGGCAGCTTCTTGCAGATGGCCTTGACCTTCTCACGCACGGCGTCGATCACCGCTTCGTTGTTCAGGTCCGCCAGGATGTCGCAGATCCAGCCGGCCAGTTCCTTGCACTCGGCTTCCTTGAAGCCACGAGTGGTCACGGCCGGAGTACCGAAGCGCAGGCCGGAGGTGACGAACGGGGAGCGTGGATCGTTTGGCACGGAGTTCTTGTTCACGGTGATGAAGGCTTTGCCCAGAGCGGCGTCAGCGTCCTTGCCGGAGATGTCTTGCTTGATCAGCGACAGCAGGAACAGGTGGTTCTTGGTACCACCGGACACCACGTCGAAACCGCGCTCGATGAACACTTCGGCCATGGCCTGGGCATTCTTCACCACTTGTTCCTGGTAAGCCTTGAACTCAGGCTGCAGTGCTTCCTTGAAGCAGATGGCCTTGGCGGCGATCACGTGCTCCAGTGGGCCGCCCTGGGCGCCAGGGAATACAGCGGAGTTGAGCTTCTTCTCGATGTCGGCGTTGGCGCGAGCCAGGATCAGGCCGCCACGTGGACCGCGCAGGGTCTTGTGGGTGGTGGTGGTGACCACGTCGGCGAATGGTACTGGGTTCGGGTAGACGCCAGCGGCGACCAGACCGGCCACGTGGGCCATGTCGACGAACAGGTAGGCGCCCACTTTGTCAGCGATTTCGCGGAAACGCGGGAAGTCGAGGATCTGCGAGTAGGCAGAGAAACCGGCCACGATCATTTTCGGCTTGTGCTCGACGGCCAGGCGCTCGACTTCGTCGTAGTCGATCAGACCGTTGGCGTCGATGCCGTACTGAACAGCGTTGTACAGCTTGCCGGAGGAGGAAACGGCAGCACCGTGGGTCAGGTGACCGCCGTGGGCCAGGCTCATGCCCAGGATGGTGTCGCCGCCTTGCAGCAGGGCCAGGTAGACCGCTGCGTTGGCTTGGGAGCCGGCGTGTGGCTGGACGTTGGCGTAGTCGGCGCCGAACAGCTCCTTGGCGCGATCAATGGCCAGCTGCTCAACCACGTCGACGTATTCGCAACCGCCGTAGTAGCGCTTGCCTGGGTAGCCTTCGGCGTATTTGTTGGTCAGTACCGAGCCTTGAGCTTCCATCACCGCTGGGCTGGTGTAGTTTTCCGAAGCGATCAGCTCAATGTGCTCTTCCTGGCGCTGAGCTTCTTGCTCCATGGCGGCAAAGAGATCGGCGTCGTACTTGGCAATAGTCAAATCACGGCTGAACATGGCGGTCCTCAAGGATCGGGGGCAGAAAAGGGAGGCATTCTAACCCAATGGGTTTTAGATGGCATATGAAAGGACATCATGTCGCAGACAAGTGGCCTTCACTTGGGTACGGGCTCGTGCAGGAGCTGGCTTGCCAGCGAAGAGGCCCCTGAGACCGCCTTCGCCGGCAGGCCGGCAATTACGCAAGCAGGGGATGTTAGTCGAACATGAACAGGGCGTCGTTGCTGAACTGCGCCTCGAAGCGGTTGGCCGGCATCGGCCGGCCGAACAGGTAGCCCTGGACCTCGTCGCAGCCATGTTCGCGCAGGAACTCCAGCTGTTCGTGGGTTTCCACGCCTTCGGCGATCACCGCCAGGTTCAGGCTGTGGGCCATGGCGATGATGGCGCGGGCGATCTGCGCATCCTGCTCGCCGGACGGCAGGCCGTCGACGAAGGTGCGGTCGATCTTCAGCACGTCGATGGGGAACTGCTTGAGGTAGTTCAGCGATGAGTAGCCGGTGCCGAAGTCGTCCACCGCGATGCTCAGGCCGAGGTTCTTCAGGCCATCGAGAATCTGCATCGCCTCGCTGACTTCGCGCATCAGGATACTTTCGGTCAGTTCCAGCTCCAGGCACGCCGGCGGCAGGCCGGTGTCCTTGAGGATGGTGGCGATGCGCATGCCCAGCTGGCCGTCGGAGAACTGCCGGGCGGAGATGTTCACCGAAACCTTCGGCACCCGCACCTTGGCCTGGTGCCAGGACTTGAGCTGGCGGCAAGCTTCACTGATCACCCAGTCGCCCACATCCACCACCAGCCCCAGTTCTTCGAGCACCGGAATGAAGTCACCCGGCGGTACCAGGCCGCGACGCGGGTGGCGCCAGCGCAGCAGCGCCTCGGCGCCGGTCAGGCGCTTGCCGTCACCGCTGAACTGCGGTTGGTAATAAAGCACGAATTCTTCCTGCTCCAGGGCGTGGCGCAGGTCGCTTTCCAGTTCCAGGCGCTCCAGGGCGCTGGCGTTCATGTCTGCCTGGTAGAACTGGAAATTGTTCTTGCCGCGTTCCTTGGCGTGGTACATCGCGGTGTCGGCGTTCTTCATCAACTGGCTCAGCTCGTTGCCATCCTGGGGGCTCAGAGCGATGCCGATACTGGCGGTAACAAAGAACTCGCGGCCTTCGAGGACGAAGGGTTTGACCAGGCTGGCGAGAATCTGCTCGGCCACATGGATCGCCCGGTTCAGGGCCATCTCACGGCTGGAGCGCGGCTGCAGGAGCAGGGTGAATTCGTCGCCGCCCATGCGTGCCACGGTGTCGTCTTCATCGACGCAGCCCAGCAGGCGCGTGGCCATTTCCTTGAGCATGCGATCGCCGGCGGCATGGCCCAGGGAGTCGTTGATCGGCTTGAAGCGGTCCAGATCGAGGAACATCAGCACCACCCAGGACTTCTGTCGTTCTGCCGATTGCAGGGCGGTGTGCAGGCGGTCCTGGAACAGAGTGCGGTTGGGCAGGTGGGTCAGGGCGTCGTAGTAGGCCAGGCGGTGGATGCGCTGTTCACTGGCCTTGCGTTCGCTGATGTCGCTGAAGAAGCACACGTAGCTGGCCAGGTCGCCTTCATCGTCGAGCACTGCGGTGATCCCGACCCACGCCGGGTAGTGCTCGCCATTGCGGCGCTTGAGCCAGACTTCGCCTTCCCAGGTGCTGTGCTGGTTCAGTTGCTTGAGTACATAGCGCAGGTGGGCTTCCTGCTGGTCGTCCACGGTGAGCATGTTCGGCAACTGGTCGAGCACCTGGGACACCGCGTAGCCGCTGACCCGGCTGAACGCCTCGTTGGCCTGGACGATATAGCCGGCGGGGTCGGTGATCAGGATCGCCGAGGTCGAGTGCTCGAATACCGTGGCCGCCATGCGCAGGTCCTTTTCCGCTCGGCGCTGCTGGCTGATGTCGCGGCCGACCCCGAGCACGCCCTCGAAGGCGCCATGCTCGTCCCACACCAGTACCAGGCGCAGCTCGATGGGGATCTTGCGGCCATCGGCCCGCAGGCAGTCGAACAGGAACAGCTGGGTCTGCACCTGGCTGCGCAATTGCGCCAGTTGCTCGGGTTTGTCCAGGGCCTTGCTGACCCGGTCCATGAGGGTGTAGATGCCGCTCAGCTGCTGCGGGTTGGCGATGGTCGACTGCCAGCCGTTCTGGAAGATCCACTCCACGTCGTAGCCGAGCACCGCGTGCACCGAAGGGCTGACGTAGTTCAGCGAAAGCTTGCTGTCGGTGGAGAAGATCACATCGCTGATGCTTTCGGCGAGCATGCGGTAGCGCTGCTCGCTGTCACGCAGGGACTCGCTGGCCTCGATCTGGTCGGTGATGTCCTTGGCCACGCCGATGATCCGTGTCACCTGGTCGTAGCGGTCCCGGGCCAGGGCCTGCTCGCGGATCTCGAAGCGCCGCCACTGGCCGCTGCGGTGGCGGAAGCGCAACTGGCATTGCAGCAATTGGGCATAGGCCGAGTGCCGCTGTTCCTGGCGCAGGCGGTGATAGAGGTCGGCGTCTTCCGGGTGCAGGAGGATTTCCCAGAAGTACTCGCCCATCTGGTGCAGCTCGGTCTTGTTGTAGCCCAGGGTCTGGCCCAGATGGTGGTTGCTGAAGATCATCCGCTGGCTGATCACATCCTGTACGTACAGGTGATCAGGCACGGTGCGCACCACGTCCGACCAGAACCCTTCGCGCTCCAGCAGTGAAAGTTCGATCAGCTTGCGGCTGGTAATGTCGCTGATGCTGAGGATCACCGCGCTGTAGTCCGCGATGGCCTCGGGCAGGCGCAGGACCAGCCACAGATGCTGGTCGTTGCCCTGGGCGTCGCTGAGCTTGATCTCCAGTTCCAGCTGTTTCTGCTGGTTGATCACGGCTTCGAGCAACTGGCTGCCGATGGCGTTGCCGTTCTTCGGGCTGCCTTCGATCAGCAGTTGCCAGGCCTGCTCGCTGGATTCGACGTTGAGCAGGCGCAGGGCAACCTGGTTGACCTCGGTGATGCGCAATTCACTGAGCAGTTGCAGGCGGTGGCCAGGATCGCTGGCCTGCCAGCGCTTGAGTTGGTCGCTGTTGTGCAGGTTGTGCTTGTCGAGCAACCCTGGAAGCCCTGAGATATCCATGACGCACAAGGCCACGCCGGTGCCTTCGAAAATGTCCTGATAGCGCCGCCGGCCTTCGTGCAGTTGGCGCTGGCGCCGGCGCATGTTCAGCAGGGCGATCACCGGCAGCAGGGAGAAGGCCAGGCCCAGCAGGCACTTGCCAATGAAGGCCGGCAGCAGCGCCTCGAGCACGGCCCGCTGGTCGAACAGGCCGCGCAGTTGCCAGTCGCTGTTGCTCAGGGGCACCAGCAGTACGCTGCTGGCCATTTCGTCGGGATCCAGCATGCCTGGGGTCGAAGTGCTGCGCTCATCGCGCTTGATCACCTGGTGGCTGAGGCGGTTCTCGATCACCCAGGTGGGCTTGAAGCCCTCTTCGCTTTGCCGCACCAGGGTCTGCAGAAAGCTTGGAGCCAGGCGCAGGACCCAGTAGCCGCGGCTCCCGCCGCTGGACTGGTGCAGCAGGACATGCACCACCGAGCCATCGGCGGGGTTGCTGTAGTAGTAGCGTTGGGCACGGCTGCGCTGGACCAGCTCGGCGAGCCACAGGGCGTCCTGGCTATCGGTGGCGCTGTCGCTGAGGATTTGCCCCTTGCTGTCCAGCAGGGCAAAGCTGCGTACGTCCGGCAGCGAGCGCTGGAGTTTCTGAAGCAGTTGCTGTTGCTGCTGGCTGTCTTGCGGTGCCTCGATGATGGGCAGCAGATTGAGGGCGATCTGGGCGTTGAGCGCCAGGTTCAGGCTCAGGTGGTCGGCCAGGTCGGCGCTGTAGTCGATGGCATGCTGACGCTGGTCCTGGCGGGTCTGTTGCAGTTGATCGAGCAACTGCCAGAACAACAGGGCCAGCAGCAACAGCACCAGCGTCGCCAGTGCGCCTTTGAGTGTGCCACGCATAGGATAGGCCGGCCCGGGGGCAGCGGCGCGCGCGGGCTTTGGCGAAGTGACGTTGAACAAGCTGTGATCCTGCGGTTTGGCTGGGCTGGCGCGACGTGCACTATAAGCCGGACGCCCGAAGGGCGGCTAGCATGCCTTGAGTTGTGGCAAAGTGCCAGTCCCGCCTGGCTGGACCTGGATCGTGCATTGAGGTAGTTTTGCCGGTTACGCGGGAGCGTTCCAGCTCCAGACAATCAGGCTTTTTCCGCCCGTCGGTATTGATCATGGTCAATGCCGGCGCAGCGCATGGCCTGGCCCGGGCCCGGCCCGTTCTATTCATCTGTCACTGACGCTAGGTTCACCATGGCTCAATACGTCTTCACCATGCATCGGCTGGGCAAGGTTGTTCCGCCGAAGCGGGAAATCCTGAAAAACATCTCCCTGTCCTTTTTCCCTGGCGCCAAGATCGGCGTGCTGGGCCTCAACGGTTCGGGCAAGTCCACGCTGCTGAAGATCATGGCCGGCGTCGACACCGAGTTCGAGGGCGAAGCCCGCCCGATGCCGGACCTGAACATCGGTTACCTGCCCCAGGAACCCCAGCTGGACCCGGCCAAGACCGTGCGCGAAGTGGTCGAGGAAGCGGTCAGCGTGATCAAGGACGCCCAGGCGCGCCTGGACGAGGTCTACGCCGCCTATGCCGAGCCGGATGCCGACTTCGACAAGCTGGCCGCCGAGCAGGCCAAGCTGGAAGCCATCCTGCAGGCCAGCGACGGCCACAACTTGGAGCGCCAGCTGGAAGTGGCCGCCGACGCTCTGCGTCTGCCGGCCTGGGACGCCAAGGTCGAGCACCTGTCCGGTGGTGAAAAGCGTCGTGTGGCCCTGTGCCGCCTGCTGCTGTCCGCTCCGGACATGCTGCTGCTCGACGAGCCAACCAACCACCTGGACGCCGACTCCGTCGCCTGGCTGGAGCATTTCCTCCACGACTTCCCGGGCACTGTGGTCGCGATCACGCACGACCGTTACTTCCTGGACAACGTCGCCGGCTGGATTCTCGAACTCGACCGCGGCGCCGGCATTCCTTACGAGGGCAACTACTCCGGTTGGCTGGAAGCCAAGTCCGACCGTCTGGCCCAGGAATCCAAGCAGCAGTCGGCCCATGAAAAGGCCATGAAGGAAGAGCTGGAGTGGGTGCGCAAAGGCGCCAAGGCTCGCCAGTCGAAATCCAAGGCCCGTCTGCAACGCTTCGAGGAAATGCAGTCCCAGGAATTCCAGAAGCGCAGCGAAACCAACGAGATCTACATTCCGGCTGGTCCGCGCCTGGGTGACAAGGTCATCGAGTTCAAGAACGTCACCAAGGGCTACGGCGATCGCGTGCTGATCGACAACCTGTCGTTCTCCATGCCCAAGGGCGCCATTGTCGGCGTGATCGGCGGTAACGGTGCCGGTAAATCGACCCTGTTCCGCATGCTCATGGGCAAGGAAACCCCGGATTCGGGCAGCATCGAGATCGGTGAAACCGTGCAGCTTGCCTGCGTGGATCAGAGCCGTGAGGACCTGGACGGCAGCAAGACCGTGTTCCAGCAGATCTCCGACGGCTCCGACCAGATCCGCATCGGCAACTACGAGATCCCGTCGCGTACCTACGTCGGCCGTTTCAACTTCAAGGGCGGCGACCAGCAGAAGTTCGTCAAGGACCTGTCCGGTGGTGAGCGCGGCCGCCTGCACCTGGCCCTGACCCTGAAGGAGGGTGGCAACGTCCTGCTGCTCGACGAACCTTCCAACGACCTCGACGTTGAAACCCTGCGCTCCCTGGAAGAAGCCCTACTGGACTTCCCGGGCGCCGCCATTGTGATCTCCCACGATCGGTGGTTCCTGGACCGGGTGGCCACTCACATCCTGGCGTACGAAGACGACTCCCAAGCGGTGTTCTTCGAAGGCAACTACACCGAGTACGAAGCCGATCGCAAGAAACGCCTGGGCGAAGCCGCAGCGCAACCGCACCGGGTACGGCACAAGAAGCTGGCCTGATCGGTTAGCTGCTTGAAAAAACGGGGCCTTCGGGCTCCGTTTTTTTATGCCTGGCAGAAACCTGGGCGGTTAATTGGGGGGCGTGGCTCAACGTTCAAAGTGAGTGCAAAGCAGTCAATATTTGTCACCAATTCGGTGCGTAAAACACCTGTAGAACCGGGCTATTTATATTTATTGCACCATTTAAATTCATATCTGCGACATTTTGCGCTGTCGCGGTGCGGATTGAATTGATAAAGTCCCGGGCAAATCTCTTCTTAACGACAATAAATTTGCCGAGACTTCCCATGATCGAATCCGTCGAAGACTTCCTTGCCCGCCTGAAAAAACGCGACCCGGACCAGCCTGAATTCCATCAGGCGGTGGAAGAGGTCCTGCGCAGCCTCTGGCCGTTTCTCGAAGCCAATCCGCACTACTTGAGCTCCGGTATTCTCGAGCGGATCTGCGAGCCGGAACGCGCGGTGGTGTTTCGCGTGTCGTGGGTCGACGATCAGGGCAAGGTCCGGGTCAACCGCGGCTTCCGCATCCAGATGAACAGCGCCATCGGCCCGTACAAGGGCGGCCTGCGCTTCCATCCCTCGGTCAACATGGGCGTGCTGAAATTCCTCGCCTTCGAGCAGACCTTCAAGAACTCCCTGACCTCCCTGCCCATGGGCGGCGGCAAGGGCGGTTCGGACTTCAACCCCAAGGGCAAGAGCGACGCCGAGGTGATGCGCTTCTGCCAGGCCTTCATGAGCGAGCTGTACCGGCATATCGGTGCCGACGTTGACGTCCCGGCCGGTGACATCGGCGTGGGTGCCCGGGAAATCGGTTTCCTCTTTGGCCAGTACAAACGCCTGAGCAACCAGTTCACGTCGGTGCTGACCGGCAAGGGCATCAGCTACGGCGGCAGCCTGATCCGCCCCGAGGCCACGGGCTTTGGCTGCGTGTACTTCGCCGAGGAAATGCTCAAGCGCCGCGGTGATCGGGTCGAAGGTAAGCGCGTGGCGATCTCCGGCTCCGGCAACGTGGCCCAGTATGCGGCGCGCAAGGTCATGGACCTGGGTGGCAAGGTGATCTCCCTGTCCGATTCCGAAGGCACCCTGTATTGCGAGTCGGGCCTGAGCGAAGAGCAGTGGCTGGCGGTACTGGAACTCAAGAACGTGCAGCGTGGGCGTATCAGCGAGCTGGCGAGCCAGTTCGGCCTGGAGTTCCGCGCCGGCAAGACTCCGTGGGACCTGCCGTGCGATATCGCCTTGCCCTGCGCCACGCAGAATGAACTGGACGCCGAGGCGGCCCGTACCCTGCTGCGCAACGGCTGCACCTGTGTCGCCGAAGGTGCCAACATGCCGACCACTCTGGAGGCTGTGGATATCTTTATCGACGCGGGTATCCTCTTCGCCCCGGGCAAGGCGTCCAACGCCGGTGGCGTGGCGGTGAGTGGCCTGGAAATGTCGCAGAACGCCATGCGCCTGCTGTGGACCGCCGGTGAAGTGGACAGCAAGCTGCACAACATCATGCAGTCGATCCACCACGCTTGCGTGCACTATGGCGAAGAGAATGGCCGGATCAACTACGTGAAGGGGGCGAACATCGCCGGCTTCGTCAAGGTCGCCGATGCCATGCTGGCCCAGGGCGTGGTCTGAACCGTCTCAGGCCGGTTCGATGCGGATGATCTCGATCAACTGATTGCCCGCCGGCCTTTGCCACAGGACTTCGTCCCCCGGTTGTGCTCCCAGTAGGGCACGACCCAGGGGCGAGGCCCAGTTGATCAGCCCCTTGGCCGCATCCGCTTGATCCTCCCCCACCAATTGCACGCTTTGCTGGCGATCCTGTTCATCGGCGAAGGTCACCCGGCTGCCGATCTGCACCTTGTCGGTTGAATTGGCCGGCGTCACCACTTGGGCGCTGTGCAGGCGCTGGGTGAAATAGCGCAGGTCGCGCTCAAGCTCTGCCATTCGCTGCTTGTCGGCGTCATCTCCCAGGTCGTTTTGCTCGCTGTGCTGGCTGTGCAGCAGGGCAACCCTGGCCTGCAATTCGGCAAGGCCCTGGGGCGTGACGTAATTGGGCTGGGTGCTGATCTGGCGCTCCACCGGCTGCTCGGCCTGGGCGGCTTGATCTTCATTGACGAAAGCGCGGCTCACGGTTTTCTCCTTGAAGGGAGGCGGGTGGACCATGGTTGCAGGCTTTTCACCTGGGCGGTTACCTGAAAGCGACCTACGGCGAACGATAGGCCCGGGCCGCATCGCGGTCCTTTTCCTGCTGCCAGGCTCGCTCGCGCTCGTCCCAGTGCCGCTCTCGATACTCGTTGCGGTCCTGGTTCTCCAGCATGGCCTGGCATTGGCGGAAACCATCGTTCCAGCCTTCGGCGTATTGCGCGTCCTTGAGGTAGCGCGGTACGTCCTTGCGAAACTCTCCGCTCATGGAGCCTGCCGCCTGGCGGCCGCTGACGCAGCCGGCATCGAAGCCATCGGCAAAGGCCGGCGGATAGCCCTGCGCCAGCAGATGCTCATGGGTTGATTCACAGCCACCGACTAGCGCCAGCAACAGCGCTGCCCACCCGTACCGCCACATTTTCGTCTCCCAGGCTTCCTCTGCGTGAAGTCTAGAAGGGCGTTTGTCAGCAAGCCGTGAAAGCCGGGTGATCAACCCATTTAACCGTGGCCGCTGGTGCAGGCTGCGACAAGGTTCGCAGCACCTTCCAGGGCCCTTGAGAGCGGCCTCTGGCTGCCTTTAGTAGTGATACCACTTGAGTTCGAGCATGACCTCGTTGACCGGAGTCGCCAGTTGGCTGAACTCCCGCTGTGCGCTCAGGCGCAGGCCCAGGTTGCGCGACAGCTCCCACTGCTGGTTGAGGCTCAGGCTGCGGCGTACCTCGCCATTGGTGAAGTAGTCGCCCTTGGCCTCAAGGCTGAAGTTGCCCAGCGGGTTTTTCCACAGCAGCCCGGAGTTGAAGCCTGCTGCCGGGGCGATGAAACCAGCAAAGTCGGCGTTGTGCTCGACTCGCACCGTGCCCAGGACAAAGCCCAGGGTGTCCTCGCCCAACTGCCAGGTGCCGCCGGCCCCGCCGTTGACGTGGCTGACCAGGGTCTCGTCGTCGTGTTTGCCCGGTACTCGCTCCAGGCCGCCGGTGACCTGCCAGGACCAGGGTTGCAGCAGGTCGTTGCGTGGGGTCAGGGAACGGATGGTCGCCAGGTCCAACTGTTGCAACTGCCAGTGGTTGCCTTCGTACTGGCGCAGCTTCATCTGCAGGATCTCGATCTGCGCCCCCAGGGGGAAGCCTTCGGCGTTGTCGTTGAGGTCGTGATAGGCCATGCGCAGGCCGTACTCGGCGAAGGCCTTGTCGTCCCGGGTGCCGACTCCCAGCTGCCAGGTGCGCGACTGGTGGCCGTCTTCCGGCAGGCCGGGGCGCTGGATCTGCAGCTCCGGTGCCGGGTTCTGGTTGATTGCCCGCAGCAGTTCGAAACTGCGTTGCGAGCGCTGCGCATCTCGTTCCAGGCCGTTGGCCCGGTAGCGTTCAAGACGGTAGGCGGCATCCACGATCAAGGCCTGGCGATCCCGGGGCAGAGCCTTCAGCTCAGGGGCCTGCAATTGCTTCTGGTCAGCGCTGACCTTGAGCACCCATTGCTGTTCTTCCGGGTCCAGGGGCTGGGCGCGGCTCAGCAGCTCCCGCTCCCGGGACGGGCGATAGTCGATGCGTTCCACCAGCCCGGCGTCCTTGACTGCCTTGACCGTATCGGTAGGGATCGCCGTCAGCGGGAACTGTTCGGTCAGGCGCAGGCTGGGGCGCGCCACTTGCAGCAGTTCCAGCAGCCGGTAGGAGCAGTTTTCATCGAAGAAGAAGTAGTCGAACTTGATCTGCTTGAGTTCCCAGACATGCTCCACCATGCGTTCGGTTTCGGCCTGGGTCAGGTTCAGGCGGTATTCCCACAGGTCGCGGTTTTCCAGGCTGCGGTATTCCGAGAGCTTCTCTTGGTAGGGCACTAGAGCGAACAGCCCCGGATAGCCGCCCATCAGGCCTTTCCAGGCGTAGAGAATGCTGTTGTCCGAGCCCTCGATATAGGCCCCGAAGTTGATTGCGTAGCTGAGCAGCGCGGTGTTGTTGCTCTGTACGTCCGCCTGATCGATGCGCAGCAGGGTGTGGCCGAACATCGACGAGGGGCTGTTCAGGTATGCCGCGGGAAAGATCATCACCGTGCTGTGGGGCGAGACATCCTTGAACCATTGCTTGAACTCGGCGCACTCCACCGCAGGCAAGTCATTCAGGCCCAGTTGCGCCTTGAGCCAGCGGGTGCGGGACGGGTAGACGCACTGGGCATGCTGGTCACCCGCATCGGCGGGGGCGTAGAGGGCGTTCAGGGTCGCGGCCAGCTCAGCGTCGGGATGATGGGCACCGTCGGCAGCGAGGAAGAATTTCGGGTCGCTGACATAACTGCGCCAGCCGCCGAGCTTGGCAGTTTCGTAGTGACCTATGGATATCCAGAAGGGGTCATTGGCCAGTTGCTGCAAACGTTGAGGGTCGATGTGAGGCGCGGCATACAGCGGGGCGCAGACACAGAGCGCCAGGTAGGCAAGGCGTTTGAGCATGTTGGGCAACTTAAGTCGGAAATACAAAGACCCAAGGTGGGCAAGGTCCGGAAAATAAAACCCGCTCCTCGCGAGGAGCGGGTGGGGCGAGCTTAAGCTGGGGTTGCGTACTTGGCCAGGCGCGCGTCGTTTTTCAACACGGCCAGGGTATTGGTGTGCACATCTTCCGCGGTCACGTCAGCCTTGCTGAAGATCTGTTGGAAGTGCTCGTGGGTAACCGCGGCAAAGTGCGCGCGATCCTCAGGGGCTACACCGAGTACCACGGCGTAGGTGGTCAGGGCTTCGCCTTGACCCTTGGCCATGTCTTCGGAGAGCTCGTTCATCATGCCGTTCATGGCGAACCAGGACTTGCCGCCATAGGTCAGCGAGGCATTGGTCGAGCAGCCGTTGGTACCGGAGGTCATGCCGAAAGTGGCGTTGCCTGAGGTGCCGTTGGTGGTGGATGCGAGGAAGTGCGCCGGAGTGCCGCGCTGGCCTTCGAACAGCATGTTGCCCCAGCCGCAATCCGGGCCGCCTGGCGCCTGGGCCATGGCGTTGAGGGATACAGCGGTGAAAAGAGTACCGAGAAGAATCCGTTTCATAGCGTTGTTCTCTTTGTGTGCATACCAATGGACAGGGAGACTGGCCCGTGTGGGCGCCAGTGGGCCGGTTATCTATCCAGCCGCGCAGTTTGGAGTTTAGGCAGGTTCCTCAGGTTCCGTAACTATTTACAAAACAATACCTGAAACAGCTGGTTTTACTTGGTGCGGGTCGTGGCCTGCGGCTTGTCTATGCTTTCCCCTGAGGCGCGCCTTGCCAGCCGGGCATACCCGGCGCCAGAATGCCGCCATCTGCCCCGCCTGATGTAAGGAAGCCCGATGCCTGATCCTGTTGCTGCCAGCCTGCGTCTTGCGCCTGAAGCGCTGACCCGTCCTTTCTCTGCTGAACAGTTCAGCTTCTCCACCACCAATGATCTGGAGCCCTTCCGCGGTGTGCTAGGCCAGGAACGTGCGGTCGAAGCCTTGCAGTTTGGCGTGGCCATGCCGCGCCCCGGCTACAACGTCTTTGTCATGGGCGAGCCGGGCACCGGCCGCTTCTCTTTCGTCAAACGCTATCTGAAGGCCGAAGGCAAGCGCCTGCAGACCCCGTCGGACTGGGTCTACGTCAACAACTTCGACGAGCCCCGGGAACCCCGGGCACTGGAGCTGCCAGCGGGGGCCGCGGGCAGTTTCATCAGCGACATCAACGGCCTGATCGATAACCTGCTGGCCACCTTTCCGGCGGTCTTCGAGCACCCTTCGTACCAGCAGAAGAAGAGCGCCATCGATCGCGCCTTCAACCAGCGCTATGACCGTGCCCTGGATGTGATCGAGCGCCTGGCCCTGGAAAAGGACGTGGCGCTGTACCGCGACAGCAGCAACATCGCCTTTACCCCGATGTTCGAAGGCAAGGCCCTGGACGAGGCTGAGTTCGCCCAGTTGCCCGAGGCCGATCGCGAACGCTTCCACGAGGACATTTCCGCCCTGGAGGAGCGCCTCAACGAAGAACTGGCGAGCCTGCCGCAATGGAAGCGCGAGTCGAGCAACCAGTTGCGCCAGCTCAATGAAGAAACCATCACCCTGGCCCTGCAGCCCTTGCTCGCGCCGCTGTCCGAGAAGTACGCGGAAAACGCCGCGGTCTGCGGTTACCTGCAGGCCATGCAGGTCTATCTGTTGAAGACCGTGGTCGAACAACTGGTGGACGACAGCAAGACCGACGCCGTGGCGCGCAAGCTGCTGGAAGAACAGTACTGCCCGAGCCTGGTGGTCGGTCACCCTGCCAGCGGTGGCGCCCCGGTGGTATTCGAGCCCCATCCGACCTACGACAACCTGTTCGGGCGCATCGAGTACAGCACCGACCAGGGGGCGCTCTACACCACCTACCGGCAGTTGCGCCCTGGCGCCTTGCACCGGGCCAATGGCGGTTTCCTGATTCTGGAAGCCGAGAAGATGCTCAGCGAGCCCTTTGTCTGGGACGCGCTCAAGCGTGCCCTGCAATCGCGCAAGCTGAAGATGGAGTCGCCACTGGGCGAGATGGGCCGCCTGGCCACTGTGACCCTGACGCCGCAGGTGATTCCGCTGCAGGTCAAGGTCATCATCATTGGCGCCCGCCAGTTGTATTACACGCTGCAGGACCTGGATCCGGACTTCCAGGAGATGTTCCGGGTACTGGTGGATTTCGACGAAGACATTCCGATGGTGGATGAAAGCCTGGAGCAGTTCGCCCAGTTGCTGAAAACCCGCACCTCGGAAGAGGGCATGGCGCCACTGACCGCCGACGCCGTGGCGCGGCTGGCCACCTACAGTGCACGCCTGGCGGAGCATCAGGGGCGCTTGTCGGCGCGTATCGGTGATCTGTTCCAACTGGTCAGCGAAGCCGATTTCATCCGGCACCTGGCTTCGGATGAAATGACCGACGCCGGGCATATCGAGCGCGCGCTGAAGGCCAAGGCCACGCGTACCGGGCGGGTGTCGGCGCGGATTCTCGACGACATGCTGGCGGGCATCATCCTCATCGACACCGATGGTGCTGCGGTAGGCAAGTGCAACGGCCTGACGGTGCTGGAGGTCGGGGACTCGGCCTTTGGCGTGCCGGCGCGGATCTCGGCCACGGTCTACCCCGGCGGCAGCGGTATCGTCGACATCGAGCGCGAGGTCAATCTCGGCCAGCCGATCCATTCCAAGGGGGTGATGATCCTCACGGGTTACCTGGGCAGCCGTTACGCCCAGGAGTTCCCCCTGGCGATTTCCGCGAGCATCGCCCTGGAGCAGTCCTATGGCTATGTGGACGGTGACAGTGCTTCGCTGGGCGAGGCCTGCACGCTGATTTCGGCGCTCTCCAAAACCCCGCTCAAGCAGTGCTTCGCCATTACCGGCTCGATCAACCAGTTTGGTGAGGTGCAGGCGGTCGGCGGGGTTAACGAGAAGATCGAGGGCTTCTTCCGTCTGTGCGAGGCCCGTGGCCTGACCGGGGAGCAGGGGGCGATCATTCCCCAGGCCAACGTCGCCACACTGATGCTCGACGAGAAGGTCTTGCAGGCGGTGCGAGCCGGGCAGTTCCATGTGTATGCGGTGCGCCAGGCCGATGAGGCCCTGAGCCTCCTGGTGGGCGAGCCGGCTGGCGAGCCGGATGCCGAAGGGCAGTTCCCCGAGGGCAGCGTCAATGCTCGTGTGGTGGAGCGGCTGCGGGTGATTGCCGAGATGATCAGCGAAGACGACCTGAAGGAGGCCGAGAAGGAACAGGCCCAGGAGGCGTTGGCCGATACCAAGCCGGCGTGATGCTGTTCGATGGCGAGGGGGGTGTTCCCTCGCCATCGGCGCCAGGCCGCTGACGCCAATTTTTCAAAATAGACCATTCGGCGCCTGTTGGATCGGTCAACTTTGTTTATCAGGCTTTTCTTCTATTCTCAGGGCAAGGAGAACGACAGTCGTCGCTGGATCGAAACAGCCTTGCGTTGAAGGCTGAATAGTGGATCTACCGAGGGTCGCCGCCATGTCGCGCAACCTTTGCCTTACTCGCCAATGCCTTGGCCTGGTTACCCGTATCGAATGCATTGTTCGCCCTTTGGCGGGGGACAACGGTATGTGGACCCTTCTCTTCGCCGCCGGAATGGCCGGTGAACAACCCTCGGCGATCAAGTCCCAGGGGCCGTTCTGCGGACCTGTGGTGGCCGAATCGATCCTCGATTCGATCGTTGAAAGCCTGACTACCCACGGTTACCAACTGGCCGACGATCCGCAGATATGGTGCCTGCATCTGCAGGCCCAACTGCGGCAGATCAACGGTGAGCGGGGGCGTCACGCCGGGGATTTCCAGTTCCATCCCGAACACTGATGGCTAGGGTGGTGTCGGCTCGGCTTTGTCGAGTTTGACCTCGAAGCCGTATTCGACGGCATTGAGTTCGCTGCGCTCGTAGCTTTCCAGTTGGCTGGGCTGGCCGTAGAAGTAATGCACGTCGAACAGCGCGGGCCCGTTGTTCGAGGCGCCGTGGCTGACGGCAAGGATCTCCTTCAGGTACTGGCCACTGTCGTCCTTGGCATAGAAGCGCCAGGCATCCGCGGGAAAGAGCTTCTGGTCGACTATCAGGGCATTGCCCTTGAGCTCCAGGCCCTTGGGCAGTTGCTGGGCACTGATGGTCTTTTTCTCGATGTTGGCGAGAAACAGCGGGATAGAGCCGACGGCATAGGCCGGGGTTTCCGGGAACAGGTTCAGGTCATAGGTGATGACGCCACGCATGGGGTCGATTTCAAAGGCCTCGTCCGGCAGTTCGATCGGTTCGCCACGCTGGCCCTTGTCGTCCTGAGTGAAGAAGGTCAGCGGGGTGTCGCCGGCATTGAACTCCGAGCCCAGCAGTTCGTCGTTGAAGGTCCGCGGATGGCTGAACTCAATGCGTGCCGCACTGGCATCTTCCACCGATTGGCTGATGGTCACGGACTTTTTCAATGAGTCCTCATCAAGCTCCGCGCCCTTGAGGTAGCTGGCGGCCTGATCGTCATAGACCACCACCGGCATCGGCAGTGGCTGGATGTTCTTGTCGGTGGTGAGCCGATCGAAGCGGTGTACCGGCAGGTCGAGGTCCTTGCGGGTCACGCTGGCCTGAGCGAAGTCGAGTACGGCGACCTCCAGCTTGTCGATCTGGCCGTTGAAATACACCTTGGCGTAATGCTGGGTGTGCTGCTGGTCGAAGGCTTTCTGCTCATCCTCCAGTTGCTTCTCGAAGGCCTCGCTCCAGCTCTTCTGCTTCTGCATCTCGGCCAGTTGCTGGCGGTAAAAGGCGACTTGCTGGGCGCTCTCATTGATCGAGCCCGACCGAGAGAGGATTTGCCCGCTGCTGTCCCGAGCCTGCGCCAGCAAGGGGTTGAGGGAGGCGTCGTCGGCTTCCTCAGGCAGGGCGGCGTTATTGCTCAGTTCGATCTCGGCGACATTCTTTTCCAGCGCCAGCAAGGTCAGGCTGATGTTGCCGTCCTGGCGTGGCTTGCCGATGTCGGCCCGGGTCAGTTCGAAGGTCAGGGTGCGGCCGGGAGCTATCACTTCCAGCTTGCCCTGCAGCGAGACCGGCTGCGGCTGGTTCTTGTTGTCCACTTCCAGGCCCTCGATGAAGGGATAGGTCACGGTCAGGTCATCCGGGTTGGTCAGGTTGGAACTGGACGGGCTGAGTTGAATCCCCGGGTCGGTTTCCGACCATTCGGGCTGAAAGGGGATGACCTTCTTGTTGCTCAGGGTGACGGACTGCCACTCCAGGCCATGGGGAAAGGGGAACTGCGCGGGCATGTTGAAGCTGAAGGGGAACACCGGCTGCAGGTCGGTCAGGTAGTCCGAGCTGGAGGGCTTGCGCAGCACGAACAGGCCATTGACGTAGGTGTCCACCAGCGCCTGGGCCGTGGGGTAGTGCTTGAGCAGGGCCAGGCTGTCGTCACCGTATTCGGTTTCGATCGGCTTGCTGTCTAGCTTGATCTGCGCACGCTCGAGCAGCAGCAGTGAGCCGCCGAGGTCGGCGATGGCGTCCTTGAGCTTGGGGTCCTGGATGGCGTCCAGGGATTTTTCAAACTGTGCGGTCCTCTCTTCGAGGCTGGCCTGCTTCTTTTCGTCGCTGGGTGAACAGCCGCCGCTGATCAGCAGCGCCAGACCAAGGCCGAAGCTGGCCAAAGGCAATCGCAAATCCATTTTCCAGTCTTCCTGTCCAGTGTCGGTGGGCGGTGGCAATGGCTTCGACACTAGCAGAAAAAACGTTTGGAAAAACCCGTGGGGCAGGGGATTGTCTGTGGTTTATGGGCTTTTGGCGCGCTGATATACTCGCCGCCGTTTTTACACCGGGTACGAGATTCAATGGAACGTTTTATCGAAAATGCAATGTATGCCTCACGCTGGCTGCTGGCGCCGATCTACTTCGGATTGTCCCTGGGCCTGCTGGCACTGGCATTGAAGTTTTTCCAGGAAGTCTTCCACGTTATTCCCAATGTGTTCTCCATGGCCGAGTCCGACCTGATCCTGGTGCTGCTGTCGCTGATCGACATGGCGCTGGTGGGTGGCCTGCTGGTGATGGTGATGATTTCCGGCTACGAAAATTTCGTGTCGCAGCTGGACATCGATGAGGACAAGGAAAAGCTCAGCTGGCTGGGCAAGATGGATTCTTCGTCGCTGAAGATGAAAGTGGCGGCGTCCATCGTCGCGATCTCCTCGATCCACCTGCTGCGGGTGTTCATGGACGCCAAGAACACCCCCACCGAGTACCTGCTGTGGTACGTGGTGATCCACATGACCTTCGTGATCTCGGCATTTGCCATGGGGTACCTGGACAAGCTGACCAAGCACTGACCGCCCCCTGCCCACCGGACACCTGCCGCCCGGCCGTTGCGAAACGGACGGGCGGCGTTGTTTGTGGCTTGTGCTTTTTCCGGGCGGGGCATATGCCTGTAGGGGTCATGGCTTTCAATTGCACGAGGTGCGCTCATGAACCTGCAGGAAATGAATGCCTACGCCATTGCCGGAAAAGTCGATGAGTTGAACCTGATTTCGCTGGAAGGCGGAATCTACCTGCTTGAGGCGCGCATGCACGGGGCTGCATACCCGTTGAGCGACGCCCATGGGCAGATGTTTCATCTGCGTTCGGTGGAGCATGCCCGTGAAGTGCTGCAGTCGTTTCCCAAGCTGCCGTTCAACCTGATCCACACCTCGGTGCATGACGAGATGTGCGGGTTGTCTGCCAGCGCCGAGGAAAGCCTCAAGGTGCCAATCACCCTGCACTCCGGCTGGTAGCGCCGGGGTTGCGCTGATTGTCGCCGGACTTCTGTGCTAGTCTGCTCGCCCTTTTGGTTCCGGGCGCTCCGGAAGGTGCTGTGTTTCCACGGCCTTTCCCGAGCCGTCCGCACAGCGGAGCAGTGTCATGTCCGAAGTAAATCTGTCCACCGACGAAACCCGCGTCAGCTACGGCATCGGCCGTCAGCTGGGCGACCAACTGCGTGACAACCCGCCACCGGGCGTGAGCCTGGATGCAATCCTGGCCGGTCTGACCGACGCTTTCGCCGGTAAGCCGAGCCGTGTGGGTCAGGAAGAAATGTCTGCCAGCTTCAAAGTCATCCGAGAAATCATGCAGGCTGAAGCCGCTGCCAAGGCCGAAGCGGCTGCCGGTGCCGGTCTGGCATTCCTGGCGGAAAACGCCAAGCGTGAAGGCATCACCACCCTGGCTTCCGGCCTGCAGTTCGAAGTTCTGACCCAGGGCGAAGGCGCCAAGCCATCCCGTGAAGACAGCGTTCGCACTCACTACCACGGCACCCTGATCGACGGCACTGTGTTCGACAGCTCCTACGAGCGCGGCCAGCCTGCCGAATTCCCGGTTGGCGGCGTGATCGCTGGCTGGACCGAAGCGCTGCAACTGATGAACGCCGGTAGCAAATGGCGTCTGTACGTGCCGAGCGAACTGGCTTACGGCGCACAAGGCGTGGGCAGCATCCCGCCGCACAGCGTCCTGGTGTTCGACGTCGAGCTGCTGGACGTTCTGTAACCCCTGTAGGAGCCAGCTTGCTGGCGATGAAGGCTGCGCACTCGCGGTCTGCTCATCGCCGGCAAGCTTGCCCCTTGATCGGCTTAGGTTTCATAGACGGATTTTTGCGCCCAGGCTTTGACCATCGGTGCCGGTCGGCCGCAAGGCTCTGGCGTAGCAGAACAAAAACAGGTTGCGCACCAATTCCTTGAGTACCAGCGGTTCGCTGGAGCTCAGGCCGTTCAGGTCCAGATCTCCCTGGTCCTGCAGCTCGTTCAGGGCTTCCTCTTCCAGTACCGCACAGACTTCCCCGGTTTCCCGATGCAGGATTCGCAGGTAAGGGTGTGGGCGGTCCAGCCAGGCATCAATCAAATAAGTCATGGTCGTCATCTCCTTGAATGGGGTTCAATGAGAATAATTCTTATTCAATGAATAGCAAGTGCCTATTGGCGGTTTCTGCTTTTTTCTGTGCAGAAATTGTTTTCGATCAAATCGACTGGCTTTCTGCTAGCAAGGTTGCGGGTTGACCGAGCGGGGAGGGGCGTAGGGGGGGACCCTCTCGCGGCGGGCGCGAGAGGGGGTGGATTCAGACCTTGCGGACGAACTCGGACTTGAGTTTCATCGGGCCGATACCGTCGATCTTGCAGTCGATGTCATGGTCGCCATCGCACAGGCGGATGTTCTTGACCTTGGTGCCGACCTTGACCACCAGCGAGGTGCCCTTGACCTTGAGGTCCTTGATCACGGTAATGGTGTCGCCGTCTTGCAGCACGTTGCCCACCGAATCTTTCTTCACGGCTTCATCGGATACGGCTTCGGCTTCACCGCTGGCGGACCACTCGTGGGCGCACTCAGGGCAGATCAGCTGGGTGCCGTCCTCGTAGGTGTATTCGGAATTGCATTTTGGGCAGGGTGGCAAAGTGCTCACTTAAGCTCCTCAAAGTCAGGATGGCTAAAAAGCGCACATTGTATAGGGTTTTGTGGGCGAGAGGGGATGAAGGGGGGGCAGGGCAACGAGCCGGCTCCTGTGATGAGCAGGAGCCGGGCTGTTTAGTGGGTGCGGGCGACGGCGAATTCGCTCAGTTCCACCAGGGCATCGCGGTACTCGCTCGGTGGCAGGGCTTCCAGGCAAGTGATGGCGCGCGCAACGTAATCGCGGGCCAGTTGTGCGGTGTAGTCCAGGGAACCCGAGGCCTCGACGGCGGCACGGATGCTTTCCAGATCTTCGATGCCGCCTTTCTGGATCGCCTGGCGAACCAGGGCTGCCTGCTCCGGTGTGCCTTCGCGCATGGTGTAGATCAGCGGCAGCGTCGGCTTGCCTTCTGCCAGATCGTCACCGACGTTCTTGCCCAGGGTCTCGGCATCGCCGCGGTAGTCCAGCAGGTCGTCCACCAGTTGGAAGGCCACGCCCAGATGGTCGCCAAAGGTGCGCAGGGCCTCGGCCTGTTCCTCGGTGGCGCCGGCCAGTGCGGCGGCGCTGTGGGTCGAGGCTTCGAAGAGCATCGCGGTCTTGCCGCGGATGACTTCCATGTAGGTTTCTTCGGTGGTGCTGGCGTCACGCACCTTGGAGAGCTGCAGGACTTCGCCTTCAGCGATGATCCGGGTGGCCTGGGACAGGATGCGCATGACCGGCATCGAGCCGAGCTCGACCATCATTTCGAACGAGCGCGAGTACAGGAAGTCGCCCACCAGTACGCTGGGAGCGTTGCCCCACATGGCGTTGGCGGTTGAGCGGCCACGGCGCATGCCGGACATGTCGACCACGTCGTCATGCAGCAGAGTGGCGGTGTGCAGGAATTCGATGGTGGCGGCCAGCAGGCGCAGGTCGTCGCCTTCGCGGCCCAGGGCCTTGCCGCACAGCAGCACCAATAAAGGACGCAGGCGCTTGCCTCCGGCCGAGGTGATGTAATCGCCGATTTTGGAAACCAGCGGAACTCGGGAGGTCAGCTGTTTCTTGATGATGCCGTCGACGGCGCTAAAATCGTCCGCCACCGCGCGGTAGAAAGCTTGGGGTTGCATCAGCGACAGGTGCTCCAGAAGGGTTGCGCGGCATGCTAGGACCCACGTCCGCGGGTGTCAAGGCGCGGTCCCGCACGGCTAAAGCCCCGACGGGCTGTAATTTGTCAGGGTAAAACACTGGGGTATAGTCGCGTGCTGCCATTAAACCCTGGTTTCAGGGGGTTAGGTCCCCGGCGCCAGGGCTGGCAGCGTTGTCCGACGTGGCCTGAACGGCACTTGCAAGGCCATTGAGCCTTGCGTACAATCGCGCACCCTGAACTTCCTGGGCAGCACCTGCCTTACGCAATTGCACTTGGGCCGTTCCAGCCCCATGCAGCCATGCCAGCCAATACCTCTTCTTATAAAGAGCTGGGTGAGCAGGATTATCGGAGAAATACCATGTACGCAGTAATCGTTACCGGCGGTAAGCAATACAAGGTCGCTGAAGGTGAATACCTGAAGATCGAAAAACTGGAAGTCGCTACTGGCGAATCCGTGACTTTTGACCGCGTTCTGTTGGTCGCCAACGGCGACGACGTGAACATCGGCGCACCTGTTGTTGCTGGCGCAACCGTCAAGGCTGAAGTGATCTCCCAAGGTCGTCACGATAAAGTCCGCATCATCAAGTTCCGTCGCCGTAAGCACCACATGAAGCGTATGGGCCACCGCCAGTGGTTCACCGAGATCAAAATCACCGGTATTCAGGCTTAATTTCAGCCTAATTCCTCACTAGGAGAATTGAACTCATGGCACACAAAAAAGCTGGTGGTAGTACCCGTAACGGTCGCGACTCAGAAGCCAAACGCCTTGGCGTGAAGATGTATGGCGGCCAGGTCATCAAGGCCGGCAACATCATCGTGCGTCAGCGCGGCACCCAATTCCACGCTGGCTACGGCGTTGGCATGGGTAAAGATCACACCCTGTTCGCGAAAATCGAAGGCGTGATCAAGTTTGAAGTAAAAGGCGCCTTCGGTCGTCGTTACGTGAGCGTCGTCGCAGCTTAATTGCGCGATCGCTGGAAAAGCCCTGTCTCGCGACGGGGCTTTTTCGTTTGTGGGATGAGTCTCTTGCAAAACTGTTTGTACGAGCTGCCAGCGTTGGATGTTTCGGTCGTTGATTGAGGTCGCTGCGCTCATTTTTGCAAGAGTCTTATGTCTTAGTGCTTTTCAGCTCGCCCGTGTGGCGAGAGGCGTTTGAACATGAAGTTTGTTGATGAAGTATCGATTCGAGTAAAGGCTGGCGACGGCGGCAATGGTTGCATGAGTTTCCGTCGGGAAAAGTTCATCGAAAACGGTGGTCCCAACGGTGGTGATGGTGGTGATGGCGGCTCGATCTACATGGTCGCCGACGAAAACCTCAATACCCTGGTGGACTACCGCTACACCCGGCACTTCGATGCCGAGCGCGGCTCCAACGGCGGCAGTACCGACTGCACCGGCAAGAAGGGTGAGGATCTGGAGCTGCGGGTTCCGGTCGGTACCACGATCATTGATGCGGGCACTCAGGAAGTCATTGGCGACCTGACCAAGGCTGGCCAGCGGTTGATGGTGGTGCAGGGCGGCTGGCACGGTTTGGGTAATACCCGTTTCAAGTCCAGTACCAACCGTGCGCCGCGCCAGACCACTCCGGGCAAGCCGGGTGAGCAGCGTGATCTCAAGCTGGAACTGAAGGTGTTGGCGGACGTGGGTCTGCTGGGCTTGCCGAATGCGGGCAAAAGTACCTTTATCCGCTCGGTGTCCGCGGCCAAGCCGAAGGTGGCCGATTACCCGTTCACCACCCTGGTGCCGAACCTGGGTGTGGTCAGCGTCGATCGCTGGAAGAGCTTCGTGATCGCCGACATTCCGGGTCTGATCGAGGGTGCTTCCGATGGTGCCGGCCTGGGGATTCGCTTCCTCAAGCACCTGGCGCGTACGCGCATCCTGCTGCACCTGGTGGACATGGCGCCGCTGGATGAAAGCAGCCCGGCGGATGCGGCAGAGGTGATTGTCAATGAGTTGATGAAGTTCAGCCCGTCCCTGGCCGAGCGCGAGCGCTGGCTGGTGCTGAACAAGTCCGATCAGATCCTCGAGGAAGAGCGCGAGGAGCGGGTCAAGGAAATCGTTGATCGCCTGGAGTGGACGGGGCCGGTATACGTGATCTCGGCCATCTCCAAGGATGGTACCGAGCGCCTGAGCCGCGACATCATGCGTTACCTGGAGGATCGTGCCGATCGCCTGGCAGCCGACCCTGCCTATGCCGACGAGTTGGCTGAGCTGGATCAGCGCATCGAAGACGAGGCGCGTGCCCAGTTGCAAGCCCTCGACGATCAGCGTGCTCTGCGCCGCAGTGGCGTGAAGAGTGTCCATGACATCGGTGATGATGACTGGGACGAAGAAGACGTTGACGATGAAGATGGTCCGGAAATCATTTACGTCCGCGACTGATTCGGCAGGAGCGGGCTTGCCCCGCGAAGACGGTTTATCTGGCAGGGTGCGGTGTTATCATCGCTGCCAAGCCAGCTTCCAAGGCGCCGCTCATTTGAGCGGCGTTTTGGTGTCTGCAGGATACAAATACGAATAACCCCATGAGTGGCGCTCGGTCGCGTCGCTCGCTGGCAAAGGTTGAATAAGATGCGGAGCAAGGTGACAGGTGCGCAGCGCTGGGTCGTTAAGATCGGCAGTGCGCTGCTGACGGCGGACGGCAAGGGGCTGGATCGCACGGCAATGGGTGTGTGGGTGGAGCAGATGGTGGCCTTGCATGAGGCCGGCGTCGAGCTGGTACTGGTTTCCTCCGGTGCTGTAGCGGCCGGCATGAGCCGCCTGGGCTGGACCGCACGACCGAGTGCGATGCATGAGTTGCAGGCCGCTGCGGCCATCGGCCAGATGGGGCTGGTGCAGGCCTGGGAGTCGAGCTTTGCCGAGCATGGCCGGCATACTGCACAGATTCTCCTGACCCATGACGACCTCTCCGATCGCAAGCGCTACCTCAATGCTCGCAGTACCTTGCGTGCCCTGGTGGAGCTCAAGGTGATCCCGGTGATCAACGAGAACGACACCGTGGTGACCGACGAGATCCGCTTTGGCGACAACGATACTCTGGCGGCGCTGGTGGCCAACCTGGTTGAGGCTGATCTGCTGGTGATTCTTACCGACCGTGACGGCATGTTCGATGCCGACCCGCGTAACAATCCTGATGCCCAGCTGATCTATGAGGCGCGGGCCGACGACCCGGCGCTGGATGCGGTGGCCGGTGGTACGGGCGGTGCGCTGGGGCGTGGCGGCATGCAGACCAAGTTGCGTGCGGCGCGGCTGGCTGCGCGTTCCGGGGCGCATACGATCATCGTTGGTGGGCGTCTGGATCGCGTGCTGGACCGCCTCAAGGCTGGCGAGCGCATCGGCACCTTGCTATCGCCGGAGCGCGGCATGCTGGCGGCACGCAAGCAGTGGCTGGCCGGGCATCTGCAGACCCGTGGCACCCTGGTGCTGGATGAGGGGGCGGTGTCGGCTCTGTCCCAGGGTAACAAGAGCCTGTTGCCGGTGGGGGTCAAGCAGGTCCAGGGTGGTTTCCGGCGTGGTGAGATGGTGGTGTGCGTAGCGCCGGATGGTCGTGAGATTGCTCGTGGCCTGGCCAACTACAGTGCGCTTGAGGCGCAGAAGATCATTGGTCAGCCGTCCGACGCTATTGTCGGTGTCCTGGGGTATATGGCGGAGCCTGAACTGGTACACCGCGATAACCTGATTCTGGTGTAAGTGGCGTAAGGAAAAGCGTATGCGCGTAGCAAAAGGATTGTTGGGCTTGCTCTTGGCGATGCCGTTCATGGCTTCGGCCGAGGAGATTGGCCAGGTGTCCACGGTGTTCAAGTTTGTCGGGCCGAATGACCGGATCGTGGTCGAGGCTTTCGATGATCCCAAGGTCGATGGGGTGACGTGCTATCTGTCGCGAGCCAAGACGGGTGGACTCAAGGGTGGCCTGGGCCTGGCGGAAGATCGTGCGGAAGCCTCCATTGCCTGTCGTCAGGTGGGGCCTATTGCGTTCAAGGGTGAGCTCAAGGATGGCGACGAGGTATTCAAGGAGCGCACCTCGCTGGTATTCAAGACCATGCAGGTGGTGCGTTTCCTGGATAAGAAGCGCAATACCCTGGTGTACCTGGTCTACAGCGATCGCCTGATCGAGGGTAGTCCGCAGAATGCGGTGACGGCTATCCCGATTCTGCCCTGGCCGCACCCGTAACGGAGTTTCTCCTGGCATGCTGGCCCTCTGTTGAAGGCGGGGCTGGTTTGCCGGGTGGGTAAATCGCGGGCAATAAAAAACCGACCCTTGGGTCGGTTTTTTAACAAGCGTGTCGCTTAGGCTGCAGCAGCAAGGTTCAGAGCCTTGATGTGGCCATTCAGACGACCTTTATGGCGAGCAGCCTTGTTCTTGTGGATGATGCCTTTATCGGCCATGCGGTCGATAACTGGCACAGCCAGAACATAAGCAGCTTGCGCTTTTTCAGCGTCTTTTGCGTCGATGGCTTTAACTACATTCTTGATGTAGGTACGAACCATGGAACGCAGGCTGGCGTTGTGGCTGCGACGCTTCTCAGCCTGTTTTGCACGTTTTTTGGCGGAAGGTGAGTTGGCCACCGTCGAGCTCCTCGAAAGACTTTTTGGGAAATAGCAAACAAAATAGGCCGCGAATCATGCCGATGAGTTGAAGTCTTGTCAAGGGCGGGTGATGCGTTCCGCTGAGTGGTCGATCTGAAGAGGCGGGATATTTATTTCCGGCGCTTGACCTGTAAACTCGCGAGCTTTGGCTCTGTGCTGTTGCGGCGCGGAGTATCGCATAAGTGGGTGTCTTTTCGCCTGCTGTTTATCTACAAGGCGCAAAACCTTTTCATGAACCTGCTCAAGTCGTTGGCCGCCGTCAGCTCTATCACGATGCTTTCCCGGATACTGGGGTTTGTGCGTGACACCATCATCGCGCGCACTTTCGGTGCCGGGATGGCCACCGATGCCTTCTTCATTGCCTTCAAGCTGCCCAACCTGCTGCGGCGCATCTTTGCCGAAGGAGCGTTCTCCCAGGCGTTCGTGCCGATCCTGGCGGAATACAAGAGCCAGCAGGGGGAAGAGGCGACCCGTACCTTCATTGCCTATGTCTCGGGTCTGCTGACCCTGGTCCTGGCGCTGGTGACGGCTTTGGGCATCATCGCCGCGCCCTGGGTGATCTGGGCCACGGCACCGGGGTTCGTCGACTCTCCGGAAAAGTTCGCCCTGACCTCTGACCTGTTGCGGGTGACCTTTCCTTATATATTGCTGATCTCGCTGTCGTCTCTGGCCGGGGCAATCCTCAATACCTGGAATCGTTTCTCGGTGCCGGCCTTCGTGCCGACCCTGCTCAACGTCAGCATGATCATTTTTGCGGTGTTTCTGACGCCGTATTTCGATCCGCCAGTGATGGCTCTGGGCTGGGCGGTGCTGGCTGGCGGCCTGGCGCAGTTGCTGTATCAGCTGCCGCACCTGAAGAAGATCGGCATGCTGGTGCTGCCACGCCTGAACCTGCGGGATACCGGGGTCTGGCGGGTGATGAAGCAGATGCTGCCGGCGATTCTCGGGGTTTCGGTGAGCCAGATCTCGTTGATCATCAACACCATCTTCGCCTCTTTCCTGGTAGCCGGTTCGGTGTCGTGGATGTATTACGCCGACCGCCTGATGGAGCTGCCGTCCGGTGTGCTGGGGGTGGCGCTGGGCACCATTCTTCTGCCGACCCTGGCCAAGACCTACGCCAGCAAGGACCGCCACGAGTATTCGCGGATTCTCGATTGGGGCCTGCGCCTGTGTTTCATCCTGGTGCTGCCGTGCTCCCTGGCCCTGGGTATCCTCGCCGAGCCGCTGACCGTGTCACTGTTCCAATACGGTGAGTTCAGTGCCTTCGATGCGTCCATGACCCAGCGTGCGCTGGTGGCTTATGCCGTGGGTTTGCTGGGGATCATCGTGATCAAGGTGCTGGCGCCGGGCTTCTATGCGCAGCAGAACATTCGTACACCGGTGAAAATCGCCATCTTTACGCTGATCGTCACCCAACTGCTCAACCTGGCTTTTATCGGCCCCCTGAAACACGCGGGCCTGGCCCTGGCCATCAGCGCCGGGGCCTGTATCAACGCCGGACTGCTGTTCTACCAGTTGCGCAAGCAGCAGATGTTCCAGCCGCTGCCAGGGTGGGGGCGGTTCACCTTGAAGTTGCTGTTGGCGGTCGCGGTCATGTCCGCGGTGTTGCTGGGCCTGATGCATTTCATGCCGGCCTGGGATCAAGGCCACATGCTCCAGCGGTTCCTGCGCCTGGGCGTGCTGGTGGTGGCTGGGGTGGTGGCATATTTCGGCATGCTGGCGCTGCTGGGCTTCCGTTTGCGCGACTTCAATCGCAAAGCCTTGAACTGACGGCTGTTTAGTCGCCAGGGCAGGGCAGGCATCGGTTTTGTCGGATCAACCACATTGGGTGCGGTGCTGCCTGTCGTCGGCCGCCGGGTGTGGTTATAATCGACCACTTTATGAGCAAGAAGCGCGTTATGCAGCTGGTTCGAGGCCTCCACAATCTGCGCCCCCAGCATCGGGGCTGCGTCGCCACTATTGGCAACTTTGACGGTGTTCACCGTGGTCACCAGGCTATCCTGGGCCGGCTGCGCGAACGTGCGCTCGAGTTGGGCGTGCCCAGCTGCGTGGTGATTTTCGAGCCCCAGCCGCGGGAATTCTTTGCCCCCGAGACGGCTCCGGCGCGTCTGGCCCGCCTGCGGGACAAGCTGCAGTTGCTGGCTGACGCCGGTGTCGACCGGGTGCTGTGCCTGGCCTTCAACCAGCGCCTGAGCAAACTCAGCGCCAGCGAGTTCGTCGAGCGAATCCTGGTGGATGGCCTGGGTGTACAGCACCTGGAAGTGGGTGATGACTTCCGCTTCGGTTGCGACCGGGTCGGTGATTTTGACTTCCTGCAGCAGGCCGGAGCCACCCACGGCTTTACCGTGGAGGCGGCGCAGACCGTCGAGCTCGACGGCCTGCGGGTGAGTAGTACCCAGGTTCGCAATGCCCTGGCCGCCGCCGATTTCGATCTGGCCGAGCGCCTGCTGGGTCGCCCGTACCGCATTGCCGGGCGGGTGTTGCACGGCCAGAAACTGGCGCGCCAGTTGGGTACGCCCACTGCCAATGTGCAGTTGAAGCGCCGTCGCGTGCCGCTTTCCGGGGTGTACCTGGTGAGCGTCGAGCTCGATGGCAGGACCTGGCCCGGCGTCGCCAATATCGGCGTGCGGCCCACGGTTGCAGGTGATGGCAAGGCCCACCTGGAAGTACATCTTTTAGATTTTGCCGGCGATCTGTATGACCGGCGTTTGACGGTGGTTTTCCACCACAAGCTGCGTGAAGAGCAGCGTTTCGCCTCCCTGGAGGCGTTGAAGACGGCGATCAATGCGGATGTTGCCGCCGCCCGTGCCCAAGTGGCACGTATCCATAGCGCCAATCGCTAATGAAGAGCCTTAAATGACCGACTATAAAGCCACGTTAAACCTTCCGGACACCGCCTTCCCAATGAAGGCCGGCCTGCCTCAGCGCGAACCACAGATTCTGCAGCGTTGGGACAGCATTGGCCTGTACGGAAAGTTGCGCGAGATTGGCAAGGATCGTCCCAAGTTCGTACTGCACGACGGTCCTCCCTATGCCAACGGCTCGATTCACATCGGTCATGCGGTCAATAAGATTCTCAAGGACATGATCATCCGCTCGAAAACCCTGGCGGGTTTCGACGCGCCTTACGTTCCTGGCTGGGACTGCCACGGTCTGCCGATCGAGCACAAGGTCGAGGTGACCCACGGCAAGAACCTGTCCTCGGACCAGACCCGCGAGCTGTGCCGCGCCTACGCTTCCGAGCAGATCGAAGGGCAGAAGGCCGAGTTCATCCGCCTGGGTGTGCTGGGCGACTGGGCCAATCCCTACAAGACCATGAACTTCGCCAACGAGGCCGGCGAGATCCGTGCCCTGGCGGAAATGGTCAAGGGCGGCTTCGTGTTCAAGGGCCTGAAGCCGGTGAACTGGTGCTTCGACTGCGGCTCGGCCCTGGCTGAAGCAGAAGTCGAGTATCAGGACAAGAAGTCCGCGACCATCGACGTGGCCTTTCCGGTCGCCGACGAAGCCAAGCTGGCCGGCGCCTTCGGCCTGGCCAAGCTGGCCAAGCCTGCTGCCATCGTGATCTGGACCACCACCCCCTGGACCATCCCGGCCAACCAGGCGCTGAACGTACACCCTGAGTTCAACTATGCCCTGGTCGACACCGGCGAACGCCTGCTGGTGCTGGCCGAAGAGCTGGTGGAATCCTGCCTGGCCCGCTACAACCTGGAAGGCTCGGTGATTGCCACGGCTCCAGGTTCGGCCCTGGAACTGATCAATTTCCGTCATCCGTTCTACGATCGTCTGTCGCCGGTGTATCTGGCCGAATACGTGGAGCTGGGTGCCGGCACTGGCGTGGTTCACTCGGCCCCGGCCTATGGTGAAGACGACTTCGTGACCTGCAAGCGTTATGGCATGGTCAACGACGACATCCTCAATCCGGTGCAGAGCAACGGTGTCTACGCGACATCGCTGGAGCTCTTCGGCGGCCAGTTCATCTGGAAGGCCAACCCGGCCATTGTCGACAAGCTGAGCGAAGTCGGTGCGCTGCTGCACACCGAAACCATCAGCCACAGCTACATGCACTGCTGGCGCCACAAGACCCCGCTGATCTATCGCGCCACCGCGCAGTGGTTCGTTGGCATGGACAAGCAGCCGGAAGCCGGCGACACCCTGCGCCAACGCGCCCTGCAAGCCATCGAAGACACCCAGTTCGTACCGGCCTGGGGCCAGGCACGCCTGCACTCGATGATCGCCAACCGCCCGGACTGGTGCATCTCCCGCCAGCGCAACTGGGGTGTGCCGATCCCGTTCTTCCTGAACAAGGAAAGCGGCGACCTGCACCCACGCACTGTCGAGCTGATGGAAGAAGTGGCCCAGCGCGTCGAGCAGGAAGGCATCGAGGCCTGGTTCAAGATGGACGCCGCTGAGCTGCTGGGCGACGAAGCCGCCCAGTACGACAAGATCAGCGACACCCTGGACGTCTGGTTCGACTCCGGCACCACTCACTGGCACGTGCTGCGCGGTTCGCACCCCATGGGCCACGAAAGCGGTCCGCGGGCCGACCTGTACCTGGAGGGCTCCGACCAGCACCGTGGCTGGTTCCACTCGTCCCTGCTCACCGGTTGCGCCATCGACAACCACGCGCCGTACCGCGAACTGTTGACCCACGGCTTCACCGTGGACGAGAACGGCCGCAAGATGTCCAAGTCCCTGGGCAACGTGATCGCGCCACAGAAGGTCAACGACACCCTGGGTGCCGACATCATGCGCCTGTGGGTCTCGGCCACCGACTACTCCGGCGAGATGGCGGTTTCCGATCAGATCCTGCAGCGCAGCGCCGACGCCTACCGGCGGATCCGCAACACTGCGCGTTTCCTGCTTTCCAACCTGAGCGGCTTCAACCCGGCCACCGACCTGCTGCCGGCCGAAGACATGCTGGCCCTGGACCGTTGGGCCGTGGACCGTACCTTGTTGCTGCAGCGCGAGCTGGAGCTGCACTACGGCGAATACCGCTTCTGGAACGTCTACTCCAAGGTGCACAACTTCTGCGTGCAGGAGTTGGGCGGCTTCTACCTCGACATCATCAAGGACCGCCAGTACACCACCGGCGCCAACAGCAAGGCGCGCCGCTCGGCGCAGACCGCGCTGTACCACATCTCCGAAGCGCTGGTGCGCTGGATCGCACCGATCCTGGCCTTCACCGCCGATGAGCTGTGGGAATACCTGCCGGGCGAGCGTAACGAATCCGTGATGCTCAACACCTGGTACGAAGGCCTGACCGAATTGCCCGCTGACTTCGAACTGGGCCGCGAGTACTGGGAAGGCGTGATGGCCGTCAAGGTTGCGGTGAACAAGGAGCTGGAAGTTCAGCGCGCGGCCAAGGCCGTCGGTGGCAACCTGCAAGCCGAAGTCACCCTGTTTGCCGAGGATGGCCTGGCCGCTGACCTGGCCAAGCTGAGCAACGAACTGCGTTTCGTGCTGATCACTTCGACCGCCAGCCTGGCCCCGTTTGCCCAGGCACCAGCGGACGCCGTGGCCACCGAAGTACCGGGCCTCAAGCTCAAAGTCGTCAAGTCGGCCTTCCCCAAGTGCGCTCGTTGCTGGCACTGCCGTGAAGACGTCGGCGTGCACCCTGAGCACCCGGAAATCTGCGGTCGTTGTGTAGACAACATCAGCGGAGCAGGCGAGGTCCGTCACTATGCCTAACGCCGCAGGCCGTTTCGGCCGTCTGGGCTGGCTGTGGTTGAGCGTGCTGGTCCTGGTCATCGACCAGGTCAGCAAGCTGCACTTCGAAAGTTCGCTGAGCATGTACCAGCAGATCGTGGTGATCCCGGATTACTTCAGCTGGACCCTGGCCTACAACACCGGCGCCGCCTTCAGCTTCCTCGCCGACGGCTCCGGCTGGCAGCGCTGGCTGTTCGCCCTGATCGCGATTGCGGTCAGTGCGGTGCTGGTGGTCTGGCTCAAGCGTCTGGGGCGCAATGAAACCTGGCTGGCCATCGCTCTGGCGCTGGTGCTGGGCGGGGCCCTGGGTAACCTGTACGACCGCATCGCCCTGGGCCATGTGATCGATTTCATCCTGGTGCACTGGCAGAACCGCTGGTACTTCCCGGCATTCAACTTCGCCGACAGTGCCATTACCGTTGGCGCGGTGATGCTGGCCCTGGATATGTTCAAGAGCAAGAAAACCGGAGAAGCCGTTCATGACTGAACAGGTATTGACTGAACAACGCATCGGTCAGAACACGGAAGTCACTTTGCATTTCGCATTGCGCCTGGAGAACGGCGACACCGTAGACAGCACGTTCGACAAGGCCCCGGCGACCTTCAAGGTCGGCGATGGCAACCTGCTGCCAGGGTTCGAGGCGGCGCTGTTCGGCTTCAAGGCCGGCGACAAGCGCAACCTGACCATCGAACCGGAAAACGCCTTCGGCCAGCCCAACCCGCAGAACGTGCAGGTCATCCCGCGTTCGCAGTTCCAGGACATGGAGCTTTCGGAAGGCTTGCTGGTGATCTTCAACGATGCGGCGAACACCGAGTTGCCAGGTGTGGTCAAAACTTTCGATGACGCGCAGGTGACCATCGATTTCAACCACCCGCTGGCCGGCAAGACCTTGACCTTCGACGTTGAAATCATCGACGTCAAAGCGCTTTAAAAGCATCGCCGGCATGCCGTCTTCTATTATCCAGGAGCCGGCTGCCGGCGATCCGCTGTCTACAACGATCTAACTTCTTGCGCGCAAGACACGAGGCACAGCATGCAAATCAAACTCGCCAACCCCCGTGGCTTCTGCGCCGGCGTGGACCGGGCGATCGAAATCGTCAATCGCGCCCTGGAAGTCTTCGGGCCGCCGATCTACGTCCGGCATGAAGTGGTGCACAACAAATTTGTCGTCGAAGACCTGCGCAATCGTGGAGCGATCTTCGTCGAAGAGCTGGACCAGGTGCCGGATGATGTCATCGTCATCTTCAGCGCCCACGGTGTTTCCCAGGCGGTGCGCAGCGAGGCTGCAGGTCGTGGCCTCAAAGTGTTCGACGCCACCTGCCCGCTGGTGACCAAGGTGCATATCGAAGTGGCGCGCTACAGCCGCGACGGCCGTGAATGCATCCTGATCGGCCACGCCGGCCACCCCGAGGTCGAAGGCACCATGGGCCAATACGACGCCAGCAATGGCGGCGCCATCTACCTGGTGGAAGACGAAAAGGATGTGGCCGAATTGCAGGTGCGCAACCCCGAGCGCCTGGCATTCGTGACCCAGACCACCTTGTCCATGGATGACACCAGCCGGGTGATCGATGCCCTGCGTACACGTTTCCCGGCCATCGGCGGGCCGCGCAAGGATGACATCTGCTACGCCACGCAGAACCGTCAGGACGCGGTCAAGCAACTGGCCGACGAATGCGACGTGGTGCTGGTGGTCGGCAGCCCCAACAGCTCCAACTCCAACCGCCTGCGCGAGCTGGCCGAACGCATGGCCACCCCGGCCTACCTGATAGACGGTGCCGAAGACCTGCAGCGCAGCTGGTTCGATGGTGTGGAGCGCATCGGCATTACCGCCGGCGCCTCGGCCCCGGAAGTGCTGGTGCGTGGCGTGATCCAGCAACTGCAGGCCTGGGGTGCCACCGGCGCCGATGAGCTGGCCGGCCGCGAAGAAAACATCACCTTCTCCATGCCCAAAGAGCTGCGGGTTCGCTCGCTGCTCTGATCAGCCGACGCCTGCACACAAGGCCTGCTCGGCGTTTTCCCTGCGCAGGCTGACCCTCCCGCTACGTGACAGCACCACTTGATGGCGGCTGTACTCCTGGCCTGCCTGGCAGACATGGAGTGTTCCGGCCTGGAAGGCGCCACTGGGCAGCAGCGGATGGCCCAGGGCACTGAAGCGCACGAAGTGCTGCACCGGGCGATTGCCCACGATCAATACCTGCCCACTGCCTTGGCGCTCGATCAGTTGCGGGTTGCGTGCGTCCTGGGCGCCCTTGCCGCTGATATCCAGGATGATCCTCCAGCCCCGGCTCCAGTCGTCCTCCAGACCATGGATCAGGACCGTGCGCTGGTGCAGGATCGCTGCCGCCCGGGCGTTGCGCAGGCCACTGGCGAGCATCTGCGCGGCGTCCTGCTGGCGATTGGAGCGCAGCAGCTCACTCATGGCGCTACCGGAAAGCGGCAGCAGCAGGGCCAGCAGAACCAGTGCGGTCAGCAGTTCAATCAGGCTGAAGCCTTTCTCATGCATGGGGTCTCCCTCCCTGGGGACGACGGTTTCACGCAATCCGTGCGTGTTCATTGAGCAAATGGCCAAAGCGCCGGTCTATGGAGGGTCCGGGCGCTTGCCTGTTATAGCCGATGACACTTCCAAGGCCGGCCATGAATTTGCATACAAAGGGTTTCACCTTGCTGGAATTGCTCGTCGCCCTGGCGATCGCGGCCCTTCTTCTGGGCCTGGTGGTGCCAGCCTATCGCACCACCGTGCAGCGAGTGCGTGCCGACACCGAGATCAATCAACTACGCCAGGCCCTGGCTTACGCACGGTTGGAAGCGATCAATCGCCGCCAGAGGGTCGGGATTCGCCCGGCTGCCAAGGACGCTCCCTGGAACGGCGAATTGATGGTGTATGCGGGGCAGGACCCCGGAGGCAATGTATTGCGGGTTGTTCCAGCCATCAGTCCGGGGGCCACCCTGACGCTAACCTCAGATGAGCACAGCATCGATTTCAATCGCCTCGGCGGCTTGGCGGCCAGTGATGCGCTGCACATCGTCTATGGACTGGACCAGCAGCGGCGGGTGATCAGTGTCTGTCTCAATGGGCGGGTGATAGCAGCGGAGAACTGCGGATGAACGTGCGGGATGCACAGGATGGCATGACCCTGATCGAGGTGCTGGTTGCGCTGTTGATACTGGCGGTGGGCCTGCTGGGTGCGGCGGCGGTGCAGATCAAGGCGCTGCAGTACACCGACAGCTCGCGGATGACCACCCAGGCCAGCTTTATCGCCTATGACATGCTCGACCGGATCCGCGCCAACGCCGCCGCCGACTACAGCGTGGCGATACCGGCAGAGGGCAACCCGGGCAATGTGCGGGATCAGGACCTGTACGACTTCGCCGCCAATATCGCGAGCTTCGCCGGCCCCAGCGGCAAGGGCAGCATCAGCGTCAAGCAGCATGTCTACACCATTCGCATCACCTGGGACGACTCCCGTGCCGAAGGCCGGGGGGGCAGCCTGCGTAGCCTGGAGCTCAGCAGCCGGGTTGCAGCGCAACCGGGAGGCTTGCCGTGAACCGGGCCGATAGTGGCTTCGGCCTGGTGGAGATGATGCTGGCACTGGCGTTGAGCCTGGTGCTGGTACTGGGGGTGGCCCAGGTATTCATTGCGGCGAAGAACACCTACCAGAGTCAGAGCGCTGCCGCCTACCTGCAGGAGGATGCTCGCTTTGTCCTGAGCAAGATGCTTCAGGAAATCCGCATGGTGGGGCTGTTCGGTTGCCTGCGGACCATCAGTGATGCCAGCACGGCACGGGAGTTCTCGCACTATGCGGCGACGCCGATCCAATGGGACAACGCCGAGCAGAAACTGACCCTGATCACCGCCGATGTCGGGGGCGATGGCGGCACGCCGACCTGGAGCCTGGTCAGCGACTGCCAGCACAGCGCCGTAGCCTATTCAGGCGCTCATCGAGGGGCCGGCGCTGAGCAGGTGTTCGCCCTGCGCCGGCTGTTCTACAGCCTGAAGAATCGCCAGTTGCTGCTGGGCAGCGGCCTTGGCAAGCAGCAAGCGGTGCTGCTGGACAACGTCGAAGCCTTTGATGTGAGTTTCGGCATGGCCCGTTCGGCCACCGACATTGCCGCCTCCAGCTACAGTCGCAACCCGTTGGACCCGGAACGGATCCGCAGTGTGCGCTTGCGCCTGACCCTGGTCGACCCCCATGACCGCGTGCGCCCGCAGACCTATAGCGTGGTCGCGGCCCTGCGCAACAGGTTGCCCTGATGACGCGCTTGCGAGGTCGGGTTCCTCTCGGGCAGCGGGGCATGGCGTTGCTGGTCAGCCTGGTGTTCCTGTTGCTGCTGACCCTGATCGGGCTCTCGTCGCTGCAGAACGCCACCCTGCAGGAAAAAATGGCCGCCAGCCTGGCTCTGCACAACCGCGCATTCCAGGCCGCCGAAGCCGCGCTGCGGGTGGGGGAGAGTGCGGTGCAGCAGGATGATTTTCGCTTGCCGGTATGTGCCAGCCCTGCTCAGTGTGCGCCTCCCGCCGAATCAGCGCTGGTCAAGGCTCCTGGAGTCAGTGCTGCTTCGGCGGTGCTGTGGATCGCTAGCGGCTCTGGCTTCTACGGGGTGCAGAACCTCGGTGTTTCACAGGATGCGGTGAATGTGCCGAGCAATACTCCGGCCACTTTGTATCGCGTGACCGCTGTCGGTCTGGCCGGGCAATCTCGCAGTGTGCTGGAGAGCATCTATGCCAAGTATTGATCGGGGCATGCGTCGGCCTGGCTGGCGAAGCCTGGGCGCGCTGCTGCTGAGCCTGTTGCCGGTACCTCTGGCCATGGCGTTCAACCCTGCCAGCACCCCGCTTCTTGGTGCCGCGGCGGTGGCGCCGAACGTGATGCTGGTGCTGGATGACTCCCTGGGCATGAACAGCATTGTCCATGCCCGGGAGTTCGATCCGCTGCTCGCCCGGGCTGCGGTCTGGCGCTGCGCCGGAGTGGGGGGCGAGTGTGCTCGGGGTGAGCGGCTTGCAGGCCAGGCGATTGCCTTGTCCAGCCTCGGCGAGTCGGGGTGCCGGGCAGGCTTTCACAGCTTCCATGATCCCGAGCGTGGGGTGCGCTGCCTGAAGCTGCCGGACCCGGTTGGGGCTGGAAATACGCTGTACTCCGCGGACTACCTGTCCTGGCTACTGGCGCAGGCCAAGGGACGGGAGCGAGACTTCACTGACGGTTCCATTCCCAACGACTACCGGATGAATGTGGCGCGGCGGCTGGCCACGGCCCTGGTGACCCGGTATCGCTGGCTGCGCCTGGGGTTGGCCACCTTCAACCCGCCGGCCCCGGGTGATCCGGGCCCTGGGGGTTACATTGCCCGTCCCATCAGTGACCTGTCGGCCATTGAAGGCGCTGTGAGCCCGGCCCAGGCCGAGGCCAATTACCAGGCCCTGCTGGCGACAATCAACGGCCTCAAGGCCGGCGGTCATACGCCGTTGGCGGAAACCTACTACGAGATCACCCGCTACCTGCGCGGCATGGTGCCGTACTACAACCTTTCACCGGCGCTCTACAGCAGCCCCATTCAATACCGTTGCCAGAAGAACTACGGAGTGGTGATCAGTGCCGGCGCGGCGGATCACGATACTCAGTTCCCGTTCAACGACCCTTTGGGGGCGGGGCGCCTGCCCAACTGGGACGGGATCGGCAACGATGGTGGCGAGCGCGATGGGCAGACTCTATTCCTCGATGACCTGGCCAAGTTCGCCTTCGATATCGACTTGCGTGGCCCAGGAGTGGATGAGGCCGGGAAAAGCTGGGCGGCGGTGGATTTCCCCCGTCAGTACCTGAATACCTTCACGGTGGGTTTCCAGGCCCACAATCCTCTGCTGATGGGCGCTGCGGACTACGGCCAGGGTGAGTATTTCCAGGCTCGCAGCAACCTTGAAGGCGTGCTGGCAAGCGTTCTGGGCGAAGGCGTAGCCAGTGCCGTGACTGCCGGCAGTGGTGTACTGGATGCCGCCAGTGGTCGTTATTACCAGAGCCAGTACGACCCGGTCGATTGGCATGGCACGATCCGCGCCTACGGCATCGACAATCAGGGCCGAGTGGCTGTCGGTTCGCCGTTGTGGAGCAGCGATAGTGACGTGGATGGTGCCGGCGCGGCGGTAATCCATGAGACCTGGAACACTGCCAGCCGGCGTCCGGTGAGCCTGGCCTACGGCAACTTGTCCACCGCTCAGCGTGGCGAACTTGAGCAGTCGTTGCATGCAGGTGTCAGTGGCGCCGAGTTACTGCGCTGGAGCCAGGGCCGCTCCGTGAGCGGGCTCAGGGAGCGCCGCTATCAGTTGGGAGATATCGTCAATTCGCCGCTGGTGCTGGCAACTGCCGGGCAGCGCAGTGCTGTCGATGGGGCTGCCGGGGGCGACTACAGCCGTTACCTGGCACAGAAAGCCACGGCCATGGCGACGCGCTTGTTGGTGAACAGCAATGACGGGTTGTTCAATGTGCTGGACCCGGCCAGCGGGGAGCGCCTCTATGGCTACATGCCCTCCAGCGCGTTGGGTGCCCTGGCGCAGGTCGCCGATCCCGGTTATCGGCGGGGCGAGCGCCATCGCTATCTGGTGGATGGTCCCCTGGCGGTGTTCGATGGGCAGCGGGGCGGTGCCTGGCAAACCCTGGCCCTGGGGGGCGTCGGGGCGGGCGGCAAGAGTTTCTTTGCGGTGCGTCTGTTCGACGCCGTGCACGGCAATACGCCTGGCGCCTTGTGGGAAATCGGCGCTCCTCCCGAGCCGGACCGCAATCATCCTTTCAATGACCTGGGGTATGCCTATGCCCGCCCACAGGTAGCGCGCTTGGCCGATGGTCGCTGGGCGGCCTTCATCGGCAATGGCTACGGCAGCCATTCCGGGGTGGCAGCGCTGTATGTGGTGGACCTGAATGATGGCTCGCTGATTCGCGAGATCGCCATTGACGACCAGCCTGACAATGGCCTGTCGTCCGTCACCCTCAAGGTCAATGCACGCAATGAAGTGCAGGCGGCCTATGCGGGCGACCTCAAGGGGCGACTGTGGAAATTCGAGCTGTCCGGCAACGATAGCGCCAGCTGGCATCTGGCATTTGCCGGGCAGCCCTTGTTCCGCACCGCGGGAGGCGCCAGCCAGCCGATCAGCGTACCGCCGCGCCTGCTCGATCATCCCCGTGGTGGCCAATTGGTGCTGTTCGGTACGGGCAAGCTCAACGAGACCCGGGACAAGCAAAGCCGGGCGCGCCAGGGATTCTATGGCGTGTGGGACGCCGAGGGCGGTCCTGGGGGCATTGGCGAAAGTCAGTTGCAGGTGCAGCACCTTGAGGCCGGGTTCAGCGCGGCGGCCGGCAGTTTCCTGCGCAGCACCCTCAACGAGGTGCGTTATCCGGCGCAGCGCGGCTGGTACCTGCCCCTGGTACAAGGTGGCCTGGCAGCCGGCGAGCGGGTGCTCAACGAGGCGACCCTGGTGGCCGGCAGGGTGGTGTTCAGCACCCTGCAACTGGAGCCCGACGACCCTTGTTCGAGTGCCGGCAGTGGGAAATTGATCGAGCTGGAGGCGTTCAGCGGTAAGATGTTCGACGCTGCGGTGCTCGACACCAATGGCGACGGGGTCGTGGATGACCAGGACCAGCCCTCCAGCGGCGTGCGCTACGTCGGCACCGTGCCCAGCCTCGGCGGAGTTGCCAGCAATGGCGCCCGCAAGATCATCAATGACTCCAGGGGTGGCATCAGCACCCTGGTGGAAAGGCCCGGCGGTGGCAGCCGGCGCATCCTGTGGCGACAAATCCAGTAAGCGAGATTCTTGACCATGCGCAGATCCAACCAAGGTTTTACCCTGATCGAAATCATGATCGTGATTGCGATCATCGGTCTGGTCCTTACCTTGAGCCTTCCCAGCATCACCGAATACGTGAAAAAACCGCACCGCAGTGAAATCGCGGTACTGCTTACCGAGCAGGCACAGCAGCTTGAACGGCATTTCTCCAAGGCTGGGGTCTACAGCAACGCCCCGGACCTGAGCGCCGGCAATGAGTACTACAGCATTGCCGCAACCCTGACCGACACCGGCTTCTCCCTGACCGCGAGCCCGAAGGACGATGGGCTGATGGCGGCGGACAAGTGCGGCAGTTTCAGCATCGACCAGACCGGCGCGACCCGCATCAGCGGCCAGGCCGAAGGGCTGACCGCCAAGGATTGCTGGGGGCGCTGAGCACCTGATTCGGGCCGCGGCGCCCACTGTCTTTCTCATGATTGGATCGGACTATGGCTAAGCAACAGCAAGTGCTGGTGGTGGGCGGCGGGGTGATCGGCCTGCTCACCGCCTTCAATCTGGCGTCCCAGGGCCAGCAGGTACGGCTTCTGGAACGTTCGGACCTGGGGCGTGAATCGTCCTGGGCCGGTGGTGGGATCGTCTCGCCGCTTTACCCCTGGCGCTACAACCCGGCGGTCACTGCCCTGGCGCACTGGTCGCAGGATTTCTACCCACAACTGGCCCAGCAACTGTTCAGTGCCACCGGTGTCGACCCGCAGGTACATGTCACCGGCCTCTACTGGCTGGACCTGGAGGATGAAGCCCAGGCCCTGGAGTGGGCCAAGCGTGAAGGCCGGCCGCTGAGTGCTGTGGATATCTCGGCGGTGCATGACGCGGTGCCGGTGCTGGGCAATGGTTATCAACAGGCGATCTACATGGCCGATGTGGCCAACGTGCGCAACCCGCGCCTGGTCAAATCCCTGAAGGCGGCGTTACAGGCGTTGCCTAATGTGCAAATCGATGAGCAATGCACCGTCAGTGGTTTTATCCGCGAAGGCCAGCAAGTGGTGGGGGTCGATAGCTCGCTGGGCGAGGTTCGTGCTGATCAGGTGGTGCTCTGCGCGGGGGCCTGGAGTGGCGAACTGCTGGGCAGCCTGGGCCTGGAACTGCCGGTGGAGCCGGTGAAGGGGCAGATGATCCTCTACAAGTGTGCTGCCGACTTTCTGTCCTGCATGGTCCTGGCCAAGGGGCGCTATGCCATCCCGCGGCGCGATGGCCACATTCTGGTGGGCAGCACCCTGGAGCATGAAGGTTTCGACAAGACCCCGACCGTTTCGGCCCTGGAGAGCCTCAAGGCCTCCGCGGTCGAGCTGATTCCCGCCCTCGCCGAGGCCGAGGTGGTCGGGCACTGGGCCGGGCTGCGCCCGGGCTCTCCGGAAGGCATTCCCTACATCGGGCCGGTTCCGGGCTTTGCAGGCCTGTGGCTCAACTGCGGGCACTACCGCAATGGCCTGGTGTTGGCGCCGGCCTCCTGCCAGCTGTTCTGCGACCTGCTGCTGGGGAACCCGCCGATCATCGACCCGGCGCCTTATGCGCCTGAAGGTCGGATCTAGTCCAGTCCGAGCTTCTTCATGCGGTAACGCATCGAACGAAACGACAGGCTCAGCCGCCGGGCCGCCGCCGTGCGGTTCCAGCGGGTTTCCTCCAGGGCCTGGAGCAGCAGCTGGCGCTCCACCTGTTGCAGGTGCAGCGCCAGGTCTAGCTGGGTGGCCGCCGCCGATGATCGGGCTTCTAGGCTGTCGGCTCTGGGCAACTGCAGGTCGTCTGTTTCTATCCAGCGTCCTTCGCATAGGGTCTGCGCCCGTTCCAGCAGGTTTTCCAGCTCTCGCACGTTGCCCGGAAAGTCATAGCGCTCCAGGGCTTGCAGGGCTTCGGGACGTAGCTGGACGGCAGGCTGGCCGCTGTCCCTGGCCAGGCGCTGCAGGACGTGCCCGGCCAGTGCGGGGATGTCGCCACGGCGCTCGCGCAACGCCGGGACTCGCAACTCGATGACGTTCAGGCGGTAGTAGAGGTCCTGGCGAAAGCGTCCGGTCTCTACCTCGTTTTTCAGGTCCTTGTGGGTGGCACAGAGAATCCGCACGTCGACGGTTTTTTCCTGTTGGCTGCCTACAGGGCGCACGGATTTTTCCTGCAAGGCTCGCAGCAGTTTTACTTGCATGGCCAGGGGCAGGTCGGCGACCTCATCAAGAAACAGGGTGCCGCCGTGGGCGGCCAGAAATAACCCGGGCTGATCGCTGACGGCGCCACTGAAGCTGCCTTTGCAATGGCCGAAGAGTTCACTCTCCATCAATTCGGACGGAATCGCCCCGCAGTTGACCGGGACGAACGGGTATCGGGCCCTGGGGCCAAGCTGGTGGAGCAGACGGGCGACCCGTTCCTTGCCACTGCCGGATTCACCGCTGATATAGACCGCCGCCAGGCTGTGGGCCAGCTTGTCGATGTGGCGACGCAGGGCATTCATGGGCGCCGAGTCTCCCAGCAATTGCCGGGCTGGGTCCTCCGTTGCGCAGTCCGTGGCCTGCTTCAGGCTGGCACCTACCCAAGCGCGCAGTTGCTTGAGGTCCAGAGGCTTGTGCAGCAACTGGCAGGCTCCGGCCTGCAGGGCGCCCGCGCTGGCCTGTGCACAGGCGCCGTTGCTTAGCAGCGCCACAGGAAGGTTGGGGTGGGACTGGCGGATGTGCCGCAGCAGCTCCAGCCCGCTGCCGTCCGGTAGCTGCAGGTCGGTCAGGCACAGGTCAAAGCGCTCCCGGGCCAGGCGGCCACGGGCTTCCTGCAGGGTGCGCGCACTTTGGGTGTGCAAGCGCATTCGGCCCAGAGTGATCTCCACAAGGGCGCGGGTTTCCGTGGCGTCATCGACCACCAGCACCGATTGCCGTGGGTTCATGGCGGCTGCAGTTTTCATCCGTGAGTGAGGAGCGGGCAACAGTGCTCGCCCGATGGGCGTGAACTCAAGTCTAGGCCCGACGGGGTAGCGGCGCAGGGGATGGGCCACTGGTCATCCTGCCGGGCGTCCTGAAGGTGCGCGTCGTCGGGACGTTGTGGTGCCCGTGGATGGGGGGCTACAGCGCTCTGCCCGAGAGCGAAACGGCGAGTGGGCGCCAACAGGCTATTTTGTCGCCAATTGTTCGGCCGGGGTTGGCACTTGGGCCTTCTCGTTCCTGAGTAGAGGTTCGAAGCTTGGGAGAGGCGAGGGAGGAAGGGGGCGACGAGCCGGTTCATGCGCTGACCAAGGCCTGGAATAGTCCGTGTCAGACGCCATTTTTCGCCCCCGAGTTCCTTGCCTCGGGTATCCGCAGTGGGCCTGGGGGCTCAGCGGTCCTGGTTTCCCGGCCCTTGTTGCAGGTGTGCCTGGCTGCAGTACCACTGTTGCGACTGGCTCAGGGCCCGGTCCTGGGGCAGGTGCACGCCGCAATGGGCGCAACGCACCATGGGCGTAGTGGCCGGTTCATTGGGGGAGCGAGGGGCGGCGACAGGACGCTTGAACTTGCGCCAGAACCATACCGCGGCGGCAATCAGAGCGATCCAGAACAGTAGACGAACCATGGCAACCAGCTTTTTGAAGGGGGAGGGGGCAGTTTAGCCAAGCGCCCGTCGGGCGCACAGGCCCATCAGTGTGCGGGCATAAAAAAGGGAGACTTCAAGTCTCCCTTTCCGGCCTGCGGGGTGATCAGTCGAACACGCCGAAGGTCATGTAGCTGAACCAGGAACGGTCGCTATTGTTGTTGCCGGCAGCCTCGTGCTCTTCTTCCTCGACCACGTCGCCGTTGCTGTCTTTAGGCTTGAGCTCGGACGGAATGGCGTCCTTGGCATCCTGGTACTGCTTCATCACGTCCTGGTTGGCGCGGGTTTCTCCCGGCGGCAGCGGTGGACGGGACTCGATCAGGCCCAGGGTGGCCTTGCTCAGCCAGGAACGGTTGTCGGCTTCAGCCACGCGTGGCACGAACTGACCGTCCACCAGGCTTGGGTGGTTGGGGTAGTTGAGCCTGAGAGTTTCCAGGCTGGTGGCAGCCAGTTCGTCCAGGTGCAGGCGCTGGTAGGCCTCGGTCATCACCGCCAGGCCGTCGCCGACCGATGGGGTTTCCTGGAAGTTCTCCACTACGTAGCGGCCACGGTTGGCGGCGGCGACATAGGCCTGGCGGGTCAGGTAATAGTCGGCTACGTGGATCTCGTAGGCAGCCAGCAGGTTGCGCAGGTAGATCATGCGCTGCTTGGCGTCCGGCGCGTAGCGGCTGTTGGGGAAGCGGCTGGTCAGCTGGGCGAACTCGTTGTAGGAGTCGCGGGCGGCACCCGGGTCACGCTTGGTCATGTCCAGCGGCAGGAAGCGCGCCAGCAGGCCGACGTCCTGGTCGAACGAGGTCAGGCCCTTGAGGTAGTAGGCGTAGTCCACGTTCGGATGCTGGGGGTGCAGGCGAATGAAGCGCTCGGCGGCGGACTTGGCGGCCTCCGGCTCGGCATTCTTGTAGTTGGCGTAGATCAGCTCGAGCTGTGCCTGATCGGCGTAGCGACCAAAGGGATAGCGCGATTCCAGGGCCTTGAGCTTGGCAGTGGCGCTGGTATAGCTGTGGTTGTCCAGGTCGGTCTGCGCCTGCTGGTACAACTCGACTTCGCTCAGGTTTTCGTCAACGACTTCCTTCGATGAGCAAGCAGCGGTCAGTGCGAGGATGGCGATCAGCAGCAGGTGTTTCACTTGCATGGCGGCTTGCGTCCCTATGACGGCCGCTGTCTTGGGCGGGGCCGTCCTGTTATGATGAGCGCCCCGTTGAAAGCCTCGGGGCAAAAGACGCCGTATTTAACCACAAGCGCGCAGCCGAAACCAAAGGCTGTGCCGACGCCCAGTCCGAGCATGTCCGATAAAATTGAACTTCGCGCAGAGGTGCCGTCCGAACTGGGCGGTCAACGCCTCGATCAAGTCGCCGCCCAACTATTCGCTGAGCATTCGCGCTCGCGCCTTTCCGCCTGGATCAAGGACGGCCGCCTGACTGTGGACGGAGCGGTCATCCGCCCGCGGGACATCGTGCACGGCGGCTCCATTCTTGAGCTGACTGCCGAGCAGGAGGCCCAGGGCGAGTGGATCGCCCAGGATATCGAGCTGGATATCGTCTATGAAGATGACGACATCCTGGTGATCAACAAGCCTGCGGGCCTGGTGGTGCACCCGGCTGCCGGCCATGCCGACGGCACCCTGCTCAATGCCCTGCTGCATCACATCCCGGACATTATCAATGTGCCGCGGGCCGGTATCGTCCACCGCCTGGACAAGGACACCACAGGACTGATGGTGGTGGCCAAGACCATCCAGGCGCAGACCCAACTGGTGGCCCAGCTGCAAAGCCGCAGTGTCAGCCGCATCTATGAATGCATCGTGATCGGCGTGGTAACCGCCGGGGGCAAGATCAACGCTCCGATCGGCCGTCATGGCCAGCAGCGCCAGCGCATGGCGGTGATGGAAGGCGGCAAGCAGGCCGTCAGCCACTACCGGGTCCTGGAACGTTTCCGTTCCCACACCCATGTGCGGGTCAAGCTGGAAACCGGTCGTACCCACCAGATCCGGGTGCACATGGCCCACATCAACTTCCCGCTGGTGGGGGATCCAGCCTACGGCGGCCGCTTCCGCATTCCGCCGGCGGCGAGCCAGACCATGGTCGACTCGCTGAAGAACTTCCCGCGCCAGGCCCTGCATGCACGCTTCCTGGAGCTGGATCATCCGACCACCGGTATCCGCATGAGCTGGGAATCGCCGCTGCCGGACGATTTCGTCTGGCTGCTGTCGCTGCTCAAGCAGGACCGTGAGGCGTTCATCGGATGAATGACTGGCTGATTCCCGACTGGCCCGCGCCGGCCGGAGTCAAAGCCTGTACTACCACCTGCGCTGGCGGCGTCAGCCTGACGCCGTTCGACAGCCTCAACCTGGGCGACCATGTCGACGATCAGCCGCAAGCAGTGGCCGAGAATCGCCGTCGCCTGAGCGAACACTTCGGCATCGCCCCGGCCTGGCTGCAACAGGTGCACGGGGTGGCCGTGGCCCACGCCGACCCCTCCATGGTCGCGACCGCGGACGCCAGTTGGTCCGCCACCCCGGGCGTTGCCTGTGCGGTGATGACGGCCGACTGCCTGCCGGCACTGTTCTGCAACCGTGCCGGAACCCGAGTCGCCGCGGCCCATGCCGGCTGGCGCGGGTTGGCGGCGGGAGTGCTGGAAGCCACCCTCGACAGCCTGCATACGCCCTGCGCCGAGGTGCTGGTGTGGCTGGGGCCGGCCATTGGCCCGCAGCGCTTTGAAGTGGGGCCCGAGGTGCGTGAAGCCTTCGTCGTCCAGTTGCCGGCAGCCGAGCAGGCCTTTGTGCCGAGCGCCAATGCCGGGCGCTTCATGGCCGATATCTATCAGCTGGCGCGCCTGCGACTGGCTGCCTGTGGTGTGACTGCCGTGTACGGTGGCGGCTACTGCACCGTCAGCGATCCCCGCTTCTTTTCCTACCGGCGCAGCCCGCGCACCGGGCGTTTTGCCTCCCTTATCTGGCTTGAGCGCTAGACTAATCTGACTTGTGTCAAGCTGCTGACGCTTGAATCTCCCAGAATCGACCGCATCTAGTGAAACATCTGGCAGGTTTCTCTATTTAGGTGTGTCCATCGCTCCGGCCTGCTCAAAAGGAAGGTGACTAATGCGTATAGACCGATTAACCAGCAAATTGCAGCTGGCCTTATCCGATTCTCAATCTCTGGCGGTTGGCCTCGATCATCCGGCCATTGAACCGGCGCACCTGATGCAGGCGCTGCTGGAACAGCAGGGCGGCTCGATCAAGCCTCTGCTGATGCAGGTGGGTTTCGACGTCAACAGCCTGCGCAAGGAACTGAGCAAAGAGCTCGACCAGCTGCCGAAAATCCAGAACCCCACTGGCGACGTCAACATGTCCCAGGATCTGGCGCGCCTGCTCAACCAGGCCGACCGCCTGGCGCAGCAGAAAGGCGACCAGTTCATCTCCAGCGAGCTGGTGCTGCTGGCCGCCATGGATGAGAACAGCAAACTCGGCAAATTGTTGCTGGGCCAGGGCGTGAGCAAGAAAGCCCTGGAGAACGCCATCAACAACCTGCGTGGCGGTGAGGCGGTGAATGACGCCAACGTCGAAGAGTCGCGCCAGGCCCTGGACAAGTACACCGTCGACCTGACCAAGCGCGCCGAAGACGGCAAGCTTGATCCGGTAATCGGCCGTGACGACGAAATTCGCCGGACCATCCAGGTGCTGCAACGCCGGACCAAGAACAACCCGGTGCTGATTGGTGAACCAGGCGTGGGTAAGACCGCCATCGCCGAAGGCCTGGCCCAGCGGATCATCAACGGCGAAGTGCCCGATGGCCTCAAAGGCAAGCGCTTGCTGTCCCTGGACATGGGCGCCTTGATCGCCGGTGCCAAATACCGTGGCGAGTTCGAAGAACGCCTGAAGTCTTTGCTTAATGAACTGTCGAAGCAGGAAGGGCAGATCATCCTGTTCATCGATGAGCTGCACACCATGGTCGGCGCTGGTAAAGGCGAAGGCTCGATGGATGCGGGCAATATGCTCAAGCCGGCCCTGGCCCGTGGCGAGCTGCACTGCGTGGGCGCCACCACGCTCAACGAATACCGCCAATATATAGAGAAGGACGCAGCCCTCGAGCGGCGCTTCCAGAAAGTGTTGGTGGATGAGCCGAGCGAGGAAGACACCATTGCTATCCTGCGCGGCCTGAAAGAGCGTTATGAGGTGCACCACAAGGTGGCGATCACCGACGGCGCGATCATTGCCGCGGCCAAGCTCAGCCATCGTTACATCACTGACCGGCAACTGCCGGACAAGGCCATCGACCTGATCGACGAGGCCGCCAGCCGCATCCGCATGGAGATCGACTCCAAGCCGGAAGTGCTGGACCGTCTGGAGCGGCGCCTGATTCAGCTCAAGGTTGAATCCCAGGCCCTGAAGAAAGAAGACGACGAGGCCGCGATCAAGCGCCTGGAAAAACTCCAGGAAGAGATTGTCCGCCTGGAGCGTGAATACGCTGACCTGGAAGAAGTCTGGACCTCGGAGAAAGCCGAAGTGCAGGGTTCTGCGCAGATCCAGCAGAAGATCGAGCAGTCGCGCCAGGAACTGGAAGCGGCGCGTCGTAAAGGCGATCTCAATCGCATGGCCGAGCTGCAGTACGGGGTGATTCCGGACCTGGAGCGCAGCCTGCAGATGGTCGACCAGCACGGCCACAGCGAGAACCAGTTGCTGCGCAGCAAGGTTACCGAGGAAGAGATTGCCGAAGTGGTGTCCAAGTGGACCGGCATTCCAGTGTCGAAAATGCTTGAAGGCGAGCGCGACAAGCTGCTGAAGATGGAAAGCCTGCTGCACGAGCGGGTGATTGGCCAGAACGAAGCCGTGGTGGCGGTGGCCAACGCTGTGCGCCGTTCCCGAGCCGGGTTGTCCGACCCGAACCGGCCCAGCGGTTCGTTCATGTTCCTTGGCCCGACCGGCGTGGGTAAGACCGAGCTGTGCAAGGCCCTGGCGGAATTCCTCTTCGATACCGAAGAGGCCATGGTGCGGATCGACATGTCCGAGTTCATGGAGAAACATTCCGTGGCTCGCCTGATCGGTGCGCCACCAGGCTATGTCGGTTATGAAGAGGGCGGTTACCTGACCGAAGCCGTGCGTCGCAAGCCGTACTCGGTGATTCTGCTGGACGAAGTCGAGAAGGCGCACCCGGATGTGTTCAACATCCTGCTGCAGGTCCTGGAAGATGGCCGTCTGACGGACAGCCACGGGCGTACCGTGGATTTCCGCAATACGGTGATCGTCATGACCTCCAACCTGGGCTCGGCGCAGATTCAGGAACTGGTAGGGGATCGCGAGGCACAACGTGCGGCGGTGATGGACGCGGTGTCCACCCACTTCCGGCCGGAGTTCATCAACCGGGTCGACGAAGTGGTGATCTTCGAGCCTCTGGCACGGGATCAGATCGCCGGCATCACGCAGATCCAGTTGGGTCGCCTGCGCAGTCGCCTGGCGGAGCGCGAGCTGAGCCTGGAACTGAGCGACGAGGCCTTGGACAAGCTGATCGCTGTGGGTTACGACCCGGTGTATGGCGCACGGCCGCTGAAACGGGCCATCCAGCGCTGGATCGAGAACCCGTTGGCGCAGTTGATCCTCTCCGGCGGTTTCCTGCCGGGAGCCACGGTTACCGCCTCGGTGCAGGACGACGAAATCGTCTTCGCCTGATCACTGATCGGTGGGTTTATAGAGGAGGCCTCGCATTGCGAGGCCTTTTTTTCACTAGGGCGTTGAACTGTAAGGAAAAGGCTTGTAAAGTGCGCCCCGCAGTCAGTCACCCCCGAGGTTTTTTCTGATCAAGAAGAAACCGGCAATGAAGTCGCAAATCATTGTCTTAAAAGCAATTTAAGGGGTTGACAGGGGTTTTTAAGATTGTAAAATAGCGCGCCTCAGAGACATGAACGTAGCGATACGAACAAGTCGAAGAGGATGAAGTAAAAAGTTGTAACTTGAAATATGTAGTTCCGTGATAGCTCAGTCGGTAGAGCAAATGACTGTTAATCATTGGGTCCCAGGTTCGAGTCCTGGTCACGGAGCCAATTTCAAACCGGGGTATAGCGCAGTCCGGTAGCGCGCCTGCTTTGGGAGCAGGATGTCAGGAGTTCGAATCCCCTTACCCCGACCATTTTTGGGTCGTTAGCTCAGTTGGTAGAGCAGTTGGCTTTTAACCAATTGGTCGTAGGTTCGAATCCCACACGACCCACCATTTTTGAAACCAGTTAGCGCTGGAATCGAATCTTAAGAACAGAGGCCAAAAGCGCTGTTCGAAGAAGGCGCCTCTAGAAGGTGCCTTTTTTTTACCGGGGTATAGCGCAGTCCGGTAGCGCGCCTGCTTTGGGAGCAGGATGTCAGGAGTTCGAATCCCCTTACCCCGACCATATTCACGAAAAAGGGCACCTCAATGAGGTGCCCTTTTTCGTATGCCCGTGGAAAAGTTCGCAGGCCCGCGGGCGTCGAGCCTGGGTAGGGTACCTACAGCCCTTGATGCCTCGATTGTGCTTGTGCTGAATGTTCTCCGTCACTGTATTTGGCTGATGACTCGAGTCATGGTTGAAGCGGCGAGCCTTCTCTGTGGGGGAGGGCGTTTTCCAGGCAGTTGAGTCAACTGCCAATGATGTTGTACCGCGGTCCGTACGGCAGCCCGGTGATATTGCACGCACCGTGCTCGTCGACGATCAGGATGTCGTGTTCCCGATAACCGCCGGCACCGGGCAGGCCTTCGGGCAGCCTGATCATCGGTTCGATGGACACCACCATGCCGGGCTCAAGAATGGTCTCCACATCCTCACGAAACTCCAGCCCGGTCTCGCGCCCATAGTAGTGGTTGAGGATGCCGAACGAATGGCCATAGCCGAAGGTACGGTATTGCAGCAGGTCGTGTTCCAGGTAGAGGGCGTTCAGTTGTCGAGCGATATCGCTGCAGCGTGCGCCGGGCTTGACCAGTTGCAGCCCGGCTTCATGCACCTGGACGTTGATCTCCCACAATCGCAGGCAGGCGTCGGGGCAATGGCCGAGGAACAGCGTGCGCTCCAGGGCGGTGTAGTAGCCGGCGATCATCGGGAAGCAGTTGAGGCTCAGCACTTCTCCTGGGCTGACCCGTCTCGAGGTCAGTGGATTGTGGGCGCCATCGGTATTGAGCCCGGACTGAAACCAGGTCCAGGTATCCATCAGTTCGGCCCCCGGAAACGCCTCGGCAATCGCCCGCACCATGGCCTGGGTGGCGTGTCCGGCCACTTCGTATTCCGGTACCTGGTCGTGCAGGGCTTCGATGGCGGCGGCCCCGCCGATGTCTGCAATCCGCGCCCCCTGGCGGATCAGCGCTTGCTCTTCGGCGGACTTGAGCATGCGCAGGTTCATGCAGGGCGTGGCGATGTCCAGTAACTGTGCCTGGGGATAGAGCTCGGCAAAGGCCCGGTGATTGGGCAGGGTCAGATGATCGAACTCCAGCCCCAGGCGCGAAGCGCGGGGCAGGGCCTGCTTGACCGCGACGAAGAAATTGCCCCGCTGCCAGTCGGTGTAGATCACCTGGGCATCGCAGGTCGCCCGCCGCCCCGGTTGGCCGCCGTCGATATTGGCGCTGATCAGCACGCTGTGGTCCTGGGTCACCACGAGGGCGTACTGGCGGCCGAAGGAGCAATACAGGAAGCCGGCGTAGTAGTTGATGTTGTGGTACGAGGTGAACAGCGCGGCGTCAATGTCCTGTTGCGCCATGTAGGCCCGCAGGGCGCCCAGGCGTCGAGCGTATTCTTTGGGGGAGAAGGTGGCAGGGGCTTTGTCACCGTTGTGCAACTCAAGCGTCTGGGGCATCTGCATGGCCTGGGTCCTTGTCTGCTATGAGCGATGCATGGCGCCACACGGGGTGGGCCGTGACACTGCATTGCAGCAGATAGGGCGGGGGCAGGCATGTGCGGTACCGACCTTGAGCTGGTTGTCAGCGCTGTTTTGCGGGTCATGGCCATGGGCGCCGATGACGCTGGGGCAAGCGCTGGTTGTGCCGCAAACCTGGTATTTCTTATAGGTTTTGCCTGGCCCGTTGCTGCCGGGCGTGGCATTCTGGCCCTTCGCTGTTAAGGATCAACAGTAAGGAAGCGGCAAGGATGCAGAGCAGGCTCGCGGAATTTGATACCCATCTTTTGTCCGGAAACTCGCTGCATGAGCGAATGACGGGAACCATGACACTGGCCTCGGAACTGGGTTTCGATGCCCTGGTTTATGACTACAGCCCGGTGCCTTTCGATCAGGCAGGCGAACTGATCATCCCCAGTGCCATGGTCTGCAATACCCCCAGAGACTGGCTGGAGCTCTGGTGCGATCAGGGTTACTACCATATCGACCCGGTCCAGCAGGTTGCTCTGGACAGCTCCTCGCCCTTTATCTGGTCCTACAAGCCCGAGGCGGAAACCGTCCTGCGTCAGGCCCTCGGGCAGCAGCACGCTCCGGTATCCAGTTACCTGCACCATCATCAAATGGCCCACGGCATGACCGTGCCCATCCATTTACCCAGGGGCGGTTTCGCCAGCCTCACCGGTTTGCGCTCCGGCAATGCCACGGTGGCATTACAGGACTTGCAACAGGTTCAGGGCCACTTCACCCTGCTTGCTCATGCGTTGCAGGAGCATCTCTATCCACAGCTCAGCAAATGCGTTCGCAGTTATCCGGTTGATCTGACCCGGCGTGAACGCGAGTGCCTGAAATGGGCTGCAGAGGGCATGACTTCCGGCGAGATTGCCGAGCGCCTGCAGCGTTCGCAGGCCACGATCAACCTGCACCTGACCTCGGCGATGCACAAGCTGGGGGCCAGGAATCGGGTTCAGGCGGTGGTTCGCGCGGTTCACTATCGCCTGCTGGGTAACTGAGGCGAGTAGCACAGGCTCTGCCGCACTGGAGGCGTTGGAGCGCGGAACGGAAGATTGAACGACACAGGCTGATTGTCATCAGGGAGCGATGCGCAATGAATGCAAGCAAACCACCACTGGAAGGCTATGCCTCCTTTGGCGTCCATCAGACGTGGTATCGGGTCACCGGGGATCTGCACAGCGGACTTACGCCCCTGGTGATTCTGCACGGCGGTCCGGGCTGCACCCATGACACCCTGGACGCCTTCAGGGATGTGGCCGCCAGTGGTCGGGCGATCGTTCAATTCGATCACCTGGGAAGTGGCCTCTCCACTCGTCTGGATGGCAAGCCGCCGTCGTTCTGGAGCCTTGAACTCTACCTGGAGCAGCTGGACAACCTCCTGGACCACCTGCGCATCAGCCAGGACTACGCCCTGCTGGGACACTCCTGGGGAGCTGCGCTGGCCAGCGAGCACGGGGTGCGCGCGCCGGCCGGCTTGCGTGCGCTGATCCTGGCCAATGCGCCAGCCGACATGCGCACCTGGGAAGCCGAGACCCTGAAACTGCGCGCAGCCCTGCCTGAGGAGGCGTTGCAGGTGCTGGCCTGGCATGAGCAGCCGGGCTCCCCTCGTGGCGCCGAATATGTGCAGGCCTGGCAGTTGTACTTTGAACGGCATGTATGTCGGCTGCGCCCGTGGCCTGAAGAGGTGGCGCGGATGTTTGCCCAGGGCCGTGGTACCGATGGCGCGGAGCGGGGGGGAGGTTTTCCGCTGATGGACAACCTGCGGGACTGGAGCATCGTCGAGCGCCTGGAACGCATCGAGGTGCCGACGCTTTTGATCTGTGGCCGCTACGATGAAGCCACGCCAGTTGTGGTCAGACCCTACCTGGAGAAGATTCCCGGCATTCGCCTGGCGTTGTTCGAACACTCCAGCCACATGCCCCACGTCGAGGAGCGGGTCGCCTGCATGGGCACCGTCGTGAATTTTCTCGATGAATGCCTGTAACCGTACGCCAGCAGCCCCCGCTACGTTACGTAGCGGGGGGCGTGGTTTTTCAGGGGCCTAGTGCAGCTTCAGGCGTGGATCGGTACCGCGGCCGATTCGGCTGCCAAGCATCAGCATCGCGGTGCGGAAGACTCCGTACAGCGCCATCTGGTGCATGCGATACAGCGAGATGTAGAACATCCGCGCCAGCCAGCCTTCGAGCATCACGCTGCCAGTGAGGTTGCCCATCAAGTTGCCCACCGCCGAGAAGCGCGACAGCGAGATCAGTGAGCCGTAGTCGGTGTACTTATAGGTCGGCAGGTCCTTGCCTTCGATGCGCAGCTTCAGCGACTTGGCCAGCAACGAGGCTTGCTGGTGCGCGGCCTGGGCCCGTGGCGGCACATTGCGGTCGCTGCCTGGTTGCGGGCAGGCGGCGCAGTCGCCGAAGGCAAAGATGTTCTCGTCGCGAGTGGTCTGCAGGGTCGGTAGTACCTGCAGTTGGTTGATGCGGTTGGTCTCCAGGCCGTCGATGTCCTTGAGGAAGCCTGGCGCGCGAATGCCCGCGGCCCAGACCTTGAGGCTGGCGGGAATGGTCTGGCCGTCGGCGGTGATCAGGCTGTCGGCGGTCACTTCGCTGACCGAGGCGTTGGTCAGCACCTTGACCCCGAGTTTCTCCAGGGTCTTGTGCACCGGGCCGCTGATGCGTTCGGGCAGGGCAGGCAGCACCCGTTGCCCGGCCTCGATCAGGGTGATGTGCATGTTTTCCGGGAGAATCCGGTCCAGCCCGTAGGCCGCCAGTTCATGGGCCGCGTTGTGCAGTTCTGCCGCCAGTTCCACGCCAGTGGCGCCGGCGCCGACGATGGCCACGCTGATCTGCTCCACGGCATCGGTCTGCCCGGCATGGGCTCGCAAGTAGTGGTTGAGCAGTTGCTGGTGGAAACGCTCGGCCTGCTTGCGGGTGTCGAGGAACAGGCAATGCTGGGCCGCGCCCTGGGTACCAAAGTCGTTGGTGGTACTGCCCACGGCGATCACCAGGGTGTCGTAGCCCAGCTCCCGGGCCGGCAACAGCTCCACGCCTTCTTCGTCGTAGGTGGCGGCCAGTTGGATCTTCTTGCGCTGCCGATCGAGCCCGCTCATGCGGCCCAGCTGGAACTCGAAGTGGTTCCATTTTGCTTGGGCGACGTAGTTGAGTTCGTCTTCGGAGGAGTTCAGCGAACCGGCAGCCACTTCGTGGAGCAGCGGTTTCCAGATGTGGGTCAGGTTGGCGTCCACCAGCATCACACTGGCGATGCCGCGCTTGCCCAGAGTCTTACCCAGGCGGGTCGCCAACTCCAGGCCGCCGGCGCCGCCGCCAACGATGACAATACGATGAGTCATGGGGATATCTCGCAAGGCTAAAAGAAATCGGTGCAGTCAACCGAGCGAGCGCGAAGCAGCTCATAGCGTCAGGTAACTGATGAAACGGCTCAACAGGCCCAGGGCGACAGTCACCGCAATCACCACCACGAGGAGCATCCACGGCCGGAAGGGCCGGCGCTCGACTCGATGCTGGGGCAGTTGCAGGTATTCTTCGACATGGCGTTGGTCGTCGGGGTTCAGGCGGCTGCTCATAAAAGACCTCGTCAGATAGACGTCGCAACGTTGAGGAATGTTACAGCGCGGTGTTATCCGGCATGAACGGAGCATAGCCGCTGCCGTGTGAGGGCTCGCTGGCACGGGCCCGGCGTTGGCAGGCAAGTGTGCTTTTTTACCATTGCCGGGCGGATTGCGCCATGGCTACACAGGCCGCATTGACCGGCGTTACAAACTGATGCCGACGTCGAAGAGGATGCTGCGGCCCAGGTTGCTGCGCAGGAACTCCGGTGCATCCGGGTGGGCGAACAGCACGCGGGCGAACGTCGGCCCCACCAGGGACAGCGAGCGCCAGCCCTGGCGCAGATATTCGGTGGGGGGCGGGAAGTGGCTGTTGAGGTCCAGGACTTCGCGTTTCAGGGCGGCGAAGGCAATGATGTCCAGCTCGCCGAGGTTCATTCCGCGCTCCTGATAGTTGTGGGCCTTCTTGCGCAAGGTCGGTGCCAGGCGCAGCAACAGTTCGCTGGCCGGGATGCGCTTGGGCTTGGCTTCGCGGCGCACCAACTGGCTCAGGGAGAACGCGCTGCGCCGGCGCTGCAGTTCGTCGCGCCATTCATCGTTGAGCCTGCGGCCTTCGTCGAGGACGAAGAACACTTCGAAGCTGGCCTCGCGAAACAGCACATCGGGGGGCTCTTGCCCGGCGGCGGTGAACTCGTCGTTGCGGTAGGGAATGTTCAGGCCTTGCAGCAGGCGCTGGCAGACCCAACGCTCACGCTCCCATTTGCGGGCATTGGACAGGAACGCGTTGGCTTGTTCGGCCTGGATGGTAAGCAGGCGCAAAAAATCTGAGTCATCCATACCCCCAAGCTTAGCGCTCAAATATGACCTTAAAAACCACGGCCGTGCAAAAACCTCCGCAGGCGTTGCCGGCAACCTCGCTGGAGCCTGCCCAAGGGCGGTGTAGACTGTTTGCCGTCCAACCATTCGATAAGGAGTGCGCAGTGAAGCGCTGGTCAATGCTGTTGCTGGCCCTGTTGCCGTTGTGGGCCCAGGCCCTGGAAATAGGAGAGCGCCTGGCGCCCTGGACCTTGCTGGATCAATTCGACCAGCCCTACAGCCTCGATTCCCAGGCGCGGATCCTGTTGGTGGCACGCAGCATGGACGCCGCCAAAGTGGTGAACGCGGCGCTCAAGGACAAACCCAAGGGCTACCTGCAGGAGCGCCACGGGGTGTTTGTCGCCGATATCCAGCGCATGCCGACAGTGATCGCCAAACTGTTTGCGGTGCCGGCCATGAAGGATTACCCCTACCGAGTGATGCTCGATCGCGATGGGCGCGTGGCACCACGCTATCCCGCCGCCGAGGATCAGGTGCTGTGGCTGCAGCTGCAGGATGGGCAACTGGTCGCCCGGCAGGCGTTCGCCACGGCCGCGCAATTAGCTGCGGCGCTGGAGCGGGCCCAGCCATGATCAGCGCGGCGCTGCTGTCGCCGCAAAGCCTGATTGGCGGCTGGCTGCTGTATGTGCCAGTACTGATCTGGGCGGTACTGCGGGCGCCCTGGGTCGAGCTGTTTACCGACAGCCGGCGCCAGCACTTGCTGTTTGGCACGGTGTTCGCCTTGTTTCTGCTGTGGCTGGTGCGCCGGGATTTCGACACGGGGGTCTCCTACCACTTCATCGGCATGACCGCAGTAACCCTGCTGCTGGACTGGCCGCTGGCGATAGTTGGCGGCTTGATCGCACAGTTGGGCCTGCTGGCCCTGGGCCGGCAGGACCTGGCGGCGCTGGGGGTCAATGGAACCTTGCTGATCCTGCTGCCGGTGGCGGTCACCGAGGCCTGCGCCTGGCTCGTGGAACGGGCCCAGCCGCGCAATCCCTTCGTCTATATCTTCTGCTCGGGGTTCTTTGCCGCGGCACTCTCGGCATTGTTATGCCTGCTCTGCGGCCTGGGCCTGCTGTGGTTCGACGAACGCTTTGCCATGCCCGAATGGCTGGAAGATTTTGTCGGCTACCTGTGGCTGATCATCTTCCCGGAAGCCTTTATCAACGGCATGGTGATCAGCGCCCTGGTGGTGTTCTGCCCGGAATGGCTGGAAACCTTCAACCGTACCCGCTACCTGTCGGCGCCCTGGAAAGACGAGGATCCGCGCCCTTGATCCATATCAATCCACGGTGTTTTGCCGGGCTGCATGCTCGGCAAAAATCTCAGGAGTGCGGTCATGAGTGTCTACCAGTGGGCCCGGCAGGAAGTGCGCGACAGTCTGCACAATGCTCAGCAGGAAGGTTTTGAACCGGGGTTGAGCCTGCGCGCCCTGCTCAGTGCGGTGGTGCAGCAAAGCAAGAGTGTGCGCAGCATCGAGGACCTGGCAGACGAGCTGCAGTTTCTAGCGGAAAACCTCGACGACGATCAGGACTACAGCTTCATGCGGCCCTGACCGGCGCCGGGGTGAGCACTCAGTGAGCGCGAGGGGGCAGCTCTTCGGAGAACAGCTCGTCCTCGGCATCCGGGCTCACCGGAATCTTGTGCTCCTCGGCAGCCCAGGCGCCCAGGTCGATCAGCTTGCAGCGATCGGAACAGAAGGGCCGGTTGATGTTGGCCGCGGTCCATTCCACGGGGGCGCCACAGGTTGGGCATTCGACGGTCAGGGGTTGGCTCATGACTGGCCTCCACGCAAAGTTAGGTAAAAGTGATGCAGGCGCTCGACCTCGCTGCGCAACCAGGCGTGGTCGCGGTCGTTGACCAGCACGTCATCGGCATGGCGCAGGCGTTCCTCACGGCTGGCCTGGGCCTGGAGAATCGCCTGGACCTGCTGTTCGCTGATCTGGTCGCGCTGCAGGGTACGCTCGATCTGCAGTTGCTGGGGCACGTCGATCACCAGAATCCGCTGGGTCATCCGCGACTGGCCGGATTCGATCAGCAGCGGCGACACCAGGATTGCGTAGGGCGATTCGGCGTGGGCCAGGTGGCTGACAATTTCCTCGGCGATCAGCGGGTGCAGCAGGGCCTCCAGCCAGCGACGCTGTTCGGGCACCTCGAAGATCAGCTTGCGCAGAGCCGCGCGATCCAGTTGGCCGTCGGCCTGCAGCACGCCTTGGCCAAAGTGCCGGGCAATCTGTTCCAGGGCCGGGCGGCCGGGCTCCACCACCCAGCGGGCGGCATGATCGGCATCGATCACATGCACCCCCAGGTCGATGAAGTGCTGGGCGGCGGCACTTTTGCCGCTGCCGATGCCGCCGGTCAGGCCGAGGGTCCAGGGTGTGTTTACGGAGCGAGTCATTGGAAACCGACAAACTGCAGATAGAAGTCGGTTATTTGACCACCCCAGAGCAAGGCAATCCAGCCGGCAATGGCCAGAAAGGGTCCAAAGGGGATTGGCGTCGAAGTCTTTTCCCGGCGCAGGCGCAGCAGGATCGTGCCGAGAATCGCCCCCAACAGGGATGACAGCAGCAGGGTCAGCGGCAGGATCTGCCAGCCGCCCCAGGCCCCGAACAGGGCCAGCAGCTTGAAATCACCGTGGCCCATGCCCTCCTTGCCGGTCAGCAGCTTGAACAGCCAGAACACCGACCACAGGAACAGGTAGCCGATCACCGTCCCCCACAGCGCATCCTCCAGGCTGATCAGCAGGCCGAAGCTGTTGGCGATCAGCCCCAGCCACAACAGTGGCAGCACCAGCACATCCGGCAGCAGCTGGTGATCGGCGTCGATCAGGCTCATTGCCAGCAGCCCCCAACTGAGGATCAGCATCAGCCCGGCCGCCCAGCCGAAGCCGAAGTGCCAGGCGATAAAACCCGAGATCAGCCCGCAGGCCAGTTCGGTCAACGGGTAGCGCGGGCTGATGGAGCTGTTGCAGTGGGCGCAGCGGCCACGTAGCCACAGGTAACTGAGCAGCGGAATGTTTTCCCAGGGGCGGATCGGCTGCGCACAGTGCGGGCACTGGGAGTGCGGCAGCATCAGGTTGTAGGGCGCAGCCACAGGTTCCGGCTCCAGCCCCAGCACGTCGCGGGCCTGGGCTCGCCAGTCGCGTTCGAGCATTTTCGGCAGGCGCCACACCAGCACGTTGAGAAAGCTGCCGACGATCAGGCCCAATACCAGGGCCGCAGCCACGAAGGCCATGGGGTAGAGAGTGAGGGCGTCAGTCAGGGGCATGTTCAGATCGCTGTACCGAGTTGGAAGATAGGCAGGTACATGGCAACCACCAGGGCGCCGACGATACCCCCCAGGACCACCATGATCAACGGCTCCATGAGGCTGGTCAGGCTGTCCACCAGGTTGTCCACCTCGACCTCGTAATGGATCGCGACTTTTTCCAGCAGATGATCCAGGGTTCCGGACTCTTCGCCGATGGCGGTCATCTGGATCGCCATGGTCGGGAAGACCCCGCTGGCGCGCATGGCAAAGTTCAATTGCATGCCGGCGGCGACCTGCTGGCGGATCCGTTGCACCGCTTGCCTGAAGACAGGGTTGCCGCTGGCTCCAGCCACTGAATCCAGGGCCTGCACCAGGGGAACGCCGGCGGCGAAGGTGGTGGCCAGGGTCCGTGCGTAGCGGGCCACCGCGGATTTATGCAGCAGTGGCCCGGCCAGGGGCATGTGCAAAAGGCCGACATCCAGGCGGTCACGCAAGCTCGGGGAGCGCTGATAGGCCAGGCGCGCCGCAAGCCCGCCCAGCACACCGGCGGCCAGCAGCAGCGCCCCCTGCTGCTGGATGAAGTGTGACAGAGCGATGACCCACTGGGTGAGCAGTGGCAGCTCGGCATTGAAACCGGCGAACAGGCTCTGGAACTGGGGTACCACCTTGAGCAGCAGGATGCTGCTGACCACGACCGCCACGCCGATCACCGCCAAGGGATAGACCATGGCTTTCTTCAGCCGCGCCTTCAGGTTCTCGCTCTTTTCCTTATAGGTGGCGACTCTCTCCAGCAGGGTATCCAGGGCGCCGGCCTGCTCGCCGGCGTCCACCAGGTTGCAGTACAGCGGGTCGAAGTGGCGCGGCTGTCTGCGCAATGCCGTGGCCAGGCTGGAGCCGGCCTCGATGTCGCGCTTGAGGCTGGCCAGCAGTTGGCGCATCTGCGGATGCTCGAAACTTTCGGCAATGATGTCGAAGGATTGCAGCAGCGGCACCCCGGCCTGCATCAGCGTGGCCAACTGCCGGGTGAGCAGGGCAATGTCCCGTGCCCCTACTCGCTGATGCAGGCGCAGCCAGCCCTTGGGTTTGCGTCGGACTCGGGTTGGGGTGATGCCCTGTCTGCGCAATTGCGCCCTGATCAGGGCCGGGGTCGCGGCGCTGAGTTCTCCGGTGAGGGGGCGGCCCTGGCTGTCGGTGCCGTGCCAGAGATAGACACTGGTCGCGGGTGCTTTTACCGCCATGGTTCGATCCTTGGTGCAAGGGTGGATAGGGAGGCGCAAGCGCCCTGCTGTGTTCGAACGGGTGATAGATCACCCTGACCCCCGGACGTTCCTTGGTGGGGGCGCGAGCCGACTGTCGGGTCGCCATGCACCTGTCCAAGCCTAGCTGGCGAGGCGCTGCCGGAGAGGGGCAGGGGCTGACGAAATTTGTCAGTTTGTGCGACTCCTTGTGCTCAAGGCCATGGGCTATCGCACCTGCAGGCCACGTAATCCGTGGGTTATCTCCTGGCACAGGCTGTGCTTCACGCCTTTGTGCTCATGCAACATTCGTCCATGCCAGGAGGCAACCCATGAAACATCAATCCGGTTTTACCCTGATCGAATTGCTGGTGGTGGTAGCCATCATCGGCATCCTCGCCACCGTGGCGATGCCGATGTATGCCAAGTACCAGGCGCGGGCCAAGGTGATTGCCGCCCTGGCCGAGGCGTCGGCCCTGAAGGTCAACGTCGAGGATCTATTGAACCAGGGGACCGATCCGACCCTGGCCCTGGCCGGGGGCACGGCCCAGACCGCCAACTGCCGGATGAGTGCCGGCGGGACGGCGGCCACCGGTGAAGGCAGCATTGGCTGCACCCTGCTCAATGCGCCGGGGCCGGTGCTGAACAAGACCCTGACCCTGACCCGTTCGGCGACTTCAGGATGGACATGCACCACCACTGTGGAGGCCGACTATGCGCCCAAAGGCTGTGGTGCGGAGGGGGCTTGAGGAGGCTTTTCACGATTGGCCAGGCCGCGCTGAAAAAGCCGCAACTTGCATGCAGATTGGCGGGCAGTCATGCATTTTGCATGATGCCGAATTATTTTTGATTTTATAACTTATTGATTTTTATGAATATTTATAGGCTCCTAGACTTGGCACAGCACCTGCAATATCCCTCATAACCCTGTTGCCAGGACACGGCGCAGGCTTTCTTAAAGAACAGGAGTTACTCGTATGAAGAAGTTCGCTATCGCTGCCGCAACTGCTACCGCTCTGACCCTGACCATGGCTAACGCAGCATTTGCGCAGACCACTCAAAACACCCAGTCGCCCATGGTGGTGGCTGCCGGTGAAGTGACCAAGGCCAAAGAGGCCACCTCCGATACCTGGATCACCACCAAAGTGAAAAGCGATCTGGTAACCGAGAAAGGCATTCCTGGCACCGACATCAAGGTTGAAACCAACAAGGGCGTTGTTTCGCTGTCGTCCACTGTTGCGGTAACCGAGGCTCAGAAAGCTACCGCCGTGGCCATCACCAAGAAAATCAAAGGCGTCAAGGCAGTTTCCGCTGACGGCCTGAAAGCCGAGTAACACTCACGCTTCTCGCCTGGACAGGGAGAGGGTGCGGTAGACGAGCCGAGTGATACGTCTGCCGCTTCTCAAAAGGGTTCATGCGGAAGATCACAAGGACGTGATCATTACAGGCCCCGGCACTGAGTGTCGGGGCCTGTTCTATTGTGGGCGCCAGGCAGGCGCTGCAGGAGATACCGGCCGGGCTGGGTGGAGCCCGGCGCGAGAGGTTTATTCGCTGTCCAGGTGCAGCGGGGTGACGACCCGGCCATCGCTTTCGGCCTGGCCCAGGTTGGCATCGATGAAGTAGACCCGGTCGTCGGCCAGTTGGCCCTTGTCCACCAGGAAGTCCTTGATGCTGCTGGCGCGCTCCTGACCCAGTTGTCGCAACAGCACGTCGCTGCTGCTCCAGAACTTGATCAGACCTTCACGCAGCTTGGCGCTGCGTTCGTCGCGGCTGAGCTGGGTCCATTCCGCCGGCGGCTGCTGTTTCAGGCGGGTGCGGTAGATGCCTTCCAGCAGAGGGGCCTTTTCGCCCTCGGGAACCTGCAGCAGGGACGCCTGGGCGGGGACCTTGTCACCGCGGCGCTGGAGGATCTTGTAGTAGTTGTACTGGTATTCGCGCTCCAGCCGCTGTTCGGCGATCAGCGGGCCGTCACTGCTCTGGGCGCTGGTACCTTCGATTTCCAGGCGCAGGGTCGGACGCTCCTTGAGCGCCTTGGCCAGGGTGGTCAGGGCCGACTCGGATTCCTTGCTCAGGTCGCTGGAGCCTGGAGCGAAGGACACGTTGCTCAGGTCTTCCGAGCCACCACCGCTGACCAGCCCGCCAATGAACTTGAAGGGTGCCTGGGCGGCGCGCAGCACCAGATTGCGCAGGGTCTGCCAGACAATCGGCATCACGCTGAACTGCGGGTTGTTCAAATCACCGGAGATAGGCAGCTCGATGGAGATCTTGCCGTCCGTATCTTTCAGCAAGGCCACTGCCAGGCGGATCGGCAAATCCACGGCGTCCGGGCTGTCGACCTTTTCCCCCAGTTGCAACTGCTCGACCACCAGTTTGTTCTCGGCCTTGAGCTGGCCCTTGGTGATCATGTAGTGCAGGTCGAGGTTGAGCCGGCCCTTGCGGATGCGGAAACCGGCGAATTTCCCGGAGTAGGGGGTCAGGGTGGTCAGTTCCACTCGTTTGAAGCTGGTGGCGATATCCAGGGCGGCCATCGGATCGAACGGGTTGACGCTGCCCTTGATGGTCACCGGCGCATAGCGGTCGACCTTGCCTTTGACGTCCACGTCTGCCGGCTTGGCCTGGCGGCTGTCGATGGTGCCGACATGGCCGTTGAGCTGCTGGATGGCGGTAGCGAAGTTCGGCGTCAGGCTCAGGTCGGCGAAGTTCGCCGAACCGTCGTTGATGGCGATTTCACCGATGTGGATGCCCAGGGGCTTGCTTGAGCTGGGCTCGGCCTTCGTCGAGGATTTGCCACCACTGCTGGGTGGTTGTGGAATCAGCAGGTCGTCGATATTGGTGGTGCGGTCATCGTTGATGATGAAACGTGCATAGGGCTGCATCAGGTTGACCCGGCTGATGGTCAGGCTGTCACCGTGCTGATAGTTCAGGCCTTCGACCACCACTTGTTTCCATTTTACGAAGTCGCGGGTCTTGAGGGTGTCCAGGGTGTGCAGCTGGTCCACATTGGCCCGGCCGGTGACGCTGAAAGTCAGGGGTTCGACTTTCTTCAGGTCCACTGCCAGGTCACTGCCGAGCATGCCGCTGCGCAGTTCCAGGCGGATGAACGGGCTGATATAGGACTGGGCGACGCGCAGGTCGATGTCCCGGGTCTGCACCTTGAGTTTGGCGCTGACGGGGTTGAGGTTGACCTCGCCGGTGGCGTTGACCTTGCCTTGTTTGCCCAGGCCGGTATCGAGCTTGAGGGTGAAGGGCGACTGGTTGAGGCTGTCGAAGTTCTGCAGGTCCAGGTTCAGCGGCCCCAGCTCCAGGGCTACGGCGGGCTTGGCCTTGCGATCGGCCAGGTGCACCTGGTAGTTGCGCAGTTGCACGTCCTTGAGCAGCACCTGCCAGGGTTTGCCTGGTACTGCCGGTTCCTTGGGGGCGTCGGCGGCGGCCGGCTCGGGTTTTGGCGCCGGTTTGGCCGGCTGACTGGCGAAGAGCTTTTGCCAGTCCAACTGGCCATCGGCTTCAAGGGCGGCCCAGGTTTCGAGCTTTTGGCTGCGGACCTTGCCGACAATCACGTGCTGCTTGGCCAGGTCGACTGTGGTTTCGCTGACGTCCAGGCGCTCCAGGCGCGCCAGTGGGCGACCGTCCGGGGCCTTGATGGCAAAGGGCGCGACGCTGATGGAGGTGTTGTCCAGCAGCAGCTCGGTTTCCTTGGTCAGGCTGAATTTGTAGTGGGTACTGAGGTTGACCACGCCGTCTTCCAGCACCAGCGGCACCGCATCGCGCACATAGGGCCACCAGGCTTTCATCTTGCCGTCGGTGACTTTCAAGGTGCCTTCGGAGGTCAGCGGCGTCACGCTGAAGTTGCCGCTCCAGTCGATCTGCCCGCCCTCGGGGCCGGTGGCCACCAGCGTCATGTCGGCGCTGTCGTCCGGCAGGGTACTGAGGTTCTTCAGCTCAAAATCGAGCTTGTTGTAGAGGAATTCGATGGGTTCGCTGGGGCGCAGGTCCTGGAAATGCAGGTAGCCGCCGGCCAGCTTGATGCGTTCGATGCGTACCGGGAAGGGTTTGGCGTTGGGGTCGCTTGGGGTCGGTTCGCTGGCCGGCAGCTTGAACAGGGCCAGGAGGTTGAGCTTGCCTTCCTTGTCGAAGAGGATTTCGGTCTTGGGCTGGTCCAGCTCGACATCCGCCAGGTGCAGCGCGCGTTTCCACAGGCTGTCCAATTGCAGATTGGCGTAGAGGCGATCGAAGGCGATCTGCTCCTTGCCCGGTTCACCGATGCTCAGGCCCCAGAGGGTCAGCTCCAGGCTGAAGGGGTTGAGCTCGATGCGCTGGATATGGGCTGGGGTGGTGGCGTAGTTGGCCAATTGCTGGTTGGCCACCCGCAAGGCAATGCCCGGCAGAATCAGAAAGCCCAGCAGACTGTAAAGGGCGAGAGCGGTCAACAAGGCGCAAAGAGCGCGAATCAATCCTTTGGTCATGCGAGGCTTCATCTATCTGAATCGGAAGTGCCTTGGAGTATGGCACGCGTTTACGGTTCCGAAACCACTCCAGTCTTCAGGATTGTTCAGATTTCCTGCCCTTGGTCAAAGTTGCAGGATCAAGGTTTTCAGTGGGGGTTGCCCGTCTTGGGAGGGGAAGTCCGCGGCGGGTACCAGGACCTGGCAGTCGCGCACCGGACGCCCGGCCTTCTCGGCGCAGCGCAATACTTGTTCACGCCAGTCCGGCATCGAGACCTTGGCCAGGTTGTTGCAGCAGATCAGCACGCCGTCTTCGGCGGTGGCAAGCAGTGCCGGCTTGAGCAGGCTCTGGTAATCACGCAGCAGGTCGACCGTACCGAAGGCGCTCTTGGCCCAGGCTGGCGGGTCCAGCAGTACCAGGTCGTACTGGCGCTGTTCAAGGCGCGGATAGCTGGGCAGTTTCTGCCCGCGGCGCTGGCTGATGGGCAGGCCCGCCAGTTGGCGGATGGCCGGGAAATAGTCCGACTGCACGAACTGCATCTGTGGCAATTGCGGGTTGAGCTGACCGTTCTCCCGTCCGACGGCCAGGTTGCCCTCAGCGAAGTCCAGGTTGCACACCTCGCGCGCGCCGCCAGCTGCGGCGCTGAGGCCTACGCCACAGGTGTAGGCGAAGAGATTGAGCACGCTTTTACCCGCGCTGTGCTGCTTGACCCAGCCACGGGCGTTGCGCAGGTCGAGAAACAATAGCGGGTCCTGCCCGGCGTGGCGTCCACGCACGCGGTAATTCAGGCCCCATTCGTGGCCAACCAGGTCCTCCAGGGCAGCCTCTTCGGCGCGGTACACCGAGTCTTCGCGGTCGATCCGCGAGTTGCCCCGGGAGCGGTCGTTGTAGACCAGCAGGGTCGACAGGTTCAGATGCTGATTGATGCTGTCGTGCAGTTGCAGCAGGGCGTCGCGTTCCAGCGTCTGGTGAAAGCTCTGTACCAGCAATTGCGGGCCATAGCGGTCGATGGTCAGGCCGCCGGCACCCTCCTGGCTGCCGTGGAACAGGCGATAGCAGTCGGTGCCTTGCTGATGCAGCTCGGCGAGCAGGTCCTGGCGGTGATCGAGAGCGGCGCGCAGCGCCTGATTCAAGGAGGACATGCGGAGCGCCTTGGAGCTGAGGAGTGAGGCGCGGCAGTTTACCAGCGTCCCGTCCGTTGTAGGAGCCAGCTTGCCGGCAAAGACGATCATGCGCAGGTCTTCCCCGTAGGAGCCAGCTTGCTGGCGAAAGCGCTCTCACGGGCGCCTTCGCTGGCAAGCCAGCTCCTACAAGGAGGGCGGTTTTGCGCGGAGGTTAGCGCTCGATCGCCAGGGCCACGCCCTGGCCGCCGCCGATGCACAGGGTGGCCAGGCCCTTTTTGGCATCACGCTTGATCATTTCATGCAGCAGGGTCACCAGCACCCGGCAGCCCGATGCACCAATCGGGTGGCCGATGGCGATCGCACCGCCGTTGACGTTGACCTTGCTGGCGTCCCATTCCAGTTCCTTGGCCACCGACAGCGACTGCGCGGCGAAGGCTTCGTTGGCTTCGATCAGGTCCAGCTGGTCCAGGGTCCAGCCGGCCTTGTCCAGGCAGCGGCGGGTGGCCGAGACCGGGCCGATGCCCATGATCGCCGGGTCGACGCCGGCGTTGGCGTAGGCGGCAATTTTTGCCAGCACCGGCAGGCCCAGGGCCCGGGCCTTGCTGGCGCTCATCAGCATCACCGCAGCGGCGCCGTCGTTCAGCGCCGAGGCGTTGCCGGCGGTGACGCTGCCGTCTTTCTTGAACGCCGGCTTGAGCTTGGCCAGGGCTTCGGCGGTGGTGCCGGGGCGTGGCTGCTCGTCGGTGGCGAAGGTCAGGGGGTCGCCCTTGCGCTGGGGAATCTGGATCGGGGTGATCTCGTCGACAAAGCGCCCGGCCTCGATGGCCGCTGCGGCTTTGTGTTGGGAAGCGGCGGCGAAGGCGTCCTGGGATTCACGGCTGATGCCGTATTTCTCCACCAGGTTCTCGGCGGTGATGCCCATGTGGTAGTCGTTGAAGGCATCCCACAGGCCGTCGCTGATCATGGAGTCGACCATCTGGCTGTGGCCCATGCGCAGGCCGGTGCGGGCGCCGGGCAGCACGTAGTTGGACAGGCTCATGTTTTCCTGGCCGCCGGCGATGATCACCTCGGCATCGCCGCAGCGGATGGCCTGGGCGCCCAGGTGCAGGGCCTTGAGGCCGGAGCCGCAGACCTTGTTCAGGGTCATGGCGGGTACCGCGTGGGGCAGGCCGGCCTTGATCGCGGCCTGGCGGGCGGGGTTCTGCCCGGCGCCGGCGGTGAGCACCTGGCCCATGAGTACTTCGTCGACCTGGGCCGGGTCGATGCCGGTCTGGGCCAGCAATTGGCGGATGACCGCGGCGCCCAGGTCAACGGCGGGAATGTTCGCCAGGGAGCCCTGGAAACTGCCCACGGCGGTGCGGGTGGCGGCAACGATTACGACGTCTTGCATGATCGGGTCCTTGTGTTCGGTGGCGGGGACCTGTGGCGTGGTGCGGGTGTTGGCCGGGCGGCACAGGCACTGGAAATTGGCGAAATCATGGTTGCACACAACCCCGGGAGCCGGCCAATCGCGAACCGGCCGGTCGGGTTGTGCTTGAACGGTCGGTTTTTACAGGCCCATGCGTCGTTTCGCCCGGTGCACGGAACTGTCCCGTACCGCCCAGCGCAGCATCGGCGTGCTGCGCTTGACGCTGGCACGAATCAGTTGGCGTTGCAGCGGGTTCTGATTGACCTCGAGCATGGCGCTGGCCCAGTCCGGCAGCAGGTCGATGCCGGCCTGCATCATCAACGAACCGAAGGGTTTGGCCAGGCGGCTGGGGGCTGGGGCAGCCAGCAGCAGGCGCAGGACTTCCCGGCTGCGTTGGTCGCAGAGCAGTTGGGGGCGCATGGCCTGCAGGTAGTCGGCCACGGCGCGTCGCGAGCGCGGCACGTCCCGGGCTCCCAGGCGTTCGGCGATCAGGGCGATCTCGTCGTAGTAGCGATCCTGGTCAGCCCCGGAAAGATGAGGGTTGAGGTAACGCAAGTGCGCGGCAAGAAAGCTGCTGACCTCAGCCACGTGAACCCAGGTCAGCAGATCGGGGTCGCTGGCGGCATAGGGGCGGCCATCGGGGGCGGTGCCGACTATGTGCAAGTGAATGCTGCGTACCTTGTCGATCAGCCATTCGGCGTCCTGGCGGGAGCCGAAGGTGGTGCCGGAGATGAACTGCCCGGTGCGGCGCAGGCGGCCGATCATGTCCTGGCGAAAGTTCGAGTGATCCCAGACGCCGGCCAAGGCCAGAGGATGCAGGGCCTGCATCAACAGGGCGCTGATGCCGCCGATCAGCATGCTGCTGAAGTCGGCGTGCACCTGCCAACTGACGGACCCCGGCCCGAACAGGCCGGGGTCACCTTTGGGATGTTCCAGGTCGAGTTGGCCCAGAGACAGGCCGGACAGGCTCATGACCTGGCTTTCGATGCGGCTGCGAATGAATTCCATGACAGCTCGGTGTGGCTATTTAAAAAAGAAGCGCGGCGGATGCCGCGCCGGTTTCAAACGTTCAGGCGTTTGTCGATCAGGCCGTCCACCACGCTGGGGTCCGCCAGGGTCGAAGTGTCACCCAGGGTATCCAGTTCGTTGCAGGCGATCTTGCGCAGGATACGCCGCATGATCTTGCCCGAGCGAGTTTTCGGCAGGGCCGGAGCCCACTGGATCAGCTCCGGCTTGGCGAAACTGCCGATCTCGCGGCTGACCAGGGCCAGCAGTTCCTTCTTCAGTGCCTCGTCGGGCTCGACGCCCTGCATCGGTGTGACGAAGGCATAGATTCCCTGGCCCTTGAGATCATGGGGGTAACCGACCACCGCCGCTTCGGCGATGCTGTCGTGCAGCACCAGAGCGCTTTCCACTTCGGCGGTGCCGATGCGGTGCCCGGAAACGTTGATCACGTCGTCGATGCGCCCGGTGATCCAGTAGCTGCCATCCTCGTCGCGCCGGGCACCATCACCGGTGAAGTAATAGCCGGGGTAGGGAGCGAAATAGGTTTCGACCATGCGCTTGGGATCGCCATAGACGCTACGGATCTGCGCCGGCCAACTGGCCTTGATTGCCAGGATGCCGCTGCCTGCCCCATGGATTTCCTTGCCCTGGTCGTCCAGCAGCACCGGTTGTACGCCGAACATCGGGGTCGAGGCGCATCCGGGCTTGATCTGCCGGGCGCTGACCAGGGGGCTGAGCATGATGCCGCCGGTTTCGGTCTGCCACCAGGTATCGACAATCGGGCAGCGTTGTTCGCCGACCACGTTGAAATACCACTCCCAGGCTTCCGGGTTGATCGGCTCGCCGACGCTGCCGAGCAAGCGCAGGCTGGCGCGGGAGGTGTTCTGTAGCGGGGCGCTGCCTTCGCGCATCAGGGCACGCAGAGCGGTGGGCGCGGTGTAGAAGATGTTCACCTGATGCTTGTCCACCACCTCCCAGAAACGCGAGGTGCTGGGGTAGTTGGGCACACCTTCGAAGATCAGCGTGGTCGCGCCGTTGGCCAGGGGGCCGTAGAGGATGTAGCTGTGGCCGGTGACCCAGCCGACGTCGGCGGTGCACCAGAAGACTTCGCCGTCGCGGTAGTCCAGCACGTACTTGAAGGTCATGGCGGCCTGTAGCAGGTAGCCGCCGGTGGTGTGCAGCACGCCCTTGGGTTTGCCGGTGCTGCCGGAGGTGTAGAGGATGAACAGCGGGTCTTCGGCGTCCATCGGTTCGGGGGCGCATTGGTTGCTGGCGCCAGCCACGGCCTGTTCATAGGGAATGTCGCGATCTGGCACCCAGTTCACCGGGTTGCGGGTGCGTTCGACCACCAGCACGCTGCTGACATCCGGGCAACTGAGCAGGGCCTTGTCGACGTTGCTCTTCAGCGGAATCAGTTTGCCGCCGCGCACGCCTTCATCGGCGGTGATCACGGTGCGGCAGTCGGCGTTGAGAATGCGGTCGCGCAGGGCCTCCGGCGAAAAACCGCCGAACACCACCGAATGCACCGCGCCGATCCGGGTGCAGGCGAGCATGGCGTAAGCCACTTCGGGAATCATCGGCATGTAGATGCACACCCGGTCGCCCTTCTTCACGCCACGGCTTTTCAGCACGTTGGCCAGGCGGCAGACCCGGTCGTGGAGTTCCTGGTAGGTGATGCGCTGGGAGTCTGCCGGGTTGTCACCTTCCCAGATGATCGCCGCCTGATTGCCGCGTTTTTCCAGATGACGGTCGATGCAGTTGTAGCTGACGTTGAGTTGGCCACCGCGAAACCAGTTGGCCTCGCCGGTGCGCATGTCGTGGCTGTGGACGCTGTCCCAGGGGCTGCTCCAGTGCAGGAAGCGCCTGGCCTGCTCGGCCCAGAACTGGTCCGGCTGCTCAATGGACTGGCGGTAGAGGTGGTGGTAGTCGTCCTGGCTCATTTGTGCCGCCCGGCGGACGGCATCGGCTTTCGGAAAAGTGCTGATATCGAACATGACGGTTCCTTATTCTTGTTTTGCGACAAGTCATAAGGGTGCGCACAAGTGCCGGGAAGGTTCAAGTGGGGAAGGGCCGGGGCCCGGACAGGAGCCGGTGTGGCCGGCTCCTGGGGTGACAGGGTCGATCAGCCGCGGTGACGGCCGCGGAAGTAGTTGATCAGGCCTTGGGTCGATGCGTCGTCGGCCAGGGTTTCGTCGCTGCCGACCAGGCGGTTGTAGACGCCTTTGCCCAGCTCCTTGCCCAGCTCCACGCCCCACTGGTCGAAGGCGTTGATGCCCCAGACCACGCTTTGCACGAAGACCTTGTGTTCATACAGCGCCACCAGTGCGCCAAGGCGCCGCGGGCTGATGCGCTCCACCACCAGGGTGTTGCTCGGACGGTTGCCGGGAATCACCTTGTGCGGTGCCAGCTTCGCGATTTCGGCTTCGCTCAGGCCTTTCTCGCGCAGTTCGCTCTCGGCTTCGGCGCGGGTCTTGCCCAGCATCAGTGCCTGGCTCTGGGACAGGCAGTTGGCGTACAGCCACTGATGGTGGTCGGCCACCGGGTTGAAGCTGACGATCGGCACGATGAAGTCGGCCGGAATCAACTGGGTGCCCTGGTGCAACAACTGGTGGTAGGCATGCTGGCCGTTGCAGCCCACGCCGCCCCAGATCACCGGGCCGGTATCGGTGGCCACCGGAGTACCGTCCTGGCGCACGCTCTTGCCGTTGGATTCCATGTCCAATTGTTGCAAGTGCTTGGTGATGTTGCGCAGGTAGTGGTCGTACGGCAGGATCGCGTGGCTCTGCGCGCCCCAGAAATTGCCGTACCACACGCCCAGCAGCGCCAGCAGCACCGGCATGTTCTGTTCGAATGGGGCGCTCTGGAAATGCTGGTCCATGGTGTAGGCACCGGACAGCAGCTCCTTGAAGTTGGACATGCCGATGGCCAGGGCGATCGGCAGGCCGATGGCGGACCACAGCGAGTAGCGCCCGCCGACCCAGTCCCACATCGGGAAGATGTTCTCTTCGCGAATGCCGAAGGCCACTGCCGCCGCATTGTTGCTCGACACGGCGATGAAGTGGCGGTGCAGTTCGGCCTCCGAGCCGCCCTGGGCCAGGTACCAGGCCCGTGCTGCCTGGGCGTTCTTCAGGGTTTCGAGGGTATTGAAAGACTTGGAGGAAACGATGAATAGCGTAGTTTCTGCCCGGATTTTCGCAGAAAGCTCATGGAACTCGCTGCCATCGATGTTCGCCAGGTAATGGCAGCGCACGCCTTTCTGGGCGTAGGACAACAGCGCTTCGGAAACCAGCTCCGGGCCGAGGAAGGAGCCGCCGATACCGATGTTCACCACGTCGGTGATGGGCTTCTCGGTGTAGCCGCGCCACAGGCCGTCGTGGATGCGGCCCACCAGCTCGGTGATCTGGTTCAGTACCTTGTGCACTTCGGGCATCACGTTGACACCGTTCACCGACAGCTTGTCGCCCACCGGGCGGCGCAGTGCGGTGTGCAAGGCCGGGCGGCCTTCGGAAGCGTTGACCAGTTCGCCGGTGATCATGGACTTGATGGCGTCTGAGAGGCCGACTTCCTTGGCCAGGTTCACCAGCAGGTCGCGGGTTTCGCTGGTGATCAGGTTCTTCGAATAGTCGAGAAACAGCCCGCAGCTGCTCAGGGTGAATTGGCTGAAGCGCTGCGGATCGGCATTGAACGCCTCGCGCATGCTGAAATCCTGCATGGCTTGGCGGTGGTCTTTCAACGCTTGCCAGGCGGGCAGAGCGGTAACGTCATGAGGAGTGCGGTAGTACGCCATCGCTGCGGTTTTCCTTTTGCTTGAACTGCCTTTTGGACACTGAAAAGCCCGGAACGTCCTGCGCGGTCTCAAGGACCCGTTGGGCCGGCCCTGTGCTGATACGTTTAATCACTCGGGGGGATAACAGTAACCCCGGCGTGCTGTTCTGTCTTGGCTTTGTCCGACTGGTGGCCAGTACTATTTTGTACTCAGCGAGCCTGCCTGGTCTGGATTCGGGCTTTCAATGGGTAGAAATAGGGGGAAGCGTCAGGCGACCTGATCCGCAATCGCAGTGCTGGTAAGGCTCTGCTCATTGCCAGGGGCCATGTGCGGCATGCGCGGCTTGAAACCGAGCAGTTCGGCTTCACTGCAGGGAGCATAGGGACAGAGGGTCGCTCGATCACCGACCTTGGCCTTGAACATGATGGTGTACATGGGGTGTTCCCTGGGGCGGATCCTTGAACGGGGCCCGCAGTCATGGGCTGCAGGCCCCAGCCGGCGGCAGTTTGCCCGAAGGTTGGAGTTCGGGCAATCGGGCGTTCATGCCGGTGTGTCGAGGTCCAGGTGCAGGTTGTCGATCAACCGTGTCGCGCCCAGATAGGCTGCCACAAGAATCACCAGTTCACGGTCTTGCGCGGTGGCTGGACGCAGGTTCTGTGCCTGGCGGATTTCCAGGTAGTCACGACGCAGACCGGCGGCTTCAAGCTGCTGCTGTTGTTCGGCCACAAGCTTGGGATAGTCGCGTTCGCCGTTCCTGATGGCCTGGGCAATCTGGCTCAGGCTGCGGTACAGCACCGGGGCGATAGCGCGCTGCTCTTCGCTCAGGTAGCCGTTGCGCGACGACAGGGCGAGGCCGTCGGCGGCACGTACCGTTGGCTCACCGATGATCTGGATCGGCATGTTCAGGTCGTGCACCAGGGCCCGAATCACTGCCAACTGCTGGTAGTCCTTCTGGCCAAACACCGCGAGATCGGGCTGGACCATGTTGAACAGCTTGCTGACCACTGTAGCCACGCCTTCGAAATGCCCGGGACGGCTGGCGCCGCACAGGCCTTCGGACAGCTGGGGAACGCTGACCCGGGTCTGCCCGGCCATGCCGTCGGGGTACATTTCTTCGACGGTGGGGGCAAACAGCAGGTGGCAACCGGCTTCCAGCAATTTTTCCTGGTCGGCGGCGAGGGTGCGTGGGTACTTGTCCAGGTCTTCGCCGGCACCGAACTGCAGTGGGTTGACGAAGATGCTGGCGACCACGAAGTCCACCCGCTGGGCGGCTTTGGCCACCAGGGCGGCGTGGCCACTGTGCAGGTTGCCCATGGTGGGCACGAAGCCGATCCGCTTGCCCTCACTGCGCGCGCGGGCGACCGCGGCGCGCAATTCGCGCACGGTTTTGACTGTATTCATGCAGAGAACCCGTGTTCGGCGCCAGGGAAGGTGACGGCTTTGACTTCTTCGACATAGGCGCTCAAGGCGGCCTGGATACTGTCCTTGCCTGCCATGAAGTTCTTCACGAACTTCGGCGAGCGGCCGCTGAGGGACAGCCCCAGCATGTCGTGGAGCACCAGGACCTGGCCGTCGGTAGCATTGCCGGCACCGATACCTATTACCGGGATCTTCACCGCCTGGGTGATTTCCGCCGCCAGTTCACTGGGCACGCACTCCAGCAGCAGCATTGCCGCGCCGGCCTGCTCCAGGGCGATGGCATCGGCACGCATCTGCCGCGCCTGGCTTTCATTGCGGCCCTGGACCTTGTAGCCGCCCAGAACGTTCACGGTCTGTGGCGTCAGCCCCATGTGCACGCAGACCGGCACTCCACGCTCGTTCAGCAGACGCACCGGCTCGGCCAGCCAGGCTGCGCCTTCGATCTTGAGCATATGGGCGCCGGCCTGCATCAGCTGGGCCGAACTGCTCAGGGCCTGTTCAGTGGTGGCGTAGGACATGAATGGCAGGTCGGCCAGGATCAGTGCCCCGTTGTTGCCGCGCTTGACCGCCGCGACGTGATAGGCCATGTCAGCGGTGCTGACGGGCAGGGTGCTGTCGTGTCCTTGCAGCACCATGCCCAGGGAGTCGCCTACCAGCAGGACTTCGACGCCTGCCTCGCAGCAGGTGTGGGCGAAGGTGGCGTCGTAGCAGGTCAGCATGGTGATTTTCTCACCTTTCTGCTTGAGGCTTTGCAGGGTGGTCAGAGTGATATCTGGCATGAAAGGGGTCCTCATTTCAGGCGCTTTGGAAACTACTGCGAGTAACGCGCGTGATTCTTCGTTATTCAGGCGCACGGTCTTTTGTCGTGCTTATACAGCCTGGTTCCAAGCGATTTGAACGGGCTTGCGGGAGTCGCGCCTGTGGCGTCGGGCCCATCATTCTGTGCCCAGAAGAGGTGCCATGCCAGCGGGTGCCACCGCCGTTGCAAAACTGCCCCTGCCTGGCGTTTCCCGGGCTTGCCGCGAACCGGCCTCACTTGAATTGCGCCCTTTAGCGCCGTGATGGCGGCAACGGGACGCCTATAGTCGTGAGGAGAACTCGGGAAGTCAATTAGATGTGTTACCGCATTGTTACGCTGCCAGTGTTACCGCCGTTACTGATGCGTTTCAGCGGTCAGGCCGGGCGTTCCAGGCCGACAAATGGGCAGGCAGCGAGCAGTTCGTGCAGGGTGCGGCCGTCAGCCAGTTGCAGGTCGGCAGGGGCCAGTTCCGCCAACGGGTAGAGCACGAAGGGGCGTGCCTGCATGTGGTAATGGGGGACTTTGAGGCGGGGTTCGTCGATCAGTCGATCGCCGAACAACAGGATGTCCAGATCCAGGGTACGTGGGCCCCAGCGCTCATTTCGCTCGCGGCCTTGCTGGTTTTCGATGGCCTGCAAGGCGTCCAGCAGGGCTAGCGGCGCCAGCGCGCTGTCCAGCGCTGCGACGGCGTTGGTATAGCGTGGCTGGCCTGGGAGCAATGAGTCGCTCTGGTAGAAGGCCGATACGCCGTGCAGGCGGCTTTCGGGCAACTGCGCGAGGGCCTCGGTGGCACTGCGCAGTTGTGCTTCAGGGGCTGCCAGATTGCTGCCCATGCCGATATAGATGCGTTCCATCTATTACTCGCCCGATGCGCCGCTGCTGCGCTTGCGCTTGGCACCGCTGCTGCGCCGGCGCTTGCGTGGCGCGCCACTGGCGTCTTCCTTGCCGCTGAGGTCGCGGATCATGTCGCGGCGTTCGGCGTCATTGGCGTCCTGATAGTCGGTCCACCATTCTCCCAGGCCATCGGTCTGCTCGCCGGCGCTTTCGCGCAGCAGCAGGAAGTCGTAGCCGGCACGGAAGCGCGGATTGTCCAGCAACTGGTCGGCGCGCTTGCCGCTGCGCCGTGGCAGGCGTTCCTGCATATCCCAGATTTCGCGGATCGGCATGGTGAAGCGCTTGGGAATAGCGATGCGCTGGCACTGTTCGGCGATCAGCTCGTGGGCGGCTTCCTGCATGGCCGGAATCGGCGGCATGCCACGCTCCTGCAGGCGCAGCACCCGGGCCGGCAGGGCTGGCCAGAGCAGGGCGGCGAACAGGAAGGCTGGGGTCACCGGCTTGTTCTGCTTGATCCGCAGGTCGGTGTTGACCAAGGCTTCGCTGATCAGCGTATGGGTGTAGGTCGGGTTGTACTCCAGGGCTTCGGCGCTGGCCGGGAACAACGGGTCGAACAGTTGCAGGTCCACCAGCATTTCGAAGGTGTCCGCCGCGTAGCCGGAGAGGAACAGCTTGAGCACTTCTTCGAACAGGCGCGCCGAGGGGATTTCCCGCAGCATCGGTGCCAGTTCGCGAATGGGCGCGGCGGTGTGTTTCTCGATGCCGAAGTTCAGTTTTGCTGCAAAGCGTACTGCTCGAAGCATACGTACCGGGTCTTCCTGATAACGCTGGCGAGGATCGCCGATCAGGCGGATCAGGTTGTTGCGAATGTCGTGTACGCCATTGGCGTAATCGAGAATGCGCTCGCTGACCGGATCGTAGTACAGGGCATTGATGGTGAAGTCGCGACGTTGCGCGTCCTCTTCCAGGGTGCCATAGACGTTGTCCCGCAGGATCCGCCCGCTTTCGTTGCGCGATGACTGGTTACTGTCCTCGTCGTCTTCGTTTTGCGGGTGATTGGCGCGGAAAGTCGCAACTTCGATGATTTCGCGACCGAAGTGGATGTGCACCAGCTTGAAACGCCGGCCAATGATGCGCGCGTTACGGAACTCGGCCTTGACCTGTTCCGGCGTGGCGCTGGTGGCGACGTCGAAGTCCTTGGGGGTGATATTGAGCAGCATGTCGCGCACGCAGCCACCCACCAGGTAGGCCTGGTAGCCGGCGTTCTGCAGGCGTTCGACGATATTCACCGCATACCGGCTGAACTGGGCACGTTGCAGCGAATGCTGGCTGCTATTGAGCACTTCAGGCGTGCTGCGTTTATGTTGCGTACGACGCAAGGGAGAACGGAATGACTGGAACAGCTTCTTCAGCATGGGATGCACTGTTTGAAGGAATATTCGGCCAAAACGAAGAGTGGCCGCATGATGGGCGGGGATTCTAGCATTTAGTCGAAGGATGGTGTAGGAAGCTGCCGCGACTTGTACAGGCTGGCGCTGAGCTGCGGTTTGGCGAGGTTGGATGGGGGCGGGGGAGTAAAAACACGAATTCCGGAAACCACAAGGGGAGCCGAAGCTCCCCCAGAATAGTTGCGTGCTCTATTTTTATTATTGGTTTCGGGCTTCTTGTTTTTGTTAAACGCCCTTGTCATCTGGTTTACCCAGGATGACCCTCCCAATCGGGAGCCAAGAGCAAACGGATTGCTTTGATCGCTGAGTTGCAATGACCTTTCGATCCAACCAGTTCAGGCTCTGCCTTAGGGCAGTTTTTGTTGTTCTCGGCCTGGTTGTGGGGCAAGCCCCAAATACAACGCCTCTCCAAAAGAATCAGTTAGCTGCGCCTCCGCCGTGTTGTTTTTATTATGCGTGAGTCGATTCGTCTTATTTTTATTGTCTTGTGCATTGCTTGTTATTGTTCTTGTACCAAACATATAGCAGGTGCCGTGCCAACTTTTGCGATCCCCAGTAAAACAAGGGGTTAGGCGTGCCGTTGGGTGTTTTTCAGGGCAAAAAAAACCGGGGCTTCGTTACCTTTAGCCCCGGTTCCTGTTACGTGCGATGGAGCAGGTAACAGTTTTTTTCACAAAAGCGAGTGTTACCCGCGTTTTCGTCAGCCGTGGTTCAGCTTTCGCTGGCGACCCCACTCTTGCGTCGTGGGATGCCCAGGCGCTGACGACGTTCCCACAGGCATTTGCGGCTGACGCCCAGTTTGCGTGCCAGCTCGGTCTCGGTCATGTGGTCCTGGTGTTCGAGGACGAAGTGCTGGAAGTAGTCCTCCAGGGACAGGTCTTCGGTCGGTTCGTGGCTGGTGTTACCCGCTTGTGGGGGCAGGCCGACGAAGTCGTCGTCTTCCAGGTCGCTCAGTTCGATGTCGATGCCCAGCAGGTCGGCCGAGATTTCCGGGCTTTCGCACAGAATGACCGCACGCTCGACAGCGTTCTCCAGTTCGCGCACGTTCCCCGGCCAGGAGTAATGGCGGATGGCCTGTTCTGCATCGGCGGCGAACTTAAGGTCCGTGCGGCCGACGCGCGCGCTCTGGCGGGCCAGAAAGGCATTGGCAATTTCATTGACGTCTGCACCGCGCTCACGCAGGGCCGGCAGTTTCAGGGCAATCACGTGGAGGCGGTAGTACAGGTCTTCACGGAACTGGCCTATTTTCGACAGGCTTTTCAGGTCGCGGTGAGTGGCTGCAATCAGGCGCACATCGACTTTCTGTGACTGTACCGAGCCGACACGGCGGATTTCGCCTTCCTGCAGTACTCGCAGCAATCGCGCCTGCGCCTCCAGCGGTAGCTCGCCAATCTCGTCGAGGAACAGGGTGCCGCCGTCCGCAGCTTCTACCAGGCCGGCACGGCCGGCGCTGGCACCGGTGAACGCGCCTTTCTCGTGGCCGAACAGTTCGGACTCGATCAGGGTTTCCGGAATGGCTGCGCAGTTCACCGAAATCATCGGTGCCTTGGCACGCTTGGACAGGTTGTGCAGGGCCCGGGCTACCAGTTCCTTGCCGGTACCGGATTCACCCTGAATCAGTACATTGGAGTCAGTGGGCGCCACTTTGCGGATCTTGCTGTACAGATCCTGCATGGGAGCGCAGGAACCGATGATGCCGATTTCGCCATTGTTGTTGCCCGCACCGGCCCGCTCCGCAGTGGCGCCAGCCTTGGCGGCCGGACGGTCTGGCGGGGAATTTTCGGCGCTTTGCCGATCCCGCAGGATCCGCGCCACGGCCTGGAGCATTTCATCGTGATCGAACGGCTTGGCGATGTAGTCCACCGCACCCATTTTCATCGAGTCCACGGCTGAGCGCAGGCTGGCGTAGCTGGTCATGATCAGCACCGGAGTGCCCTGGCCGAGCTTGATCAATTCGGTGCCCGGGGCGCCTGGCAGGCGCAAGTCACTGACGATCAGATCGAAAGTGGGAATGCTGAAGCGTTCCTGTGCCTCCTGCACTGAGCCGGCTTCGCTGACCTGGTACTGGTTGCGTTCCAGCAGGCGGCGCAGGGCGGAGCGGATAATGGTTTCGTCTTCGACGATCAGAATATGCGGCATTGATTCAATTCTCTCGACGGTCTCAGTTCACAGCGGACGTCGCTTCGACATGACGCGGTAAAGTCACCCGGATACGGGTGCCGCGTTGGCTTTGAGGATCGGCCGGGCTGTCGATGGTGATTTGTCCATAATGCTCTTCAACGATGGAATAGACCAGTGCAAGGCCCAGACCGGTGCCTTCCCCAGGGTCCTTGGTGGTGAAAAACGGTTCGAACAATCGGTCCATGATGTTCTTCGGAATGCCGCTGCCTTCGTCCTCCACGATCAGGTCGACCGTGTGCTCGAAAGCCTCGCTCTTGACGCGTACCGCGCTGCCAGGAGGGGAGGCGTCGCGGGCGTTGGAAAGGAGGTTGATCAGTACCTGGGCAAGGCGCTGGGGATCACCGTCGACCCAGTGGTCGGGATCGCACAGGTTGAAGAACTGCACCTCGAAATTGCGCCGGTTCAACGCCAGCAGGCCAATGGCGTCCTGGGCCACTTCGGCCAGGCACACCGCCTCGTCGTTGTGCTGATGGCTGCCGGCGTGGGCGAAGCTCATCAGTGACTGGACGATGCGCGAGATGCGTTTGGTCTGTTCGAGGATCTGCTCGCTGATTTCCGTCAGTTCGCCGTCCTCTTCCCGTTCTTCGCGCAGGTTCTGCGCCAGGCAGGCGATGCCGGTAATCGGGTTGCCGATCTCATGGGCCACCCCGGCCGCCAGGCGCCCGATGCTGGCCAGGCGTTCGGAGTGCACCAGCTTGTCTTCCAGGGTCTGGGTTTCGGTCAGGTCTTCCACCAGCAGTACCAGGCCGCTGTTGCCCGGGGCCAGAGGCTCATCGATGGCGGCCTTGTGCAGGTTCAGCCAGCGGGTCTGGCCATCGAGGGCCAGGTGCTGTTTGTGCAAGTGTTCGTCCGGCAGGTTGATAAAGCCCTGCAGCAGGTCCTTCCACGGGTTGGTAATGGTGCTCAGGCGCGAGCCCACCACGTGCTGGGCTGGTATGCCTGTGAGCTCCTCCATGGCCTTGTTCCACATGAGGATCTCCTGGTCCTTGGCCAGGGAGCAGACCCCCATCGGCAGCTCTTGCAGGGTTTGCCGGTGATAGCGGCGCAGGGCATCGAGCTCGGCGGCCAGGCCGGTGAGGCGTGAGTGGTAGTCCTCCAGCCGGCTTTCGATGAAGTGGATGTCCTCGGTGACGTAGTTTTCTCCACCGGCCTTGTAGGGCAGGAAGGTTTCCACCATGTCCTGGGCGACGCTGGGGCCCATCAATCCGGACAGGTTGGCTTCGATGCGGTCGCGCAGGCGCCGCAGGGCGTAAGGTCGGCGTTCGTCAAAGGGCAGATACAGATCACGCAGGGCCTGCTCCACTTCCTTCTGGGCTGCCTTGGCCCCCAGCGGCTTGGCCAGTTGGGTGGCGAACTCCTGGGGCGAGGCGGCGTGCAGTTCCCGGCGCTGCGGACGGCGCACGTTGTCCACGGCACAGGCTTCGGCGGCGCTGGCCTCCTCGGTGCTGGCATTGGTGAACAGCGAGATCAGGGTGAACATCAGGACGTTGGCCGCCAGCGAGGCGATGGCCGCCATATGCCAACTGGTGTCGTCCAGGACGTAGATCATGTTCAGCAGCGGGATGTAGAAACCCTGCAGGTTGCCGATCAACGGCAGCAGCATGGTCACCAGCCACACCAGGATCCCCGCCAGCAGGCCGGCGATGAAGCCCCGGCGGTTGGCGGTCGGCCAGTACAGTACCGACAGCACGCCCGGAAGAAATTGCAGGGTGGCGACAAAGGCCACGATCCCCAGGTTGGCCAGGTCCTGCTCGGCGCCCAGCAGCAGGTAGAAGGCGTAGCCGGCCATGATAATGGCGACGATCAGGGCGCGGCGGGTCCACTTCAGCCAGCGGTAGATGTTGCCCTCCGCCGGCGGCTGGTAGAGCGGCAGCACCAGGTGGTTCAGGGCCATCCCCGAGAGCGCCAGGGTGGTGACGATGATCAGGCCGCTGGCGGCCGACAGCCCGCCGACATAGGCCAGCAGAGCCAGGGCCGGGCTGTTGGCGGCGATGCCGATGCCCAGGGTGAAGTATTCCGGGTTGGTGGTAGCGCCGAGCTTGAGGCCGGCCCAGAGAATCAGCGGCACTGCCAGGCTCATCAGCAGCAGGAACAGCGGCAGCCCCCAACTGGCGCTGACCAGGGCGCGAGGGTTGAGGTTCTCGGTAAAGGTCATGTGGTACATGTGCGGCATGACGATCGCCGAGGCGAAGAACACCAGTAGCAGGGTGCGCCACGGGCCTTCCTGAAGGGGTGTATGCAGTGCGGCAAGGGCAGTCTGGTTCTGCAGCAGCCAGAGTTCCAGTTGTTGCGGGCCGTCGAATACCCCGTACAGCGCGTACAGGCCGACACCGCCAATGGCGATCAGCTTGATCACCGATTCGAAGGCAATGGCGAACACCAGGCCTTCATGTTTTTCTCGGGTGGCGATATGCCGCGAGCCGAAGAAGATCGTGAACAAGGTGATCAGCGCGCAAAAGCTCAGCGCCACCCGATGCTGCACTGGCTCGTGGGTGAGAATGCCAATGGAGTCGGCCACGGCCTGGATCTGCAGCGCCAGTAATGGCAGCACGCCGATCAGCATGAAGATCGTGGTCAGCGCACCGGCCCAGGTACTGCGAAAACGGAAGGCGAAAAGGTCGGCCAGGGATGACAGCTGGTAGGTGCGGGTGATTTTCAGGATCGGGTAGAGCAGTACCGGTGCCAGCAGGAAGGCCCCGGAAACCCCCAGGTAGCTGGACAGGAAGCCATAGCCGTACTGGTAGGCCAGGCCGACCGTGCCGTAGAACGCCCAGGCACTGGCATAGACCCCGAGTGACAGGGTGTAGGTCAGCGGGTGGCGAATGATCGAGCGGGGGATCATCCCGCGCTCACTGATCCAGGCAACGCCGAACAGCACCGCCAGGTAGGCGGCGCTGATCAGGATCATCTGGGTCAGGCTAAAGCTCATCGGCATCTTTTTGGCTCTGCAGGATGAAGGTCACGACGATCAGAATCAGCCAGAGCAGATACGGGCGATACCAGGCGCCAGTAGCATCGATCCACCAATCCATGATGGCGGGGGAGAACAGATAGATCCCCACTACCAGGAGCAGGACCAAGCGATAGATGTACATCTCGGCCTCTCTTTATTGTGTGCGTGCCCGAAAACGTGCGGCGATGGTAACGGATGGGCGCCAAGCTGCAAGTGGCGTCAGCTTAATTGCGCTTCCGGCACGCTCAGTGTGCGTGGAATCAGGGCGGCATCCCAGTGGGCCATGCCCCAGGCCATTATCTGCGCGACGCTGGCGCCATCGAGGTCGGCCGGTGGCTTCTGGCCCAGTGCCCGCAGGGCGCGCAGCAGCAGGGGCGGGGCCTGATCCTCGGTCAGCGGGGGCGAGCGGTAGGACTTGCCCAGTTTGTGCCCGTCCGGCTGGGTGATCAGCGGTACATGCAAGTAGCGGGGCTGGGAAAGGCCCAGCAGTTCCTGCAGGTACAGCTGGCGCGGTGTGGAATCCAGCAGGTCGGCGCCGCGCACGATATCAGTGATGCCTTGCCAGGCATCGTCGAGCACCACGGCCAGTTGGTAAGCGTAGAGACCGTCGCGGCGGCGGATCACGAAGTCCCCCACTTCCCGACCCAGGTGCTGGCGGTATTCGCCCTGGACCCGGTCGACGAAGCGATACTCCAGTTCGGGTACCCGCAGGCGGATCGCGGCGTCGTCCTGGGCGTGGCCGAGGTTGCGGCACAGTCCCGGGTAAATGCCATGGTAGGGCTCCAGCTGTTTGCGCGAACAGGTGCAGGCATAGGCCAGGCCCTGCTGGAACAGGCGATTGAGGACTTCGCCATAGGCGTCGTGGCGATCGCTCTGGCGGATCATCTGCCCGTCCCATTCGAAGCCGTAGCTTTCCAGAGCCTTGAGAATGGCCGCCTGGGCACCGGGCTCTTCCCTGGGCGGGTCAAGGTCCTCCATGCGCAGCAGCCAGCGGCCGCCGACGGCGCGGGCATCAAGATAGGAGGCAAGCGCGGCAACCAGAGAGCCGAAATGCAGATAGCCGCTGGGAGTGGGGGCGAAGCGCCCGATGTACGAGGAAGAGGTGGAGGCAGTCATGGAGCGGATGTTACTTCGTCTGGCCCCGGGGTGACGATGGTGCCGGGGGATCGCTTTGGCGAGCGGGCTTGCTCTTGCAGGGAAGGTAGAAACGAAAACGGAGCGTGGGTACGCTCCGTTTCAGGTTCCAGCCGGCGATTATTTGCCGACCTGTTTTTCCTTGATTTCCGCCAGTGTCTTGCAGTCGACGCACATGTCGGCGGTTGGGCGGGCTTCCAGCCGGCGAATGCCGATCTCGACGCCGCAGGATTCGCACCAGCCGTATTCTTCGTCTTCGATCAGTTGCAGGGTCTTGTCGATCTTCTTGATCAACTTGCGCTCGCGATCGCGGGCCCGCAGTTCGAGGCTGAACTCTTCTTCCTGGCTGGCACGGTCAGCCGGGTCGGGGAAGTTGGCCGCTTCGTCTTTCATGTGATCAACAGTGCGGTCGACTTCCTGCATCAAGTCCTGTTTCCACTTGTTCAGGATCTTGGTGAAGTGCTCGCGCATGGGCTTGCCCATGTACTCTTCGCCCGCAGTTTCAACGTAAGGTTCAAAACCGCTGATCGATTGAATCTGTTGCTTTGCTTGGGTGGGCATGAATGGACCGCCTCTACTCTTGTAATCCATTGCGCAGGATTGCTCCATCTCCGACACTTGCCGGCCCTGCGGCTGCAAGCGGGCGAACTTACCAGATCAAACCAGAGCGCGCTACTCCCGGTTGTCGAGCCTATGTCCTGCTTCGTCCATGGATATGGGAAAAGCCTGACATGGCTTGCTGATCGGTTCGTTCAATCATTGATTTTAGTCAAGTCTGCGGGTTGTGTTGGCGCCAGTTGGCGCAAGCAACAGACCGCTCGGATCCGCCTGGGTTCTCCCGGGCTTGATCAGATGGGTAGAATCGGTCCTTTGCTCCCCCCTCGAATCAATGAAGGAAGGCTAATGGCTCAGCCCTACAGTGCGCGTAGTCGCGCTATCGAACCTTTCCATGTCATGGCCTTGCTGGCCCGCGCCAATGAGCTGCAAGCCGCCGGGCATGATGTGATTCACCTGGAAATCGGCGAACCGGACTTCACCACCGCCGAGCCGATCATCAAGGCCGGGCAGGCCGCGCTGAGCGCCGGCAAGACGCGCTACACCGCAGCCCGCGGAATTCCCGAGCTGCGAGGGGCGATTTCCGGCTTTTATCAGCAGCGTTACGGCCTGGACATCGATCCCGAGCGGATCATGATCACCCCCGGTGGTTCCGGTGCCTTGCTGTTGACCAGCAGCCTGTTGGTGGACCCGGGCAAGCACTGGCTGCTGGCGGACCCGGGTTATCCGTGCAACCGGCATTTTCTGCGTCTGGTGGAAGGGGCTGCGCAGTTGGTCCCGGTGGGGCCGGATGTGCGTTACCAACTGACGCCGGACCTGGTGGAGCGCTATTGGGATCAGGACAGCGTGGGCGCCCTGGTGGCCTCGCCGGCGAACCCCACCGGCACGGTCCTGAGCCGGGACGAGTTGGCGGGGTTGTCCACCGCGATTAAGGCTCGCAACGGGCATCTGGTGGTGGACGAGATCTACCATGGCCTGACCTATGGCACCGATGCCGCCAGCGTTCTGGAAGTGGATGACAGCGCTTTCGTCCTGAATAGTTTCTCCAAATATTTCGGCATGACCGGCTGGCGCCTGGGCTGGCTGGTAGCTCCGCCGGCAGCCGTGGGTGAACTGGAAAAGCTGGCACAGAACCTCTATATCAGTGCGCCGAGCATGGCCCAGTATGCTGCGCTGGCGTGCTTCGAGCCGCAGACCCTGGAGATCCTCGAGGAGCGCCGCGCCGAGTTCGGGCGCCGCCGGGATTTCCTGCTGCCAGCCTTGCGTGAGTTGGGCTTCGGCATCGCTGTGGAGCCTGAAGGGGCGTTCTACTTGTACGCGGACATCAGCGCCTTCGGCGGTGATGCCTTCGCCTTTTGCCGGCACTTCCTGGAAACCGAGCACCTGGCCTTTACCCCTGGCCTGGACTTCGGCCGGCATCAGGCTGGCCATCATGTGCGCTTTGCCTATACCCAGAGCCTGGAACGCCTGCAGGAGGCGGTTGAGCGTATCGCCCGTGGCCTGCAGAGCTGGCACGCCTGATGCGCTTCGATCCTCCCCTGGAAGAGGGGCGTCTGCTGCGTCGTTACAAGCGCTTCCTGGCAGACATCGAAACCACCACCGGCGAGCTGTTGACCATCCATTGCCCCAATACCGGCTCGATGCTCAATTGCATGGTCGAGGGCGGGCAGGTGTGGTTCAGCCGCTCCAATGACCCCAAGCGCAAGTTGCCGGGCACCTGGGAAATCAGCGAAACCCCTCAAGGCCGCCTGGCCTGCGTCAACACCGGGCGGGCCAACGGGCTGGTGGAAGAAGCCTTGCGGGCGGGGCTTATCAGCGAGTTGAACGGCTTCACCGGGCTCAAGCGCGAGGTGCCGTACGGGCAAGAGAACAGCCGTATCGATTTTCGCCTGGATTACCCGGACGGTCCGGCGTACGTCGAGGTCAAAAGCGTCACCCTGGGCTTCGATGGCACGCCGGTGGCAGCGTTTCCCGATGCCGTGACCCAGCGCGGCGCCAAGCATCTGCGGGAACTGGCGAGCCTGGCCCGGGAGGGCGTGCGGGCGGTTCAGCTGTATTGCGTCAACCTTTCGGGCATCGACGCGGTGCGGCCGGCGCAGGAGATCGATCCGGGTTACGCCGCTGCCCTGCGCGAAGCCCGCGCGGCGGGGGTTGAGGTGCTGGCCTATGGTGTGTGCCTGACGGCCGAGCAAGTGTGCATCGACCGGCGTCTTGAAGTGTTGCTCGGGGATTAGAGGTCCACCCAGATCCCCTGGCTGTCTTCATGGCAGCCGATGCTCTCCAGGAACTGGCCGGCGCAAGGTCCGGCCACGCACTCTCCGCTCTCGATCAGAAACAGGGCGCCATGGGTGGCGCACTGGATCAGGCTGGCGCTGGGGTCGAGGAACTGGTCAGTCTGCCACTCCAGCGCCACTCCCCGGTGCGGGCAGCGATTGGCATAGACATAGGCCCGCTGCTCGCGCCGCACGGCGAACAGCTTCAGCCCGGAGAGCTGGAAGCCCCGGCTGCCGGCTTCGGGCAGATCGTTGCCGGCGCAAAGAAATTTCATGGCTATCCTCTTGGTCCGAAGGCTCTGCGTCCAGGCTGTCACAGTTTCTTTCCGGCTGCAGGATGAAACATGTCGGCGCTTGACGGCTAAATGAAAACAATTATCAAATGGCCGCCCCGCCCGTTACGGGGCGCTTGTTCCTTTCGATGCCCGGCCTGTCCGGCATGTCACATGGACAGCAGCTGCGCGGGCCCCCACTTTAATGAAGGAAATGTTCTTATGCGCCTGAGTGCCTGCGCCATTGCGTTCTGTGCCGGATTGCTGGTGAGCCAGTGGGCCACCGCTGATGAGTTGCCGCAGCGTTGGGTCAGTGCCGGTGGGGCCTTGTCCGAGTGGATAACGGCTCTGGGGGCCGAGTCCAAGCTGGTGGGCGTCGATACCACCAGCCAGCACCCGGAGTCGCTCAAGGCGCTGCCGAGCATCGGCTATCAGCGTCAGTTGTCGGCCGAAGGCATTCTCAGCCTGCGGCCGCAGATTCTGGTGGGTACCGAGGAGATGGGGCCGCCGCCAGTGCTTTCGCAGATCCGCAGTGCCGGGGTCAAGGTCGAACTGTTTTCCGCCAAGGCCGACTTGCCGACCTTGCAAGCTACCCTGCAGCACCTGGGGCTATTGCTGGGCCGAGAAGAGCAGGCCGGGCAACTGTTCCAGGGCTATCAGCAACAACTTGGGCAGCAGCAGGCCTGGGTCGCCCAGGCTCAAGCGCAGCACGCGCCGCCCGGGGTGCTGTTGTTGCTCGGGCATGCCGGCGGCAAACCCCTGATCGCCGGCAAGGACACCTCCGCGAATTGGCTATTGCAACAGGCCGGTGGGCGCAACCTGGCGACTCATACCGGCTATAAGCCATTCTCGGTCGAATCCCTGGCGGGGTTGAATCCGGATGTGCTGGTGTTCTCCGATCGCAGCCTGACCGGCGATGCCGCTCGTGCCGCACTGTTCAAGGAGAACCCGGTGCTGGCATCCACACCGGCGGCCAAGGCCGGGCGGGTGGTGGAACTGGACCCGACCTTGCTGGTGGGAGGCCTGGGCCCTCGCTTGCCTGATAGCCTGAAACGCCTCTCCAGCGCCTTTTATCCCCAGGCCAAGCCGGCCCAATGAGTCGTCTGGTCAAGCCTCGAACACTGTTTATCGGGCTGGGTGTCCTGTGCCTTGTGGCGATCTGGCTGTCCCTGGCCCTGGGCCCTGTCAGCCTGCCCTTGTTTGATACCTTGCGTGCCGCCTTGCGCCTGCTTGGATTGCCGATCGACGGGCAGGGCCTGGAGCAGGCGGAACTGATCCTGGGACAGATTCGCTTGCCCCGGACTCTGCTCGGTCTTGCGGTGGGCGGAGTTCTGGCGCTGTCCGGGGTCGCCATGCAGGGGCTGTTTCGCAACCCCCTGGCAGACCCGGGGTTGGTGGGGGTTTCCAGTGGTGCAGCATTGGGTGCGGCCATCGCCATTGTTGGCGGCTCGATGTTCGGCGGCCTGCCAGAGGCTGTCGGCCCTTATTTGCTCTCCCTGTGTGCCTTCCTTGGCGGCCTGGGGGTGACGGCGCTGGTGTATCGCCTGGGGCGGCGCAACGGGCAGACCCATGTGGCAACCATGCTGCTGGCGGGGATTGCCCTGACGGCGCTGGCCAGTTCGGCGGTGGGGTTGTTCACCTATCTGGCGGACGACGCCACGTTGCGCACTCTGACTTTCTGGAACCTGGGCAGCCTGAATGGTGCCAGTTACCAGCGCTTGTGGCCCTTGCTGCTGGTGACCGCCGCGGTTGCGCTGTGGCTGCCGCGCCGGGCCAAGGCGTTGAATGCACTGCTGTTGGGCGAGTCCGAGGCCAAGCACCTTGGCATCGATGTCGAAGGTCTCAAGCGCGAGCTGGTGTTCTGCACCGCGCTGGGTGTGGGCGCTGCCGTGGCGGCGGCGGGAATGATCGGTTTTGTCGGCCTGGTGGTGCCGCATCTGGTGCGCCTGTTGTCCGGTCCGGATCACCGAACCTTGCTCCCGGCCTCGATCCTGGCCGGAGCCAGCCTGCTGCTGTTGGCTGACCTGGTGGCGCGCCTGGCGCTGGCGCCTGCCGAGTTGCCCATCGGTATCGTCACGGCCTTTATCGGTGCGCCATTCTTTCTGTACCTGTTGTTGCGAGGGCGTGCCTGATGCTGCGAGTCGAGAACCTGCATGTGCGGCGCGGCGGCAAAGACGTCCTGGCTGGCATCGACCTGCAGTTGCTGCCGGGCGAGGTGCTGGGAGTCCTCGGCCCTAATGGTGCAGGTAAAAGCAGCCTCTTGGGGGGCTTGAGTGGTGAACTGGCGGCTCATCAGGGGCAGGTGCTGCTGGATGATCAGGAACTGGCTCATTGGTCGGGCGCCGAGCGTGCGCAGCGCCTGGCAGTGCTGCCCCAGGCTTCGAGCCTGGATTTCGCCTTTCGTGTGGAGGAGGTGGTGGCGCTGGGGCGTTTGCCCCATCAGACCGGGCGCGTGCGTGACGAGGAAATCGTCAACGCTGCTTTGAATGCTGCCGATGTGGCGCACCTGTCGGGGCGCAGCTATCTCGCGCTGTCCGGCGGCGAGCGCCAGCGGGTGCATCTGGCGCGGGTCCTGGCGCAACTGTGGCCGGGCCAGCCAGGGCACAACCTGCTGCTGGATGAGCCGACTTCTGCACTCGACCCCTTGCACCAGCACGTCACCTTGCAGGCCATTCGAGCCTTCGCCGACCGCGGCGCGGCGGTGCTGGTCATCCTGCATGACCTGAATCTGGCTGCGCGTTATTGTGACCGGGTCTTGTTGCTTGAAGGCGGCCGCCCGCATTCATTGGGAACACCGACCGCGGTACTGCGGCCTGAGCCCCTGAAGGCGGTGTTCGGCCTGGAAGTTCTGGTGCAGGAGCATCCCGAACGCGGGCACCCGTTGATCATCGCCCGCTGAGGCGAAGCCCGGAGAGACCTGATGCGCGTATTGCCATTGTTGCTGGCCATGCTGCTGGCCGCCTGTCACAGCATGCCGGGGATCCTGCCGCCGCCGGTGGCTTCGGCGCCCGGCAGTATCATTGAGCTGCGCAGTGCCAAGGCGCTGACCCCTGTCGAACTGGTAGGGCGCCTGGCACGGGCCCCCCGAGTGATCATTGGCGAGCAGCATGACAATCCCGATCATCATGTCCTGCAACTCTGGCTCTTGCGCTCCATGGCCCGGGAGCGGCCACAGGGCAGTCTGTTGCTGGAAATGCTCAACCCGGATCAGCAGCCAGAAGTCGATGGGGTAAAACGCTCCATTGATGGGGGGCGGTTGCCTGATGACCTACCCGGCAGGTTGGCCTGGCAATCAGGCTGGGACTGGAGCCTCTACGGCCCGCTGGTGGGTTTTGCCCTGCGTCAGCCCTATCCCTTGCTCGCTGCCAATCTGGATCGCCAGGAGGTGCGTGCCATTTATGCACGGGCGCCCGTCCTGACCGGCACACGGAGCAACGCACCGTCGGTGATCGAGGCATTGGCCGGGCAAATCCGCGAATCGCACTGTGGCTTGCTGCCGGAGAGCCAGGTGCCGGCAATGCGGGCGGTGCAGCAGCAACGGGACCGACGCATGGCTGAACAGCTGCTGGCGGCTCCGGCTCCGGCCCTGTTGCTGGCCGGGGCGTTTCACGGTCGCAAGGATCTTGGCGTGCCTCTGCATCTTGCCGATCTGGACCGAAGCCAGGAGGTGGTGGTGTTGATTCTGGCGGAGCAGGGGCAACAGGTTGCCGCGGCATCGGCCGACTACGTCTGGTATACGCCGCCCCAGCCCGCCAAGGACTATTGCGCGCAACTGAGGCCCTGATCGGAGGGCTTTTCTGCGGGCAAAAAAAGACCCGGCAAGAGCCGGGTCAAATAACCGTGATTAGCCTGATGAGGAGATAATCTGAGAGTCCGAACCACTGGTCTTCCAGGTTATCGACTGATCTCGCGACCAGTTGTGATAATCATAACGATTCTCATTTCGAAGTCAACAAGGCTTTTCAGATTTCTGCATATTTTGCCAAACGTCCGTTTGGATCTGCCTGGAATCCGGGGTCAGTTCGAGTTGTTCAAGGTCATGAGCCGGGTCACTTCCTTGTTCAACAGGTCGATGCGGCGCGCCATACTTTCGATCAGGCTGTGGGCAATGCGCGGATTGCTCTGGGTCAGGCTGAGAAACTGGTCCTTGGGAATCAGCATGATGGTGCTGGGTTCGCTGGCGATCACGCTGGCGCTGCGTTTTTCTCCGGTGAACACTGCCATGGCGCCGAAAATCTCGTCCTTGGGGACGTCGCCGACCTTGTGCCCGTCGACGAAGGCCTGCGCATGGCCTTCGAGTATTACAAACACATGATCTGCCTCATCCCCCTGGGTAATCAGCCTTTCGCCCGCCTCCACGCGCTTGAAACCGTTGCTGCTGCGCAACTCTGGCGGCTTGAGACGAGCAATGGCATCGGACAGCAGGGCGGTCTGGCCGATCAGGTACTGTACGAGCAGTTCCGAGCGTTGTACGTCGGCCTGGATGTGCCGAAACACTTCAGTCCTCAGATAGGGAATCAGTTGCAGCGGCGTATCGCAGTGCAGTTGCCACTGCGGGAGTTCGATGCCGCGCCGCAGCCCCACCAGGTCGCCTTCATGCAGGTAGAACAGTGGCCGCTCTTCGACACTGGCCTGGATCACGCCACTTGCCAGCAGGAACAACTGGTCGCCGGGCAATACGCTGGACAGCTCAGCGATGGGGCCAAGTTCCAACGTCGGGCCGCTGGGCGCAAGCCCGTCCAGCAATTGCGGCGGAATGCTCTGCAGTCTGTTGATCAAGGCGTCGGCGTAAGCCGGCTGCTCCCCCATTAGATACATTTGGCTCTGCCAGTCAGTTTTTGTGACGAGAGGAAATGGCGTCCAGTTGCTTGTTCAACGCCTCTTTGCGTTCGGCGGGAAGGTCGTTCCAGTGCATGTCCATCAGGGCGCCCTCGATGGCATAGAGCAAGACTTTCGACGCACGAAAACCACGGGTCCGCACGGCCCGGTAGGCGTCCACCGCACCCAGGCGGCGCAAGTCGGAAGCGCTATGGATGCCCACTGCATGCAGCCATTGTGCCGATGTCTTGCCAAGGTTCTTCAGGTGTTGCAGTTCATCATTCATTAAGCCTCCTGGCGATGGCCGAATGGTGAGTGGGCAGCCTCAGAGGAGTGTAGCGCTCAGTAGAAAACGCGCTGTTCTTTGGTCGGGTTTGGCGCAAATGCTTCTAAGGGCGCAGCGGTGAAGCTCGAAGGGAGGGGGGGCAGGCCATGCGAAGGGCGGGGTGCAGGCGAGAAAGCGGACCAGGTCCGGCGCTGAACAGAACGCCGGACAAAGACGGGCGGCGGGGGTCAGCGAGTGCGGTAACGCAGGCGGGTGCCGAAATTGACCGACATGAGAATCTCGTCGGCGCTCAGTTCCACCGGAAAGTAGGCGCCGGAAATCTGTGCATGGGCGAGGCTGGCGCCTTCCATGGACGAGTTTCTCAAGTCCAGCCCCCGCAGATCCGCGGAGCGAAAGTAGGCGTCAGTGAAATCGATGCCTTGTGCGTTCAGTTCCCGCAGGTCGAGGCCGCGGAAATCCCCGCCGCGCATGTCGATGGGTTGATCTTTCGGGCGTTCGCGGTTGAAGCCGACGATGTCGTCTTTATGCAGCAGGGCGTAAAGCGGAGTGTCGAGAAGTTTCGGTTGGCTCATGGCGACGTCACCAGTGTTGGATTTATGACGCCAGTATAGTGCCACTATTTTTCAGCCGTGAAGTCTTTGCCACTTCACGGCTGAAATGACCGTTTACAGGCCAGGGAGGCGTTGGCGAATGTTGGCAACCAGGGCGTCCAGGCTGCCGCTTTCGTTGGTTTCTATGCGCTTGCTGCGCAGCAGCTCTTCGTCGGTCAGCGCTTCGCGAGTGGCTTGCTGGTTGGCAATCACTTCCAGAGTGGCGTCGGATGGATCGTTCTGATCAGCCTGGCGCTGGGCCAGCCAGCTGGCAACCACTGCCTCAGGAGCGTTGCAGTCGATGATCAGGCAGGGCGTACCAGTGGCCTCGGCCACTTTGGCCGCGGCATCGCGCTGGGCACGTTTGAGGTAGGTCGCGTCGATCACTACCGGGAAGCCGGCACGCAGGATGGTTTCGGCGATTTCATGCAGGCGCGCGTAGGTGGCGCTGCTGGCTTCGCTGCTATAGATGCCAGCGTGTGGGTCGTTGGGCACCTGTTGCTCGCCGAACAGGCGCTTGCGCTCTACGTCGGAGCGCAGGCGAACGGCGCCCAGTGCCTCTACCAGGCGCATGGCCACGCGGCTCTTGCCGACCGCCGAAATGCCTGAGGTGATGGCCAGGAAACGCGATGGAATGGTGCTGTAGCTCTCCGCCAGATTGGCGTAGTTGCGGTACTGGCGCAGGGTGGTGGCGCGCTGCACCGGCGTGGCATCGGCAGGCATGCTGAACAGACTGACCTTGGCGCGTACCAGTGCACGGTAGGCCTTGTAGAAATTGAGCAGCTCCAGGCCCTGGTAGTCGCCGGTCAGCTCCAGGTACTGGCTGATGAAGCGTCGCGCCAGGCTCTTCAGGCCGCGGTCTTCCAGGTCCATGGCAAGGAAGCCGGTATCGGCGTAGACGTCGGTGAAACGAAACGGTTCGTTGAATTCGATGCAGTCGAAAATCACCACCTTGCCGTCGATCAGGGTGGCGTTGCCCAGGTGGATATCGCCATGGCATTCACGAATGAAACCTTCGCTCTTGCGTTGGGCCAGCAGAGGCTTGAGGCGTTCGAAGCTGGTTTCGGCCCAGGCTTGCAGGGCTTCAAGTTGTTGCAGGTCGGCCTTGTCGCTGAGGAACGGGCGGATTTGCTCGAAGTTTTGACGCACCGGAGCCATCACGCTCTCCGGGGTGCCGGCTTCATGCTCAGCTGGAACCTTGGGCGCGTTGAGGTGGAAGTGGGCGATCTGCCTGGCCATCTCATCGATGTGCGCAGTGGTCAGCTCGCTGTTGGCCTGCAAGGTGCTGAGCAACTGGCTTTGCGGGAACTGACGCATTTTCAGTACGTATTCGATAGCCGGACCATCGCCGCCCAGTACCGGGGCTTCGGCGCTACCGGTGATCGGCAGGACTTCCAGGTACAGGTCCTCGGTCAGGCGCTGGTTCAGGCGCAACTCTTCGCCGCAGAAGTGCTCGCGGGCGTCCAGGCTGGTGAAGTCGAGGAAGCCGAAATTGACCGGCTTCTTCACTTTATAGGCAAAGGGGCCGGTGAGCAGAACCCAGGAGATGTGGGTTTCGATGACCTGAAACCCTTCTACGGGATGAGGAAACAAGGCGGGGTTTTGCAGGGCAGCGATCAGTGACTGGCTCACAGGCGATCCTTCAGAGTCGGGAAAATCGAGGGCGTCATTATGGCCGCTGAGCGCACTAAGGCAAACCTCGGGTGGCGCATGTTGACGATGAATAAAGTGCGTATAATCCGCCGCCATGACTCGTACCCGATCCCCTCGTTCTGCTAAAAAAACGCCGTCTGGTGGCCTGCGCCCCTGGCTGGGCTGGGCCCTCAAGCTTAGTCTGGTCGGTTTGGTGGTGCTCGCCGGCTTTGCGGTTTACCTCGATGCCGTGGTCCAGGAAAAATTCTCCGGCAAGCGCTGGACCATTCCGGCCAAGGTCTACGCCCGCCCGCTTGAGCTGTTCGTCGGACAAAAGCTCAGCAAGGACGATTTCCTTACGGAACTCGACGCTCTGGGCTATCGCCGTGAAAGTGTCGCCAACGGCCCGGGCGCAGCCTCGGTCAATGGCAATACCGTGGACCTGAACACCCGCGGCTTCCAGTTCTATGAAGGGCTGGAGCAGGCTCAGCCGGTGCGCGTGCGCTTCTCCGGCGATTACGTGGCGGAACTGTCCGGCAGCAAGGGGGCCAAGCTCGCGGTGGTGCGCCTGGAGCCATTGCTGATCGGCGGCCTGTACCCGAAGAACCTCGAAGACCGGATCCTGATCAAGATCGATCAGGTTCCGCCGTATCTGCTGGAAACTCTGGTGGCGGTGGAAGACCGCGACTTCTATTCACACCACGGGGTGTCGCCCAAGTCGATTGCCCGTGCGATCTGGGTCAACACTTCGTCCGGCCAGATGCGCCAGGGCGGTAGTACCCTGACCCAGCAGTTGGTGAAAAACTTCTTCCTGACCAACGAGCGCAGCCTGTCGCGCAAGCTCAATGAAGCGATGATGGCGTTGTTGCTGGAGCTGCATTACGACAAGCGCGAGATTCTCGAGGCCTACCTCAACGAGGTCTTCGTTGGCCAGGACGGTCAGCGTGCGGTGCACGGTTTCGGTCTGGCCAGCCAGTTCTTCTTCAGCCAGCCTCTGTCCGAACTCAAGTTGCACCAGGTGGCGCTGTTGGTCGGGATGGTCAAAGGGCCTTCCTATTACAACCCGCGGCGCTACCCGGAACGTGCCCTGGAGCGGCGTAACCTGGTGCTCGATCTGCTGGCACAGCAGGGCGTGGCTACCCCGGAACAGGTGGAGGCGGCGAAGAAGATGCCGCTGGGCGTAACCAAGCGCGGCAGCCTGGCGGACAGTTCCTTCCCCGGTTTCCTCGACCTGGTCAAGCGTCAGTTGCGCGAAGACTACCGTGATGAAGACTTGACTGAAGAAGGCCTGCGGATCTTCACCAGTTTCGATCCGATCCTGCAGATGAAAGCTGAAGCCTCGGTCAACGACACCTTCAAGCGCCTGGCCGGGCGCAAGGGCTCGGAAGACGTCGAGGCGGCAATGGTGGTGACCAACCCGGAAACGGGCGAGGTCCAGGCCATGATCGGCAGTCGTCAAGCCAGCTTTGCCGGTTTCAACCGGGCCTTGGATGCGGTGCGCCCGGTGGGCTCGTTGATCAAGCCGGCGGTCTACCTGACCGCCCTGGAAAAGCCCAGCCAGTACACCCTGACCAGTTGGCTGTCGGATGAGGCGTTCTCGGTAAAAGGCGCAGACGGCCAGGTGTGGAAGCCGCAGAACTATGACCGGCGCTCCCACGGTACGGTGTTCCTGTACCAGGGCCTGGCTCACTCCTACAACTTGTCTACCGCACGGCTCGGCCTGGAAGTGGGTGTGCCCAATGTCCTGAAGACCCTTGGGCGCCTGGGGGTGACCCGCGAGTTCCCGGCCTTCCCATCGATGCTGCTGGGGGCAGGGGGCATGAGCCCGATGGAAGTGGCGACCATGTACCAGACGCTGGCCAATGGCGGCTTCAATACGCCGATGCGCGGGATTCGCAGCGTGTTGACAGCGGAAGGCGAGCCGCTCAAGCGCTATCCCTTCCAGATTCAGCAGCGTTTTGATGCCGGCTCGATCTATCTGATTCAAAGCGCAATGCAGCGGGTGATGCGCGAAGGCACCGGCAGCTCGGTGTACAACGTGTTGCCCAAGACTCTAGCGTTGGCGGGCAAGACCGGTACCAGTAACGATTCCCGTGACAGCTGGTTCGCCGGTTTCAGCCAGGACCTGCTAGCCGTGGTCTGGCTGGGTCGCGACGATAACGGCAAGACGCCGTTTACCGGTGCTACCGGCGCCTTGCAGGTGTGGACCAGTTTCATGCGCAAGGCCGACCCGCTGCCGCTGGATATGCCGCAGCCGGACAACGTGGTTCAGGCCTGGGTCGATTCGCGTACCGGGCAGGGCTCCGATGCCAACTGTCCGGGGGCTGTGCAGATGCCGTATATTCGCGGCAGCGAACCGCCTCCCGGTGCTTCCTGTGGGGGAGAAAACCCGGCAGGCGGCGATTCGGTGATGGATTGGGTCAAGGGCTGGATGAACTAAGCGATGAGGGTTTGACGTGAACAAGTGGTGGATTCCAGCTATTACAGCTCTGGCGTTGCTCAACGGTTGCGCCAGTGTGCAGCGCGGCTCTATTCCCGTCGTGGATTCCGGCACTGCCGTGTCCAACAGCGAGCGGATTTCCGCCTCCGGAGGCTTTCGCCAGACGACCATCAAGCGCCCGGCGCAGGCTCAGGCACAGGCGATTCCGGAAGATTCCGGCGTAGTGGTAATGGTTCCGGGCGGCGGCGCTACGGCCTCGGCGCCGATCAGCAGTTCGCCCATTACTCCGGGGCCGGTCACTTCAGGGCCTATTACCCCGGGGCCGGTGGACGGCTCCGGTTATCAGTCGGCACCGATCAGTCAGGGCACTTACAACATGCCCTCTACGCCCAGTGGCATCCCTTCGGCCCGGGCCGGTGGTCTGTCGGCCGATGAGCAACTGGATGGCCCGGTGCTGGCGTTGCTGACCACTGCGCAACAGCAGCAGTCCAGTGGTGACTTGAACGGTGCTTCCTCCAGCCTCGAGCGAGCGCAGCGTGTTGCGCCACGCGAGCCGCAGGTGCTGTATCGCCTGGCTCAGGTACGCATGGCCCAGGGGGATGCGCCCCAGGCCGAGCAGTTCGCTCGCCGTGGCCTGAGCTTTGCCAACGGCCGCCCTGATCTCCAGGCAAGCCTGTGGGAGCTGATTGCCCAGGCGCGTGAGAAACAGGGTGATGCCGCAGGTGCAGCGCAGGCGCGCCAGAAAGCTCGGGTTTCGCTGTGATGGATGGGCGCTTTCCCAGGATCGCCGAACAGTTGCTGCTGATCGAGCGTGAGTTGCGTGTGCAGGGCCTGTGGGACGACGTTGTGCCCAGTGCCGAGGCACTGGCCAGCACTCAGCCCTTTGCCGTGGATACTCTGGAGTTCGAGCAATGGCTGCAGTGGATCTTTCTGCCCCGCATGAAGATGATTCTGGAGCAGGATTTGCCGCTGCCCAATGCGTCAGGTATTCAGGAAATGGCCGAGATGGTGTTCTCCACTCGCCCGATGCAGGGGCGCGACCAGCAGTTGCGAGTTCTGCTCAAAGAGTTTGATCAGCTCATCGTTGCTACTCGCTGAAACACGACTGCCAGGCATGCCTGGCAGTCGCCTCCCTCCATGCTGCCCACTTCAGTCTCGTTCTCTCGAGGTGACAACTTCGGAGGGTGCATGTCTGTCCGTGCATTGCTGTTGTTGCAGTGCATGACGTTCCTCTCGGCTCTCTGGCAATGGGGTTTCGCCCAAAGTCCGGGTTCGCATTTCTGAGTTGCTTGCCGAAGATTGCGCAATTGAAGCGCAGACAGCAGTCGTTTTTGGGTTTTTTCTTGCGTTCTCATGCGCTTAGTTCGAATTAACCACATAGACGACTTGACTTGAAGAGGACGAAACAGAAGAATCCAAAGTCCGCTGTAGAGGGACTGCCAGAAGCAGACCCACTCAGCAGATCATGAGGCGCACATCCGCGCCGAAGTGCTACACCCGCAACGCGTTACCTCGCGCTGGGTGGGAAAACCCCGCAACACTTTGGGGCGCTCCCAATACTTGCTCAGTCAGTGCTGACGTAGTCGGCGACCACCGTCGCTCATGCTCTGCTGAGAAGTAAACCTATTAAGACCCGCTCCCTTTTGAGGGCGGTATTCTGGCGTTTTAGAGGTGAACAACGTGGAGCTTTTATCTGGCGGTGAGATGCTCGTCCGCTTTTTGCGTGACGAAGGCGTCAAATATATCTACGGGTACCCGGGTGGTGCTCTCCTTCATGTTTACGATGCCCTGTTCAAAGAACCGGAAGTGACCCACATCCTGGTTCGTCACGAACAAGCGGCGACCCATATGGCTGACGGCTATGCCCGTGCCACCGGTAAAGCCGGCGTGGTACTGGTGACCTCCGGCCCGGGCGCGACCAATGCCATTACCGGCATTGCCACCGCCTATATGGACTCGATTCCCATGGTGATCATTTCCGGCCAGGTGCCCAGCACCATGGTAGGCACCGACGCGTTCCAGGAAACCGACATGATCGGTATCTCCCGGCCGATCGTGAAGCACAGCTTCATGATCAAGCACGCTTCGGAAATCCCGGAAGTCATGAAGAAAGCCTTCTACCTGGCGCAATCCGGTCGTCCTGGTCCGGTGGTGGTCGATATCCCCAAGGACATGACCAACCCGGCTGAAAAGTTCGAATACGTTTTCCCCAAGAAAGCCAAGCTGCGCTCCTACAGCCCAGCTGTTCGCGGTCACTCCGGGCAAATCCGCAAGGCGGCAGAAATGCTCCTGGCGGCCAAGCGCCCTGTGCTTTATGCAGGCGGCGGCGTGATTCTCGGCGGCGGTTCCGCACCGCTGACCGAACTGGCCAAGATGCTCAATCTGCCAGTGACCAATACCTTGATGGGCCTGGGCGCCTATCCGGGCACCGACCGGCAGTTCGTGGGCATGCTCGGCATGCACGGCAGCTACACCGCCAACCTGACCATGCACCATGCCGACGTGATCCTGGCCGTGGGCGCGCGCTTCGATGACCGGGTGATCAACGGCGCACCGAAGTTCTGCCCGAATGCCAAGATCATCCATGTCGATATCGACCCGGCTTCCATCTCCAAGACCATCAAGGCCGATGTGCCTATCGTCGGTCCAGTGGAGAGCGTCCTGACCGAAATGGTCGCGGCACTCAAGGAAATCGGCGATACCCCGAACAAGGAGACGGTCGCCAGTTGGTGGAAGCAGATCGAAGAGTGGCGCGGTGATCGCGGCCTGTTCCCTTACGACAAGGGCGACGGCAGCATCATCAAGCCACAGACCGTGATCGAAACCCTGTGCGAAGTCACCAAGGGCGATGCCTATGTGACCTCCGACGTGGGGCAGCACCAGATGTTCGCGGCGCAGTACTACCGGTTCAACAAGCCCAACCGCTGGATCAACTCCGGTGGCCTGGGCACCATGGGCTTCGGTTTTCCGGCGGCCATGGGCGTGAAATTGAGCTTTCCGGATAATGATGTCGCCTGCGTCACCGGTGAAGGCAGTATCCAGATGAACATCCAGGAGCTGTCGACCTGCCTGCAGTACGATCTGCCGGTCAAGATCATCAACCTGAACAATGGTGTGCTGGGGATGGTGCGCCAGTGGCAGGACATGAGCTACGGCAGCCGTCATTCGCACTCCTACATGGAATCGCTGCCTGACTTCGTCAAGCTGGTCGAAGCCTATGGTCACGTGGGCATGCGTATCACGGATCTGAAGGATCTGAAGCCGAAGATGGAAGAAGCGTTCGCCATGAAGGATCGCCTGGTGTTCCTCGATATCCAGGTCGACACCAGCGAGCACGTCTATCCGATGCAGATCAAAGACGGCTCCATGCGCGATATGTGGCTGAGCAAGACGGAGCGTACTTAATCATGCGGCACATTATTTCCTTGCTTCTGGAAAACGAACCGGGTGCTCTGTCTCGTGTTGTAGGTCTGTTCTCGCAACGCAACTACAACATCGAAAGCCTGACGGTGGCGCCGACTGAAGACCCGACACTGTCGCGTCTGACCCTGACCACCGTTGGCCATGACGAGATCATCGAGCAGATCACCAAGAACCTGAACAAGCTGGTTGAGGTGGTGAAGCTGGTAGACCTGTCGGAAAGCGCGCACATCGAGCGTGAACTGATGCTGGTCAAGATCAAGGCCACTGGCGCCCAGCGCGCCGAGGTCAAGCGCACTACCGATATTTACCGTGGGCAGATCGTTGATGTCAGCGCCAGCGTGTATACCGTTCAACTGACCGGTACCAGCGACAAGCTCGACAGCTTCATTCAATCGATCGGCACCGCATCGATTCTGGAAACCGTACGCAGTGGTGTCACCGGGATTGCCCGTGGCGACAAAGTACTGAGCATCTAACTCAAATTAGCGAATGGCCGGAACGGCCTGATATAGGGGAAATTCATGAAAGTTTTCTACGATAAAGACTGCGACCTGTCGATCATCCAGGGTAAGAAAGTTGCCATCATCGGCTACGGTTCCCAGGGCCACGCTCAAGCATGCAACCTGAAGGATTCCGGCGTAGACGTGACTGTCGGCCTGCGTAAAGGCTCGGCTACCGTTGCCAAGGCTGAAGCCCACGGCCTGAAAGTGACCGACGTTGCTGCAGCCGTTGCCGGTGCCGACCTGGTCATGATCCTGACCCCGGACGAGTTCCAGTCCCAGCTGTACAAGAACGAAATCGAGCCGAACATCAAGAAGGGCGCCACTCTGGCCTTCTCCCACGGCTTCGCGATCCACTACAACCAGGTTGTGCCTCGTGCCGACCTCGACGTGATCATGATCGCGCCGAAGGCTCCAGGCCACACCGTACGTTCCGAGTTCGTCAAGGGCGGTGGTATTCCTGACCTGATCGCGATCTACCAGGACGCTTCCGGCAACGCCAAGAACGTTGCCCTGTCCTACGCCGCAGGCGTGGGCGGCGGCCGTACCGGCATCATCGAAACCACCTTCAAGGACGAGACTGAAACCGACCTGTTCGGTGAGCAGGCTGTTCTGTGTGGCGGTACCGTCGAGCTGGTCAAAGCCGGTTTCGAAACCCTGGTTGAAGCTGGCTACGCTCCAGAAATGGCCTACTTCGAGTGCCTGCACGAACTGAAGCTGATCGTTGACCTCATGTACGAAGGCGGTATCGCCAACATGAACTACTCGATCTCCAACAACGCTGAATACGGCGAGTACGTGACTGGTCCAGAAGTCATCAACGCCGAATCCCGTCAGGCCATGCGCAATGCTCTGAAGCGCATCCAGGACGGCGAATACGCGAAGATGTTCATCAGCGAAGGCGCTACCGGCTACCCATCGATGACCGCCAAGCGTCGTAACAACGCCGCTCACGGTATCGAAATCATCGGCGAGCAACTGCGCTCGATGATGCCTTGGATCGGTGCCAACAAAATCGTCGACAAAGCCAAGAACTAAGTTCGAGTCTTGTCAGGGAAAACGCGGCCTAGGCCGCGTTTTTTCGTTTGCATGGATAGGTTCTGGTATAAAGCTGGATCCTTTGTGGCCGAATCGCGGCCCTGGGTATCTGTCGAAACTTTTCACACCGTTGCAAGGTAATGTCCATGAGCGAACGTCCCGAAGAGCCAAACCAGGCCTCTGACGCCGAAAGCCTGCTACCGATCGATGAGCATGTCGAAGAAGGGCATGACGCTGAAGGCCGTAAAGTCCGGCATCGTGGTATCTATCTTCTGCCGAATCTGTTCACCACTGCGAACCTGTTCGCGGGGTTCTATTCCATCATTAGCTCCATGAGCGCCCAGAGTGCAATGAGCGCCGGAGATGCGGCCGGGGCGAGCAAGTACTTTGCCTTTGCCGCGATCGCCATTTTCGTGGCCATGGTGCTTGATGGCCTGGATGGGCGTGTTGCCCGCATGACCAACACACAGAGTGCTTTTGGCGCTGAATACGACTCGCTGTCCGATATGGTTGCATTCGGCGTAGCGCCGGCGTTGTTGGCCTTTGGCTGGGCCCTGGGTGACATGGGCAAGGTCGGCTGGATGGTCGCCTTCATCTATGTGGCAGGCGCGGCCTTGCGCCTGGCGCGTTTCAATACTCAAGTCGGTACTGCCGACAAGCGTTATTTCATCGGGCTTGCCAGCCCGGCAGCGGCGGGTGTGGTGGCTGGTATCGTCTGGGCATTCAGCGACTACGGGATCCAGGGGTCGAAGATGTCGTTCCTGGTGGCGTTGATGGTGGCCGCCGCAGGCATGCTGATGGTCAGTAACATCAAGTACAACAGCTTCAAGGACCTGGACCTGAAAGGGCGTGTACCTTTTGTGGCGATCCTGGCGGTGGTATTGGTGTTTGCAGTGGTGTTCAGCGATCCGCCGCGCATTCTGCTTTTGGTGTTCCTCGCCTATGCGGCGTCGGGCCCTATTCAGTACCTGTTGCACCTGCGTCGTCGCAAAAGCGTCGAGTGATGTAATTTCCCCCATACTCCGCAGTCTATTGGTACATCTGTCCTCCAATACTGCGGAGTTGCCATGTTATTCAAATTCCCCAAGTCGTCCGACTGCAATGAGTCTGAGGTTACGCCCGAATCTCTTTACCTCTCTCGACGCAGCCTGCTGAGTGGTGCGGTTGCGGGCATGGCGTTTGCCAGCTTGCCGCGATGGGCAGCAGCACAGGACGCGTCGCGTTATGCCGATGTTGAGCCGGGCCAGGCTCCCGGGTGGTTCTCCGACAAGCTGTCGACCACTCAGTGGCAAGCTGTAACCGTCAGGGATGAGGCGATCACTCCTTTCAAGGACGCGACTCACTACAACAATTTCTACGAATTCGGCACTGACAAGGGGGACCCGGCGGCCAACGCGGGCGCGCTCAAGACTCAGCCTTGGAGTGTGGTCGTGGATGGTGAGGTGGCTAAGCCAGGCCGCTACGCCCTGGAAGATTTCATGAAGCCCTACTCGCTGGAGGAGCGTATTTATCGACTGCGTTGCGTAGAGGCCTGGTCGATGGTGATTCCCTGGATAGGTTTTCCAATCTCTGCCTTGCTCAAGCAGGTGGAGCCCACCAGCAACGCCAAGTTCATTCGCTTTGAAACGTTGCAGGATCCCAAGAGTATGCCAGGCCAGCGCTCCGGCTTTGCCTTGATCGACTGGCCCTATGTCGAGGGATTGCGTCTTGATGAGGCGATGAATCCATTGGCGATTCTTGCGGTGGGGATGTACGGGCGTGAACTGCCTAACCAGAATGGTGCGCCGCTGCGCCTTGTAGTGCCTTGGAAATATGGCTTCAAAAGTGTGAAGTCGATTGTGCGCATCAGTCTGGTCAGCGAGCAGCCCAAGACTACCTGGCAGAGCATTGCGGCCAACGAATATGGTTTTTACGCGAATGTGAATCCGACGGTTGATCATCCGCGCTGGACCCAGGCTCGGGAACGACGTCTACCCAGCAGTCTGTTCAGTCCCAATGTGCGGGAAACCCAGATGTTCAACGGTTACTCGGATGAAGTCGCTTCTTTATATAGCGGCATGGATCTGCGGAAGAACTACTGATGCGTTATTCGTTCTGGCGTATCGGCGTCTTCATCGCTGCGGCTATCTGGCCGCTGTATTGGCTGTATGAGGCTTGGGCTTCGGTCTTGGGACCGGACCCGGGCAAGGTGCTGGTTGATCGCCTGGGGTTGGGCACGCTGGTGCTGTTGTTGATCACCTTGGGCATGACTCCTTTGCAAAAACTCACGGGGTGGCCGGGCTGGATCGCTGTGCGCCGACAGTTGGGGTTGTGGTGCTTCGCTTATGTAGTCCTGCACCTGAGTGCTTATGGGGTATTCGTCTTGGGGTTGGACTGGTCGCAGCTGGGAGTAGAGTTGCGTAAGCGCCCCTATATCTTTGTCGGAAGCCTGGGGTTCCTCTTTCTGTTTTTATTGGCTGTGACGTCCAATCGTTATAGCCAGCGTCGCTTGGGCGCGCGTTGGAAGAAGCTGCATCGCCTGGTTTATCTCATCCTGGGGCTGGGGCTGCTGCATATGCTATGGATTGTCCGGGCGGACCTGAAGGAGTGGGCGGTCTACGCTTCTATAGGGGGGCTGTTGTTGTTGCTGCGTGTTCCCCCTGTAATGCGCCGGATTCCGCGCCTAATCGCAAAGAAAGCATCTTCTGCAACAAAATCGTAATTAACCCTTGACGGCAGATTCTACAGGTCTATAATTCGCCCCACTTCCGGCGCAGTCGAAACGGAAAACTCCTTG
>NZ_JBWKQO010000009.1:0-306508 GCF_059418825.1 Pseudomonas sp. GW821-FHT07F01
TTTCGACTGCGCCGGAAGTGGGGCGAATTATAGACCTGTAGAATCTGCCGTCAAGGGTTAATTTGCATTTTCTATGATCAGCCGCAAAACAGCCCATTCGCAGCTTCTATATAGAGGCGTAAAAAAGACCATGCGCACTATATTGCTCATCCGTGATTAGTTGAGCATCATGTTCCAGGTGCCCCTCCCCCAACACTCTGGATGACCCCTTGCATGAATGACCAACCGCGCAGCCTTGCCTCGACCCTGTTTCCGGTGGGGCTGCTGCTTATTGCCATGGCCTCGATTCAATCAGGAGCCTCACTGGCCAAGAGCATGTTCCCAATCGTTGGCGCACAAGGAACCACAACCCTGCGGCTGATTTTCGCCAGCATCATCATGCTGCTTCTATTAAGACCCTGGCGCGCCAAGTTCACCACCAACACCCTGCGCACCGTGATCATCTACGGCATGGCCCTGGGCGGCATGAACTTCCTCTTCTATATGTCCCTCAGGAGTGTCCCTCTGGGCATCGCCGTCGCCCTCGAGTTCACAGGCCCCCTGGCAGTCGCCATCTATGCGTCACGCAAGGCCATAGACTTCCTGTGGATCGCTCTGGCGATCGTCGGGCTGCTACTGCTTATTCCCACCGGAGCCACAGAAACAGCCATCGACCTGGTCGGTGCAGGTTATGCACTGGGGGCCGGGGTCTGCTGGGCGCTGTACATACTCTTCGGACAGAAGGCCGGAGCCGAGAACGGCATTCAGACCGCCGCCCTGGGCGTCATGATTGCTGCTCTCTTTGTTGCACCCATAGGCATAGTCCATGCCGGCGCCGCACTACTGACTCCCTCCCTGATCCCGGTTGCCCTGGGAGTCGCTATCTTGTCCACAGCCCTCCCCTATAGCCTGGAGATGGTTGCCCTGACTCGCATGCCAGCCCGGACCTTCGGCACCCTGATGAGTATCGAGCCCGCTTTCGGCGCGCTTTCCGGCCTGTTGTTCCTCCACGAGTACCTGTCCCTGTCCCAGTGGACGGCAATCGCCTGCATCATCCTGGCTTCCGTAGGCGCCACCATGACCATGCGCCGCGAGACCAAACCAATAGTTGCAGTTGATTGAGATTCAACTCTGGTAATTGGTGCTCATTTAGGCCATGTTTAGCCGGCTACTCAACGTCGCCCAGGGAGTTGCCGGACAGGGATATCGCACACGCAAAAGACGACAGGTAATGCAGTCACACTCGGACGCCAGATCCGGGGCTAGCGATAAGGACGGGGATGAAACGATTTTTGATACTGTTGGCCGTACTTGCAATTGCAGGCTGCGCGGCGACCGCGAAAACCGAAGTCAAACGGGGCAAGAAAGGACTCCACATCAACTGCTCGGGCTTATCTTCTTCCTGGGAAAAGTGCTACACCAAGGCGACTGAGTCCTGCGGCCCCAAAGGCTACAAGGTCATCGCCAAGTCCGGTGATGCCGTGGAAGACCCAGGCGACTACCCCTTCGGCCTGAACCCTGCCGGCTACACCAGCCGCAGCATGATCGTCATCTGCAAATAGCCTTGCCGGTCAACTTGCGGGCAGCCGCTCCAGCTGCCCGATGATCTGCTCATGGCTGGACGCCAGTACCTGATGCTGAATGCCGGGGTTCACCAGCATTCGCGCTACCACCAACGCGCCAACGCACTGGGACAGGATCGACCAGGCCAGGCTCTCGCTGCCCAGAGTCTGCGCCCAAGCCTGGTGCAAGCGGCAGATCCAGTCCTGCGCCTCCTGCCGCACCTCTAGGCTCCCCCGGGCAATCTCCGCACCCAATGCCGGCAGTGCGCAGCCAGCACCCGGCTGTTGCAGATGCGCCACGCTCAAGTACTGCTTCAGACAGCGACGCAACTTCTCCTGATTCTGCTGCCCCTCCCCGCCCAGGCGCGCCAGGCTCTGGCTCAACTCGCGCTCGACAATCGAGCTGAACAATTCGTCCTTGGAGGTGAAGTGGCTATAGAAAGCCCCGCCACTCAGGCCAATGGCTTTCATCAAGGCATCCACCCCCACAGTGGAAAAACCTTCGTTCTTGGCCTGCGCCGCGCTGCTTTGCAGCAGACGCTCGCGGGTTTCCTGCTTGTGACTGGCTGAATAACGCATTCCCTGACGGGCTCCCAAGTTCTCTTGACGACGGAAAAATCATAGCATAACGTTCGTTTAGTTAACGATCGTTTACCAAAGAGCGAACCTCCCATGACTGCAACCTTGAACAAGAACAAAGTCGTACTGGTAGTGGGTGCCGGCGACGCGACCGGCGGTGCCATTGCCAAGCGTTTCGCCGCCGAAGGCTTTATTGCCTGCATGACCCGCCGCAGCGCGGACAAACTGCAACCCCTGGTGGACGCCATCCAGCAGTCCGGCGGCCAGGCCCATGGTTTTGGCTGTGATGCACGCAAAGAGGAGGACGTGATCGCGCTGATCGAGCAGATCGAAACCCAGATCGGCCCTATCGAGGCCTTTGTCTTCAATATTGGCGCCAATGTGCCCTGCAGCATTCTTGAAGAAACCGCACGCAAGTATTTCAAGATCTGGGAAATGGCCTGCTTTTCGGGCTTTCTCAATGCGCGGGAAGTGGCCAAGCGCATGGCCAAACGCCAACGCGGCACTATTCTGTTCACCGGCGCCACCGCAGGCGTACGCGGTGCCGCCGGCTTTGCCGCCTTCGCCGGGGCCAAGCACGGCATTCGCGCCCTGGCCCAGAGCATGGCGCGGGAACTGGGCCCCCTGAACATCCATGTCGGCCATGTCATCGTCGACGGTGCCATCGACACCGATTTCATCCGTACCAGCTTTCCCGAAAAATACGCCCTCAAGGACCAGGACGGTATCCTCAACCCCGAGCATATCGCCGAAAACTACTGGTACCTGCACAGCCAGCCCCGGGACGCCTGGACCTTCGAGCTGGACCTGCGCCCGTGGAACGAACGCTGGTAAGGCCTTCTCCGATAACAACAATCAAGGAGTCTGAAACATGAGCAAAAAGGTGGAGTTCTTCTTCGACCTGGGTAGCCCGACCTCATACCTGGCCTATACCCAACTGCCAAAAATCTGCGTCGAAACCGATAGCCAACTGGTGTATCAGCCCATGCTGCTGGGCGGGGTCTTCAAGACCACCGGCAACGCTTCCCCCATCAGTGTTCCCGCCAAGGGCCGGTACATGCTGCACGACCTGGCGCGCTTTGCCCGGCGCTATGGGGTGGAGCTCAACTTCAATCCGCACTTTCCCATCAATACCCTGCTGCTGATGCGCGCCACCACCGGGGTTCAACTGCGCCTGCCGGAACGTTTCGGTGAATTCCTCGACTGCCTATTCCGTGCGCTCTGGGTGGACAAACGCAACCTCAACGACCCGGCCACCATCACCCAGGTCCTGGAACAAGGTGGCTTCGACCCGCAGCAGATCCTCGACCTGAGCAATGACGAAGAGGTCAAGGCCGCCCTCAAGGACAAGACCGAACAGGCGTTGCAAAAAGGGGTGTTCGGCGCGCCCAGCATGTTCGTGGGAGACGAACTGTTCTTTGGCCAGGACCGCCTGGATTTCGTCCGCGAAGCCTTGAACGCGCCGTAACCTGCCCTGTCCCTGGCAGCGGCCGCGCCATTGCCAGGAACCCATCGCGTGACGTCACCCGCCTTGCGCGGGTGACATCTTTCCTCAGATAGCCGCAGTACGAACCTGCAACCACTCCAGGGCCGGGCCCTCCAGCAGCGGGCTGAGGCGCCGGCGGACTTCGGCGTGATAGCCGTTGAACCATTCGCGCTCATCCTCGGTGAGCAGAGATGGCTCCAGGCAACGGGTATCGATCGGGCACAGGGTGAGGGTTTCGAAGTTCAGAAACTCACCGAACTCGGTCTTGCCCGCCTCACGGTTGAGCGCCAGGTTCTCGATTCGTACGCCCCAGCGGCCAGGGCGGTAGGTCCCGGGTTCGATCGAAGTGATCATCCCCGGTTGCATCGCGGTCTGCGGCGTCGCTGCGGCCTGATAGGCAATCACCTGCGGGCCTTCGTGAACGTTTAGAAAATAACCGACGCCATGCCCGGTGCCGTGCCCGTAGTCCACACCCTCGGCCCAGATCGGCACCCGGGCGATGGCATCCAGCAACGGCGACAGAATGCCCCGCGGAAACTGCGCTCGGGACAGCGCGATAACGCCCTTGAGCACCCGGGTGCAATCGCGCTTCTGCTCGGCACTCGGCGTCCCCACCGGCACCATGCGCGTGATATCGGTGGTGCCACCCAGGTACTGGCCGCCGGAATCGATCAGCAACAGGCCATCACCCTCGATGACCGCATGCTCTTCGGGCGTGGCGTGGTAATGGGGCATGGCGCCGTTGGCGTTGAACGCAGCAATGGTATTGAAACTCAGCGAGACATAACCCGGGCGGCGTTCACGGGCGGCCGTCAGGCGCTCATCGATGGTCAGTTCGGTAATGCGTTCACGCCCCAGGGCGCTGTCCAGCCAGGCGAAGAATTCGCAGAGCGCCGCGCCATCCTGCTCCATGGCCTGGCGAATGTGCTCGGCGTCCGCCAGGCTCTTGCGCGACTTGGCCAGGGTGGTGGGGTTGAGCCCCTCCAGCAGCTTCACCCCGGGGTTCAGGTGCTCCAGCAAGCCCGCGGTGACGCGCGCCGGGTCGATCTGCAACGCTACGCCTTCCGGCACTGCCTGCAAGGCCGCGGACACCTCTGAATAGTCGCGCAGGCTGACGCCATCCACCTCCAGTTGCGCGCGCAATGCCTCATCGACCTTGCTCAAGGCCACGAACAAGGTCGCCTGCTGCTGGCTGATCAGGGCAAAGGAGACAAACACCGGGTTGAAGGACACATCGGCGCCGCGCAGGTTGAACAGCCAGGCAATGTCATCGAGGGTAGCGATGAAATGCCAGTCGGCGCCACGCTCCTTGAGAGTTGCGCGCAACGCCGCAAGCTTCTCGACCCGGCTCTGGGTGGCCTGGGGCGGCAGATGCTGATAGACCGGCTGATCGGGCAATGACGGGCGGTCGTCCCAAGCTTCTTGTAGCAGGTCGATATCGGTACGCAGGCTGGCCCCGCGTTCCTGCAGCTTGCTGCCCAGGGTACGGGCCGAAGCCAGGGCCATGACCGCGCCGTCCACCGCCACCACCGCACCTTGCGGGGTCTGTTCGGCCAGCCAGTCCAGGGGCCCGGGCTGGCCCGGTTGCAACTTCACCAGTTCGATGCCGCTGCCCTTGAGTTCCTTGGTGGCCTGCTCCCAGTAACGGCTGTCGGCCCATACGCCGGCAAAGTCAGCGGTCACGATCAAGGTCCCGACCGACCCATGAAACCCCGACAGCCACTGGCGCCCTTGCCAGTAGCCCGGCAGGTATTCCGACAGGTGCGGGTCGGCCGAAGGCACCAGCAAGGCGTGAATGCCTTCGCGGCTCATCAGCTGACGGACATGCGCCAAGCGCTGGGGGACCACTCCATTGGTCGAAGGCTGGGTACTCATTGTGTCTCCTTAACCGGCTTAATCATTGTTATGGAAGATCGAAGTCACTCGACCCTCAAGGTTGTGTTGTGGCCCAGAACGCAGGGGCTGAGGCGGTCGCCGCCTGGATCAGTTGAGCGGCGCGATCCACATCCTGTTCGCAGGTGAAACGCCCGAGGCTCAAGCGGATGGTCCGCGCGGCCTGCCCGGCATCATGCCCCAGCGCCAGCAATACATGGGAAGGCGCATTGCTTGCCGAGTTGCAGGCCGAAGTCGCGGAAAAGGCCAGGGCCGCGCCCAACGCCGCCCCATCAAAACCTCCCTCGGTGAAGGTCAGGCTCAGGGTGTGGGGAATGCGCTGGGTGACACTGCCATTCAAGCGCAGGCCGGCGATACCCGCCAGTTGCTCCAGCAGGCGCCCGCGCAGACGCACTATGGCGGCGGTTTCTTCCTCGAACAGTTCGCCGGCCAGGGCGAAGGCGGCGCCCATGGCCGCGATCTGGTGGGTGGCCAGGGTTCCGGAGCGCAAGCCGCCCTCATGGCCGCCGCCATGAATCTGCGCCTGCACGTGTTGCTGCGCCCGCGGCCCGACATACAGCGCGCCGATGCCCTTGGGGCCATATAGCTTATGGGCCGAGAACGACATCAGGTCCACCGGCCACCGGGCCAGATCGATGGCCACCTTGCCCGCACCCTGGGCGGCATCCACATGCAACAGGGCGCCACGCTCACGCACCACCTGGCCAATGGCCGGAATGTCGTTGAGGGTGCCCAGTTCGTTGTTCACCAGCATCAGCGACACCAGGAAGGTGTCGTCGCGCAGGGCTTCGCTGACCGCTTGCGCGGTGATCAGGCCATCGGCATCCGGCACCAGGTAGGTCACTGCGACCCCGGCCTCCTGCAGTTGCCGGGCGGTGTCGAGCACCGCCTTGTGTTCGATCTGGCTGGTGATGACATGGCCGCCGCTCACGCCCCGGGCCTGCATCACCCCCTTGAGGGCCAGGTTGTTGGATTCGGTAGCGCCGGAGGTCCAAACAATCTGCTCGGGCTGCGCGCCGACCAGTTGTGCCACTTGTTGCCGGGCGCGCTCGACGTAACCCCGCGCTTCCCGGCCAAAGGCGTGTGAACTGGACGCCGGATTGCCGAAATGGGCGTTGAAACCCAGGCACTCCAGCATGACCTGAATGACTCGCTCATCCACCGGCGTGGTGGCGGCGTAGTCGAAATAAAGAGGACGCTTGTTCATGACTGAAAACCCGCAGAGCTTGTTCCAGGGTCGGCATATGCTGGCAAAAAGGCGAGGCAGCCACGCGCCGTGCATAGGCTGCGCGGCAAATGCTGGCCTTGAGCAATACCCGATCGGATGCAGTTAAAGAAGAACATCTTCGTTTAAAAGTGCGTAGGAACGCTCCTGCATCGCAGCTTACAGGCTCGAGGCAGCGCCATGAAGCGCCGTTCAACTCATCTTTTCGAACAACAGCGGTGCCAGGGAAAGCACCAGCAAGGCGGCCATCAACAGATTGAACAGGCGCAACCAGCGCGGGTTGCGCAACACATTGCGCAGCAGGCTGCCGCACGCAGCCCAGAGGCTCACCGTGGGCGCATTGATCAGCGCGAACACCGCGGCAATCACCAGCACATTGGTGAAGTAGCCCTGCAACGGGGTGTAGGTACTTATGGCCCCCACTGCCATGACCCAGGCCTTGGGATTGACCCACTGGAACGCCGCGGCGCCCCAATAGCCCAGCGGCCGGCCATGGTGCTGCTGTTCATCGGACAGCGGCCCGGAACGGGCAATCTTCCACGCCAGGTACAGAAGGTACGCTGCGCCAACGTAGCGCAGCACGCTGTACAGCAGCGGGTAGGCCTCGAACACCGCCCCCAGGCCCAGGCCGACCGCCAGCACCAGGACAAAGAAGCCGCAGCTGATGCCGAGGATGTGGGGAATGGAACGGTTGAAGCCGAAGTTCACCCCCGAGGCCAGCAACATGGTGTTGTTGGGACCGGGCGTGATGGAAGTGACCAGGGCAAACAGGGCGAAGGCCAACAGCAGGTCAGGGGAAAGGCTCATGGGGGCAAGATCCGGGGCAGGTCGATCAGGCCTCGACCCTAACCCAGCCTCAGGCTGAAACCCACGGACAGTTGCTGAAAACTTGGACCAGTACAGTTCTTCTCAACTGGCAGGTTGATGGCGACTGATATTGCGCTGCGCACTCATTTCACCCTGGCTGTCGAAGCTCGCCGGGCGGCCCAGCAACTCGGCCTTTTTCTGCTGGTATTCATCGAAGGACAAACCGCGCCGGTTCAACGCCTCCATAGCCAGCTCCCGGGTTTCCTGCGCGGTATAGGGCCGCAACTCCGGTGCACCGGGGCTGGCACAACCGGCCAGCACACTGGAAACCAACAACAGCAAGACAGCAGAGAAAGCCTTCATGGCGAGCACCTGGGGCGGGTTGCGAACAATGGACACAGGCTACTCGCGCGCCATCAGCGGCAAAAATCACCCTGCTCGATAGTGGCTATCGATCGTTCCAAGGCCAGAGGGCTGAGCACCTTTATATTCCATAAAACTCTATAAATATGGAAACAAGCTCTTTTGAGGAATAACAACAAGCCTTTATAACAGTCCCATCTCGCCCGCCAACTGTTGCCAGAGCAACTGTTGACCAGGCAACAGCCGATCAACAAAACAGCGGTTGGGCAACAGCACCCGGCAACTGCAGATCAGCGCAAAACCGCGCCGTACAAGGGCTGCAAGTCTTTGGTACAGCTCTTGCTCCAGAGCCCGGGACCTGCCACTGCTCGTTGAGCCACTGTTTAAAAAGGAACTGATCATGTCCCGCCCCTTGAACGTCGTAGCCCTTTCCGGTGGAACCTGGCGCCCATCGCGCACCCTGGTGCTGACCCAGGCCCTGCTGGCTGAACTGTCCGGGCACCTGTCCTTCAACGCCCACCTGATCGAACTGGGGGATATCGCCCGCCCGGTGGGTGCCGCCCTGTCGCGCCAGGAACTGCCGGCCGAGGTTGAAGCCGAACTCCAGGCCATCGAGAACGCCGACCTGCTGATCGTCGCCGCCCCGGTGTATCGCGGTTCCTATCCCGGCCTGCTCAAGCACCTGTTCGACCTGATCGATCTCAATGCCCTGATCGACACCCCGGTGCTGCTGGCCGCGACGGGTGGCAGCGAACGCCATGCCCTGGTTCTGGATCACCAGCTACGCCCACTGTTCAGTTTCTTCCAGGCCCTGACCCTGCCGATCGGCGTGTACGCCACCGAGGCCGACTTCAGCAATTACCAGATCACCAGCGAGCTGCTCAAAGCGCGCATCCAGCTCGCCGCCGAACGGGCCGCGCCGCTGTTTCGCGCCCACCCGACCCACCTGCTGAAAATCGCCTGAGGAGCTGTCATGGATGTGTTCTGGTTTCTTCCGACCCACGGCGACGGCCATTTCCTCGGCACTGCCCAGGGCGCGCGCCCGGTCACCCTCAACTACCTCAAGCAAGTGGCGCAGGCCGCGGACAGCCTGGGCTACCACGGTGTGCTGATTCCCACCGGGCGCTCCTGCGAAGACTCCTGGGTGATCGCCTCGGCCCTGGTGCCCCTGACCGAACGCCTGCGCTACCTGGTGGCGATCCGCCCGGGGATCATCTCCCCCACGGTTTCCGCGCGCATGGCCGCGACCCTGGACCGGCTGTCCAACGGCCGCCTGCTGATCAACGTGGTCACCGGCGGCGACCCGGACGAAAACCGCGGCGACGGCAGCTTCCTCAGCCACAGCGAACGCTATGAAGTCACTGACGAATTCCTGCAGATCTGGCGTCGGGTGCTGCAAGGCGAAGCCGTGGACTTCGAAGGCAAGCACCTGCATGTGCAGAACGCCAAGGCGCTCTACCCGCCCGTGCAGAAGCCCTACCCGCCGCTGTACTTCGGCGGTTCCTCCGAGGCCGCTCATGAACTGGCGGCGGACCAGGTGGATGTCTACCTGACCTGGGGCGAGCCACCGGCGGCGGTGGCGCAGAAACTGGCCGACGTACGCGAACGTGCAGCGCGCAAGGGCCGCACGGTGAAGTTCGGCATCCGCCTGCATGTGATCGTGCGTGAGACCGAGGACGAAGCCTGGAAAGCCGCGGACAAGCTGATCGAGCACATCAGCGACGACACCATCGCCGCCGCCCAGCAGTCCTTTTCCCGCTTCGACTCCGAAGGCCAGCGGCGCATGGCAGCGCTGCACGGCGGGCGCCGCGACCAGTTGCAGATCGCCCCCAACCTCTGGGCCGGGGTCGGGCTGGTGCGCGGTGGCGCCGGTACCGCCCTGGTGGGCAACCCGCAGCAAGTGGCCGAGCGCATCAAGGAGTACGCGGACCTGGGAATCGAGAGCTTCATTTTCTCCGGCTACCCGCATCTGGAAGAAGCCTATCGCTTCGCCGAGCTGGTGTTCCCGCTGCTGCCGGAGCCCTATGCCAGCCTGGCCGGCCGCGGTGTCACCAACCTCACCGGGCCGTTCGGCGAAATGATCGCCAACGACGTGTTGCCCAACAGCCGCTGAAATCCCCAATGCTGTTGCAGGAGCCGGCTTGTCGGCGAAGGCGATCTTCCGGCCCTCTTCGCTAGCAAGCCAGCTCCTGCAGCTCGCAGCACCTTTTCCCGGCCGCCACAACGGCCACGAACGAGGAACACCGCGTGACTGCCAAACCGCAAAGCGCCCTGTTGTCCCCCCTGCAGACCGCCCGCCAACTGGCCGCCGAGTTTGCCCTGACCGCCGTCGAACGCGACGAGCGCGGCGGCACCCCCAAGGCCGAGCGCGACGCGCTGCGCCAAAGCGGCCTGCTGGCCCTGAGCATTCCCAGCCAGTTCGGCGGGCTCGGCGCGCCCTGGAGCGAGACGCTGAACATCGTCCGCGAATTCGCCCGGGTCGACAGCTCCATCGCCCATGTCTTCGGCTTCCACCACCTGATGCTGGCCACCGTGCGCCTGTTCGCCAAACCCGAACAGTGGCAACCCTGGTTCGAACAGACCGCACGCAAGAACTGGTTCTGGGGCAACGCCCTGAACCCACTGGACACCCGCACCGTGGTCCGGAATCTGGGGGGCTGGCGCGAGTTTTCCGGCAAGAAGAGCTTCTGCTCCGGTGCCAGCGACTCGGAAATGCTCATTGCCTCGGCAGTGGACGAAAGCAATGGCGGCAAGTTGCTGATCGCCGCGATCCCCAGTGGCCGCAGCGGCATCACCCTGCACCACGACTGGAACAACATCGGCCAGCGCCAGACCGATAGCGGCAGCGCCACCTTCGAACGGGTACGGGTGGAGGAGTCGGAACTGCTGCTGGACCCCGGCCCGCTGAGCACGCCATTCGCCTGCCTGCGCCCGCTGATCGCCCAACTGACCTTCACCCACATGTTCCTCGGCATCGCCGAAGGCGCCTTCGAAGAAGCCCGGCAGTACACCCTCGGCGAAACCCGGGTCTGGCATAAGTCCAGCGCCCAGGACGTGCGCCAGGACCCCTACATACTCAGCCACTACGGCGAATTCTGGGTCGCCCTGGAAGGCATCCGCCTGCTGGTGGAGCGGGCCGCCGCGCTGCTGGACCAGGCCTGGGCCAAGGGCCCGGCCCTCAGCGCCGAAGAGCGCGGGCACCTGGCCACGGCCATCGCCACCGCCAAGGTCGCCGCCAGCCGCCAGGGCCTGGAGCTGTGCAGCCGCCTGTTCGAAGTCACCGGCGCGCGCTCGACCCACGCCTCCCTGGGCCTGGACCGGCACTGGCGCAACCTGCGCACCCAGACCCTGCACGACCCGCTGGACTACAAGCTTCATGAGCTGGGCGACTGGGCGCTGAACCAGTCCCTGCCAACCCCGACTTTCTACTCCTAGCCTTCTGTTCGACGGAGAGTGCCGATGCAGCTTCTGACCCTACCCCCTTCGCCCGCCCTGGCGACCTCGATCCGCGCCACCGCCCAGGTGTTCGAGGACCCGAAATCCCAGGCCCTGCTGGCGCACCTGCAACAGGTGGCACCGAGCGAAGCCAGCGTGCTGATCATTGGCGAAACCGGGACCGGCAAGGAGCTGGTGGCGCGCCATATCCACAACCTCAGTGCCCGGCGCAACCGACCGTTCGTGGCGGTGAACTGCGGTGCCTTCTCCGAATCCCTGGTGGAGGCGGAACTGTTCGGCCATGAGAAAGGCGCCTTTACCGGCGCCCTCAGCGCCAAGGCCGGGTGGTTCGAAGAGGCCGACGGCGGCACCCTGTTCCTCGACGAGATCGGCGACCTGCCCATGGCCATCCAGGTCAAGCTGCTGCGGGTGCTGCAGGAGCGCGAAGTGGTGCGCCTGGGTTCGCGCAAGAGCATTCCCATCGATGTGCGCGTACTGGCCGCCACCAACGTGCAACTGGAAAAGGCCATCAACGCCGGGCATTTTCGCGAAGACCTGTATTACCGCCTGGACGTGGTCAGCCTGGAACTGAGCCCGCTGCGCGAGCGCCCCGGCGACATCCTGCCGCTGACCCGGCACTTCATCGAGGCCTACAGCCAGCGCCTGGGCTACGGCAGCATCAGCATCAGCCCCGAGGCCGAGCACAAGCTCAAGAGCTACAGTTGGCCGGGCAACATCCGCGAGTTGGAAAACGTCATCCACCACACCCTGCTGATCTGCCGCAACGGGGTGATCCAGCGCGACGACCTGCGCCTGTCGAACATGCGCATCGAACGCGCCGACGACAGCCACCCGAGCCACGACGACTCCGCCGAGGCCCTGCTGGAACGGGCCTTTGAAAAACTCTTCGCCGAACAGGCCGGGGCCCTGCACGAAAAGGTCGAGGATGCCTTGCTGCGCGCGGCCTACCGCTTCAGCCACTACAACCAGGTGCACACCGCCAACCTGCTGGGCCTGAGTCGCAACGTCACCCGGACCCGGCTGATCAAGATCGGCGAACTGGCGGTGAACAAGCGGCGCCCGATCGATGCGCCCAACGAGCGCACCCTGCAACTGTCGATCTAGCCCGGCAGGTCGCAGTGCAAGGCATTGTCGTGGCTACGGGCGATGCTGCTGCGCACCTGGAATGAACCGAAGGTCACGGTCTTGGCCTGGTGGGCGAGGATCAACTGCCAGAAATCCTGCTCGCCGTTCTCGAAGCGCCGGAACGCCGCTTCGCCGGCTTCCCGGGATTGCCATTGCAGGTAATTGAGCACCCGCCGGCCATCGTCGCTGGCCTGCACGCTGGCACTCAGAAAACCGCCATAGCCCTGGGCCAGGCGCTCGGTCTGCTCGGCCAGGGCCGATACCAGGGCCTGTTGCTGATGGGGCTCGATCTCGAACTCGATCAATTGGGTAAAGCTGCGGGTCTTTTCAAAGGCGCTCATGGATCACTCTCCATTGGGGGCAAACAGAATATTGCTGTTGAATGCGCCGCAGGGTAAAACCTCTAGTTAAGTCAAGGTCAAGCGTATTTTTCCTCCCGAGGTCCACTGATGATCGAACCCGACTCCCGTCATAAAGAGCTGAGCGTCGGCCAACTGTCGGCCCGCAGTGGCGTAGCCGTCACCGCGCTGCATTTCTACGAAACCAAGGGCCTGATCCACAGCCATCGCAACGCGGGCAACCAGCGCCGCTACCCTCGTTCGGAGCTGCGCCGGGTGTCGCTGATCAAGGTGGCCCAGCGCCTGGGCATTCCCCTGGCAGAGATCGGCCAGGCCCTGGCGACCCTGCCCGCTGACCGCGCGCCTACTGCCGCGGACTGGCAGCGCCTGTCGGAACAGTGGAGCCGCGAACTGGACGAACGCATCCGCCAACTGAGCCTGCTGCGCGAGCGGCTGAACCAGTGCATTGGCTGTGGCTGCCTGTCCATGGAAGGGTGCCCGCTGCGCAACTACGGAGATGCCCTGGGAGACGCCGGCCCGGGCGCCCGCCTGCTGGAGCCCGACGCCGCCACCGACACCCCGTAGCCGGCTTCCCTCGTAGGGGCCGGCTTGCCGGCGAAGGCTGACTCTCGGGCCTCTTCGCTGGCAAGCCAGCTCCTACAGCCACATCGCCTTCATACCCGTAGGAGCCGGCTTGCCAGCGAAGGCGATCTCACGGGCTTTTTCGCTGGTAAGCCAGCTCCTACAGCCACATCGCCTTCGTACCCGTAGGAGCCGGCTTGCCGGCGAAGGCGATCTCACGGGCATCTTCCCTCGCAAGCCGGATTCCCGCTCAGCGCTGACAGGTAAGAAAACCTGTGGAGCATCGTAAGTAAAAACGTCCCTATGCTAATGTCGCGTCCTGCTTCCTACGACGAGCTCCGCTTCCATGCCAAGGACTGCCTCCTTCGAAAAGCCACGCTGGCTGCGCGATCTGCTGCGCTTTCTACCCCTGAAAAGCCAATTCGTCCTGTCCGGCAACGTCCGCGACCTGCAAGCCAGTGAGGTGGCCCCCGGGGTCATTACCCCCCAGCCCTTCAACCTCAACCTGCGCGATGAACTGCTGGCAGCCGGCTATGCCCAGGTGCTGAGCTGGGATCCCCTTGGCGGCCTCAGGGTTTTGCTGCCCCCCGGCAGCGAGCCGGCCCAGGCCGATAACCTGCTGCGCGAGCTGGGCCTGACCCCGGTGGACGGGGCCGCGCCGGCAGGCCTCGATCTGCTGGCGGCCACCTTGCCGCGCCTGGTGGAGCGCCAAGGCGCCCCCCTGGCCCTGATTGTCGATTTCGCTTCACGCCTGGTGATCCGCAACGACGCCCTGAGCGCCGCAGAACACCAGCTGTTCACCCAGGCCCTGGTGCTGTCCCACCAGGCCCGCAGCCGCCCGGCCGGGGAGCTGCGCACGCCGTTCTTCAACAGCATTCTCTGGGTGGTGGAAAAGGAAGGCGACCTGCCCGACTGGATGCTGATCGACAACCCACGCCTGCGGCCCATTCCCGTGTCCAAACCCGACCAGCAGGCCCGCCAGGCCCTGGCTCCGGCACTGTTGCGCGGCCTGCCCGGCGCCCAGGAGGCCAGCGAAGAAAGCCGCGACAGCGCGGTGCGGGCCTTCGTCGAAAACACCGAGGGCCTGCTGCTGCTCGACCTCAACGCGATCGTCCAGCTGGCCCGGGTCGAAGGCCTGGCCATGGAACGCATCGGCGATGCCGTACGCCGCTATAAAGTCGGGGTTACCGAAGACCCCTGGCTGAAGATCGACCGCCAGCGCATCCGCCAGGCCGACGGCTTCATTCGCCAGCGGGTCAAGGGCCAGGGCCACGCCGTGACCCACATGCTGGATATCGTCAAGCGCGCCATGACCGGGGTCGGCGCCAGCCGCAAGGGCAACCGGCCCCGGGGCGTGGCCTTTCTTGCCGGGCCCACCGGGGTCGGCAAGACCGAACTGGCCAAGACCATCACCAGCCTGCTGTTTGGCGATGAAAGCGCGTACATCCGCTTCGATATGTCGGAATTCAGCGCCGAACACGCGGACCAGCGCCTGGTAGGCGCGCCACCCGGCTATGTCGGCTACGACGTGGGCGGCGAACTGACCAATGCGATCCGCGAAAAACCCTTCAGCGTGGTGCTGTTCGACGAGATCGAAAAGGCTCACCCGCGGATCCTCGACAAATTCCTGCAGATCCTTGATGACGGTGTGCTTACCTCAGGCCGGGGCGACCGGGTGTACTTCTCCGAGGCGCTGATCGTCTTCACCTCCAACCTGGGCATCTACCGCCAGGGCGACAACGGCGAGCGAGTCGCCAACGTCCAGCCCGGCGAAGCCTTCGAAGCGGTGCAAGGCAAGGTCCAGGGCGAGATCGAGCGCTATTTCAAACTGGTGCTCAACCGCCCGGAAATCCTCAACCGGATCGGCGAGAACATCATCGTCTTCGACTTCATCCGCCCGGACATCGCCGAGCAGATCTTCCAGCAGATGGTCGGCAATATCCTCGCCGACCTGGCGGCCCAGGCCCTGCATGTGCAGCTCGATGACGACTCGCTGCACAACCTGCGCCAGCTGTGCCTGCAGGACCTGTCCAACGGTGGCCGGGGCATTCGCAACCAGTTGGAGGCGCACCTGCTCAACCCCCTGGCCCGGGCCCTGTTCGACCAGGATGCGCAGCCCGGCCAATCCTTCGAAATCCGCCAACTGCAGGCCGGCGGCCTGCAACTGCTTGCCCGCGCCTCGTGAACATCAGCCTGTCGCGGGTGCACTTCCCGGTCACCACCCTGGGGCCGGGGCAGCGCCTGGGCCTGTGGTTCCAGGGGTGCAGCATCCGCTGTGCAGGCTGCATTTCCGCGGACACCTGGGGGCCGGGCAAGCACCCCTTGCCGTTGGCCCAGGTGCTGGACGACCTGCAACCCTGGTTGGCCCGGGCCGAAGGCATCACCCTGTCCGGCGGTGAGCCCTTCGACCAGCCCGAGGCGCTGCTGGCCCTGCTTCGAGGCCTGCGCGAGCGCACCGGGGTCGACATCCTGGTCTACAGCGGCCACTCCCTGGAAACCCTGCAACCGCTATTGCAACAAGCCGAAGGCTTGCTGGATGCATTGATCTGCGACCCCTTCGAGCAACAACAGGCGCAAACGCTGGTCCTACGGGGCAGCGACAACCAGCGCCTGATCTTCTTGACCGAGCTGGGCCGCCAGCGTCTGTCCACCTACCAGCGCCCGCTGCACCACGAAGACCGCGCGCTGGATGTGATGTTCGACGACGACGGCAGTGTCTGGATGGCTGGAATTCCCCGGCGTGACGACGTGCTGCGTCTGCGCGACCTGCTGCACGACCAGGGCCACCAACTCCAGATCAGCGCCCACACCTCACGCCGCCGTTAACCGGAACCGCTACCGATGATACGTTTTTGCCCCAATTGCCAGACTGAACGCCCACTGGCCGAAATTTTCTGTGAAGGCCAGGTAGACAACCGGGCCTGCGGCTGGGAACTTTCCGCCGAAGCGATTCATCCCGAAGGCTGGCGCCCACAACCGGTCATCACCCTCGAAGCGCTTGAGCCGCAGCCCCCGGTCGAGGCGGACAGCGGCTCGCCCCTGCTATGCGGCAACGGTCATGCCATGGCGGACGGCGACTTGATGTGCCTGGTCTGCGGCGCCGACCCGCTCGCCCCGGAGCAACAGCCACCCGCAGCGCCCCCAGCCGCCGACAGTGAAACCGTGATCGAAGGCTGGCGCCTCCTGCGCCAGATCAGCAGCGGCGGCGTGCGCGAGCGCTTTATCGCCGAGCACCGGGAAACCGCGCACCAGGCGGTGCTGACCCTGTACCAGGCCGGCGCCGAACCCGACCCATCGGTGTACGAAGCCCTCAAGCGCCTGCCCCGGGAACACGTGCCGGAAATCATCCTCACCGGCCGCTGGGACGAGCGCGCCTTCGAAGTGGCTGAAGAACTCACCGGCGGCACCCTGGCCGACCTGGGGATCGTGGTCAGCGACAGGGCCGCGGTGCAGCACATCGTCCGTGAACTGGGCCAGGCCCTGCATGCCTTCAGCGAAGCCGGCCTGCGCCACCGCGACCTGCGCCCGGCGACCTTGCTGGTGCGCAGCCGCGAGCCCCTGGACCTGGTGATCAGCGGCTTCGGTTCGGCGCGGCTGTCGGAGTTCGACCTGGACATCGTCTCGCCCCTGGAAACCAGCCGCTACATGGCCCCCGAAGCCATTGCCGGGGGCGTGGCCGCAGCCTCCGACTGGTGGAGCCTGGGGATGATCCTGCTGGAACAGCTGACCCAGGGAGAATGCTTCGCCGGCATCAATGCCAACGCCTACCTGATCCACATTCTGGCCAATGGCGTACTGCTGCCGGACGACCTCGACCCGCGCCTGGAGCTGTTGCTGCGCGGCCTGCTGGCCCGGGACCGCCACCAGCGCTGGCAATGGCCCCAGGTGCAGGCCTGGCTCCAGGGCGAAAGCCCCAGCGTCCCGGCCTCGGTCGCCAGTGAAGAGGACGCCGAGGAAGGCGCCAGCATCGCCCTGGGCAGCCGGCGCTTTCGCCGGCCAGGGCCGTTCGCCCTGGCTGCCGCCGAAGTCGAACACTGGCCCCAGGCCCTGGATCATCTGCTGCGCGGGGTGATCGTCACCTGGGCCGAACAGGCCGGTTTGCCCGCACGGCAGCTGGCGGGCCTGCGCCAGGTGGCCCAGCACGAAGGGCTGGACGATGACACCCGGCTGATGCTCGCCTTGAAACTGCTGAACCCGGAAATGCCCCTGATCCAGCGCGGCGAGATTGTCACCCCCGGCTGGTTGCTGGAGCATCCCCTGGACGGTTACCGCTTGATCAGCGGCCCGGCCCCGGACCTGCTGGAACGCCTGGAGACCGAGCACTGGCTGTCGCGGCTCAAGCTGCGGGCCGAACAGGTACGCCAGCGCGCCCAGCACCAGGCCATCGAACTGGACGAGGACCAGCTGCGCATCTACCTGCTCTCCAGCTCCCGCGCCCGTCTGGCCGCACAGTGGGAAGAACGCCAGCGCCTGCTGCCGGACAGCGAGCACAACGGCATCCTGTCCCTGGCGGACCGCCGCTCCATCAGCGAAGAAGACCTGATCGTGCTGCTCAGCGCCGCCATCGGGCAGTTCCGCTCGGTGGACGCGATCCTCGAAGAAGCCGCCACCCTGGCCCGCGAAGCCGTGGTCCTGAGCTTCGATGCGGCCAGTGCGCGTGCCCTGCTGGGGCTGCCGCGCCCGGCCTTGTACCGTGAAGTCGATGAGCGCATCAGCGGCTTCGCCCGTTGTGGCGTGCCGAGCGTCGATGAATGGGCCGAGCAGTTCCGCCTGGAACGCCGCATGCCCCTGGCCAGGGCCCTGGTGCTGCTGGCCATCGGCGCAGAGCAGTGGCTGGAGCCGCAAAAGCAGCACTACGTGTCGCAGATCCTCGACTTCTTCGAGAAGAAGGTCGCCAGCGTGGTGCTGCGCGGCCCGCTGGTGCGCATGAGCATCGGCAAGACCACCGCCCGGGTCGACCTCAACGAATTGCACAGTGAGCGCAGCCCGGCACCGGCGCTGCTGGATCACCTGGTGGCGCGCAACGCCCAGCCCATCAGCCTCGACCCGGCGTGCTTCGCCGAAAACCTGCAGTTGGATGCACGGCTCAACAGCCTGTACCGCCAGAGTTCGCTGTACAAGCGCGACACCGGGATCGATGGCCTGTACCTGGGCTTCCCTTTCCTCCTGACCCGGGACGCACGTGGCACCACTCGCACTCGCATCGCGCCGTTGCTGCTGTGGCCGGTCAAGCTGCTGCTGGAAGTCGGCAGCCGCGGCAAGGTGGCCCTGGTCTTCGACAGCGAGCGTGAAGAGGTGCGCCTCAATCCGGGGCTCGACACCTTGCTGGGCATCGATGCCGCCAAGCTCTGGCGCAAGGCCGCCGATGAACTGCTGGGGCGTTCGGCGCTCAAGGCCGCCGACGTGATGGACGCCTTCGGCATGCTGGCCACTGCCAGCTCCCGGGTGCTCGGCAGCCTGCCACCGCCGAGCACCGAAGTGCAGCCCTACCAGGATCAACTGGCCTGTGCCGCCGTGCTGTTCCATGTGGCCTTCATGGGCCAGGCCATCGGCGAGGACCTGCGCCAGCTCAAGGCCCTGCCCCCCGGCGGCACCGGCCTGGAAACCGCCCTGCGCCTGAACCCCGCGGAGCCCGACAGCGGCGACAGCGCTGCCACCGCGCTCGCGCCTGAACTGCAGCGCTTCTTTACCGTGGCCAGCGACCCCTCCCAGGAAGCCGCGGTGCTCCAGGCCCGACAGGCCCCCGGGCTGCTGGTGGAAGGCCCGCCCGGCACCGGCAAGAGCCAGACCATCGTCAACATGGTGGCCGACGCCATCGGCCGCCAGCGCAGCCTGCTGATCGTCTGCCAGAAGCACGCCGCCCTGGAAGTGGTGCACAAGCGCCTGGTGGCAGAAGGCCTGGGCAACCGTGTGGTGATGCTCAACGACATCAACCGTGACCGCGAACCGGTGATCCGCAGTGTCCGCGAACAGCTTGAGGCCCTGTTCAAGGACGATGCCGTCCAGCAACCCTGGCTGCACCAGCGTGAACGCCTGGCGGCACGCATCGAAGCCCTGGAGGGCGAACTGGATCGCTTCCACCAGAGCCTGCACCGCATCGATGAACACTGTGGCTTGAGCTACCGCCAGTTGATCGGCGAGCTGATCGGCCTGGAACAGGGGCCAGCGGCCCTGGATGTCCCGGTATTGCGCCAGCACCTGGCGGCCCTGGACATCGCCAGCCTGACCCGCCTGGAAGAGGCCTGCGCGCCGCTGATCCGCCTGTGGCTGCCGGCCCGCTATGAACACAGCGCCCTGGCCCAGCTCCAGCCCTTCCCCACCGACGCCGCCACGGTGCAAGCGTTCAATCAGGGCTTCGAGCGCCTGCTGAGCTGCGAGGAACAGCGCCTGGAAACCCTGCAGGCGCACCCGGCCGACTTCGAAGTCGACGACCCGGCGCCCTACCGCGCCTGGCTCGAGCAGCACCTGCACAGCCTGCTGGGCCTGGACGATGAGCGTCGCCAACGGCTGGCACGCTGGCTCCCGCTGTTTCGTGGTAGCAACGGCCAGGCCGCAGAAGGCGACGGGCTGATCCAGGCCCTGCAGGCACTGGCTCAACAACTGGAACAGTGCGACGCCACCGCTTACCAGGCCGACCTGGCGCCGGGCCTCAGCGCCCTGCCCGCGGCCCAACTGCGCACCCTGCAGCAACGCGCCCGCGCCGTTATCCAGGGTCGCTCCTGGCTGGCGCGGCTCAACCCGCTGCGCCTGATCCGCCAGCGCCAGTTGCTGGCCTTCCTCGCCGAACAGGGCGCCGCGGCCCAGCCGCAGCGCCTGCCGGAATTGCTGGCGGCGGCCCTGCTGGAAAGCCAGTGGCGACCCTTGCGCGCGCAGTTGCAACACCTGCATCAGCAACTGAGCCTTGCACAAATCGCCAGCGATTGCGGCCCGGGCCTGCTGCCGCAGGTACGCCAGGACCTCGGGCAACTGCAAGAAATGCGCGCCCTGGCCATGACCCTGGCGCAAGCCCCCCGGGTGGAGCAGTTGGATGCGGTGGTACTGACCGGCGAGCGGCGCTCTCTGGACAGCCTGCTGGCCGGCTACGACGCCGCGTTTATCCGCCACAGCGTGCGCCAGGACAGCCTGAATGCCCTGCAGCGCCTGGATCAGTGGCTGCAACCCGAGCTGCTGGGCCAACTGCGCCAGCGCGTGGAGCACAACCAGGGCAATCAGTCGGCCCTCAACCGCCTGCGCGACGCCTTGCCGACCCTGAGCGCCTACCAGGCTTTCCGGGCCCGGGCCGGCCAGCTGTCGCCGGCGGACCTGGAGTTGCTGGTAGTCCTGCGCGATTACCAGGACGCGCTCGACGCCATTCCCGCCGAGCAACTGGAAGCCGTGGTGCGGCGCATGCTCAACCGCGAAGCACGGCTGGGCTGGAAGCGCCAGATCGAACAACGCCAACCCGAGCTGATGCTCGAGCACAGCGAAACCGCGGCGAAGATCGCCAGCCTGGGCGAAGCCGACACCCAGATGCGCAACCTCAACCGTCAGTTGCTCAGTGAAGGCATCGAGCTGTCGCGCCTGGGCACCCGCAAACAGTGGGAGGACGTCACCCGCCTCACCGGACGGCGTTCGCGACGCTTGCGCGAGTTCATGGAAATGGGCGCCGGCCTGGGGCTGATGAGCCTGCGACCGGTGTGGCTGATGAACCCGGACGTGGCCAGCCGGGTGCTGCCGCTCAAGCCCGGGCTGTTCGATACGGTGATCTACGACGAAGCCTCGCAGATGCCGGTGGAGTTCGCCCTGCCGACCCTGTACCGGGGCCGAGTCACAGTGGTCAGCGGCGACGAGAAGCAGATGCCGCCCACCGCCTTCTTCTCCAGCCGGGTGGAAAGCGACGAGGCCGAACTGTTCGATGGCGACCAGCCGGACGCCGATGCCGACGAGGAACAACGGGAGGCCTTCGAAGACACCTGGAACCGCCGCGAAATCAAGGACTGCCCGGACCTGCTGCAACTGGCTCGCAGCTCGCTACCCTCCACCACCCTGCAGATCCACTACCGCTCGGCCTACCGCGAGCTGATCGGTTTCTCCAACGCCTCGTTCTACGGCAACCGCCTGAGCATCCCGGTACGCCATCCCCAGGCCAATATCCTCGCCATCAAGCCGCTGGAGCTGATCCGCGTGGACGGCGTCTACCAGCAGCAGGTCAACCCCGACGAGGCCGAACGGGTGGTGGACTACCTGGCCGAGCTCTGGCAGGCGCCCTATGCCGAACGCCCCTCGGTGGGGGTGGTGACCTTCAACCGCAAGCAGGCCGACCTGATCGAAGAGCGCCTGGAGTTGCGCGCCGAGCAGGACCCGGCGTTTCGTGCGGCCTACAGCCAGGAGCGCGAACGCAGCGAGGACGGCGAGGACATGTCGGTGTTCGTCAAGAACGTCGAGAACGTCCAGGGCGATGAGCGCGACATCATCGTGTTCTCCTCGACCTTCGGGCGTAACAGCCAGGGCAGCTTCCGCCGCAACTTCGGGGTCCTGGGGCAGACCGGCGGCGAGCGCCGGCTCAATGTGGCGGTGACCCGGGCCCGGCGCAAAGTGGTGATGATCACCTCGATGCCGATTGCCGATATCTCCGACATGCTCACCACCCAGCGCCCGCCCGCCAGCCCGCGGGACTACCTGCAAGGCTACCTGGAGTACGCCCGCGCCCTGTCGGCCGGGGAGTTTGCCAGCGGCCACAGCCTGCTGGGGCGCCTGGTCACCGAGCGCCAGGATGCAAAGGTCCAGCACAACGCCCACAGCGACGGTTTCACCCAGGCGGTGGCGGCGTTCATCCGCACCCTGGGCTGGAGCCCGGTCAGCGCCAACGAAGGGGATGCCTTCGGCCTGGACTTTGCCATCGAGCATCCCGATACCGGGCTCTATGCCCTGGGCATCGAATGCGATACCCCGCGCCACGGCCTCCTGGCCCGCGCTCGCTCCCGGGAAATCTGGCGCCCTTCGGTGCTGCGCCGGGCCATTCCCCACCTGCACCGGGTCTCGTCGCAGGCCTGGTACCACGACCCGCAAAGCGAGCGCGCTCGCCTGCAGGCCGCCATCGAGCAGGCCCTGCAGCCGCTGGCCGGTGCCGATTCGGTGACGCAGCCCCAAGCCCTGGCAGACACGGAGCAAACCCCATGAGCGGCCCGAAAGTGGTGCGTATCGTCACCCGTGAAGAAATCCTGGAGATCTGCGCCGGTCACCTGCGGCGCCTGGAACAGGCGATTGCCCGCTGGGAAGAACAGGCCCAGCGCCTGGGGCAACTGACCGAACAGGAGCGGGCCGCCACCCACGAGCGGTTCAAACAATTGCGCCAATTGATCGAGGCCGATCGCCTGCAGGACCTGCAACAGCAGGTACCGATCGAGATCGAGTTCCTCAAGGACGATCTGCAACAACGGGAAAACCGCGCGGTGCAGCAAGCCACGCAACAGCGCCAACTGGCCCGCCGCCAGCGGGAAAACGCCGCCACCCTGTTGGGCGCCCTGCAAGGCAAGCCGCTCGCAGCCCAATTGCTGGAGCCGTTGCGGGCGATTGCCGATGGGCAGCCGGTGCCGGCTGTGGAGTCGATCCTGGCCCAGGGTTTCGCCAGCCTGGGGGCGGCAGTCGAAGAACAGGGCCTGAGCGAGGCCCAGCAGCAACTGGCCCGGCGCCTGCAAGGCGAAACCCCAACCCAGACCCTGGCGCAGTGGCGCGCCGCCCATGAGCAAGCGGAACCCAGACTGGAACGCATCGAGCAGCACATTGCCCAGTTGCTGACCCTCGATGATCAGGCCAGCGCCGAACCCTACCTGGCCAAGTTGCGCCAGATAGATGCAGAAACCCGCGTGCAGCAGCGCAACCTGCTGCTGGACAGCCTGGTGCTGGAGCTGGCCCAGGCCACCCGCGACAGCCAGGAGCGCCGCGCGCGCCTGGCGCGCCTTGAGGAACTGGCCAGCGAAGTGGCGACCTTGTGCCCCGCAACCGCCGAGAACGAGCTGGCCCAGGCCGGCCAATGCAGCCTGGCCCATATGGCGCCAGTGGACGGGCTGATTGCCCGTTTCAGTGCGCTGATCGAAGCCGAGCTGCAACAACGCGCCGCCCTGGCCCGCCGCCAGGCGGTACTCGAAGGGCTGGCCAGCCTGGGCTACGAAGTTCGCGAGGGCATGGCCACCGCTTGGGCCCAGGACGGCAGGGTGGTGCTGCGCAAGGGCGCCACTCCGGGGTATGGCGTGGAGGTGGGCGGCAATGCCGACAACGGCCGGTTGCAGGTACGCGCGGTAGCCCTCAGCGCCCAGCGCGATACCCAGCGCGACAAAGACATCGAGACCATCTGGTGCGGCGAGTTCCAGCGGCTGCAAGCCCTGCTGGCGGCCCGTGGCGACGACCTGAGCATCGAGAAAGCCCTGGCCGTAGGGGCGGTGCCGCTCAGGGAGGTGCTGCTGGACGACACCCAGCAGCAATACCGGGAGCAGGCGCAACAGCGCACCTGACCCGCCTCGCCCTGTGGGAGCCTGCTTGCCGGCGAAGGCGATCTCGCGGGCCTCTTCGCTGGCAAGCCAGCTCCTACAAGGGGGCAGATGCTCAGAAGCCGGGGGCGATCTGGCCCTTGTAGCGGGTCAGGATGAACTGGCGCACGGCGTCGGAGTTCAGCGCCTTGGCCAGTTTCTGGATCCGCGGGTCGTTGATGTTGTCCGGGCGCGCCACCAGAAATTCGATGTACAGGTCCTTGCCCTTCTCCACGATCAAGGCGCTGTTGGTATCGATCCCGGCTTCCAGGGCGTAGTTGGCGAAGACAAACGCCAGGTCCACCTGGCTTACCGAGCGGGCCAGCAAGGCGCCTTCCAGTTCACGGATCTTCAGGTGCTTGGGGTTCTCGACAATGTCGCGCTGGGTGGCCAGGGTGTTGCTCGGGTCCTTGAGCTTGATCAGCCCCGCTTCATCCAGCAGCACCAGGGCCCGGCCGGTGTTCACCGGGTCGTTGGGAATCGACACACTGGCCCCGTCCTTGAGCTCGGCGATGCTCTTGATCCTGGTGGAGTAGGCGCCGAACGGTTCGATGTGCACCCCCACCACGGGCACCAGGTCGGTGTGCCGGGTCTTGTTGAAGTCATCGAGGAACGGCCGGTACTGGTAGTAGTTGGCGTCGAGGTTCTTCAGCGCCAGCTGCTGGTTGGGCTGGATGAAGTCGGTGAACACCTTGATCTGCAGGTCCACGCCTTCCTTGGCCAGTTGCGGTTTGACGAATTCGAGGATCTCGGCGTGGGGCACCGGGGTCGCGCCCACCAGCAGCTTTTCGTTGGCGTTGACGCTCAGGGACAGTACGGCGGCCAATACGGCCAGGGTCTTCTTCATGGGTTGCTCCTAAGGCAGAGGCAGGCAGCCGTCGTGGGGCGCACGTGGGGCCGTGTTTCGGGTTGGGTTCGAAGAAATCGCTTCAACGGCGGCTGTAGTGCGCCACCAGGCGGTCACCGGTCATCTGCAGGGCCTGCACCAGCACCAGCAGCAAGACCACGGTGACCACCATCACATCGGTCTGGAAACGCTGGTAGCCGTAGCGGATGGCCAGGTCGCCCAGGCCGCCGCCACCGATCACCCCGGCCATGGCGGTGTAGTCCACCAGCACGATGGCGGTCACCGTGACCGCCGCCAGCAGACCGCCCCGGGCTTCGGGCAGCAAGGTGTGGCGAATGATCTGCCAGGTGCTGCCGCCCATGGCCTGGGTCGCTTCCACCACCCCGCGGTCCACTTCCCGCAGGGCGGTTTCCACCAGCCGGGCAAAGAACGGCGTGCAGCCCACCACCAGCGGCGGGATAGTGCCCGGCACGCCAAGCGAGGTGCCCACCAGCAAGGTGGTCAGGGGAATCAGCACGATCAGCAAGATGATGAAGGGCAAGGAGCGCAGCATGTTGACCAGCACCGACAGCACCCGATACAGGCCCACCGCTTCATGCAACTGGCGCTTGCCGGTGAGAAACAGCAGCACGCCCAGGGGCAGCCCCAGCAGCACGGTAAAACCCAGGGCCGCGCCGAGCATGCTCAGGGTATCGACGCAGGCCTGGGCGATATCGGCCCAGTAAATGTTCTTGAACAGTTCGGCCATGGTTCAGGACCAGTCATGGCGCGGTGGCTTGATGTCGTTGAGCAGCCAGTTGCCCACCACGTGGTATTTCCAGCGCACCGGGTCGTGCAGGGTATGCACCCGGGCGTTGCGCCAGTGGCGGTCGAAGTTGTGGCGCTTGAGGGTGGAACGGGTGCCCCCCAGTTCGAACAGTTTATTGCTGGCCTCGATGGCGATTTCGGTGGTCAGCACCTTGGCCTTGGCCACCGCCAGGGAGGCCCGGGCCACATTGTCTTCATCGGGTGCCGGGCGGGCCGCGTCCAGGGCCAGGCCGGCCCGTTCCAGCAGGGCCTCGGCGGCTTCCAGGCGAATGTCCAGGGCCCCCACCTGGATGATGGTCAGCGGGTCTTCACTGGCCTTCTCCACCCCGGCATCGATCCACGGCCGGGCATGCTCACGCACGAAGGCGATGGTGTCGCGCAGCGCCGCCCGGGCAATCCCGGCGTCGATGGCGGCCGTGGTCAGCTGGGCGAAGGGCCCGGCCAGGGTCGGGCTTTCGTAGGAACGGTAGGTGGGAAACAGGTTGAAGGCCGGCACCTTGAGGTCCTGGGCCAGTACGGTGCCACTGGAGGTGGTGCGCTGGCCGATGCTGTCCCAGTCGTCGATCACCGCCAGCCCCTCGCTGCCCCGGGGCACGAAGGCCAGCTGGCCCCTGCCCTGCTCGTCCAGGGCCAGCACTGCCAGCCAATGGGCATACAGCGAACCGGTGCAGTAGCCCTTGCGGCCATTGATCACATAACCGTCACCCGAGCGGCGGACAGTGGCCTGGATGTCCTGGACGTTCTTGCCGCCGGTTTCCGACAACGCATTGGCAAAGCGATGGCCTTGCAGGGCCAGGGCGAAAAAGTGCGCCTGTTGCTCCGGCGTGCCCTGCAGGCGGATGTCTTCCAGCAGGCAGTAGTGGTTCTGCGGGATCTGCCCCAGGGACGGGTCGGCAGCGGAAATGATCGCGATGACCTCGGCCAGCACCGCATAGGACACCTGGGCGCCGCCGAATTCGCGAGGCACGCTGATGCCCCACAAGCCACTGTTGGAGTACAGGTCGACCACCTGCGCCGGTACTTCCCGGGTACGGTCGCGCTCGGCGTCCTGCTCCAGCAGGATCGCGGCCACTTGCCGGGCCACGGCCAGGGCTTCGGCGCCATCGCGGATCACATGGGCAGCGGGAGTGTGCAGGGGATAAACGGCAGATTCAGGCAATGCAGGCATACGGCGCTCTCGGGCGAATGAAGGTGACTGCCGCTCATTGCAGCTTCTGTGCCTAAAGCCTGCCCCCATGAATTCAAGGACTTGGGTGGTTATTTCGCCCCTGCATCAGGCCCTCTGCCGGGCAGATTGCTGGAACGCTGTTGATGGGCCAACAGTAGGCCAGTGTTGCCTGGACGACACCTCGTCGGCCCGTGCCAGGCAGGCAAGGGCCCGGGTATAGAGTGAAGCCTGCTCCACGCGGCGTCAGCGTCGCCCCCAACAACAAGATCAAGGAGAATCCCTGATGAGCGTCAATCCCATTCCCGAAGGTTTCAGCGGCGTCACCCCCTACCTGGGCATCCAGCGCGCCGCCGAGGCCATCGAGTTCTACAAGAAGGCCTTCGACGCGGTGCAGATCATGCGCCTGGACATGCCCGACGGCAGGGTCGGCCATGCCGAACTGCGCATCGGCGGTTCGGCCATCATGCTCGGCAGCCCTTGCGAACAAACCCCGATGGGCAGCCCGGAAGCCCACAAGACGTCGGTCGGGCTGCACCTGTATGTGGAAGATGTCGACAGCCGCTTTGCCCAGGCGATCGCCGCGGGCGGCACCGAAGTGTCGGCAGTCAAGGACCAGTTCTACGGCGATCGCAGCGGCAGCCTGCGCGACCCTTTCGGGCATGTGTGGTTCCTCGCCAGCCGCAAGGAGGAACTGAGCGCCGAGGAAATCGGCCGACGGGCCCGGGAAATGTTCCAGCAACAGGCCGGCTGAGCCTGCCCCTGTAGGAGCCGGCTTGCCGGCGAAGGCGTCTCGCGGCCCCGTTCGCGGGCGAGCCCGCTCCTACGGGGCCATGGGCATTGGCCAAACCAGTCAAGCAGCGGCTTTCACGAGGGTTTCGCAGCTTCGTAACATTTACTTTCATATCGCCTTTCGGGATTTACGATTCTCATTCGTCTTAATTAGATGCAGCAGGCCGCGTTGGCCCAGGCTATGCCCGGCGCTTTTTGTCCCGGGCCCGGTCCCGGGTTCCAGTGCCGCTCCATTCCTCGAATCAAGACGCCCATTCAATGTCGAAGAAGTCCCGTTCAAAAATCTGGTTTCTGGTGCACAGCTGGCTGGCCCTGCCCATCTGGTTCTTTGTGCTGATTGTCTGCGTCACCGGCACCCTGGCGGTGGTCAGCCAGGAGATCGTGTGGCTGGCCAACCCCGACGTGCGCGCCAGCAAGCCCAGCGATGACGCACAACCGCTGAATTACGACCAGATCGTCCAGGCCATCAAGCGCGCCGAACCCCAGACCCGGGTGGACACCATCGTCACCCCGGATGAAAGCCACTTCGCCCTGAGTGTCAGTGTCAGCTACCCGGACGGCCGCTCGCCGACGCTCTACGTCAACCCCTACACCGGGGTGATCCAGGGCACCAGCCCGCAGTTCGATTTCCAGGGCTTCACCCGCGCCCTGCACGGCTGGTGGCTGGTGCCCTTCACCAACGGCTACAGCTGGGGCTGGTACCTGGTGTCCTTGCTGGGCCTGCCCATGCTGGTGTCGCTGATCACCGGGCTGGTGGTCTACAAGAAGTTCTGGAAAGGCTTTCTCAAGCCGACCCTGCGCCTGCGCCACGGCGCACGGATCTTCTGGGGTGATTTCCATCGCCTGAGCGGCATCTGGTCGATCTGGTTCATCGCGGTGATCTCCATCACCGGCACCTGGTTCATGATCGAAGCGATTCTCTCGGACAACCACATCAGTATCTCCAGCGAACCCGTGGTCCCGGTGATCGCCCGCGAGCAAGTGCCGACCACGGGCGATGGCAGCCCGGCGCCGATGATCGGCCTGGACCAGGCCATCGGCATTGCCACACAGAAAATCCCCGGCTTCGACATCAGCTTCGTCAGCCTGCCGAGCAACGCCTACAGCCACCTGTATGTCGGCGGCCGCGGCTGGTATCCGCTGATGTACCAGACGGCCAACATCAACCCCTATACCGGCTCCCTGGACACCTCGCACCTGCTGGCGGACCGCAACACCCTGGAGTTCGTCACCGAATCCATGCGCCCGTTGCACACCGGTGATTTCGGCGGCCTCTGGATCAAGCTGATCTGGTTCTTCTTCGGCCTGGTGCTGAGCATGATGGTCCTCAGCGGCCTGCTGATCTGGACCAAGCGCACCGCCCTGGCCACCGCCAACGCCCTCAAGCGCGAAGAAAAGGCCGCCCGTGCGCGCCCCGCCAGCAAACCCGCCCAGGCACCCGCCCCGGCCATGAGCGCCGAAACCTCGGAGAGCACCCTGTGAGCCAGACCAGCACCGCCGCCGCGCCTTCGAACCTGAGCCGGCTCTGGCACAAGTGGCGCTTTCACCTGAACATCCTGCTGTTGCTGATTCCCCTGGGCTTCATGCCCAAATACTTCGCCGACGTTGCCCTGTTTCGCGGCGAAAGCGGCCTGGGTGAACGGGAGATCGGCGAAATCCAGGTCGGCCCCTGGAGCCTGCGCCTGGCGGAAATGCGCAACGAAGCGCCACGCAGCGATGGCCCCGCCGGTTACCTGAAAAGCTTCAACGCCGCCCTGTGCCAGGCCTGCATCGAGCCGGTCAAGGCCACCTACCTGCGCATCGGCAAGCCCCGCAGCCTGCGGGCCGCCGGGGTGATTTTCTTCGGCAGCCCGTACCGCATGGGCGCCAGCCTGCCCATCCCGGAAAAGACCAAGGCCGATTCCGAGCTGTGGATCACCATGGAAGGCTGGGACGGCAGCATGCACCAGGCATCCATTCCCCTGAGCCAGGCGTCACCCGCCACCGTGGCCTGGCTCGAAAAACAAGGAGGCAAACGATGAGTTGCGCAGTATTCCCACGGCGCCTTGGCGCCCTGGCCCTGTTGTTGCTGGGCGGCGCCTTCAGCCACAGCGCCCTGGCCCACAACCCGATGTGCGAGTGCAAGGCCATAGACGCCGAGCAGATCCGCTGCACCGGTGGTTTTTCCGATGGCAGCGGCGCCCCGGGGGTGACCCTGGACGTGATCGGCTACGACGAAACCATCCTGGTGCCGGGCAAGCTGGGGGCCGACTCGACCCTGACCTTCAAGAAACCTTCCAGCGAGTTCTACGTACTCTTCGATGCGGGCCCCGGCCACGTGGTCGAGATCGACCAAGCGGATATCGAGGCCCCATGACTCCTGCCACCACCCAGGTCGTGCGCCCCGCCGGCGCCGGCCATGAAACCCTCTATGTGCTGTTGCTGTGTGCACTGATTCTGAGTGTGGCTGCCACCGTGGTGCTGTGGCGCGGCGAAGAAACCGCGACCGGCAGTGTCGCCAGCCACCAGCTGGACGCGCGCCGCGACCTCAGCGCCGGCGAGCAGGGCATCTATGCCGACCTGCGGGTGACCCTCGACGAAATCCACCTGCTGCGAGCCGAAAGCCAGGACCTGCCGACCCCCGAGGAACTGGCCGGCGAAGGCTTCGCCCCCTTCGCCCAGGACGCCAGCTCGGTGAGCCGCGGTGGCCATATCTGGACAGTGCAGAACCAGGCCTACCTGGGTCTGAGCCAGAACCCGCAAGTGGCCGGCTCCTTTCTGATGCGCATCGACGCCGAAGATGACACCCAGGTGGATATCTGGCTCAACCGCGCCCCTTCCGCCGCCCTGCCCGCTGACCTGGGCGACGAACCACTGGCCGCCGCCGGCTGGCAACAGGTGGTGGCGCAATTCGATGCCGGAGTGACCCGCCAGCATCGCCACTGATCATTCGCATTCACCCGAGAGAAGACCGCTTGCCCATGCCTATTTCATCTCAACGCCGCCCCTTTCTGCAGGTGCTGCTGGTCAGTCTGCTGGCCCTGATGCTCAGCCCCCTGGCCAGCGCCGACCCGGCCAAGCGCCTGCGCATCGGCATCACCCTGCACCCCTACTACAGCTACGTGGCCAATATCGTCGGTGACAAGGCCGAGGTGGTGCCGCTGATTCCCGCCGGCTTCAACCCCCACGCCTACGAACCCCGGGCCGAGGACATCAAGCGCATCGGCACCCTGGACGTGATAGTGCTCAACGGCGTGGGCCACGATGACTTCGCCGACCGCATGATCGCCGCCAGCGAGCGCCCGGACATCCCGGTGATCGAAGCCAACGAAAACGTGCCGCTGCTGGCCGCCACCGGCGTCGCCGCCCGGGGCGCCGGCAAAGTGGTCAACCCGCACACCTTCCTCTCCATCAGCGCCTCCATCGCCCAGGTCAACAACATCGCCCGGGAGCTGGGCAAGATGGACCCGGCCAACGCCAAGACCTACACCCAGAACGCCCGGGCCTACGGCAAGCGCCTGCGGCAGATGCGCGCCGACGCCCTGGCCAAGCTGACCCAGGCACCCAACGCCGACCTGCGGGTGGCCACGGTGCATGCTGCCTACGACTACCTGCTGCGCGAGTTCGGCCTGCAAGTCACCGCAGTGGTGGAGCCGGCCCACGGCATCGAGCCCAGCCCCAGTCAGCTGAAAAAGACCATCGACCAACTGCGGGAACTGGACGTCAAGGTGATCTTCTCGGAGATGGACTTCCCCTCCACCTACGTCGACACCATCCAGCGCGAATCCGGGGTCAAGCTCTACCCGCTGTCGCACATTTCCTACGGCGACTACAGCGCCGACAAGTACGAGAAGGAAATGAAGGGCAACCTCGACACCGTGGTCCGGGCCATCCAGGAGGCCGGGGCATGACCGCCATCGAGACCCTGCTGCGGGGCCCGGCCATCGAGTTCGACCAGGTCAGCCTGACCCTGGGCCGCACCACCATCCTCGATCGCGTCGCCTTCCAGGTGCAGCCCGGCAGCGTGCACGCCCTGGTGGGCCCCAACGGCGGCGGCAAGAGTTCGCTGATCAAGACCCTGCTGGGGCAGATGCCGCACCAGGGCCAGTTGCGCCTGCAGTGGCCGGATGCCCCCGGCACCATCGGCTACGTGCCCCAGGCCCTGGAGTTCGACCGCGGCCTGCCCATGACCGTGGACGACTTCATGGCCGCCATGTGCCAGCGCCGCCCGGCCTTTCTCGGCCTCAGCCGGCACTACGCCCAAGCCATTGGCGAGGCCCTGGAACGAGTCGGCATGCAGGACAAGCGCAAGCGGCGCATGGGCGCCCTGTCCGGCGGTGAACGCCAGCGGGTACTGCTGGCCCAGGGCCTGATCCCGGCACCGCAACTGCTGGTACTGGATGAGCCGATGTCGGCCCTGGACGAGGCCGGCATCCAGGTCTTCGAACGACTGCTCCACGACTGGCGCCAGAGCGGCATCACCCTGTTGTGGATCGAGCACGACCTGGAGGCCGTGGGCCGCCTGGCGGACCGGGTCACCGGCCTCAACCGTCGGGTGCTGTTCGACGGCCCGGCGCAGCAGACCCTGACCCCGGAGCGCCTGCTCAGCCTGTTCTCCACCCATCCACGAGCCGCCGGGAGCGCCGCCTGATGACCTATGAAGCTTTTCGCCTGATGGTCCAGGGCTGGGCTTCGGCCGGCTACCTGCCCGAAGCCCTGGCCTACGGGTTCGTGGTCAACGCCCTGCTGGCCGGGCTGCTGATCGGCCCGGTGCTGGGCGGCCTGGGTACCCTGGTGGTGGTCAAGCGCTTCGCCTTCTTCTCCGAAGCCGTGGGCCACGCGGCGCTGACCGGGGTGGCCATCGGCATCCTCCTGGGCGAACCCTACACCGGCCCCTACGGCAGCCTGTTCGGCTACTGCCTGCTGTTCGGCATCCTGCTCAACTACCTGCGCAACCGCACCGGCCTGGCCCCGGACACCCTGATCGGCGTGTTCCTTTCGGTGTCCCTGGCCCTGGGCGCCAGCCTGCTGCTGATCCTCGCCGGCAAGATCAACGTGCACATCCTGGAAAACGTGCTGTTCGGCTCGGTGCTCACGGTCAACGGCAGCGACCTCTTGGTGCTGCTGATCGTCGGCGCCCTGGTGCTGGGCCTGAGCCTGCCGTTGTACAACCGCATCATGCTGGCCAGCTTCAACCCGCAGCTGGCGGCGGTACGCGGCGTAGCGGTGAAGGCCCTGGACTACCTGTTCGTGATCCTGGTGACCCTGATCACCGTGGCCGCGGTCAAAGTCATCGGCGCCATCCTGGTAGGCGCCCTGCTGGTGATTCCGGCCGCCGCGGCACGCCTGCTGAGCCAGTCGCTCAAGGGCTTCTTCTGGATCTCGGTGAGCATCGCCACCGTCAGCACCCTGTGCGGCATCCTGCTACCCATCGTCTTCGACCTGCCGGTGCCCTCCGGCGCCGCGATCATCCTGGTGGCCGGTGTCGCCTTCGCCCTGGCCGCCATCGCTCGCGGCACTGTCCCCAGCCTGAAAGGGAATATCGGATAAATGCACAGTTCATTGCCTCACCTGTCACTGCGTCGCCTGACCCTGGCCCTGGCCCTCGGCGGCCTGATCAGTACTCCGGCCCTGGCCGAGCGCGACCACTTCGAACCGATGCGCGTGGTCGCCAACCACGGCATGGGCAACACCGCGCTGCACAGCGCCACCTCAAGCAAATCACCGACGGTGCTGGCTTCCCTGCCGGTAACTTTCGGCCTGGGGCAGATCCTGCTGCAGGGTACCGACATCAAGCTGGAACGGGCCGCCCCGGCCAACCTGCCGGGCTCGCGGCAGACTGCCTATTTCACCGGGCGTGGCGCTCCGGCCCTGGCCAAGCTGGCACTCAATGCCGACGCAGTGATCGGCCTGCGCTCGATCTGGCCGGACGACCCGCTGTACCCCAACGCCCGGCGCAGCAACATCCGCATCGTCGAGATCGACGCTGCACGCCCGGTGGACGGCGCCCTGCCCGGGGTGGCCCTGCAACCGGGCAAGAGCGACGGGCTCAACGCCCAGCCCTGGCTGTCCAGCAACAACCTGGGGCGCATGGCCGACGTGCTGGCGGCGGACCTCGCGCGGCTGGCGCCCGAAGCCAAACCGCAGATCGAAAGCAACCTGGCGGGCCTCAAACAGCGCCTGCTGAAACTCAGCGCCGACAGCGAAGCGCGCCTGGCCGAGGCCGACAACCTCAGCGTGCTGAGCCTCTCCGAGCACTTCGGGTACCTGGTCAGTGGCCTGAACCTGGAACTGCTGGAAGTGGACGCCCGGGCCGACAACGAATGGACCCCCGAGGCCCTGAAAAAGCTGCAAGCCCGGCTCAAGGACAACGATGTGGCCCTGGTCCTGCACCACCGCCAGCCGTCCGATGCACTGAAAGCCGCCATCAGCGCCGGCGGCAGCCAGCTACTGGTGCTGGAAACCGACAGCGCCGACCCGCTCGCCGAACTGGAAGGCAACCTGCAGAAAGTCACCCAGGCCCTGAGTCTGTAGCCGCTGCCGCAGGCTGCGAACGGCTGTGCAGGAGACGCTGCTCTTGAGATCGCTGAAGGTCCTGCGGACCTTGGCGCAGCTTCGCCATGGCTCGGCAGCGCCTACAGTCGGGGTCAGGGGGCCGGGGCCGCTTACATATTCCCTCAAGATCGCGCGCATTTTCCGGTGCTAGTCTGCGCTTCGCCAAAAGCCCAGAGAAGAAGCCCGCGCCATGAGCGACTACGTAAAACTCAACAAGACCAACTGGGACGAACGCGCGCCCCTGCATGCCGCCTCGGCGGACTACGCGGTGCAGCGTTTTGTCGACGAAACCGGCTATCTGTCCGACGTGGTGCAGTTCGACCGGCCCTTGCTGGGGGATATCCGAGGCCTGCGCGGGGTGCATCTGCAATGCCATATCGGCACCGACACCCTGTCCCTGGCCCGCCTCGGCGCGCAGATGAGCGGCGTGGATTTTTCCCCGGCGTCCCTGGCGGAAGCCCGGACCCTGGCCCGACGCTGCAATACGCCTATCGACTACCACGAGTCCGACGTGTTCCTGGCCACCGAGGTACTGCCCCAAGGCAACTTCGATCTGGTCTACACCGGCATCGGCGCCCTGTGCTGGCTGCCGAGCATCGAGCGCTGGGCGCAGACCGTCGGCGCCCTGCTCAAGCCCGGTGGCCGGCTGTTCATCCGCGAAGGCCACCCGATGCTCTGGGCCATCAACGAAGATCACCACGACTCATTGCGGGTGGAACTGCCCTACTTCGAAACCCGCGAGCCTCTGGTCTGGGACGACGAAAACACCTACGTGGAAACCGACAGCCCCCTCAAGGCCACCATGACCCACGAATGGAACCACGGCCTGGGAGAGATCATCAGCGCCTTGCTGGCCCAGGGCCTGGACATCACGGGACTGGTGGAGCACCAGAGCATCCCCTGGGAAGCCCTGCCCGGGCAGATGGTGGTGGATGAACGCGGCGAATGGCGACTCAAGGAAGCGCCATGGCGCCTGCCACTGAGCTACACCTTGCAGGCCGTCAAGCGCGGGGGCTGATCGCCCGGCGTGAAAAACCGCCAAGCTCAAGAAGGCAGCGCCTCTGTAGCCGCTGCCGCAGGCTGCGAACGGCTCCGCAGGAGGCGCTGCCCTTGAGATCGCTGAAGGTCCTGCGGCCCTTTGCGCAGCTTCGCCATAGCTCAGCAGCGGCTACAGAACAATCTTGATCCGGGATCTTTGTAGCCGCTGCCGCAGGCTGCGAACGGCTCCGTAGGAGGCGCTGCTCTTGAGATCGCTGAAGGTCCTGCGGCCCTTTGCGCAGCCTCGCAGGCTCGGCAGCGGCTACAGATCAGCCGGCTACGGCCTGCTGGTCCATCTTCTGGCGCAGGCTCAGGGGGCGCATGTCGGTCCAGACTTCTTCGATGTAGGCCAGGCAGTCCTTCTTGAAACCGCTCTTGCCCACAGTGCGCCAGCCCTGGGGCACGGCCTTGTAGTCGGGCCAGATCGAGTATTGCTCTTCATGGTTGACCACCACCTGGAACAGGATGTCCTCACGGTCGAATACTGAAGTCATTGCTTGTCTCCATCACTGATAAGGTTCGCCGCGCTCAGCGCACGGCGGTTGTGTAGAAGGAACGAAACGGCGGGGCAAAAAATTAGAGGCTGGCCACTGCCGCCGCTACGGCTTTGCTGAAGATCTGGGCCACCTGGTCGATCTGCGCTGCGGTGATTACCAGCGGCGGCAGGAAACGCACCACGGCGCCGTGGCGCCCGCCCAGCTCCAGGATCAGCCCGCGCTTGAGGCATTCGCGCTGCACCAGCGGTGCCAGGCGCGCATGCTGGGGTGGATGGCCCTGGGCATCCGGCACGCCGGCCGGGTCCACCAGTTCCACCCCGAGCATCAGGCCACGACCACGGATATCCCCCAGTTGCGGGAAGTCGCGCTGCAGGATCAGCAGGTGCTCGCGCAAGCGCTCGCCCATGGCCGCCGCGTGCTCGGGCACCCGGTGTTCCTTGAGGTAGCGCATCACCGCGGAACCGGTGGCCATGGCCATCTGATTGCCGCGGAAGGTGCCGGCGTGGGCACCCGGCTGCCAGGTGTCGAGCCAGTCGCGATAGACCATCACCGCCAGCGGCAGGCTGCCGCCGATGGCCTTGGACATCACCACCACATCGGGAATGATCCCCGCGTGCTCAAAGGCGAACATCTTGCCGGTGCGACCGAAGCCGCTCTGGATTTCATCGACGATCAATGCCACCCCGGCCTTCTCGGTGATGCGGCGCACACCTTGCAGCCATTCCAGGTCGGCCGGGATCACCCCGCCCTCGCCCTGCACCGCCTCGACAATCACTGCCGCTGGCAGGGCCACCCCGGCTTCCGGATCGGTGAGCAGGTTTTCCAGGTAATGCAGGTTGACCTTGACCCCTTCGGCGCCCCCCAGCCCGAACGGGCAGCGGTAGTCATAGGGGAACGGCAGGAACTGCACGCCGTTGTTCAGCATCCCGGCCAGGGCGCGCTTGGGCCCCAGGCTGCCCATCAGGCTCAGCGCACCCTGGCTCATGCCGTGGTAACCGCCCTGGAACGACAGCACGGTGCTGCGCCCGGTAGCGGTGCGCGTAAGCTTCAGCGCGGCTTCCACGGCATCGGTGCCGGTGGGGCCGCAGAACTGGATCCTGGCCTCGCCAGCCAGGGCCTCGGGCAACAGGCCGAACAGGTCCTGGACGAACTGGTCCTTGACCGGGGTGGTCAGGTCCAGGGTCAACAGCGGCAATTCATCGGCCAGCACCTGCTGGATCGCGGCGATCACCACCGGGTGATTGTGGCCCAGGGCCAAAGTCCCGGCACCGGCCAGGCAATCGATGAAACGCCGGCCCTCGACGTCCTCAACGTGGATGCCGCTGGCCCGCTTCAGGGCCAGGGGAATGCGCCGTGGATAACTGCGGGCATTGGATTCCTGGCGGCTCTGGCGGGCCAGCAGGGGCGACTCGTCGAACTGGTAAAGCGTCTCTTGCGGGGCGGCGCCAAGGCCCACCGGCGAATCTTCCATCAGGCTGGTAACGGCTGACATGTCTCGAACCCTCACGCTGCAATTTGAGCAAAACGGCCACCGGCCGGATGCGCAGCCCAAGCGCGGGCGCGCACTGACAGGTTTTCCTGTTCTAAAAACGCTTCAGCGCGGTGGGGATTTACACCCCGGGGCGAGGAAATTGCACATGCCGCCCCGTAGGAGCCAGCTTGCTGGCGAAGGCGGTCTCAAGGGCCCCTTCGCTGGCAAGCCAGCTCCTACAGTGGACGGTGATGGGTCAGGCGCGGTGGGCAGGCAGGGTCAGCTCGACTCGCAGGCCATCGGGGCGGCTATCGAAATTCAGCTCGCAACCGCAACGCTGGACGATGGCCTGGACAATCGCCAGGCCCAGGCCACAGCCACTGCTCTGGCTGTCGCGCCAGAAGCGCTGGGTCAGGTGCTGCAAGTCTTGCGCGGGAATGCCCGAACCATGGTCGCGGACCTGGAAACGCACCCGGGCGCCGACTGTCTCCAGGTTCAGCTCCACCGGGCATTCTTCAGGGGTGTGGCGCAGTGCGTTGTCCAGCAAGTTGCGCAAGGCAGCGATGGCCAGGGTCGAGGGCATTTCCACCGCAGCCTCGCCGGCCTTGCCGTGCATATGCAGCTTGACCCGGGCCCGAGCGCCCACGGCGGCGTCCTGGATCGCCAGGCGCGCCACCTGTTCGGCAGTACAGTGCACGCCGTCGTCGAACGACAGGCTGCCCTCGACCCGGGCCAGCAACAGCAGCTGCTCCAGGGTGCGGTGCATGCGGTCGGCGCCCTCCTCGGCCCGGGCCAGGGACTGATCCCGGGCCGCACCTTCGGTCATGCGCGCCACTTGCAGGTGGGTCTTGATCGCGGTCAGCGGGCTGCGCAATTCGTGGGCGGCGTCACCGGTCAGGCGGCGTTCACGCTCGATGGTCTTGGCAATGCGCTGGAACAGCTGGTTCTGGGTTTCCAGCAGCGGCCGCAGCTCGCTGGGCATGGGCTGGATCTGCAACGGTTCCAGGGAGTCGGCGCTGCGGCGCATCAGCGCGTCACGAATCCGGTTCAGCGGGGCCAGGCTCTGGCCGATGCCCAGCCACAGCAGCCACAGGCAGCCGAGCAGGGCCACGCCCACCGGCACCGAAGCCGCCAGCAGCACCGACATGTTCAGGGCTTCGCGCTCGACCTGGCGATCCGCGGTGGTGATGCGCATGTCGCCGCGCACCAGGGTGAAGGTGCGCCAGGGCGCGCCGTCGATCATCTGGTCGTGAAAGCCCAGCTTCTCGGCTTCCAGCGGGTGCTCCGGAGTGCTGTGGCTGCGGGCCAGGATCTGCCCGCGCAGGGAACTGACCTGGCAGGCCATGCCGCCGGGGATGGTCAGGGCTGCGCTGTTGATCTGGTTGCTCGGGCCATGGGACGGCAGCGCCGGCATCTGCTCCAGCAGCCCGGCGACCATGCGCGCCGAAGCGACCAGGCGCTGGTCCAGGGAAAACATCATCTGGTTGCGCAGGTCACTGAGCATCCAGGCCGCGGCCAGGGCCCAGATCAGGATGAAGGCAGCGCCCAGGGTCATGCTCAGGCGCAGGCGCAGGCTTCTCACTTAGCGGTTCTCCTCACCGTCGGCCGGGCCCAGGCGATAGCCGAGGCCGCGCACGGTTTCGACGATGCCGTTGCCGAGTTTGCGCCGCAGGTGGTGGATGTGCACATTCAGCGCGTTGCTCTCCAGCTCATCGTTGAAACCGTAGACGCTGTCCTTGAGTTGCTCGCTGGACAGCACCCGGCCACGGTTGTGCAGCAGCGCCTGGAGCAGGGATTGCTCGCGCCGCGAGAGGTCCACCGGTTGGCCGCCGAGCAGGGTTTCCCGGGTGCTCGGGTCATAGGTCAGGCGCCCGTGCTCGATCAGGTTGACGCTGCGCCCCGCCACCCGGCGCAGCAAGGTGTGCAGGCGCGCCGCCAGTTCCCGCAGGTCGAAGGGCTTGAGCAGGTAATCGTCGGCACCGGCCTGCAAGCCATCGACCCGGTCGGTCACCGAGTCGCGGGCGGTGAGGATCAGCACCGGAATCTCCAGGCCCTGCTGGCGCTGCTGCTTGAGCAGCTTCAAACCGTCTTCATCCGGCAGGCCAAGATCCAGTACCATCACGTCGAAATCGGCCACGCCGAGCATGGCCCGCGCTGCCGAAGCGGTGGCCACATGCTCGACCGTCAGGCCCTGGGCCGTGAGGCCGGCGACTATCCCGCTGGCAATCAGCTCATCATCTTCACAGACAAGTACGTGCATGGTCGGTCCTGTACAAAGGCGTTGATTAAGCGGGCTGCGGATTAAGCGGACATTATGCCCGCCGTTTCCTGGCCACAAGCCAAGTATGGTTAATCATCGGTTAATCAGGACCGGCCATTGTGCTCGCAACTTGCACCGGTTTAAGGCTTGGCCATGCGTCGATTGTTTCTCCTGTTGTTCATGCTCTTCACCACACTGGCGCACGCCGGCAACAACCCGTTCGAGGTCAAGCCCGACTTCCTGCCGGTGGGCAAGGCCTTCGTCTTCACCTCCGAGCGCCTGCCTTCAGGGGAAACCCAGCTGTTCTGGCAGATCGCCGACGGCTACTACCTGTATCAGAAGCGCCTGAAATTCGACGGCGTGGCGCCAGAGCTGCAACCCACCCTGCCGGCCGGTGAAGACCACAGCGACGAATTTTTCGGCCAGCAGACGGTGTATCGCCAGGGCCTGGAAGTGAAGCTGCCGGCCGCCGCCAGCGGCAAGGTCAAGCTGGGCTGGCAAGGCTGCGCCGATGCCGGCCTGTGCTACCCGCCGCAAACCCTGGAAGTGGACCTGGGCGGTGCGCCGGCAGTGGCCGCCAGCAACGTCGCGACCACCAGCAATGGCTCGGCCCAGGACCAGTTGCTGGCCAATGACCTGCAACACAAATCCTGGGGCCTGGGCCTGCTGGCCTTCTTCGGTTTCGGCCTGCTGCTGGCCTTCGCCCCCTGCTCGCTGCCGATGCTGCCGATTCTGGCCGGCATGGTGGTGGGCAGCGGCGCCAGCCCGCGCCGGGGCCTGGCCCTGGCCTCAAGCTATGTGCTGTGCATGGCCCTGGTGTATGCCGGCATGGGGGTAATCGCCGCCCTTTTGGGCAGCAACCTGCAAGCCTGGCTGCAACAACCCTGGGTCCTGGGCAGCTTCGCCGCGCTGTTCGTGCTGCTGTCGCTGCCGATGTTCGGCTTCTTCGAGCTGCAGATGCCGGCCCTGCTGCGCGACCGCCTGGAAGGCGCCAGCCGCCAGCGCCAGGGCGGCAGCCTGATTGGCTGCGGCATTCTCGGCGCGCTGTCGGCCCTGTTGGTGGGCCCGTGCATGACCGCGCCACTGGCCGGCGGCCTGCTGTACATCGCCCAGACCGGCAACGCGCTGTTTGGCGGCCTGGCACTGTTCGCCCTGGGCCTGGGCATCGGCCTGCCGCTGTTGCTGCTGGTGACCCTGGGCAACCGCTTCCTGCCCAAGCCCGGCCCGTGGATGAACCTGCTCAAGGGTGTATTCGGCATCCTGTTCCTGGGCACCGCCATCTACATGCTGCGCCCGGTACTGAACCCCGGCCTGTGGATGGGGCTGTGGGGCGCCCTGGCTCTGGTGGTGGCCTACTGCGCCTGGCAGCAACGGGCGATTGCCGGCCGATTGATACACCTGTTCGGTGCCGGCGCGCTGCTGTTCGCGGCCTGGGGCGGCATGCTGCTGGTGGGTGCCGCCGGTGGCGGCGACGACCTGTGGCGGCCGCTTAAGGTCTACAGCGGTGGCCCTGTGGCCAATAGCGTCACGGCCCATGATGCCTTCACCACGGTGAAGTCCCCCGCCGAGCTGCAAGGCGCCCTGGACAGCGCCCGGGCCCAGGGCCAGTGGGTGCTGCTGGACTACTACGCCGACTGGTGCGTGTCCTGCAAGATCATGGAGAAAACCGTGTTCGGCCAGCCTCAGGTGCTGGAGGCCCTGAAGGATGTGCGCCTGCTGCGCCTGGACGTGACCCTGGACAACGCCGACGGCCGCGAGCTCCTGAGCCGCTACAAGGTGCCGGGGCCACCGAGCATGCTGTGGATTGGCCCGGACGGCGGTGAACGCCGCAGCCAGCGCATCACCGGCGAAGTGGATGCCAACGCCTTCCTGCAACGCTGGACCCAGACCCGGGAAGCCCGTTGATGCTGACCTTTACCATCGGCACCTTTGCCATCGCCCTCAACCACCTGCTGCTGATCAGTGCCCTGGCCCTGGCCACCCTGGTGGGCTGGCGCGTGGCCAAGCGCGGCGGTGACAACCCCGAATCCGTGCTGTTCAGCCTGTTCCTTTTGGGCATGCTCGCCGCCCGGGTCAGTTTCGTGCTCGCTTACTGGAAGCACTACCAGCACGACCTGTGGATGATCATCGACCTGCGCGACGGCGGCTTCCTGGCCTGGCCGGGGGTGATCGTCATGCTCCTGGCGGCCCTGGCCTGGGGCTGGAAACGCCCGGCGCTGCGCCGCCCATTGGGTGCCGGGGTGGCCAGTGGCCTGGCCTTCTGGCTGCTGGCCACCCTGGCCCTGACCCTCTACGACCAGGGCACGCGCCTGCCGGAAGTGGCCCTGCGCAACGCCGCCGGCGAAACCGTGCAACTCACCGACTACCAGGGTGGCCCGCTGGTGATCAACCTCTGGGCCACCTGGTGCCCACCGTGCCGGCGGGAGATGCCGGTACTGGAACGAGCCCAGCAACAACGCCCGGACCTGACCTTCCTGTTCGTCAACCAGGCTGAAAGCATGCAAAGCGTCAGCACCTTCCTGGCCACCCAGGACCTGAACCTGAACAACGTGCTGTTCGACGGCAGTGGCCGCCTGGGCAAGGCCGTGGGCTCCATGGCCCTGCCGACTACGCTGTTTTATAGCGCCGATGGCCGCCTGCTGGGCAGCCACCTGGGGGAACTCTCGGAAGCCAGCCTGGCCCGAGCCCTGGAAAACTTCGACGGCGCCCACCCGACCTCGGTCGCCCCTTCAAGGAAACTGCCATGCCCTTCATCCGCCACTTGCTGAGCCTGTCTTTGGGCGCGGCGTTGCTCAACGCTCCGCTGCTACAGGCCGAGGAACTGCCTGCGCCCATCCGCAAGATCGAAGAAAAAGGTGCCAAGATCATCGGCAGCTTCGACGCCCCGGACGGCCTCAAGGGCTACGCCGCGCAGTACCAGAACCGCGGCATGACCCTGTACCTCACCCCTGACGGCAAGCACGTGCTGCTGGGCAACCTCTACGATGCCGACGGCAAGGACCTGAGCGCCGAACCGTTGCAGAAACTGGTCTACGCACCCATGGCCAAGGAAGTCTGGGGCAACCTGGAAAAGAGCAACTGGATCGCCGACGGCAAGGCCGATGCACCACGCATCGTCTACCTGTTCAGCGACCCCAACTGCCCCTACTGCAACATGTTCTGGGAACAGGCGCGGCCCTGGGTCAAGGCTGGCAAAGTGCAGTTGCGGCATATCATGGTGGGCATCATCCGCGAAGACAGCCCGGGCAAATCCGCCGCCCTGCTGGCCGCCAAGGACCCGCAGCAGGCCCTGCAGGATCACGAAAAGGCCGGCAAGGGCAGCGCCCTGAAACCCCTGGCCAGCATTCCCGCAGCGGTGCAGGCCAAGCTCGACGCCAACATGAAACTGATGGAAGAGCTGGAGCTGTCGGCGACCCCGGCGATCTTCTACCTCGACGACAAGGGCGAGTTGCAACAGCAGCAAGGCGCCCCGGCCCCGGGCAAACTGACCCAGATCCTCGGCCCCAAATAACCCCGCCCCTTCCCCGTAGGAGCCGGCTTGCCGGCGAAAGCGCCCGTCAGGCGGGCACCTGGCTTGCAGGCCTCTTCGTTGGCAAGCCAGCTCCTACGGCAAGAGAGTCAGGCTTCAGCCGTTGCGCTGTAAAAACGCCAACAAGGCCCGGGTCACGAACTCCGGGTTTTCCCGGCTGGAAATATGCCCCGCGTCAGGAACCAGCTGGTATGGGCAGCCAATGCGTTCGGCCATCTCGAGGGTTTCCGCAGGTGGTCGCGGCTTGTCCTGATCACCACACAGCAGCAAGGTGTTCGGCCCATCCAGGTGCTGCAGCTGATCCAGCACATCCGCCCGGCTGAAAGTGATGCGCCCCATGGCAATCACGCTCTGGCGCAGGCGCTCGGCCGGCAGTGCCGCGAGGCTGGCACGAAAATCCTGGAACAGCGCCGACTGCCGATCGATCCCCGGACGGAAGAAGATCGGCACCACGATATCCAGCAGCGGCTCGGCGATCAGGCCGCTGTCCTCGATCTGCTGGAACAGGGAAAAGTAATACTGCCGGGTCGGCGCAGGCTCGGCGCCCAGGTAAGTGTCCATCAGCACCAACCCGTCGATGCGCTGCGGCGCCGCCAGGGCCAGACGCGCGCCCCACATGCCGCCCACCGACAAGCCCACCAGGGTCACCCGTTCGATCTGCAAATGATCGAGCAAGGCCAGCATCTGCCGCGCCACATCGTCCAGCGACGCGGTGCCTGCCGGCAACGGCCCGGACTGGCCGTGGCCCCACAGGTCCACCGCAATCACCCGGTACTGCGCCGACAACGCCTCGATCTGCGGTGCCCACATGCTCGTGTCCCACAAATAACTGCCGGCCAGGAACACCACCGGCCCCTGGCCCTGGTCAAGGTAGTGCAATGGTTGTCCATCGATGGTCGCGAAGGGCATCGGGTAGCTCCTATAGGGAAATGACGAAAAAGGTCCGACAGACTGTGCCGTGAAAAAAGCTCAGTCAATCGGACCCTGCCGACAAAACGTATCAGGAAATGCCCGGATTCAAGGCCCGCGTTGGCCGTCGAGCAAGGCCTCCACCACGGCGCGGGCCATCTCCACCGAATGCACCATGGACCAGATCAGCCCGCGCTCCAGGCCGCTGCCCTGTTGGGTGATTTCATCGCAGACCTCTTCGGCGCATTTGAGCAGCAGCGCCACATGCACCAGGGCTTCTTCGGCGTTGATGCCTTCGCGCACGCTGAACAGCGAGTCGGGGGAAACGGGTTTGGCTTGGGTCGTGAGCTGGAACAGCGCGGGGTCCAGCGGTTGCCGGGCCAGAGCCACGCGCAGGGTGGCGTTGGCGGCCTTGAGGGCGGGATCGCGATAGGACGAGGGGGGATCGGGGACGAGCTTTTTCATGGTGTAACTCCGATATGAACTCAAAGGAGCCGTCACCGTTCGCTTGCACACGAATAGGGTGGCAGCCGTACGCAGGTGTGCAAGACCGGGCATATCGGAACCCGGCAGACTCGAAAGTCTCCCACGCACGGCTGCCATAACGCAGAAACAACGGGCAAAAAACCCCGAACTGCTTTTGACAACGATGCGCCGACATGACCGGACTTGCACATCCGAGCCATCGATTGGGCGATGGCTCCAGCACCCTAGTCCGCCCACCAGGCGCATTCAAGCGGCCCGCAGTTTCTCGGAAATGCCTTACAAAAGAAAGCGACTAAACGCCATCCCAGCGACCTTTCAACCGGCTTGCCGGCGAAGGCGTCCGTCAGTTTGGCGCATGGCTTGTGGGCCTCTTCGCTGGCAAGCCAGCTCCTACAGAGGGCGTGTCCGCCTTAGGGCTGGGCCTCAACGGTATTCTTCCGGCGCTTCGCGTTCGAGGATTTCCTCCAGGTCGCTCAGGTCACCGCGCTCCTTGAGAATGCCGCTGACCTGGTCGATCCACGCTTGCTCCGAGGCAATCCCCGCCCAGGACTGGCTGCCAAACCCGTGATACGGCCGGTCGTCGAAGGTGCTGATCAGCAACTGGTTGAAGCGCCCGGTGTCCAGCTTGTTGCGCTGGATTTGCACTTGCAGCGCCCCCAGCACCTTCTGCTGCTCTTGCGGGTTGGGGCGATAGCGGTAGAGCCGCGGCGAGCTGAGCACCAGAAACTCCGGCGGCAGGTTTTCATCGATGGCCGCCTGCAGGCGGTAATGGCCATCGAGAATCAGATAGCAGCTCAGACCGGTGACGTACCACAGCAGGATCGGCGGCAAGCTGCCTTCGCGGGCTTTTTTGCGCCACCACTTCAAGCGCCCGGAATGCGGGTCCACGGCATGCAGGCCGACTACTGCGCCACCGTACTCCCCCAACCCGACCCAGCGCGCCGTACCGGCCTGTTGGTTGTCGAGGATGTTACGACCATAGATCGCCCACTGCGGCATATGGCTCAGGGCGTCTTCACCGCCCTTGAAGTACCAGGCTTCGGTGCCGCTGAGCAGCGGCCGCATCGGTTTCTGCGATGCCGGGCGCAGGGCCCGCACCAGCCAGTAGCCGGGGTAAAAGAAGTCCGGCTGGTGCTGCATCAATTGCTCGACGAAGAAGCGGCTCCAGGCCTTGAGGCGCAGCGCCGGGTCGAGGCGCGCCTGTTGTTCCACCTGAGGCGAGTCGATGGGGCCCACCAGGGTTTGCGGCAGTTGCTCCGGCAGGTGATTGCGCACCAGCCATACGCCATACAGGCAGCGGGACATGGTGCCCCAGAGCAGGGTCTGGTCGCCGAGCACCAACTGCATACGGCTGTTGTTGCCACTGAGCAGACACAGGTTGGGCTTGCCGCTGGCCGGGCGTTTGACGTCCACGCCGAGGCCGTTCCAGTGGCCGGCCAAATCCTCGATATCACGCCAGAAAATCTGTTCCACGATTGTCCCTAATCCTTGATCAATGACCGGCCCTGCGGCGGGCAGGCGCGACTATAGCAGAGGGCTGGAGGGCCCATTCGCCTGTAGGAGCTGGCTTGCCAGCGAAGGCGGCCAGCGCCTTACCCATGGCGGCCAATGACCGCGTCTACTTCGTCTGCCAACCCTTGCCCGCCCAGGCACTGACGCACCTCGTCGCACCACTGCGACTCCGGCTCATTGCCGGCCCAGGCCGGGGTAGCGCTGCGGTACTGCGGCCGGTCATCGAACGCCTGGATCAGCACCCGGTTGAGGTTCTCGGTGCTCAGGGCCGGGTTGCGCGGCACCGCGTCGCCGCGCTTGCGCAGTGAATCCATGACCCGTTGCTGATGCTCCAGGCTCGGTGCGAAGCCGCGCTCGCGGGTGGCGCTGAGGACGATGAATGATGGCGCGAGGTTTTCCGCGATGGCCGCCTGCAAACGGTAATGGCCGTCGATCACCACGTAGGACGCCAACCCGCCGACGTACCACAGCAGGATCGGCGGCAGGCTGCCTTCGCGGGCCTTCTTGCGCCAACACTTCAGGCGCCCGGCCTCGGGGTCGACACGGTGCAGGCCGATGAGCTTGCCGCCGCCATGCCACCAGTCGATCCACTCCAGGGTCTGGGGTTGCAGGTTGTCGAGAAAATCCTCGCCGTACAGGTGCCAGTTGGGCACATGGGTCAAAGGGTCGATCACCGAGGTGAAGCACCAGTGGTCCAGGCCGCTCGCGGTGCTGGAGGGCTCCGGCAGCAGGCCCTGGGCCAGCCAGAAACCGGGGGTGAGGAAGTGCCGGGCGCTTTCACTGAGACGGCTGACGAAATAGCGGCTCCAGGCCTTGATCCGCAGCTCGGGCGCCAGGGCGGCGTGCTGCTCCACGGTGGGTGAGTCGATGGGTGCCAGCAACCGGCATTCGGCGCCGTCCGCCAGCGGGTTGCGCACCAGCCAGACGCCGCAGTGGTCACGGGCCAGGGTGGCCCAGAACAACGGCGTGTCGTGGTGCATCAGCTTGATCCGGGCATTCGCGCCGGTGCGCAAGTACAACGGCGGTCTGTTCGTGGGGCCCGGTTCGACCTCAACACCGAGGCCACTCCAGTTGCCCAGGGAATCTTCGATGTCGCGCCAGTAGAGCTGTTCTGCCATGGTTCCGGTCCTTGAATGAAAACGCCCGGCGCAGGTGCTTGGACCTGGGCCGGGCGCGATCATAGCAGAGGACCTGCGGGCCTCTTCGCCCGTAGGAGCTGGCTTGCCAGCGAAGGCGTCGACCAGGACGATGCAAGGCTTGCGGGCCTCTTCGCCGGCAAGCCGGCTCCTACGCCAAATGTCGGTCCTCCTGCTGCGCGAACAACGCCCCACCGCTCATCCGTCGATCACAGCCCCTCCAGCTCGGCCATCAGATCACTCAGCCGGTCGACCTTCTCCTCGCTGATCTCACTCCCGGCCAAACCGTCGATGTACGCGGCCAGCTCCTGCACCGTGCTGCATTCGAACATGGCTCGCAGCGGCACGTTGCGTTGCAGGGTCTTCTGTACCCGTGAAGCGATCTGGGTCGCCAGCAGGGAATGCCCGCCCAACTCGAAGAAGTTGTCGCGTACCCCCACCCGTTCGACCTTGAGCACCTCGGCCCAGATGTCCGCCAGGGTTTGCTCCAGTTCATTGCCCGGCGCTTGATAGTCCTGGCTCTGCAGCTGGCCGATTTCCAGGGCCGGAAGGGCCTTGCGATCGAGCTTGCCGTTGGCGTTGAGCGGCAGGCGCTCCAGCCACAGCCAGTGCAGCGGCACCATGTATTCCGGCAGTTCGGCACGCAGCCGCGGTTTGATCCGCTCCAGGCGTTCGCTCGGGCTCAGGCTTGAGTCACCGGCGACCAGATACCCCACCAGATGCTTGCCGTTGACCCCTTCCTGCACCCCCACGGCGGCATCGCGCAATTCCGGCTGTTCATGCAGGCGCGCTTCGATCTCGCCCAGTTCGATGCGATAGCCACGGATCTTCACCTGATGGTCGATCCGGCCGACGTATTCCAATACGCCGTCGCTGCGCCGGCGCGCCAGGTCGCCGGTGCGGTACAGGCGTTCGCCCGCAGCACCGAACGGATGGGGCACGAAGGCCAGCGCGGTACGCAACGGGTCGCTGACGTAGCCACGGCCAACACCGGTGCCGGCCACGCACAACTCGCCGACGGCGCCCAGGGGAACCAGCTCCTGGGCTTCGTCCATCAGGTACAGCCGGTTGTTGTCGGTGGGCGTACCGATGGGCAGGTAGGCGCCCCGGGTCGAAGCCATATCGACACGGAAGAAGGCCACGTCATCGGAGCACTCCGCCGGGCCGTAGGCGTTGACCAGGCCGATCTGTGGATAACGCAGCAGCCACTGGTGCGCCAGCTCGGGCGGCATGGCCTCGCCGGTGGGCAGCATCCAGCGCAGGCCATCGAGGGCGATGGCGTCCTGGGCGAGCATGCCCTGGATCAGCGACGGCACGCTCTCCAGCACCGTGATGCCCTGCTCCTGGACGTGAGCCAACAGGCCCTGGGGATCGTGGGCGATGGTGTTGGGCACGATGTCCACCCGAGCGCCGAACAGCGGTGCGGCAAGGAACTGCCAGACCGAAATGTCGAAGCTCTGGGACGCGGTCTGGGCGATCACGTCGGCCTCACTCAGTTGCAGGTACGGCACCTTGCTCAACTGGTTGTTGAGCATGCCGCGCTGCTCCACCATCACGCCCTTGGGCAGGCCGGTGGAACCGGAGGTGTAGATCACGTAGGCCAGGTTGTCCGGCGCGCTGTAGCGGCCCGGGTTGTGCTCGGCATGCCCGGCGGCTTGCAGCTCTTCCCAGACCAGCAGCCGCGGACGCCCGGCACAGCCGGACTCGTCCAGCAGGGCCTGGGCCTGTTCGCGGCAGGCCGCGGTGCAGACCAGGATCGGCGTGCGGCTGAGCTCGATGATGCGGCTCAGGCGCTGGCTTGGCAGGCCCGGGTCCAGGGGCAGGTAGCCGGCCCCGGCCTTGAAGCTGCCGATGATCATGCCCAAGAGTTCCAGGCCGCGCTCGGCCAGCAGGGCCACCGGCTGATCAAAGCCCACGCCGTTGGCAACCAGGGCGTGGCCCAGGCGGTTGCTGCAGCGGTTCAACTCGGCATAGCTGTAGCGCTGGTCCAGGCAACTGGCGGCGATGCGTTGCGGATGGGCCGCCACCTGGGCCTCGAACAGCTCCACGTAGCTGCGCTCCAGCGGGTACTCATGCTGGCTCTGATTGCAGCCGGCCAGCAGGAAGTCCTGCTCTTCTTCGCCCAGCAGCGGCAGTTCGGCCATGTCGCCATGAAAGCCCTGCATCAGGGCCAGCAGCAGGCGCTTGAACTCGCCGAGCATGCGCTCGATGGTCGCCTGCTCGAAGTAGCGCTGGTCGTAGGACAGGTGCAGGCCCAGGTCATCCCCCGGGTAGCACACCGCGGTGATCGGGAAGTTGGTGTGGGTACGGCCGGAATCCGAACTGGCGTTCAGGCTCTGGGCGCGGTCCAGCACCGAGACTTCCACCGGCGCGTTCTCGAACACGAACAGGCTGTCGAACAGCGGCTGGCCCTTGGGCAGTTCGCTGGTTTCCTGGATCGCCACCAGCGGCAGGTACTCGTACTCACGCAGCTGCATGTTGCTGTCGAGCAAGGCGCTGAGCCACTGGCGCACACTGCAGCGCTCACCGTCCTGGGGCAGCTTGACCCGCAGGGCGATGCTGTTGATGAACAGGCCGACGGTGCGTTGCATCTCCGGCATTTCCACCGGGCGCCCGGCCACGGTAACGCCGAACAGTACGTCGCGATCGCCGCTCATGCGCCGCAGCACCAGGGCCCAGGCCGCCTGGGCGAAGGTGTTGATGGTGAGCTGGTGCTGCTGCGCCAGTTCCCGCAGTTGCGCACCATCCCGGGCATCCAGGCGGGTGTAGCAGTCGCCGACGATCATGCCGCCGCTGTCGCCGGCGTGTTCGCGCAGGAACGGCCGGTCGCTGGGGATCGGCGTGGTGCGTTCAAAGCCCTCAAGGTTCTGCCGCCACCACTGCCGCGCCTCGGACAGGCTCTGGTGTTGCAGCCAGCCGATGTAGTCGCGGTAACGCGGTGGCACCGCCAGTTGCGCCTCGCGACCTTCACCGAGGGCGGTGTAGATCTCGAAGAAGTCGTTCATCAGCAAGGAGCGGCACCAGGCATCGATGAGGATGTGGTGGTTGCTCATCATGAACCAGTAGCGCGCAGCGCCGACGCGGATCAGCCGCAGGTGGAACGGCGCCTGGTTGAGCAGATCGAAGCCGGCCTCGCGCTCCTGTTTGTGCAGGGCTTGCAGCTTGGCTTCCTGCTCGGCCTCGGGCACCGCGCTCCAGTCGAGGAACTCGATCGGGGTGCGGCCCGGCTTGTGGATAACTTGCAGCATGTCTTCGCCGACGTTCCAGCAAAAAGACGCACGCAAGGCTTCGTGGCGCGCCACCACCGCCTGCCAGGCCTGGGCGAAACGCTCCGGGTCCAGTTCGCTGTTGATGCGGTAGCGGTCCTGCATGTAATACAGGCCGGTGCCCGGCTCCAGCAGGGTGTGCAACAGCATGCCCTCCTGCATCGGGGTCAGCGGGTAGACATCCTCGATCTGCACAGCCGGTACCGGCAGGCCATCGAGCTGGGCCTGGGTCAGGCGCGCCAGGGGGAAGTCCGACGGCGTCAGGCCACCGGCATCGTCCTTCAGGCAATGGGCGATCAGGCTGTGCAGCTCGCCCAGGTAGGCGTCCGCCAGCTCGCCGATCAGCTCGGCGTCGAAACGTTCGCTGCTGTAGGTCCAGCGCAGCACCAGCTCGCCGCCATACACCTGGCTGTCGATGCTCAGTTCGTTGGGCAACGGTGCCTCCGGTGCGTGGGCCGGGCCGACAGATTCATCCAGCGGACGCAGCAGTGCGTCGGCGCCGAAGCTCTGGTCGAACTGCCCCAGGTAGTTGAAGGTCACCGGCGCCAGCGGCAACGCCGCCAGGGCCTCGCGGCAGCTTTCATCCGCCAGGTAGCGCAGCACGCCGTAACCCAGGCCCTTGTGCGGCACGGCCCGCAGTTGTTCCTTGATGGCCTTGATCGAGGCCCCCTGCCCGGCCGCTTCTTCCACCTGCAACGGGGTCAGGCGCAGTGGATAGGCGCTGGTGAACCAGCCGACGGTGCGGGTCAGGTCGATCTCGTCGAACAGCGCCTCGCGGCCGTGGCCTTCCAGTTGCACCAGGGCCGAAGGCTGCCCGCTCCAGCGGCACAGCACCCGGGCCAGGGCGGTCAGCAGCAGGTCGTTGACCTGGGTACGGTAGGCCGCCGGCGCCTGTTGCAGCAGTTGCCGGGTGCGCTCGGCATCCAGGATCACGCTGTGGCTGCGGGCCTGCTGATGCTGCTGGCTGCCAGCGGCATTCAAGCCTGGCAGTTGCGCGGCCGGGCCGGCCAGTTGCTGCTGCCACCAGCCGAGTTCTTCACGCAGGGATTCGCTGCCGGCATAGGCCAGCAGGCGGCTCGACCAGTCCCGCAGGGCACTGGTCTTGGCCGGCAGCTTCAGGGCCTTTCCGGCTTGCAACTGACGATAGGCGTTTTGCAAATCTTCCAGCAGCACGCGCCAGGACACGCCATCCACCACCAGGTGGTGGATGGCCAGCAACAGGCGTTGCTCGCCTTCAGGGCCGTCCACCAGCACCGCCCGCAGCAGCGGCCCGTGTTCCAGGTCGAGGCTGCGCTGGGCATCGGCGAACAGTGCCTCGCAGGTGGCCATGGACGGCACCCGCACCTGCCACAACAAGGGAGCATCGGACAGCAGCAGGTACTCGGCGCGCCACTGCCCGCCCGCCTGGTTGAAGCGCAGGCGCAGGGCGTCGTGCTGCTCCACTAGCGCCAGCAGGGCTTGCTCCAGCAACTGGGCATCAAGGACACCCAGCGGCTCCAGCAGCAGCGCCTGGTTCCAGTGCTGCGGCTGGGGAATGCGGCTGTCGAAGAACCAGTGCTGGATCGGCGTCAGCGGCGCTTCGCCACTGAGCTGGCCCTGCTCGGCGCTGACGCGCTGAGTGTGGCTGGCGACCCGCGCCAGGGTCTGCACCGTCTGGTGCTGGAACAGGTCCCGCGGGGTGAAGTGGATCCCCAGCTGGCGGGCGCGGCTGACCACCTGGATCGACAGGATCGAGTCGCCCCCCAGTTCGAAGAAGTTGTCGTTGAGGCCCACTTGCTGCACGTTCAGCACTTCGCCCCAGACCCTGGCCAGGGTCTGTTCCAGCTCGTTGCTCGGCGCCACGTACTGCTGGCGGTTGAGCTCCGGGTCCGGCAATGGCAGGGCCCGGCGGTCGAGCTTGCCGTTGGCGGTCAACGGCATGCTGGCCAGGAGGATCAGGTGGGTCGGCACCATGTAGTCCGGCAGCTGGGTTTTCAGCTGCTGCTTGAGGGCTTCACGCAGGTTGGCCTGCTGCACCTCGTTGTGCTCGGCCACCTCGGTCACCAGGTAACCAGCCAGCTGCTTGCCGGCCGGGGTATCCAAGGCCAGTACCACCGCTTCACGCACGGCCGGATGATCCAGCAGGCGGGTTTCGATTTCCCCCAGCTCGATGCGGAAGCCGCGGATCTTCACCTGATGGTCCACCCGGCCGATGTATTCCACCTGGCCGTCGGCGCACTGGCGCACCAGGTCCCCGGTGCGGTACAGGCGCCCGCCATCGGTGGCGAACGGATCGGCGACAAAGCGCTCGGCGCTCATCCCTGGACGACAGTGATAACCCTGGGCCAGACCGGCGCCGCCGACATACAGCTCACCAGTCGCGCCCTGGGGCACCAGCGCCAGATCGGCATCGAGAATGTAAGCCACCCGCGCCCCGACAATGCGGCCGATGGGCACGCTGGCCACGCCTTCGGCCAACTGCTGCGGCGCCAGGCTGGCCAGGGGCATGACCACGGTTTCGGTGGGGCCGTAGGCGTTGAAGAACAGGTTCGGCTGGAAGGCCGCACGGATGCGCTGCAGGTGTTCGCCGGTCAGGGCCTCGCCGCCGGTGATGCACATGCGCACCGGCAGGGTCTGCTGCTGGGTCGCCAGATGCTGGGCCAACTGGCTGCCGTAGCTGGGGGTGAAACCGAGGATGCTGATGCGGTGCTGACGGATCAGTTGGCAGATCTCTTCGGCGTCCCACTGGCCCTGGGCCCGCAGTACCACCTGGGCGCCGCTGAGCAGCGGCACCAGCAAGCGCTCGGTGGCGGCGTCGAAGTTGATGGAATAGAAGTGCAGCTCGCAGTCGTCCGGGCGCATGCCGAAGCGGCGGATCACCGCCTGGCAGTGCATGGCGATTTCCCCGTGGGACACCACCACGCCCTTGGGCTGGCCGGTGGAACCGGAGGTGTAGATCAGATACGCCTGATGCTGGGGCAGGCTGATGAAGGGCAATTCGCCCGCCGGGTAGTCGGCCAGCAGCGCACCGTCCTCTTCCAGGCACCAGCGGCCGACTCCGGCCGGCAGCTCGCCCAGGGCGGCGAACATCCGCGCATCGCTGAGCAGCAGGCCGATGCCGCTGTCTTCGATCATGTAGTGCAGGCGATCCAGGGGGTATTCCGGGTCCAGGGGCACGTAGGCGCCGCCGGCCTTGAGGATCGCCAGCAGGCCGACGACCATTTCCAGGGAACGCTCCAGGGCCAGGCCAACCCGCACCTGCGGGCCCACGCCACGCTCACGAAGCATCCAGGCCAGGCGGTTGGCGCGGCTGTCCAGCTCGCTGTAGCTCAGGATCTGCCCGGCGAAGGTCAGGGCCGGTGCGTCCTTGCGGGCCAGGGCCTGTTCGCTGAACAGATGATGGATGCACTGATCCAGGCGTTGCTCGCCGGGCTCGACGCTCAAACTGTCCAGTAGGTGCTGCTGTTCATCGGCCTGCAGCAGTGGCAATTCGCACAGGCGCCGTTGCGGGTCGTCGATCAGGGCCTGCAGCAGATTGCGCCAGTGGCCGGCCATGCGCGCAATGCGCGGCTCGTCGAACAGGTCGGTGCTGTAGGTCAGGCAGCAGCCCAGGCGCTGGTCCAGGTCGGTGACTTCCAGGTTGAGGTCGAACTTGGTGGCCCGGGCATCGTTGACCAGGTATTCCACGGTCATGCCCGCCAGTTGCCGGCTTTGCTGGAATTCCCAGCGCTGGACGTTGCACATCACCTGGAACAGCGGGTTGTAGGCGGTGCTGCGCGGCGGTTGCAAGGCTTCCACCAGATGATCGAACGGCAGGTCCTGGTGCGACTGGCCCTCGATCACGGTGTGGCGCACCTGCTCCAGCAACTGGCCGACGCTCATCTGCCCGTCGAGCTGGCAACGCAGCACCTGGGTATTGAGGAAGGCGCCGATCAGCCCTTCGCTTTCCGGGCGGATGCGGTTGGCCACCGGCGCACCGATGCGCAGGTCGCTCTGGCCGCTGTAGCGGTACAGCAGCAGCGACAACGCGGCGGTCATGGTCATGAACAGGGTCAGGCCGTGCTCGGCATTGAAGGCCCGCACCCGGGCCGCCAGCTCGTCGCTCAAGTCGAAGCGGTACAGCTCGCCCTGGTGGCTTTGCACCGCCGGGCGTGGCCGGTCGCTGGGCAGCTCCAGCAGCGGGTGTTCGCGGCCCAGTTGCCCGGTCCAGTAGTCCAGCTGGCGCTGGCGCTCGCCGGATTCCAGCCACTGGCGCTGCCACACGCTGTAGTCCAGGTACTGCACCGGCAAGGGTTCCAGGGGCGATTCGCGGTCGTCGAGGAAGGCTTCGTACAGCGCGCCCAGCTCGCGGGCGAAGATGTCCATGGCCCAGCCTTCGGTGACGATGTGGTGCAGGGTCAGGACGAAGTAATGCTCCTGCTCGCCGGCCTTGACCAGGCAGGCGCGCAGCAAGGGGCCGGTCTCCAGGTCGAAGGGCTGGTGCGCTTCGCTGTCCGCCAGTTGTTGCAGGCGTTGTTGCCGGGCATCCGGGGCCAGGGCCGAGAAGTCCTTCCAGGCCATGCGCAGGCCGGTGTCGGCATGCACCTGCTGATGGGCCACGCCATTGACGCTGGGGAAGGTGGTGCGCAGGGTTTCGTGACGCAGGATCAGCGCTTGCAGCGCGGCCTCGAAGCGGCCCACGTCGAGCACGCCAGACAGCCGCGCCATGCCACCGACGTTGTAGGCCGGGCTGTCGGGCTCCATCTGCCAGAGAAACCACATGCGCTGCTGGGAATAGGACAGCGGCACCGGCTGGCTGCGGTCGACCCGGGCAATCGGCGGCTGCTGGTTGCGCGCGCCGGACTCCTGGATCAGCAGCACCTGCTCGGCAAAGTCCCCCAGCTCGCTGGCTTCGAACAGCGCCCGCAGTGGCAGCTCGACGTCGCAGGCCTGGCGGGTGCGGGAAATGATCTGAGTGGCCAGCAGCGAATGCCCGCCCAGGGCGAAGAAATCGTCCTTGAGGCCGATGCGTGGCTGGCCCAGCACTTCGCGCCATATAGCCGCGATCTGTTGTTCCAGTTCGGTGCTCGGTTCGACGTGCTCGCGCACCAGCCATTGCGGCTCCGGCAGGGCCCGGCGGTCGAGCTTGCCACTGGGGCTCAGGGGCATGGCGTCCAGGCGCAGCAGTTGCGCCGGCACCATGTACTCCGGCAGCTCGGCGGCCAGGGCGGTTGTCAGCCGAGCGCGTTGCTCGGTTTCATCTTCGTCGCTGGCCTGGGCGGTGTAGTAGCCGATCAACTGCGGGCCGGCGACGGTATCGCGCACCAGCACCGCGGCCTGGGCCACGCCGTCCTGGGCCAGTAGCCGCGCTTCGATTTCCTGCGGCTCGACCCGAAAGCCCCGCAGCTTGACCTGCTGGTCGAGGCGACCGAGGTATTCCAGCACGCCGTCGGCGCACCAGCGTACGCGGTCACCGGTGCGGTACAGGCGCGCGCCCTCCTCACTCAGGGGGTCGACCACAAAGCGTTCGGCGGTCAGCGCCGGGCGTCCCAGGTAACCCCGGGCCAGGCCCTGGCCGCTGATGCACAGCTCACCCGGAACTCCTGCCGGCAACGGATTGAGGTCCGCGTCCAGCACCCGGCACACCACGTTGCCCAGGGGCCGGCCAATGGGCGAACGCTCGCCGTCATCGACTGAACACTGCCAATGGGTGACGTTGATCGCGGTTTCGGTCGGGCCATAGCGGTTGTGCAGTTGCGCATTGGGCAACTGCTGCAATAGGCGATTGCGCAGCTCGGCCGGCAGGGCTTCGCCACCGGAGAACACCCGGCGCAGGCTGTGGCATTCGGCGCTCAGCGGCTCATCGACGAACAACTGCAACAGCGGCGGCACGAAGTGCAGCGTGGTGACGCCGTACTCCTGCACCAGCTGGGCGATGCGATGGGGATCGCGGTGCTCGCCGGGGGCGGCGATCAGCAGGCGGCAGCCGGTGATCAACGGCCAGAAGCACTCCCACACCGACACGTCGAAGCTGATGGGGGCTTTTTGCATCAGCACATCGTCGGCCTGCAACTGGTAGCTGTCCTGCATCCATTGCAGGCGCTCCATCAGCGCGCGATGGGTGTTGCCGACGCCCTTGGGCTGGCCGGTGGAACCGGAGGTGTAGATCACATAGGCCAGGTGTTCGCCGTGCAGGTGCAGGCCCGGCGCGTGGCTCGGCCAGCTGTCGAGCTTGAGGCTGTCCATGGCGATGGCGCTGACACCCGGGGCTTCGGGCATCCGGCCCAGCAGATGGGTCTGGGTCAGCAGCAGGCCCACGCCGCTGTCTTCGAGCATGTAGGCCAGGCGTTCGGCGGGGTAGTCCGGGTCCAGGGGCACGTAGGCGCCACCGGCCTTGATGATTGCCAGAAGGCCGATCAGCAGTTGCGGCGAACGCTCGGCGGCGATGGCCACGCACACGTCCGGCCCGACGCCCTTGTCCCGCAGGTAGTGGGCCAGGCGGTTGGCCTGGGCATGCAGTTCGGCAAAGCCCAGTTGCCCGCCGTCCCAGACCAGCGCGGTGCGTTCCGGGCTCTGGCGCAGTTGTTCGTGCAGGCGCTCCGGCAGCCACTGCTCGGCCGGCGCGCAGGGGGCCACGCTCCATTGCTGCAGTTGCGCCGTTTCGGCGTTGCCGAGCAACGGCAAGTCGCCCAGGGCGCGGTCCGGTTGCTGGCAGGCATGCTCCAGCAGGCTGATGAAATGCCCGGCCAGACGCTGGATGCTGGCCGCGTCGAACAGCTCGTCGGCGTAGTCGAAGGCCAGGCTCAGGCGGCCGTTGCGGTCCTCTTCGCTGTGCAGTTGCAGGTCGAACTTGGCCTCGCGGCTGTGCCACGGCAGCTCTTCGGCCAGCAGCCCCGGCAGGCGGCGCAAGGCACTGAGGTCGCGCTGCTGGTGGTTGAACATGACCTGGAACAGGCCCTGCTCACGGGCTTCGGGGAAGGCTTCGAGCAATTGTTCGAAAGGCAGGTCCTGGTGGGCCTGGGCCTCCAGGGCGGTGCGGCGGGTCTGCTGCAGCAGGTCGGCGAAGGACTGGCGCGAATCCAACTGCCCGCGCAATACCTGGGTGTTGATGAAAAAGCCCAGCAGGCCCTGGGTTTCCAGGCGCGGGCGGTTGGCGTTGGGCACACCGATGCGGATATCGCTCTGCCCGCTGTAGCGGTGCAGCAGGGTCTGGAACGCCGCCAGCAACAGCATGAACGGCGTGGCCTGCCGAGCCTGGGCGGTCTGGCGCACGGCTTCACTGAGGCTCGCGCTCAGGCGCAGGTCATGGCGCGCGGCGCTGTGGCGGACCTGGGCCGAGCGCGGGTGGTCGGTGGCGAGGTTCAACACCGGGGCTTCGTCCGCCAACTGCTGTTTCCAGTAGTCCAGCTGGCGCTGGCCTTCGCCCTGGGCCAGCCACTGGCGCTGCCAACTGCCGTAGTCGGCGTATTGCAGGGCCAGGGGCGCCAGCTCCAGGCTCTGGCCCTGGGCCGCGGCGGCATAGAGCCGCGAGAACTCGTCGATCAGCACATTCAGCGACCAGCCGTCGGCGATGATGTGGTGCAGGGTCAGCAGCAGTTGGTGTTCTTCGTCATCCAGGCGCACCAGGGTCGCCCAGTACAGCGGCCCCTTCTCTAGATCGAACTGGGTCCGGGCCTCGTCTTCGCGGATCTGCCGCGCCCGGGCTTCACGCTCGGCCGGTGGCAGGTCGCTGATATCGATCACCTGCAGGTTGAATTCGCCGGCGGCATCCACCTGTTGCAGGGCCTGGCCGTCACGCTCGAAGAAGCGCGTGCGCAGCGCTTCGTGGCGCTGGATCAGTTGCTGGAAGCTGGCGCGCAGGGCCTCTTCATCCAGCTCGCCACGCAAGCGCAGGCCGCCGGGAATGTTGTAGGCGCTGCTCTGCGGGTCCAGTTGCCAGGTGATCCACAGGCGGTTCTGCGCCAGGGATTGGGGCAGCGGCTGCTGGCGCGACAGGGCATTGATACTGCCCTGGGCCACGCCGCCGTCCTGCTGCTGGCGCGCCACGGCAGCGCTGAAGGCACCCAGGGTCGGAGCCTCGAACAGCAGGCGCAAGCCCAGTTCCAGCCCCAGCTCTTCACGCAGGCGGGCGATCACCTGGGTAGCGGCAATCGAGTTGCCCCCCAGGAGGAAAAAGTGATCGTCGGCGGCCACTGAAGCGCATTGCAGTTGCTCCTGCCAGATGCGCCCGATCAGGGCTTGCAGCGCGTCACCGGCGCTGTCTGCGGCGTCAGCCGTTGCGCTGCCGGCCTGCGGGAACAGCGCGTAGTAATCCAGGCTGCCATCGGCCAGCCGGGTGCGGCAGGCGGAACGCTGCAACTTGCCGCTGGAGGTTTTCGGCAGGGCCCCGGGGTTGAGCAGCACCACCACGCTCGGCGCTTCCTGGCAGGCTTCGGCCACCGCCTGGCGGATGGCCTTGATCAGCGCCTCGGGGGGCAGGATCTTCTGCACGCTGCGGCTGATTTCCGCGGCGATGCCGATGCCTTCCTGGCCCTGCTCGGTGACCGCAAACGCCGCCACCCGGCCCTTGCGCACCACTTCCACCTCGCGCTCGATGGTCTTTTCGATGTCCTGGGGGTAGAGGTTGTGCCCGCGCACGATCAGCAGGTCCTTCAGGCGCCCGGTGATGAACAGCTCGCCATCGCGGATAAAGCCCAGGTCACCGGTGCGCAACCAGGTACGACCGGCATGCTGGACGAAGGTCTTGGCGGTGGCTTCAGGATTGCGCCAGTAGCCATGGGCAATGCTCGGCCCGGCGGCCCAGACTTCGCCAATACGGTTGTCAGGCAATTCGCCCAGTTGCTGCGGATCCATCACCAGCACGGCGTGTTCCGGCTGGCTGAAGCCGCAGCTCATCATCGCGCTGCCCTGCCCCGGCTCGGCGCGGTTCTGCGCCAGGGCCTGGTCGTCCAGGTGCAGGGCCGGGATGCCCTGGCCGCGCACGCCACCGGCCACGAACAGGGTGGCTTCGGCCAGGCCATAGGAGGCGAGGAAGTTTTCATGGCCAAAACCGCAGGCGCTGAACTTCTCGGCGAAACGCTCCAGGGTGTCCAGGCGGATCGGCTCGGACCCCGAATAGGCCACGCGCCAGCCGCTGAGGTCGAGGCGCTCCAGGGCCGACTCGCTGACCCGTTCGCTGCACAGGCGGTAGGCGAAATCCGGGCCGCCGCTGATGGTGCCGCCGTATTCGCTGATCGCTTCCAGCCAGCGTACGGGCCGCGCCAGGAAGTAGGCCGGTGACATCAGCACACAGGGCACGCCGCTGAAAATCGGTTGCAGCAGGCCGCCAATCAAGCCCATGTCGTGGTACAGCGGCAGCCAGCTGACGATCACGTCGTCCGGGTTGAGGTCGATACCGAAGCCGCGACGGATCAGCAGTTCGTTGGCCACCAGGTTGCCATGGCTGACCTGCACGCCCTTGGGCAGCGCGGTGGAGCCCGAGGTGTATTGCAGGAAGGCGATGTCGTCGCCCTGCAGCGCCACGGCCTGCCAGTCTTCGGCCAGCCCGGCTTGCAGGGTGTCCACACACAGCAGTTGCGGCGCGCCTGGGGCCTTGAGTTCGTCCATCTGCAACAGTGAATCCCGCAGCCCGGCGCTGGTCAGCAGCAACCGTGGCTCGGCGTCGGCCATGATGGAAATCAGGCGCTCCTGGTGATGACGACGGGTGGATTCCGGCGGATAGGCCGGCACCGCGATCACCCCGGCGTACAGGCAACCGAAGAACGCCGCGACGTAGTCCGGGCCGCTGGGAAACAGCAATACCGCGCGATCGCCGAATTCGGCGTTGGCTTGCAGAGCCGCAGCAATGGTGCGCGCACGAAGGTCCAGGTCCCGGTAACTGAGGACCACGCTCTGATCCTGCTCTTCGGCGAGAAAGCGCAACGCCACTTGATCAGGTGCCAGGACTGCCCGGCGTTGAAGGGCTTGGGCCAGGGTGCTGGGGAGTTCGAACGCGTCCGTCATGGGGTTTCCTGCCAGGATTGTGCTTGCAATGGAGAGCGGGCCCTGCTCTCCCATAACTTTAATAACTATCTATAAATCAAATAGTTATAAGAAAGTCGTGGGCATCCGGAGGGCGCCGTGGCCGGGTCTGCTACCCGGAATCTTTCTCCAATGAGAACGGATGACGTCTTGAAATAATTAGTCCGCATCCTGCCCTTCAAGGCCTGATCCAGCCCACTGACGAGCAGCCGTTCGCAATCTGCACTGACAGAGAGCATTAGTTCTTTTTCTCAATTGACAATCATTATCATTCAGCCTAATTTGTCGCTCGATGTGTAGGACGGGTCAGATTTTTCTGACGTCCCACTAACCTCTTTGCAACAAGGTGATTTCCATGACGGAACAAGTATCCACAAGCAGGTGCGATTCACCGTTACTCCAGGCTTTTGTCGACAACCGTCTGATCCTGGTGAAGATTGCAGCCCGCATTACCGGCTGCCGATCCCGGGCTGAAGACGTGGTTCAAGATGCGTTTTTCCGCCTGCAGTCGGCGCCGCAGATCACCTCCTCGTTCAAGGCCCAGCTCAGTTACCTGTTCCAGATCGTGCGCAACCTGGCCATCGACCACTACCGCAAGCAGGCGCTGGAACAGAAGTACTCGGGTACTGAAGAGGAAGGCTTGAATGTGGTTATTCATGGCGCTTCACCTGAAACCTCCCACATGAACTTTTCCACCCTGGAAAACATCGCCGAAGCCCTGACCGAGCTGCCCAGCCGCACGCGCTACGCCTTCGAGATGTACCGCCTGCATGGCGTCCCGCAAAAGGACATCGCCAAGGAGCTGGGGGTATCGCCGACCCTGGTCAACTTCATGATTCGCGATGCCCTGGTGCATTGCCGCAAAGTCTCGGGCAACCGCCCCGATACCTTCGCCCGTCGCTGACTGGCGCCCTGCATGACCCGGCTTGAAGGGTGCCTACACCTCAAGCAGGCCACTGCGGCCAAGCACCAGTAACGCTGCACGTTTATGCAACAGATCGAACTCCTGCTGGCAGAACCGACAACGGTCATGCGCAGCACAGGGCGGCGCGTGGGCGCCTGGCGCCGGCCGCTGCGCACCTGGCGGGTCCAGATACAGGGCATGTACCTGGGCCGACAGCCAGAAAGCCAGCCGATCCTGGCGCGCCGCCTCGGCTGCCTGGGCATCCACCGGCACGGGCGCCTGCCCCCGGCCCCGCAGAGACTCGAACAGCCTTTGGCGGACGATGACCTCATCGATTCCCGTGAGCTGGCTAGTGGGCAGGGCTGCAACATTCAGCGGATCTACAGGGGACATGGCAGCGCTCACCGTCGGTTGGGCATTCAACCAAGTGACGTGGGCCGCCGCCGGAAATTTAGCCCGTCGCGGGCCGGGCCGGTCGCTGCGTGATGTCAGGCGTGGGGCACGCTCATCACCACAATGCGATAGGGATCGAAGATCTTGTGCATCTGGCCGTTGTCCCGCAGTTTTTGCAGGAGCCCGGAAAAGTCTTCGGCCGTGATCGGCGCCTTGGGCCGGATCAGGGCGTAATGGTGGTAGACCTGATCGATGCGTTCGGAAACCAGCAACTGCTCCGTGCTTTCGGCATTGCGCGCCAGGAAGTCGCTGAGGTAGGAGCGGGTCACCAGGGCGATGTCCGCCCTGCCCCGCAGGACCATCAGCAGGTTGCTGTCATGGGAATAGGTCAGGGTGGCGTTGTAGGTGTCGGCCAGGAACTTGGGGTCGGCGTTGAACTGGGCGAAGGCGTAGTGATAACCGCTGAACAGAGCCAGGCGCTTGCCCTTCAGGTTGGCGAAATAGTCCTGCTGGCGCCCGCCCTGACGCTGGGCGACGAAAATTTCCGCGTCTTCCAGGCCCATGTCGACACTGGTGTGGGCAATGTTCTGCCAGCCCCAGGCCGGGTTCTCGAAGATCGCCAGGTCCACCCGGCCCTGCTCGAAATCGCGGAAACGCCGGGGAATCGAGGTGGGCACCAGGACGAACTGATAGTCGCTCTGGGACTGGTTGAGGGCTTCCACCAGTTGCGGCAGCAAACCGGTGTCGGCACCGGTTTCTGGACGGACGGTATAAGGCGGGAAATGCGCCGCCGCGACCCGCACCAGCTGCGCCGAGGAGGCCGGACAGACCCAAAGTGTTGCCAGCGCCAGCAAGAGCATTCGCAAGGCTGACCGCAGCGGCAAGGACATCAAGGCAACACACCTCAAGGAAATGAAAATGAATGAGCTAAAGCTAGGCGTTTTCAGCCACTTCGACAACGTTGCCACGCACAATTAGCCAGCCGCTCAATGATCCTTGAGCACCAGCAGCAGGGCCTCCTGGGCCAGCTGTTCCAGAGTCATGCTGCCCTCGGCACGAAACCAGGTGGTGGTCCAGGACAGGGCGCCGGTGAGAAAGCGCCGGGTAATGAACACATCGCCCTTGATGAACCCCGCCTCCTTGGCCTCCCCCAGCACCTGCAGCCAGATCTGTTCGTAGATGTCGCGCAGCGCCAGGACGGCTGCCTGGCCTTCCGGGGACAGTGAGCGCCACTCATACACCAGCACCGCCATGGCTTCACCGCTGCCGCCCATGATCGACTGCAGTTCACAGCGGATCAGCGCCAGCACCCGTTCGCGCACGCTGCCGGCCTCGGCCAGTTCAGCGCGCATCAAGGCGGTGTTGTAGTGGATGGTTTCCTGCATCACCGCCCGCAGGATGTCGTCCTTGCTCTTGAAGTGATGAAAGATGCTGCCCGACTGGATGCCCACCGCGCTGGCCAGGTCACGCACGGTGGTGCGCTCGTAACCCTTGTTGCGAAACAGGTGCGCTGCGGTTTGCAGCAGCTTGCCCCGGGCGCTCTCGGGGTCGGTCACCTGGCCACTGGCGATCAGCTCGCGTACTACCTGCTGGGCTTTTTGCTCGTCCACCGGTGTTCTCCTACCTTCACGTCATCAATAGCTCAGCGTAACCCGGCAAATCCGGGCGCGGCGCGCGCAATTTAAGCCTCTGCCGGTTACCAAGCAAGCGCTTGGCCAGAAGAATAGGCCAACGTATTTACAAACCAAGCGCTTGCTTGGTAGCCTCCTCGCAGTTCTTCATTCGAGAGCCCTGTCATGACCAAGACCGTAAGAATCGGCTGCGCCAGTGCCTTCTGGGGCGACACCAGCAGCGCCGCAGCGCAGTTGGTGCAAGGCGGCCGCCTGGACTACCTGGTGTTCGACTATCTGGCAGAGATCACCCTGTCGATCATGGCCGGGGCGCGCATGAAGGACCCGACGGCGGGCTACGCCACGGATTTCGTCGAGGTGCTCAAACCCTTGCTGGGCTCGATCCGCGAACAGGGCATCCGGGTCATCAGCAACGCCGGCGGGGTCAACCCGCAGGCCTGTGCCAGTGCCTTGCAGGCCGCCTGCGAACAGGCCGGGGTGGCGCTGAAGATCGCCGTGCTGCTGGGGGACGACCTGCAACCGCAGTTCAAGCAGTTGAGCGACGCCGCCATTGTGGAGATGTTCAGTGGCGCGCCCCTGCCGCCAATGTGCGTCTCCACCAATGCCTACCTCGGTGCCCCCGGCATCGTCGAAGCGCTGCGCCTGGGGGCGGATATCGTGATCACCGGCCGCGGCGTCGACAGCGCGGTGGTCAGCGCCGCCCTGGTCCACGAGTTCAACTGGTCCTGGCAGGATTACGACCGCCTGGCCCAGGCCGCCCTGGCCGGGCACATCATCGAATGTGGCGCGCAGTGCACCGGCGGCAATTTCACCGACTGGCGCCAGGTGCCGGACTACGAACATATCGGCTTCCCCATCGTCGAGGTCGGCGCTGACGGCCAGTTTGTGGTCGGCAAGGCACCCGGTACCGGAGGGCTGGTGAGCCCGCTGACGGTGGGCGAACAACTGCTGTACGAAATTGGCAACCCCAGGGCTTATCTGCTTCCGGATGTGGTGTGCGATTTCTCTCAGGTGGAACTGCGGCAACAAGGCCCGGAAAGGGTTCATGTACAGGGTGCCAGGGGCCTGCCCCCCAGCCACCAGTACAAGGTCAGCGCCACCTACCCGGACGGCTTCCGCTGCACCGCCAGTTGCCTGATGGCCGGGATCGACGCGGTCGCCAAGGCGCACCGGGTCAGCCAGGCGATCATCGACAAGACCAGCGAGATGTTCGCCCAGCGCGGCTGGGGGCCCTACAGCGAAGTGAACATCGAACTGCTGGGCAGCGAGGCCACCTACGGCCCCCACGGCCAGCGCCAGGACAGCCGCGAGGTGGTGATCAAGCTGGCAGTGCGCCACCCGAACAAGGCGGCGCTGGTGCTGTTCTCCCGGGAAATCGCCCAGGCCGCCACCGGCATGGCCCCGGGGCTCACCGGCATCGTCGGTGGCCGGCCGACGGTGTACCCGGTGATCCGCCTGTTCTCCTTCCTGCTGGACAAGGACGCCTGCCGGCTGGAGATCGACCTTGCCGGCCAGCGTCACCCTTGCGCGCTGCCGCACACCGACCGCCTGGACCCGGCAGCCCTGCCCGCCCCCCATTCCCTGCCCGCCCCCCGCGGCCGCGCCGATGCCAGCGTGGCGCTGGTGAAGCTGGCGGTGGCACGCTCCGGCGACAAGGGCAACCACAGCAATATCGGGGTCATGGCGCGCCACCCCGACTACCTGCCGTGGATCGCCGAAGCCCTGACCCCCGAGGTGCTGGTGGACTGGATGGGCCATGTGCTGGACCCGGTGCATGGCCGGGTCCAGCGCTGGTACCTGCCGGGCACCCATAGCCTCAACTTCCTGCTGGAGAACGCCCTGGGCGGCGGCGGCGTCGCCAGCCTGCGCATCGACCCGCAAGGCAAGGCCTTTGCCCAGCAGTTGCTGGAAATCCAGATCCCGGTGCCGCAGAGCATCGCCGACGCCGTCAATTAAAGGAGCTGCCGTGGTGTACGACTCGATTTTCAAAGCGCAATTGTTCGCCGGCCAGACCATCATCGTCACCGGCGGCGGCAGCGGTATCGGCCGCTGCACTGCCCACGAACTGGCGGCCCTGGGGGCCCAGGTGCTGCTGGTGGGGCGCAAGGCGGAAAAACTGCAGAAGGTCGCCGGCGAAATTGCCGAGGACGGCGGCAAGGCCGACTGGCAGGCCTGCGACATCCGCGACGAGGAAGCGGTCAAGGCCCTGGTGGCCCGGCTGATGGAGCGCTTTGGTCCGATCCATGGCCTGGTGAACAATGCCGGCGGCCAGTACCCGGCGCCCCTGGCCTCGATCAACCAGAAGGGTTTCGAAACCGTGCTGCGCACCAATCTGGTGGGCGGCTTCCTCATGGCCCGGGAAGTGTTCAACCAGTCCATGAGCCGCCACGGCGGCAGCATCGTCAACATGCTCGCCGACATGTGGGGTGGCATGCCCGGCATGGGCCACTCCGGTGCGGCGCGCTCGGGAATGGACAATTTCACCAAGACCGCCGCCTACGAATGGGGGCACGCCGGGGTGCGGGTCAACGCGGTGGCGCCGGGCTGGATCGCTTCCAGCGGCATGGACACCTATGAAGGCGCGTTCAAGGCAGTGATCCCCACCCTGCGTGAACACGTGCCGCTCAAGCGCATCGGCAGCGAATCGGAAGTCAGCGCCGCCATCGTTTTCTTGCTCAGCCCTGGCGCGGCCTTCATCAGCGGCAGCACCCTGCGCATCGACGGCGCCGCCAGCCTGGGCAGCCGTGCCTGGCCCCTGGGCAAGGCACGCAACAGCGAGTCCTACAACGGCTTCCATCGCGCCTACCTGCCCGACGTACTCAAGGGCGAGGAATAAGCCATGCCGGTGATCCAGTCCCAACTCGACCCCCACGGCCCGCAGTTCGCACAAAACCGCGCAGCCATGCTGGCGGGCCTGCAACAGTTGCAGGAACTGCAACAGAACCTGCTGGCCAAGGCCGCCGAAGCCAAGGCCAAGTTCGACCGGCGCGGCCAACTGCTGCCCCGCGAACGCCTCAACCTGCTGCTGGACCCGGGCGCGCCGTTTCTCGAGCTGGCCAGCCTGGCCGGCTACAAGCTGCACGACGACAAGGACGGTACCCAGGCCGGCGGCGGCCTGATTGCCGGCATCGGCTATGTGTGCGGCGTGCGCATGCTGGTGGTGGCCAACAACTGCGCGATCAAGGGCGGGACCATCTCCCCCAGCGGCCTGAAGAAATCCCTGCGCCTGCAACAGATCGCCATGGAGAACAAACTGCCAGTGGTGACCCTGGCGCAAAGCGGTGGCGCCAACCTCAACTACGCCGCGGAAATCTTCGTCGAAGGTGCACGCAGCTTCGCCAATCAGGCGCGGATGTCGGCCATGGGCCTGCCGCAGATCACCGTGGTCCACGGCTCGGCCACCGCCGGCGGCGCCTACCAGCCCGGGCTCTCGGACTACGTGGTGGTGGTGCGTGGCGAGGCCAAGCTGTTTCTCGCCGGCCCGCCGCTGCTCAAGGCCGCCACCGGTGAAGTGGCCACCGATGAAGAACTGGGGGGCGCCGAGATGCACGCCCAGGTGGCCGGCACCGCCGAATACCTGGCGGAAAACGACGCCGACAGCATCCGCATCGTCCGCGAGATCGTCAGCCTGTTGCCGTGGAACGCCCGACTGCCAGTGCAGCCCGCCAGGACCTGGAACGAGCCGCTGTATCCCATCGACGAGTTGCTCGGGCTGATTCCCGACGATCCGAAGAAGCCCTACGACGCCCGGGAAATCATTGCCCGCCTGGCAGACGGTTCGCAGTTCCTGGAGTTCAAGGGCGAGTTCGATGCCCAGACCCTCTGCGGCCACTTGCAGATCCAGGGCCGGCCCTGCGGCTTTATCGGCAACAACGGCCCGATCACGCCCCAGGGCGCGAGCAAGGCCGCGCAATTCATCCAGCTCTGTGACCAGAGCCAGACCCCGCTGCTGTTCTTCCACAACACCACCGGCTTCATGGTGGGCACCGAATCCGAGCAGCAGGGGGTGATCAAGCACGGGGCGAAGATGATCCAGGCAGTGGCCAATGCCCGAGTGCCGAAGCTGACCATCGTGGTCGGTGGCTCCTACGGCGCCGGCAACTATGCGATGTGCGGCCGTGGCCTGGACCCACGCTTCATCTTCGCCTGGCCCAACAGCCGCACCGCGGTGATGGGCGGCGCCCAGGCCGGCAAGGTGCTGCGCATCGTCACCGAGGCCAAGCATGCGAAGAACGGCCAGGAAGCCGACCCGAAGATGCTCGACATGCTGGAACAGGTCACCGCGCAGAAGCTCGACAGCCAGTCCACGGCGCTCTACGGCAGCGCCAACCTGTGGGACGACGGGCTGATCGACCCCCGCGATACCCGCACTCTGCTGGGCTACCTGCTGGACATCTGCCATGAGGCGCAGGTGCGCGAGCTGGCGCCCAACAGCTTTGGCGTGGCGCGGTTTTGATAGGACATTTCGCGGTCTGACCCCACTTGAGGAGAACAACAATGATCTTCACCCAGGAACACGAAGAACTGCGGCGCACGGTGCGCCAATTTGTAGACCGCGAGATCAACCCCCACGTCGAGGAATGGGAAAAGGCCGGGCGCTTTCCCATCCACGAGATTTTCCGCAAGGCCGGTGAACTGGGGCTGCTGGGCATCTCCAAGCCGGAAAAATTCGGCGGCATGGGCCTGGACTACAGCTACTCCATCGTCGCCGCCGAGGAGTTCGGCACCATCCATTGCGGTGGCATTCCCATGTCCATCGGCGTGCAGACCGACATGTGCACCCCGGCCCTGGCGCGCTTCGGCTCCGATGAACTGCGCGACGAGTTTCTGCGGCCGGCCATCACGGGCGAGCAGGTCGGCTGCATCGGCGTCTCCGAAGTCGGCGCCGGTTCCGATGTGGCCGGGCTCAAGACCCACGCCCGCAAGGACGGCGACGACTACGTGATCAACGGCAGCAAGATGTGGATTACCAACTCCCCCAGCGCCGACTTCATCTGCCTGCTGGCCAACACTTCGGACGACAAGCCCCACGTCAACAAGTCGCTGATCATGGTGCCGATGAACACCCCGGGCATCAGCCTCAGCTCGCATCTGGACAAGCTCGGCATGCGCAGCTCGGAAACCGCCCAGGTGTTCTTCGACAATGTGCGAGTGCCTCAACGCAACCGCATCGGCCACGAAGGCGCCGGTTTCATGATGCAGATGCTGCAGTTCCAGGAAGAACGGCTGTTCGGCGCGGCGAACATGATCAAGGGCCTGGAGTACTGCGTGGACAGCACCATCGAGTACTGCAAGGAGCGCAAGACCTTCGGCAGCCCGCTGATCGACAACCAGGTGATCCACTTCCGCCTGGCCGAGCTGTCCACCGAGATCGAATGCCTGCGGGCCCTGGTCTACCAGGCCACCGAACAGTATGTACGCGGCCAGGACGTGACCCGGCTGGCTTCCATGGCCAAGCTCAAGGCCGGGCGCCTGGGCCGCGAGGTCAGCGACAGTTGCCTGCAATACTGGGGCGGCATGGGCTTCATGTGGGACAACCCGGTGGCCCGGGCCTATCGCGATGTGCGCCTGGTGTCCATCGGCGGCGGTGCCGACGAGATCATGCTGGGGATCATCTGCAAGCTCATGGGCATCCTGCCGGGGAAAAAGAAATGAACCCGCTCCCTACCTGCCAGACCCTGCTGCTGGAGCCGCGCAACGGCGTACTGTTCATCAGCCTCAATCGCCCGCAAAACCGCAATGCCATGAGCCTGCAGATGGTCGCCGAACTGCGCACGGTGATGGCCGCGGTCCGTGACCGGCGCAGCATCCGTGCCCTGGTGCTGCGCGGCACCGGCGAGCACTTCTGTGCCGGTGGCGACCTCAAGGACATGGCCGGCGCCCGTGCCCATGGCAGCGCCGCCTACCGTGAACTGAACCGGGCCTTCGGCGCCCTGCTGGAAGAAGCGCAGCACCTGCCCCAGGTGTTGGTGTGTGTGCTGCAGGGCGCGGTGCTGGGGGGCGGTTTCGGCCTGGCCTGTGTCAGCGACATCGCCATCGCCGAGCACTCGGCCCAGTTCGGCATGCCGGAAACCAGCCTGGGCCTGCTGCCCGCGCAAATTGCCCCGTTCGTGGTGCAGCGCATCGGCCTGGCCCAGGCCCGGCGCCTGGCCCTGACCGCCGCCCGTTTCGATGGCGCCCAAGCCCTGGGCCTGGGCCTGGTGCACTTTGTCGAGAACGATGCCAAGGCCCTGCAGGAACGCCTGGAGCAGCAGCTTTCCCTGGTGCTGCGCTGCGCCCCGGGGGCCAACGCGGCGACCAAGGCCTTGCTCCTGGCGAGTGTCGACCAACCGCAGGGGCCATTGCTGGACCAGGCCGCCAACGACTTCGCCAATGCAGTCCTGGGTGAGGAAGGGGTCGAGGGCACCCTGGCCTTCGTGCAGAAACGCAAACCGGCCTGGGCCAACTGAGCCCTTGTAGGAGCCGGCTTGCCGGCGAACGCCCCCCACCGATTCCCGGGAGCCTGTATGCCCAATTTCAACAAGATCCTGATCGCCAACCGTGGCGAAATCGCCTGCCGCATCCAGCGTACCGCCCAGGCTCTGGGCTATCGCACCGTGGCCGTGTTCAGCGATGCCGATGCCGAGGCCCTGCATGTGCAACTGGCTGACGAAGCGGTGCACATCGGCCCGTCCGCGGTACAGCAGTCCTACCTCGACGGCGCCGCACTGCTGGAAGCGGCACGGCGCACCGGTGCCGACGCCATTCACCCGGGCTACGGCTTTCTTTCGGAAAATGCCGAGTTCGCCGCCGCCTGTGAAAGCGCCGGCCTGGTGTTCATCGGCCCCAGCGCTGCCGCCATCGAGCTGATGGGCAGCAAGCGTCGCTCGAAGATCGCCATGCTCGAAGCCGGCGTGCCGTGCATCCAGGGCTATCAGGGGGCGGAACAGGACGACGCCACCTTGCAGCGCGAAGCCCAGCGCATCGGCTATCCGCTGATGATCAAGGCCAGCGCCGGCGGTGGCGGGCGTGGCATGCGCCTGGTACACCAGGCCGGCCAGTTGCTGGAACAGATCCGCACGGCCCGCTCCGAAGCCCTGCACGCCTTCGGCAGCGACGAACTGATCCTGGAGCAGGCGCTGATCGAGCCGCGGCACGTGGAGGTGCAGCTGTTCGGCGACCAGCATGGCCAGTTGATCTACCTGGGTGAGCGGGATTGCTCGATCCAGCGCCGCCATCAGAAGGTCATCGAAGAGGCGCCCTGCCCGGTCATGACCCCGGAGCTGCGCCAGGCCATGGGCGAGGCAGCGCTCAAGGCCGGGCGGGCGGTGAACTATGTGGGCGCCGGTACCGTGGAATTCCTCCTGGATGCGAGCGGGCAGTTCTATTTCCTGGAAATGAATACCCGGCTGCAGGTGGAGCATCCGGTCACCGAACTGGTAACGGGCCTGGACCTGGTGGCCCTGCAACTGCAAGTGGCGGCCGGCGAGCCACTGCCCCTGGGCCAGGAGCAGGTGCGCCTCGACGGCCACGCCATTGAAGTGCGGCTGTATGCCGAGGACCCGGCACAGAACTTCCTGCCGCAGACCGGCCAGATCCTGCGCTGGGAGCCGGCACCGGGGATCCGCACCGACCATGGCTTGCAGGAAGGCCAATGGATCAGCCCGTTCTACGACCCGATGCTGGGCAAGCTGATCGCCCACGGTGCTACCCGCGAAGAGGCACGGCGCAAGCTGCTGCGTGGCGTCGAGGATTGCGTGCTGCTGGGGCTGGAAAGCAACCGCCGGCTGCTGGCCAACCTGCTGCGCCACCCGGTGTTCGCCAGCGGCCACTTCAGCACCGCCTTCATTGCCGAGCATTTTGCCCAGGACCCGAGCCTGCAACCCCAGGAGCCCACTGCCGAGGAACTGGCCATCGCCGCTGCGCTGTTCCACCACCACAGCGCCAGCGCCCATGGCCCGGCGCTCAATGCCTGGAGCAACAATGCCGGGGTGCCCCTGGACTACCGGCTCGGGGTGCAGGACCGGCAATGGTCGCTGCACCTGAACGCACTGCCCTCGGGCGCTGTGCAGGTGCGCCAGGGCGATGGGCTGCTGGAGCTCAAGGTGCGCAGCGCCGATGGCCGGCGGGCCAGCCTGGAGATCAACGGCATTCGCCGCCCGTGCGCCTATCGGCTGGAGGGCGGGGAGCTGTGGCTGAGCAACGCCAAGGGCAGCCTGCACCTGGTGGATCGTACCCATGCCCCGGCCCAGGGCCAGAACACCGCCTCCAGCGGTACGCTCAAGGCGCCCATGGACGGGGCGATCGTCGATGTACTGGTCAGTGAGGGCATGCACGTAAGCAAGGGCCAATTGCTGCTGGTGCTGGAGGCGATGAAGATGGAGCACCCGCTCAAGGCCGGGATCGACGGGGTGATCACCCGGGTCCAGGTCAACCTCGGGGACCAGGTGAAAAACCGCCAGGTACTGGTGGAGGTGGAGTAGCCCGGGCACCTTCCAGCAGATCCAGGCAGACGGGGCATCGGTCGGGACGATGCCCCCTCGATGCGCTCAAGCAGCCGTCCCCCTAGGCGGATGCCTCGGCTTTGGCTACGCTCAAGCCTCTTCAGGATGTTTCAAGGCTGGAATTCGTGATGCCCCACTGGCTGGTAATAGATCTGGAAGCCACGACGGATGAAGGGGGCTGGCCGGTGAGCGAGATGGAAATCATTGAGATCGGCGCCACCCTGGTCAACCGTCAGGGCCGGGAACAGGACCACTTCCAGCGTTTCGTCCGCCCCTTGCGGCGCCCCATGCTGACGCCGTTCTGCCGCGAACTGACCCACATCACCCAGGCCAATATCGACAGCGCCGCGCCCCTGAGCGAGGTCTGGGGCCTGTTCGAGCGCTGGCTCGGCCAGCATCAGCCGCGCCTGGAAGGCTGGGCCAGCTGGGGCGACTACGACCGCAAGCAGTTGCAGCTGGAATGGCACAACCAACAGCTGCACAGCCTGCTCAATGAGGTGCCGCACATGAACCTCAAGCAGCGCTTCGCCAAGGCCCGGCGCCTGGAGCGGCCCCTGGGGCTCAATGCAGCCCTGCAACTGGCCGGCATGCAGTTCACCGGCCAGCAGCATCGAGCCCTGGAAGATGCGCGCAATACAGCACGCTTATTACCGCTGATTCTTCCTTGACGGCGGCAGGTGACGGCCCTGAAGGCCTTGTGCATACTGGCCGCCCTTTTTGACCCTTTCTTGAGGAATCGCCCATGTTTAAAGTCAACGAGTACTTCGACGGCACCGTCAAGTCGATTGCCTTCGGCACGGCCGAAGGCCCAGCCACCATTGGCGTCATGGCCCCGGGCGAATACGAGTTCGGCACCGCACAACGGGAAATCATGCACGTGGTCTCCGGCGCCCTGACCGTGCGCCTGCCAGACAGCGCAGACTGGGAAACCTTCCCGGCCGGTAGCCAGTTCAACGTTCCGGCCAACAGCAAGTTCCAGCTCAAAGTCGCAGTGGACACCGCCTACCTGTGCGAATACCGCGGCTGATCGAGCATCGCGGCGTTACCCCGGAATAAAAAATGCCCGTCTCCCAGGAGACGGGCATTTTTCGAGGTGGCACCGGTTATTCGATGACCGTCACCGCCATCCCTACCTGCAAGCGACCGTTGCCATCATTGACCAGGTTCTGGCCGAACATCGCCCCATCGGCCTGGGCCCGGTACTTCTGCAAGGTGGCCAGAGGTTCGCGGTCGGCACTGCGCTCGCCGGTCTGCGGATCGATGGTGGTGAGAATGCAGCGCGAGCATGGCTTGACCACACGGAACTCGACATCGCCGATACGCACGCGTTTCCAGTCGTCCTCGGCAAAGGCCGCACTGCCCTCGACCACCAGGTTCGGTCGAAACCGCAGCATCTCCAGGGGCCGGCCCACGCGAGCGACCAGGTCATCCAGGGAGGCCTGGCCAATCAGCAGCAGGGGAAAACCATCGGCGAAGGCCACCTGGTCATCGTCCCTGCCATAACCGGCGGCGGTGCTCCGTGCCCGCTGCGCAGGAACCTGCACCAGGCGGCTGGGCTTGCCGATGAATTCGCTGACCCAGGCCGCGGCTTCGTCCCCCGCATCGGGAACCCGCAAGGTGTCCTGCCAGATGGTCACGCCGCGCAACGGTGCATCCGCACCCGGCAGCGCTACTTCAAGGGTGGAGTGGCCTGGGGCGCTCAGGGTCAGGCCACCCTGGTCATTCCACAAGGCCGACAGCTGACTCATCCGCGCTACGGCGCGCTGGGTCAGGAAACGCCCGCTGGCCTCATCCACCAACATCCAGCGGCGATCCCCTTGCAGCCCGAGCTTGTCCAGGCCGATCTGTTGCAGGGTTTCGCCCCTGGCGGATTTCAACGGGTATCGGTAAAGCGCGCTAAGACGCATGTCCAGCTCCCTGTATGGGCAAAAGCGCTCACCCTATACCAGCATTTAGCCGAAACAAAGGAGCGCCGGCGCAAGGCCCGTGTCAGGCGTCGGCTTCGTCCAGCATCAGCCGTTGGCGGACCACGTCCACCAGCTTGTCCGGCTGGAACTTGGACAGGAAGTTGTCGCAACCGACCTTCTTCACCATCGATTCGTTGAAGCTGCCGGACAAGGAGGTGTGCAGCACCACATAAAGCCCGCGCAGACGCGGATCGTTGCGGATCTCGGTGGTCAGGCGGTAGCCGTCCATTTCCGGCATTTCCGCATCGGTGAACACCATCAGCAGCTTGTCGGTCATCACCACGTCGGTGTCGGCCCAGGCCTTGAGCATGTTCAGGGCCTTGAGGCCATCACTGGCGATGTGCATCTTGACCCCGAGCTGGCCGAGGGTGTCGCGCAATTGCGAGAGGGCCACGTTGGAGTCGTCCACCAGCAGCACTTCGCGGCCACGGGCACGCTCCAGCACCGGATCTTCCAGCTTGTCCCGGGAAACCTTGGCGTTGTAGGGCACGATTTCCGCCAGGACCTTTTCCACGTCGATGATTTCCACCAACTGGTCATCGACCTTGCTGATGGCGGTCAGGTAATGCTGGCGCCCGGCGCTGGTGGGCGGCGGCATGATGGCTTCCCAGTTCATGTTGACGATGCGGTCCACGCCACCGACCAGGAACGCCTGCACCGAGCGGTTGTACTCGGTAACGATGATGGTGCTGTTGGGGCCCGGGACCAGCGGGCGCATGCCAATGGCCTGGGACAGATCGATGACCGGCAGGGTCTGCCCGCGCAGATTGACCACCCCACAGACAAAGGGATGGCGCTGAGGCATCAGCGTCAGCTTCGGCAGTTGCAGCACTTCCTGGACCTTGAACACGTTGATCGCGAACAGTTGCCGGCCGGCCAGGCGGAACATGAGGATTTCCAGGCGATTCTCACCCACCAGTTGCGTGCGTTGATCTACCGTGTCGAGAATGCCGGCCATTAATGACTCCTGGGCTTGTTCTGATGAATTCACTAAAGACAGATATCGGCCGGGTCTGCCGTATCTTGACCCGCATGCAAATTGCCACACAAAGCCATTGATGTCACATTAACATCATGCTTTACTGGCGCGGTCAATTCAGCACCACCCTCTGCGCCGGCCAGACCTCTATTTCGGTGCAAGGTTCCCGTGCCTAGGGGAATCCCCTATCAACAATCAGGACCAGCCTGATATTCGCGATATCCAATAGCCATTAATGTGACGCCATTCTCATTGCATGAACGGAGTCAGGCTTTTGTTTTTGATCGCAGAAAGGTGGCTTGGCCCCCTTTCAAGCCCCACTACCCTCGCTCATCCTGCCCCAGCGCGCTTGCGCCGCCTTGCTGTGGCCGGCATGCGCGCACGGACCGGGTTCGAGGCCACTCGACTCGCTCGGCAGGCTGCGACCGCAGGCAAGCATTCAGCTATAACGTCAATCCAGCTGCACCTATCGCGTCCAACTTGCAAACCGTTCAGCCAACGCCCTATCAAGCCATCGGACACGCAGTCATGGAGATAAGCATGCTAAAGGACGGCCACGAGTGCGCCACACCGCTGCCCGAGTTCCTGCTTGAAGCCCAGGCCCTGCTGGCCAGATCGGAAGACTGCCTGAGCCACCTGCACCTGATCAGAAACGATGAAGAAGCCATCAACTGCCTGCTCGCCAGCCTGCTGAGCCTGGCCCAGGCCGCGGCCCGCCACGCAGTCAGCCCGCTGGCCGAATTCTCCCTGCATATTCATGGCGTGCTCAAGCGCACCCCCCATCCCCTGGACCTCAACGATCCGATCCTCGACGCCTTGAAGAGCTGCCTGACGCTGATGGCCTGGCAACTGGAACTGATCGACCCGCGCAACGGCCAGCTCAATCTGGACGACAGCGAACAAGTCATGCTGATCGAAGAACTGACAGAGCAAGTGGGACAAAACTGTAACTGCACATATCCATCTTGCAGCCACTGAAGTTGTATTTATCCGGCGGGGCAGCGGATAAAACTCTCGCCAATCACCGCCCTACTGCACAACATCGACAAAATATCGGGCCAACTGCCAAGCACCCGGTCGTTATTGATTAATTCATACCCAAGAGCGACATCAATCACTCCATAAAGCCAACTAGCAACGTCACCGGGACTTGCTGTTCAATGCGCTGTGCCTGAGGGCAAACCCGCTCCCCAGCACACTTTGCGCGATGTTCGGGCGCACGTGGCGCCAATGGTACCGACGTACCGCTACCCACCAGTTCCTGACTCTGAAGTCCTATATGACTGAACGTATAAACGCGACCGACGGTATCTTCGGTGGTATTATGCGGCGCATAAACGGACACAGTTAATGGCACATTGATTCCAATGGCGGCAGTTACTACTCAGCCTGTACAACACGAACAGACAGCGTTGATTGAAACCGGGTATTCAAAGAGCACCGTTTCCCAAACAAGCCTCGTCATCCATACTTGACCGGGCTCTTCGCAGCGAACATCCATTGGCTCCATCCGCTATGTACGCCAGCCTCAAGTCATTCTTCTCTTGGCCCCCCTCCCGTGATCACCTGCGCTGGCTCAGCCTGTTGCTGTGCTCCTGCTCGACCCTGGCCAGTGTGCTGGTCTACTGGCTGGGCCGGCCTCTGCCTCTGGGGTTGCTGGTCATCAACGTGGCGGCGCTGGCCTGCATCTGGATGCAATACGGTTATTCGCGCAAATCCATCCGCTTCCAGCCCCAGGAACTCGCCGAGCGCCTGCTGGAGGTCAAGGAAAACGAACGGCACCGTCTGAGCCGTGAACTGCATGACGACATCGGCCAACTGCTGACCGCCGCCAAGCTGCAGACCGACTGGCTCAAGCGCCGCCTGCCGGACGAGCTGCAAGAACATTGCGTGGTGCTGGGCACCACCCTGGAAGAGACCCTGGCCAAGGTGCGGGACGTCTCCGCCATCCTCAACCCGCGGCAACTGGCCAGCCTCGGGCTGGAAGCCAGCCTGCGCGCCCACCTGCTCAAGACCCTGGAAAACACCTCGGTGCACTGGAGCCTGGAGTGCCACCAGCGCCTGGCGGGCATTCCCGAGGAAATGGCCGTCGCAGCGTTTCGCATCACCCAGGAAGCAGTTACCAACATCCTGCGCCACGCCCAGGCGAAAAACCTGCTGGTACGCCTGCAACGACTGCCCGAAGGCCTGTCGCTGTTCATCAGCGATGATGGCCAGGGTTTCGCCCCGGCCAGCGACCCGGGCGCCCAGGGTCAACGCGGCATGGCCGGAATGCAGGAACGAATCAGTCAGTTGGGCGGCCTGTTGAAGGTCACCAGCGAGGCCGACCAAGGCACACAGATCGAAGCACTCTTTCCCTGGGCCCCTCGCACTCTGGAGCGGGCCAGCACGAATAAGGTTTTACATTGACCTGTAATTTACTCTTGGTGGATGACCACTCGCTCATCAGGGCTGGCGTGCGTGCCCTGGTCATGGACATTCCCGGATACGCGGTGATCGGTGAAGCGGATGACGGCTCGTTCCTGCTGGAAATGGTCGAAAGGCTGCATCCGGACATCATCCTGCTGGACCTGTCGATGAAACACACCGGCGGCCTCGACGCCCTGCGCCGGCTCAAGGCGCTCCACCCGCAGAGCAAGGTGCTGATCCTGTCGATGCACACCGACCCGGCCCTGATCATGCAGGCCCTGGAATGCGGCGCCCACGGCTACCTGCTCAAGGACACCACCGCCACAGAACTCGAGCACGCCCTCCAGGCCCTGCGCAACAATGAACGCTACCTGAGCCCGGCCATCGCCCACACGGTGATCAACCAGGCCCTGACCCGGGCTCAGAAGCAACCTCCGCCACCGGAGCAGAACCACAACCTGACGGCCCGCCAGCTGGAAATCCTGCGGCTGATCGTGCGCGGCAAATCCACCCGGGAGATCGCCTTGGGCCTGGGCCTGAGCATCAAGACCGTGGAAACCCACCGCTCGCAGATCATGAAGCGCCTGCAGATCTTCGACGTTGCCGGGCTGGTGCTGTTCGCCGTGCGCGAACGCATCATCAGCCTCGACGACTGACTCAGCGGGCGCCTCCCAGCAGCGGCGAATCCTCGGGCAGATGCACCTGCAACGCGCCAGCACGGGCGGTGAAACGCAAGGTATCGCCCTGCAGCGGCTCGCCGTCGAGGTTGATGTCCAGGCCTCGGGACGCCTTGATCTCGACCCAGGGCAGGCGTGCCCGGACAAACAGATTGTCGATCCCCAACCCGCCCGCCAGCAGGTTCTTCAATGTGCCCACCAGTTCCTGGGGCGCCGGCAGGATGCTGATATCCAGCAAGCCGTCATCGGCCAGGGCCCCCGGGCACAACTCGTGCCCGCCGCCCGCTTGACGGCCGTTGCCGATACCCAGGGCCAGAAGTTCGCCATGCCAGTGGAAACCCGGCCCCTGCAACTCGCCATAGGCCGCGCTCAGCTCGGCAAAACGTGACAGACCGGTGAACAGGTAGGCCGCGCCCCCCAGGACCTTCTTCAAATCCTCCGAGGTGTTGGCGGTGACCTGGCTGCCAAAGCCGCCCGTGGCCATGTTGAGGAACATCTGCCCGCCGACCTCCCCCAGGTCGATCGCCCGCGCCGGCACATCCAGCAGGTCCAGGGCCGCCGCCGGGGTCAGCGGCACGCCGGCAGCCCGGGCAAAGTCGTTGGCGGTGCCCAGCGGCAACAGCACCAGGCTGGCCGGGGCGTCGGCATTGGCCAGGGCTTCGGCGATGTCCCGCAGGGTGCCGTCGCCACCGCCGGCAATCAGCCGGGTATGGCCGGCAGCCAACGCCTCCTGCACCAGGCGCTGGGCATCCCCCGCCTCCCAAGTCAAGCGCACCTGCAAGTCCCAGCCGGCGGCGCGCCGGGCCTCGACGGCCGCGCGCACCTCCTCGTTGAGGGCCTGTTTGCCGTGCAGTATCAACAATGCCTTGCGCTCACTCATCAGCCCTGACTCCGGTTATGGATTCCATGAAGGATGTTGACCCTGCCGCCCGCAGAAAAAGTCTGTCGTCGGAATTTATTTTTTTGCCGGAAGCAGTCTGACCATGGCCCCCCGGCAATCCGGCAGCTTAGCCGCAGGGAGGCAGGGATTCGTCCGGCACGGTTCGGCTTTCAATTAGCGGGTCGCTGTTTCATGAGCTTTACTGACCCTGTCGTTTAGATGAGGAAGTGCAGGTCATCACCTTGACCGGCGCCGGGGGCCCCACCTGAATACGCAGAGGGCACGGTTTTCCCACTTGAATGCCGACCACGCCTGGGGATGAAGGGACGTGGCTTTTTTCGGTGCCGGGACCAGACGACGGGAAGTCGCAAACATTGCGAACTTCCTCGCGATCTCTCCAGTCAACCGGTGTGCCTTAGGTCGAGGGAATTGATCTTATGCGGTTGCAACCTGTAGACAGCCTGTTACTGACTCGCCCCAGCATGGTCGAGTACTTCCTATTCGGCATCCGTGTGGTTCATGGGCTGACTGCAATCCTTCCCGGGCTGCTGCTGATCCTGCTGTCCAACAACAGCCAGGAAGCCTTGAAAAGCGACCTGACCCTGCTGGTGTTCTTCGCCCTCATCAGCGTGCTGATCTTCCAGGCCCTGGGGGTGTACGCCGAATCCATCTTCAGCAACCAGCTGCGCTTCCAGCTGACCCTCTTCGCCTGGGCCTCGTCCTTTTGCGTGCTGCTGTTCATGCATCACTCGATGCAGATGTTCAACACCATCGGCAACCCCGAGCTGTTCGGCTGGTTTGCCGGCAGCTTCGTGCTGTTCGGCATCGAGCGCCTGGTGCTGCTGACCCTGTTCCAGCAGTTGATGCAGCGCGGCGTGTTCCTGCAGAACGCGGTGATTCTCGGCGCCACGGAAAACGGCCAGCGCCTGGCCGAATACCTGGCCCAGCATCAGGACATCCGCTCCGGAGTGACCGGTTTCATCGACGACCGCATCGGCCGCCTGCCCAAGACCCTGTGCAACCTGCCGCTGCTGGGCAACTCCAGCGACCTGGAACGGCTGATCCGCGAGGAAAAGGTTACCCAGGTCCTGGTGGCGCTGCCCTGGTCGGCGGAAAACCGCATGGCCTATGTCATCCGCGAGCTGCGAAGGCTGCCGGTGAACGTGCTGCTGGTGCCCGACATGGTGGCCTTCCGGCACGCCCACAACCGCATCACCGAAGTCGCCAACCTGCCGATGTTCAACGCCTCCGAAGTGCCGTTGCGGGGCTGGTCGCCGTTCTTCAAGCGCCTGGAAGACATGGTGCTGTCGAGCATCGCCCTGGTGCTGCTGTCACCGGTGATGCTGCTGGTGGCACTGGCGATCAAGCTGGACTCCAGCGGCCCGGTGCTGTTCAAGCAGAAGCGCTACGGCTACAACAACCGGCTGATCGAGGTCTACAAGTTCCGCTCGATGCACCAGCACATGGCCGACGCCCATGCCGAAAAGCAGACCACCCGGGGCGACCCGCGCATCACCCGGGTCGGGCGCTTCATTCGCAAGACCAGCCTCGATGAACTACCCCAGCTGTTCAATGTGTTCGGCGGCAGCATGTCCATGGTCGGACCGCGCCCCCATGCCACCGCGACCAAGGCCGCCGGCATTCTCTTCGAAGAGGCGGTCAAGGAGTACACCTCGCGCCACCGGGTCAAGCCGGGGATTACCGGCCTGGCGCAGATCAACGGCTATCGGGGCGAAACCGATACCCTGGAAAAAATCGAGAAACGTGTCGAGTTCGACCTGGAATACATCGAAAACTGGTCGGTCTGGTTCGACCTGTACATCCTCTTCCGCACTGTTCCATCCGTGATCATGACCCGCGAGGCCTTCTGAATGAGCACACTCATTCCCTGCATCATTGCTGGCGGCGCCGGCACCCGCCTGTGGCCGGTATCCCGCGAGGCGATGCCCAAGCCCTTCATGCGCCTGCCAGACGGCGAAAGCCTGCTGCAGAAAACCTTCGTGCGCGCCACCGCGCTCAAGGACGTCGGCCGCCTGTTGACGGTGACCAACCGCGAGGTGTTCTTTCGCACCCTCGACGACTATCGCCTGCTGAACAAGGCCAAAGTGGAGCTGGACTTCATCCTTGAGCCGTTCGGGCGCAACACCGCACCGGCCATCGCTGCCGCCGCCCTGCACGTGAGCCGCCTGTATGGCGATGATGCACAGCTGCTGGTGCTGCCCGCCGACCACCTGATCAAGGATGTGCAGGCTTTCGCCAACGCCGTGGACAGCGCCCGGCAATTGGCCGAGCAAGGCTGGCTGGTGACCTTCGGCCTGGTGCCCACCCATGCCGAGACCGGCTTTGGCTATATCGAGAAAGGCCAGGGCCTGAACAAGGACAGCTTCCAGGTCAGCCGCTTCGTCGAGAAACCCGACGCCGCCACCGCCCAGCGTTATGTCGATGGCGGCCTGCATCTGTGGAACGGCGGGATGTTCTGCATGCGTGCCGACGTGATCCTGCAGGAACTGCGCGAGTTCGTGCCCGAGGTGGTCAGCGCCGTCGAACACTGCCTGGAGCAGAGCCACCGCAAGGAGGGCAAGCACGAACTGCAAGTGGAGCTGGATGGCGACAGCTTTGCCCAGGCCCCGGACATCTCCATCGACTACGCGGTGATGGAGCGCTCAAAGAAAGTCGCCGTGGTGCCCTGCCAGCTGGGCTGGAGCGACATCGGCTCCTGGCAGGCAGTGCGCGAGCTGACCCCGGCGGACGAACATGGCAACCAGTGCAACGGCGAGACCGTGCTGCACGATGTCAGCAACTGCTATATCGACTCGCGCAAGCGCCTGGTGGGCGGGGTCGGGCTGAACAACCTGATCATCATCGACACTCCGGACGCCCTGCTGGTAGCCGACGGCAACCGCAGCCAGGACGTCAAGCTGATCGCCCAGGAACTCAAGCGCCTGGGCCACGACGCCTACAAGCTGCACCGCACCGTGACCCGTCCCTGGGGCACCTACACCGTGCTCGAGGAAGGGCCGCGCTTCAAGATCAAACGCATCATGGTCAAGCCCAATGCCTCGCTGTCGCTGCAGATGCACCACCACCGCAGCGAACACTGGATCGTGGTCAGCGGCATGGCCCTGGTCACCAATGGCGAGGACGAGTTCCTGCTCAATACCAATGAGTCCACCTTCATCAAGCCCGGCCGCACTCACCGCCTGGTCAATCCCGGGGTGATCGACCTGGTGATGATCGAAGTACAGAGCGGGGAGTACCTCGGCGAAGACGACATTGTGCGCTTCAACGACATTTACGGGCGGGCTCCCGCCGAAGCCGCCAAGACCTGAACTGACGCTCCAAGCAGCAATCTGGCCCGACAGGGAGTTGTGACTATGCACGCCAGGAAGACCGCTCGATGAAAAGACTCCTGCTGATTTCCAGTGTTCTCATGCTCTGCGCCTGCTCCATTCCGGCAAAGGTGGAGCTGCCGCCCAGCCAGGACCTGGAGGCCGCCCATCGGGCCGGTGATGCCCTGGCCGGCCAACCGTTGCCGCCCCAGCGGATTCGCCCGGGGGACACCCTGCGCATCGTCCGCAACACTGGTGAGGCGCCATCGATCTCGGCATTCACCGCCAACTCGATCTACGAACTGACGCTGTTCACCGTGCTCAACGATGGCACCTTCGCCTACCCCTATGCCGGGCAGGTCAAGGCCGCGGGGCTGACTCCGCAGCAACTGACCCAGGTCCTGGAAAACAAGCTGAAGAACATCTACCAGGACTCGGCACTGACCGTGAACATCAACCAGGCACCGGGCAACACCGTGTTCGTCGGCGGCTCGGTACGCAACCCGGCGTCCCTGCCGGTGACCGTGACCACCACCCTGGAGCAGGCCATAGTCGGCGCCGGGGGCCTCTTGAACGTGGGCGACAGCCGCAATATCGCCCTGCTGCGCGAGGGCGAGGACGGCCGCTACAAGACCTATTTCTTCGACTACCGCAAATTCATGATCGCCGGCAACGCCGGCGCCGCCCCGGTGCTGCTGCAACGCGGCGACGTGGTGTTCGTGCCCAAGTCCAGCGTCGGCAACGGCATCGAGTGGGTGGATGTGTACCTCAACCAGTTGATTCCGTTCACCAAGTCGATCGGCATCGGGGCGAGTTACGAAATCAACCGTCAATCCACCAATTGATCGCCAAGGACAGCACTCATGATCAATATCCGTTCCTTTCGCGATCTGCTGCGGTTGTTCTTCATCTTCAAGCGCGAGGTCAAGATCACCGTCCTGGTGACCTTCGTCATCATCCTGCTGGGCGCCTTCCTGCTGCCCAATCGCTTCGAGTCCACCGCCCTGCTGCTGGTCAAGCCGGGGCGCGACACCAGCACCCTGCCGATCGAGATCGCCGATCGCCAGGCTGTGGTAATTCCCAGCGCCCAGCGTGATCCGATCATCGATGAGGAGCGCATCCTCGGCGGCGAGCCCATCGCCCGCAAAGTGGCGGAAAAGTACCTCGACGACCTGTCCCGCCAGCCCCAGCCAAGTGGTGCCCTGGCCACCCTCAAGAACGCCGTGAAGGGCGCGGTGGAAGGCATCGTCGACCTGCTGCGCGGGGCCCTGCAACTGGTGGGCCTGGTGGAGAAGCAGACCCCGGTGGAACGCCTGACCGAACGCATGCTGAAAAGCTTCAGCGTGACCCACGCCGCAGGCTCCTCGGTGATGGAAGTGAGCTTTACCTGGAACGACCCCAAAGTGGCCCAGACAGTGGTCAAGAGCTGGATCGAGCAGTACCAGCAGGAACGCGCGCAAACCCTCGGGCGCAAAAGCCTGTACGCCTTCTATGAAACCGAAAGTGGCGCCACCAACCAGCGCATCCTCGGCTACAAGAAGCAGATCGCCGACTACCTGAACCAACTGGGGGCGGTGAGCATCGAGGAGCGCCTGAACGATATCTCGCGCAACCTCAACAACCTCAAGGGCGAACACCTCAATACCACCCGAGCAGTGGCGTCCACTCGCAGCGGCCTGGAGACCATCCAGAAGCAGCTCAACAGCATGAAGAAAGAAATCAGCATCGGCCGCCAGATGAGCCTCAACCCGGACCGCCAGGACCTGCAGCAGCGGATCAACGCCAAGCAGATCGAGCGTCAGGAAATGCTCCGCACCTTCAAGGAAGGCGCCCCTCCGGTCCGCGCCATGGATGCGGCAATCGCCAACCTGCAAGCCTTGCTGAAATCGGAAAGCGGCACTGTGCAACGCAGCGAAAACCTGGCCCCGAACCCGGTCTATACCCGCCTGCAGAACAGCTTCGCCGACCAGCAGGCCAGCCTCAGCCGCCTGCAGACCCAGGCCGCCCAGCAGGAAACCCAGTTGCTCAAGCTCGAACAGGAACGGCGCCAGGCGCTGGCCGTGGAACCTGAACTGGCACGCCTGCAACGGGAACTGAGCGCGGCGGAGAAAAGCTTCGCGCTGTACAGCGACAGCACCGAGAAAGCCCGCATCGACCGCGAGCTGGACCAGAGCCAGATCAGCAACATCGCGGTGATCGAAGAAGCCACCTTCAAACCCAGCCGGGTCTTTCCCAAGAGCCTGAGCATGCTGCTCGCCGCCATCCCCCTGAGCCTGGCGGTGGGCCTGCTGGCGCTGTACTTCTTCTATCTGCTGGACCAGCGCATCCATGACGGCGACCAGATCGAGGAGCGCTTCGGGGTCAAGGTCTGGACCAGCCTGCAGGACCTCGACAGCCACCTGCCGCAACGCAACAGCGCCTTCACCGCCAGCCTCTACCGCCTGTACGGCATCCTGCCCCTCAAGCAGGTGGCGCTGCAGGGGCTGGTGATCGGCCTGACCTCGGCACGCCGCGGCGAAGGCGTGAGCTTCGTCACCGCGCACCTGCGCGACCTGCTCCAGGAGCGCGGGCACGTGGTGCGGGTCAATGGCGCCCCCAACGCGGTGCCCGGCGAAATCGTCCTGCTGGAAGCCTCGGGCTTCTTCTCCAACCAGGAAGCCTTCGTCAGCCTGCGCGAGGCCGACCTGATCGCCCTGATCGTCGAAGCCGAAACCACCACGGTGCCCGTGCTGCAAAACGCCCTGTCGATTCTCACCACCGCCTTCAAGCGGGTCGACGGAATCATCATCAACCGCCGGCGCTTCGGCATCCCGGAGAACGTGCTGAACTTCCTGGCGCGGATCAGGAGCCCCCACTGATGCACATTGCCCTGCTGGCACCCATGCCTCCCGAGCAGAACGGCATTGCCGACTACGCCGCGCACCTGCGCGCCGCGCTGGAAGGCCTGGGGCTGAAAGTCAGCACGCCCCTGGCCGGGCTGGGCAACGACCCGCAACGCGCCATCGAGCGGGTGGCGCACAGTGACTGGCAGGGGATCGACCTGGTGCACGCCGAGCTGGGCGGTGGCCGGCTGGCGGAGTTTCATGCCCTCAAGGCGTTGCGCGAGCGTTTCCCCAGCCTGCCGCTGAGCGCCACGGTGCACGACCCCGAACGCCTGGTCTGGCGCCGGGCCAGCCTGCCCTGGCCGCTGTCCCTGGCCACGCGGCTGCCCTCACCGCTGCCACAGATCGCCACGGTACTGACCGACCCCTTGTGCCTGCACGAAGAAAAGCAGCTGGCCCGCAGCCTCACCCGGCTGATCACCCTGACCCACGCCGGCGGCGCCTGCCTGCGCCAGCGCATGGGGTTGCGTGCGGAGCAGATGGTGGTGATCCCCCACGGCAACCTGGCCATCCCCGCCCGGCCGCTGCCGCCGCTGAGCCCGTTGAGGCTGCTGTATTTCGGCTTCATCTACCGCGGCAAGGGCATCGAGGATCTGCTGGATGCACTGGCCATGGCCTTCGCCCAGCAACCGGCAATGCGCGAGCGCATGCGCCTGACCCTGGCCGGGGGCAGTGAACCGGAAATGGCCTTCGGCAGCGCCGGCAGCTACCTCGACCAGTTGCGCCAGCACATCCAGCGCCTGAACCTGCAGGACAGCATCGACTGGCAACTGGACCTGCCGGCCACGGACATTCCCAAGGTGATCCAGGCCCACCACGTGATGGTCCTGCCCTACCGCGAGTCGAGCAAGCTCAAGCTCCTGGGCACGCTGCGGGGGACCAGCGGCGCCCTGTCCTGGGCGGTGGCCTGCGGCCGCGGCGCCATCACCTCCGACGCCCGCTCCTTCGCCGAAGAGGTGGCCCAGGACAACGGCGTGATCTTTCCCCAGGGCAACGTCGCCGCCCTGGCCGCCGAACTCAGCCACTTGTGCGCCAGCCCGGAACGGGTGGAGCGCTGGGCCGAGCACGCCGCGGTGATCGGCTCCCGGCGGGTCTGGAGCCATACCGCCGAGCGCTTTGCCCGGGTGTTCAGCGATGCCTGTGGAGGCCCGACCCATGCCTATGCGACGTAGCTCGGCGATTGCCCTGCTGGTGCTCGCCTGCCTGTCCTGGAACGCCCTGGCGGATACCACCCTGCGCGCGCCGCGAGCGGTGGTGTGGAAGGATTTTCTCGGGGTCAACGCGCAGTTCCAGTACTTCACCCCCGGCGTCTACCAGAAGCAGATGGACCGGCTCGATGCCCTGGGCCTGAGCTGGGTCCGCCTGGCCATTCACTGGGCCATGATCGAACCCAGCGAGAATGACCTGCAGCTGGACACCCTGGACGCCGCGATGAACGCCATGCAGGGTCGCCAGTACCGGGTCCTGGCCTACATGGTGGGTTCGGCGCCCTTCGCCGCCAACGTGCCCAGCGGCTCGCCCCCTTCCGACCAGTACCCGCCCAAGGACTTCAACGTCTTCGCCCAGCGCATGAAAATGCTCGCCCAGCGTTATCCCCAGGTGAACACCTGGCAGGTGTGGAACGAACCCAACATCGTCTGGCTGCCCAAGGAAGACCCCGACGCCTACGACCAGTTGCTCACGACCACCACCAGCGCCATTCGCGCGGCGATTCCCGACAAGCCTGTAGCGACCGCGGGCATGGCCTACTACAGCCAGATGCGCAGCACCCCGGGGCTGATGCTCGAAGACCTGCTGCAACAGGGCCTGGGCACGGAAAACCTGATTGCCGCCTACCACCCCTATTCCGAGCTCCCGGAAGGCGACGATGCCGCGGCCCAGGATTTCCTCGTACGCGGCAACTTCCTCAACAACGCGCTGCACAGCCAGGGCGTGCAACAGGTCTGGGCCACCGAGTGGGGCTGGTCGAGCTACACCAGCGGAGCCCGGGAAATGCAGGCGATGATCGGCGTCAACGGCCAGGCCGACTACACCCTGCGCCGCCTGGCCCTGATGGCGGCCATGGACTACCAGCGGATCTTCCTGTTCAACCTCAGCGACCTGGATGCCCGCGCCAGCAACCGCGACCAGTCCTACGGGCTGGTGGACCTGGCCGGCGAACCCAAACCGGTCTACAACGCCCTCAAATATTTTCTCGACACCACCGGGCCGAGCCTGGCCCCGGCTGATCCCCCCGGCCTGAGCAACGCCCCGAGCGACTTGTACAGCATCGCCTGGACCCGGCCCGACGGCTCCCACGTCTGGATGTTCTGGAGCGCCAGCGGCGCCAGCCTGCAGGTTCCCGGGCTCAACGCGGCCACGCTGCATGATCCGCTGACCGGCACCCGCACCGAGCTGAGCGGGCAAGCGGGCCTGAGCGTGCCGTTGAAAACCAGCCTGCAACTGTTGGTGTGGTGAGCATGAAAATCCTCTGGACCCTGCCCTACCTGCCCTGGCCCGCCACCAGCGGCGGCAAGACCCGGCAATACCACCTGCTGCGGGCCCTGGCCGCCCGCGGGCACCGCATCACCTTGCTGGTGCAATCGAAAACCCCGTTGGACGACGCCACCCGCGCGGCCCTGGAGCCCTGGCTGGAACGCCTGATCGTGCTGCCGCGGCGGCCGTTGCGCAGCCTCAAGACCCTGTTCTCGGTGCTGTTCGCGCCCTACCCCATGCTGGCCGACGTCAACGGCTTGGCCGCGCCGCTGCAACAGCGTTTTCGCGAGCTGTTGGAGGAACCCTGGGACGTGATCCAGATCGAGCACAGCTACAGCTTCCAGCCCTTCGAACAGCCGCTCAAGCAATTGCAGCGCCCGTTCATCCTCACCGAACACAACGTCGAGTCGGCCCTCGGTGCCGCCAGCTACGACCGCCTGCCGGCCTGGTCGAAACCCTTTACCCGTTACGACCAATGGCGCTACCGGCGCTGGGAACGCCGGGTGTTCCAGCAGGCGGCCCGGGTCATCGCGGTGACCGAACAGGACGCCCTGACCCTGGCCCGGCTGAGTGGCAAACCGGCCGCGGTGGTGGTCAACGGCGTGGACTGCGGGCACTACGCCGCGGTGCAACCGGACCTTGGCAGCCAGCGCCTGCTGTTTATCGGCAACTACGAATACAGCCCCAACCTGGATGCGGTGCAATGGGCCCTGGAAGAGATACTGCCGCGCCTGTGGGCCATCAACCCCGAGGTGCACTTCGCCATCTGCGGCTACGCCCTGCCGGACAGTTTCCGCCAGCGCTGGACCGACCCGCGCATCGAGTGGCAGGGTTTTGTCCCCGACCTGCGGGACCTGCAACGGCGCTCGGCGCTGTTCTTCGCCCCGCTGCGCCAGGGCGGCGGTTCCAAGCTCAAGGTCCTGGAGGCCATGGCCGCCGGCCTGCCGGTAGTCACCACGGCCCAGGGCAGCTCCGGGCTGCAGGTAGAGAACGGCCAGCATTACCTGGGCAGCGAAGACCCCGGGGCCCTGGCGCAGATTCTCGCCCAGGCCCTGGCCGACCCCGAGCGCCTGCAACGCATCGGCGCCGCCGGGCGCGACTACGTGCTGGCCCACCATGACTGGACCGCCGCCGCGGCCCAGCTGGAAGCGGTCTATCACCAACTCCCCTCTGACAAAGAAGAAGTGTCCGTATGCGCATAGGTCTGGATTACCGCCCCGCCGCGGGCTACAGCAACAGTGGTATCGGCCGGCAGAACCTGGCACTGGAAGACGCCCTGCGCGCCAATCCGCAGGTCAGCCTGCAATTGTTCGGCGTCGCCCCGGAAGACCATCCGCTGCGCCGCCGGGTGCATTGCCCCAGGTGGGGCGCACCACTGCAGGGGGTGCATCGCCTGCCGAACCGGCTGCGCTTCGAGGGCGGTTTTCTGCCCGAGGCCCTGCGTGAGGCCGAGGTGGAGCTGTACATCTGCAACTTCAACATGGGCCTGCCTCTGGGCAGGAAACCTAAGAACCTGCGCTATGTATTGCAACTGCATGACCTGTTCCAACTGACCCTGACCAACAGCCATGGCTCGCGGCTCAAGGAGCGGGTCTATGGCCTCACCGACAAGCTCTCCATCGGCCACTCGGTGAAGCAGGCGGACCGCATCTGGACACCTTCGCAGTACACCGCCGACGAACTGGTGAAGCTCTTTCCCCAGGCCCGGGACAAGGTCCGGGTGCTGCCCAACCTGGTTACCGGTTTCCAGGGCGAACCCGCCGACATCCGCGACCTGCAACTGCCCGAGCGCTACTGGCTGGCGGTGGGCACCCGCGAGCCGCGCAAGAACATCCCCTGGTTCGTCGCTGCCTGGCAGGCCGCACGCCAGCAATCCCCGGATGTACCGGAACTGGTGCTGATCGGCGCACCGGAACACCTGCCCAGCGAGCTGCGCGCCGTGCATGGCCTGCACTTTCTCAGCGACCTCAGCGACAGCCAGTTGCATGGGGTGTACCGCCAGGCCCAGCGCCTGTGGCAGCCCTCCTACGCCGAGGGCTTCGGCCTGCCGGTGATAGAGGCCCTGAGTGTCGGCACTCCGGTGGCGGTGGCCAGCGGCTCGGCCCTGGACGAGATCACCCCGGCGGGCAGCCCGCGCTTCTCGCCCACCGACAGCGCCGCGCTGAGCCAGTTGATGGTGCAACTGGCCAGCGCCCCGCCGGAAGACTCCGCCCCCCTCAAGGCCTGGGCGGCCGGCTACGCCGAGGATGCCTATCGCCAGCGCTTCAATGAATTGCTCGAGGAGCTCAAGTAATGCCCATCGCCCTGCCGCTGGCGCTGATCTTCGGCCTGGTTTTCGGCGTGCTGATCTGGTTGCTGCCAGCGCTCAAGGTGCTGGTGCTGATGGTCGGCATCGCAGCGGCGGTGACCGTGGTCCGCCAGCCCATGCGCGGGCTGCTGCTGTTCGCGGTACTGGCGACCTTCCTGCCCTATTCGACGGTGCAGATCGGCCTGCGCACCACCGTCTCCGAAGCCCTGCTGCTGTTGGTCTGGGCCAGCATCCTGGCCCAGGGGCTGTTCTCCAATCTGCCCCGGCCGCCCAGGCTGCTGCGTACCGAGAAGCTGCTGCTGGCCCTGATGGCCTTCAGTGCCCTGCCCTTCATCATCGGCCAGGTGACGGTGAACGCCGATGGCAATGGCCCGGTGAACTGGGTCCGCTGGTTGCTCAACCTCTCGGCGCTGTTTCTGGTGCGACGCCTGTTGCAGCAAGCCAAGGCCCGGGAGCAACTGGTCTGTGGCCTGTTGCTGGGGACCCTGCTGCTCCTGCTGCTGTCGATCCCGGTGTTTCTGAAGAACGGCAGCGCCACGGCCATGACCCCGATCCTCGAAAAGCTCGGCTACGGCGGCATCGCGGTACTGGGCGACAGCCTCAGCGCCCTGGCCAATCGCATGGGCTCGCCGTGGATGCACCCCAACGTCACTGGCGGCGCCATGGCCCTGCTGCTGCCCCTGGCCTTCTGTTTCGGCCTGACCCGCAGCGGCTGGCAGCGTAAACTCGGCCTGGCGGTGGCCTTGCTGGGGGCCGCCGGGCTGCTGCTCTCCGGTTCTCGCGGAGCCTTGCTCAGCCTGCTGATCGTGCTGATCTGGATGGCCCGCCAGCGGGTGCCCTACACCGGGCGCATGCTGATGGGTGGCTTCGTTCTCGGGGCCTTGCTGCTGATGTCCTATCCGCCCTTGCAGGACCGCCTGCTGACCCTGTTCACCTCCAACGATGCCAGCACCAGCGTGCGGGTCGACGAGTACTCGCACTTCCCCGCCGCCATGGCGATGTTCCCCTTCGGCATCGGCTTCAAGGTCGACCCACCCGTGCCCGGCACCGGCCTGTGGGGGATTTCCAACCTGTGGCTGAACTACATCTACAAGATCGGCGTGCCCGGCATGCTGCTGTTCGTCGCGGTGATCTGGAGCTGGTGGCGGGAAACCCGGGTTCCCGGGGTGGCCATCCAGTTGAATCGGGACAACGCCCTCTGGCTGGGCAGCGGGGCCGGCCTCAGCGCCGCACTGATCAGCGGCCTGTTCGACCATTACTTCAGCTTCACCCAGGTGTTGATCGCCCTGTTCTGGCTGCTGCTGGGCCTGAACCTGCATGAAGCCAGACGCCTGCGACTCAAGGCCGGCGCTGCGGCGCCCAGGGTTACTCCAGACTCCCCACCCTCAGGAATCCAGCCATGAAACATCGCCTCTTCCACTCGCAGAACCTGAAACAGGCCTTGCCTGACTATGCGCAGAAAATGGGGGTGAGCCTTGCAGAACTGGAGGCGGCCTATCAGTGGATGCTGGAGAACGATGTCGTGTTCGAGCAACCGCTCAAGGGCAACGTGCTGACCTACATCAGCTACCTGAACATCGAATCGAAGATCGAGCCGCCCCTGCCCCGGCGCTTCTACAAACTGCTGGGCCGCGAACTCAAGGGGGCGCTGATTCCCATGTACGGAATCAACTGGCCGACCCTGCGCGACCGCATGCTGCGGGTCTGGGAGCAGATCTACAACATCCTCATCTGCAAGATCCCCAGCCACACCCTGCGCCTGTTCTGGCTGCGCCTTGGCGGCGCGAAGATCGGCAAGGGCTCCACGGTGTGGCGCAATACCGAGGTGCTGGGTGTCGACAGCCTGCGCATCGGCCAGGACAGTACCGTGGCCTGGCACTGCCAGTTGGACGCCCGGGGCGGGCTGATCATTGGCGACCATGTGACCATCGCCTCCCATGTGCTGATCATCGCCGGTGGCCACGACCTCAAGGAGCCGGAATTCTGGGCCATCGGCGGGCCGATCTACATCCATGACTACGCCTGGATCGCCAGCCGCGCCCTGCTGTCGTTTGGCGCCGAGATCGGCGAAGGCGCGGTGGTCGGCGGGCAGACCGTGGTGTCCAAGCCGGTACCACCCTACGCCATCGTCAGCGGGCCGGACGCGGCGATCAAGGGCGAGCGCTGCCGCAACCTCAACTACAAAGTGGGCGGCAAAGGCCTGTTCACTTTGTTCCACTAAGCCCGGCCCATGTTCGGCGCGACGCTGTGGTTGACCCTGGCCACCCTGACCGGGCTGGCCGCCGGCTTTGCCCGGGAATGGCTGCTGGTGGCGGCCTGGGGCGCCGGTGGCCAGAGCGATGGTTTCCTGGTGGCGATGTTCCTGCCCGAGGCCCTGCGCATGGCCCTGGCTGCGGGCCTGCTGAGCGCCGCCGCGCTGCCGCTGTACCAGCAGCGCTCGGCCGGGGAGCAACAGGCCTGGCTCAGTGCCCTGGCCCCCCGCCTGTTGCTGTGTGGGCTGCTGCTGGCGCTGCTGCTGAGCCTCGGCGCGCCGCTATGGGTACGCCTGATCGGCCCCGGCCTGGGCAGCGACGGTTATGCCCTGGCCAGCGGCGGCCTGCACTGGCTGGCCTGGTGCGCACCGGGGTTCATTCTTCACGGCCTGTTCTGCGTCCCTCTGCAGGCTCGCGCCCGCTTTGTCCTGGCGGGCCTGGGCTCGCTGCTGTTCAACCTGCCGCCAGTGATCTACCTGGCGAGCCTGCACCATGCCGCCACCCCCACCGGGCTGGCCGCGGCCTGTGTGCTCGGCAGCCTGCTGATGCCAACGGTGCTGTTGCCGAGCCTGCTGCGCGATGGCTGGCGGCCCTGGCGCATGCAGGCCGCGCCCGGGGCCGGGCGCGAGTTGCTGCAACGCATCGGCCCGCTGCTGAGCAGCAACCTCGCCAGCCAGGGCCTGGCCCTGCTGGAGCGCATGGCGGCCTCATTGCTGGGTGAAGGGGCGGTCACTTGGATCAACCTGGCACGCAAGCTGATCAACCTGCCGCTGATCGCCCTGATGAGCCTCAACCAGGTGCTGCTCGGGCTGATGAGCGGCAGCTCCGGCGAACAGCGCCTGGACCTGCTGCGCAAAGGCCTGAGCAGCGCCACCCTGCTGACCATTCCTGCAGTGGTCGGGCTGATTGGCGCCGCCGCCGCGCTGGTGCACCTGCTGCTGCCCAATCAAGCGGCGGACAGCCCCTTGCCGGAGCTCTTGGCCTGGTTCTCGGTACCGCTGATGTTCGGCGCCTGGAACGCCCTGCTGGCGCGCTACGCCTATGCCGCCGGCGACACCCGCATGCCGCTCAATTGCGAACTGGCCGGCAGCCTGCTCAATGCCCTGCTGCTGGCGGCGCTGCCGTATTTCCTCGGTTTGATCGGCATCGCCATGGCGGCGATCTGCGGGGTGGTCCTCACCGGCCTGCTGCTGATGCGCCGCCAGCAGTTGCTGGGGCTGGTGCCTTGGCGCAGTCATTGGCTGATCGGCCTGGGTGGCATGGCCCTGGCGGCGCTGTTCCTGCATCCGCTGACCTCGATCTGGTGGCAACTGGGCCTGAGCAGCGCCTGCGGCCTGCTGCTGTTGCTGATCCTCGCGGCCTGGCTGCAGCCCTGGCGCCAGAACCTGACCTGAACCGGAGGCTTGGACAATGTCGACACTGCGCGTGGCCTGTGTGATTCCCACCTACAACGGTTGCCAGGACCTGGCGCGGCTGCTGGATTCCCTGGAAATCCAGAGCGCGCCCTTCGATACCCTGATCGTCGACTCCAGCTCCAGCGACGGCACCTACGAGCTGGCGCTGGCACGCTGCGCCAATGTGCTGCGCATCGACAGCCGCGACTTCAACCACGGCGGCACCCGGCAACTGATGGTGGAGCGCAACGCCGATTACGACCTCTATGTGTTCATGACCCAGGATGCCTACCTGGAGGATGCCGAAGGTCTCGCCCGCATCGTCGCGCCCTTCGCCGACCCGCAAGTGGGAGCAGTATGCGGTCGCCAGTTGCCGCACCTCGATGCCAGCCCCCTGGCCAGCCATGCGCGGTTGTTCAACTACCCGCCGACTTCCCAGGTGAAAAGCCTGGCCGATGTGCCGGTACTGGGGATCAAGACCGCCTTCATGTCCAACTCGTTTTCCGCCTACCGGCGCGAAGCGCTGATGCAGGTCGGCGGCTTTCCCAACCACGTGATCCTGTCCGAAGACATGTATGTGGGCGCGAAGATGCTGCTGGCCGGCTGGAAGGTTGCCTATGAAGGCAGCGCCTGCTGCCGCCACTCCCATAACTACAGCCTCAAGGAAGAGTTCCGCCGCTACTTCGACATTGGCGTATTCCATGCCCGGGAACCCTGGATCCGCCAGGCCTTCGGTGGCGCCGGTGGCGAAGGCCTGCGCTACGTCCAGTCCGAACTGCGCTTCCTCGGCCCCGGACGCCTGGGGCAGTGGCCCGGGTCGCTGCTGCGCAACGCGGTGAAGCTCTTCGCCTACAAACTCAGCCAGCAGGAGCGCTACCTGCCCCTGGGCCTGAAAAGAAAGCTCGGCATGTACAAGCGCTATTGGGACAGCCCCTATGCCTGAACCGAGCCCCCAGGCCTAAAGTGAATTTTCTGACCGAAGAAAGAGAATCACCTGAATTGACCCTGCGGGGCCAATCAGTGACTGTGCATGTCAGGCACTGACGCCTCATACAAGGAAGTGCACCGTCATGAAAGACAAGGAGTTTTATCCACAAGCGCGATCACCGCTCAAGCATCTGCAGGGCCAGCCCTGGGTGACCGCCCGCTCCCCCCGGGAGCTCGACCTGCCTCTCTCCTCGCAGCCGCTGCCGCGTCATTGTCGGCACCTGTCGTGGCTCAAGCGCCTGGCCAGGGCGGTACTGGCCGCTGCACTGCTGGCGGGCCTGGTGACCTGGGGTTTGCACAGCCGCTTCGGCCTGTTGCTGCTGTTGCTGCTGCGCTAAACCGCTCGGCGCGGGCCGGTGGCAGCCGGGCCCGCGCTGCCGGGGTCAATCCAGCACTTCACTCAGGGGAATGAAGTTGACCCGATCGCCCTGCACCAGGGTCCGCCCTTCAAGCACCTCCACCAGCCCTTCGGCCCAGGCCGCACTGCGCAACACGCCCGAGCTCTGGTTGCGGTAGATAGTCGCCTGCCCGTTCTCCAGGCGCCCCCGCAGGTATTCGCGGCGATTGCCGGGCTGGGGCCAGGCAAAACCCGCCGGCACCTGGAAGCTCAGGGGCTGCACCTGCTGTACGCCCTGGCGACGCAACAGGTAGGGGCGCGCCAGCAGGGCGAAGGTCACCAGGGTCGATGCCGGATTGCCGGGCAGGCCGATCACCGGCACGCCGCGAAAATGGCCGAAGGTCAACGGCTTGCCGGGCTTTATCGCCAGCTTCCACAGGGCCAACTCGCCCTCTTCGCGCAGGGCGATGCCCAGGAAGTCCGCCTCTCCCACCGAGACACCACCGGTGGACAGGATCAGGTCGACCTCCCCCAGTTCCGCCAGGCGCTGGCGGGTCGCGGCCAGATCGTCAGGGAGGATTCCCGCATCCAGCACCTCACAGCCCAGGCGCTGCAACCAACTGCACAGCACCACCCGGTTACTGTTGTAGATCTGGCCCGGCCCCAGGGGCTGGCCAGGTTCCACCAGTTCGTCACCGGTGGACAGCACCGCCACCCGGACCCGGCGCACCACTTCAAGCTCGGCGCAGCCCAGGGAGGCAGCCAGGCCTTGCTCGATCGGTCCCAGGCGAGTGCCAGCCGCGAGCACCTCCTCGCCCACCGTAGTTTCCTGGCCCTGAGGGCGAATGTTCTGACCCAGTTGCAGAGGTTCGCTAAACAGCACGCGCTGATCGTCCTGGACCTGGGCGTTTTCCTGCATCTCGACGCAGTCCGCCCCGGCCGGCACCGGCGCACCGGTGAAAATCCGCGCGCAGGTCCCGGGCTGCAGTGGCTCAGGCGCCTGACCGGCAAAGATCCGCTGACTGACCGGCAGGGGTTCCCCCCGCCAGTCCTCCAGGCGCAGGGCGTAACCGTCCATGGCGCTGTTGGGCCAGGGCGGCAGGTCCAGGCTGGAGATCAGCGCCTCGGCCAGCACCCGGCCCTGAGTCGCCGCCAACGGCAAGCGCTCACGCTCGAGGATGGGGGCCGAACCGGCCATCGCCAACAGGCGCTCCAATGCTTCTTCCACCGGCATCAGGGCGCCCTGCTTGCCCGGCTTACCCGCGGGATTCACAGGGTGCCGCCTGTTTCAGGTGAGGAACGAAATTGCACGGCCGGTGCCGCGAATCCAGCTGTTCGGCGAGGATGCCGTCCCAGCCGGTGCGCACCGCATTGGTGGAACCCGGCAGGCAGCACACCAGGGTGCCATTGGCCAGCCCTGCCAGTGCCCGGGACTGCACAGTGGAGGTGCCGATATCGGCGACCGATATCTGCCGGAACAGTTCGCCAAAGCCGTCGACCTGCTTGTCCAGCAGGCAGGCCACGGCTTCCGGGGTGCTGTCACGGCCAGTGAAGCCGGTACCGCCGGTGATCAGCACCACCTGCACCACGTCGTCGGCAATCCAGGTCGCGACCTGGGCGCGGATCTTGTACAGATCGTCCTTGAGCAGCACCCGTGCCGCCAGACGATGGCCGGCGGCGCCCAGGCGCTCGACAAAGACCTGCCCGGAGGTGTCGGTTTCCAGGGTGCGGGTATCACTGACAGTCAGCACCGCAATGTTCAGCGGCGCAAAAGGTACATCAGCCTTGGCTTTCATAGGCTCGATCCAAAGGTAGGAGAAACAGCCCGTTGTTATATCACAGCGCTCCGGCTTGCCGCCGCTGTGGCCTCGGCAATAGCCCCCAGTGGGTAGACGCTGTTGCGAACTCGGCTAATCTGCCGCGGCGAACGCCTGCGATCTGCCCGGCAACGTGGCAGAATGTCCCTGGCCAAGGAACTTGCAGACGTTGTATACGTCTGAAGACCAGCACTCAAAAGTACTCATTTCGGAGACACACAATGACTCAACGGACCCTCGCCACTCTCATGCTCGCACTGGGCCTGGCCACTCTCGCCGGTTGCGCCTCGCCGACAGTGATCACCTTGAATGACGGTCGCGAAATCCAGGCCGTCGATACCCCTAAATACGACAAGGATTCCGGTTTCTACGAGTTTGAACAGCTGGACGGCAAGCAGACTCGCATCAACAAGGATCAGGTCCGTACCGTCAAAGAGCTGTAAGCCTGACGGTTGTCGACCTGAAAACAATAAAACCCGCCTGGTGCGGGTTTTATTGTTTCTGCGCCTGGGGTATTCACCACTGCAGGCTGATGCGGCTCGCGAACTCGCGTTCCTGCCCGCTCAACGGGTCGATGAAACGCAGCCCCTGGGCCAGCAGCTTCAGCGGCCGGGCATAGTCGTCCTCGATGTCCTTGAGCACCTCGGGATAAAAGGGATCGTTGCAGATCGCCGCTCCCAGGGCATTCATATGCACCCGCAGTTGGTGCTTCTTGCCCGTGACCGGGTACAGGGCGTAACGCCACAGCTCGCCGTGTTTCTCCCTGACCTCGATGGCTGTTTCGGTATTGCTTGGCCCCTGCGCTTCTTGCATGCGGAAGAAGGGCTCACCGTCCACCAGCCGGCTCTTGTGCAGCAGCGGAAAGTTCAACTGCGGCAAGGCAGCGGCAATCGCCTCGTAGCGTTTTTCTATCTTGCGGGTGGGAAACAGCGCCTGATAGGCCGAGCGACTGTCTGGGTTCGCGGAGAACAGCACCAGCCCAGCCGTATGCCGGTCGATACGATGCAGGGGCACCAGGTGCGGGTTGCCCAGGCGCCGGATCAAGCGCCGCAGCAACGTCTGCTCGACGTACTCTCCTGCCGGGGTCACCGGCAAAAAGTGCGGCTTGTCCGCCACCACCAGATGCTCATCGGCGTAGAGAATGGTTTCCTCGACCGGAATCACCTTTTCATCCGGCACCTCGCGAAAGTAGTGAATCCTCAAGCCTTCGCGATAGGCCAGCTCCAGACTGATGGGCTGGCCCTGCCCGTCCAGCACCCGGCCACGGGCGATACGGTCCAGCCACTGTTCGCGGCTGATGGCCTTGAAGTGATCACACAGGCAATCCAGCACCGTCGCCCAGGAGCCCGGGGGCAGGTACAGGGTACTGGCCTGATGCTGTGCAGCGGAAAAAGGTGCGGATGACATACAAAAAGCTCGAAGGATCAATGCAGGGCGGCATTATCCAACAGCCGCCACAAGGAACCTAGGAACAGTTTCCGAGGTTTCAGGCGCAGGACTGCTTGGCCTGGGCCGCGGCCTCGGTGAACTCCTTGAGCCAGCGCAGTACATCCACCGCCTCCCAGCGGCCCGGATCGTAGAGGGCGTACAACAGCCCCTGGTAACCCACCACATCCAGTTGCCGGTGGTAGCCCGCACGCTGGAACAAGGCTTCGATCTCGGCAAAGCAGGTGTTGAAGTGCAGCTTGTTGAAAGGCGTCTTGCCTTCGGTGACCAACCCGTCCAGGCGCAGCTCAAGCACCGCTTCACGCACCACATCGGTGGGCATGCTGTTCACGCTGTTTTTCAGTTGTTCGACATTGACCATCATCTATTCCTTTAACGGTTTGAAGCGTCCACCACACTCATCAGGGCTGCTTGCGCCCCACATAACTGACCACCCACAACACCACGCCCCAGATCTCGATCGAGCCCAGGTCATCCAGAACGATGGAGGGGATTGAAGGGCGCGCCGCCTTGAGCAGCAAGCCGCCACGAGGATCGGGCGCCAGCAGGCGCAGCGAGTATTCGCTGGCGCCCTGGGCCCGAACCACCAGGTACTGGTCGACCGCCGGAGTGGCCGAGCGGTCGACGATCAACCGGTCACCGGGGTAGATGCCGAACCCCAGCAGGTTGTCATCGTCCACCAGCAGGCCATGGATCTGCGGCGCGCCCAGGCCCAGGGTCCGGTCGAGGGAAAAACCGCTGCCGCTGGGGCCATCGGCCAACGCGGCAGGCTCGCTGTCACCCAGCGGCGCAAAGCGGGCTGGCATCGGTTGCGAGCGTTCGGTACCGGTCAGGAAAGTGAGAGACATGGCGAGACTCCTCGATAGCTGTATATACATACAGTAAACCAATCGAGAGCTCTCGCCAATGAATTCGCACGATGAGCGACGGGCGGAAACCCTGCCCGCCCCCCCCTGGTGCATCAGCGCAGGAAGGCCACCACTTGCTCGGCGTCGAAGGGCCAGCCCAGCTCGGCGCCGGTATCCACCCGGCGCAGTACCGGGATGCGCAGGCCGTAGCTGTCGAACAGTTGCTGGCTGTCGGCGATATCCACCAGTTCGACCATCAGGCCGTGCTCCACCAGGGGCATCAGCTCGGCCTCGGCCAGTTCGCACAGGTGGCATCCAAGGGTGCCGAACAATTGGCATTCAGGGGGCATGACTGGGCAACCAAAAAAGAACAGGTGCCTATTCTAGGCCCGAGAGAAAAAGCCGTCGACCAAGCGCCCTCAGAGAATGAAACGGACCCGGCGACTGGCCATGATCAACAGCGGCGCAACGCCAAAGGCCAGCAGCAGGACCAGCCCGGCCATGCCGTTGCCATAGGCCATGCCCAGGGACAAGGCGCCGAAGATGAACCAGGGATGCACGTAATACACCGCCGAAGACAGCTTGGCCGCGAAGTTGCTGTGGGAGGCCCGGAAGTACACCTGGGGCAACAGGAACAGGGCCGGGGCAATAACCAGCAATGAGGCGAGGAAGTCGAAGTTCTGCTCTACATCGGCGCGCAGGGCGAAGTTCAGCGCCGCCTCGGCCAGGATCAGCCCCAACCCCAGCGCTAGCCAGCAGCACACCCCGCGCCGGCTGAGCCGCTCTGCCAAGCGATGCCGGGCACAAAGAAAGCCGATGGCCATGAACGGGAAGCCCATGAACAGGAAATTGCGCGCGGTGTAGTCGTTCTGATTGAAGTGCTGGAGAAAGCCGTTGGGCAGTTCGTAGTAGACCCGCGCGTACTGCAGGCCCAGACCGATGAGGAACGCCGTCAGGGCCAGGCCGATCAGCGCACTTGAACGCCAGCGACGCAGCACCAGCAGCATCGCTGCGCCGCCGAGCATGCCCACCAGGTACCAGAGGTGGAAATAGCCGATCAGCAGCTTCTTCACGACCCCCAGCACCCCGCCCAGGCTGGCGATCGTGCTCGGGTCGATGTACTGCGGGCTGTAGACCAGCATCCAGAACAGGTAGAGCAGAAGGCCGCGCTTGAACCACTGGGCGAAGGAGTGGCCGCTCTCCAGGGTCTGGAAGAGGTAGTAGCCGTTGATGATGAAGAACGTCGGCACCGCCACCCGGAACAGGCCGTTGCACAGCAAGTAGCCGACCCAGGTGTAATTGCCCCCCAGCAGCTTGCAGTGCAGCGCCACCACCATCACCGCCAGCAGAACTTTCAGCGCGTCGAGGTTTGCGTTGAGCACTTTCGGCATCGATGGCTACCCGAGTAAGCAGGAAGGACCGGACGGCTACACCGGATCGTAGTGTTTGCGACGGGGGGCGGTACTGAACCGGCGCTTGCAGTAGGCCGTGGCACGATCGAGGATCGGCTTTTCATAAAAGTGATAGCCAACCCAGCCATAGCAGACCACCGCCGTCATCATCAGCACGATGAAGGCCAGGTTATCCACATAGCTCTCGGGCCAGGCGCCGATCACCTGCCAGGCCCGGCCGACGACCCCCAGCACCAGTAAGTGGGATAGATAGATGGTGTAGGACATATCACCGGTGGCTGTAAGAAACCCTGGCATACGGATCAGTTGCCGCCGCTCCAGCAAGGCCAGGGACAGGGTCAGGGTACCGAAGGTCAGGCCCACCGCGAGCATCCTCGGCAAGCCCTCGGTGAAGAACAGCTGGTAGGCGTAGATCAGCGGAAACCCCACCAGCAGAGCCGCCGCCAGCGCGACCCAGACCAGCGCCGTCGGCACCCTGGCGCTATGGGGTCCGTAGAAGAACAGCGCCAGGGCACTGCCGGCAATGAACTCCAGGGCGTAGGGATGGAGGATGATCTTAAGCGCCGGGGAATAGTCCTGCCAGTTCTGCAGCAGGTTGAACACCACCAGCGCCACCGCCCACAGCAGCAGGATCAGCGGCAGGCGCTTTTCCTTGAAGAACAGGAACAGGGTGAACATCAGGTAGAACCACAGCTCGAACAGCAGCGACCAGGCCACCATCACCAGCAGCACCCGGTCATTGGGCAGCAGCAGGAAGGACATCCACAGGTTGGAGCCGCCGTGGGAGCTGTTCACCAGCGCCGGCTGCCACAGATACACCCCCAGGGTGATGAAGAAATACAGCCAGTAGGTGGGGTAAATCCGGGACAGGCGGTTGAACAGGAAGCGCTGGGTCTCGACGGTTTTCTGAAAGCGCCCACGACTGACGATGACCATCACGAAGCCGCTGATGACAAAGAACAGGTCGACCCCGAGCTGGAAGAAATTCAGCATGACCGGCAGCAGGATGTCACCGCCCGAATACTTGATTTCCACCGACATCATGTGGAACAGCACCACGCCCAACACCGCGGCGCCCCGCAACCCTTGCAGTGAATACAGACGCTCCATACACCTCTCCGACACCTCACTGGCAGGGTCCTGTGGATAACCCCGTCACCCGGGCACCGCCTTTATCGACAATTTCTGAGCATAGCGAAGGCTCATGAATATGAGACATTCTCGACAAACAATGACCTGAATCAGCGTCACTCTCTGCGGCCCGGGTAATCCTCGCGCCTTTTTTTGCCTCTAGGCTTTGCCTTGCCCGCCCCCTGTCCGGAGATGCCCGTTGTTTGCCAATCTGCTGATCATTCTTGCCTCCTCGCTGGTGGTGATTGCGCTGTTCCGGCGCCTGAGCCTGCCCCCGGTGCTGGGCTATCTGTCGGTGGGCCTGATGGTCGGCCCCACTGCGCTGGACTGGGTCAACGACAGTGAGGACCTGCCCGACCTGGCAGAACTGGGGGTGGTATTCCTGCTGTTCTCCCTGGGCCTGGAGTTCTCCTTGTCGAAGATGCTTGCCCTGCGCCACGTGGTGTTTGGCCTGGGCAGCCTGCAAGTGCTGTGCACCGGCTTGATCCTCGGGGTCCTCCTGGCCCTGTTCGGCATGCCCCTGACCGCAGCGCTGATGCTCGGTACCGGGCTGGCCCTGTCCTCCACCGCTATCGTCAGCAAGGAACTGACCAGCCTTGGCGAGATCTTCAGCAGCCACGGGCAGAACGCCATTGGCGTGCTGCTGTTCCAGGACGTGGTGGCGGTGCTGTTGCTGACCCTGGTGCCGGTCTTCGCCGGCAGCAGCGAGCACGCCTGGTACTGGGCCCTGCCGGCGACCCTGGGCAAGACCGTGGTGCTGTTCGTCGGCCTGCTGCTGGCCAGCCGCTGGCTGTTGCCGCGGCTGTTCCATGAAGTGGCCGCTTCGCACTCCGCCGAACTCTTTGTGCTGCTGGCCCTGGTGATCGTCCTGCTCACCGCCTGGCTCACCCACCTGCTGGGCCTGTCACCGGCCCTGGGGGCCTTCCTCGCCGGCATGCTGCTGGGGGAAAGCCATTACCGGCATCAGATCGAGGCCGACATCCGCCCGTTCCGCGACATTCTGCTGGGGCTGTTCTTCGTCAGCATCGGCATGCTCATCGACCTGCAACTGTTCATCGACCATGCCCTGCTGATCACCGGCCTGACCCTGGCCCTGCTGCTGATCAAGGGTTCGGTGGTGGCGACCCTGCTCAAGCTGCGCGGCAGCGATGGCGAAACCGCCTGGCGCAGCGGCCTGGCCCTGGCCCAGGGCGGTGAATTCTGCTTCGCCCTGATGGCGCAGATGCAGCTCAGCCAGATGATCCCGCCCGACATCAGCAGCCTGCTGCTGGCCGCCACCTTCTGCTCGATGCTGGTAACCCCGCTGTTGCTGCGAGCGGCGCCGGTCATCACCGCCCGCCTGCACCGCAAGCCCAACCAGGCCGCGCAACTGGAGGAAATCAGCGCGCAGAACGCCGAGCTGCAAGGCCATGTACTGATTTGCGGGTATGGTCGGGTCGGCCAGTCCATTGGCCGCTTCCTGCGCCACGAGCAACTGCGCTACATCGCCCTGGACGATGATCCGGTGCGGGTCCAGGAAGCGTCTGCGGGAGAAAGCTGCGTGCACTACGGCGACTGCCGGCGCGGCGACCTCCTGGCCGCAGTCGGCCTGGAACGGGCGCGGCTGCTGGTGATCGCAGTGGACAAGAGCGATATCGCGCTGACGGTGCTCAAGACGGCGCGGCGCCTGGACCGCACGGTGCCGATCCTGGTGCGCACCCGCGATGACAGCCAGTTGGCGGAACTCAAGGCCGCCGGCGCCAACGAAGTGGTGCCCGAACTGCTGGAGTCGAGCCTGATGCTCGCCTCCCATGCCCTGATCATGCTCGGCCTGCCGGAGCAGCGAGTGCAGCGCACCGTGGATGAAGTGCGCCACAGCCGCTACCAACTGTTGCACGGCTTCTATCACGGCACCCAGAACAGCGCCCAGGACAACCGCGAACCGCCGGCGGTGCAGATGCACGCGGTCAGCCTCGACGCCGATGCCTACGCCTGCAACCGGCCATTGCAGGAGTTGGGCCTGGAGGCACTGGGCGTGGATATACGCGGGGTGCAACGCGATGGCAACGACCTGCCGCTGAACCCCAGCCCGCGCCTGCAAGCCGGCGACCGGGTGCTGGTGTCCGGCCCGCAAGCGGCCATCGAGGCTTGCGAAGCACGCCTGCAAGCCGGTTGAAGCCACCCAGACCAAACCCCGGGCGACGTGCGCCCAGGGTCATCAATACCAGGGGCGTCGTCTCAGTCCTGGCTCACCGCGCCGATCTTGTGCAGCGACAGGTCGGCGCCGTAGTACTCCTGTTCCTGGGTCAGGCGCAGCCCGCAGACCGCCTTGATCACCCCATACACGGCCAGGCCGCCCAGCAGCGCCACCGCCACCCCGAGGCCGGTGCCGATCAACTGGCTGACCAGGCTGACCCCACCCAGGCCGCCCAGGGCACTCTGGCCAAAGATCCCGCAGGCAATGCCGCCCCATACACCGCACAGGCCATGCAACGGCCAGACCCCGAGCACGTCGTCGATCTTCCATTGGCTCTGCGCGGCGATGAAGCACCAGACGAACAGCGCTCCGGCAATGGCACCGGTGATCAAGGCGCCCACCGGGTGCATCAGGTCCGAGCCGGCGCAGATCGCCACCAGCCCGGCCAGCGGGCCGTTATGCAGGAAGCCCGGGTCGTTGCGGCCGACGATCAGCGCCGCCACCGTACCGCCCACCATGGCCATCAGCGAGTTCACCGCCACCAGCCCGCTGACGCCCTGCAAGGTCTGGGCGCTCATGACGTTGAAGCCGAACCAGCCGACAATCAGGATCCACGAGCCCAGGGCCAGGAACGGAATGCTCGACGGCGCGAACGCCACCAGCTTGCCGTCGCGATAGCGGCCATTGCGCGGCCCCAGCAACAGCACCGCGGCCAGGGCCAGCCAGCCTCCCATGGCGTGCACCACCACCGAGCCGGCAAAGTCATGGAAGCCGGCACCAAAGCGCTGCTGCAACCAGGCCTGCACCCCTAAGTTGCCGTTCCACACCAGCCCTTCGAAAAACGGGTAGACAAAGGCCACGATCAGCACCGTGGCGCACAATTGCGGCACAAAACGCGCGCGCTCGGCGATGCCACCGGAGATAATCGCCGGGATCGCCGCGGCGAAGGTCAGCAGGAAGAAGAACTTCACCAGGCCGTAGCCGTGATCGGCACTGATCACCGCCGCCGGTTGCAGGAAGCTCACGCCGTAGGAGATCCAATAGCCTATAAAGAAATAGGCCAGGGTCGAGACGGCGAAGTCGCTGAGGATCTTCGACAGCGCATTGACCTGGTTCTTCTGCCGGACGGTGCCGACTTCGAGGAAGGCAAAGCCGGCGTGCATGGCCAGGACCATGACCGCCCCGATCAGGATGAACAGGGTGTTGGAACCGTGGACCAGGGTGTCCACAGCGCTTTGCAGATTTTCCATGGAGTAGGCAGATCCGAAATCGGCCAGCCGTTCCCTGGCAGGGCGCCCCGCTCCTTGCACCAAGTTGGCTCCCGGGCGCGCCATTGCACGCATTCGGTGAACCGTTTTGGCGCGCCGGGGGCGGCACGACAAACCACGGGGTGAGGACTGACCTGAGGTTATGGTTTTCTTGGCCAGGGTTTACGCGGGCTACAGCGCGACCCTCGCTCGTTTTCGGCGCAGGCCCGGGGCCTGGCGCACCAGGACAAAGCAAAAGCTGTACCAGACAATTGCAGTGAACCTTCGCCCAGGGCTCACACTCATAGCTCACACAAGCAACTAACGGAGATGGAACCATGGCCAGCAAAACGGCAAAGACGGCTCAAGAAGTACTGATGGCGGATTTTCAGGCACTGGTCAGTGACACGGAGCGTCTGCTGGAACACACCGCGACCCTGGCCGGCGACCAGGCCGACGAGTTGCGCGAGCAGATCCACGACAGCCTGCTCAAGGCCCGGGAGACCCTGCAACTGACCGAAGACTCCCTGCGCCAGCGGGGCCAGGCAGCGGTCACCGCCGCCGAGGACTATGTGCAGAGCAACCCTTGGCAATCGGTGGGCATCGCCGCCGGCGTGGGCTTCCTGATCGGCCTCCTGGCGACGCGGCGCTGATATGGCTATCGGCGAATCCACTTCGTCCGGCAGCGGCCCGAGCGCGTCTTCGCGGCGCCTGGGGGCGGCGGTCCTGGGGCTGCTGCACAGCCATGTCGAGCTGTTCGGCATCGAGTTGCAGGAGCAGAAAGCACGCACCGTGAGCCTGCTGCTATTCGCCGGGCTGGCCCTGGTGTTCGCCCTGCTGTTGCTGGTGGGGCTGTCGGCACTGGTGCTGATCCTGTTGTGGGACAGCTATCGCCTGGCTGGAATCATCGGCCTGTGCGTGTTCTACACCCTGGCGGCGATCTTCTGCGGATTGCGCCTCAAGGCAGCGATCTTCGATGAATCCTCACCTTTCCACGCCACCCTCGAAGAGTTGGCCAATGATCGGGAGCGCCTCCTGCCATGAAACTGCCTGAAGTCCCGCAGAACACTTCACGCCGGGAAATGCGCAAGGTACTGATCCGCCTGCGCATGGAAATGCACCGCCAGGAAATCCGTCACGAGTCCCAGCAACTGCTGCAACCCCTGCAACGGGTCCGCGGCCTGGGGCAGAGCTGGCAGGAAGGCTTGGGCATCAAGCACGCCCCGCTCTGGGGCGTGGCAGTGGTGACGCTCCTGGGCTTCATCACCGGCAAGGGTGCCAAGAGCGGCGGCGCCGGCGGCCTCACACGCCTGGTTCGCCTGGGCACCACGCTGGTGCCGCTGATCAAGCTGGTGATGCAAGGCTCCTCGCGCAAATCCTGAGCGGCGCTATCTGGCTGCATTCTTGCTAAGCAACCCGGATCGGCCCCTTTACCCAGGGGCCGGTTCGTGGCCGCCTACCCGTCAGCCACGGCCCTACTCCACCCAGACTCTTGTAAGGAGGCCCTGTGATCGACGGGCAACCGCTCGCCTGCTTCCAGCCCTTCATCGACACCGCCACCGGGCGTATCGCCGGGGTCGAAGCCCTGGGCCGCCTGCGCCAGGACAATGGCCAACTGGCGTCCGTGGGGCCGCTGTTCGCCGATCCTCGAACCCCCTCCAGCGCCCTGCGCCGCCTTGACCGGCTGATCCGCGACGACGCCCTGCGGCGCCTGCACGAGGCACCCGCGGACTGGTTCCTGAGCCTGAACATTTCCCCCCGATGGATCAGCCGCCTGCGCCCCGGGCAGCCCTTGCCCAGCCTCAAGCAATTGCAGCAGAACCGCGTAGACCCGCGGCGCATCGTGTTCGAGATCACTGAACTGGGGGGCAACAGCCAACGCCTCAGCGAAGTGGTGGAGCGCTATCGCCAGGCCGGAGCACGGATCGCCATCGACGACTTCGGCGCCGGCTACTCGCAACTGGACCGGGTGCTGGCCCTGCAACCGGACATCCTCAAGCTCGACATGCGCCTGTTCCAGGCCGCGGCCCGGGGTGGCCCCAGCAGCGACGTGGTCAAGGCCCTGGCGCAGATGGCGGAGAAGACCGGCTGCTGGATCATCGCCGAAGGTGTGGAAACCGAAGCCGAACTGGATTTCGCCCTGGAGTGCGGCTCGCGCTATGTACAGGGCTTCCTGTTTGCCCAGGCCGAGCAACAGTTTTACCCCAGCGATGCCTTCGTCCAGCCCTTCGCCCGCCTGCGCGAGCGCTACGTGCGGCACAAGCTGGCCGAACGCAACCGGCTGATGCGCATGCGCCTGCAACTGGCCGAACTGATGAACCTGCTGCAGGCCTGGGCCCAGGCCCAGGCGCCCATCAGCCAACTGCCCCGGGTCGAGGCCTTTCCCTGGCTACTGCGTTTCTATCAGTGCGACCGCCATGGCACCCAACTGACCCCGAACCTGGAATGGCGCCACAACAGCTGGCAGGCCGACAGCAGCTACGTTGGCCACAACTGGTCCTGGCGCCCGTACTTCTATCACCTGCTGGCCGAAGGCTGGGAGGAGCGACGCCTGACCCTGTCCAACACCTACCGCGACGCCACCAGCAACCAGTATTGCCTGACCGCCGGGCAGTTTTTCGACAACGGCCAGCGCCTGCTGCTGATCGACATCGACGCGGCCGGCCTGTAACCCCGTCCCGTTTGCCGGCGAACGCAGCGCCACGATGGATGCACGAACTGCGGGCCCTTTCGCCGGCAAGCCGGCTCCTACAGGTGGGCCGCAGGCCATGCCATTTCCGTGCAGGAGCTGGCTTGCCAGCGAAGGCGTCGACACAAGCGCAGACCATGCGCCTCTTGCGGCCACGCCCGAGAAACCGGAAGCTCTGCCCTTCAGTTTTTTTCGGAGAGACCCGCCTTGGATTGGCAGACCCTGCTCAACCGCGAACGCCTCGGAAAGCCAGTGCACAGCCCGGAAGAACTCGGCCGTAGCCCTTTCCACAAAGACCACGACCGCATCATCTTCTCCGGTGCCTTCCGCCGCCTGGGGCGCAAGACCCAGGTGCACCCGGTGTCCAGCAACGACCATATCCACACCCGCCTGACCCACTCCCTGGAAGTCAGCTGTGTAGGTCGTTCCCTGGGCATGCGCGTCGGCGAGACCCTGCGCAGCGCCCTGCCCGATTGGTGTGAGCCCAGCGACCTGGGGATGGTGGTGCAATCGGCCTGCCTGGCCCACGACATCGGCAACCCGCCCTTCGGCCACTCCGGGGAAGACGCCATCCGCCACTGGTTCCAGCAAGCCGCCGGGCGGGGCTGGCTGGATGCGATGAGCGAGGCCGAACGCCAGGACTTCCTCAACTTCGAAGGCAACGCCCAGGGCTTCCGGGTGCTCACCCAGCTCGAATACCACCAGTTCGATGGCGGCACCCGGCTCACCTACGCCACCCTCGGCACCTACCTCAAGTACCCCTGGACCGCGCGCCATGCCGACTCCCTGGGCTACAAGAAGCACAAGTTCGGCTGCTACCAGAGCGAGCTGCCGCTGCTGGAACAGATCGCCCACAAGTTGGGCCTGCCCCAGCTGGAAGACCAGCGCTGGGCCCGGCACCCGCTGGTGTACCTGATGGAAGCGGCGGACGACATCTGCTATGCCCTGATCGACCTTGAGGACGGCCTGGAGATGGACCTGCTGGAGTACGCCGAAGTCGAGGCGCTGCTACTCGGCCTGGTGGGCGACGACCTGCCGGAAACCTATCGCCAGCTGGGCCCCAGCGATTCGCGCCGGCGACGCCTGGCGATCCTGCGGGGCAAGGCCATCGAGCACCTGACCAACGCCGCCGCCCGGGCCTTTGTCGAACAGCAGGACGCCCTGCTGGCCGGCACCCTGCACGGCGACCTAGTGGAGCACATGCATGGTCCGGCCAAGCGTTGCGTACTCAATGCCAAGGATGTGGCGCGACGCAAGATCTTCCAGGACAAGCGCAAGACCCTGCACGAGATCGGCGCCTACACCACCCTGGAGATCCTGCTGAACTCCTTCTGCGGCGCGGCGCTGGAACAGCACGGCGGCAAGACCCCCTCGTTCAAGAACCGGCGGATCCTCGATCTGCTGGGCAATAACGCGCCGGACCCGAACTGGCCGTTGCATACCTCGTTCCTGCGCATGATCGATTTCATCGCCGGCATGACCGACAGCTATGCCAGTGAGATGGCCCGGGAAATGACCGGGCGCTCCAGCCCGCAATAACCGTCATTCATCAAGTGCCCGGCCACTGTGCCAGGCACTTGATATGACCTGCGACATCCAATCTGCAACTAAGGGAATCCCCTAGCCAGAGTATCGCTATATAGTTTTCTATACGTCGATAATTTCACCGGCGACACCACCAGAAACTATGGGTGCAGTGCAGAATTCTTACCACCAAGACATCTAAGGAGATCCCCTAGCAACAACAGCCCGATTAAACAAGAACAACAATAGAGCAACTACTCAAACAGAAAGAGCAAATAGCCGAAAACACTTGGTGCTCGCAAGTTGATATACGAACTGACGATTACAGAATTAAACATCCAGTTAGCCATTCAACCAAACATCCTACCTTTGAATAATTCACCCGAGCGCCACACCCCTTGCCAATCAGGGCTGACAAGCAAATTTCGTTAGCCTTCTATGTATTTACAATTTACGTACAAATAGCCTTTTGGGTTTCGGATAGTCTCGATTTCACAGGCTATTCCCCCCGCTGACCGCCCCCGGAAAAATTAATTTTGCACTGCGCTGTAACGTTTCCACTGCAACTCACTCAACCCTTTTGTCATACCTGAATTTGCACTAACCCATCCGGCACTTACTCAGGAACTGTCACTTCCGAGCACTTGAGCACTGAACCTCAGATATAGATATCGAAGGTATTTAGCGTTCACAGGGCAGAACTAAAAGCGACGCCACTAGTTGAGCCTCATACCCGGCTTTCCGAGTGTCTGTCACTTCGTCTTATTACAGTAAGGATGCCAAGTGCCCTATTCATTACGCACTGACCGCTCCCTTCTCCCCCACACCAGCACTTGGTGCCTGGGACTGCTGCTGGGCCTGACGTACCTGACGCCGGCCCTGGCCGATAACCTGCAACCGGGCCAGGAAGCCCTGCGCCTGCAGCAACAACAGCAACGGGACCTGCAACAACTGCAACTGGAACAGCGCCAGCGGCAGATGCAGCGCGGCAGTTTCAGCAGCACCCCGGCGGCCCCCAGCCAACCTGCGCAGACTGCCAGCGACGAGCGCTGCTGGCCCCTGAGCGGCACCCGCATCGGCGGCGTCAGCCTGTTCGACAAGGCCCGGCTCAATGACTACATCAAGCCGTATGTCGCGCCGTGCATGGGGGCCAACCAGATCAACCAGCTGCTGGCGGCCATCACTCGCCTCTATGTAGAGGCCGGCTACATCGCCAGCCGCCCTTACCTGGCCAGCACTCCGGCGGCCGGGCACAGCCTGGATATCCTGGTAGAGGAAGGCTACGTCGAAGCCATCGAACTGGCCGACCAGAGCCTGCCGGTGTCCCTGCGCGGCGCTTTCCCGGGCATGCTCGGCAAGCCCCTGTACCTGCGGGACCTGGAGCAGGGCCTGGATCAACTGAACCGCCTGCGCTCCCTGGACCTGACCGCCGACATCGCCCCCGGCAGCCAGCCCGGGGCCTCGCGGATCATCCTGCGCTCGCGCAGCAGCGCCGCACGCTGGGGCCTGGGCCTGGGGGTGGACAACCTGGGCAGCGCCGGCACCGGGCGTGACCGGCAGTCGATCAACCTCAACCTCGACAGCCCGTTGCAGATCAACGATGCGCTGAACCTGAACTACAGCGACACCCTCAACCACGGCCCGCGCTACAGCCGCAGCAGCAGCCTGTTCTACTCGGTGCCCTACGGCTACTGGACCTACAGCCTGTTCGCCAGCCATGCCGAATACCGCGCGCCGCTCAAGCTGCCCCGCACCACCTTGTACAACAGCGGGCGTACCGACATGGTCAGCGGCCGCGCCGACCGGGTGCTGTGGCGCGACCAGAGCCACCAGCTCAGCGCCAGCCTGCAACTGGCCTACAAGGACGTGGACAGCTACCTGCAGAAGGCCCACCTGCAGATCCAGAGCCCGACCCTGACCGTGGCCGAAGCCGGGCTCAACCTGTTCTGGCTCGACAGCGCAGTGTGGAACCTGGATGTCAATTACGCCCAGGGCCTGACCTGGTTCGGCGCCGACCGCGACTCGCAGCAGGTACAGCGCAACCTGCCCCAGGCGCAGTTCCGCAAGTACCGCGCCGGCCTCAGCCAGTGGCGCAACGGCCAGTTGGGCACCCAGCGCTGGCAGTGGCAGAGCCAGCTCTCGGCGCAGTACAGCCCGGACCCGCTGCCGGCCATCGAACAACTGCTGGGCACCGACGATTCGGCGGTGCGCGGCTATCGCATCAACAGTGCTTCCGGCGCCATTGGCGCGGTATGGCGCAACACCCTGCGCCTGCCGCTCGACAACGACCTGCCGGTCAAGATCACCCCGCGACTGGGCCTGGACAACGGCTGGATCAAGGCCGAGCACGGCGCCCGGAGCCGGCAGCTGAGCGGTGCCAGCTTGGGGCTCAACCTGAGCTGGAAAAAACTCCAGGTCGACCTGGACTACCAACGCAGCCTCAACACCCCAGAAGGTTTCCGAACGGAGCCGGAAGTCTGGCTGGCCAGGTTCAGCCTGCAGATTTGACCCGACCGCCGATTAGCCTGAATCAACCGACGAACCTGAGCATCACGCGCCGTTGCCCCCTTAGAAAGCAACGCCCGGCTCACCCCACTCAGAACGAGGTTCTCATGCCTGACAACACTCACAGGTTCCACCTTTCGCCCCAGGGCACATTGCGCTGGACCATCGCCGGCCTGCTGCTGGTCTCCCATCTGCCCCTGGCCCTGGCCGGCGGGATCACCGTGGCCGAGGGGCCCGGCGGCATCCCCCAGCTGCAAAACCAGGGTGGCGTACCCATCGTCAACATCGTCGCGCCCAATGCCGGCGGCCTGTCCCACAACCAGTTCCTGGACTACAACGTCGGGCAACAGGGCGTGGTACTGAACAACGCCTTGCAGGCCGGGCAGTCGCAACTGGCCGGGCAACTGGCGGCCAACCAGCAGTTCCACGGCCAGGCGGCCAGCGTGATCCTCAACGAAGTGATCAGCCGCAATGCCTCGCAACTCAATGGTGCCCAGGAGATCTTCGGCCGCGCCGCCGACTTCGTGCTGGCCAACCCCAATGGCATCTCGGTCAATGGCGGCAGCTTCATCAACACCCCCAATGCCAGCCTGGTGGTGGGCCGCCCGGAACTCCAGGACGGCAAGCTGCAAGGGCTCAACACCCAGGATGCCCACGGCCAGTTGGCTATCCAGGGCGGTGGCCTGCGCAACGCCGAGGGTTCGATCAATCTGATCGCCCCGCGCATCGACAGCCAGGGCGCCCTCAAGGCCCGGGACCAGTTGAATGTCACCGTCGGTCGCAACCAGCTGGACTACCCCAGCGGCCAGGTGCGTAACGTCGACCCGGCAAGCCGCACCCAGGAGCAGCGCATCGACGCCAGCCTGTTCGGTGCCATGCAGGCCGGGCGGATCAATATCGTCAGCACCGCCGAAGGTGCCGGGGTGCGTGTCGGCGCCGTCCAGGTGGACGGCCGCGACGGGGTCAAGCTGAGTTCCGCCGGTGACCTGGACATCCGTGGCCAGGCCGTGGACAACAGCCTCGACGCGATCCGTGCCGGGGTCAGCAGCCAGGGCGACATCGAGCTGCACGGAGCCAAGGACCTGACCCTGGCCGCCACCGATGTCAGTGGCCGCAACGTCAAGCTCGACGCCGGGCGCAACCTGACCCTGAGCAGCATCGAAAGCCGCAAGCTCCAGGAAAAACGCCAGCAATGGGAAAACAGCACCATCGGCATCACCTGGGAAACCTACGACAGTACCCACACCGACAGCGACAGCCGCCAGCACGGTAACAAGGTCGTCGCCCGGCAGGATGCCGAGCTGAATTCCGGCGCCAGCACCCAGATCCAGGGCAGCAGCGTCGAGGCCGGCAATCGCCTGAGCGCCCAAAGCGGCGGCGACCTGCGCCTGACCGCTGCCACCGAGACCCACACCCAGCGTGACCAGGGCCGGCATCGCAAGCACCTGTGGAAGGAAAACTGGGACAACGCCAGCAGCGAGCAGCGCACCGTCACCAGCCAGCTCAAGAGCGGCAAGCAGCTGGAACTGACCAGCCAGCAGACACTGCAACTGCAGGGCGCCGAGTTGCACAGCCAGGGCGACATCCTGCTGAGCGCCAAGGACGTCGACATCACCAGCGCCAGCCGCCAGCAGAGCCAGAGCAACCAGCGCTACTCCGGCGACCTGGTGGGCGGTGGCTTCTTCGGCAAGAACGCCGACGGCGACCAGGGCAAGACCCAGAACCAGGGCAGCAAGGTCAACGCCGACGGCAAGCTGATCGTGCGCGCCGACAGCGTACGCATCAGCGGCAGCCAGGCCCGGGGCGGCACCGAGGCCAGCGTCATCAGTGACAAGGGCGCGCTGACCATCGACGGCGTGCGGGACACGTCTCACAGCAACAACCACAGCAAGGACAGCAAGTTCTTCGGCATTGCCAAGGACGAGAGCCGCCAGCAGAACAAGGGCAGCACCACGGTCGGCAGCCAGTTGCGCTCGGACAGCAACCTCAAGTTGCAGAGCGCCGAGGACCTGACCGTCAGCGGCTCCCAGGTCGCCGCAGCAGGGGCACTGGACGCCAGCGCCAAGGGCACGATCAAGGTCGCGGCCGCCGAAGACACCCAGCACGACAGCAGCAGCACTCAGAAGCGCGGCTTCGACGCCTACGCCAAGGAAAATGCACCGGGCACCGGCCAATACCGGGCCGGGGTGCGCTACCAGGATCAGCAGCGCAACGACAGCAGCGACAGCACCCGGCAACAGGCCTCCAGCCTCACCGGCGGCACCCTGGCGGTCACTGCCGGCGAAGATCTCAAGGTGCAAGGCAGCGACCTTGCGGCCACGGCCGGCGATGCCAGCCTGAGCGGCAAGCATGTGCAGTTGCTGGCCGCGGACACCACAACCGAGAAGCACAGCGACAGCACCACCACCGGCGGCGGCTTCTATTACACCGGCGGCCTGGACCGGGCCGGCAACGGCGTGGAAGTGGCGCACAACAGCAGCCAGGACAGCAGCAGCAAGAGCACCGCGCAAACCAGCAACATCGGCGCCAGCGGCAACCTGACCATCAACGCCGGCAACCGCCTGACCACCGAAGGGGCCCAGGTCAAGGCTGGCGGTACCTTGCAGGTCAACGCCGGCGAGGTGGTGAACAAGGCCGCCCGCAACAGCGAAACCAGCCACCACCAGGACAACAACTGGGCAGTGGATGTCGGCGCCAACGTTGAATACAAGGGCGTCACCCGGCCGATCGAGAAGGCCATCCAGGGCGTGGCCCAACGCAAGTTCCATCAACCGGGAGTACTCGATGCCCTGGAACAGCCCAACGTCGGGCTGGACGTGGACGTCAGCCACCAGAACCGCCAGCTGGACAGCAGCAGCGGCACCGCGGTGGTCAGCCAGTTGAGCGGTGGCCAGATCGAGGTCAAGGTCAAAGGCCAACTGCAGGACCAGGGCACCCAGTACCGTGCCACTGATGGCGCGGTGAAAATCAGCGCCGACAGCCTGCTGGCCAGCGCCGCCAGCAACAGCACCAGCAGCAGCGAACAGGCCCTGGATGCCAAGGCCGGCGTGCGGGTCTACACCAATACCGGCGAGGACCTGAACATTCGCGGCAGCGGCGCCGGTGGCAGCAGTACCGTCACCAGCAGCAAGGACCAGGCCCAGGTCGGCAGCTACAACGCCAGCCAGGGCGTGGACATCCAGCTGGCCGGCGACGGGCGCTTCGAAGGCAGCCAGTTCAATGGCGGCCAGGGTGGCGTGACGCTCAAGAGCGGCGGTGAACTGGCGCTGAACCAGGCCAATGACCGCCAGAGCAGCAGCAACTCCAGCCTGCGTGGCGACGCCTCGCTGACCCTGGGCACCACCCCGGGCAGCAACGGCAGCAACCTCAACCTGGGTGCCGGTGTCCAGCTGGACCACAAGAGCCTGGAGCAGCAGGACAGCCAGGCGCGGGTTGCCAGCATCCAGGGCCAGGGCCCGGTGCAGCTCGACAGCGGCGCCAACCTGACGCTGCAAGGCACGCAGATCGGCAACGCGGCACGGCCTACCGGCGATATCCGCCTGGGCGCTGGCGGCAAGCTGGACCTGCAAGCCGCCGTGGACACCCACACCAGCCAGGGCAGCAACCTGGGTGGCGGGCTCACCGCCGGTGCCAGTAAAACCAGCAGCGAGCAAAGCAGCGGCAAGAGCGCCAACCTCAGCGCCAACTTCAACATTGGCCGGGTCTCTGAAAACGATCAGAGCCAGCGCGGCGCGCAACTCTACAGCCAGGGCCAGGTCCTGCTGGGCAGCGCCGCCACCGGCGACGACGCGATTCACTTGCAGGGCACCCGGATCGATGCCGGCAAGGTCGTCCTGGATGCGGCCCAGGGCGGCATCTTCCAGGAGTCGGCGCACTCTACCCAGGCCCATGACAACTGGGGCCTGACCCTGGGCGCCGGTGGCAGCATGGGCAAGACCACCCTGGCCGATGCCAGCGAGCACGACTCGCCGAAAATCGACCGCGGGATCAACGCCCGGGCCAAGATCGACGTCGACCAGCGCCAGAGCACTACCCAGCACAACAGCCTGATCAAGGCCGACCAGGTGGTCCTCAACAGCGCCGGCAACGTGCATCTGGCCGGGGCCAACATCGAGGCGCAACGGGTCGACGGAGCCATCGGTGGCCGCCTCGACATCGAAAGCCGCCAGGACCGCCTGCGCAGCACCCAGGTCAATATCGACGCCAAGCTGGAGGTGGCGAAGAACCAGCCCGGGCTGGTGGACAAGCTGGCCAAGCCGGCCGGCCCGCTCAAGGACGACCTGAAGGCCAAGGCCGAGAAAGGCTTCGACAAGCACCGCGAGAAACTGGAGAACGCCGTGGACAAGGGCGTCGACAAACTCGGCTCGGCCAAGGACAGAGTGGTCGCCCAGGCCAGCAACGCCAAGGAGCGCCTGGGCGAGAAGCTCAGCCGCAGCGGCAGCTACGACGTCAACCCCGAGCCCCGTGGCGCCTTTGGCAACGGTGTGGACAAGGCCAAGAGCTACCTGGCCGACAAGGCCGACGCCGTGGGCAATGGCTTCTCCAGCCTCAAGGAACGTTTCTGGCCGAAAACCAGCGACAGCTACTCGGTCAGCGAGAAGAACACCACCGGCAGCAAGGTGGCCAACACCGCTGAAGGCGTACTGTTCGGCGACAAGAGCGGCAACACCTCCTACACCCCGACCTTGAACCTGGGCTTCAGCCATGCTGGCAAGGACAGTGTGGAGCAGGCCTCGGGCATCCGTGGTCAGCAAGGGGTGAACCTGCGGGTCAGCGGCGAAACCACGCTCACCGGTGCACGCATCGGTGCCAGCGAGGGTCGGGTCGACCTGGGGGGCTCCAAGGTCACCAGCAACGCCCTGGCCGGCTCGGACTACCGCGTCGACGCCGGGCTCAACCTGTCCAAGTCACCGGTCAACCTGGCCCTGGGCGCCGGTAGCGAGCTGACCCGCAAACAGGACGAGGCCACCAGCAAGGACCAGGTGTTCAACCTCGGCCCGCTGCGTGTCGGCGGCCACAGCAACAGCCAGCTGCTGCAAGCCGGTATCGATCAGAAAACGCCATGAGGTCATGGCCGCCCTCCTTCCCGGGAGGGCGGCCTGGGTGCCCCACCCTGTTGAACTTCCATTAGATGCCACCCGCCTGTAATCCCTCCCCTTATTCTGTGTAAGACGCTTCCTAGATTGCGTCTAACCGCTCTTTCGCAACTTTTCCCCTCCACCAGCTGGGCTAACGTTCGGGCTTTCCATTGGTCGGCTGGAGGCCTGTATGGGCTCGGTACTAATCATTGATGATCATCCCGTGGTGCGCATGGCCATTCGTATCCTGCTGGAGCACGAGGGGTATTCGATCGTTGGTGAAACCGATAACGGCGTCGATGCACTGCAGATGGTCCGTGATTGCGAACCGGACCTGGTCATCCTCGATATCTGCATTCCCAAGCTGGACGGGCTGGAGCTGCTGGAGCGCCTCGGCAACATGCCGAGGCGCTCGCGGATCCTGGTCCTGACCGCCCAGTCCGCTGCCCTGTTCGCCAACCGCTGCATGCGCGCCGGGGCTTGCGGCTACGTCTGCAAACAGGAGGACATGAGCGAGCTGCTCAGCGCCATCAAGGCGATCTGCAGCGGCTACAACTACTTCCCCAGCCTGGCCCTGCAGGTTGACCGCAACACCCTTGGCTCGCCGCTGGAGTTGGCGCAGTTCAACTCACTCAATGACCGGGAATTGATGGTCCTGCAGCTGTTCGCCATGGGCCAGACCAACAAGGAAATTGCCGCCGGCATGTTTCTCAGCAACAAGACCGTCAGCACCTACAAGAAACGCATCATGCAGAAACTGGCGACCACCTCGATGAGTGAACTGGTGGACATGGCCAAGCGTAACGCATTGATATGAACCGCCAGCCAGCCCCTTCCCCGATGTGCCGGGTACCCTGGCCATGACCCCGGCCCTGCTGCCGATGGGCGTCGCTGCCCTGCTGTTGCTGTCGATGGCGGCCGGGCTGGGCCTGGCCTGCCTGTACCGGCAACTGCGCCAACACCGGCAACAGGTCCAGGCGCTGCAACAGACGGTGGCAACCCTGGGCACCAGCCTGCAGCAGGCCGAGCGGGCCAACCGCCTGAAAGGCCAGTTCCTCGGCCACCTTGGCCATGAGATCCGCACACCACTGAACGCCTTCATCGGCCTCCTGGAACTGGTGCTGCAACGCACCGAGGACGGCTCAGCCAACCGTGGTTCCCTGGAGCTGGCCCTGGGTGCCGCCAGTGACCTGCGGGAGCTGCTCGGCGACCTGCTGGACATCAGCCGGATCGAGTCCGGGCAACTGCAACTGAACCCGGCCTGGACCTGCCTGAGCCACAGCGCCGAGGCAGTGCTGGGGGTGTTCCAGGCCCTGGCCCGGCAGAAGAACCTGGACCTGAGCCTGGAATTCCAGGCCCCGCCCCCCGAACCCCAGGTACTGGTAGATGGCCTGCGTTTCAAGCAGATCCTGACCAACCTGTTGAGCAATGCCCTCAAGTTCACCCGACAGGGCAAGGTGCAGGTCAAGCTGCAATTGCTGCCGGCGGCGCGCCCCGGGCACTTCGACCTGCTGCTGCGGGTGCTGGACACCGGCATCGGCATTCCCCCACAGGAGCGCCAGCGCCTGTTGCAGCCCTTCGCCCAGGTGGAACCGACCAGCCAGTCGCCACGGGACAGCAGTGGCCTCGGCCTGCCCATCAGCCATCAGCTGTGCCTGCAGATGGGGGGCAGCCTGAGCCTGCACGGCCGCACGGGCCCCGGATGCGAAGTGCAGGTCAGGCTGACCTTGCCCGGCCGCACGGCCGTCGCCCCCAGGCCCGTCGCCGCCACGCCGGCTGCTGCCCAACTGCCGCTGGATGTGCTGCTGGCAGACGATCACCCTGCCAGCCTGACCTTGCTGCAAGGGCAACTGGAGCACCTCGGGCACCGGGTCACCTGCGCCGGGAACGGGTTGCAGGCCTATCAGCTATGGCGCGAGGGCGACTTCGACCTGCTGATCGTCGACTGCAACATGCCCTTGATGAATGGCTACCAACTGGCCGAGGCCATACGCCGCAGCGAAGGCTCCGGGCCGGCGGTCAACCTGATCGGCTGCAGCGCCAGCAACGACCCGCAGACGCATCAGCGTGGCCTGGATGCCGGCATGCACGATTGCCTGTGCAAGCCCTTGGGGCTGGAGTTGCTGGGCTCACGCCTGGCGACGCTGCACCCCCGGCCAAGGCCTGACAGTTTCAGCATCGAGGCCTTGTTCACCCTGACCCATGGCAAGCCGCAGCTTGTCCGGAGCATGCTGGAAAAACTGTCGCAGTGTTGCCGTGAGGATCGCCACCTGCTGGGGAGGATCCCGCCCGACGATTTCACCGCCCTGCTGGAGCTGGCCCACAAGATCAGGGGCTCGGCGCTGATGGTCCGGGCCACCCCCTTGCAGAACTGCTGTGAAAACCTGGAGCGGGCTTGCCTGGAACGGGCCGGGGCTACCGTCATCAGCACCGCTGTGCGCGCCCTGGACCTGGCCCTGATACGCCTTGCCCAATCCCTGCACCGACACCTCGAAGGCCAGGCTCGATCGCAACCTGCGCTGCCCCGCGAAGCAACCCGGCCTGCCTCTTGCCAGGAAAATAGCAAAAGGCCAGTATTGCCTCGCCGTCAGCCACACCCATGAAACCCGTAGCAACGGTTTCCTCGACACCCTCGGCCCCCGGTAAAGCCAAGGCAGGCAATGCCAGCCTTAACTATGCTTGGGTCCTGAGCCATGCCTCGTGTGCCTTTGGAGTGAATTGGAATGCTGAGCACCCCTGCCTTAGCACAACGCCGCTTTCCTCTGCATATCCATATCAGTGCAATGTTCACCTTGCTGTTGCTCCTGACGGGTGTGGTGCTGGGCCTCTACAACTACCAGCAGACCACGCGGCTGATCCTCGACAGCAGTGAAAAGCTTTTCCAGCGCATCGAGCTGGATGTACGCAGCGACGTCAAGGCCACCTACGATCCCATGCGCCATCTGCTCAGCCTGCTGGCGGGCTCGCCGGCGGCCCAGGCGGCGAACCTGGAAGACCGGCTGACCCTGCTGCGGCCTTTCAGCCAGGCCCTGCTGGACAACCCGGACCTGGCTTCGCTGTACCTGGGCTACGCCAATGGCGATTTCTTCATGGTGCGGCCACTGCGCAATCCGCAGATCCGCGAAAGGCGCCAGGCCCCGCAGAACAGCGCCTACGAGGTGTGGAGCATCGAACGCGACTCCCGCACCGGCCAAGTCCATTCCCAATCGCTGTTCTATGACCCCGCGCTGGTATTGATCGACCGCCTGGAGCACCCCGACGAGCGCTACGACCCACGTAACCGCGACTGGTTCTCCAGCGCCCGGGGCGACGCCGACCAGATCACTACCCGCCCCTATGTGTTCTTTTCCACCCAGAACGTCGGCACCACCCTGGCCCGGCACAGCGGCAAGATGGCCGTGATCGCCGCCGACCTGACCCTGGAACAGCTGTCCTCGACCCTGGCCAAGCACCGCGTCACACCCTCCACCGAGGTTGCCCTGCTGGATGACCAGGGCAACGTCGTGGCCTACCCGGACAGCCAGAAGCTGCTGCCGGAACAACGCAGTGCGCGACTGGTCAAGGCGAACGACCTGAGCCCGGCGCTCGCTGCCCTGATGCGTGGCCAGACCGAAGGCGGCCATCTGCAGGCCCAGGGGCGCAGCTGGATTGTCGCCAGCGGCCATATCGCCGAGGGTGGCCCCGGCGGCTTGCAGTTGGCGCTGCTGGTGCCCGAGGACGAACTTCTGGCCGACGCCTATCGCCTGCGCTGGCAAGGCGCGCTGATCACCCTCACCACCCTGCTGCTGTGCCTGCCCCTTGGTTGGCTGATCTCCCGGGTCCTGGTACGGCCGCTGCACGCCCTGGTGCAGGAGGCCGACGCGATCCGCAGTTTCGATTTCGACTATCCGGTTTCCCGGCGTTCACCGGTGCTGGAAGTTGATCAACTGAGCATCTCGATGGCGCGGATGAAAGACACCCTGGCGAGCTTTTTCGAGATCAACGCCAGCCTGTCCGCCGAAACCCGTTTCGACCCGCTGCTGCAACGGGTGCTGTTCGAGACCGTGAAGATCGCCCAGGCCCAGGCCGGCCTGATCTACCTCTGTGAAAGCAAGGGCACGCGCCTGGAGCCCCATGGGCTGATCATCGATGGCCAGCCCCAGGACATGAGGCAGTTCCCCATCGGCTCCCGGGAACTGGCGGACAGCCGGACTCCCGAGTGGCTGAGCCAGCTGACCCACAACGACAGCGTGGTCACCACCCTGGGATTCGATCAGGCCGCGGACCTGCAGAGCGTGTTGCTGGCCCTCGACAGCCCCAGTGCGCACCTGGTGGGCATCCGCCTGCGCAACCGGCACAACGAAACCATAGGCATGCTCCTGCTGTTCCTGGTGGACAGCGGCGCCGAGGCCGACCTGGACAAACTCAGCCCGGACCGCATCGCCTTTATCCAGGCTGTGTCCGCCACCGCCGCCCTGTGCATCGAGAGCCAGCGCCTGCAGAACAAGCAGAAACAGTTGCTGGATGCCTTTATCCAGTTGCTGGCCGGGGCCATCGACGCCAAGAGCCCCTACACCGGCGGCCACTGCCAGCGGGTACCGGCCTTGACCCTGATGCTGGCCGAGGCGGCCGCCGCCAGCCAGGACCCGCGATTCGCTGCCTACCAGCCCGGCGAGGACGAGTGGGAAGCCTTGCACATCGCCGCCTGGCTGCACGACTGCGGCAAGGTCACCACCCCGGAATACGTGGTGGACAAAGCCACCAAGCTGGAAACCCTGAACAACCGCATCCACGAAATCCGCACCCGCTTCGAGGTGCTCAAGCGCGACGCCTGGATCGACTACTGGCGCGCCCTGGCCCTGGGCGGCGACGAACAGCCTCTTGCCGCCGAGCGCGAGGCCCGGCTGCTGGCCCTGGACGATGACTTCGCCTTTGTCGCCCGCTGCAACATGGGCACCGAATTCATGGCCGAGGCCGATCAGCAGCGCCTGCAGCGCATCGCCCAACGCACCTGGAGCCGGACCCTGGACGATCGCCTGGGGGTTTCCTGGGAGGAGAACCAGCGCCAGGAACGCACCCCGGCGCCGAGCCTGCCGGTGCTGGAACCGCTACTGGCGGACAAGCCCGAACACCTGCTGGAGCGCAGCGCCACGGAAGTCATGGCGGCGGACAACCCCTGGGGCTTCAAACTGCAGGTGCCCAGCCACAAGTACAACCGTGGTGAGCTGTACAACCTGAGCATTGCCCGGGGCACGCTGACGGCCGAAGAACGCTATGTGATCAACCACCACATCGTGCAGACCATCATCATGCTCGAGCACCTGCCCTTCCCCAGCCACTTGCAGAACGTGGCGGAGATCGCCGGCGGCCACCACGAGAAGATGGACGGCACCGGCTACCCCAAGCAGCTCAAGCGCGAACAGATGAGCCTGCCCGCGCGGATGATGGCCATCGCCGACATCTTCGAGGCCCTGACGGCGGCAGACCGCCCCTACAAAAGGGGCAAGACCCTGAGCGAGGCGCTGAACATCATGGCCATGATGTGCCGCGATGCCCATATCGATCCCGAGCTGTTCGAACTGTTCATCCAGCAGCGGATCTACCAGCGCTACGCGGAGCGTTTCCTGACGCCGCAACAGGTCGACCCGGTGGACCAGGATTCACTGCTCAAGAAGGCGGGCTTGAGCACCTGAGGGCTTCAGCAGTCGCTCAGGCGCAGAAAGATCGCCGCCAGTTGCTCGATTCCCGCCTGATCGGCAACACCGAAGCGCGCCAGCTTCGGGCTGTCCAGGTCGAGCACGCCGATCAACCGGCCGTCCTTGACCAGCGGCACCACCAGCTCGCTGTTGGAGGCGCTGTCACAGGCAATGTGCCCGGCAAAGGCGTGCACATCTTCCACCCGCTGGGTCTGCAGAGTCGCCGCCGCGGTACCGCAGACGCCGCGGCCAAACGGAATCCGCACGCAGGCGATCTGCCCCTGGAACGGCCCGAGCACCAGCTCCTGGTTGCGGTTGAGGTAGAACCCCGCCCAGTTCAGGTCCTCCAGCTGGCTATAGAGGAAGGCTGAGAACTGCGCGGCGTTGGCGATGAAATCACGCTCATCGGCCAGCAGCGACTCCAACTGCGCGCACAGCAGCCCGTAACCGTCCAGGCCTTGGCCGGCGCTTTGCAAATCGATCATGCTTTTTGCTCCAACAACTGCAGGCCCACCCAATAGCGGGCAAATTGATAGGCACAACGGCCATTGCGGTTGCCCCGGCCGGTGGCCCAGCGTACCGCAAGGATGTCCAGTTCTTCGTCACGCTGCCAGTCGAGGCCGGCCTTGCGCGCCAGTTCGCCGATCCAGTGCTCCACCACGTTGAGGAAGTGCTCCTGGGTGAAGGGATAGAACGACAGCCACAGGCCGAAACGGTCCGACAGGGCGATCTTGTCTTCCACGGCTTCACTGGGATGCAGCTCGCCGTCGACGCGCTTCCAGTTCTCGTTGTCGCTTTCCTTTTCCGGCACCAGGTGCCGACGGTTCGAGGTGGCGTACAGCAGCACGTTCTCCGGGGCCTGTTCCAGGGAGCCGTCGAGCACGCTCTTGAGCACCCGGTAATCGCCCTCGCCGGCCTCGAACGAGAGGTCGTCGCAGAACAGCACGAAACGCTGGGGCAGCTTGACCAGCTGTTCCACCACCCGCGGCAGGTCCGCCAGGTGGTCGCGCTCGATCTCGATCAGCCGCAGGCCGCCCTTGGCGTGCTCGGCCAGCAGGGCCCGTACCAGGGAAGACTTGCCAGTACCACGCGAACCCCAGAGCAGGGCATGGTTGGCTGGCAGGCCGTCAAGGAACTGCTGGGTGTTGCGCGCCAGTTGCTCACGCTGCTTGTCGACCCCGATCAGGTCGCTCAGGCGCATGTCCAGGCTGACTTCCAGCGGCAGCAGGAAACCGCTGCGCCCTTCACGCTGCCAGCGGGCCGCCAGGCACTGATTCCAGTCGATGGGCTGGCGCAGGGTGGGCAACAAGGGTTCAATCCGCGCCAGAACCGCATCGGCACGTTCAAGAAATGCATTCAATCGAGCATCCACGACTTTTCCTCAGGCACGTTCAAGGTAATGATGCGGCACACAGAGCAAACGCAATCCCGATCAAGGGGTCTATCGCTTTATCAGCTGCTGCCCGGCCAGCCCGGCAACCAAAAATGATCAGCTATGCTTGCGCAGCGAAGGGAAACGAAAGTGGTTCAACCCCCCATGGATATCAAGTTCACCAACCGCCTGTCCTATAAACAGGCCCGGCTCACCGTGCTGGTGGGTTTCATTCTGGGGACCGCGCTCAGTCTGCTGCAAATCGGCATCGATTATGCCAGCGAAGACGCCTCCATCAATCGTGAAATCCAATCGCTGCTGGAAATCAGCCACAATCCGGCCTCGCGCATCGCCTACAACATCGACGCCGAGCTGGCCCAGGAATTGACCCTGGGCCTGCTGCGCTCCCCGGCGATCATTCGCGCGCAATTGATCGACAACAACAATACCCTGCTGGCCAACGTCGAACGGCCACCGCAACAGAGCCGCTATCGGGCCATCAGCGACTTCCTGTTCGGCGCCGATCGCCAGTTCGAGGATCGCCTGTATCTGAGCCACCTGCCGGAGGAGTCCCTCGGCACCCTGCACCTGGATGTGGATACCTACGCCTTCGGCAGCCGTTTCCTGCGGCGTGCCGAAGTCACCCTGATCAACGGGTTCGCCCGCAGCCTGATCCTCACCGGAATTCTCCTGGCGCTGTTCTACGTGATGCTGACCAAGCCCTTGGTGCGGGTGATCCGCGAGCTCAGCAGCCGCGACCCGCGCAGCCCGAAACAGGCCAAGCTGGACTTTCCCCATGGCCACGAGAACGACGAGGTCGGGGTGCTGGTCAAGGTGGCCAACCAGCAGTTCGACATCATGGCCACCGAGATCCAGCAGCGGCGCAACGCCGAAAACCGCCTGACCGAATACCTCGGGCAGTTGGAGAACATCGTCTCGGCCCGCACCACCGAGCTCAAGGCCAGCAATGCCCGGCTCAGCCAGTCCAACGAGGAACTGGAGATCGCCCGGCGCACTGCCCTGGACATGGCCCAGGCGCGGGCGGCGTTTCTGGCCAACATGAGTCACGAGATTCGCACCCCGCTCAATGGCCTGCTGGGGATGATCGCGCTGTCCCTGGACAGCCCGCTGAACCCCGAGCAGCGCCAGCAGCTGTCGATTGCCCATGACTCCGGCAAGGTCCTGGTGGAATTGCTCAACGATATTCTCGACATGTCCAAGTTCGACGCCGGGCAACTGGAGCTGGAGCGCATTCCCTTCGATCTCGGGGTACTGGTGGAGGACACCGCCAACCTGCTGTCGCAAAACGCCGCGGCCAGCGTGGAGCTGGCCTGCCTGATCGCCCCGGACTTCCCCGCCCTGGTACTGGGGGACCCGACCCGAGTGCGGCAGATCGTCAGCAACCTGCTGTCCAACGCCCTCAAGTTCACCCGTTTCGGCCGCGTCGATGTACGCCTGAGCACCCTGGGCGACGGGGTGCGCATCGAGATCTGCGACACCGGCATCGGCATCGCCCAGGAAGCCCAGGTGCGCATCTTCCAGCCCTATACCCAGGCCGGCGCCGGCATCACTCGCCAATACGGAGGCACCGGCCTGGGCCTGGCCCTGACCTACAACCTCTGCGAAGCCATGGACGGCCGCCTGAGCATCAGTTCGGAAGTCGGCTTCGGCAGCCAGTTCTGCGCCGACCTGCCTCTGCCCTGCCACACTCCGGCCGCCCCGCCGCCGGCGCTGGCCGGGAAGATCATCGCCATCACCGAGGCCGGCAGCGGCCTCGCCGAGCTGCTGGCCAGCCTGCTGCCCAGTTGGGGCCTGAGCTATCAGCGCTGTGATATCGAGGATTCCCTGGCCGGCCTCGACCCCGACCTGCTGATCACCGACTGCCCGGAATGCCTGTTCGGCCTGCGCCCGGCGATCCGCGCGCCAATCCTGCTGGTGACCGCCTATGGCAGCTTCCTGCCCAGCGAAGAGGCCAACGCCCTGGCACCGCTGCAACAGCAGGCCCGGCCCCTGGCGCGCAATGCGTTGTATCAGACCCTGCGACGCTCGTTGCTGGGGGAAACCATCACCCTCAACGATGCTCAGCTGGAAATGCCGGTACAACGGCGCCGGGCGGACATTCTGCTGGTGGAGGACAACCCGGTGAACCAACTGGTGGCCAAGGGCATGCTGAGCAAGCTCGGCTGCGCGGTGACCGTGGCCGCCCATGGCGCCGAAGCCCTCAATCAGTTGGAGCTGCATCGTTTCGATCTGGTGCTGATGGACTGCAACATGCCGGTCATGGATGGCTACGAAGCCAGCCGGCAGATCCGGCGCAGCGGGCGCTGGCCGGATCTGCCGATCATCGCCCTGACTGCCAACGCCATGCCCGAGGAGCGTGAACGCTGCCGCGCCGCCGGCATGAGCGACTACCTGGCCAAACCGTTCCGTCGCGAGGAACTGATCGCCCTGCTCGACCTCTGGGTGCCGACTACGACAAAGCTTTGATCTGCTGCAGCAGTTGATCCAGACCGGCGCGCAGCTGATCGAGGTTGTCCAGATCGATCCCGCTGTCGCACAGCAACGCCGCCTTCAGCGGCGGCACCTGCTCACGCAGCGCCAGGCCGCGCTCGCTCAAGCTCAAGTGCACCTCGCGCTCGTCGCGCCCGGACCGCTGGCGCTGCACCAGTTGCAACTGCTCCAGACGCTTGAGCAACGGGGTCAGGGTCCCGGAATCCAGGGCCAGGCGCTCGCCCAGGGCCTTGACCGTCGGCAGGGACGGAGGCGTTGCCTGCCATTCCCACAGCACCAGCATCACCAGGTACTGCGGGTAGGTCAGGCCCAGGCGGTCGAGCATCGGCTTGTAGCCACGGACCACCGCCCGCGAGGCGGCGTACAGCTTGAAGCACAGCTGGGAATCGAGTTTCAGTGAATCCACGGACAGGTCGTTCATTTGAGCAGGGCTTCGATCTCGCGGCTCAGGTCCTGGGGTTTGGTTGCCGGAGCGAAACGCTTGACCAGCTTGCCGTCCTGGCCGATCAGGAACTTGGTGAAGTTCCACTTGATGCCTTGGGAACCGAGCACGCCGGGTGCGCGCTTTTTCAACTGAGCGAACAGTGGATGGGCCCCGGCGCCATTGACCTCGATCTTCTTGAACAGCGGGAAACTCACACCGTAGTTGAGCTCGCAGAACTCGGAGATCGCCCCTTCGTTGCCTGGTTCCTGCTTGCCGAACTGGTTGCAGGGAAAGCCCAATACCACCAGCCCCTGGTCCTTGTAGGTCTGCCACAGCTCTTCGAGCCCCTTGTATTGCGGGGTGAAGCCGCACTTGCTGGCAGTGTTGACCACCAGCACGGCCTTGCCGGCGAAGTCCGCCAGGGTCTTTTGTTCACCCTTGATGGTGGTGCAGGGAATGGTCAGCAGTGAGTCGGTCATGACGGCAACTCCATGTGTGGAAGTAAGAGGCAGCAAAATAGCGCTCAATTAAATTGCATGCAATTTAATTGAACAAAAGGCGATTCCGAAGAATCGCCAACCGGTCAGCGCGGCACCAGGTCCAGGCACACCGAGTTGATGCAGTAACGCAGGCCGGTGGGCGGCGGGCCGTCCGGGAACACGTGGCCCAAGTGCGCGTCGCACTTGGCGCAGACCACTTCGGTACGGATCATGCCGTGGCTCATGTCACGGATCTCCACCATGGCGCTGTCGGCAATGGGCTCGTAGAAACTCGGCCAGCCACACCCGGAATCGAACTTGGCCTTGGAATCGAACAGCGGCTCATTGCAGCAGATGCAGTGATAGACCCCATCGGTCTTGGTGCCGTTGTACTTGCCCGAGAAGGGCCGTTCGGTGCCCTTGAGCCGGCAGACGTTGTACTGCTCCGGGTCGAGCATCGACCGCCATTCTTCCAGGGTTTTTTCCAGCTTTTCCATGGTCCTTCCTCTGCAACGGAAAAAGCCCGATCTGTGTCTTTTCCACGGATCGGGCGGCACGTATGATTGCGCCTCGTCAGACGCCAGTCTGGCAGCCGCGTTACACCCATTCAAACGGATTTTGCCGCAGCCGGTGCGGGTTACAGGCCGGTGTGACACGGCAGGATTCCCAGTACGGTAGTTCATCCTCCGCCTGGATCGTTCATTTTCGGGAACACATCGCCATGCAGGTCAGCAAATCGAACAAGCTCGCCAACGTCTGTTATGACATTCGCGGCCCAGTGCTCAAGCACGCCAAACGTCTGGAAGAGGAAGGCCACCGCATCCTCAAGCTGAATATCGGCAACCCGGCGCCCTTTGGTTTCGAAGCGCCGGACGAAATCCTCCAGGACGTGATCCGCAACCTGCCCACTGCCCAGGGCTACAGCGACTCCAAGGGCCTGTTCAGTGCCCGCAAGGCGGTGATGCAGTACTACCAGCAGAAGCAGGTGGAAGGCATCGGTATCGAAGACATCTACCTGGGCAACGGTGTTTCCGAACTGATCGTGATGGCCATGCAGGCCCTGCTCAACAACGGCGACGAAGTGCTGGTGCCGGCCCCCGACTACCCGCTGTGGACCGCCGCGGTGAGCCTGGCCGGCGGCAACCCGGTGCACTACCTGTGCGACGAGCAGGCCAACTGGTGGCCGGACCTGGCCGACATCAAGGCCAAGATCACCCCGAACACCAAGGCCCTGGTGATCATCAACCCGAACAACCCCACCGGCGCCGTCTACCCCAGGGAAGTACTGCTGGGCATGCTGGAGCTGGCCCGCCAGCACAACCTGGTGGTGTTCTCGGACGAGATCTACGACAAGATCCTCTACGATGACGCCGTGCACATCTGCACCGCCTCGCTGGCCCCGGACCTGCTGTGCCTGACCTTCAACGGCCTGTCCAAGTCCTATCGGGTAGCCGGTTTCCGTTCCGGTTGGGTGGCCATTTCCGGTCCCAAGCAGCACGCCCAGAGCTACATCGAAGGCATCGACATGCTGGCCAACATGCGCCTGTGCGCCAACGTGCCCAGCCAGCACGCCATCCAGACCGCACTGGGCGGCTACCAGAGCATCAACGACCTGGTGCTGCCCCCGGGCCGCCTGCTGGAACAGCGCAACCGCACCTGGGAACTGCTCAACGACATTCCCGGAGTCAGTTGCGTCAAGCCCATGGGCGCGCTGTATGCCTTCCCGCGGATCGACCCGAAGATCTGCCCGATCCACAACGACGAGAAGTTCGTCCTCGACCTGCTGCTCTCGGAAAAGCTCCTGGTGGTGCAAGGCACGGCCTTCAACTGGCCATGGCCGGATCACTTCCGCGTCGTGACCCTGCCGCGGGTGGATGACCTGGAGCAGGCCATTGGTCGGATCGGCAGCTTCCTCAAGTCCTACCGCCAGTAACGGAAAAATCGCAGTGCGATCCTTCTCTGGTCGCACTGCGATTAATTCAGCAACACATCTTCACTGCCCTGCTCCACTCCCCTTCTATAAGCTTGCACTTTCCGTCCTGCCCACTGTCACACGTCTGCACCGCAGCCGGGTGGCGGCCGCCCTGGCGTTGGCTCATTGCGTTGAACTACAAGCGTCTAGACCCGGCCTGTGCGACACAGTTTGAAATAGAAGCCGTATTGAATAGGCGGTTGTCGCACCTTATATACCCCGCAGTACGCTACATCTTTAGCTTGAGGAGATTTCTACAACCATGATGCGAATCCTGCTGTTTTTGGCCACTAACCTTGCGGTCGTGCTGATTGCCAGCATCACCCTGAGCCTTTTCGGCTTCAACGGGTTCATGGCGGCCAATGGGGTTGATCTGAACCTCAATCAGCTGCTGATTTTCTGTGCGGTCTTCGGTTTTGCCGGTTCGCTGTTCTCGCTGTTCATCTCCAAGTGGATGGCGAAGATGAGCACCAGCACGCAGATCATCACCCAACCGCGTACCCGCCATGAGCAATGGTTGCTGCAGACCGTCGAGCAACTGTCCCGCGAAGCGGGCATCAAGATGCCCGAAGTGGGTATTTTCCCAGCCTATGAGGCCAACGCCTTTGCCACCGGCTGGAACAAGAACGATGCGCTGGTAGCCGTCAGCCAGGGCCTTCTGGAACGTTTTTCGCCCGATGAAGTGAAAGCCGTGCTGGCCCACGAGATCGGCCACGTCGCCAACGGTGACATGGTGACCCTGGCACTGATCCAGGGTGTGGTGAACACTTTCGTGATGTTCTTCGCACGGATCATCGGCAACTTCGTCGACAAGGTGATCTTCAAGAACGAAGAAGGCCAGGGCATCGCCTACTACGTGGCGACCATCTTCGCCGAACTGGTTCTGGGTATCCTGGCCAGCGCCATCGTCATGTGGTTCTCGCGCAAACGCGAATACCGCGCCGACGAAGCCGGCGCCCGTCTGGCCGGCACCAACGCGATGATCGGCGCGCTGCAGCGCCTGCGTTCGGAACAGGGCCTGCCGGTGCACATGCCCGACACCCTGAATGCCTTCGGCATCAACGGTGGCATCAAGCAGGGCCTGGCTCGCATGTTCATGAGCCACCCTCCGCTGGAAGAGCGTATCGAGGCCCTGCGTCGTCGCGGCTGATCCAGTGCAAGGCAATACCCAAAAGGGCGACGCAAGTCGCCCTTTTGCTTGGCCGCCAAAAACCTATCTCGCGGCACCCTGCTTGCTCAGGCGATAGACCCTCTCCACCAGCCGGGTCACGCCACCCTGGAGAAACTTCCAGCTCTCGCCAAGAATGTCGCGCTCCGTTTCTACCTGCAGTTGCCAGACGCCCCCCAGACGTTGCCGGACCTCATCGTCGAGCACCGCAAATGGCGGGCCGTCCAACTGCTCCTGGGCGTAATCCATGGTGATCAGCAGCCCCTTGCTGCCATTTGGCAACAGGCCATTGAGGTGAGCGGCATAGCGCTGTCGCATGGGCGAGGGCAAGGCAATCATGGCTGCACGGTCATACAGGGCCGTGCAATCAGCGGTGTCCTCGGCGGTCAGGGCAAAGAAATCACCGCACCAGAGCTCAATGGGCCCGTGGGCGTAGACCTTGAACACCCCGTGCTGGCTGATCTGCGGCTGCAACTGGTGCTCACGAAAGAAATCCTCCACCGCCTTTTCCGCCAGTTCGATGCCCAGCACCTCGAACCCTTGGTCGGCAAGCCAGATCAGGTCCAGGCTCTTGCCGCACAAAGGCACCAGCACGCGGCTTTGCGCCGCCAGGCCCAAGGCCGGCCAGTACTGCTGCAGGTAAGGGTTGACCTCTGCCAGGTGAAAGCCGATCTGATCGCGCTCCCAGCGCTTTTGCCAAAAGTCCGCTTGCATGAGAAGTCCTTAAAATTCGATCAAAAAGCGCTAAAACTTATATTAGATTTAGATCATTGATCTGATTGAAGATGGCGCATCTTAACCTTCAGGAGCCTCTTCATGCTTCCCAGCCTGTTCATCTCCCACGGCTCTCCCATGCTGGCGCTGGAACCCGGCGCCAGCGGCCCGGCCCTGGCTCGCCTGGCAGCCGAGCTGCCCCGGCCCAGGGCGATCCTGGTGGTCTCGGCCCACTGGGAAAGCTCCGATCTGCGGGTCAGTTGCAACCCGCACCCGGAAACCTGGCACGACTTTGGCGGCTTCCCCGCCGCGCTGTTTGCCGTGCAATACCCGGCCCCGGGCGATCCGGAACTGGCAGCCCAGGTGGTGGAGCTGCTCCAGGCCGAAGGCCTGCCCGCCCAACTGGACAGCCAGCGCCCCTTCGACCACGGCACCTGGGTACCGCTGTCGCTGATGTACCCGCAGGCGGACATCCCGGTGGTCCAGCTGTCGCTGCCCAGCCGCCTGGGCCCGGCCCTGCAGACCCGTATCGGCCATGCCCTCGCGGGCCTGCGGGAACAGGGCGTGTTGCTGATCGGCTCCGGCAGCATCACCCACAACCTGCGGGACCTGGACTGGCACGCTGGCCCGGAAAGCGTCGAACCCTGGGCCAAGGCCTTTCGCGACTGGATGATCGACAAGCTGGCGGCCGATGACCAGGCGGCCCTTCATGACTACCGCCAGCAGGCACCGAATGCCGTGCGCAGCCACCCCAGTGATGAACACCTGCTGCCGCTGTATTTCGCCCGGGGCGCCGGTGGCAAATTCAGCGTGGCCCACCAGGGCTTCACCCTGGGCGCCCTGGGCATGGACATCTACCGATTTGGCTGATGGCCGCCAGCGCCAAGGCAAATGACAGGCAAAAAAAATCCCCGAACCAGTCGGGGATTTTTTATGCCTGATCAATCAGCCCAGGGGCCGATCAATCTTCGCGATAGCGACGCAGCTTCAGCTGCTTGCCGGCAACGCGAGTGTCCTTGAGCTTGGTCAGCAGACGGTCCAGACCGTCCTCCGGCAGCTCGACCAGGCTGAAGCTGTCACGCACCTGGATGCGGCCGATAGCTTCACGGGCCAGGCCGCCTTCATTGAGGATCGCGCCCAGAAGGTTCTTGGCAGCGATGCCGTCACGGGCACCCAGCGCGGTGCGGCAGCGTGCACGACCTTCGCCCAGAGGCATTGGCGCGCGACGCTCACGGTCACCACGATCAGGACGGTCACCGGAACGCTCGGGACGATCGCCACGTGGGGCGCTGTTGGGCACCAGTGGACGCTCTTTCTCGATCGCGGCCAGGTTCAGCGCTTGACCGTTGGTAGCCTTGCGCAGCAGGGCTGCGGCCAGGGCACGCGGGCTGCAACCGATGTCGGCGGTCAGGCGATCAAGCAGATCACCGTGGGTCGCTTCAGCATCAGCCACCAGCGGCGACAGGCTGTTGGTCAGCTTCTTGATGCGGGCATCGAGAACGGCTTGGGCGTCCGGCAGGCGAACTTCGGCAACCTTCTGACCGGTTACACGCTCGATCACTTGCAGCATGCGACGCTCACGTGGAGTCACCAGCAGCAGCGCGCGGCCTTCGCGACCGGCACGGCCGGTACGGCCGATACGGTGCACGTAGGATTCCGGGTCGTACGGCATGTCCACGTTGAATACGTGGGTGATGCGCGGTACGTCCAGACCACGGGCGGCTACGTCGGTCGCCACAACGATGTCCAGGCGGCCATCCTTGAGGGAGTCGATCACGCGCTCACGCTGGTTCTGGGCGATGTCGCCGTTCAGCGCAGCGGCTTTGTAGCCTTTGGCTTCCAGGGCACTGGCCAGGTCCAGGGTCGCTTGCTTGGTGCGCACGAACATGATCAGGGCGTCGAAATCTTCAACTTCCAGCAGGCTCAGAACGGCAGAGGTCTTCTGGTCGGCGTGAACCAGCAGGTGAGCCTGCTCGATCGCGGTGACGGTCTGGGTCTTGCTCTGGATCTTGACGTGTTTCGGGTCTTTCAGGTGACGCTCGGCGATGGCCCGGATCGACTGCGGCAGGGTGGCCGAGAACAGTACGGTCTGGCGGGTCTCCGGCATGGCCTTGAAGATCACTTCCAGGTCATCCATGAAGCCCAGCTTGAGCATCTCGTCGGCTTCGTCGAGAACCAGGTGGTTCACGGTGGCCAGGACTTTTTCGTCGCGACGCAGGTGGTCGCACAGACGGCCCGGAGTGGCGACAACGATCTGTGCGCCATTACGGATTGCTTTCAGTTGTGGGCCCATCGGCGCACCGCCGTAGACGGCCACAACAGTCACGCCCGGCATTTGCTTGGCGTAGGTTTCGAAAGCGGTTGCTACTTGCAGCGCCAACTCACGGGTTGGGGCCAGGATCAGAGCTTGCGGCTCGCGCTTGGACGGATCAATGCGGTGCAGGATAGGCAGGGCAAAGGCAGCGGTCTTACCGGTACCGGTTTGCGCCTGACCAATCATATCGTGACCGGCAAGGATGATCGGGATCGACTGCTGCTGAATAGCCGAAGGCTCTTCATAGCCGGTAGCGACTACTGCAGCGACAATATTGGGATGAAGTTCAAGAGCGGCGAAGCCGCCGATTTCCTGGGTCATGGGTCTGCCTCTAAGTGCATCCGCAAAGACCCATGCTCCAAAGCTGCGCATGCCGTGTAAGACTCAAGAGTCACCCTGGCAGCTTTGTCGGCGGGGATTTGCGAAAACGATTGGATGAATGGATCGTCAAGGATAGTCCGCGCAGCGGACAAGCAGCCGAAGCTGACTTCGGGGAATTGCATTACCTAAACGTGGCCCGGCTAAAGGCCGGCGCGCACTATACCGGAATTACTCAAAAAAGGGAGTTTTTTTTATCGGAAAAATCCGCTGAACACCCGATTGTCATGGGCTTTGCGCAGACTTCGGCGGCGCGCTATTTTGCTCAGGCCCGGCGCTGTTGGTCATCGCGCTTAAACGGTTCACCTTTGTGCACGAAACCGCCCGCGCCAACCTCCCCTCTTTCTTCCCAGGACAGCGCTCATGAATCAGCCCAGTGCCAGCCGTGTCAGCCGTGAACTACGTGGTCACCTGTTCCTTATCGGCCTGGACCGGGTGGCCAAGCGCAATGCCTTCGACCTCGAGCTGCTCAACCAGTTGAGCCTGGCCTACGGCGAGTTCGAAGCCAGCAGCGAGGCGCGAGTGGCGGTGGTGTTCGGCCACGGCGAGCACTTCACCGCAGGCCTGGACCTGGCCAATGTCGGCGCCGCCCTGGCCCAGGGCTGGCAAGCACCAGCCGGTGGCTGCGACCCCTGGGGCGTGTTCAGCGGCCCACAGGTGAACAAGCCGGTGATCGTCGCCGTACAAGGCTACTGCCTGACCATCGGCATCGAGCTGATGCTGGCCTCCGACATCAATCTCTGCGCCAGCAATACCCGCTTCGCGCAAATGGAGGTGCAACGCGGAATCTTCCCTTTCGGCGGCGCGACCCTGCGCCTGCATCAACTGGCCGGCTGGGGCAATGCCATGCGCTGGTTGCTGACCGGGGACGAATTCGATGCCCATGAAGCCCTGCGCCTGGGCCTGGTGCAGGAGGTCATGGCCAGCGAAGACCTGCTGCCCCGGGCCATCGAACTGGCCGAACGGATTGCCCGCCAGGCACCGCTGGGGGTGCAGGCGACCCTGATGTCGGCACGCCAGGCCAGGCTCGAAGGGGAAACGGCGGCCGCCCAGGGGCTGGCGCCGCTGGTGCACAAACTGATGAACAGTGAGGACGCCAAAGAGGGCGTGCGGGCGATGATCGAAAAACGGCCCGGGGTGTTCAAGGGCTGCTGAACAGGGGCCGGCAGATCGGCTTCGCCGGCCAGCCGGCGCCAGCAAGGGCTTATGTGGCCGGGCGGATCGCCTTGATCAAGGGTTGCAGGGAGTAGCCCAAGCGTGGGGCCAGGGCTTGGGCCCGGGCATTCAGGCCTGGCAGGTCCAGCTCCTGGTCGAGGTCGGACGGCACGATCAGAATCACGTTGCCCTCCTTCACCGGCAACTCCCAGTAATGGCGGTGATAGAGCCCGCGTAACAGGGCGGCGCCCAAGGGCTTGCCATCATCGGTGGCCCACTGGTTGATCACCAGCCAGCCGCCGGGGTTGAGGCGCTTCTGGCAGTTCTCCAGAAACCCCCAGGCCAGATGCCCGACGCCGGGGCCGACGTCGGTGTACAGGTCGACGAAGATCAGGTCGGCGGATTCAGCACTGTCCAGCAGCTCCAGGGCATCGCCGACTCTTATATATAGACGCGGATCGTCGTCCAGCCCCAGGTACTCGATAGCCAGGCGCGGCACGTCCGGTCGCAGTTCGATGGCTTCCACATCTTCCAGGGGCAGGAACTTCAGGCAAGCCTGGGTCAGGGTGCCGGCGCCCAGCCCGAGAAACAACGCGCTCTCCGGCGCCTCATGGCACAGGGCACCGATCAGCATGGCCCGGGTGTAGTCGTACTCCAGCCAACTGGGGTCCGCCGTGAACACACAGCTTTGCTCGATGGCATCGCCAAATTCGAGAAAACGATAGTCCGCCACTTCCAGGACCCGGATCATGCCGAATTCGTCATGCACTTCGGCGAGCAGGCGCTCGACGCGCTCCTCAGTCATTTCATCTCCTAGCCGCGCGGGCACAGAACCTTGCCGGCGCGATAAACCAACCGCTCGGCAGCGAGCGGGAAAGGCGCGATTGTCGGCCAAGCGAGAGGAGCAGGTCACGCACTAATTTGCTGCTAACATGCCCCTCCCACCGTTAAAGCACTCGAGTCCGCGATGAGCCAACCCTGGAGCCCCGACAGCTGGCGCGCCCTGCCGATCCAGCAACAACCCCACTACCCCGATGCCGCGCACCTGCTGCAGGTCGAGCAAAGCCTGGCCAGTTATCCACCGCTGGTGTTTGCCGGTGAAGCCCGGGAGTTGCGTCGCCAGTTTGCCGAAGTCACCCAGGGCCGGGCGTTCCTGCTGCAGGGTGGCGATTGTGCCGAGAGCTTCGCCGAATTCTCCGCGGCGAAGATTCGCGACACCTTCAAGGTGCTGCTGCAGATGGCCATCGTCATGACCTTTGCCGCCGGCTGCCCGGTGGTCAAGGTCGGGCGCATGGCCGGCCAGTTCGCCAAGCCGCGCTCGGCCAACGACGAAACCATCAATGGCGTGACCTTGCCGGCCTATCGCGGCGACATCGTCAACGGCATCGGTTTCGATGAAAAAAGCCGGGTGCCGGACCCCGACCGCCTGCTGCAGTCCTACCACCAGGCCACCGCCACCCTCAACCTGCTGCGAGCCTTCGCCCAGGGCGGTTTCGCCGACCTGCACCAGGTGCACAAGTGGAACCTGGATTTCATCGCCAACTCGGCCCTGGCCGAGAAGTACAGCCAACTGGCAGACCGCATCGACGAAACCCTGGCCTTCATGCGTGCCTGCGGCCTGGACAGCGCGCCGCAACTGCGCGAAACCAGCTTCTTCACCGCCCACGAAGCGTTGCTGCTCAACTATGAAGAAGCCTTCGTGCGCCGCGACAGCCTGACCAACGACTACTACGACTGCTCGGCGCACATGCTGTGGATCGGCGATCGCACCCGGCAACTGGACGGCGCCCACGTGGAGTTCCTGCGCGGGGTGAACAACCCGATCGGGGTCAAGGTCGGCCCGAGCATGAACACCGACGAACTGATCCGCCTGATCGATATCCTCAACCCGGAAAACGATCCCGGCCGCCTCAACCTGATCGTGCGCATGGGCGCGAACAAGGTCGGCGATCACCTGCCACAGCTGATTCGCGCGGTGGAAAGCGAAGGCAAGCAGGTGCTGTGGAGCTCGGACCCGATGCACGGCAACACCATCAAGGCCAGCAGCGGCTACAAGACCCGGGATTTCGCGCAGATCCTCACCGAGGTCAAGCAGTTCTTCCAGGTCCACCAGGCCGAAGGCAGCTATGCCGGTGGCATCCATATCGAGATGACCGGGCAGAACGTCACCGAATGCATCGGCGGTGCCCGGCCGATTACCGAGGATGGTTTGTCGGACCGTTACCACACCCATTGCGACCCGCGGATGAATGCCGACCAGTCTCTGGAACTGGCCTTCCTGATTGCCGAGACCTTGAAGCAGGTCAAGCGCTAAGAGCGCTTTCGCCGGCTAGCCCGCTCCTGCAAGGGCTGTGTAGGAGCGGGCTGGCCCGCGAAGCTCTTCACCCCAGCACCTCACGCAGGCGTCGCGCGCCATCACGCTGGCAATTGAGCTGAATCTGTTCCAACCCCAGCCAGTCGGCCATCTTTCGCAATTGCAGGGCCAATGCCCGGACACCCTCGTCGTCCAGACCGAATGGCTCCTCATGCACCGCGTGCACCGCCAGACGCCCCTGGGCCCGCTCCGCCCGCAGGTCGACCCGGGCGGCAATCCGCTCGTTGTGCAGGAACGGCAGCACGTAATAGCCATAGACCCGCTTGTGCTCAGGCGTGTAGATCTCCAGGCGGTAGCGGAAATCGAACAGCCGCTCGGTACGGCTACGCTCCCAGATCAGGGAATCGAAAGGTGACAACAGCGCGCTGGCTTCGACCTTGCGCGGCACCCGCGCCTCGGGCAGGCAATAGGCACTTTGCTTCCAGCCCTGGACCTCACAGCCCAGCAGTTCGCCGGACTCGCACAACTCGGCAAGCCGCGCGCGACTATCGCCGGGATCGAGGCGAAAGTAGTCCCGCAGGTCCTTTTCCGTGGCTACCCCCAGTGCCCCGGCCGCCTGCAGCAGCAACCGGCGCTGGGCCTGGGCTTCCTCCAACGGCATCTGCTGGAGGATCGCCGCCGGGATCACTCGTTCCGGCAAGTCATACAGACGCTCGAAACCGCGGCGGCCGGACACTGTCACCTCACCGGCAGCGAACAGCCATTCCAGGGCATGCTTTTCTTCGCTCCAGTCCCACCAGGGGCCGGCCCGCTCTTCGCGGGTGGAGAGGCTGCCGGCCCCCAGCGCGCCCTGCTGCTCCACGGCCGCCAGCACCCGGCGCAGAGTGGCCTGGCGTTCCTGGCCGAAACGCGCCAGTTGCGAGTAGATACCCTGCCCCTGGCGTGCGCGCTGCATGCGCCAGCGCATCAAGGGGTACATGGACATCGGCAGCAGCGAGGCCTCATGCCCCCAGTACTCGAACAAGGTGCGCTGGCGCCCCTGGCTCCAGGCGGCCTGATCGAGCAGCTGCTGTGGATAACTGCCAAGACGGGAAAACAGCGGCAAGTAATGGGCGCGCACCAGGGCGTTGACCGAATCGATCTGCAACAGGCCCAGGCGCTCGATCTGCTGATTGAGTCGGGAGGCCTTGATCGATGCCGGCGGCTGGCGCCCGCCGAAGCCTTGGGCGGCCAGCGCCAGCCGGCGGGCCTGCTTGAGCGAGAAAGAAGGTAGTGCGGGCATGAGCGTCTCCTGGTCTGCCCGCACGCTAGCGCACCCTGGACCGGCTTGTGTAGTGGCCACCGGGTTATTTGTGCATCGGGTCGTCCCAGAACGGGCGGACCGCTTCATGCTCCACATCCGCCCGGCTCAGCCCCAGGTCATGCAGGGCCGAATCGCTCAGGCCGGCAAGCATCCGGCGCTCCTGCGCCAACTCGTGCCAGCGGACCACCTGGCGCCATAGTGCACGTAACGACAACGCCTGAATTGGCAGTTTGTGAACCAGCAGATAACCCTTTTGCGCTTTCATGATCCTGTCCTCCAGTGGGGATGAGCACAGTCTCTTCCCCGAACAATGATCAATCCAACGAATGTTTCTTATGCAATACATCTCAGGGTTTGATGCCTTGGTTCCCCGCCGGTGTTTCCAGGGACCGCTTTCAGATCCGGTAATCCCCCGGCCATCCGCCCAGTGGGTCGCGACCGAAACCATCGAGGCTGGCCGCCGCCGACTCTTCACAGGCCAGCAGGCTGTAGCCGCCAAGATCATCGGGCAACGGCAGAGCCGAAGGGGGAGTCAGGACAATGGACGGGTGCAGTTGCCCGAGCAACTCTTGCACCGTGCTGCTGACCGCGGGCCGAGCGCCGTTGATGGCCAGCACCGCCGCCTGCGGGGTCAGGGCTTCGGCAAGGACGGTGTAGCCATGGTTGCTGCAACTGACCGGCAACCGGTGTTCCTGGCGCTGTTCCTCGATGACGCGGGCCGGCTGCTCCTCCACCGACAGGACCACCCCGCAACAGCCGGTTGCAGCAATGATCCGCGCGTCCGGGTAGCGGTTTCGCAGACTGGTGTAGGTGGACTGCTTGCCGGTGAGCACGATCAGGCCATCGCGCCCATGAAACTGCCGCACCAGCTCTGCCGAGGATTCCTCACTGACCCGCAGCCAATCCTTTACGCCAAGCACGGCCGCCAACTCGCCAATCACTGCACTGGCCTCCTGATAACGGTCGTGACGCACCGACACCGTGGTGGGTATGCCCATCAAGGCAAAGGGCGCGGCGCGGCGGATTGCATGCAGACAAAAGCCGTAATAGGGCAGCAGGCACAGGACTTCCTGGCCATAGCCCTGGCCCGCCCCCTGGTCATCCAGGCTCTCCCTGGCGCGAATCAGCCCCCAGCGAAACAGCGACAGGAGCTCGCCATGCAACACATCGCGCCACTTTTCCAGAGCCATCCTGGGTTCCGGCAAGCGCCTGGCCAGGGCCTCGAAGTCATCACGCTCGAATAACAATTCCTGCAACTGCGCCAGGGGCTCCAGGTTCTGGAAATAGGGCTGGTTCATGTTGCGCTCCAGGCCTGGCGCTGCAGCACCGCGTCCTTGCCGGTGCAATAGTGCTGGCGGATGCCATCCAGAAAGCTCCAGGCCAGTGACGGGAGCATGGCCGCACGCGCCACCGAGTCACGGCCCACGTCGCCCCGCGCCAGCAGGTACTCGATGTTGAGCGACGGCCGCTGATCGTGGCCCAGCTCGTCATCCAGTTCGTCATGGGCTGCCATGGCCCCCAGCAACGCTGCACAGCGCGGGTTGTTGGCGGACACCTGCGAGTAGAAACGCAGGTGACGATCATCGCCACGGCATTCGCTCAGGCTTTTTTGCAGATAGGTCGAACCGATCAGGTAGCCCTTCCAGTCATGCCGTGCCAGGTCGCTGAGATAACCGACAAAGGCAGTGGTGGTCGGCAAGGGTCGCATCGCTTCCGGGCGCCGGACTCCCAGTTCGCGCAGCCTGGGCTTGAGGATGTCGCAGTGGGTCAGCTCATCCTGCAGGTGCTGCAACAGGTTTTCGCGGATCCGCGCATCCGCACAGGCGGCAATGGCCGGGCTGACATGTCGGGTCGCCGAGGCCAGGTAATGATAGTTCTCCAGCATGTAGCCGATGATCAGCTCATCCGCGCAGCCCTCGGTCATCTGTTGCCACAGGCCGTGGCCGTCCACCGATACCAGCCAGTCGGTGGTCATCTGTTCGATGGCCGCCACACTCTCGGCGCTGGAGCTCTGGCCATTGAGCAACTGCTCATGCACCTGGCTGATCAGTGCGCCAAAAGGCGCCGGGCTCATGACCAGTTGCGTCATTCGCGGCCCCAGGGCATAGCAGGACGCAACGACGGTATCGGCAGGGTTGTCATCGCCGGAACGCTCACCGTTGACCAGGCTCATCACACTGGACGGCCAGACCGGCAGGCCCTGGAAAATTTCCACGTCCAGGGGTGAATCAGCGGCGTGCAACAGTTGGTCCAGCCCCTCCTCGGCCACCAGTTGGGCCGCGGTGACAATGGAGCTGGCACATCCCTGCTCCAGCGCAGTCAGCCAGCGGTAGATCATTTCGCTGAGGCTGCAGACTGCATTGAGCACCGTGGCCACCACCGGCGCGGGGTAGCAGTCCTGAGTGCGCACGGCCTTCTTCCAGTTATCCGAATGCCCATACTGGATGTCGGTGGAAAAATGCCCCAGCACCTTGTCTGTCGCCTTGCGGCTCAGCAGGTTGTGGCCCACCAGCAACTCATGCCAACCCAGCACCGCCTCCTGCTCCACCGAGGAGTGCTCCATGAAACCGGAGCAGGCCGCCGACACCAGCTCGCCCATGGCCGCGATCTGCCGGGACAGGTGAATCCACTCCAGGGTTGCGGGCAAAGGCCGGGCCAGCCTGACCATGTCACCGGAACAGCCGATCAGCTCCAGGGCCTCATTGAAGAACTGCGCATGATCCCACTCCTCCAGCGCATGCCTGGACAGCATCAGGGAGATCGGCGACAACCCTATGCCCGGGCTGACCGAGGGGCACATCCTCGAGGCCGCGGCAGCCAGGTAGTGCCGGGTTTCCAGGATATAAGCGTAAAGCGCAGCTTGATCACCCTCTCTTATCTTTCGCCAGATGGGGTGACCATAAACAAACTCTTCTGCAGCGGTATATTGCTCGTTCAGCAGAAAAATAACTTCTTCCGCATTGAACTGGGCGCCCAGCGCCGACAAGTTGAGACTCTGGGCAATGCGTTCGACAATAAAAGCATTATCACTAAGTGTAGAGATAGGCGCTTCCAGACTTCCCAGCAGCAGTACCGAGTGACTGCCGATAGTGCTGCGCGCTAAAAATGGAGGGCTACGCAACGGTTCAGATATATCGATATGAGTAGTTCGAGTAGTGAGGTCCATTTCTGATCCTGCCCTCCAAAGCGTTAGCGTCATTTACTCGACGATGGCTGCCCTAAGTTGCTTCGCCGCCTTCTCCGTACGTTCCACCAGGCCCACCAGCGCCTTGAGGTCTTCCGGCGCCAGCTTGCCGGCTTTGAGCTTGGTCTTGAGCTGTGTCAGCTCGGCAGTGGTTGGCTCAGTGTGTTCCGCTTTCACGTTCATGAAAGGACCCTCCAAAGTTGGTCGCAATCCCAGTACAGACCATCTGTACATGGCAAGCGCAACACTAGTAGCGGATGTTTCTTTAGGCAAACCCAAACAACGACAAAGTTGACCATCAATCGGCCCAGGGCATATTCATTGATTTTTATCGCGCAGCGAAATTAGCAAACGACAACTTATAGCCAACACTCCAGACCTTTTTTGAAAACTTATAGCCAGCACCGATAAGGCTTATCGCCAATAACACAGCACAACTAAAGCCAAAGACAAAACCAATAAAAGCCACGAGCATTAATTGCTGGATCGAACATCATTTATCCGCAGTACTACTTGAACTGAAGGAGCACTATCGACACTCTGTTATCCAGCTATCCCTATTGCGATTGCCCAGCGCTACTGATCAGGAGGAAGCGTCATGAGAGACATGTTGAGCGTGGACTGGTCGCGTATCCCGGCCCCCCAGGACGATGGCGCAGCCCGTCACTTGCAGGGCCTGCACTTGCCCGGGCTGCGGTTGCCCTCCACCTCGGGCGAAGGGGTCGACCTGTCGACGCTGCCCGGCGTAACGGTGCTCTATGTCTACCCGCGCATGGGACGACCGGATTTGCCGCTGCTGGAGGGCTGGGACATGACCCCCGGCGCCCGCGGCTGTACCCCGCAGTCCTGCGGCTTTCGCGACCTGGCCGAGGAACTCGCGGCCGCCGGGGCGGCGAACCTGTTCGGCCTCTCGAGCCAGGACAGCGACTATCAACGTGAAGCCGTCGAGCGGCTGCACCTGCCCTTTGCCCTGCTCTCCGATGCACAGGGGCAATTGACCGAAGCCCTGGGGCTGCCGGTGTTCGAATTGAACGCCACCCGCTTCCTGAAACGCCTGACTCTGATTCTCAAGGCCGGGCAGATCGAAAAGGTGTTCTACCCGGTGTTTCCACCGGACCAGAACGCCCGGCAGGTGCTGGCCTGGCTGCAAGCGCAACGCCAGGGATGACGCCGTGGCCTTTCGAGGAATAAGATCAGGCCCAGGAATGCTTCCTGCCCCATGCATCTCAGGATTTGATCAATGTCCCAGTTCCCCAGCATCGACACCGAAGTGCTGCGCACCTTCGTCGCCATCGCCGATGAAGGCGGTTTTACCCGGGCTGGAGAACGGGTCAACCGCACCCAATCGGCGGTGAGCATGCAGATGAAGCGCCTGGAAGAGGACGTGCTGCAACGCCAGCTGTTCCAGCGCGACGGACGCCAGGTCAAGCTGACCGCCGAGGGCCAGGTACTGCTGGGCTATGCCCGGCGCATCCTGAAACTGCATAGCGAAGTGTTCAATACCCTGCGCGAACCGCACATGGTGGGGCTGGTGCGCATCGGCACGCCGGATGACTATGTGATGCGTTTTCTACCGGGGATTCTGTCGCGCTTCGCCCAGAGCTACCCGCTGATCCAGATCGAAGTGCATTGCGAATCGTCCAAGCAACTGCTGCAACGCCAGGACCTGGACCTGACCATCGTCACCCGAGAGCCGGGCAACGAGATCGGCCAACTCCTGCGCAAGGAGCGCTTCGTCTGGGCCGTGGCCCAGTGCTTCACGCCCCATGAACAGACGCCACTGCCGCTGGCGATGTTCAACAGCGACTGCTTTTGCCGGCTGTGGGCCTGCAACGCCCTGGATGCCATCGGCCTCGACTATCGCATTGCCTACAACAGCTCCAGCCTGTCGGCAATCATGGCGGTGGTCAGCGCCGGGCTGGCGATCACCGCGCAGCTGGAAAGCCTGATCACGCCGGACCTGCGCATCCTCGGCGAGAACGAAGGGCTGCCGGAGCTGCCCGAGGCCAGCATCATGCTGCTGCGCAACCTCAACCAGCCCTCGCCCATCACCGAATGCCTGGCCGAACACATCGTCGAAGGCTTCAAACTTTAAACGCCAGCATCACCGCACACACCACCAGGAAGCCGCAGAACAGGCCGCGCAACAGCCGCTCGGGCAAGGCGTGGGCGACCTTCACCCCCCAACTGATGCTCAGCAAGCCACCGGCTGCCAGCGGCAGACCGATCGCCCAGTCCACCTGATGGTGAAAGCCATAGGTCACCAGGGTGACCCCGGTGCTGGGTAGCGCCAGCGCCAGGGACAAACCCTGTGCTACCACCTGGGTGGTGCCGAAGACACTGGTCAGTACCGGCGTGGCAACCACTGCGCCCCCCACCCCGAACAGCCCGCCCATGGCCCCGGAAGCGGCGCCCAATACCCCGAGCCAAGGCCAGGGGTAACGCATCTCGCTGCTGGCCGGGGCACTGGCCATGAACATGCGCAGCAGGTTGTAGGCCGACAGCACCAGAAGAAAGGCGACAAAGCCGATGCGCATCTTCTGTGCATCGATGCCCACCGCCCAGATCGAGCCCAGCCAGGCGAAACTGAACCCCATCAGGGCCAGGGGCAAGGCGTGGCGCGCCTCTATGCGGTTGCGCTGGTGATAGCGCCACAGCGCGAGTAGCACATTGGGTACAACCATGACCAGCGCCGTGCCCTGGGCAATCTGCTGGTCCAGGCCAAACAGCACGCCGAGCACCGGAATCGCGATCAAGCCACCGCCAATACCGAACAGCCCGCCCACCGTACCCAACGCCGCGCCCAACAACAGATACATCATCAACTCGATCACAACCGCTCTCCTCACCTGAGAGCTGCATGCTACGCAGTCGGCCCTGGCACGGAAACGCATAGCAACGCACAATGGCTTTGCCGTTTTCGCATAAGCGAGCTGATCATGAATCCCAATACACTGACCGAACAACTGGGGCTGTTTCTTGATGTGCTGGAGGCGGGCAGCTTTTCCGCAGCGGCACGCCGCTATCCGCTGACGCCCTCCGCCGTGGCCCGGCGCATCGACAGCCTGGAAAACGCCGTGGGCACCACTCTGTTCATGCGTACCACCCACGCCGTGGTCGCCACCGCCGCCGGCCAGGCCTTTGCCGAACGGGCCCGGCGTATCGTTGCCGAGCTGCAACTGGCTCGGGCCGAGGCAGTTTCCCTGAGCCATGCCCCGGAGGGCCTGATCCGCATCGACGCCCCCGCTGCCTTCGGGCGCCGCCACTTGGCGCCGGCCATTGCCGATTTCCTGGTGCTCTACCCCGGGCTGGATGTGCAGTTGCACCTGATCGACAGCTTTGTCGACATGCAGGGCTCCCACCTGGGCAAGGTCGACCTGGTGCTGCGCGCCGGCCAGCGCGTGGACACGCGGATGGTCGCCACCTCCCTGGCCAGCATCGTGCGTATCGCCTGTGCCAGCCCCTCCTACCTGAAAAGCCGCGGTACCCCCAGCCACCCCGCCGAACTCAGCCAGCACGACGGCCTCGACTGGGATGGCCTGGCGCCGCTGTTCGCCTGGCGCTTCGAGCTTGACGGCCAGGTGCAGAGCCATCGTCCGCAGCGTATACGCCTTGGTGCCAACAACGCTGAAGCCCTGCTTTCCGGGGCCCTGGCCGGGCTGGGCATTGCCCACCTGCCCACCTGGCTAGTGAGTGAATACCTGCTGCGCGGCGAACTGGTGCCGCTATTCTGCGAAGGCGGCCTGCCCAAGCCGGAAACCGCCGGCATCTACGCCTTGCGCATGGAACAGCACCCCAATGCCCGTAGCCGCCTGCTGCTGGAGTACCTGAAAAGCCGCTTCAGCCCGGTTCCGCCCTGGGACCTGGCATTGCAAAGCGCGATGGGCTGAGACCTGAGGAAAATTATCTGGCGCATTAAAGACTCGCCCGCTAGATTCATGACCATTAATGATCAAGGCCGCCAACATGACCACCGAACGCTCCCCCCTGGACTCCTGCGATCAACTGCTGCTGGACAACCAGGTGTGCTTTGCCCTGCACTCCACCTCGCTGATGCTGACCAAGGTCTACAAGCCTCTGCTGCAGAAGCTGGGGCTGACCTACCCGCAGTACCTGGCTATGCTGGTGCTCTGGGAACGGGACGGGCTGACGGTCGGCGAGATCAGCCAGCGCCTGCTGACCGACCCCGGCTCCCTGACTCCGCTGCTCAAGCGCCTGGAGGCCGAAGGTCTGCTCAGCCGCACCCGCAGTCGGGAAGATGAACGGGTGGTGATTGTCCAACTGACGGAACAGGGCCGGGTGCTGCGCGAGCAAGCCCGGGACATTCCCCAGTGCATCCTCGGGGCCAGCGGCCGGAGCGTGGAGCAATTGCGTCAGTTGCAGGAAGATTTGCAGGTGTTGCGCGGGCATCTGCAGGACAGTCTTTGACGCTTTGCTGGCAAGCCAGCCCCCTATGGCTGAGGCTAGCTTCTCAACCGAAAAAATATCTTTTTCAGAATCAATGAGTTGCCCATGACTCAAGGCTAATGGAGGGGTTTTCAGCAAAATTTATCTTGCGCACTAAATATTAGCGAGATACATTTATTTCGCACTTAATTAGCGCGCAAATAATTAGCGCGAAAATCACCTACCACGAGGCTTCCACCATGCAAACTCTCTACACCGCCGTTGCAACCGCCACCGGTGGCCGTGATGGCCGCGCTGTTTCCAATGACCAGATCCTCGACGTCAAACTGGCCACCCCCAAGGAACTCGGTGGTGCCGGTGGCCAGGCGACCAACCCTGAACAGCTGTTCGCAGCCGGTTACTCGGCCTGCTTTATCGGTGCCCTGAAGTTCGTCGCCAGCCAGAGCAAGCGCAAGATCCCGGACGACGCTTCGATCACCGCCCATGTCGGCATCGGCCAGATCCCCGGCGGCTTCGGCCTGGATATCGACCTGCATGTGAGCCTGCCCGGCCTGGCCCAGGACGAAGCGCAAAGCCTGGTGGATGCCGCGCATCAGGTCTGCCCCTACTCCAATGCCACCCGTGGCAATGTGGATGTGCGCCTGCACGTTACGGTCTGAAACGGCAAATTCCAGGCATAAAAAAGCCCGACTCAAGGTCGGGCTTTTTCGTCTACAGGGGCGAGCCAGGTTTAAACCTTGGCGCGGCCTTTGTAGGAACCGCCTTCGCGGGTATCGATCTCGATCATGTCGCCGATTTCGATGAAGTCCGCAACGCTCAGCTCGGTACCGTTTTTCAGTTTGGCAGGCTTCATCACCTTGCCCGAAGTGTCGCCGCGAGCGGAACCTTCGGTGTAGTCAACCTGGCGCACGATGGTGGTCGGCAGGTCAACGGAAACCAGACGGTCTTCGAAGAACACGGCTTCGCAAACGTCGGTCATGCCTTCTTCGATGAACGGCAGAACCGCTTCGATGTCTTCGGCGTTCAGCTCGTACATGGTGTAGTCAGTGGTGTCCATGAACGTGTAGGTGTCGCCGCTGATGAACGACAGGGTCGCTTCTTTGCGATCCAGGATCACGTCGTCCAGTTTGTCGTCCGCACCGTAAACGGTTTCGGTCTTGTAACCGGTCAGCAGGTTCTTCAGCTTGGTCTTCATGATCGCGCTGTTACGACCGGACTTGGTGAATTCAGCTTTCTGAACCAGCCAAGGATCGTTGTCGATACGGATCACGGTACCGGGTTTGAGTTCTTTACCAGTTTTCATTGCGAATATCCGAATTTGGATGGGATTTACAAAAATCTAGGCCGCGTATCATATCCAATTTAGGTAAAACTGCACCAGCGCCGCAGCAAGATCGGGCTGGGAGCCTTGTTCCAGACACCATTGCTCGGCGTGCGCGGCGACTTCCGGCCAGTATTGCAGCAGGTTTTTCCAGGGTTCAGCCATCGATGCTTCGCTGTTCCAGGCCTGCCACAGGGCCAGTACTGCAGCCTTGGCCCCCGGGGATAGTGTGCGGGTATAGAGGCCGAGAAAAGCTTCGAGCTTGTCCAGGTGGATGTCTTCATCCTGGCGATAGATGTGCCAGAGCATCGGACGCCCGGCCCATTGCGCCCGAACGAAGGAGTCCTCCCCGCGCACCGCGTTGAAGTCGCAGCACCAGAGCAGCCGGTCGTAATCCTCCTGGCGCACGAAGGGCAGCACCTGAACGGTCAGCGACTGGCGTACCTGTGGACAGCCCGGCGCCAGCGGTTCCTCTCCCAGCCAGCGCTGCACATCGGCCAGCACGCGGCCTTCGGGCACCAGCAGATGAGTCGGCTGCCCGTCGTCGGCCAGGGCCTGCAACCAACTGGCAACCCCGGCATTTTCGTAGGCGAACAGCGAGATCAAGCGACTGCCGGCAACAGGCGATACGCCCAGGGATTTCAGGAAATCCAGCCGGGCCTGGGGCCTGCCCTGGAAATCCCGGCGCTGCTCGAGCAGCCCGGCCTCGCGCAGCAAGCCGCCGGTATCGGCCTGGAATCCGGGAAAGAAGAAGTACTTCTGCACCCCGCGAAACTTCACGGAAGGCAGGCCATGGCACCCGCCGACCCAGTCCTCGGCGCTCAGGTAGTCCAGGTTCAGCCACAGTGGCGCACGCGCACGGTCGGCCATGGCGTCCATGTAGGCGTGGGGCAACTGGCAGGCGAAAGCCGCGATCACCACATCGGCCGCCGCCTCGTCCGGCCACTGGGCCGGCCAGTGCCGCACCTGGACGCCATCCTGAATCTGGCTGGCCTTTTGGCTATCGATCTGCGGGCAGATCTTTTCGAAAGCGCGCAAATCATCGACCCACAGGCGCACCACACATTGATGCTCGGCCACCAGTTGCCGGGCCAGGCGCCAGGTCACGCCGATGTCGCCGTAGTTGTCGACCACGCTGCAGAAAATATCCCAGGAGGCTTTCATTCCACTCCCCGATTGGCAAAGGCGCCGATTGTCCGCATAAATGCTCCTGCGCAGAAGAGCCAACCGCGATTATCTTCGTGCGACAATCGGCCCTTGCCCAACACCGCCCGCCAGGAGGCAGCCATGTCCCATCGTCCCACCGCACGTCGCTCCTTGCGCATCAGTTTCAACTTCCTGGCGCTCACCGCCAGCATTGCCCTGGGCCTGTGGCTGGGTTTCCTGGCGATCGCCCTGACCTGCTGGCTGGCCTCGCACTACCTTTTCAGCCAGCAATTGGCTCCGGTCGCACAAGCGGTGCAGCAGTTGGCAAAACCACCGGTGGCCGCGCCACCTGAGCCACAGAACCGAATGTTCGAGCAGTACCAGGAAAACCTGCGCAAGAACGAGGAACTGCAATCCCTGGACAACGCCCGCAGCAACCTGCGCAACCTGTCCAACCCCAAATGCCAGTTCTGGTTGCAGCAGGACCAGACCGCGCCGAGCGAAAAAAGCCGGGCCAACGTCCTGCAATTCTGTAATTGACCATGGATAAACAGTCCGTCTGCCAACTGATTCTGCAACAGCTCCGGGACGACCTGGAGGTCGCGGTGCGGGCGGCACAAACCGCTTACGAAACCGCCACCCACGAAGAAAATATCGCCGAGAACAAGTACGACACCCTGGGGCTGGAAGCTTCCTACCTGGCCGCCGGCCAGGCTCGACGGGTCGAGGAAATCCGCCAGGCCCTGGGCCTCTGGCAGAACCTGAGCCTGCGCCCTCATGACCCGCAGAAGGGGATTCAGATCGGTGCGCTGTTGGGGCTGGAAGATGAGAACGGCCACGAACAGTGGCTGTTTCTCGGCCCGGATGGCGCGGGCCTGAAGGCCTACGTAGTGGGGCAACTGGTGACCGTCATCACCCCCCGCTCGCCCCTGGGCAACAGCCTGCTGGGCAAGTTCGAGGACGATGAGGTGGAGATCGTGGTGGCGGGCGCCCGGCAACAGTTCACTGTCACCGAGGTCCGCTAGGCAGGCTGGGGATCAGTGGACCGGCAATTCGACGCCGTCGAACAGCTCTTCCAGTTCCTGCTTGTTATGGCAGGCAATGGCCTTGGCCATGACTTCGCGGGTCAGGTGCGGGGCGAACTTCTCGATGAAATCGCACATGAAGCCACGCAGGAAAGTGCCGCGACGGAAACCGATCTTGGTGATGCTCGATTCGAACAGTTCACTGGCATCCAGCACCACCAGGTCGCTGTCGAGCTTGGTGTCGACCGCCATCTTGGCCACGATGCCCACGCCCAGGCCCAGGCGCACATAGGTCTTGATCACGTCGGCGTCGGCAGCGGTGAATACCACCTTGGGCGTCAGGCCGCGATGGCTGAAGGCTTCGTCCAACTTGGAGCGACCGGTAAAACCGAACACGTAAGTGACGATCGGGTACTCGGCCAGGGTTTCCAAGGTCAACTTCGGCAGCTTGGTCAGCGGGTGGCCCTGAGGCACTACCACGCAGCGGTTCCAGCGATAGCACGGCATCATCACCAGGTCACCGAACAACTCCAGGGCTTCGGTAGCGATGGCGAAATCCACAGTGCCGTCAGCGGCCATTTCGGCAATCTGCATCGGCGAACCCTGATGCATGTGCAAGGCCACATCCGGGTACTGCTTGATAAAGCTGCTGATCACCGGTGGCAAGGCGTAGCGCGCCTGGGTGTGAGTAGTGGCGATGGACAGGGTGCCCTTCTTCTCGTTGGAGAACTCCTGGGCGATCTGCTTGATGCTTTCGACCTTGCGCAGGATCTCGCCGGCGGTGGTGATGATGCGCTCGCCGGCCGGGGTCACGCGGGTCAGATGCTTGCCACTGCGGGCAAAGACCTCGACCCCGAGTTCGTCCTCGAGCAGACGGATCTGCTTGCTGATACCCGGTTGCGATGTGTAAAGGCTTTGCGCGGTAGCGGAGACGTTGAGGTCGTGGTGCGCCACTTCCCAGATGTAGCGCAATTGTTGAAGCTTCATATCAATCCCTCAAAGCAGGTAGACGCCACGGGTATCAGCGACGGTATATAACTATATTAATGGTCAGGAGAATAAATCTAGAACTTTTATTCAGAATTTTCCATTCCATCCTCAGGTATCGCCCTGACGTCGACGCTGCACCAGAGGCACCAGGTAAACCGGGACTTTGGCCAGTTGCAGAACTCGCGTTGCGGTACGCCCCAAAGGCGTTTGCGCCCCCACCCCATGGCTGTGACTTCCTACGATCAGCAAATCCACAGAGAGTTTCCCCGCCTGCTCCAGAATCACCTGGGACGGGTCCCCCTGAAGCACCCGCACCGACTGGATCAAGGTCAAGTCCTGCATCCCCTCCCCCAGCTCCTCGCGAAAACTGTCCAGCACCCGTTGCTCTATATTGGCCATCACTGTATTCAGGCCCTGGCGGTGAAACTCATTCAACGACTGCTCATCCAGGTAGCTCTGCAACACTGATTCGGCGAACAGGCCCATGGGCTCCACGGCGTGCACTACATGTAAGTCGGCATTGAACGTTCGAGCCAGCTCCAGGGCATGTTGCATCACAAAGGGCGCATACAGACCGAGGTCAGTGGCATACAGCATCGAACGAATCATATGACCTCCTCAACTGCCAAGATGGCGGAGATTGATTCAGCTTAGCAGTGCCTGGAACTGTGGGAGGTCCGAGGAAAAACCACGGATTTTAGGATTCAAGCCTTGGTTTCGTTGCTTACGCCGTGCGGCACGTGACCGGTGGCGACCACTTCGCGAGCCAGCTCGCAGTGACCGGCCTGGTCGTCGAAGAACACGTCGGCTGCAAAGGCTTCGAGGAAGGCGGCTTTTTCCAGCCCGCCAAGGAACAGCGATTCGTCCAGGCGGATGTTCCACTCGCGCAAAGTGCGGATTACCCGCTCATGGGCCGGCGCGGAACGGGCTGTCACCAAGGCGGTACGGATCGGACTGGCCTCATCGGAAAACTCTCCCTGCAGCAGGTTGAGTGCCGCCAGGAACCCCTTGAACGGCCCGCCCGGCAACGGTTCTCGTGCCGACTGCCGCTCACTGGCCTGGAATGCCTCCAGGCCGCCGGACTGGTAGATACGCTCCGAGTCATCGGAAAACAGCACCGCATCACCGTCGAACGCGATGCGCAGTTCGCCATTTTCAGCGCGCCGGGTGCCGCCGGACAGAATGGTTGCCGCAGCAAAGCCGGCCTCTAGTGCACTGCGCACATCATCGGCATGGGTGGAGAGAAACAGGTCGCTGCCAAAGGCCGCCAGATAGGGATAAGGGCTGCGGCCGCCGACGAAGGCTGCTCGGGAAATGCCCAGGCCGTAGTGCTCGATCGAGTTGAACACACGCAACCCGGTGTCGGCACTGTTGCGCGAGACCAGCACCACCTCGACCCGGGCTCGGCCCAGGCTGGCATTCAGGCTGAGGAGTTTCTTGACCAGAGGGAAGGCATCACCGGGCTCGAGGACTTCCTCTTCATGTTCGATCTGGTACTGCCGATAGGCCTCGACCCCCTGGGCCAGATAGACCTTGTGGCTGTCGCCCAGGTCGAACAGCGCCCGCGACGAGATCGCCACCACCAGCTTGCCATCCAGGCCCTTTGCCATATTTCATCCCCTTAAAGGTAATAAGCCCAACTCAGGCGTGGTGCCGGTCGATGAAACTCAAGGCCTGGTACAACGCCTGGATCTTCGGCAGCTCACAACCTGCGGCCCGCGCTGCCGCCAAGGGTGCAGCATAGATAGCTGCCAGTTCCAGAGGACGCTGGTGCAGGAAATCATGGTACATGCTGGGCCAGTAATCCGGCATGTGCTCGGTGGACTTGAACAGTTGCTGCGCATAGGCCGCGGGGATGGCATGCCCGCAAGCCGCCGCCCCCTGCAGCACTTCCTGCATCAGGTCCTGGATCAGCTCGCGGCTGGCGGGGTCGGCCATCAGTGGCGTGGTACTGGCTCGGAGCAGAACCGACAGGCCGTTATACGGGACATTCCACACCAGCTTCTGCCAGCGCGCCTGCTGCAGGTTGCCCATGGCCTGGGAATCGAGCCCCGCCTCGCGAAACAGCGCGGCGCCCTCCTCGACAATCGCCTGGCTCAGGGTCGCATCGGCACTGGCCGGGCCACTGTGGTAACCAAGGTTTACCGCGCCAAGCGCCTGGTGCTCGATCTGCCCGGGCCCGGCGCGGTGCACACAAATAAAGCACAAGCCGCCCAGAAGATGCAGCGAATCGGGAAGCACCGCGCGCAGGTCGTCTTCGACATCCAGCCCATTCTGCAGTACCAGAACCTTGGCATCGGTGGCCGCGGCCTGAATGATCGCCGGCGCCAGATCAAGGTTGCTGGTGGTCTTGGCGCCCACCAGCAGCCAGTCGCAAGGCGGCATCTGTTCGGCATTGGCGTAGGCCTGCGCCGGCTTCAACGTCAGCTTGCCGTGCTGGCTGCTGTTGACTTGCAGCCCATGCTCGAGCACTGCCGGATATTCGCTGCGCAATAAAAAGTGCACGTCGAAACCGGCACGTGCCAGCATCACCCCGTAAAAACCTCCGATCGCTCCGGTCCCGATAATGCCTACACGCGGTTTACGGCCTGCACCCATCAAGGCAACTCCTCTGGTATTCGATTAAGCGCCTGACGCAGGCTCTCGCTGAGATCCTGCTGCGTCAGGCGCGACTGTAGCGCTCCATGAAACTCACCGTCGCGGACCACGAACAAAGCCGGCAAGTGGAACACCTGATAGCGCTGAACCGCACCGCCATTATCGCCCGCATCGACCCAGCAAAGACGGTCGATGGGTAGCTCCAACTCCGGCAACCGCGCCCGGGCCCAACGGCAACTGGAACAGCCGACACTGGTGAAAACAACCAGGGAAACGCCGCCCAGGCCCAGTAATTGCTGGTCGATATCGAAATCGGTCAGTTCCAATTCGAGCACTATACTGGGGGAAACAATGTCAAATGGACGACACTCGGAGTCTGCGGTCATGGGACGTTTTCTGCCTCATCCTGATGATGTTCCGGTTGAACTGACCTTGCGCAAGCACGCCTGTATTTCACGCCAGCGGTTGCACACTATCAGCCTCGGTGGCATGGCGTGCAATTACCACCGTGCCTGGCGCCGCGGTACCGCGCTGGAGGTGTACATGCCAACGTTGGGGGATAACGCCCGTTACAACGGCTATGTCGCCTGGTGCCTGAAACGCAAGCGTGGCTACCTGGTGGGCATCGCTTTCGTCGACGAACAAACGCTGTTCGGCGCGCGCATGGGTGAGCAGGTGTGCCAGATCGCCCGCTACTGTCGCCTGCATGAACCTCAGAGCGAACAGCAATGCATTGAGGCGCTGGCGCTGGATTGGGTCGAGCAGCACGCAGAAGACTATTCCGAAGACCGTGTGCACCAGGCTTTTGTGCAGCCATAGCCCAATAAAACCGCCACCTGCCCATTGTAGAGTCACCGGCTAACGCGCTAAGGTTCCGCTCCCCGACGCGCTCAAATCCGCTGTGCTCCGCCGCGCGGGGATCGCTGGCGGCCGGCACCCGTGACCTGACGAGTAACACGATGGCTGATTTACCGATCAACGACCTTAACGTCGCCTCCAACGAGACCCTGATCACCCCTGATCAACTCAAACGAGACATCCCGCTGAGCGACACCGCCTTGCGCACCGTGACCAAGGGTCGCGAAGTGATCCGCAATATCCTCGACGGCACTGATCACCGCCTGTTCATCGTCATTGGGCCCTGCTCGATCCACGACATCAAGGCAGCCCACGAATACGCCGAGCGGCTCAAGGCACTGGCGGCTGAAGTCTCCGACACCCTGTACCTGGTGATGCGCGTTTATTTCGAGAAACCGCGGACCACCGTCGGCTGGAAAGGCCTGATCAACGACCCTTACCTGGACGACTCGTTCAAGATCCAGGACGGCCTGCACATTGGTCGCCAATTGCTGCTGGACCTGGCTGAAATGGGCCTGCCTACTGCCACTGAAGCCCTGGACCCGATCTCCCCGCAATACTTGCAGGACCTGATCAGCTGGTCGGCCATTGGTGCACGTACCACCGAATCCCAGACTCACCGCGAAATGGCTTCGGGCCTGTCCTCGGCCGTGGGCTTCAAGAACGGCACCGACGGTGGCCTGACTGTGGCAATCAACGCCTTGCAGTCGGTTTCCAGCCCTCACCGTTTCCTGGGGATCAACCCCCAGGGCGGCGTGTCGATCGTCACCACCAAAGGCAACGCCTACGGCCACGTGGTACTGCGCGGCGGCAACGGCAAGCCCAACTATGACTCGGTCAGCGTCGCCGTCTGCGAGCAGGCCCTGAGCAAGGCCAAGATCAAGCCGAACATCATGATCGACTGCAGCCACGCCAACTCCAACAAGGACCCGGCACTGCAGCCGCTGGTCATGGAAAACGTGGCTAACCAGATCCTCGAGGGCAACCAGTCGATCATCGGCCTGATGGTGGAAAGTCACTTGAACTGGGGTTGCCAGGCGATTCCGAAGAACCTGTCGGAACTTCAGTACGGCGTATCGATCACCGATGCCTGCATCGACTGGGAAAGTACCGAGAAGACCCTGCGCGGCATGCACGCCAAGCTCAAGGACGTCTTGCCGAAACGCGATCGCAGCTGATCCTTTCCTGCAGACACAAAAACGCCGGGCCAAGCCCGGCGTTTTTCATGGTCGCCCCGGTCAGAGCTTTGCTGCGTGACGCTGATGACGCTCCATATAGCGCTCTACGTACGAGCAGGACGGAATCACTGTGTAGCCCATGCGTTCGGCGTACTCCAGCGCCTGCTCGGTCAACGCCGCGGCAATACCGCGTCCACGCAGTGCGTTGGGCACGAAAGTGCGATAGATATCCAGGGTCTGCTTACCCAGGTCCATATAGGTCAGGTAGGCACGATGACCGTCCACATTGGTCTCGAACTGATGACCAGCCTGGTCATGGTGGATGGACAACGCCTCGCTCATCACTACTCCTTGCGGGTCTGGAATGCTGACCCCTACCTTACCGATGTTTTTCCGGCGAAGGAACAACTTACGCCACCTCGTGCCTGTCGGCCGCCCGTAGAAGCTCTCGCTCTTGCGCCATCAGCACGTTACAAAATATAGGCGCCATTGGCACAAATGCTCAAGCCACACTCGTCACAGATCGGCGCAAAACCTTGTTGAGGCTGAGTACGAGCCTTAGTCGGGATCGATACCTAAACGTCTTGAGACGGTACATCGCCGGATGCTGAAACATAAGACGAGCGACGCCTCTTAAAGTCACCCACAAGATGCTTAAACATAGGTTCAGGGCTGAACAAATTCTGAAGAAAAGTGCAGTCGACACAATATAGACCGACTTTAGCCTAGGCTCTGAAACAGCGCCCGGAAACTCCGATAACGATGCTGGCAAACAAGCAGCATTCGGCCCCGGAGCTTCGCCGCTGAATATTTTTTATACAACCCGCTAAAAAGTTGCTCGAAAAAGAAACAGCGCCTAGAATTTTTTTTGCTTCTTGCGCTACGTCAGTTTACTTACTACAAGTAATGGGTAGTATGTACGCCGGCTATTTCCTCACTCTGAGGTGATAGCTACTAATAGAAAGTCCTTGAAGGGGAACACGATGAACAACGTTCTGAAATTCTCTGCTCTGGCTCTGGCCGCAGTTCTGGCTACCGGTTGCAGCAGCGTATCCAAAGAAACCGAAGCTCGTCTGACTGCTACTGAAGACGCAGCAGCTCGTGCTCAGGCTCGTGCAGACGAAGCCTATCGTAAAGCTGATGAAGCTCTGGCTGCTGCTCAAAAAGCACAACAGACTGCTGACGAAGCTAACGAGCGCGCTCTGCGTATGCTGGAAAAAGCTAGCCGCAAGTAATAGTCCCTCGGGATTGTTATCGAGCCGATCCATTTTTTGGATCGGCTTTTTTATTGCCCGGAGTTCTTCACCGGCAATAAAAAACCCGCCGCTACCAGCAGGTATCGGCGGGTTGCACTTAAGCGCTTACTGCTGCAAATCGTAGGTCGCGTTGGACATTGTTGTCACAGGCGCTGTCGTCGGCACGGCGATCTCCACCGGCAAGCCATCTTCGGCTGCCACTACATCCCGCACCACATCCCAGTTCATGCGCAGGTTGTTAGCCAGGTCCTCACGCTTGAGCAAGGCATTGATCACTGCGGTGTGCTTGTCGACCACCGAAGGATTGCCTTTGTCATCCAACGGCGTATGAGCTTCCAGGTAGACTTTCCCGCCGCTGATACCGAACTTGTACGGATCGTTGATGATGCGCACCGAAGTTCCCACTGGCACCATGCCGGCCATTTCCAGCACGTTGTTGTTGAGCATGCGGAAACAACCGTGGCTGGTGCGCATGCCGATACCGAACTTCTTGTTCGAACCGTGAATCAGGTAACCCGGTGTGCCAAGGGTGAACTTGAATGGCCCCAAGGGGTTGTCCGGCCCGGCAGGTACCACGTTCGGCAAGGGGTCACCGTCGGCGGCATGCTCGGCCTTGATCGACGCCGGGGGCGTCCAGGTCGGATTCGGGGTTTTCGCGGTAATGCTGGTGTGCGCGATCGGTGACCCCCAGCCTTCACGACCAATACCCAGCGGGAAGGTGTAGACCACGTTCCGACCCTTGGGGTAGTAGTACAGTCGATATTCGGCCAGGTTGATCACGATGCCTTCGCGCGGCCCGGGCGGCAGAATGAAACGCGTAGGCAGGATCACCTCGGTGCCCGCCCCCGGCAGCCAGGGATCGACCCCCGGGTTGGCCGCGACCATTTCCAGGTAACCCAGGTCGTAGGTCGTACCCAGGTCGGCGAAGGTATCCTCGTACTTGGCCTTGATCACCTGTACCTGGCCGACGATGTCTTCACCCGGCGGCGGTAGAGGCAATTCCAATGCGGCAACAGGACCGGCCACACACAAGGCGGCGAGTGTCAGGCAGCGGGTGACGACAGGGAGGCGGGGCAACATCCGGATAATCCTTCGCATGAACAACGAATGAAAGAAACACGATTGTACACCCCGCCCTCCGGCTTCGGCAGCCAGGCCGGGGAGACAAGCGCAGACACATGAATTCCCTGTCGAAACGGCCTGCTGGCGACCGCCTACAACTCGAAACGCAGCTCAGGCCAGATTGGCGGAGTGCCACGTTTTTGCGACTCCAGAATCGCCCGGCACAACGGGCAGAGTCGCTGGTCCTGGAAAATCGTCCGATCCACGCTCGACCAGCGCGGTTGCGCGGGCAACAAAGTGCCGCACAAGGTGCGGTCGGCAGAGCCGCCCAACTCCAGTTGACGCGTCACCAGATGCACCCGAACTTCCTGGCAGGCGAACAGGTCAAGCTGCTCATCAGGCTCGATCAGTTGATAGGCAAACAGGGACCAGGCGGGACGCGGCATCGGGGGCTCCAAATCGGGGGCGCCACATTAGCCGAAACACTGTCACTAGAAAAGCGTCAAAGCAGCGGTTTTAGCGTCGGCCAGACATTTTCCAGCAACTTGCCCTGGGCCGCTGCCGCAGGGTGCAGACCGTCTGCCTGCATCAGTTCGGGATGCCCCCCGACCCCGTCAAGAAAAAACGGCACCAAGGCCACCTTTTTCTCGCTGGCCAACTGGCTGTAGACCTGGGAAAAGGCCTGGGTATAGCGCACGCCATAGTTGGGCGGCAATTGCATGCCTAAAAGCAGCACCTTGGCACCCTGGGCCTGGGAGCTGTCGATCATCGAAGCAAGATTTTGTTGCAATTGCCTGGGCGGCTGGCCGCGCAAGCCATCGTTACCCCCCAACTCGAGAATCACCACTTCAGGCTTATGCTCTGCAAGCAGCGCCGGCAGCCGCGCCTGGCCCCCGGCACTGGTGTCACCACTGACCGAGGCATTGACTACCCTGTCGTTAAAACCCTGGTCCTTGAGCCTCTTTTCCAGCAGGGCTACCCAGCCCTGACGGGTATCCAGGCCGAAAGCCGCACTGATACTATCGCCAACGATCAGGACCGTACCCGCCGCTGCGTTCTGGGCCATGCACATCAAGGCCAGGCCGGCACTCAAAAACCATACACGCATCGGATTCTCCATGGGCGCAAGCATTCTCACTGCGCGGAACCTTAGCAAAGTGGTTCCCAGCGCGGAAGGTGAACTGACCATCCTGCATGAACTCAGCCTCGAGCTGAACCAGGGCGACAGCCTGGCCATCGTCGGCGCCTCCGGCTCCGGCAAATCGACCCTGCTTGGCTTGCTGGCGGGGCTCGACCTGCCCAGCAGCGGCGAAGTCACCCTCGCCGGCCAGGCCCTGAGCCAGCTGGACGAGGATCAGCGGGCCCGTATCCGGGCCGAGCATGTAGGATTTGTCTTTCAGTCCTTCCAATTGCTCGACAGCCTCAATGCCCTGGAAAACGTCATGCTGCCCCTGGAGCTCGACGGCCGTCGCGATGCCCGCGAGCGGGCCACCGAACTGCTGCAGCGGGTTGGCCTTGGCCAGCGCCTTAGCCACTCGCCACGCCAGCTTTCCGGTGGCGAACAACAGCGCGTTGCCATTGCCCGGGCCTTCGCTGCCGAACCCGATGTGCTGTTTGCCGATGAACCCACTGGCAACCTCGACAGCCATACCGGTGAACGCATCAGCGACCTGCTGTTCGAACTCAACAAGGAAAGCGGCACCACCCTGGTGCTGGTGACCCATGATGAACGCCTGGCCCATCGTTGCCGGCGCCTGATCCGTCTTGAAGCGGGCCTGCTGGTCGCCCCTCTGGAGCCCTGATGGCACGTCTGCCGCTGCCGCGCCTGTTCAGCCTCGCTGTCCGCCAACTATTGCGCGATGCCCGTGCCGGTGAGTTGCGGGTACTGTTCTTCGCCTTGCTGGTAGCGGTTGCGGCCAGCACGGCCATCGGCTACTTCGGTGCACGCTTGAACGGCGCCATGCTGTTGCGCGCCACCGAGTTCCTCGGCGCCGATCTGCTGCTGGAAGGCAGTTCCCCAGCACGCCCGGAACAGCTCGACAGCGGCCTGAAACTGGGGCTGGATCATGCGCGGATAGTCGAGTTCTCCAGCGTCATTGCCACCGACAATGCGATCCAGCTCTCCAGCATCAAGGCCGTCGACGAAGCCTACCCCCTGAGGGGGCAGCTCAAGAGTGCCCCAGCCCCCTATGGGGTCGAAGAGCCCGGCGGCGGTCCCGCGCCCGGAGACGCCTGGGTCGAACCGCGCTTGCTGACTGCGCTGGACCTCAAGATCGGCGACAGCATCGACGTCGGCATGAAAACCTTGCGCCTGGCCAGGGTGCTGACCTACGAGCCTGACCGGGCCGGCAACTTCTACAGCCTGACGCCACGGGTCCTGATCAACCTGCAAGATCTGCAAGCCACCGGCGTGGTCCAGCCTGGCAGCCGGGTCAGCTTCAAGGAACTGTGGCGCGGACCGGCTCCGGCGCTTGAGGCCTATCGTCAACAGATCAAGCCGGCGCTGGCCGCCAACCAGCGGCTGCAGGATGCCCGCGATGGCAACCAGCAGATCGGTGGAGCCCTGGGCAAGGCCGAACGTTATCTGAACATGGCCAGCCTGGTAGCGGTGCTGCTGTCAGGGGTTGCAGTAGCCTTGTCAGCCAATCGCTTCGCCGCGCGACGCTTTGATGCCAGCGCCCTGCTTCGCTGCCTGGGCCTCTCACGCCGGGAAACCATGCTGCTGTTCAGCGTACAGCTGGGCGTTCTGGGTCTGCTGGCCAGCCTCAGTGGGGCGTTGCTGGGATGGCTGGCCCAGCTCGGCCTGTTTTACCTGCTACATGACCTGCTGCCCAACGACGTACCACCCGGAGGATTGCTACCCGCCATCGCCGGCATCGGTACCGGGCTGGTGGCCCTGGCCGGATTCGCCTTGCCGCCCCTGGCTGCGCTGGGACGGGTGCCGCCGCTGCGCGTACTGCGGCGCGACCTGCTGCCAATCCCCTCCAGCACCTGGATGATCTACGGCGCCGCTCTGTTGGCCCTGGGCCTGATCATGTGGCGCTTGAGCCTGGACCTGGTGCTGACCTTCGCCCTGCTGGGCGGTGGCGTGCTGGCGGCACTGGTATTGGGTGGCTTGTTGCTGCTGCTGTTGCAAAGCCTGCGGCGCCTGCTGGCCCGCGCCGCCCTGCCCTGGCGCCTGGGCCTGGGCCAGTTGCTGCGTCACCCCCTGGCTGCGGCCGGGCAATCCCTGGCTTTCGGCCTGATACTGTTGTCCATGGCGCTGATTGCCCTGCTGCGGGGCGAACTGCTGGACACCTGGCAAAACCAATTGCCGAAAAATGCCCCCAACTACTTCGCACTGAACATTCTGCCGGCGGAAAAACAGGCCTTCAGCGAGCGCCTGGTGCAGCTCTCCGCCCCTTCGGCGCCCTTGTACCCCGTGGTTCCGGGGCGCCTGGTGAGCATCAATGGCGAGCCGGTAAGGGAGATCGTCAGCAAGGATTCCAGCGGTGATCGGGCTATACAACGCGATCTGAGCCTGACCTGGGCCGCCAATCTGCCCAGCGGCAACAGCATTATCGAGGGCAGTTGGTGGTCAGCCCAGCCGGATGACGGGTTGCCCGGCGTCTCGGTCGAGGCCAAGGTGGCGCAGAGCCTGAAGCTTAAGCTGGGTGATCACCTGACCTTCACGGTCGCCGGCGCCAACCGGGAGGCCCGGGTCACCAGCCTGCGCAGCATCAACTGGGACAACTTCCAGCCGAACTTCTTCATGATCTTCCAACCGGGCACCTTGAAGGATCTGCCCGCCACCTACTTGACCAGCTTCTACCTGAGCCCTGGGCACGATCAGCAGATTGTCGAGCTGTCCCGGGCCTTCCCGGCAGTGACCATCCTTCAGGTCGAAGCCCTGCTGGAACAACTGCGCAGCATCCTGGCCCAGGTCACCCTGGCGGTGGAGTATGTGTTGCTGTTTGTCCTGGCGGCAGGAATGGCAGTGCTGTTTTCCGGGCTCCAGGCCACCCTGGACGAACGCATTCGCCAGGGGGCGCTGCTGCGTGCCCTCGGGGCCGAGCGGCAACTGCTGGTGAAAGCCAGGCGGATCGAGTTCGGCCTGCTGGGCGCAGTCAGCGGCCTGCTGGCGGCACTGGGGTGCGAACTGGTCAGCCTGGTGCTCTACCGGTTCGCTTTCGATCTGCCCTGGCACCCGCATCCATGGCTGTTACTGTTGCCTCTGGTGGGGGCGCTGCTGGTAGGCGGGGCGGGAGTTTTCGGTACCCGTCGAGCATTGAACGCCAGCCCGCTGAATGTATTGCGCGAAGGTTGAAAGCCCAAGGCTCGCCTGCCCAGGTCGGCGAGCCTACTTCACATAATCGATCTGGTTGATCCACCAGCAGGTTTCACCTGCCGGGGTGTGGACAACGGCCTCGTCACCCACTTCCTTCTTCAGTAACGCCCTGGCCATGGGCGAGTCGATGGAGATGTAGTCCTTGCGCAGGTAGATCTCGTCGTAACCGACGATACGAAAGCGCTTGATCTCGGCCGCCTCGTTTTCGACTTCGACCCAAGCACCAAAGAACACCCGTCCCTCCTGTTCCGGCGCGTAGGAAACCACCTTCATGTCTTCCAGGCGCTTGCGTATGTAGCGCACCCGACGATCGATTTCCCGCAGAAGCTTCTTGTTGTACTGATAGTCCGCATTCTCGCTGCGATCGCCCAGCGAGGCCGCCCAGGTGACCTTCTGCGTGATATCCGGGCGCTTCTCCCGCCATAAATAGTCCAGCTCTTGTTTCAGAGCGTCGTAACCATCCTGTGTGATGAGCTTGGTACTCAATTGGCTAATCAGCCTCCAGCCTTATGCATGCTGCGCATTAGTTGTATGAGCCGACAAAGCCGGCACGTCATGAGCGGCATCTGCCACCGATCTATGGACATCACTATCAGATTTGTCCGATTTAGATTTCAGAGAGGTCAGCCAATCATAGGGCCAAACAGCCGAGCCGTACGGCCCAGGGCATAGGTTCGACAAGAGCGTCGGCAATCGGCACGCCACACTGCTTGATACCCATTCCCCACAGAGCTGGCCAATAACTACCAACACCTCAAAAACAAAGGGAAAGTACCACATGGGCAACATCATTATCGTCGATGACCATCCACTGATCAGACTGGCCATCAGGTCGGTGCTGGATCCTCATCATCACAATATCGTCGCCGAAGCCGACAACGGTGCCGATGCAGTGCAACTGGTGCGCAAGCACCTGCCGGACCTGCTGATCCTCGACCTGGGCATCCCCAACCTGGATGGTTTCTCGGTCATCGCGCACATCAAGTCCGCCGGGCTGCACGTCAAGACCCTGGTACTGACCTCAAGTGATTCGAAAAACTTCGCCCTGCGCTGCCTGCAAGCCGGAGCCGCTGGCTTTCTGTGCAAGACCGAGAACCTTCACGAATTGGCCAATGCGGTAAAGGCCATCCTTTCCGGGTACAGCTACTTTCCGGAAGACACCATTAATATCCTGCAGCAGAACACCAACGCCGCCAACCAGGAGAGTGTGTTGATTTCCCGCCTGACCGACCGCGAAATAACAGTGCTGAAACTGCTGGCTACCGGTCTGAACAACCAGCAGATTGCCGATGCGCTGTTGATCAGTCACAAGACCGTCAGCACCTACAAAGTGCGGTTACTCAAGCGTTTCAATGTTTCCAACCTGGTGGCCTTGGCCGAATTGGCCAAACGCAATGCCGTAGTTTGATCATCAAGCCATTAATCGCCATCAAATGACGGACAGCCGCCACGACTGAAGACGTTCCAGTCGGTTTCTGTTCAATGGAATTCCGATCTGTACAAGGCGCAGTTCAGCAGCCGTGATGCACTACCGGCGGGTCAACTGCTGAACTGGCGGCGGATGATCAACCCCTGGCGAGCGACGCGGGTCAGTTGCTTGATGACTTCAGCAGCATCCGCAGCACTGGGTGCCGGAATGACCGCCAGATCGAAGCTGTCGCTGGCAAAGCGTGCCAGGGACTCACCTTCTTCGACAAATTGAATCAGAAACGCCGCTGGGCCCGGGGAACGTCGTGGCCAACCGTCGAGATAACGCAATAGTGTGGGCTGGTGCTTGCCACCCAGGAGGATTTTCGGATTGCGCTGGGAAAGACTCGCCGTGATCGGCGCAAGACGTACAAGGGGGCGTGGTGCATTCATCGTATTGTGTCTCTGCCTCAGATTTCTGCCGGGCAGGTGAGAGGCAACACCGAACCAGCGCTTTAGCGGTATTTCGAAGCCTGACTATAGCTTCTATCAGTGATCTTTCGACTCACCTGGCGCCCCGCAAGTAGCTGTTTAAATCGGCGCATGAGCAGCATCCTAGAGAAGCCGACAGGTCAGTGTCAAGATTTGTCAGCAACGAAAAAGGCCTGCATTCGCAGGCCTGGGATAACTTTGCCGACGGCTGATCCAGAGCCTCTGGAACACCGCCCGCGCATCGACTTACTTGGCGATTGCCGCATCCAGAGACAGCTTGCCGGCCCCCTCAATCAGAACTGCGACAGTGCCGCCAAGCAGTGCAAGAGCGAACTCATAACCGTTGTTGGCCATGAACAGGCCATGGCTGATATGCACCGAGAAAATCGCCACCAGCAAGGTAAACGACAGGCCCAATGCAGCGGGACGCGCCAGCAGACCAATGATCAATGCCAGACCGGCAAAGAATTCGGTGCCCCCCGATAACAACGCCATCAAATAGCCGGGAGCCAGGCCGATACTCTCCATCCACTGCGCCGTTCCCGCCAGACCGCCACCACCAAACCAGCCAAAGAGTTTCTGCGAGCCGTGAGCCACGAAGATGATGCCGACGAAGATCCGCAGTACGGTCAAGCCGTAGCCCGCGCGAGTGCCCAGTAGCTTGTTGGTCAGTGTGCTCATGCTGTGTAGTCCTGTGTGAAGGTAGGAAAGTTGGTCGCCATACTAATCAGTTTTAATCATGTTAAAAGCGGAAATTACCCAAGCTAATAATCGATTTTTTAGATTATTTACGTGACGCAACTTTTCGCTCCGGAGGCTCCAGGGAGTCTCGTTCACGATCAAAGGCCAGATAGTATTTGTTGACGCTATTAACATAGCTGACGGCCCCCATGCCCACTTGCTCCATGGCGATGCGCTCCACCTGGAAGAACCACTGGTTGGGGTTGAGCCCCCGCCGCCGGGCTTCACTGCGCATACCCTGCACCCGCTCCGGCCCCATGTTGTAGGCCGCCAGCACAAATGCCATGCGCTCGCGCTCATTGAGTTTGGGGCTGGCAAAAAATTTACGGCGAATCATCGCCAGGTACTTGGCCCCTGCCTGCACATTGCTATCTACGGACTGAATATTGTTGACCCCGACCCGCTGCGCTGCCGAAGGCGTGATCTGCATCAGCCCGGTAGGGCCGCTGCCGCTTCTGGAAGGGGGTTGCAACGCTGACTCCTTGAACGCCAGCGCCGCCAGGTTCAGCCAGTCCATGCCCTGTTCGCCGGCATGCTTCTGCAAAACCGGACGCAGTTTTTCCAGACGCTGACGGTCGGCCCGGGCCAGGGGATAGTGCACCTGATACTGGCGTCGGTAGATACGCAGGAACGCCACATCCTGATCCGCCGGCGCCTTATAGGTCTTGAGGAAGCGGTCGATACTCGCCCGCAGCATCGACGCATCGCGCCGGACAAACCAGTGTTCTTCACCCGGCTCACTGATCTTCAACTGCCTGTCCAAACGCAATTTGGGCAGGATCTTGCTCCAGCGTTCGGCAATCGGCTGCTCGACAACCGTCAGGTGGAAAATGCCGCCCTGGACCATTTCCAGCACATCCTCCACCGCCAGGCTGGGGTCGACCCACTCCACCTTGATCGGCGCCAGCTTGTGCAGGGCCAGCTTCTGATTGATCTGGCTGACCGCGTCCCCCGCCGCACTACCGGTAGTCAGGGTCAGGGTCTTGCCGGACAGCTGTTCGATCCGTGTATAACGGCGCTCACCCTTGATCCCGACCAGCAGCAGGGGAACATTACTGACGATCGGGTCGCTGGAGCTGACCGCATTTCCGGGCTGGGCTTCCAGCAGCTCACCAGGCGCCACCAGGTCGCCCTCGCCCCGCTGCAATGCACCCAGCAATTGATCCTTGGCTTTGGGAATGATCTTCAGGCTGATTTCCTGGCCGTCGCGAGCATGGCCATTGAGGTACTGCTCGAACGAGCGCAGGCGGTGGTACTCGACACCTATGGCCTGGCCTTGGACTTCTCCGGAGCTATTGCGGCTCTGATTGACCAGCACCCGGAGTACCCGGCTGCTGCGGATTTCCGCCAGGTCGCGCACTTTTCCCGTGGCGTGTGCTTCCAGTGGCCCGGGCAAGCGCGCCAGCGCCGGCAAGGGCAGCAGCAATGACAGGCACAGCGCGAGCAATATCAAGGATCGGGTCATCCGTTCTCCGCAAAGAATACTGTTCAACCCTTCGTCGTTTTTTGAAGAATTGATTGCCAGAAACAGAGCGCCTTGAGCGCTGGCAAGCTGCGAAAGACCCGTGCAATGGCGCTGAAGAACGTGGCCGTTGCTCTGGTCCGGCAGCAAAAGACAGCTATAACTCGTTGTAGTTCTTGGTTTTTCTTATAAATCTACAGCTCTGATATGCTTTCCGGCCGCAGGCGGAGATAGCACCATGCAACTCATCGATATCGGCGTCAACCTGACCAATCCCAGTTTTGCCGAAAAACACCAAGCCGTTCTCAATCGTGCTTATGAGGCTGGGGTGTGCCAGTTGGTCCTCACCGGAACCAGCGTCGAAGGCAGTGAACAGGCCCTGGAGTTGTGCCAGAAACTGGACGCCGACGGGCAGAGACTGTTTGCCACCGCCGGGCTGCATCCCCACAGCGCCAGCGACTGGAATGCCGACAGCCCGCGACGCTTGCGCGCTCTACTTGGAGAGCCGCGGGTACGCGCCGTGGGCGAATGCGGCCTGGACTTCAACCGGGACTTCTCTCCCCGCCCGCAACAGGAAAAAGTCCTGGAAGAACACCTGGCCCTGGCTGTCGAGTTGCAGTTGCCAGTGTTTCTCCACGAACGTGACGCCAACCTGCGCTTGCTGGACATCCTGCGGGATTTCCGTGATCGCTTGCCGGCTGCTGTAGTCCACTGCTTTACCGGTGAACAAAAGGCCCTGTTCAGCTACCTCGATTTGGACCTGCACATCGGCATCACAGGCTGGATCTGCGACGAACGCCGCGGCACCCACCTGCACCCGCTGGTACGCGACATCCCCCGCGGGCGCCTGATGCTGGAAAGTGATGCCCCCTACCTGCTACCCCGCAGCTTGCGGCCAAAGCCGAAAAATGGTCGTAACGAACCGGCCTATCTGACCGAGGTTTTACGAGAAGTTGCGTTGCACCGCGGTGAAACCCTGGAAGACCTTGCAAGCCACAGTACCGCCTGCTCTCGGGCGTTTTTTCGCTTGCCAGAGATTGCTTGACCCACATCAAGATTTTTCCGAGATCATGGCGGCACAATAATGGCACCTTGCCAATACTGTTTCGCTCAATCAGAGAAGACCTTCCATGGGTGCCTGGCTTAGCAATATCTCGCTGAAGTACAAATTCTGGGCGGTCAATGCAGTCGCCTTCGTCACCACCTTGTTATTGGTGCTGTACGCCGTGCAACTGGAGCAACAGGCTCGCAGCCAGACAGCCCAGGCTGCGGCCCAGGCCGAGGCGAAGCTGCTCGGCGCCTGGCCCGAAGGACAGGCGCTGCCCAGCGCCGAACACCTGCTGTATTTCTCCCGGGGACAGACCCCCAGCCTCAACGAGCAGACTCTCAGCGAACTCAACGGCGCCAACGGCTGGGTCGAGCTCAACCCGATGCCGCTGTTCGGTGAAAATCCGCTACTGGGCGCTGACGTGATCCAGCGCGCCGACGGCCAGCAGGTCGCCGTACTGGCCTACGCCCCGAGCCTGGCCCAGGTCTTCAGCGATCGTTTCACCAATTACGCCGTCGCAGTGTTCATCCTGATGTTCGCCATGCTCTGCGCCTCGCAGTTGCTGATCCGTTTTCTCCTCAGCCAACTCAACACCCTCAAGGACGTCATGCTGCACGTGGAGAAGACCGGCGACCTGTCTGCTCGCGTGCCGCTGTCCTGCAAGGACGAGGTGGGTCAGATGGCCAGCGCCTTCAATGCCATGCAGGCGGGATACCAGCGGGTAGTCAATACCGTGGCCAATACCGCCCGGCAGCTGGACCAGGGCGCCGCACGCCTGGCCTCGAGCATGAACGATGTACGCCACGGCATGCTCGGCCAGCAGAGCGAAACCGATCAGGCCGCCACGGCCATCAACGAGATGTCCGCCACCGTCTATCACATCGCCCAGCATGCCGGTGCCACCCGGGACCTGTCGCAGACCGCCGACACCCTGGCCGGTACCGGCCATGAAGTGGTGGGCCGGGTGCAGAAATCCATCGCCGGGCTTTCCAATGGCGTGCAGCAGACCGCCGAGATGATTCAGAAGCTCGCCGAGGACAGCCAGAAGATCAATGGCGTGGTCAACGTTATCCACAGCATCGCCGAGCAGACCAACCTGCTGGCACTCAATGCCGCCATCGAAGCCGCTCGAGCAGGGGAAATGGGCCGCGGTTTTGCCGTGGTAGCAGATGAAGTGCGCAACCTGGCCAAACGTGTGCAGACCTCCACCGACGAGATCACCAGCATGGTCTCGGCCCTGCAGGCCGGTACCCGGGATGCCGTGGATTTCATGCAGGAAAGCTCGTTCAAGGCCGATGACTGCGTGCAACAGGCCCAGGAAGCCGGCGCGGCACTGGCGGAAATCACCGGTGCCGTAGCCCAGATGCGCGAAAGCAACACGCAGATCGCTGTCGCAGCGGAACAGCAGAGCCAGGTAGCGGAAGAAATGAACCGGGCGGTAGTGAGCATTCGCGATGTCACCGAGAACACCGTGCAACAGACCGTTGCCTCGGCCACCACCAGCAGTGAACTGGCGACCCTGGCCGGTGAGTTGAGCAAAGCCATAGGCCAGCTGAAACTCTGATCCGAGTGCCTCTACCCCCCTCTACTGGCTATCGCACCGATAGCCAGCCTTGATTCGCCGCCATCCCAACTGGCCCCTATTCTTGGTTCATGAGTCTTCAAGCACTAAGGATGATCATCATGGGCAAACGTCACCCCAACCTCCCCGCCTGGCAATGGCGCGTCTACCCGCAGAATCACCAGCACCCTGCCAATCTGGTATTGCACCTGATTGCCGTACCGCTATTCATCATCGGCTTTCTGCTGATTGTTTCAGGCGTGTTTTCCTTGAGCTTCCTGAGCCTGGCCATCGGTGTGGTCGGCATCCTCGCAGCCCTGGGCCTGCAGCGCCACGGACACAGCCTGGAGGCCCAGGCCGCCGAGCCCTTCAGTGATCGCAAGGATGCCGTGCAACGGCTGCTGGTGGAACAGTTCGTGACCTTTCCGCGCTTTGTCCTGAGCGGTGCCTGGTGGCGTGCCTGGTTGCAGCGCCACCGGCACTGATGGCTCAGGCGAAGATGGTCACCGTCTGGCGGCTCAGGGCGATCAACTGGCCCTCAGCATTCCACAAGGCCGCTGCCGCATGCCCGTAGCCGTCACGCGCGTGTTCGATTTCCACCCGGTACTTGCACCAGTCCAGAGTGCTCAGTTCCAGCAACGGCTGGACGAACTCGATGGTCCAGGTCAGGGTGCTGCCGGCGGCGGGCTTGGTCAGGTGCGGCAACAGCGCCGGCGGCCAGGCATCCACCAGCGCCAGGATATGCGCCTCGGTGACCGGCTCTTCCTTCACATCCCCACGCAAGCGCACCCAACCACCCATGTCGCGGGAGCGATTGCCGGTGAATGGCAGGCCACCGATGCTCCAGCGCATTGCCAGATGACGCATGAACTCCGGCGTCACACCCTGGATATAAGGCAGCTCCTGGCAGTCATCCCAGTGTTTCATTTCGGGCGCTGGCTCGGCGGCCACACTGACGGACGATTCACGGGAAGCGCCAAAACTGCCCTGCACCAGAGTCACCACCTGACCCTCCTGCATGACCCGCCCCAGTACCTGGCTGACGGCCTTGCCTTCGCGCAGCACATCCACCTCGAAACTGACCGGCACATCTGGCGCCACCGGGCCGACAAAGGTGACCGCCAGCGACCGCACGGGGCGGTCCGCCGCAACCTTGGCCCGCATCGCTTCATACTGCAGAGCAACCACCAGGCCACCGAAACTGGCGCGCCCCTGGGCCCATTCCGCCGGAATGGTCAGCGCCTGGGGCTGGCCGCGAACGGCTTCGAGCAAATCGTAGAAACGCATGAAAACCTCGGGGGACAAAAAATAGACTGAGGGATCTTAACCAGCGTCGCAGAGCCACACAGCCATTATTCCGGCCAAAGCAGCGGACAGATAAGCCGCCCTTTGGCCTTCACCGCTTGAAGCAATCGCGATGCAGTTGCTCCAACACCTGATCGGAGCGGGCCTCGGCCTTGAGCATGGTTCTGCGCCAGACCGCCACACAGGGCAGCAAATCCAGTTGCTGCTCGGCCTGGGCCAGCCATTGCCAGCAATCATGCCAATCGCCCAGGGCGCTCTGAGCCGCCTTGAGGCGCTTCATCGCCTGGGAGGGCAAGCGATCCAACTCGGGATAGGCATCGGCGGCGTAACGCACCCGCTTGATCAGCAGACGCAGGCGATGACGGTCGTGGGCAGGGTCCAGTAGCGCCTGGCCCAAGGCTTTCCACTGCTTGGCCAGGCGTTTTTCGATACTGCCGCGCAGGCCCCGCAGCAAACCTTGGCGCTCAGAGGCCCGGAGGAACCTGGGGAAGGCATCCAGCACCAGAAACAACTGCGCCAATTCCGCCCCCGCGGCCACTGCCGAGTACTCATGCAACAGTTGTGAGGTACGACGGTCGGCAGCAGCATGCTGGCCATGCTGATGCAGATAGGCCGCCAATACTTCACGATCACGAATCGGCGTGGTCACCCGCCCCACTTCGCTGGCCGCGGCTTCCAGTTGCTCCACTCCGGGCAGGCCACGCAACGGTCGCAACAGGCTGCGCAAGCGTCGCACGCTGATGCGCAGATCATGCAAGGCCTCGGCATCCGTGGCGGCCGACAAGCGGGCCTGACAAGCCAGCAAACTCACTTCCAGGCCCAGAACCTGAGCCACCAAACGATCAACCAAGGCAGACATCAAGGCTTCCCCAACACGAGTCAAAAGCCTGACTTCGGCTTATCCAGTTCCAAGAATGGCACCGCGAACCGGCGACAGGCATTGCGCCAGATCATTCAGGTTCGCGGTGATGATTGTCGGACCAGCTTAGCGGCTGTCGCGGCTCAGCGCCCGGCCCGGGACTCACGAATGTAGAAACGCGCCTTCTCGGCCTTGTTGGTGCAGCCTTCGAAGGCTTCGAACTGCTGCTGGGTCTTGGCGCCGGTCAGCAGCGACAACGCCTTGGAGTAGCTCACGGTGCCAGCGAAACCTTCGGCCTTGGCCAGGTCCAGCTCGTGCCAGGCAGCGTCCAGCTGCGTGCCGCAACTGTCACGGTAGGCAGTCTTGCCTGCACAACCGGTCAATACCAACGCAATCAGGGGCAGGCAGATCCAGGCTTTCATCGATGACACCTCAAGATAGGGAAAACAGTCGTACAGGTTAAGACGATGGCCGCAGGAAAAAGTGCCAGTCCCACCCCTTGGAAAATATAGCTGCAGGAGCATAGCCTCGCGGCCCCGGCGGCCCTAGAAAAAAACTCACAGGCCCCGCAGCGCATCAGCAATTGAACCACGAGGCGCTATGGGTGCATTGTTGCAGCCTGTTTGTCGAAGGGACGAATCATGAGCAAACGTGTCGCATTGGTCCTTGGGTCGGGGGGCGCTCGCGGTTACGCCCATATCGGCGTCATCGAGGAAATCGAAAAACGCGGTTATGACATCGCCTGCATTGCCGGCTGCTCGATGGGCGCGGTGGTCGGCGGCATCTACGCCGCAGGCAAGCTCGCCGAGTACCGGGAATGGATCGAAAGCCTGGACTACCTCGACGTGCTGCGCCTGGTGGACGTGAGCTTTCGGCTGGGGGCGATTCGCGGCGAGAAAGTCTTCGGCCAGATCCGCAAGATCGTCGGCGAAGTGAACATCGAAGACCTGCGCATCCCCTATACCGCCGTCGCCACCGACCTGACCAACCAGCAGGAAATCTGGTTCCAGGAAGGCTGCCTGCATCAGGCCATGCGTGCTTCCGCCGCGATCCCCAGCCTGTTCACCCCGGTCATGCAGGGCAACCGCATGCTGGTGGACGGCGGCCTGCTCAACCCGCTGCCCATCGTTCCGGTGGTTTCCAGCCACTGCGACCTGATCATTGCGGTGAACCTCAACTCCACCAACCAGCGCCACTACCAGTTACCGGTAATCCAGCGCCCACCCGCGTTCAAGAGCCGCTTTGACAGCCTGATCAACTCCCTGGGCTCACACCTGCCGTTTCGCCGCAAGCAGGCCGAACAACTGCTACTGCTCGAGCAGGAAGCCTTCAAGAGCGAAGCCGCGGAGATCAATCCATGGGTCGAGGGCGCCGAACCGGAAGCCCAGCAACCGGCCGCCGCGCCGCAAACCGACGGCGCGCCGAAATCCGCCAGCGGCTCCTTCATCATCGACAACGTCGGCCCAGCGTCATTGCTGGACCTGGTCAACCAGAGCTTCGAGGTCATGCAGACCTCCCTGGCGCAGTACAAGATCGCCGGTTACCCGCCGGATATCCTCATCAACGTGCCCAAGCGCGTCTGCCGCTTCTTCGAGTTCTACAAGGCGCCGGAGCTGATCGCCCTGGGCCGTGAGATTGCCAGCGATACCCTGGACCGCTACGAGCAGGACCAGTAGCGAAAGGCCGCAAACTCAGGAATCGGCGCCCAGCAAGCGGTAGCCGACCCCCGCCTCGGTGACGATGAAGCGTGGCCGGGTCGGATCGTCCGCCAGCTTCTGGCGCAAGTGCCCGACCACGATCCGCAGGTAATGACTGTCCTCGGTGTGGGTCGGGCCCCAGATGTCCTTGAGCAGTTGCTGCTGGGTAATCACCCGCCCCGGGTGCCGCGCCAGCTGGGCCAGCACCGCATATTCCTTGCGGGTCAGGGCCACTTCGACACCGTCCAGCAGCACCCGCCGATAAGCCAGGTCGACCGTCAGCGGCCCCACTTGCAACGCCGCCTCCTGCACTTCCCCGCTCGGCGCCTGGCGCAACAGGGCGCGAATCCGCGCCAGGAACTCCTGGATACCGAAAGGCTTGGTCACATAGTCGTTGGCACCACCATCCAGCGCCTCGACCTTCTGCAGCTCGCTGGCACGCACCGAAAGCACCAGCACCGGCACCGCCGACCACTCGCGAAACTCGCGCAGCACCTGCTGCCCATCCATGTCCGGCAGCCCCAAATCAAGTACCAGCAGGTCCGGTTTGTTCAAGGCGGCCTGGGCCAGGCCTTCGGTGCCGGTCCCGGCTTCAATCACTTTGTATCCCTGGGACGCCAGGCTGATGCGCAGGAACTTGCGAATCTGCGGCTCGTCGTCGATGACCAGGATGGTCGCGGTCTGGCTCATGGTTTCAGTTCAAGACAAATTAAGAGGCAAAAGCGTAGCGCAAGGCATGCCGCATCCGTGTGGCGCTGACGCGGCAAGGCCGCAGCGCGTTCTACAGGTATTCACAGGTCGGACTCAAGCTCCGGCTGGGTCTGCAACGGCAGGTGCAAGGTGATGCATGTCCCCTTGCCGCCAATGCCCTCGGCGACACTGATATGCCCGCCATGGGCGCCGACCATGCCCTGGCAGATCGCCAGGCCCAGGCCGGTGCCTTGCCCGCCGCGGTCGCCACGGGCAGCGGTGTAGAACATGTCGAAGATCTTTGCCCGCTCATCCTCGGGAATCCCCGGGCCCTCATCACTGACGGCGAAGCTCAATTCCTGCTCGCTGGCACCGACTTTCAACTGCAGATGGCCATGGGGTGGCGAGAAGCGGGCAGCATTCTCCAGCACATTGACCAGCGCCTGCTCGATCAGCGCCGCATGAACGTAGAGCAAGGGCAAGTCCGCTGGCAGTTCGGTGGCCACTTGCAACGGCGCCAGCACCGCCCGCAGGCGGTTCAGGGCACTGCCGACGATATCCCCCGGCGCGACCCAGTCCCGGGCCAGCTTCAGGGCCCCATGGCCGAGCCGGGTCATGTCCAGCAGGTTCTGTATATAGCGGTCCAGGCGCTCGGCCTCATCCCGCGTGCCCTCCAGCAGCTCTCGCCGATCTTCCAGGGGGATCGCTTCCCCCAGGGCCAGCAGGCTGTCGATACTGCCGCGCATTGAGGTCAGCGGTGTGCGCAGGTCATGGGATACCGAAGCCAGCAAGGCGCTGCGCAACTGTTCGGTCTCCCCGTGCAGCCTCGCCGCTTCCAGGTCCTCGGCCAGCCGCGCCCGTGCCAGGGCCTGGGCCAGTGGCTGGCTGAGCGCAGTGAGCAGTCGTCGGCGCTGGCCGCTGAACTCTTCACCCTCACGGGGGCAGACACCGAGCAACCCCAGGGGCCCGTCATCCACCGACAGCGGCCACCACCACCATCGACCAAAGGGCAAGGTCCCGGTGCCCAGCCCCGCCGGCTGGTCATGCTGCCAGGCCCAGTCGGCCGCCGCGCGCTCGGCCTCGGAGAACTGCGGCGAACCACCGGTCTCGACTTTCCATCCACCCTGCCCGTCGCGGTTGATCAGGCAGACACGCAACTCGTCGCGACCATTCAAATGCTGGGCCGCGGCGCTGATCACCGCTTGCCGGTCAGTGGCGGCAGTCAACTTGCGCGACAGGTCCAGGAGCTCGCCGGTTTCCTCCTGGGTATCGCGCAACGCCTGCAACTGCCGGCGCTGGCGGGCCGCCAGATTGCCGGTCAGCGCGGCCATGAGCAGGAAGAACAGCAGGGTCAGCACATCCTCTTCCCGCTGGATGGCCAGGGAGAAGTTCGGCGGAATGAACAGGAAGTCATAACTGAGAAAGGACAGCGCCGCGCAAGCCAGGGCCGGCCCCAGGCTGCTGCGCACCGCCACCAGCAGCACCGCGGCGAGGAACACCAGGGAGATGTTCGGCAACGGCAGGACACTGGCCACCCCCCAGGCCAGGGCGCTGGCCAGGAGGGTGGCCAGGACTGCCAGGACGTAGTCGAACCAGATCAGCGAATGCTTGACCCGCAGGCCCGGCTGATGGGGCTGGGGCTCGCTGTCCAGGACATTGATCTCCAGGCCATCGGCATTGCGCAGCAAGCGCGCCGCCAGGCCGCCACCGAACCAGCGCCGGCGCCAGCGGCGCCTGGACTGCCCCACCAGCAGCAGGCTGGCGCGACGCTCCGCGGCGTGCTGGATCAGGGTCTTGGCCACCTCGCCGGCACGCAACAGGACCACTTCCCCGCCCAGGCGCTCGGCCAGTTGTTGAGCGGCCTGCAAGCGCAAGCGTGCCTGCTCGTCGCGCAACCGGCCGTTATCCACATGCACCAGGCTCCAGGGCAGGTGGCGACGCTGAGCCACACGGCTGGCGTGACGTACCAGCCGCTCGGCCTGGGCATCGCCGTCGATACCCACCAGCAGCCGCCCGCGCACCGCCGGTGCCGCCTGCCCCAACTGGCGATAGCCCTGGGCCAGGTCGTTGTCCACCTGGGCGGCGGCGGTCTGCATCGCCAGTTCGCGCAGGGCGGTGAGGTTGGTCTGGGTGAAAAATGCATCGATGGCCGCCCGCGCCTGCTCCGGCACGTAGACCTTGCCGTCCCGCAGACGCTCCAGCAGCTCTCGGGGCGGCAAGTCCACCAGCAGCAACTCATAGGCCTCTTGCAACACCCAGTCAGGCAGGGTTTCGCGCACCTGGACCCCGGTAATGCCGCGCACCTGGTCATTGAGGCTTTCCAGGTGCTGGACATTGACCGTGGTGAAGACGTCGATCCCGGCCGCCAGCAACTCCTGAATGTCCTGCCAGCGCTTGGCGTGCCGGCTGCCCGGGGCATTGCTGTGGGCCAGTTCGTCCACCAGTACCAGCTTGGGCTTGGCCTTGAGCAGGCCGTCGAGGTCCATTTCCTCCAGCAATACGCCACGGTATTCCGAACGCACCAAGGGCTGCTGGGGCAGCCCGCTCAACAAGGCTTCGGTCTCGGCGCGGCCGTGGGTCTCCACCACCCCGGCAAGCACCTTGACCCCTTGGCGCAGTTGGCTATGGGCCGCCTGGAGCATGGCGTAGGTCTTGCCAACCCCGGGGGCGGCGCCCAGGAACACCTTGAGCCGGCCGCGGCCGTCCCGTGGCAGCTCGGCTAGCAGCGCGTCGGCGCGACCGGAATCACTCATGGGTTATCTCTCTGCGACAAGACATTCGGTTCAATCTGCGCTCACTTCAGTTGCGTTTGCCAGCGCTCCCTGGGGCTGGAAGCCCCCGCGGGGCATTTTGCATGCCTCGCAGGTTCGGCAGCGGCTACAGCTGTTCCAGGGCCAGGTTCAGGGCCAGTACATTGACCACCGGCGGCCCCACCAGCGGCTGCTCTATATGGGCGTCCACCAGGGCCTGCAACTTGGCTGGCGACAGGTTGCGCGCCGCCGCGACCCGCGCCAGTTGATAGTCAATTGCCTGCGGTGGCAAGTGTGGATCGAGGCCGCTGCCCGAAGTGGTCAGCAATGCCAGGGGCACCGGCCCCTGCCCCGGTACCAGGAGCTTGCCGGCATCCTCGATCACCCTCGTGGCCAGGGCCGGGTTGCTCGGCGCCAGGTTGCTGGCGGAGCTGGATACCGTGGCAAAGGCCCCCGCCGAAGGGCGCGGATGGAACCAGGCATCACCGACGAAATCCTGGGCGATCAGGGCCGAACCCCGCACCCTGCCGTCGGCATCGCGCACCAGGCTGCCATTGGCCTGTTCCGGGAAGGCCAACTGGGCCACGCCGGTCACCACCAGGGGATAGGCCACACCGGTGATCAGGGTCATCAACACAATCAGGCTCAAGGCCGGACGCACTACGCTAGTCATTTCTCACTCCTCGATTCGTTCAGATCTGCAGGCCGGTTACACCAGGTGCAGCGCAGTCAACAGCATGTCGATCAGCTTGATCCCGACAAAGGGCACGACGATGCCACCCACGCCGTAGATCAACAGGTTGCGCCGCAGCAGGTGCGCGGCACTGGCCGCCTGTACCCGCACCCCACGCAATGCCAGGGGGATCAGCACCACGATGATCAGGGCGTTGAACACGATGGCCGAAAGGATTGCGCTCTGCGGGCTGGCCAGCCCCATGATGTTGAGCACCCCCAGCTGTGGATAAATCGCCGCGAACAGCGCCGGCAGGATGGCGAAGTACTTGGCCACGTCGTTGGCGATGGAGAAGGTGGTCAGGGCACCCCGGGTCACCAGCAGCTCCTTGCCGATCTGCACCACATCCAGCAGCTTGGTCGGGTCGCTGTCCAGGTCGACCATGTTGGCCGCCTCGCGCGCCGCCTGGGTGCCGTCGTTCATGGCCATGCCGACATCGGCCTGGGCCAATGCCGGTGCGTCGTTGGCGCCATCACCGCACATGGCCACCAGACGCCCGTCGTTTTGCTCGTGGCGAATGCGCGCCAGCTTCTTCTCCGGCGTGGCCTCGGCCAGCACATCGTCGACTCCGGCTTCGGCGGCAATGGCCGCGGCGGTCAGCGGGTTGTCGCCGGTCACCATCACGGTACGGATACCCAGTTTGCGCAACTCGGCGAAACGCTCGCGAATGCCGGGCTTGACCACGTCCTTGAGGTGAATGGCGCCGAGCATCCGGCCCTCGGCACAGACCAGCAGCGGGGTGCCGCCGCTCTGGGCGATCTTGTCGATCTCCCGGGACAGGGCCGGTGCCAGCTCGCTGCGTTTGAGGCCGACGAAACTCAACACCGAATCCACTGCACCCTTGCGATAGACCCGGCCCTGGTAATCGACCCCGGACAGTCGGGTTTCAGCGCTGAAAGGCACTGCCGTCAGCAGATCGCTGCCCGGCTCGGGCTGTGGATAAAGCTCCCGCAGGTACTCGACGATGGACTTGCCTTCGGCGGTGTCGTCCGCCAGGGAGGCCATCAAAGCCGCTTCGGCCAGTACCTGGGCACTGACACCCGGCGCCGGGTAGATGGCGCTGCAACGGCGGTTACCGAAAGTGATGGTGCCGGTCTTGTCCAGCAGCAACACGTGCACGTCCCCCGCCGCCTCCACCGCACGCCCGGACTTGGCGATCACGTTCAAGCGCACCAGGCGGTCCATCCCGGCAATCCCGATGGCCGAGAGCAGGCCGCCGATGGTGGTGGGGATCAGGGTCACCAGCAGCGCCACCAGGAACACCAGCGGCAGGCTGCCATTGGCAAAGTGGGCGAAGGGCTGCAGGGTCACCACCACCAGCAGGAAGATCAGGGTCAGGCCGATCAGCAGGATATCCAGGGCCACTTCGTTCGGTGTCTTCTGCCGCTTGGCGCCTTCCACCAGAGCGATCATGCGGTCCAGGGTCGACTCGCCAGGGTTGCTGGTAATGCGCACCAGCAGCCAGTCGGAGACCAGCCGGGTATTGCCGGTCACCGCCGAACGATCACCGCCGGATTCCCGGATCACCGGAGCCGATTCACCAGTGATTGCCGCTTCGTTGACCGCGGCGATACCTTCGATCACCTCGCCATCGCCGGGAATCATTTCGCCGGCTTCGACCCGCACCACGTCGCCTTTGCGCAGATTGACCGCCGGCACCAGCTGATAGCTGCCGTCGCTGGCCCGGCGGCGGGCGCTCAAGCCCTCACTGCCGGCCTTGAGGCTGTCGGCGCGAGCCTTGCCGCGGCCTTCCGCCAGGGCCTCGGCGAAGTTGGCAAAGAGCACCGTGAACCACAGCCAGAGAGCAATCTGGGCGGCGACGAAGGTCGGCACTGCGGTGTCCGGAATGAAACACAGCACGGTGGTCAGGATCGCTGTCAGTTCCACCACCAGCATCACTGGCGAGCGCTGCAACTGGCGCGGGTCAAGCTTGACGAAAGCCTGGATCAGCGCCGGGCGCCACAGGGCAGAGATTGCGGTACTCGCCACTTCGGCCTTGGCCGGCTGGCTCTTGGCGAGCGCATCGGCGGCTTTGTTCGAGGCAGGAACATGCATATTCATCATCAGGTCCTCAGAAGCCCATGCTCAGATGTTCGGCGATTGGGCCCAGCGCCAGGGTCGGCAGGAAGGTCAGGCCGCCCACCAGCAAGATGGTCACGGTCAGCAAGGCCACGAACAGCGGGCCATGGGTGGGAAAACTGTTCTGGCCGATGGGTGCGGTCTTCTTCATCGCCAGGCTGCCGGCCAGGGCCAGCACCGGCAGGATGTAGCCGAAGCGACCGATCAGCATGCCCAGGCCCAGCATCAGGTTATGGAACGGGGTATTGGCGCTGAAGCCACCGAACGCCGAGCCGTTGTTGGCGCTGGCCGAAGTGTAGGCGTAGAGCAGTTGACTGAAGCCATGGGCCCCCGGGTTGCTGATGGCTGCTGCCGGCCCCGGCAAGCTGGCGGCCAGGGCGCCCAGCACCAGGACGCCGATGGGCATCACCATCAGGGTCACTACCAGCAACTGCACCTCCTTGGCCTGTAGCTTCTTGCCCAGGTATTCCGGGGTGCGACCGATCATCAGCCCGGCCAGGAACACTGCGATCAACACGTTCAGCAACATTCCGTAGAGGCCCGCGCCGACGCCGCCGAAGATCACTTCGCCGACCATCATGTTGATTAGCGCCACCATGCCGCTCAGCGGGTTGAGGCTGTCGTGCATGCCATTCACCGAACCGTTGGAGGCCGCAGTGGTGGTCACCGACCAGAGCACCGTGGCAGTGGTGCCGAAGCGGGCTTCCTTGCCTTCCATGGGCGCAGCCTGCTCTACCGCTGCGTTCTGCAACGCCGGGTTGGGTTGATACTCCGCCCACAGCGAGGTAGCACCGCCGATCAGGAACAAGGCGAACATGCAGGCGATGATCGCCCGGCTCTGACGCAGGTCCTTGACGTAATGGCCGAAGGTGAACACCAGGGCCACCGGAATCAGGATGATCGATACCAGTTCGAACAGATTGCTCCAGGCCGTGGGGTTCTCGAACGGGTGCGCCGAGTTGACGCCGAAGAAACCGCCACCGTTGGTGCCCAACTGTTTGATGGCAATCTGACTGGCGGCCGGGCCCAGCGGAATGACCTGGTCATTGCCCTGCAGGGTCAGGGCGTCCACGTAATGGGCAAAGGTCTGGGGTACGCCCTGCCAGACCAGGAACAGCGCCAGCAGCAGGCACAGCGGCAGCAGGCCGTAGAGGGTGGCGCGGGTCATATCGACCCAGAAGTTGCCCAGGGTGCGCACCGAACGCCGGCCAATGCCGCGGCACAAGGCAACCAGCACCGCCAGCCCGGTGGCAGCGCTGACGAAGTTCTGCACGGTAAGGCCGACCATCTGGCTGAGGTAGCTCAGAGAGGCTTCGCCGCTGTAGGACTGCCAGTTGGTGTTGGTCATGAAACTGACTGCGGTGTTGAACGCCAGCGTCCATTCCTGCCCCGGAAGATGCTGCGGATTGAGCGGCAGGTGATCCTGAAACAGCAAGATGGCAAACAGCAGGACAAACCCGGCCAGGTTGAAGGCCAGCAGAGCCAGGGTGTATTTCTGCCAGCTCTGCTCAACCTGTGGATCGACCCCGGAGATTCGATAGCAGACACGCTCCACCGGGCCCAGGACCGGGGTCAGCCAGGTGCGCTGGCCCTCCATCACCCGGTAGTAGAAGCGCCCCAGCCAAGGTGCGGGCAACAGCACCAGAGCGAAGAAGGCGAGGATCAGCCAATAGTCATAACTGTGCATAACCGCAGCTCCTAGTTCCGATCCGCGCGCAGCAGCGCAACCAATAGATAAATGAACAGGCCCACTGCCAGCAGCAGCGACACCGCGTCCAGAATGTTCATGGAATGTCTCCGTGGTACGGCGATTGCCGCGAATGCAGACATTGTCCGCAGGGTGCCTGTAAAGGAACGAGATCGACGGGGCGGGCAGCGCATAAAGAAAGCGTAAAGACTGGCGTCATCCAGCCTTTACGAGGGGCGATGAAGCGCATCGCTCGCCTCTGGAGCGCGGCTGCCCCGATGCGAGGCATCACGCCCCCATGCACTGAAGGTCAATAGTGCTAAAAATCGGCGAAACATCCTCGATACGACAGCTTTTCGTGCTTTACGACGGTGCTCCAGGAACTGGCATGGGCACTGCACAGAACAGCCGCGAGCACGTCCTAATCGTTCAGGGAGCAACCGATGAACACACAACTCAAGCCCACCTTGGGCACGCTGCATTTATGGGGCATCGCAGTCGGACTGGTGATTTCCGGGGAGTACTTCGGCTGGAGCTATGGCTGGGGCGTGGCAGGAACCCTGGGGTTTCTCGTGACCTCGCTGATGGTGGCAACCATGTATACCTGCTTTATATTCAGTTTCACCGAGCTGACCACGGCGATTCCCCACGCCGGCGGCCCGTTTGCCTACAGCCGTCGCGCCTTTGGTGAAAAAGGCGGCTTGATCGCGGGGCTGGCCACCCTGATCGAATTCGTCTTCGCCCCTCCCGCCATCGCCCTGGCCATCGGCGCTTACCTGAACGTGCAATTCCCGGCCTTGGATCCGAAACATGCGGCGGTTGGCGCCTACATCGTATTCATGGGCCTGAACATTCTCGGGGTGAAACTGGCAGCCACCTTTGAACTGGTGGTCTGCGTGCTGGCGGTGGCCGAACTCCTGGTGTTCATGGGCGTGGTGGCCCCGGCCTTCAGCTTCAGCAACTTCGCCCTCAACGGCTGGGCAGGCGCCGACGCCTTCGGCGCCCCGGCAATTGCCGGGATGTTCGCCGCCATTCCCTTCGCCATCTGGTTCTTCCTGGCCATCGAAGGCGCGGCCATGGCTGCCGAAGAAGCCAAGGACCCCAAGCGCACCATTCCCAAAGCCTATATCAGCGGCATCCTGACCCTGGTGCTGCTGGCCATGGGGGTGATGTTCTTCGCCGGCGGCGTGGGGGACTGGCGCAGCTTGTCGAACATCAACGACCCGCTGCCCCAGGCGATGAAGACCGTTGTGGGTGACAGTTCCGGCTGGCTGCACATGCTGGTATGGATCGGCCTGTTCGGCCTGGTGGCAAGTTTCCACGGGATCATCCTCGGCTATTCGCGCCAGTTCTTCGCCCTGGCCCGGGCCGGTTACCTGCCTGCCTCCTTGGCCAGGCTGTCGCGCTTTCAGACGCCACATCGGGCGATCATCGCCGGCGGCCTGATCGGCATCGCCGCCATCTACAGCGATGGCCTGATCAACCTTGGCGGCATGACCCTCACTGCCGCCATGATCACCATGGCGGTGTTCGGTGCCATCGTGATGTACATCATGAGCATGCTCAGCCTGTTCAAACTGCGCAGGGCGGAACCGAATCTGCCACGCAGCTTCCGCGCCCCGGGCTACCCGCTGGTGCCGGCCATCGCCCTGGCACTGGCCGCGGTCTGCCTGGTGGCCATGGCTTGGTTCAATGCCCTGATCGGCCTGATATTTCTGGTGTTCATGGCCCTGGGCTTCATCTACTTCCTGCTAACCGGGCAACTGCGGGCCGACGCGCCGGTGGACGCCATGCTCACCGGCCGTTGAACCGCGCTCTGCTCGCACCAGGCGGATCAGGCATACAATGGAACCACTGCGAAGCGCTTTAACTCAAAGCGTTATAGGCAGGCCCGAAGGCGAACCTTCGCCTGCGGGCTACTGCCCATTAAGGAGAGCCCTATGCCCTGGTATGCCTGGTTGATTCTGGTGGTTGCTATCGGTTCTATCGTTGGCGGCTTGATGATGCTGCGCGACACCGCCAACAAGGTCGAGCTGACCGATGAGCAACGCAAGCGCGTGGCCGAGCGCAACGCACAAATGGATGCCAAGGAAGCGCAGGATCGTTAAGCCTACAGCCCCTTCACCCTAACGTGCAGGGGCTGCCTGGAAGCTCAGCGCTCCCATTCGGCCTTGGCAATGTGCAACCCGTGCTGGCCCTTATAGGCTGCACGTTGCGGCTGGCTCCAGCCTTCGAGCAGCGATTCGTCCAGACGATAGATTTCCACTCCCAGTGGACGGCACACGCTTAACGGGTCCTGGGCTTCAGGCCCCCACATCGGCAAGGACAGATCTCCGCCCGGACAGGTCGACAATGCACAGAGCAGGTCGATTTCGGCGAAGAACTCCAGATAATCCCCCTTCTGCGCCGGGCAGGCCTTCATGAAGTACATGTCGTCATGGTTCAGGCCCGTGCACTGGAAGATGTTCAACACATCATGCACATCGAACTCGGTCAGGCCATGAGGCAGCACTGCCCGCGTCAGGTTGGAATGGCAGTGATGGTGAAAGTCCTCGCCGGTAAGCATGCGATTCACATAGGGGTCGCAACGGGTACCCAGTAGATCGTGCAGGCGGCCACCATGCTCGTCGATGCCGTAATGGGCCAGGCTGTCATCGGTGATGGTCACCAGCGGCCGCAGAAAAGGCAGGTTCGACCAGAGCCGGTCGTGGGTACTGACATGCGCCCCCTGCAACTGCCGGGTGCGCGCAGCCCAGAGGCGCTCACGCGGATCGTTGGCATTCCATACGTTGAAGTCGCCCACCTGCGGCCCTACCGGGGTGGTCACCCGAAATACGTGCCCGGCGGGCACCTTCCAGGCGCGTCCGGTACGGATCGGAACCTCGAACTGCTCGATCAGATGGCGTTGGCCCTGATTGTGCCGAATGCGTTCGTAAAACGCCTTGTCCACCTGTAGCGCCGAACCTTTGCTGACCTGATAAGCCGCTGGATAGTCTTTGTACATGGGTATCGCCCTCATTCAGTGACACAGGGATTGGTCGAGCATGTCCAACAGCAGGCGCTCCGAGTCGTCCAGGTACAACTCCATGGCCTCGATGGCGGCCGCCTTGTCACCCTCCAGAAGCCATTCATGGATCTGTCGGTCGCGGACCAGCCAGGGCGCCTGAAACCGCGCCTCATCCGGCGCCGTACAAAACACCAGGCGCAACTGCGCCACCACGTTAGTGAAGAACTCATCGAATAGTGGCGAGCCCAGCAACCCCACCACATGCTGGTGAAAACGCAGGCCATGGGTTCCCACGGCGCGCCAGTCCTCGCGCTCCCGGGCAAGCTCCGCCGCTTCGATGGCATCGAGCATGCGATCGGACTGGTACTCGCGTAGCGGGCGAGCATTGGCGATGGCCTGCAACTCCAGGGTACGGCGCACTCGGAACAGATCCCGCACGTCATCAGCACCAAGGCGACGGACCACCACGCCTTTGTGCCGCACGTACCAGGTCAGCCCTTCCTGCCCCAGGCGGTGCAGGGCTTCACGGATGGTATTGCGTGAGGCGTTATAGGCACTGACCAGCTCGCTTTCCACCAGCGCCATTCCGGGCAATAAACGACCACCGATGATGTCAGCCCGCAGTTCCACAGTAATGTGGTCCGCCAGGGATAGTCCGTCGCTCATGGGGGCACCTCACGATTGTTCAACAATTCATGAACAGCAGGTAATCACTTATCGTGCCAACTTCAATCACCCCCTTATGCCCTCACGAAAAGCTGTCGGGAAGCTGTCAACGCTGACAATCCCTGCCTAGAAGTAGGGGCATGATCTGATAATCCTTGGTTAAAATGGCCTTCTAGTTGCGGAGGTTTCTCAAATGCGTTACTCGCCAGACCATAAAGCCCAGACTCATCAACGCATTATCAAGGAAGCTTCAGAACGTTTTCGGCGTGACGGGATAGGTGCAACAGGTCTACAGCCCCTGATGAAAGCCCTGGGGTTGACCCATGGCGGCTTCTATTCCCACTTCAAGTCCAAGGATGAACTGGTAGAAGAAGCCCTGCGCGCCGCCGCCCAAGAGCTGGACGCCCATTGCGCTGCACTGTTCGCACAAGAGCATCCACTGCCAGCCTTTATCGATAACTACCTCTGCGAGTGGCACCAGAAGTCCCCTCATCAAGGCTGCCCGCTACCGACCATGAGCTCGGAACTCGGCCAGCGCGGGCAACCCAGTGCGACTACAGATGAGGTGCTCAACACCAGGCTGGAACAACTAGAATCGGTGCTGGAAGGCGAACAGAAAGCCGAGCGAAGCCTGATGCTCATGTCCACCTTGGTCGGTGCACTCATGCTTTCTCGTAGCGTGGAAAACCCGGAGTTGGGAACTCGGATACTGGAGGTGGTTCGCGAGGGCCTGAAGGAACAGGAGCGGCGCTGAAGCGATCCGCTCCAACCTACTCTTCTTATTTATAGCGAGCGGCCGCACTGCTCCTGGACAGATTGGGGCCAAGAGCCAAGCGCGCCGCCACCAAAGCCTGCCAATCCGCAGGATCGGGTAGCGAAGGCAATGTAATCAACTCACCCTGATCCAAGCCGCTCAACGCCGCATCGACCATCTCCTGTACCTCCATCACCATTTCCGCCGGAATGGCCTTGGCATCGAGCCCTGAACGCTCCCAGATTTCGGTACGAGTGACACCCGGCAAGACAGCCTGTACACGAACCCCGCTGCCCTTCAACTCAGCCTGCAGCGACTGAGTCAAACTGAGTACATATGCCTTGGTTGCACTATAAGTCGCGTTGAAACGCTCAGGAATCAAGGCCACCACCGAGGCAATATTGATAATCGCCCCACGCCCAGTCGCAGAGAAACTCGTTGCAGCCACCCCGGCCAGCCGGGTCAGTGCCACTACATTGAGCTGAATCATGTGCTCCATCTGATCCAGGTCGGCGCCAGCCAAAGCCCCGTTGGCAGCTACTCCCGCATTGTTCAGCAGCAAGCTGATACGGGAGTCGTCGCGCAAACGTTGCTCGACATTCAGTAAGTCCTTCTTAAGCGTCAAATCCGCCTTCAACACCTCCACTTGCACGTTATATTTATCGCTCAACGCATTGGCTGCCACCTTCAAACGTCCCTCATCCCGAGCAACCAGCAACAAATCAAAACCTCGCGCCGCCAGTCGCTCGGCATAAACCGCTCCAATACCGGATGAGGCCCCAGTGACCAATGCTGTACCTTGGGATTGAATCGAACTCATAGCTGGACTCCTGACAATGCATGAAAGTAATGAGCGCCTTCGGCCAGAAACATTTGGCGCCCAAAAATATTATTACCATAATATTTTCGAGCCATCATGAAAATAATCAATCCAGGCGATAGAGATTCACTGTCAGCTACCCCACTCATGAAATACAAAAGGCCGGTCAGAGACCGGCCTTCAAACGTTATGCGGGAGAACTCAATTGACTTCGAGCTTATCCAGATTTCGTTCCAGAATTGCCCTGCCAATCCCCTTGACCTCCAGCAACTCGTCCACCGAAGCAAAGGGCCCATTTTCTTCCCGATAAGCGACAATCGCCTTGGCCTTGGCAGCCCCCACCCCATAAAGCTCGCGTTGCAGCACAGCCTCATCCGCCGTATTGAGGTTGACCTTGCTCGCTTGAATCGGCGCCTGCTCCGCCACTTGCGCAGAACCGGGCTGGGTCTGGGGACCCGGCGCTGCTTGAGTGACAAGTGCAAAGCTGGCGAGAAAAGCAAAGATCAATGAGGTGAAAAAAGAGTTACGCATAGTGACGCTCCATGACATCGAGTAAGGAAAGCAGCTTTCCAAAGCTGCCTTCCAAACCTAGGTTGATGCCACGAGCAAATCAAAAGCCAGAGAGTTACTGCTTATGTAGATTCAAGGTTTGAGACGACGCTGCTGATAGACCCAGTCGACGATTTCACCATCCGGTGTGTAGCCACTTACGGTCTCGCGAAGCAACTGGCGAACTCTTGCATAGTCGTCCAACTCAAGGGCTGCAAGGAGTTCAGCGAGCTTCAGCTTGAGTGTTTCCCACGGTAGATGATCCTCGTTGGCACTCATGATCATCGGGTGCTGAGTAGCGGCGACGTTGTCTCCAATCAGCAACTCTTCGTAAAGCTTTTCACCAGGCCGCAAGCCAGTAAATTCAATCGCGATATCACCATGAGGATTTTTCTCCGAGCGAACACTCAGCCCGGAAAGATGAATCATTTTTTCTGCCAGCTCGACAATTCTGACTGGCTCGCCCATATCCAATACAAATACGTCCCCGCCCTGCCCCATCGAACCTGCCTGAATGACCAATTGGGCAGCCTCTGGGATGGTCATGAAATAACGGGTGATCTTTGGATGAGTGACCGTCAACGGGCCACCAGACTTGATCTGCTTATGGAATAGCGGAATAACCGAACCTGAAGAGCCCAGTACATTCCCGAAACGGACCATGGTGAAACGAGTTTTATTAACCCGTGACACATTTGACAAATCATCGAACAGAACCGGGGCCAGCTCCTTGCTCAACGCCTGCAACGTAAGCTCCGCCAGTCGTTTGGTGCTACCCATGACATTGGTTGGGCGAACCGCCTTATCCGTAGAAATCAATACAAAGTTGGCTACACCACATTGCAGGGCAGCCTGCGCGGTATTGAGCGTCCCCATGACATTATTAAGTACACCTTCAGCGATATTATGTTCTACCATCGGAACATGCTTATATGCAGCGGCGTGATAAACCGTATCGACGCTCCAGGTTTTCATGACTGACAGCAACTTTTCGTAGTTGCGTACGGATCCAAGAATTGGCAATATTTTTACAAGTCGAGACTCTTTCGATACACGCTGCTCAAGTTCGGACAAGATACTGTAAAGATTGAACTCACTGTGATCGAGCAATAATAGAGAAGTAGGTCCCAAGGTAATAATCTGGCGGCATAGTTCAGACCCAATAGACCCACCCGCGCCTGTCACCAGAACAGTTTTTCTTTTAATGCAATGCGCTAGTAAATCCTCTTGTGCAGGGACAGAATCGCGCCCTAGCAAATCTGCGATATCTACCTCTTGAATATCATCTACCTTCACCCGGCCACTGGCCAAATCCATAAAGCCGGGGACACTTCGAACATGAAGAGGAAAGCCTTCAAGAAAACCAAGAATCTCTCTACGGCGACTGCGAGTAGATGAGGGAATCGCCAAAAGTATTTCTTCCGCTCCCGTTTCGTCGATCATCTGTTGCAAATACTTGGGTTTGTATACCTGTAGTCCAGCAATCATGCGGTCAGCAATACTGCTATCATCATCGATAAATGCTACAGGTCGCATGAAACGCCCCAATCTAAGTGCCGCGACTAGCTGATTACCTGCCGACCCCGCACCATAAATAGCTACCTTGAGTAAACCATCATCTCGATTGGCAAACGGTACGTGCTGAACAGCTGTAAACCAATCGCCTAGAAAATATTGGCGCATGGCTAACCGTAAACCACCAATCATTACCATGCTCAGCCACCAGTAATTAAATACAATTGATCGAGGAACCACAGCCTGGTGATTACTATAAAGATACACAACCAACGAGAGAATCAGAGAAGATAAAGTTACGGCTTTTATAATTGTGATAAGGGCATCATTACCAAAGTAGCGCATAACTGCGCGATACATCCCAAACCTCACAAACAAAGGAATTGCAATTATCGGAGCACTTACAAACAGCCAGAGGTGAAGAAAAAAAGGATTATTAAGATCTTCAAACCCTAACCTCACAACAAAAGCCGCCCACAACGCAATCCACACCAAGAAAATATCAACAACCACTTGAAGCACACGCTTCTTTCTACGGGAAAGACTTAATAAAAACGACCGAATTTTATCCATAATTCCGATTAAACCTCATACCCTCGAAAATCAGCCAAAGCATAATACACGACGAACCAATAAATTAGAAAGCATGTATTATTTCATCCGAGTTTTTCTACAGCCCCTGCGTGAAACTTTATGGCAAGAAGGCATAAAGGAAAATAAGCAATTAACAGACCTAGCATACCATCCAAGCCGAAGATACTTACACACATAGCAATCGGCATTAACCAAAGCGCATTGATAAGAACCACAGCAAGAGTAACGGGTAAATGACGACCAACTTGACGAGATGCATATTGGTAAGCATGACTACGGTGCGCTTCGTAGACCTTATCCCCACGAATAAGACGGCGAAGTAAAGTAAAAGTCGCATCAACAACAAAAACGCCAAGCAAAATCAACCAAATCCACATTAAACGAGGGGAAGACGATGCAGCCTGAAGAGACAGGATCCCGAGGACTAAACCCAAGAAACCGCTACCGGCATCTCCCATGAAGATACGTGCAGGAGGGAAGTTCCAATAAAGAAAACCTGATACTGCAGCAACCAATAAAAAAGAAGTTGAAAGCAGCCCACTATCCCCGCTCAACCAATAAATCACACAAGCACCACCACAAACACTTATTGCTTCAGCACTAGCAATTCCATCAATTCCGTCCATAAAATTATAAAGATTAATCAACCAGACAAGGTATAAAGCTCCCAGCAAATACCCAATCCAATCCAAACTAAAAACGACACCAAATACATCAATCGAGGGTACCGTTCCTAACCAATACAAGGCCCAACCAGCACCAGAAAAGTGAGCAAGCAATCTCCACCGAGCAGCGATATGCCCATGATCATCGAGAAATCCAACCAAGGCAATGATCCCCCCCGCCCCCAGCAAACTTATTACCGTAGGCCAAGTTGTAACCCCCATCAGCGCAAGCAAAGGCAACGCTATCAGATAGCTTATGACAATAGCCAAGCCCCCACCACGAGGTGTCGGCAACAAATGAGAGCTACGCTCATTAGGTATATCAATCAGGCTACTAGCAATGGCATATCGACGTAAAGCTCCGGTAAAAAGTAACGAGCAGAAGAAAACCGCCGTAAACAAAACTCCAATCATAACCTTCCTCGAACCATTACCGATAGGACAACACTAACGATAGATAAAATCTATAAATTCACAAAACCAAGAAAAATGATGAATCTTACGCCACACTCAATACTACACATTTAGTGCTACAAGCCAAAGAACTCACAACACAGCTAACGAAAGTTAAGAAATGAATAAGAAAAATGCGCTTACCTTAATCATCCTCTACGCCTGAAACCATCAACCGCTATTTTCAACGCTTTATCAACCCCAATCACTGGTTGCCAACCGAGCAGCTTCTTAGTTTTCTCTATATCAACCTGTAAAGAGCCAAGAAGGCGTTGCCCCTGAGATTTTTTTCCAAAAGCCTGAAAAACCACACGCAGCAAAAACACTGGAACCGGCAACAGCCAAATATGGCGTCCCAACGCCTTTCCAACCCGCTGACAAAGTTGAGCTGTAGTCAAATCCTCATCATCACTAACAAGAAATACTTGGTTAGCTGCTTCTGGGTGGCTCATACAAGAAAAAACTAAATCAACTAAGTTATCCAATGCCACCAAACTGCGTTTGTTCAATAGTTTACCAAAAGGTAATGGAATCCCCTTATTCAACCAATCAATCAAGCTGTGAAAATTAGCCTTCACTCCATCCCCATATACTAAAACAGGCCTTATAATTACAACTTCCATTTTTGAGTTAGCCGCTATCTTGAGCAAGCCCTGCTCCGCCTCAAACTTCGAAATACCATAATAATCAGAGGGTGAAGGTACATCATCTGCACGAAATGGCTGTCCGAGGCTTGTACTTTCCCCATTAACCTTAATTGAACTCAAAAAAATAAATCGTTTAACCCCGCTTGCCGCTGCCTGCTGCGCCAAATTTAATGTCCACTCGACATTCACTTTACGATAGTCAGCTAAAGCATTGAGCGAGCGCTCATTCATTATATGGACTCTAGCAGCGGCATGAATAACGACATCAATATTATTCAAACTAAAACTTTTAGCATCTAAATTAACAACGCCATGTATAACATACTGTAAAGGAGCGCTAGAGTTACGGATAGCTGCAGTAACCTCAAAATCTTCAAATGAAGCTAATCGCTTTAAAATCCCCGACCCGACAAAACCACTCGCTCCGGTTAGAAATACACGCTTCATTTTTCTATACCTTTGGGTTTGCGAATCAACTCATACAACTTGAATGGTAGTTTCAAAAAAATCATAAATGCATTTGTGTATAACCCATTACTTCTACAAGCAGTCACTATCTCTAGATTCAGCTTTAAACTACTCTTTAGACCAGAAGTACTTACTCCTCCTGAACGCATACGCACAAGGACTTTATCTATATATAAATACCTAAAACTATAAACCCAAAGCAAACGAACAAACATTTCGTAATCGGCAGCAATTCTATATTTGAGCGAATAGCTACCAACCTTTTCATATGCAGTTTTACGAACAAATGTAGCTGGATGGGGAGGCATCCAGCCAAAGCGTAACTTCCATGAAGAGAACCTATTTGCCCGATAAAAACGAGTAATTTTTTCTAGCTCTGATGGTTCAACAAAAACAACGTCTCCAAAAACTATATCAGTTGCTGGAGAACTCCAGAAAACATCAACAACAGAGGATAAAACATCTGCATTTTCGTAGAAATCATCTGAGTTCAAAAAACCTACAATATCGCCCGTAGCTAACGCAAGCCCTTTATTCATAGCATCGTAAATGCCATTATCTTTTTCTGTTATAAAACAGCTTATTTTTTCAGCATATGACATAGCTATATCAATAGTTTCATCACAAGAGCCACCGTCTATTACTATATATTCTATATCAGCATAACTCTGAGATAAAACAGACTCAATAGTTCCTCTGATAGTAGAGGCACTATTATAACAAACCGTAATAATAGATACTTTCAAGCCCACCTCTTATACGCGACCATATAGGTCTTCAAACCTTACAATATCATCTTCCCCGAGATAGGAACCAGATTGTACCTCAATTAACTCTAGAGGAATCACACCTGGGTTTTCAAGACTATGTACTTGCCCTATAGGAATATAAGTAGATTGATTTTCTGACACCAGATACGTTCTATCACCATTAGTAACTTTTGCAGTTCCACTTACAACAACCCAATGCTCCGCCCGATGGTGATGCATCTGTAATGATAACTTAGCCCCTGGATTAACAGTAATACGCTTAACTTGGTAACGAGCACCATTGTCTATCGAGTCATATATACCCCAAGGCCGGTATACTTCTCGATGCGTTTCACATTCAGAACGACCAGAGCTTTTTAGGTCTTCAACAATTTTCTTTACATTTTGGACATGTTCTTTATGAGCTACCAGTATCGCATCTTTGGTCTCTACAATAATTAGATTTTCAACACCAACGGTACTAACCAGTCGACTTCCGGAATAAATATAATTATTAGTTGAACCTTCTACAACCACATCGCCACGACAAATATTCCCTTGAGAATCCTTCTCTCCTACATCCCATAGTGCGGCCCATGAACCAACATCGCTCCAACCGGCATCCATAGGCACAACGACAGCATCGGTTGTATTCTCCATCACAGCATAATCAATCGATTCATCAGGGCAGCGTTCAAACTCTTCATGTCCTATCCTAGTGAAATACATATCCTGCTCTCCCTGAGATAAGGCTTCGCGGCAAGCATTCAAGATATCTGGGCGAAAACGCTCTAGCTCACTTAAATAACGACTGGCGCGAAACATAAAAATCCCACTGTTCCAGAAGTAGCTACCACTTTCCAAATACGAGTTAGCAAGTTTTTGATTTGGCTTCTCCACAAATCGAGCCACTTCAAAACTACCATTCTCTAAGTCGGATCCTTTCTGGATATAGCCATACCCCGTCTCAGCATGAGTAGGAGCAACACCAAATGTTACTAATTTACCATCTAAAGCTAATGCTCGTGCGTTGCGAATACAGGTTTGGAAGGCCTCCGTATTATTAATCAGATGATCAGCCGCTAAGACAAGTAGTATAGGATCTTGGCTACCTATACATTCTTGCAGAGCAACTAAAGCAACTGCTGGAGCAGTATTTCGACCAACGGGTTCCAAGAGAATATTAAAATTTTCCCAGCCATGCTGCCTTAGTTGTTCCGCAGCGAGGAATCGGTGACTTTCATTGCAAATCACCCGTGGCAAAGTCACGTCCAAGCCATTCAAGCGCGTGATGGTCGCTTGCAACATCGACATATTATCGTCTGTCAAACATAGAAATTGCTTAGGTTTTAGCTGACGAGAGAGCGGCCAGAGGCGGGAACCCGAACCACCAGCCATAATTATTGGAACTAACATTCAATATCCCTTTAACTAAATTAAACTCATTGCAGCAGATTATTCTTGCACAGCAATCTCTAAGATTTTTCGCCCAACAGACTCCCAATTCTTTGGGATCCCCTTCAACTGCTCACTCCAATCCGGCCAATAGCCTAGTGATAATCTTTTATGCAATTCTTCAACAGCCCTCCTCAAAGACTCAATATCATCGACCACAAAGTATATAGCTTGATCTCCACACAAAGCCCTCGCGTATTTAAGATCGGGACAAATTATAGGGATACCAACAAACATCGCCTCAACAAGTGGAAATCCATAACTCTCTTCTTTAGATAAAAACAAAAGAGCATCGACATAATTATAAGATTCTAGCATCTGCTGTGGCGATAGACGCCCACGGCAATGAACCCACGAGATCTCACTAGCAGGATGAGCTTCTTGATCAACAGTTAATTCAAGGCTTTCGACTGGCCATTGTGATGAAATACTAGCTTGTAAGTTACTCAATAATTTGTGGTTTTTATGCGGATAATCTACTGCGGGATAAATTAATCGTAATGGGGCATTAATAGCCCCTGCCCGTCCACTCCGCGCTATCCCTGCCTGAAGAAGCCAGCTAGGTACAGGTTGAGCTACAACATGAATTCGCGAATGTAACGAAGGATAAGACTTAATAAGAGCATCGCGCATTAGTGTAGTTTGGACTATGAATGCCTTTGCATACTTTATATTAACGGAGAATACCCACCTAAAAATAAAGTATTTAAAACTTGATCTTTCCCAAGTAATTTTATCAGGAATTATCAGATGCGAATTTTGCACAAAAACTGTCTGATTTACACTACAACGGATAGGTAAGTCCCCCATAACCAAAAGAGGCGCATCCCCAGAAAAACATCCACCGAATAACATACATTCAAAAAATCTAGAAATTGAATTAGGCAAAATTCTCTTATAATATGATTTATTTATTTCCGGATCATTAATTAAATATTCGGAAAACTCTCCAGAGCTTGGAAGATATAGCTCTTTAAGTTTAATATTTTCGCAACGCGAAAGTGCAGGCAGCAACGATTTTAGCAACTGAACAGCGCCTAATCCTGCAATATTGGTGAGATGCACACGAACAAACTTTACATTCATAAAAATCAATTACTCCGAATACCAAGGTGAAGTAACCTTTTTTCGATTCACTTCCCCTTTTTGCATTACGGATAGCATATAACTGGCAGCGACACTTGGTTGAATATGAATAGCCGCAGTTTTTGTAGCTAAGGATAACTTTTGCAAAGATAGTGGATTTTTTAAAAGAAACTCTAGCGAGTTTTTAAGTAAATGCGGTTCTTGAATATCAAAAATTATACCCGCTGCAAAACGCTTCAAACAAACACTTGCTCCCACCTGAGTACTACAAATTACAGGGACGCCAGCGCATATCGCCTCATTCACCACTACTCCCCAACCATCATGCCTACTTGGTAATACTAAAACATCATATTGAGCGATAATCTCTTGGGAGGAGCCAAAGGGAATTACTCCACAATATCTGACTTTCACACCATCCATATTATAAAGCAATGGGTTTCCCGAGCCATAAACATCTAGGACAACGTCATCACCCAAGCTGTTAACCGCATGAATTAACAAATCCAACCCTTTTCTTGCTATCAGAGCTCCTACAAAAACTACCCGAAGAACTCCACTCTTTGAATCCGTCTTCAACGGCTTTAGATTGCTAAAATTCGATGAAGGTATGAAATAGCCAAACGGGAATAATTTATTATCAGGAATGCCGGCTTTAGAGTATTGAGTAATTGCTGTTTTTGATATCGCAAACACCCCCGACACCCGATGCTTGAGCATTAAAGAATAGAGTTTATAAATATAAGGTCGAACTCTAGACTTTATGTGCGCAAGCGCATATTTCTCCTCAGAGAAATAGCCAAGAGAAATAGGAGAGTATGGCTCAGATACAAGATAAAATTCGACTTTAAACCAAATCGCCAGCAACAAACAATAAATCATCTTGATACTTTGGAAAGAACTTCCAAATATATGAATCCCATTTTGATGCTCATGCATTTGTTTGTAGCAATATCGCATCCACTTTTTCTCAGGGATTTGTGTTCTATTTATTGACTCCACTTTAGTATCAAGCCAACCTTGAGAACGACGAACTTCATCCTCAAGAGTCAGAACATAAGCAAGCAAGGGAGACTTAGCTTGCCGGGAAAGCTCCTCATAAGTATAAGCCTGATGATCGGTCAGCACTGGTTGCCAAGTAATGAAGGGACGAGGCTTACTCATGGAACCTCCCTGACAATAAAATCAAGGACAGCCTGACCGGCGGAAGCAGGGGAACAATATTTAAGCACAGCTGAACTGCCCTTCTCTGCATAGCAGCGGCCTAACTCTGACTCTTCGACAACGAGTCTTAATATCTCTGCAAGCTCCATCGGATCGTTTGACTCTAAGTATAATGCTCCATCACCCAAAACCTTTCGAACATCACTAATATCCGTGCTTATAACCAGTAATCCTGCCTCAGCAAATTCAATGACCTTCGAAGGAAACGTAGTTTCAGCCATTGCGCCGCCTATCGGTTTCAAGGCTAAACCAGCACAGCATTGCTCTAGAATTTGAATGTATTCAAGATCACTGGTGCGTCCATGAATCGTGACTTTAGGAAATCCGTCTTCTAATGCTAATTTTTTAAGAGCATTGAAGGCCTCTCCCTTACCAGTTACATGAATACACAGCCTTTTAGTCCAAGGCTCCTCGTTTTTGCGGAGAAATCGAATAGCATCAATCAATATATCCACACCTGTTTCTGAACTAAGACTCCCCCCCATCAAAATATTACGCTCAGACTCTAGCCATGAAAGGTTCTTAACTTTAGGAGTCGACACCGAGCCATAATAACAATGAACAGGGCGAATGGCTGTTCTAGCAGCCAAGGCGCTGCAAGCAAGAAGTGCCCCCCCCGAGCAATACCGATCATAAGTCCATACTAAAAATTTATTCCATCTAGCTTTTATTATAGGCTGCCCAACCTTTAAAGTCTCCCCATCTTCTAGATCCAAGAAACATCTATATCCCATAATACTAGAGACAAAAAGAAGTGGCAGATAAGCACTCATTCTATTATAAAAAATAGCCGACCTTAAAGAATAATTTGAAAAACGAAATAATATGCCAATTAAAGAAAATAGAGAAAGCAGTTGTGAAATACCGCTGACGTGTGAAAAGGCAGAATATATAACTGGTATACCATTCACCCTCTTGGCTTTACGACCAAAATATGTACTCCCCCCGCTAACACTACCCCGCCCTAAACTCAGGACATAAGGTCTCGCTCCTGCGCTACGTAATGCCTGGCAAAGCATAAATACTTTCCGGGATGCGGCCGGGCTATCGGTACTAATTCCTCTTTCGGTACGAGTTGTATCATCCAGAGCATTACAAATTATGAACACAGCTGGCTTTTTCATTGTAAGAACCTTTTAACAACGGAAGGAACACCCGCCACTAATGCATTATCAGGAACATCTTTAACCACAACAGAACCAGCAGCGATGATAGCTCCGTCACCAATTCTCACACCGCCAAGAATTAAACTTTTGGCACCAATCCAACAGCCACTTCCTACTGATATCGAAGCAGCCTTACCTTGACCAGCCCGCCGCTCTCTAGCACCAACCTCATGCCCTCCTAAGACAAACTCTACACCAGGCCCAATATCACAGTTAATGCCTAATTTTATTTCAGCCTCTATATGCGTATGAAAGATAACACCTGGGCTCAACCAAGTTCCCTCTGCAATGCTTAAAGGACCTCGACCGTATATCCATCCACGGCCACAAATTTTCACTCCCTTTGCGATATTTACTCCGGCGAAACGCCACAGAAAACACCTCAACCCAAAAAGTCGAGAGGGAGGTAGAACAGAAAGAACTAAATTTATTAAATGCCTCAACATAAAAGCCAACTCAAAAAAACGCTAATAGTTTAAATCCACAACAAAACAAACAACTAACCACCTAAACCCTTGTCTTGCAAGAATATAAGGTGGTCAATTTTATGCAAAACTAACAGAGTAATAGCTATTCAGCTCGAACGAAATTTACACTCATTATCCGAAAACCACTTGTAAGCCTCACGCAACCCTGAGCCCAAACTTATATTTGACTTCCACCCCAAAGCTTCAATACGAGATACATCCATTAACTTTCTCGGAGCTCCATCAGGCTTGCTCGAATCAAAAGTTAACTTCCCTTTAAACCCAGTAATTTGAGCGATAGTCTCTGCCAACTCTCGAATGGTACAATCCTCGCCAGTACCAACATTAATATGGGATAGCATGGGGGAAGTATGTTGTTCATAAATATCACGCGACAATTCCATGACATGGACAGACGCGCTAGCCATATCATCGACATGTAGAAACTCACGTTTTGGTGTACCACTTCCCCAAACAACTACTTCATCTTGATTAGTCAAAACCGCTTCATGAAAACGACGAATCAAGGCGGGAATCACATGAGAGTTATTCGGATGATAGTTATCATTAGGGCCATACAAATTAGTGGGCATTACGCTTCTATAGTCGCGGCCATACTGACGATTATAGCTTTCACACAATTTTATCCCTGCAATTTTTGCGATCGCATAGGGCTCATTAGTTTGCTCTAGCCGCCCTCGCAATAGTTCACTTTCGGTCATCGGCTGCTCAGCCATTACAGGATAAATACACGAAGATCCCAAAAAAAGCAGCTTCTGCACACCGTTTTTATGCGCAGAATTAATCACATTAGCCTGCATTAGCAAGTTTTCATATATAAACTCCGCAGGAAAGGTGTTATTTGCATAAATACCTCCAACTTTCGCCGCAGCCATATATACTTGTTGAATTTTATTTTTTGAAAAAAAATCCTCTACAGACTTTTGGTCAAGTAAGTTTAGATCACCTCTATCTCGCGTAACTAAATTTTTATAATCCAAACTTTTTAAACGGCGTACGATAGCTGAGCCGACCATCCCATTGTGGCCAGCAATAAAAATGCAGTCCCCTTGATAATTAGTCATGTCAGTTTTCCAGAGAAACAGGTAAATCGTAACCATGCTTCTTCAAAAGCGCATGTCGCTTAGCTACCTCAAGATCTTCACAGACCATCTCTGCACACATTTCTTGAGCTGTAATTTCTGGAGTCCAGCCTAATTTTACTTTCGCTTTGGTGGGGTCGCCCAATAATGTCTCTACTTCGGCAGGGCGGAAGTAGCGTGGATCAATACGCACAATCACATCACCAGGCTTCAGAGCTGGAGCACTATCGCCAATGATAGACTCAATAACGCCTTTCTCCTCAAGGGCATTTCCCTCAAAGCGGATTGTAATTCCTAGCTCCGCAGCAGACCACAAAACAAATTCACGCACAGAATATTGGACACCAGTAGCAATTACAAAGTCTTCAGGCTTATCCTGTTGAAGCATCATCCACTGCATACGAACATAATCTTTTGCATGCCCCCAGTCGCGAAGAGCATCCATATTCCCCATGTACAAACATTGCTCGAGCCCTTGAGCTATATTGGCTAATCCGCGTGTAATCTTTCGAGTGACAAATGTCTCTCCACGACGTGGTGACTCGTGATTGAAAAGGATTCCATTACAAGCGTGCATTCCATATGCTTCTCGATAGTTAACAACAATCCAATAGGCATAAAGTTTTGCAACAGCGTATGGAGATCGCGGATAAAATGGAGTTGTTTCGCGCTGCGGTACTTCTTGAACTAACCCATAAAGCTCCGAAGTTGAAGCTTGATAAAAGCGAGTTTTTTTCTCCAACCCCAGTAGACGGATAGCTTCTAAGATACGTAGTGTACCCATCGCATCAACATCTGCAGTATATTCTGGTGACTCAAAGCTAACAGCGACATGAGACTGTGCGCCCAAATTGTAAATTTCATCAGGCCGCACCTCTTGAATTATCCTAGTCAAATTAGAAGAGTCTGTTAAGTCGCCATAATGTAAAATAAAGCGCTGATCATCGACATGTGGATCTTGATAAATATGATCTACTCTTTGGGTGTTAAAGGAAGAGGCACGACGCTTGATACCATGGACCTCATACCCCTTTTCCAGCAAGAACTCTGCTAGGTAGGAACCATCCTGCCCCGTAATACCAGTAATCAATGCTTTTTTAGCTGTCATTTCCACTTCCTAAATCAAAATTTCTGATAGCGCCAAACAAAAGATAGAAAGATTCACACTTAACAAAAAATGTCAACAACAATCCACTTAATCGCAAAAAAACAAGAAAGATATGCCGCACCTAAGCTCTTGACAGATATAAAGGCGCGCTCCGTCGAACTCATTCGATCAGCAACATTTCATAATACATCGCGCAGCATTGATGTACTTGATGCCACCCTTCCGCTCTTGCAATATAATAGAAACGCTCGAAAGTGCATACTTATTTGAGTATGGAACGACATATCTCGCAATCAACAGCCAGCAAAGCCATATGAGTTAGCTTATAAACCCTTATCTAAGATGACATTAGGGTCCGCTCCAAGCCTATCGAATCACGGCAGCCTGTCGCCAGAAGAGAAAATTAGGGCCTTTCATTAGACAACATCATCCTCATTCACCCGATCTCGCAACTCTTTACCCGGCTTAAAGTGGGGGACGAACTTTCCATCCAAGCTAACTGACTGACCTGTTTTTGGGTTACGACCTACTCGAGGTGCACGATAGTGAAGTGAAAAACTACCAAACCCTCGTATCTCAATCCGATCACCGGTAGCCAAACACTGCGACATTTGCTCAAGCATCGTCTTGATGGCCAACTCGACATCCTTGGATGAGAGCAGCCCTTGATGGGTGACAATTCGTTCGATCAACTCCGACTTCGTCATATTTTTCCCTTCTTTTTCAAGCAGCTAGGTCAGTGCTTCAAAGGTTTTAGCATGCTCTGAGGGTTTTGAACAGCCCATCTGCGACGCCAATACAAACTCCTTTCTTGTAGAAGATGCAGTGACAAAAACGCAAAGCCGCCCTATCGACACATGACCAGCATCGTTCGGGTCAGATAACCCGCCGGATTCCAACCGAAGGGATAATCCCCCTCCTCATCCCTGGCATCACTGGACTTGGTAATGACCTTGTAGCCATTGGCCTTACACTCACGCGCAGCACGCTTGTAGCATTTGTCCCAATCCGACCCCAGCCCCGAACAGTCGACCTCTATGCCACTGACCCCGCGTGTCGCATGGGTCTTTACATTGGTCGTACACCCAGCCAAAAGAAGAATCAAAACCACGACACCCAACCTGCTCATGCTCTTCCTTAAGGCAGCTTATGCTGCTTGAATAATGCACCCATTGGGTAAGCCTAGACCCTGACACGGCAGCCAACCCACCTAAGAAAGAGACAACTCATTGCACAGATTGGTTTCTCCGGTACTTCGCTCTGAGCTCCTCGAATTTCAGGCATAAAAAAGGGCGACCGAAGTCGCCCTTTTTATGGTCTGACAGAACTTAGTTCTGCTTTTCCATTTGTGCACGCAGCAGGTCACCCAGAGTGGTAGGACCAGCAGCGATATCCGAAGCAGCTGGCTTGTCGCGCAGGCTCTGGATAGCTTCTTTCTCGTCTTCAACGTCTTTCGACTTGATCGAGAGCTGGATTACACGGCTCTTACGGTCAACGCTGATGATCTTGGCTTCAACTTCTTCGCCTTCTTTCAGGACGTTACGCGCATCTTCGATGCGGTCACGGCTGATTTCGGAGGCTTTCAGAGTAGCTTCGATATCGTTAGCCAGGGTGATGATGGCGCCTTTGGCGTCAACTTCTTTTACAACACCCTTAACGATTGCGCCTTTGTCGTTCTCTTGGACGTACTCGGAGAACGGATCGCTTTCCAGTTGCTTGATACCCAGGGAGATACGCTCGCGCTCTGGGTCAACCGACAGGATAACGGTGTCCAGCTCGTCGCCCTTCTTGAAACGACGTACGGCTTCTTCGCCCACTTCGTTCCAGGAGATGTCGGACAGGTGAACCAGACCGTCGATGCCGCCGTCCAGACCAATGAAGATACCGAAATCGGTGATCGACTTGATGGTGCCGGAGATCTTATCGCCCTTGTTGAACTGGCCGGAGAAGTCTTCCCATGGGTTGGACTTGCACTGCTTGATGCCGAGGGAGATACGACGACGCTCTTCGTCGATGTCCAGAACCATAACTTCCACTTCGTCGCCGACTTGTACGACTTTCGAAGGGTGGATGTTCTTGTTGGTCCAGTCCATTTCCGAAACGTGTACCAGGCCTTCCACGCCTTCTTCCAGCTCAGCGAAGCAGCCGTAGTCGGTCAGGTTGGTTACACGAGCGGTAACGCGGGTGCTTTCTGGGTAACGAGCCTTGATAGCAACCCATGGATCTTCGCCCAGTTGCTTCAGGCCCAGGGAAACACGATTGCGCTCGCGATCGTACTTCAGAACCTTGACATCGATCTCGTCGCCAACGTTGACGATTTCGGAAGGATGCTTGATACGCTTCCAAGCCATGTCGGTGATGTGCAGCAGGCCATCGACGCCACCCAGATCGACGAATGCGCCGTAATCGGTGAGGTTCTTGACGATACCTTTGACTTGCTGACCTTCCTGCAGGGATTCCAGCAGAGCTTCACGCTCAGCGGAGTTCTCGGCTTCGAGGACGCTGCGGCGGGAAACGACAACGTTGTTGCGCTTCTGGTCGAGTTTGATGACTTTAAACTCGAGCTCTTTGCCTTCCAGGTGCGTGGTGTCGCGCACTGGACGGACGTCAACCAGAGAACCTGGCAGGAACGCACGGATGCCGTTAACGTCGACAGTGAAGCCGCCTTTAACCTTACCGTTGATAACGCCCTTGACCACTTCTTCGGCTGCGAAGGCTGCTTCCAGAACGATCCAGCATTCAGCGCGCTTGGCTTTTTCACGGGAGAGCTTGGTTTCACCAAAGCCGTCTTCAACCGAATCCAGAGCAACGTGAACTTCATCACCAACATTGATGGACAGTTCGCCAGCATCGTTGTAGAACTGCTCAAGCGGGATCAGCGCTTCAGACTTCAGACCAGCGTGAACGGTTACCCAACGCGCTTGGTAGTCGATGTCGACGATAACACCGGTGATGATGGAGCCTGCCTGAAGGTTCAGGGTTTTTAGGCTTTCTTCAAAGAGTTCCGCAAAGCTTTCGCTCATTTTAATTCCTGTTGATAAGGGCGAAGAATCCGCCCATCTGCCACATCCCAGACGATGTGGGTTACGTTCATATAAAAGAACGATCGCAGGACTATGACTGGTCCCCTGCAATCCTTCTTGTTCACCCGGCGATATCGCGAATGGCGATTTCACTCAAGATGCGTTGCAACACCTGATCGATGGACAACTCCGTGGAATCCAGCTGTATGGCGTCAGCCGCCGGCTTGAGCGGGGCCACCGCTCGCTGGGTATCGCGCTCATCACGCGCACGTATCTCATCTAGCAGACTCGACAGACTAACACCATCGACCTTTCCCTTCAACTGCAAGTAACGGCGACGAGCACGCTCCTCGGCACTGGCAGTCAGGAAAATCTTCAACGGAGCGTCGGGAAACACCACGGTTCCCATGTCGCGGCCATCGGCAACCAACCCCGGCGGCTCCTGAAAGGCACGCTGACGCTGCAGCAGGGCGTCTCGCACAGCAGGCAACGCCGCAACCTGAGAAGCCCAGGCCCCGACCTGCTCGTTGCGCAGGTCATCCGTCACGTCATCACCCTCAAGAATGATCCGCTGCGGATGGTTCTCGGTAGCTCCGAGAAACTGCACATCCAGGTGAGCCGCCAACAATTTCAGCGACTCTTCGTTGGTCAGATCGACGCCATGATTGCGCGCGGCGAACGCCAGAAGCCGGTACAGCGCTCCGGAGTCCAGCAGACACCAGCCCAGATGCTTGGCCAGCTTCCCGGCAATGGTGCCCTTACCCGAACCACTCGGCCCATCGATGGTGATCACCGGCGACTTGATATTCACGACTGAGCCTCTTGCGCGACACGGATCCCCACCTGCGCGCACAGCGCAAGGAAGTTCGGGAACGAGGTCGCAACGTTGGCGCAGTCATGAATGCGGATCGGCGCGTTGGCGCGCAGCGAGGCGACACTGAAAGCCATGGCGATACGGTGGTCACCATGCCCATGAACCTCCCCGCCGCCGATCTGGCCACCCTCGATGATGATGCCGTCCGGGGTCGGTTCGCACTTGACCCCCAGGGTCAGCAGGCCATCAGCCATCACCTGGATACGGTCAGACTCCTTGACCCGCAGCTCTTCAGCGCCACGCAGCACCGTGCGTCCTTCGGCGCAAGCGGCCGCGACGAACAACACAGGGAACTCATCGATTGCCAGCGGTACCAACTCTTCGGGAATCTCGATCCCCTTGAGCTTGGCGGCGCGCACATGCAGATCGGCAACCGGCTCGCCACCCACTTCGCGCTGGTTTTCCAGGCGAATGTCAGCGCCCATCAACCGCAGGATATCGATCACACCTGTACGGGTCGGGTTGATCCCCACGTGCTCCAGCACCAGCTCGGAACCTTCGGCAATGGATGCAGCCACCAGGAAGAACGCCGCGGAAGAAATGTCCGCAGGCACCTCAATATGGGTTGCCTTGAGCTTGCCGCCGGATTCGACCGAGGCCGTGGCGCCGTCGACACTCACCGAGTAGCCGAAGCCACGCAGCATGCGCTCGGTATGGTCACGGGTCGGAGCCGGCTCGGTGACCGTGGTTTTCCCTTCGGCATATAAACCCGCCAACAACAGGCAGGACTTAACCTGCGCACTGGCCATCGGCAAGGTGTAGGTGAGCCCCTTGAGCTTGTGACCGCCACGAATCACCATCGGCGGGCGACCCTCGGCAGCCGTCTCAATGACCGCGCCCATTTCCCGCAGCGGGTTCGCCACACGATTCATCGGACGCTTGGACAGGGACGGATCGCCAGTCAACGTGCTGTCGAAGCTTTGTGCAGCCAGCAAGCCCGACAGCAGGCGCATCGAGGTACCGGAGTTCCCCAGGTAGATCGGCCCTGGAGCCGGCTTCAAGCCGTGCAAGCCAACACCATGAATGGTCACACGACCATGATGCGGCCCTTCGATGACCACGCCCATGTCGCGGAAAGCCTGCAAGGTCGCCAGAGCATCTTCGCCCTCGAGGAAACCTTCCACTTCAGTGGTGCCCTCAGCCAGCGAGCCAAGCATGATCGAGCGGTGAGAAATCGACTTGTCGCCCGGTACACGAATCCGCCCAGACAGGCGGCCACCAGGATTTGCCAGGAAAATCAGATCGTTGGAGTTCATAGCGTCCACATAGGCCCGGCGGGCCAGGATTTTACCGAAATGCTCGCGGGCAACCCGGGCGCGAGTGAATACGCCCAACAATTGATGCCCGTCCCCTGCATCGACCGCATCACGCAGAGCGTCGAGGTCGTTGCGAAATGTATCGAGTGTGCGCAGTACCGCCTCGCGATTGGCAAGGAAGATGTCGTGCCACATGACCGGGTCGCTGCCGGCGATTCTCGTGAAATCGCGGAACCCGCCCGCAGCGTAACGGAAGATATCGAGATTTTCACTGCGCTTGGCCAGGGAATCGACCAGACCGAACGCCAGCAGGTGCGGCAAATGGCTGGTCGCCGCCAGGACTTCATCGTGACGCTCGACCTGCATGTGCTCGACATCCGCCCCCAGCTCACGCCAAAGCCTGTCGACCAGGTCCAGCGCCGCGGTATCAGTCTGCTCCAGAGGCGTCAGGATCACCTTGTGCCGACGAAACAGCTGCGCGTTGGAGGCCTCCACACCACTCTGCTCGGAGCCCGCAATGGGGTGCCCCGGGACAAAGCGTGCAGGCATGCCGCCAAAAGCTTCTTGTGCAGCGCGCACCACATTGCCTTTGGCGCTGCCGACATCGGTCAGCACCGCTTGGCCCAGATCCATGCCGGCAAGCAGAGCCAGCAGCTTTTCCATGGCCAGGATCGGCACCGCCAGTTGAATCACATCGGCGCCCTGGCAAGCCAGGACCAGATCCTCTTCACAGCGATCCACCACCCCCAGTTCGACCGCCAACTGGCGAGACTGCGGATCCAGATCGACACCGACTACCTCACGACACAGGCCACTTTCACGCAAACCCTTGGCAAAGGAACCGCCAATCAACCCCAGGCCGATCACCACCAGGCGACCGATCATAGGCACAGCAGATTGCATTGGAATGACATCAAGCACGGGCCAGAACCTTGGCCAAAGCCTCAAGGAAACGAGTGTTTTCCGCCGGCAGGCCGATGGTGATGCGCAAATGATTTGGCATGCCGTAGTTGGCCACCGGACGCACGATCACCCCCTCGCGCAACAACCCCTGGAAGATCGGCGCAGCCTCACGCCCCAGGTCCACGGCAATGAAATTGCCCTTGGAAGGAATCCATCTCAGGCCCAGATCACGGAACCCCGCCTCCAACTGCTGCATGCCGGCCTCGTTCAGACGACGACTCTCGGCCAGGTAGCCCACATCCTCAAGTGCGGCGCAAGCCGCAGCCAAGGCCAGGCTGTTGACGTTGAAAGGCTGGCGCACACGGTTCAGCACATCCGCCACCACCGGGGTCGACAGCCCATAACCGACCCGCAGGGCTGCCAGGCCATAGGCCTTGGAGAAGGTTCGCGAAACCAGCAGGTTCGGGTAGGCCGCCAGGAAGTCCAGGCCATCCGGCAGGTCACTGCCTTCGGCGTACTCGATATAGGCCTCGTCCAGCACCACCAGCGCGTGGGCCGGTACATCCTGCAAAAACTCGTCCAGTTCCTCGGCACCGAACCAGGTACCGGTCGGGTTGTTCGGGTTGGCGATGAACACTACACGGGTCCGATCATCGATCGCCTTGAGCATGGCTGGCAGGTCATGCCCCCAGCTCTTGGCCGGAACCACGCGAGCCTGGGCTCCGACAGCCTGGGTAACGATGGGGTAGACGGCAAATGCGTGCTCGCTGAACACCGCATTCAAGCCGGGCGCCAGGTAGGCACGAGCCACCAGCTCCAGAATGTCGTTGGAACCGTTGCCCAGGGTCACCTGGTCGATTTCCACACCGCAGCGCTCGGCCAGCAGGGACTTGAGGGCAAAACCGTTGCCATCCGGATAACGGGTCAGCTCGGCAAGCTCGTCACGAATCGCCGCCAGGGCCTTGGGGCTGGCGCCCAGCGGGTTTTCATTGCTCGCCAGCTTGACGATGGTGGCCGGATCGATGTCCAGCTCACGGGCCAGTTCGTCCACGGGCTTGCCCGGAACGTAAGGCGAAAGTTGTTGCACGCCTGGTTGTGCCAGTGCGAGGAAGTCGCCACTCATTGTTAAAGCCTCAGAGAACCGCTTTCGGGTAGGAACCCAGCACCTTGAGTGCTACTGCTTCCTGACTGATCTTTTCCAGCACACCCTTGACCAACGGATCACGGTGGTGGCCGACGAAGTCGATGAAGAACACATAGGTCCATTTGCCACTGCGCGACGGTCGGGTCTCGATTCGCGTCAGGTCGATGCCATTGTCGTGGAATGGCACCAACAGCTCGTGCAAGGCACCGGGCTTGTTGCTCATGGACACGATGATCGAGGTCTTGTCGTCGCCGGTCGGCGGCACTTCCTGATTACCGATCATCAAAAAGCGCGTGGAGTTGTCCGGACGATCCTCGATTTTCTCTGCCAGGCGCGTCAGGCCATACAGGCCTGCCGCCATGTCGCCGGCGATCGCCGCCGAATTCCACTCGCCCTTTACCCGCTTGGCCGCCTCGGCGTTGCTGGACACCGCCACGCGCTCGACATTCGGGTAATGGGCGTCCAGCCACTTGCGGCACTGGGCCAGGGACTGGGCATGGGAATAAATGCGACTGATGCTGTCGGTCTTGGTGTTCTCACCCACCAGCAGATGATGGTGAATGCGCAGTTCGACTTCACCGCAGATCACCATGTCGTGCTCGAGGAAGCTGTCGAGAGTGTGGTTCACCGCACCCTCGGTGGAGTTTTCCACCGGCACCACGCCGAAGTTCACGGCGCCGGCCGCCACTTCACGGAACACCTCATCGATCGCTGCCATCGGCTTGCTGATCACCGCATGACCGAAGTGCTTCATGGCCGCGGCTTGGGTGAAGGTACCTTCAGGACCGAGGTAGGCCACTTTCAATGGCTGCTCCAGGGCCAGGCACGAAGACATGATTTCGCGGAACAAACGCGCCATCTCTTCATTGCCCAGCGGCCCCTGGTTGCGCTCCATCACCCGCTTGAGCACCTGGGCTTCACGCTCGGGACGATAGAACACCGGCACTTCGCCCTCGGCGAGGGAGCCCATCTTGACCCGCGCCACTTCCTGGGCACAGCGCGCGCGCTCACTGATCAGCTCCAGGACCTTCTCGTCCAGGGCGTCAATACGCAGGCGCAGAGCCTTGAGTTCTTGCTCAGACATCAGCCGTGTTCCTTCTCGAACTCCGCCATGTAGGCCACCAGCGCATTGACTGCGTTGATGTCCACGGCGTTGTAGATGGAAGCGCGCATGCCACCCACCGAGCGGTGGCCCTTGAGGTTCAACAGGCCGCGAGCCTCGGCGCCCACCAGGAACGGTTTGTCCAGGCGATCGTCGGCCAGACGGAACGGTACGTTCATCCAGGAGCGGTCGGTCTTGTTGATCGGGTTGCTGTACAGGCCGCTGGCGTCGATGAAATCGTACAGGGTGCGCTGCTTGGCCTCATTGAGCCTGGCGATGGCTTCAACCCCGCCCTGCTCCTTGAGCCATTCGAACACCAGGCCGGACAGATACCAGGCCAGGGTCGGCGGCGTGTTGTACATCGAGCCGTTGTCCGCCGCGACCTTGTAGTCGAGCATGGTCGGGCACAGCGAACGGGCACGCCCCAGCAGGTCTTCGCGAATGATGTTCACCAGGATGCCGCTGGGGCCGATATTCTTCTGCGCGCCAGCGTAGATCATGCCGAAACGGGAGATATCCACAGGGCGCGAGAGGATGTCGGACGACATGTCGGCCACCAGGGGAACGTCGCCGGTTTCCGGGATCCAGTTGAATTCCAGGCCGCCAATGGTTTCGTTCGGCGCGTAGTGCACGTAGGCCGCATCTGGCGACAGCTGCCATTCGTTCTGGCCGGGAATTGCGAAATAGTCGTAAGGCTTGGCAGTGGCCGCCACATTCACCTGCCCGTAGCGGGAGGCTTCTTCAATGGCTTTCTGCGACCAGATACCGGTGTCGACATAGTCGGCCTTGCCACCCTCGGGCAGCAGGTTCAGTGGGATCTGGGCAAATTGCTGGCTGGCGCCGCCTTGCAGAAACAGCACTTTATAGTTCGAGGGGATATTCAGCAGATCACGCAGATCCTGCTCGGCCTTGGTGGCAATGGAAACGAACTCATCGCTGCGATGGCTCATTTCCATGACCGACAGGCCCTTGCCATGCCAATCCAGCAATTCGGCCTGGGCACGCAACAGGACAGCTTCAGGTAGCGCAGCGGGACCTGCGCAGAAGTTATAGGCTCGTTTGCTCACATCCACTCTCGCTATGCATTCACGGTAGCGGACAGAGCAAACACTCTGCCCTGCTACGATTTATTTAGTCTTGCGACTCTTCTTCGCCTGCGGCGTCTGCCTGTTGGCCTTCGGCTGCCTCATCGGTATCGGCAACCGCATCCAGCACGGCTCCCTCGAATTCAGCACCCTCTTCACCTTCGAACTCTTCGCCCTCGATTTCCGATGGCTCCTGCACCCGCTCCAGGCCCACCAGGGTTTCATCGCTGGCCAGCTTGATCAGGGTCACGCCTTGAGTGTTACGGCCCAGGCTCGACACTTCGTCGACACGAGTACGCACCAGGGTGCCCTGATCGGAAATCAGCATGATCTCCTCACCATCCAGCACCTGCACCGCGCCAACCAGGCGACCGTTACGCTCGTTGCTGACCATGGCGATAACGCCCTGGCCGCCACGCTTGTACTCGGGGAACTCGCCAATGGCGGTACGCTTGCCGAAACCACGCTCGGAGGCGGTGAGGATCTGGCTGCCTTCTTCCGGAATCAGCATGGAAATCAGCTTCTGGCCTTCCGCCAGGCGCATGCCGCGCACACCGCGAGCGGTACGGCCCATGGCGCGCACGTCGGACTCCTTGAAGCGAGTGACCTTGCCTCCGTCGGAGAACAGCATGACTTCACGCTCGCCATCGGTGATGGCGGCACTGATCAGCACGTCGCCTTCGTCCAGCTCCAGGGCGATCAGGCCCACGCTGCGCTGGCGGCTGAAGGACTCCAGCGGGGTCTTCTTCACGGTGCCGTTGGCGGTCGCCATGAAGATGTAGTGACCTTCGGTGTACTCCTCTACCGGCAGCATGGTGGTGATGTATTCACCCTCATCCAGCGGTAGCAGGTTGACCAGCGGACGACCGCGTGCGGCACGGGATGCTTCAGGAATTTCATAAGTCTTCAGCCAGTACACCTTGCCCTTGCTGGAGAACAGCAGCAGCGTGGTGTGGCTGTTGGCAACCAGCAGGTGAGCGATGTAGTCCTCATCCTTGACGCCTGTGGCCGACTTGCCTTTACCGCCACGACGCTGGGCCTGATAGGCAGCCAGCGGCTGGGTCTTGGCGTAGCCGCCGTGGGAAATGGTCACCACACGCTCTTCTTCCGGGATCATGTCACCCAGGGTCAGGTCGAGGCGGGCATCGAGAATCTCGGTGCGGCGCACGTCGCCGTATTCAGCGCGGATCACTTCCAGCTCTTCGCGGATCACTTCCATCAGGCGCGTGGCGCTATTGAGGATGCGGATCAGCTCGCCGATCTGGTTGAGGATCTCCTGGTACTCGGCCAGCAGCTTTTCGTGCTCCAGGCCAGTCAGGCGGTGCAGGCGCAACTCCAGAATGGCTTGTGCCTGTTCCGGGGACAGGAAGTACTTGCCGTCGCGCAGACCGTATTGCGGATCAAGGTTTTCCGGACGGCAGGAATCCGCACCGGCACGCTCGACCATGGTCATGACCGCGCTGGACTCCCAAGGGGTGCTGATCAGCGCTTCCTTGGCTTCCGACGGCGTCGGCGAGGCCTTGATCAGGGCGATCACCGGATCGATGTTGGACAGGGCAACGGCCTGGCCTTCAAGGATGTGGCCACGCTCACGAGCCTTGCGCAGCTCGAACACGGTACGCCGGGTAACGACTTCACGACGGTGACGAACGAAGGCTTCCAGCAGATCCTTGAGATTGAGGATCCGCGGACGGCCGTCGATCAGCGCCACGATGTTGATGCCGAACACTGCTTGCAGCTGGGTCTGGGCGTAGAGGTTATTGAGGATCACCTCAGGCACTTCGCCACGACGCAGCTCGATCACGACGCGCATACCGTCCTTGTCGGACTCATCGCGCAGTTCAGTGATGCCTTCGAGTTTCTTCTCTTTCACCAGCTCGGCGATCTTCTCGATCAACCGCGCCTTGTTCAGTTGGTAAGGCAGCTCGGTGATGACGATCTGTTGGCGGCCGCCAACCTTGTCGATGTCTTCGATGATCGAGCGGGCACGCATATAAATGCGGCCACGGCCGGTGCGATAGGCCTCGATGATGCCTTCGCGACCGTTGATGATCGCCGCGGTCGGGAAATCCGGGCCGGGGATGTACTGCATCAGCTCGTCGACAGTCAGCTCGGGATTGTCGATCAGCGCCAGGCAACCATCGATGACTTCACCGAGGTTGTGCGGCGGAATGTTGGTCGCCATGCCCACGGCGATACCGCTGGAACCGTTGACCAGCAGGTTGGGGATCTTGGTCGGCATGACCGCCGGGATCATCTCGGTACCGTCGTAGTTCGGCACCCAGTCCACGGTTTCCTTGTGCAGGTCGGCCAGCAGCTCGTGCGCCAGCTTGGTCATGCGAACTTCGGTGTATCGCATGGCAGCCGCGTTGTCGCCGTCGACCGAACCGAAGTTACCCTGGCCGTCTACCAGCAGGTAGCGCAGGGAGAATGGCTGGGCCATACGAACGATGGTGTCGTACACCGCGGTATCACCGTGCGGGTGATACTTACCGATCACGTCACCGACAACACGGGCAGATTTCTTGTACGGCTTGTTCCAGTCGTTACCGAGCTCGCTCATCGCGTACAGCACACGCCGGTGCACGGGCTTCAAGCCATCGCGCGCATCAGGCAGTGCCCGCCCGACGATTACGCTCATCGCGTAGTCGAGGTAGGACTGTTTCAGCTCGTCTTCGATATTGACCGGGAGGATTTCTTTGGCCAGTTCGCCCATGAGAAGCCTGATTCCTTTTTCTGGTGAAACTTCGTCACATCCATATGGGACGAACGAAGCTCGCCGCTGCAGGCCTAGTGCCATGCACCGACTTACGACAAATCAACAAGTTATGCCATGGATTTGCGCAGTGAAGGCAGCCGCGTCGGACCACCTTGGAAACCGCCGGATGTTATCACAATCGCCGCCACGCACCTATCCCCCTGACGCGCATGGAGCATAGTTAGTTGACCGGTGACAGCCTGATAAGAGACGAGAGGGGCTCAGAGGCCAAATTCGCACATAATTAAGCGCTTTTTACTGAGCTGACAGCTTTCCCGGGAAGCCGCCACCAACGACTTGCCCGGACACTCGTCAGTGCAAGCGCTTGCGGCACATCAATTGCGCCATCTTGGCCGTGTCCGGCCGCTCGACAACGCCCTTCTCGGTGACGATGGCATCGATCAGGTCCGCTGGCGTGACATCGAACAGCGGATTGAAGCCTTCTACCCCCTCCCCCATGCGCTTGCCCGCGATCTCCAGCAACTCCTCGCCCGCCCGCTCTGCCAAGGGAATGTCATCACCGCTGGCAAGGCTCATGTCGATGCTCGAACTGGGCGCCACCACCATGAAGCGAACACCGTGGTGCATGGCATTGACCGCCAGCTGGTAAGTGCCAATCTGGTTCGCTACATCGCCATTGGCAGTGATGCGGTCCGCCCCCACCACGACCCAGGTCACGCCCTTGGTCTTCATGATGTGCGCGGCGGCTGCATCGACATTTACCGTTACCGGAATGCCTTCGCTGGCCAGCTCCCAGGCCGTCAGGCGCGAACCCTGCAGCCAGGGCCGGGTTTCATCGGCGTAGACCCGCTCCACCATACCTTCCAGCCAGGCCGCGCGAATCACCCCCAGGGCCGTGCCGAAACCACCGGTGGCCAGGGCGCCGGTATTGCTGTGAGTCAACAGGGCCTGGGGGTTGCCCTGATGCCGCCGGATCAGGTCCACACCCAGCTGAGCCATGGTCAGGTTGGCTTCGCGATCGCTCTCATGAATGGCCAGGGCTTCAGCTTCCAGCGCTGCCAACGGATCAGCATGTTCCCTGACCCGCTCCAGGCGCTCGCGCATGCGATTGAGCGCCCAGGACAGATTCACCGCCGCAGGAGCGGCATCCACCAGCAAGGTGAAATCCTCTTCCAGCGCCGCAAACCAGTCGCCACCTGCGACAAATCGTCCACGTGCTGCCAGAACCAGGCCGTAGGCAGCACTGATGCCAATGGCCGGCGCCCCACAGACCACCATCGAGCGAATCGCCTCGGCCACTCCAGCGGCGCTGTCATAGGCAATCCAGGACTCCTCGAAAGGCAAGGCCCGCTGATCGAGCAGGTACAGAGTGCTATCCCGCCATTCAATGGCCCTGACTTTCTCCGCAGCCAACAGACGATCGCGCATCCCTCACCCCGCACTCATGAACAAAAGCCGCCGATTATAGCGATCCCCCTGCCAGGACGCTCGGGTATACTTCGCCATCCTTTTATATAAAGCCCTGGACCGATACTCGATGCCGAACCGCGACATTGCGCTCGACCTGCTGCTGCTCCCGACCTGGCTGGTGCCGGTGGAGCCGGCCGGCGTCGTCCTCAGGGAACACGGCCTGGGCATCCGCGACGGGCACATCGTGTTCATCGGCCCACGCGCCGAGGCCTTGAAGTATCGCGCCACGGAAATCCGCGAACTGCCCGACACGCTGCTCACCCCGGGCCTGATCAACGCCCACGGGCACGCCGCCATGACCCTGTTTCGCGGCCTGGCCGATGACCTGCCGCTGATGACCTGGCTGGAAAAGCACATCTGGCCCGCCGAAGCCAAGTGGGTGGATGAAGCCTTCGTCCGCGACGGCACCGACCTGGCCATCGCCGAGCAGATCAAGGGTGGGATCACCTGTTTCTCGGACATGTACTTCTTCCCGAAGGTTGCCAGTGAGCGGGTGCACAACAGCGGCATGCGAGCACAGGTCGCCATCCCCATTCTCGACTTCCCGATTCCCGGTGCCCAGAATGCCGACGAAGCCATCCGCCAGGGCGTAGAGCTGTTCGGCGATCTCAAGCATCATCCGCGGATCAACATCACCTTCGGCCCTCATGCACCCTACACCGTTGGCGACGAGAACCTGGAAAAAATCCGGATCATTGCCGAAGAACTCGACGCTGCGATCCACATGCATGTGCATGAGACCGCCCACGAGGTGCAGCAATCCGTGGAACAGCACGGTGAGCGACCGCTGGCGCGCCTGGCTCGCCTGGGCCTGCTGGGACCACGCTTCCAGGCCGTTCATATGACCCAAATCAGCGATGACGACCTGGCTTTACTGGTAGAAACCAACACCAGCGTCATTCACTGCCCGGAATCCAACCTGAAACTGGCCAGCGGCTTCTGCCCTGTAGAACGTCTGTGGCAGGCCGGAGTCAACGTGGCGGTAGGCACCGATGGCGCCGCCAGCAACAACGACCTGGACCTGCTGGGGGAAACCCGTACCGCCGCGCTGCTGGCCAAGGCCGTGGCCGGGTCGGCTACCGCCCTGGATGCCCATCGCGCACTGCGCATGGCTACCCTCAACGGCGCCAGGGCCATGGGCCTGGAAAGCCAAGTGGGCTCCCTGGAAATCGGCAAGGCCGCAGACCTGACAGCCTTCGACCTGTCCGGCCTGGCCCAGCAGCCGATCTACGACCCGGTGTCGCAACTGATCTACGCCACCGGCCGAGACTGCGTGAAACATGTATGGGTCGCCGGCAAGCAACTGCTGGATGACCGACGCCTGACCCGCCTGGACGAGCATCAGCTGGGCGCTACCGCCCGCGACTGGGCCCGGCGCATCAGCGGCCACCACCCATAACCCGGGCCTTGAGCACAGGCTCGAGGCCCGACAGAGAATTTTCTAGCTTTGGAGCACTACCCATGAGCAACGTCGACCACGCTGAAATCGCCAAATTCGAAGCCCTGGCCCATCGCTGGTGGGACCGTGAAAGCGAGTTCAAGCCCCTGCACGACATCAACCCCCTGCGGGTAAACTGGATCGACGAACGGATCGGCCTGGCGGGCAAGAAAGTCCTCGACGTCGGTTGCGGCGGCGGCATCCTCAGCGAAGCCATGGCCCAGCGCGGCGCTACCGTGACCGGCATCGACATGGGCGAGGCCCCGCTGGCCGTGGCGCAATTGCACCAGCTGGAATCCGGCGTCAACGTCGAGTACCGGCAGATCACTGCCGAGGCCCTGGCCGAGGAAATGCCCGAGCAATTCGACGTGGTCACCTGCCTGGAAATGCTCGAGCACGTGCCGGACCCTTCGTCGGTGATTCGCGCCTGCTTCCGCATGGTCAAGCCCGGTGGCCAGGTGTTCTTCTCCACCATCAACCGCAACCCCAAGGCCTACCTGTTCGCCATCATCGGCGCTGAATACATCATGAAGCTGCTGCCGCGCGGCACCCACGACTTCAAGAAGTTCATCCGCCCATCCGAGCTCGGTGCCTGGAGCCGCTCTGCCGGCCTGACCGTCAAGGACATCATCGGCCTGACCTACAACCCGCTGACCAAGCACTACAAGCTGGCCCCGGACGTGGACGTCAACTACATGATCCAGACCCTGCGAGAGGAGTAAGACATGGCTATCAGAGCCGTTCTCTTCGACATGGATGGCACCCTGCTCGATACCGCTCCGGACTTCATCGCGGTGTGCCAGGGCATGCGCCGTGATCGCGGCCTGCCACCCATCGCCGACCAGCACATTCGCGACGAGATCTCCGGCGGCGCCCGCGCCATGGTGGCGGTGACCTTCTCCATGGACCCCGAATCCCCGGGCTTCGAGGAACTGCGCCTGGAGTTTCTCGAGCGCTACCTCAAGCATTGCGCCGTGCACAGCAAGCTCTTCGACGGCATGGCCGAGCTGCTGGCAGATATCGAAAAGGCCCACCTGGTCTGGGGCGTGGTCACCAACAAGCCGCTGCGCTTCGCCGAGCCGATCATGCAGCAACTGGGGCTGGCCGAGCGCTCGGCACTGCTGATCTGCCCTGACCACGTGAAGAACAGCAAGCCCGACCCCGAACCGCTGATCCTGGCGTGCAAGATGCTCGACCTGGCCCCGTCCAGCGTGCTGTTTGTCGGCGACGATCTGCGCGATATCGAATCCGGCCGCGATGCGGGCACCAGGACCGCTGCGGTGACCTATGGCTATATCCATCCGGACGACAACCCACGGCACTGGGGCGCCGACGTGGTGGTCAGTCACCCGCTGGAACTGCGCCAGGTTCTGGACAACGCGCTGTGCGGCTGCTGAGCAGCGGCATGCCCGGCTAAGCGCCGGGGACGATCCAATTTCTGTTGAGGCCTTTTATGTTTGATTATTCCGCTCGCCCAGAACTGCTCAAGGACCGGGTCATTCTGGTCACTGGCGCCGGTCGTGGCATCGGCGCCGCCGCCGCCAAGACCTTTGCCGCTCATGGCGCCACCGTGCTGCTGCTGGGCAAGACCGAAGCCAACCTGACCGAGGTCTACGACGCCATCGAGGCGGCCGGCCATCCGCAGCCGGCGGTAATCCCGTTCAACCTGGAAACCGCCCTGCCGCACCAGTACGACGAACTGGCGGCCATGATCGAAACCGAGTTCGGCCACCTCGACGGCCTGTTGCACAACGCCTCGATCATCGGCCCGCGCACGCCTCTGGAGCAGCTCTCCGGGGAGAACTTCATGCGTGTGATGCAGGTCAACGTCAACGCCATGTTCATGCTTACCAGCACCCTGCTGCCCCTGCTCAAGCTGTCCCAGGATGCTTCGGTGGTCTTCACCTCCAGCAGCGTTGGCCGCAAGGGCCGGGCTTACTGGGGCGCCTACGGCGTATCGAAGTTCGCCACCGAAGGCTTGATGCAGACCCTGGCCGACGAGCTGGACACCGTGGCTCCGGTGCGTGCCAACAGCATCAACCCAGGCGCCACTCGCACCAGCATGCGGGCCCAGGCCTACCCGGGAGAAAACCCCAGCAACAATCCGACCCCGGAAGAAATCATGCCGGTCTATCTGTACCTGATGGGGCCGGACAGCACCGGGATCAACGGTCAAGCCTTCGACGCGCAGTAATACCCCCTCCCGTTCGTCGCGACGGAATACCGTCGCGACGCCTCGGCAATGCCTACCCCGCGTAGGTTTCAAGCCAAACAAATGTCATTTTTGACGACAGCCTTTTTACGCCGAAACCCAACCTGCTGAATCCAAACAAGTTTTCCCAATATGAACCGAATGGCACGAGTTTCGCTCTAACGACACTCAATACACAGTGCATTGACGCTGTGGAAAACGGCTTGCGCTGAGGGCTTTATAGCCACAGGCGAGACGGCCTAAAATATGCGCGTTGTCCTACGGGACTGATGGAACAGTATGACGCGCAGCTCTGAGCCGCTCTCACCCAGGCAGTTAGACCGTACACAGTGCTCAGGGGGCTCAAGCTCAGATGAAAACACCGACCCAGACCAACGCAATTGACTTCGATAGCGCCAAATTGCAACGCCTGGGCTTTGGCCAGCAGTCGCCACTGATCAAGCAGCCCATCAGCCTCGCCCAGTTGCGCCAGCAACTGGGCCTGCAGCTGCAGACCAGCCTTGAACCGCAACGCATCCTGGGCCTGTTCTTTCGTGAGGTTCAGCGCCTGGTCCCCCTGGATGCCCTGCAGTACCAGCACACTCCGAGCGACCTGCGCCTGGAGTTCGGCCAGCGCGGCCATCACTCCATCAGCTACAGCCTGAGCCACGAAGGCGAACCGATGGGCGAGCTGGTCTTTCGCCGCAACCAGCGCTTCAGCGAATCAGAACAGGGCTCCCTGGAATCGCTGCTCTCGACCCTGCTGTACCCGATGCGCAATGCCCTGCTGTATCGCGCCGCCACTCGCAGCGCCCTGCGGGATCCGCTGACCGATACCGGCAATCGCATCGCCATGGACCAGACCCTGCAACGGGAAATCGAAATGGCCCGTCGTCACCTGCTTCCACTGTCGCTGCTGATGCTGGACATCGATCACTTCAAGCGCATCAACGACAACCACGGCCACAGCGCCGGCGATCAAGTGCTCAAGGCCGTTGCCGCGGCAATCAAGGGGCAATTGCGCAATGTCGACATGGTGTTTCGCTTTGGCGGGGAAGAGTTCTTGATCCTGCTGTCCAACACCGGGCGCGAAGCCGCGGCGATGGTGGGCGAGCGTCTGCGCCATGCCGCCCAGGCCCAGGACTACCGGGCCGATGGTCAGCCGATCGAACTTACCGTAAGCCTGGGGTGTTCGACTCTGCTACCGGGAGAATCCGCAGAAAGCCTGTTGCGACGCGCCGACAGCGCGCTGTACGTGGCCAAGCGCGAAGGGCGCAACCGCCTGGCAATGGCGGGCTGAGCACAAGGTAGCGCCCTGCCCCGTTGATGCACGGGCAACTTCATCACCCCACACGTCCAGCGTGCGCGGCAATCGAAGCGCCCGACATTCCCTGACTCAGCCTTCGGCCAGTGCCAGGCGCTCGCGGGTCACCGCAGTCTTTTCCTGCTGCATGCAGCGTTCCAGGAACAGGTACATATAGTCATAGCTCTTGCAGATGGCCTGACGCAGCTCGACCTGCAGGGCCTTGCTCGGGTTCAGCCCTGCCAGGGTGACGATGATTTCCAGCGCTTCCCAGGGATGGGCGTCGTCGTACTGGGCATGCATCTTCAGCCACTTCATGGCACGTTTGCGATCCTCTTCCGGGAACGCCGCGGCATAGATGCCGTTGGAACACACCAGCGCCGACCACTCGCCCGTAGCCCCTTCAATGGCGTAGTTGGTGGCGGCAATGGCCACGATCAGGGAATCGGCAGAACTGGTATGCCAGCACCAATGGCTCAAGGCATGCAGCTCTGGCGGTACTTGCTGGGCCTGCAGGTCTTCCAGGGTCACGCCATGGGCCCGGCTCCAGTGCACCCAGTAATCGGCATGATTGAGCTCGACCCGGATATTGCGCATTAGCCAGCGACGCGCCATGTCTTCGCCGGGATGGCGGGCAAAACGGGTCTTGGTCAGGTTTTGCGCCATGTACAGGGCGAACTGTTCAACCACCGGCCAGCCGCCAATCAGATACTGACGCATGACTTTGGCACTGAGTTTGTTATCGCGCATGCGCTGGTACAGCTCATGCTCCACGACGCGGCGCTTGCTCTCGCTGCAGTCCTGGATCAATTGCTGGGTCCAGGCGGGGTAACTGGCAGCTTCCATGAGCGGGCCGGTTCGGCTGAATGTGTCGATCACTGTCGGGCTCCTTTTGATTGTGATGTACGGATCCAAAAGAGGTTTCAACGGAACGTACCGGGCGCCTTGAACAACAGTGGCTGTGGTCTCACGGGTCGACACTGCAGGCTGTCACAGGTGAACAATTGCGGGCGTTCAATAATGTAGCCTTGAGCATAATCCACGCCGATCTCAAGCAATGCCTGCTCGATCTGCGGTGTTTCAACAAACTCGGCAATCGTGCGCTTACCCATGACATGCCCGATGTGGTTGATCACTTCGACCATGGCGCGGTTAATCGGGTCGTCCAGCATATCCTTTACGAAACTTCCATCGATCTTGAGGAAGTCTACAGGCAAATGTTTGAGATAAGCGAACGACGACATTCCCGCACAAAAATCATCCAGGGAAAAATGGCAGCCTAAGCCCTTGAGTTCATTTATGAAACGAATGGCACTGCCCAAATTTGCAATCGCACTGGTTTCAGTAATTTCAAAACAGATCAACTTTGGCGGTACGCCATAGACGACAAACTGCTCGCGCAAGAAGTCGAGAAACGCATCATCGCCGATGGTGATACCCGACAGGTTGATGGCGCACATTGCCATTGGCCCTTCACGGCCTTCGGCAATGCATTGGGCAATGATCTTGAATACGTTCTGTACCACCCAACGGTCCAGAGAGGTCATCAGGCCGTAGCGCTCCGCCGCCGGAATGAAGCTGTCCGGCAGAATCATCCGACCCGCCTCGTCATGCAGGCGCAACAGAATCTCCACATGCCCGCCGCCACGCTCGACATGCCCCAGGGCGGTGATCTCCTGCGAATAGAGGCAGAAGCGGTTTTCCTCCAGCGCCATGTGCAGACGCTGGACCCAGGCCATCTCGCCAAAGCGCAGCGACAGCTCGGAATCGTCGGCATGGTAGACCTGCACACGGTTACGCCCCTTTTCCTTGGCCATGTAGCAGGCCATGTCCGCCGCTCTCAGCGAGGCTTCGAGGGTGGTCGGGGTCTGGGCGATGTGCACCAGGCCGATACTCACGGTGGTCACGAAGGGCCGGCCTTTCCAGACGAAATGCAGATTTTGCACGGTCTGGCGCAGCCCCTCGGCAATCTTCTCCGCGGCCTCTGGCGAGCAATTCTCCAGGAGGATGCCGAACTCGTCCCCACCCAGCCGTGCCAGGGTGTCGCCTTCGCGCAGGCCCGACTGCAGCAGCGCGCAGATATGCCGCAGCAACTCGTCCCCGGCAGCATGGCCACAGGTGTCATTGACCAGCTTGAACTGATCCAGATCGAGGAACATCAGCGCATGCCGTGCCGGCTGGCGAATCAGGCTGTGCAGGGCCTGCTCCAGGCGGAACTCGAACTCCCGGCGATTGGCCAGGCCGGTCAGGGCGTCATGGGTCGCCTGCCAGGAGAGGTTGGCGATGTATTGCCGCTCCTGGGTCATGTCGTGCAGCACCAGCACCGTGCCGCTGACCTTGCCGGCATTGCGGATCGGCGCCCCCACCAGGGTCACCGAGACCGTGCTGCCGTCCAGACGCTGGATCAGTTTGGAATGCTCGCTGCCGCCGCTGAGCTGACCGCTGAGGATGTGTTCGATGAGGGTGAAACCGTCAGCCTGGGCATTTTCATCCAGCAGGTTGAACAAGGCTGCCAGGGGCAATCCCACTGCCTGCTCGGCCTTCCAGCGAGTCAGGTCCTCTGCCGCCGGGTTCATGTAGGCGATGGCACCTTCGACGTCGGTGGTGATCACCCCGTCGCCGATGGACTGCAGGGTGATCTGCGCCCGCTCCTTTTCCAGTTGCAGGGCGTCGGCAAAGGCATGGCGCTGGGCCAGCAGCTTGTGCGTGCGCAGCAGGGCCAGGGCAATCAGCACCAGCGCGGTTGCCAGGTTGGTCACCAGCAACAGCCGCAAGATCACCCGCGAACCCTCGCCCAAGGCATCGCTGAAGGCCTTGGCAGCGGGAGTGACGCCGTCATTGATGGCGAAAATCTGACTCTTCCAGCGCTGCACGTCGCCTTCGCTGGCGCTGTTGCTGCCGATCCTCTGGTGCATCTCCCGGGCCACGGTGTCCAGTTGCAACAGGTATCCGTCCCCCACGGTCCACAGATCGATGGCCTTTTCCAGGTAGCTGAAATGACGGAAGTTGAGGTACAGCCAGATCAGGCTGGAGACATCGTCCGGGTGATTGCCGCCCTTGAGGATGCCCAGGCGTGCGGCCTCCAGATCCGGTGGCTGGTGATCCAGGGCAACCCGCAACTCATGCCCGCCCTGGGGCACGGCAATTGCGTTCTGGTACTTGAGGAAAGTGCCTTCGTCGCGGCTGTCGGCATACAGATTGAGGTAGTAGATGGCGTCTTTCTGGCCCTTGGACCACAGGCTTTCACCAGCCACATAGCCCCGTACCGCCGACAGTACGTACAGGCTGAGGCCGCCCAACAGCGCTTGAAATAACACCACGGCGATGAAGGGCCAGACGATGCCCAACAAGCGCGGCGTTGCGAAAGTCCGCTTTTGCTTCATGAGGGTCCTTGCTTGCGCACAGCCAAATGAACACCCAGTAGTTGCGCCTCAGACAGCACAGGTTAGGCCAATTTCCACAGAACTGGCGCAGGGCAGGCTGCCGCTGACGCAGACTGGCCGGGGAAACGGGCCGCCGCACTAAAGCTGAAACGGTTGTTCCACCAGGAAATTCAAGCACTAAGCACAGAAAGACGGATAAAACTCAAGGCTATCGAACCTGCTGCAAATGCCCGTACAGCTTGGCGTAAAGGCCGCCATCGGCAATCAGCTGCTGATGGTCGCCATCTTCGGCAATCTGCCCGCCATCGAACACCAAAACCCGGTCCGCCTGTTTTACCGCTGACAAGCGATGGGCAATGATCAGCGTAGTCCGCCCACGCAGAAAACGCGTCAAGGCCTGATGCAGGTTGTACTCGGTGGCGGCATCCAGGGCGGAAGTGGCCTCATCGAGAATCACCACCTTGGGCTCGGCCAGAACCATCCGCGCAATCGCCAGGCGCTGGCGCTGGCCCCCGGACAAACGCACGCCGGAACGCCCCACCACGCTGTCCAGCCCCTGCGGCAAGGCCCTGACGGTAGCGTCCAACTGAGCAATTTCCAGGGCCTGCCAGCAGGCTTCGTCACTGCGCTCGCGCCCCATGGCCAGGTTGGCGCGGATCGTGTCGTTGAACAGCGCGGGATGCTGCAACACCACCGCCACGTTCTCCCGCACCGTCTCCAGGCCGATTTCCTGCTGGGTCGAACCACCAAAGCGGATCACCCCGGTCTGCGGTGTGTACAGCCCCAGCAGCAACTGCACCAGGGTGCTCTTGCCGCCACCGCTGGCACCGACAATGGCTACCTTTTCACCGGGAGCGATGGACAGGTCCATATTGTCCAGCACCCGCTCGTCACCGTAGCCGAAGCTCAAGCCGCGGACCTCGATGCCGACGGTCTCGCGCCCCACGAACGGGTCCGCACCCGGGCCGTACTGCGGTTCGTCGGCCCGCGCCAGCAGCTCGTTGATCCGGGTCAGTGCGCCGCCCGCGGCGTAGTAGGCGTATTGCAGGTTCAGCAACTGTTCCACCGGCCCGATCATGAACCACAGGTAACTGAATACCGCCAGCATCTGGCCGATGGACAGGTCGGAGAACAACACGGTCAGCATCGCCGCCGCGCGGAAGATATCGATGCCGAACTGGAACAGCAGCCCGCTGGCGCGGCCCGAGGCATCGCTTTTCCATTGCGAGGCCACAGCGTAGTCCCGCACTTCCTCGGCACGCCGCCCCAGGCGCCCGAGAAAGTAGCCCTGGCGATTGCTCGCGCGAATTTCCTGGATAGCCTCCAGGGTCTCGGTCAGGGCCTGGGTAAAGCGCGAAGTGCTGTCGTTTTCCAGCTTCTTCAGGTGCTTGACCCGCTTGCCCAACTGCACCGTGGCGAAGATCACCAGCGGGTTGAACAGCAGGATCAGCAAGGCCAGTTTCCAGTGCATCCACATCAGGATGCCCGCCGTGCCCACCAGGGTCAGCATGGCCACCAGGAAGCGGCTGAGGGTCTCACCGACGAACTTGTCCACAGTGTCCAGGTCGGTGACCAGGTGAGTGGTGACCGTACCGCCCCCCAGGCTTTCGTATTCCCCCAGGGAAATGCGCTTGAGCCGCTCGATCAGCCGCACGCGGATGCGGTAGACGATGTCCTTGGCCAGCCCGGCAAACAGCCGCGCCTGAATCACGTTGAACACCAGCGCCGAGCAGCGCAGGATCAGCGTCACCATGAGCATCAGGCCGATATAGCCAGCGGCACTCTGCCATCCCTGGGGCAGGAAGCGGTTCATCACCTGCAGAGCGGTATCGCCGTGCCCCAACAGCACCTCATCCACCAGCAAGGGCAGCAGCAGCGGGATCGGCACACTGCACAGGGTCGCCAGCACGGCGACGCCGTTGGCGATCCACAGAGATTTCTTGTGCTCAAGAGCCAGGCGACGGATATGCGCCCAGCTCAGGCGATCGATCGGCTTACCGCTGACGCTTGAATCCACCGGTTCAGGCACAGGCGGCGCGCTCCAGCCAGCGCCCCAACAGAGGAGACAGCTCGCTCAGCGGCTGATAGCCGTTGGTCAGCAACGCCAACTGGCCATTACGCTCGGCCAGCAAGGTAGGAAAGCCGGCGATTCCCAGGTCCTGGACCCAGGTGAAGTCCGCCGCGGTAGCCACATGCTGCTCGGCCCGGTCGAAGGCCTCGGCGAATTCGATGCGCGGCACCCCTGCCCGCTCCGCCAGCTCCACCAGCACACTGGCCAGGGTGACATCCCGGCCTTCGACATAGAACGCCTGCTGGATCAGCCCCAGCAGGGTCCAGGCGCAGTCCGCCGCCAGGCCACGTGCGGTGACGATGGCGCGACAGGCCGGTTCGGTGTCATAGACAAAGCCATCGGGCAAGGCGCCCTCGAAGCCGAACGGTTGGCCGGTGGCCTGGTGCACCGCCTGCCAGTGCTCGAGGATGTAGCACCGGGTATTGGGTTCCAGGGCCGCACCGCTACCGGTACGCAAGCCCCCCACCACCAGGTGCACCTCGACCCCGGCGGCCCGGGCCTGCTCCGCCAGGGCCTGGGCCACGGGCGCAAAGCCCCAGCACCATGAACACATCGGGTCCATCACATAGAGCAGGCGGGCAGACATGGCTCAAGCCTCGGAAGAAGATTGCTTGTAGTTGTAACCAATCGGGTGCGGCATGTTGCGAGCCTTGGCCAATTCGATCTGCTTCTGCCGGTCGATGGCACTGCGGCGGGTCTTCTCGCTCAGCTTGTCCCAGCAGTGCGGGCAGCTGATACCAGGCACATAGTGCTCGGATGCACGATCCTCGACGCTCACTGGAGTACGGCAGGCATGACATTGATCGTAGTCGCCTTCGCTCAGGTCGTGGCGCACGGTGACCCGGTTATCGAACACGAAGCAGTCGCCCTGCCATTTGCTCTCTTGCTGCGGTACCTCTTCGAGGTACTTGAGGATCCCGCCCTTGAGGTGGAACACCTCGTCGAAGCCTTCGCTGAGCATGTAGCTCGAGGCCTTCTCGCAACGGATGCCGCCGGTGCAGAACATCGCCACCTTCTTGTGCTTGCTCGGGTCGAAGTGGGCTTTGATGTAGTCCGGGAATTCGCGGAAGCTGGTGGTCTTGGGGTCGATGGCGCCTTCGAAGGTGCCAATGGACACTTCATAGTCGTTGCGGGTATCGATCAGCAGCACTTCCGGATCGCTGATCAGGGCGTTCCAGTCCTGTGGCTCGACGTAGGTCCCGACCTTCTTGTTGGGATCGACGCCGGGCACGCCCAGGGTAACGATCTCTTTCTTGAGCTTGACCTTGGTGCGGTAGAACGGCTGCTCGTCGCAGTAGGATTCCTTGTGATCGATATCCACCATGCGCGGGTCGTTCTTCAGCCAGGCCAGCAGCCCGTCGATGCCTTCGCGGCTGCCGGAAACCGTGCCGTTGATGCCTTCTTCGGCAATCAGCAAGGTGCCCTTGATGCCGTTGTCGAGCATTGCCTGCAACAGGGGCTCACGCAGGTTGACGTAATCTTCGAGGGTGACGAACTTGTACAGTGCCGCCACGACAATAGGTTGTGCCATGGGTAATCTCCAGGTGGCTACCCTCGTAAAGGGTGAACCGGATGCAAAAAAAAACGCGCCGGCATAAGCGGCGCGTTGCGGATTCTAACAAAAAAACCGCGGTTAATGCTGACTGCCACCGGCACAGGTCGGCGAAGCCGGAGCCACACCGATCTTCGACCATTCCTCAGGCGTATAAGTGTGCAGCGCCAACGCATGGAACTGGCCCATCAGCTCACCCAGGGTGGCGTAGACCTTCTGATGGCGCTTGACGCTGTTGAGGCCGGCGAACTGCTCGCTGACCAGTACCGCCTTGAAGTGGGTTTCCAGGCCACGGCTGTGCATGTGGCTTTCATCCAGCACTTGCAGGTGCTCGGGCTGCAATGCCCCGAGCGCCGCTTCGATACGTTGTTGCATGGTCATTGCGGGCTCCGCTTACTTCTTCTTCGCCGGGGCAGCCTTGGGCTCGAGCTCGGCGGTCATGTCGGCCAGCAGCTTGTTCACCACCGGTACCGCGCTTTCCAGCTTGGCCTGGGTCATCTGCGCCGATTGCTGGGTCAGCTGGGGCATTTTTTCCAGGACTTTCTTGCCCAGTGGCGACTGATAGAAAGCCACCAGTTCCTTGAGCTCCGATTCGCTGAAATTGCTGGTGTAGAGCTTGACCATGTCCGGCTTCAGCTTGTTCCAGCCAATGGCCTGGTCCAGGGCGGCATTGGCCTTGGCCTGGTAGGTTTCCAGCAGGGCACGCTTGGATTCCGGGGCTTTGGTCTGCTCGAAGCGCTGGGCGAACATTTGCTGAACTTGCATGTACACCGGGGTACCGAGCTTGTCCGCATGGGCCAGGGTCAGGAAGGCCTCGGCACTGGCGTTGTGGCTGGCGGTATCGGCAAGAACCTGGCCGCTGGCACACACCAGAACAACCGCGGTACAGATGGCACGAAAACGGGTCATCGAGTTTCCTTTATCTAGCAGGCGAGGTAGAACCCCAAGGGCGCCCATTCTGCGCCTATTAATCCGCGTCCCTCAACCCCACGCCGACCGGCCCCCGGTTTTGCTCGGCCATGGCGGGGAAAAACCCCCGGCATGGAACCCGAGCCGCGGATCACGGCCTAAACTGGCCTGTCAGACTAGGAGGATTGCCACGATGAACCGAATCGAAACCGACAGCCTGGGCCAGGTTGAAGTCCCGCAAGAAGCCTACTGGGGCGCGCAGACCCAACGTTCGCTGGTCAACTTCGCCATCGGCAACGAACGCATGCCCTTGGCGGTGCTGCATGCCCTGGCCCTGATCAAGAAAGCCGCGGCGCGGGTCAACGACCGCAACGGCGACATCCCTGCCGATATCGCCCGCCTGATCGAACAGGCCGCCGACGAAGTGCTCGCGGGCGAGCATGACGACCAGTTCCCTCTGGTGGTGTGGCAGACCGGCAGCGGTACCCAAAGCAACATGAACGTCAACGAAGTGCTGGCTGGACGGGCTAACGAGCTGGCGGGCAACCCTCGGGGCGGCAAGACGCCGGTGCACCCCAATGACCACGTCAATCGCTCGCAGAGCTCCAACGACTGCTTCCCCACTGCCATGCACATTGCGGCGGCCCAGGCGGTGCAGTTCCAGTTGCTGCCAGCGATCACCGAGCTCTCCGGCGGCCTGGCCGAGCTGTCGGCGCGGCACATGAAGCTGGTGAAGACCGGTCGCACCCACATGATGGACGCCACCCCCATTACCTTCGGCCAGGAAATCTCGGCCTTCATCGCCCAACTGGGGTACGCCGAGCGCGCCATCCGCAGCGCTTTGCCGGCCGTCTGCGAACTGGCCCAGGGCGGCACCGCGGTAGGCACCGGGCTCAACTCACCCCACGGTTTCGGCGAGGCCATCGCCGCCGAGTTGGCGGCGCTCTCGGGCCTGCCCTTCGTCACGGCATCGAACAAGTTCGCCGCCCTGGCCGGCCATGAACCGCTGACCAGCCTTTCCGGTGCCCTGAAAACCCTCGCCGTGTGCCTGATGAAAATCGCCAACGACCTGCGCCTGCTGGGCTCGGGGCCACGGGCAGGCCTGGCCGAGGTCAAGCTCCCCGCCAACGAGCCCGGCAGCTCGATCATGCCCGGCAAGGTCAACCCGACCCAGTGCGAAGCCCTGTCGATGCTGGCCTGCCAGGTCATGGGCAACGATGTGACCATCGGCTTTGCCGCCAGCCAGGGCCACTTGCAACTGAACGTGTTCAAGCCGGTGATCATCCACAACCTGCTGCAATCGATCCGCCTGCTGGCCGATGGCTGCAGCAACTTCCAGCACCATTGCATCGCCGGGCTGGAACCTGACCCGCAACAGATGGCCGCGCACCTGGAGCGCGGGCTGATGCTGGTGACCGCGCTCAATACCCATATCGGCTACGACAAGGCCGCCGAGATCGCCAAGAAGGCCTATGCCGAGAACCTGACCCTGCGCGAGGCGGCGCTGGAACTCGGGTACCTGACCGATGAACAGTTCGATGCCTGGGTCCGCCCGGAAAACATGCTGGAGGCCGGGAAGCAGGGGTAAGACCGCAGTCGCCTTCGCTAGCGAGCCAGCTCCTGCCACAACCCGACTGCAGGAGCTGGCTCGCCAGCGAAGCTCAGCCCGCCGCGATCCGCTGCCGCCGCGCTCGCAACCCCGCCATCAACGACGGGCCCAGCGCCGTCAGCGCCGACCCCAGCACCACCAGCAGCGCCCCGCCATAGCCCAGCCCATTGATTTGCTCGGCTTGCACATACTCGGGCCAGAGCCAGGCGGCCCAAGCCACCGCGACAAAGGTCACCAGCGGCGTAATGGCCAGGGTCGCGCTGACCCGCGACGCTTCCCAATGGGCCAGAGCCTCGGCAAAGGCGCCATAGGCAATCAGGGTATTGAGGCAGCACGCCAGCAACAGCCAACCCTGCAACGGGTTCAATTCCAGCGCCTCCAGCGGATGAGCCCAAGGGGTGAGCAACAAGGCGCAGAACAGGTAGATCACCATCATTACCTGCAGGGAATTCCACACGCTCAGCAGTTGCTTCTGGCCCAGGGCGTAGAAGGTCCAGACCGCGGAAGCGGCAAGAATGGTCAGGACCCCCGCGGTGTAGTCGCTCAGGGAAGTCAGCAGTTCGCTCAGGCGCTGATTGAAGAACAGCCCAAAGCCGATCAGCAGCACCAGAAGCCCCAGGCCCTGGCCGAGACTGAACCGCTCCTTGAATACGAACAGGCTGGCGATCAATAGCAGGATAGGCCCCATCTGCACCACCAGTTGCGCGGTGCCCGGGCTCAACAGATTGAGGCCCATGAGGTACAGCACGTAATTGCCTACCAGGCCACAGACCGAGATCGGCACCAGCCAGATACCCTTGGGCCCCAGCACTCGCCAGCGTGGCAGGCGCCCCACCGCCGCCAGGTAGGCCAGCAGGCAGCCACCGGACACCGTCAGGCGAAACCAGGTCACGGTGACCGGGTCCATCACTTGCAGTACCTGCTTGAGCTTGATGGGCAGGATGCCCCACAACAGCGCGGTCAGTAAGGCCAGGAACAGACCATAGACCCAGCGACCGGACGAGACGTGCATGCGAACCCCACAAGGCCTTACGAGCAAGGCTCACATACTAGGCCCGCGCCGGCAGCCGACACAGAGACAGTTGGCGACAAAGCGCAAACAGGATTGTGCAGGTCGCAAACCGGCCCCACGGGAGCCGGCTTGCCGACGAAGCGAAACCTAGCGTACCGCCTCGAACAACCCCGTGGCCCCCATGCCGCCACCCACGCACATGGTGACGATGCCATAGCGCAGGTTGCGCCGCTGCAGCTCGCGCACCAGATGCCCGACCTGACGCGAACCGGTCATGCCGAACGGGTGGCCGATGGAGATCGAGCCGCCATTGACGTTGTAACGGGCGTTGTCGATCTCCAGGCGGTCGCGGGCATACAGGCACTGGGAAGCGAACGCTTCATTGAGCTCCCAAAGATCGATGTCAGCCACGCTCAGGCCCTTGGCCTTGAGCAGCTTGGGCACCGAGAACACCGGGCCGATACCCATCTCGTCCGGCTCGCAGCCGGCCACGGTAAAGCCGCGGAAGAATGCCTTGGGCTTGAGCCCCAGGGCCAGGGCCCGCTCCAGGCTCATCACCAGGGTCATCGAAGCACCGTCGGACAGCTGCGAGGAATTGCCCGCCGTCACCGAACCGTCGTCGGCAAACACCGGCTTCAACGCCGCTAGGTTTTCCAGGGTGGTGTCGGGGCGGTTGCAATCGTCGCGGTCCACCACGCCATCAAGGATCTGCACCTCACCGGTGTTCTTGTCCTCGACCTTGTACTTGACCGTCATCGGCACGATCTCGTCGCTGAAAAGGCCGGCGGCCTGGGCCTGGGCGGTACGCTGCTGGCTTTGCAGGGAGTAGCGGTCCTGGGCTTCGCGGCTGACACCGTAGCGCCGGGCCACCACTTCGGCGGTCTGGCCCATGGGGAAGTAGATGCCCGGTACCTGCTCCTTGAGCAGCGGGTTGACCAGGTTTTCGGTGTTGACGCTCTTCATGGTCAGGCTGATGGATTCGACGCCACCGGCCACGATGATGTCGCTGCAGCCGGAGGCGATCTGGTTGGCGGCGATGGCGATCGCCTGCAGGCCCGAGGAACAGAAGCGGTTGAGGGTCATCCCCGCGGTACCAGTGCCCAGGGCCGAGAGCACCGCGACGTTGCGCCCTATGTTGAAACCCTGGGCCCCTTCATTGGAGCCGGCGCCGACGATGCAGTCCTCGACACTGGCCGGGTCGATGCCGTTGCGGGCGAGCAGCGCATTGACGCAGTGGGCGGCCATGTCATCCGGACGGGTCTGGTTGAACTTGCCCCTAAAGGACTTGGCCAGGCCAGTCCGTACGCTGTCGACGATCACCACTTCACGCATGACGCACCTCATTGTTGTTGGCGGCAGGAAGAGCATCGAGCATAGATCCCCCTCCTGTCCCGCCGCGACAATCATTCACTGGGCGTATGCGCGACCATCGACCTACTTCTTGTCTTTCTTGTCGTGCTTGTCCGAGCGCTCGAACGCAGCTTCCAGGGCGCGGTTGATGGTGCGCAGAACCTTGACCCGGGCCCAGCGCTTGTCGTTGGCCTCCACCAGAGTCCAGGGCGACACCTCGGTGCTGGTGCGGTCGACCATGTCGCCGACGGCAGCGCGGTAATCGTCCCACTTGTCGCGGTTGCGCCAGTCGTCCTCGGTGATCTTGAAACGCTTGAAGGGAATCTCCTCCCGGGCCTGGAAGCGCTCCAGCTGGGTGTCCTTGTCGATGGCCAGCCAGAACTTGACGACGATCACCCGGGCATCGGCCAACTGCTCCTCGAAGTCGTTGATCTCGCTGTAGGCCCGCAACCAGTCGGCGGGGCTGCAGAAGCCCTCGATGCGCTCCACCAGCACCCGGCCGTACCAGGAACGATCGAAGATGGTGAACTTGCCCCGGGCAGGGATATGCCGCCAGAAACGCCAGAGATAGGGCTGGGCGCGCTCCTCTTCCGTGGGCGCGGCAATCGGCACGATGCTGTACTGGCGCGGGTCCAGGGCCGCCGCGACCCGGCGGATGGCCCCGCCCTTGCCCGCCGCGTCGTTGCCTTCGAACACCGCCACCAGGGCGTGCTTGCGCATGCGCTTGTCCCGCAGCAGGCCGGCCAGGCGCGCCTGTTCGGTAATCAGTTGTTCTTCGTAGTCGTCCTTGTCCAGGTGCTGGGTCATGTCCAGGCTGTCCAGCAGACTGAGCTGATCCACCGCCGGAGGCAGTGGCGCCGCGTTGACCTGGGTGGCTCGCAGGGGCTGGCGGTTCAGCGCGCTTTGCAGCCCTTCCAGGAGAATCCGCCCCACGGTAAGGCTGCGGTAATGCGGATCGACGCCCTCGATCACGTGCCAGGGCGCATAGTCGCGGCTGGTGCGGCGCAGCACGCGCTCGCCGTACTTGACGAACTTGTCGTAGGTTTCTGACTGCTGCCAGTCCAGCGGGCTGATGCGCCAGCTGTGCAGCGGGTCGTCCTGCAACGCCTTGAGGCGGGCCTTCATCTGTTTCTTGGACAGGTGGAACCAGAACTTGAAGATCAGTGCGCCTTCATCGCAGAGCATCTTCTCCAGGCGCTCGGCGCCGTTGATCGCCTGGTCCAGGCGTGGGTCCTTGATCTCGCCATGGACCCGGCTCTGCAGCATCTGGCTGTACCAGTTGCCGAAGAACACCCCCATGCGCCCCTTGGCCGGAAGCATCCGCCAGTAGCGCCAGGCCGGTGGCCGCGACAGTTCCTCGTCGGTCTGCTGGTCGAAGGTGCGCACCTCGATCAGCCGCGGGTCCATCCATTCGTTGAGCAGCTTGACCGTCTCGCCCTTGCCCGCGCCCTCGATCCCGTTGATCAGCACGATCACCGGAAAGTTCGCCTTCTGGCGCAGTTCGAACTGGGCTTCGAGCAAGGCCTCGCGCAACGCCGGCACCTCGGCATCGTAGGTTTCTTTGTCGATGGCGTGACCGATTTCAGCGGATTCGAACATGGGTGGCTCCCTTCCAAGAATTTTCCAAGACTAGCGGATCGACCTCGGCCAGGGAAAACAAATCCCCGAACCTGCAGCGCCTTGCCATGGATCAAGCGCCGCCGGCGCGATCGGCTAGAATGGCCGCCTTGCGCAACATGAGCCGAACATGATCCCTGAACTGCCCCACGCCCAGCTCGACTGGGACGACCAAGGACGCCCGCGCTCGCGGGTCTTCGACGATGTGTACTTCTCCAGCGAATCGGGCCTGGATGAAACCCGCCACGTGTTCATCGAACAGAACCGCCTGGGCCAGCGCTTTGCCGCCCTGGCCGATGGCGAACGCTTCGTTATCGGTGAAACAGGCTTCGGCACCGGGCTGAACTTTCTCTGCGCCTGGCAGTTGTTCCAGCAACAGGCCCCGACCGGTGCCCGGCTGCATTTCGTCAGTGTGGAAAAGTACCCCTTGAGCCCTGCCGACCTGCAACGGGCCCTGGCCCTGTGGCCGGAACTGGCGAGCCTCTCTGTACCGCTGTTTGAGCAGTACGTGGCAGTGCATGGCGGCTTCCAGCGCATCGTGCTGGAGGGCGGGCGGGTGATCCTGACCCTGCTGATCGGCGATGCCCTGGAGCAACTGCCGCAACTGGACGCCCAGGTCGATGCCTGGTTTCTCGACGGTTTCGCACCGGCCAAGAACCCCGACATGTGGACCGCCGAGCTCTTCGCCGAACTGGCGCGCCTGGCCGCCCCAGGTTCCACTATCAGTACCTTCACCAGCACCGGCTGGGTGCGCCGGCTGCTGAACAGTGCCGGCTTCAAGATGAAACGCACCCCGGGCATCGGCCACAAATGGGAGGTACTGCGAGGCGAGTTCCTCGGCTGGCCAGAGGATGCGCCGGCGCCGGCCAGGGCCAGGCCCTGGTTCGCCCGCCCCCCGCGGCAAGAGAAGACCGCCCTGGTGATCGGCGGCGGGCTGGCCGGTTGTGCCAGCGCCGCCAGCCTGGCCGCCCGCGGCTGGCAGGTGCAATTGCTGGAGCGTCATGCAGAGCTGGCCCGAGAGGCCTCGGGCAATCCCCAGGGCGTGCTCTACCTCAAGCTCTCGGCCCACGGCACCGCCCTGTCGCAGATGATCCTCAGCGGCTTCGGCTATACCCGGCGCCAACTGGAGCATTTGCAGCGCGGCCAGGACTGGGATGGCTGCGGCGTGCTGCAACTGGCCTTCAATGCCAAGGAAGCCGAGCGCCAGGCCCAACTGGCCGCGGCTTTTCCCGCCGACCTGCTGCACCTGCTGGACCAACCCCAAGCCCAGGCCCGGGCCGGTATCGGCCTTGAGCACGGAGGCCTGTTCTACCCCGAAGGTGGCTGGGTGCATCCGCCGGCCCTGTGCCAATGGCAGGCCAGCCACCCGCGGATCCAGGTCCTGGCACACCGGGAAGTCCTGGAACTGCGCCGGGTCGATGAGCAATGGCAAGCCTGGGACGGCGACCGGATGCTGGCCAGCGCCGCGGTGGTGATCCTCGCCGGTGCGGCCGAGATCAAGCGCTTCCCGGCCAGCGCCGACCTGCCCCTCAAGCGCATTCGCGGGCAGATCACCCGCCTGCCCCAGACCGCACAAAGCCAGATCCTGGCCACGGTGGTCTGCGCCGAAGGCTACGTCGCCCCCGCGCGCCTGGGGGAACACACCCTGGGCGCCAGTTTCGACTTCAAGAGCCAGGACCTGACCCCCACCAGCGCCGAGCATGCCGGCAACCTGGAGATGCTGCGGGAAATCTCCGGCGACCTGCTGCACCGCCTGGGTGCCGAGCAACTGCCCCTGGACAGCCTGCAAGGCCGCGCGGCCTTCCGCTGCACCACCCCGGACTACCTGCCCATCGTCGGCCCCCTGGCGGACCCGCTTGCCTTTGCCGAAACCTACGCCGCCCTGGGCAAGGATGCGCGCCAAGTGCCGGACCTGCCCTGCCCCTGGCTCGACGGCCTGTACATCAACAGTGGCCACGGTTCCCGTGGGCTGATCACCGCGCCGCTGTCCGGCGAGCTGCTGGCCGCCTGGCTGGAAAACGAGCCCCTGCCCCTGCCCAGAAGCGTGGCCGAAGCCTGCCATCCGAACCGTTTTGCCCTGCGTCGCCTGATTCGCGGCAAGGCCTGAAGCAGAGCGGCGGCGCTGACTTTCCAGCGCCGCCAATGGCCGCTGGCCAGCACCAAGCGCTACATCCAACCGTCCGGCCCCACTCAACTGCTTATAACCGATCGATCTAAAACTCCCGAGTTACGCACAGGTCAGTTTCCAGGTAGCCGCCCTTTTGACGGCGGCAGATTGACTCTCCCCAACGGAAAAACCGGTAAGGACTTATGTGCGGACTAGCTGGCGAATTACGCTTTGATCATCAACCTGCCGACCTGGCAGCGGTTGAACGAATCACCCACCACCTGGCCCCTCGCGGCCCGGACGCCTGGGGCTTTCACAGCCAGGGCCCGATTGCCCTCGGCCATCGACGGTTGAAAATCATGGACCTTTCGGACGGCTCGGCGCAGCCCATGGTCGACAACCAACTGGGCCTGTCCCTGGCCTTCAATGGCGCGATCTACAACTTCCCCGAACTGCGCGCCGAACTGGAAGCCAAGGGTTATGCCTTCTATTCCGGCGGCGACACTGAGGTGTTGCTCAAGGGCTACCACGCCTGGGGCGCGGACCTGCTGCCCAAGCTCAACGGCATGTTCGCCTTCGCCATCTGGGAGCGCGATGCCCAGCGCCTGTTCATCGCCCGCGACCGCCTCGGGGTCAAGCCGCTGTACCTGTCGCGCACCGGCCAGCGCCTGCGCTTCGCCTCGGCCCTGCCGGCGTTGCTCAAAGGTGGCGACATCAACCCGTTGCTCGACCCCGTGGCGCTCAACCACTACCTGAACTTCCATGCCGTGGTGCCAGCACCGCGAACCCTGCTGGCAGGCATCGAAAAACTGCCGCCGGCCACCTGGATGCGTATCGAGGCCGACGGCCGCACCGAGCAGCAGACCTGGTGGACCCTGCCCTACGGCCCCCGTGCCGACGAAACCAACCTGACTCTGGAAGACTGGCGTGACCGGGTGCTGGACAGCACCCGCGAAGCGGTGGCCATCCGCCAACGGGCAGCGGTGGATGTGGGCGTGCTGCTGTCCGGCGGTGTCGACTCCAGCTTGCTGGTGGGCCTGCTGCGAGAGGTCGGGGTGGACAACCTGTCGACCTTCTCCATCGGCTTCGAGGACGCCGGTGGCGAGCGGGGCGACGAGTTCCAGTACTCCGACCTGATTGCCCGGCACTACGGCACCCGGCATCACCAGTTGCGCATCGATGAACGTGAAATCATCGAACAGTTGCCCGCGGCCTTTCGGGCCATGAGCGAGCCGATGGTCAGCCACGACTGCATCGCTTTCTACCTGCTGTCCCGGGAAGTGGCCAAGCACTGCAAGGTAGTGCAAAGCGGCCAGGGCGCCGACGAACTCTTTGCCGGCTACCACTGGTACCCGCAGGTGGACGGCGCCAGCGACCCCTACGCGGCCTACCGTGCGGCCTTCTTCGACCGCAGCTACGACGACTACGCGGCCACCGTACAACCGCAGTGGCTGACCGCCAACGATGCCGCCGGGGATTTTGTCCGCGAGCATTTCGCCCAGCCCGGCGCCGACGCAGCTGTGGATAAGGCCCTGCGCCTGGACAGCACGGTGATGCTGGTGGATGACCCGGTCAAGCGTGTGGATAACATGACCATGGCCTGGGGCCTGGAGGCGCGCACGCCGTTCCTCGACTACCGCCTGGTGGAGCTTTCGGCCCGGGTGCCGGCGCGCTTCAAGTTGCCGGACGGCGGCAAGCAGGTGCTCAAGGAAGCTGCGCGGCTGGTGATCCCCAGCGAGGTGATCGACCGCAAGAAAGGCTACTTCCCGGTGCCGGGCCTCAAGCACTTGCAGGGCGCGACCCTGGACTGGGTACGCGAACTGCTGCTGGACCCGAGCCAGGATCGCGGCCTGTTCAAGCCGGCCATGCTCGACCGCCTGCTGACCGATCCCCAGGGCCAGTTGACGCCCTTGCGCGGCTCCAAGCTGTGGCAACTGGCGGCATTGAACCTGTGGCTCAGCGAACAAGGAATCTGACCGATGAAAGCTCACGCCACGGCTTACAGCCAACGCCTGCTGCGCGGCCAGGCGCCGTCCTATGAACGCCTGCAGGCGCGCTTCGCCGAAGATGGCAGCGAACCCGGGTGCGAACCGATCGCGGTACATTGCGGTTGGGGCCGCCTGCTGATCGGCCATACCTTTCCCGACCCCACCAGCCTGGCCGGGGAGTTGCTCAACGAGCGACCTGGCGAGCGCGACATCGCTCTGTATGTGGCAGCGCCGCAACAGGTGCTGGGGCTGGAACCGGCGCAACTGTTCCTCGACCCTTCCGATACCCTGCGCCTGTGGTTCAGCGATTACCGCCAGGCCACTCGGGTATTTCGCGGTTTCCGCATCCGTCGCGCCCAGAGCGAAGCCGACTGGCAAGCCATCAACCAGCTGTACCAGGCCCGCGGCATGCTGCCCATCGACCCGCAACTGCTGACCCCGCGCCATCAGGGCGGGCCGGTGTACTGGCTGGCCGAGGACGAAGACAGCGGCGCGGTGATCGGCAGCGTCATGGGCCTCAATCACCACAAGGCCTACCAGGACCCGGAACACGGCAGCAGCCTCTGGTGCCTGGCAGTGGACCCCGACTGCAGTCGCCCGGGCGTCGGCGAAGTGCTGGTGCGCCACCTGATCGAACACTTCATGAGCCGCGGCCTGAGCTACCTCGACCTGTCGGTGCTGCACGACAACCGCCAGGCCAAGAACCTCTACGCCAAACTCGGGTTTCGCACCCTGTCGACCTTCGCCATCAAGCGCAAGAACGGCATCAACCAGCCGCTGTTCCTCGGCCCCGGGCCCCAGGCGGAGTTCAACCCCTATGCGCGGATCATCGTCGAGGAAGCACATCGCCGGGGCATCGATGTTCAGGTGGATGACGCCGACGCCGGGCTGTTCACCCTCAGCCACGGCGGTCGCCGGGTACGCTGCCGGGAATCGCTGAGCGATCTCACCAGCGCCATCAGCATGAGCCTGTGCCAGGACAAGAGCCTGACCCACAAGGTGCTCAAGGGTGCTGGCTTGAACCTGCCGGCGCAGCAACTGGCGGGCAACGCCGATGACAACCTGGGCTTTCTCGACGAGCACCAGCGGGTGGTGGTCAAGCCCCTGGATGGCGAACAGGGGCAAGGCGTGGCGGTGGACCTGCGGACCATCGAAGAGGTGCAAAAGGCCATCGACCACGCCCGCCGCTTTGACAGCCGGGTATTGCTGGAAAGCTTCCACGAAGGCCTGGACCTGCGCATCCTGGTGATCGGCTTTGAAGTGGTGGCAGCGGCTATCCGCCGTCCCGCGGAAATCATCGGTGATGGTCAGCACTCCATCGGCGCGCTGATCGAAGCCCGCAGCCGTCGCCGCCAGGCGGCCACCGGCGGCGAGAGCAAAATCCCCCTGGACCAGGAGACCCAGCGCACCCTGCATGCCGCCGGCTACGACTACAACAGCGTACTGGCCGCCGGGGAGCGGCTGTTTGTACGGCGCACCGCCAACCTGCACACCGGCGGCACTCTGGAAGACGTCACCGGCATCCTTCATCCGACCCTGGCCGACGCCGCCATCCGCGCAGCCCGTGCCCTGGACATTCCCGTGGTGGGCCTGGACCTGATGGTGCCGGCGGCGGATCAGCCCGAGTACGTGTTCATCGAAGCCAACGAACGCGCCGGGTTGGCCAATCACGAACCGCAACCCACCGCCGAACGTTTTGTCGACCTGCTGTTTCCCCACAGCCAACCGGCGCCGTGATCCTTCGCCGGCAAGCCGGCTCCTACCCTCACAGGTAGGAGCTGGCTTGGCAGCGAAGGCGCCCCCTGGCCCTCCATCCATGCCCTCATCGAAACCATCGATGGCCGTTTCTCATCAGGAGTTTCCATGACCCGCAAGATTCCCGAACCCGACCTCGCCTACCTGCAGAAAGTCCTCCTGGAAATGCTCGCCATTCCCAGCCCCACCGGCTTTACCGACACCATCGTGCGCTATGTCGCCGAACGCCTGGAAGAACTGGGCATCCCCTTCGAGCTGACCCGTCGCGGCACCATTCGCGCCACCCTCAAGGGCCAGAAGAACAGCCCGGACCGGGCCGTCTCGGCGCACTTGGACACCATTGGCGCCAGCGTGCGCGCGGTGAAGGACAACGGCCGCCTGACCCTGGCCCCGGTGGGCTGCTGGTCCAGCCGCTTTGCCGAGGGCAGCCGGGTCAGCCTGTTCACCGACAACGGCGTGTTGCGCGGCAGCGTCCTGCCGCTGATGGCCTCCGGGCACGCCTTCAACACCGCGGTGGACGAACTGCCCATCAGTTGGGACCACATCGAGCTGCGCCTGGATGCCTACTGCACCACCCGCGCCGACTGCGAATCCCTGGGGATAGGCGTGGGTGACTTTGTTGCCTTCGACCCCTTGCCCGAGTTCACCGAAAGCGGCCATATCAGCGCCCGGCACCTGGACGACAAGGCCGGTGTCGCCGCGCTGCTGGCCGCGCTCAAGGCCATAGTCGACAGCGGCGAGCCGCTGATGATCGACTGCCATCCGCTATTCACCATCACCGAAGAAACCGGCAGTGGTGCGGCAGCGGCCCTGCCCTGGGACGTCAGCGAGTTCGTCGGCATCGACATTGCCCCGGTCGCCCCGGGCCAGCACTCCAGCGAACATGCGGTGAGCGTGGCCATGCAGGACTCCGGCGGCCCCTACGACTATCACTTGTCCCGCCACCTGCTGCGCCTGGCCGGCGAACACGAGTTGCCGGTGCGTCGCGACCTGTTCCGCTACTACTTCAGCGACGCCCATTCGGCGGTCACCGCCGGCCACGACATCCGCACTGCGCTGCTGGCCTTCGGTTGCGACGCCACCCACGGCTATGAGCGCACTCATATCGACAGCCTGGCGGCACTCAGCCGCCTGCTGGGGGCCTACATCCTCAGCCCGCCGGTATTTGCCAGCGACGCGCAACCGGCCCAGGGCTCACTGGACCGCTTCAGCCATCAACTGGAGCACGATGCACAAATGGAAAGCGATACCCGGGTGCCCTCGGTGGACAGCCTGGTGGGGCAGAAATCCTGAACCCGCCCCGGAGTTTGTGCACGCCCTGGCTGGCGGCACGGCCCCGGGCGCAGTAGGATCCCGGATTGTTTGCCGGAGGCCCCCATGCTGATTCCCCACGACCAACTTGAAGTCGACACCCTGACCCGCCTGATCGAGGACTTCGTGACCCGCGAGGGCACCGACAACGGTGATGAAACGCCCCTGGAGACCCGTGTGCTGCGGGTGCGCCAGGCCTTGACCAAGGGCCAGGCGGTAATCGTCTTCGATCCGGACAGCGAACAGTGCCAACTGATGCTCAAGCACGATGTGCCCAAGGAGCTGTTCGACTGACCCTCCCCCCGGCCCAGCTTCTCTGGGCCGGGTTATTCAGCCATTGGAAAAGCGCGGGCCGAACAGAATCACACTGGCCCCGATCACGCACAGCGCCAGCCCCAGCCAGTCCGAACCCAGGGGCCGTACCCGCTCCACCACCGCCAGCCAGCCAATCGAAGCGACGATATAGATGCCTCCGTAGGCGGCATAGGCGCGCCCGGCGTAGGTGGCCTCGACCTTGGTCAGCAACAGGGCGAACAGGGTCAGGCTGACCAGCGCGGGAATCACCCACAAGGCACTCTTGCCCTGACGCAGCCACATCCAGAACGCATAGCAGCCGGCGATTTCAAACAGCGCGGCGAGGAAGAACCACAGGTAATTGAGCATGCAGGAACTCGTCAGGATTGTCGGATGCCGGCAACCCTAACGACGCCCAGGGGGATTGGGCAAGCTCAACTGGCGCTTTGCTTGGCCTTGGCGCGCATCTTGTCGGCCATCAGGGTCATTTCGTCGTACAGCGCCTGGGGATTTTTCTGCTTCAGGGCCCAGGCCATGCGGCCCTGCTCGTGGGGCAGGATCATGAACTGGCCGGCATCGACCTGGGCATGGATGTAGTCGGCGATCTCGGCGGCGGTGATCGGCGAGTTTTCCAGCAACTTGCCCACCTGGGCCTTCATGGCCGGCGTCGGTCCCCGGAAGGAGTCCAGCAGGTTGGTCTGGAAGAACGACGGGCAGACCACATGCACGCCGATTTCCTGCTGCGCGAGCTCGATCAACAGGCTCTCGGAAAGCGCCACCACTCCGGCCTTGGCCACGTTGTAGTTGCTCATGGCCGGGCCCTGCATCAAGGCCGCCATGGAAGCGATATTGATGATCTTGCCCCTGCTCTGCTCCAGCAGCGGCAGGAAGGCCTTGCAGCCCTTGACCACCCCCATCAGGTTGATCGCGATCTGCCAGTCCCAATCCTCCAGCGACAGTTCGCTGAAGAACCCGCCAGAGGCCACGCCGGCGTTGTTGACGATGATGTCGATGCCGCCGAACTTCACCTCGCAGGCCTGAGCGAAGGCGGTCAACTGGCTGTAGTCACGCACATCGCAGCGCTGCACAAAACCGTCACCACCGGCTGCACGCACCAGTTTCAGGGTTTCCTGCAGGCCCGCCTCGCTGACATCGGACAAGGCCAGCCGCCAGCCCTCGCGGGCCCAGCGCAAAGCGATTTCGCGACCCAGGCCGGAGCCGGCGCCAGTGATCATCATGCGATTTTGCATAAGAGTTGCCTTGTTGTTCCGGGGAAGATGAGCCGCAGTGTAGCGAAGGCCCCTGCGCCACCCACGCACCATCAGGGTGCTGAATGCCCCGGGCAAACCGCCGGCCCGGTGCCCCCGACCTGTCATCCGCCCCCCTGCTCCGGGCAGGCGCAAAGGAAATAAGACCGAAAGCGGAAAGCTTTAAAAATACTTGGAATTTTCTGGAGGGGCGCAGAGTCGGATTTATTAAGCGGTTCGCTTTATCCCTAAAACGAACTTGTCCTTGAATAACTGCGTTGTTCAACTCTATTCCAATAAGGAAACAGCCATGGGCACCATTCTGATCGTTATTCTGATTCTGCTGCTGATTGGCGGCCTGCCAGTATTCCCGCACTCCAGAAGCTGGGGTTATGGGCCTTCAGGAATCATTGGCGTCGTGCTGGTGGTGCTGTTGGTACTCTTGCTGCTGGGCAGGATATAACGCCCTTATTGCTCGCCCCAGAGCATGTTTGAACGTAAAAAGGCGCCGGTCTTCACCGGCGCCTTTTTATTAGCCCGAATAAAAAACACCCCACTTGTGGGGTGTTTTATTCACGCGGGCAACTTGCGCCAACCCCGCATGACAGGGCCGGCGCTACAGCGTTTAGTCCGGTTTCCCGTTGACCACGCCTGCGGTGTTGTCGAGCAAGCTCTTGGTCGCCGTCTGCAGGAAGGATTCCAGCTTCTGCTTGAGCTGCGCCTCATCGGCAGAATCCGGGATCAGTTCGCCCCCCGGTGCCGAACCCAGTTCGTACTTGTACAGCCGTGGCGGCATTTCCTTGGGCAGTACCAGCACCCGGTCCGCCGTCAGCAGCGCTACCGTCTGGTCACTGCCCGAAGGCTTGATCACGCCGAAGCCCTTGTCGCCTTCCGGCAGGTTGAGCAGGTCGCGCCCCCAGCACTGGTGCAGTACGTCGCCACCCAGGCGGCCCATGATGGTGGGCACGATGTCGATCTGGGTGCCCACGGTGTGGTCACGCTGGCCGAACTTTTCCTGGATGCCCGGAGCGATCATCAGCATGGGCACGTTGAAGCGCCCCAGGTCCATTTCGGTGATCTGCTGCTCGTTGCCGAAGCCATGGTCGCCCACTACCACGAACAGGGTTTCCTTGAAGTAAGGCTCCTTGCGCGCTTTCTCGAAGAACTGGCCCAAGGCCCAGTCGGAGTAGCGCATGGCCGTCAGGTGTTCGTTGAGGCTGCCGCGGTCGGTCACCTTGTCCACCGGCAAAGGCGTGGGCAGGGCATACGGCGTGTGGTTGGACAGGGTCTGCAGCAGGGCATAGAACGGCCCCTTGCCTTCCCGGGCCTTCAACTCTTCCAGGCCGCGGTTGAACATGTCCTGGTCGGACACGCCCCAGGTCGGGTCGGAGAACACCGGATTGACGAAGTCGTTACGGCCGATGAAGTTGGTCATGCCCTGGTTGCTGAAGAACCCCGACTGGTTGTCCCAGGCGAAATCGCCGTTGTAGACATACACGTCATCGTAGTTGCGAGCACTGAGCAATTGCGGCAGGCCGGACAGCTTGTGGCTGCCTTCCGGGGTCTGCATCAGGTATTCGAAGCCAGGCAGGTTGGGGAAGCACGCCATGGTGGCGAACATGCCCTGGTGGGTGTGGGTGCCGTTGGAGAAGAAGCGGTCGAACAGCAGGCCTTCCTTGGACAGTTTGTCGAAGTACGGAGTGATCTCCCCCGGACGTCCCAGGGCGCCCACCGAATGCCCGGCGAAGCTTTCCATCAGGATCACCACGACGTTCTTGATCGGCAGGGTCTTTTCCCCATCCGGCGTGTAGGTGCGGCGTACGGCGGCGATGTCGGCATCCACCAGCTTGTCACTCGGCACCAGCAGCATGTCGCGCACGGTCTGCTGCGCCAGAGGCTGAGGCAAGGTGGCCTTCCAGATATTGGTGCGGTCCTCGGACAGACGATCCTTGGCCGCCGCCATCAGTTGCAGCGTGCCATTGAGGCCCAACTGGTTGGCGAAGTTGGATTCGGTGGTGTAGACGTCCCCCCAACGCATCGGCGGGCCCTGGCGCAGAGTGCCACGGGCTGCAACCACGCAGATCAGCAGACACACCACGAACACCGCAATGCGCGCATACCAGGGGGCAATCTGCCGGGTGCCGACATTGCCGCCGCTGAACGGGCCGCGGGGCCGGGTGGCGCGGTCGGCCCCCTTGAATGCCAGGCTCAGGATCCAGGTGCCCACGGCCCAGGCCAGCAGGTAGCGGACCACCGGGAAGCCGTACCAGAGCATGCTCATCACGGTTTTCGGGTCTTCCTTCACATACTGGAAGACCAGGCCGTTGAGGCGCTGGTGGAACTCGCGGTAGAAGTCCATCTCCATCAGGCCGAGGAATAGCGCGATGCTGGAGGTGACTGTCAGCCAGAAGCGCAACACCCCGCGAGCCGCCATGGCCCGGGCGCTGAACAGCGCCAGCAGCAGCGGTACGCTGAGGTAGACCACCAGCCGCAGGTCAAAACGCAGCCCGTTGGCAAACGCTTCGAGGAAGGTCGAGGCCGGAGTGTCGAGAATCATCTCGCGGTTGTAGATCAGCAGCGCGACGCGCAACAGGGAAAGCATCACCATCATGACCAGGGCGCACAACAGCGTGTAGGCCAGATGGGATTTAACGGTCGGTTGCAGCAGGCGATTCGAGGATCGCTGCTGACTCAGGGCATCCGAGTTTGCCATGTGGTTTTAGGACCCATTGGAAGTTTAAGTTGCAAAGATAAAGCTGCGTTCTGCCCTCTTGTTGCCGCCAGGGCGACGGGGGAATTCGCGGTGCGCAAATGTTGCACGATCACTCAAGGCATTGCCATTGATTAGTGGGCAGCACCGAAAAACCCACTGCCAACGGCTCTGGGACAAGAGATTGCAGAGAGTTATACCGGGGAAAAAGCGCCGGCGAATTGTCTTAGAGCGTTTGTGAAAATTTCGTTCAACGCATGTTTAGTCACACAAAAAAGGGCCTGACGGCCCTTTTCCCTGTGCAACCTGCGTCTCCAGCTTCAGAGCCGCACATTGCCTCGCGGCCCGGCGATCGCCCAGATGATCAGCCCCAGCACCGGCAGGAGAATGATCAAGAGCACCCAGAGGATCTTCATCCCGGTTTCGGCGCCGCTTTTGAGTACGTTGATGATGGCCCAGATATCCAGGGCCAGAATGATCAGGCCAACCAGGCCATTGAAGGTGGAACCCATGGTGTCGCTCCCTAAATGATGGCGTGCCTCTTTAGGATAGCCGTGCTGGATCAGGGTTCCGTTTTATTCCACAGCCGCTCGGGCTTCAGACATGAACGGCGACCTTCAAGGCCTCCAGGGCCGGCGCTGCGGCGATCCCGACCTCAGCGCACAGCTCCAGCACCCGCGGCACGTCGTTGCCGTAGACCAGTACCATCTGCAACTCGTCATCCAGCAACTGGCTGAAGTTCATCAACACATAGCCGCCGTTTTCCGGGTTCATGCTGCCCATCTGGATCTGGATGCGGTTCAAGGCCGTCAGGGCTTCGATCTTGGCCAACTGCTTGGGCTTGATGTTGAAAGCCACGTCCTTGCCGAACGAGGCGACGATCTGGGCGAACAGGTCGACATAGGTATCGGCCTGAAACAACACGGTTTCCGGCAGGCTGCCGACCACCACCCATTCCCCCAGGGGAATGGGGAAGCTGTCGTCGTAGTTGATATCCGGGTTGGCTGCCAGGAATCCCTGAGGGTCGGCGTAGGCCTGGCTCGCCTCCTCGGCGATCTGCTGGATCTCGGCATCGCCCATGCACCCGGAGCTGATCTTGCTAATGAGTTCGATAAGGGCGGTTTTCATGGGCACATCCTGGAAGCGAGGAAATCAAGGGGCGCGAAGGATAGCCTAAAGTGCCCGAGCTATCACGCCAGGCAGCATCTGACGCCCGCGCGCCCCGATCATCGCCGGCTCAGGCCAGGAGTTTTTCCAGCTGCGCCGTGGTATCCATGGCGCCCATGGTCTTGGCCGCTTCCAGGGCACTCACGCCATTGCTGTCGCGAGCCTTGGGGTCGGCGCCCTGGCTGATCAGGTAGGTGACGATTTCCGTGCGGTTGAACATCGCCGCCATCATCAGCGCGGTACGTCCGTCGAAGGACGAGCCTTCCACCTGGGCGCCCCCCTCCACCAGCGCTTTGACCACCGCCAGGTCGCCCTTGAAGGCAGCCCCGGCAATCGGGCTCTGGCCATTGTCGTTGCGGATCTCGGGGTCGGCCTGGTGCTTGAGCAGCACCTGCACCGCGTCCACATGGCCGTGATAGGCGGCGAGCATCAGCAGCGTGTCGCCCTTGTGATTGCGCAGGTTGACCGGCAGGCCACTGGCAGCCAGCTTGTCGAGCATCTGTGCGTCGCCCTGGCGGGCCACGTTGAACACCTGTTCGACAAACTGGGCGGCCTCTTCTTCAGTCATCTGGCGGCTTTTGTCGGTCATCGGAAACTCCAGGTTCGGCAATTCGGAAAGGCGCTAGTTTCCCCAAGCCGGCGCCAGCCTGTCATCCCTTTTTTCCCGAGAGCCACCATAGGCAGAATCAATAACGCAGGCGCCCACCCTGAATGTCCGCGAGAATCTGCGGGGTCAGCCGCACGTAGGTATCCGAGCCCGGCAACCAGGCATACACCGGCTCGTCACCGATTTGCTGCAGATCGAATGCCTGCTCCTTGAGGCGACTCTTCTGGTACTTGAAGGTGCCGGTGGTGTCCATCTTCACTTTGATCCGCAGGAACAGCGGCACTGCGTAGGCCGGCAACTGCTGCCGGGCGAACTGCAGCAACTCGCTGAAATCCAGGGTCGCCAGGGATTCTGCCGGAGTGATCGCCACCATCCCGGCCCGACCGTTGGTGTTGTGGATCTCGACCCCATAGGCCACCACCTCGGCAACCTGCGGGTGCCCCAGGAGGACGTTCTCCACCTCGGTGGTGGAAACGTTCTCGCCCTTCCAGCGATAGGTATCTCCCAGCCGGTCGACGAACTGCACATGGCCAAAGCCGATATCGCGCAGCAGATCGCCGGTGTTGAAGTAGCAGTCGCCCTTCTCGAATACGTCCTTGAGAATCACCTTGAGGTTCTTTTCCGGGTCGGTGTAGCCATCCAGGGGCGCCTTGTCGTCGATCTTCGCCAGCAGCAGCCCCTGGCCACCCTTGGCTACCTTCTGCATGAAGCCCTGGCTGTTGCGCAGTGGCGCACCGGTATCGTGGGCGTATTCCACCAGCGCCCAGGGGATCAGGGAAAAGCCCACGGTATTGTCGAAGTTGAGGATGTTGCTGAAGCCGATATTGCCGTCGCTGGCGGCATACAACTCACAGATATGACCGACGCCGAAACGTTGCTTGAACTCGCTCCAGACGCCCGGGCGCAGCCCGTTGCCGATCATCTTCGAGACCCCGTGCTCGGTATCCCGTGCGCAAGCCGGCTGGTCGATCAGGTAGCGGCACAACTCCCCGACATAACCCACGGTCGTGGCCTTGTAGCGGCGCACGTCATCCCAGAACTGGCTGGCGCTGAATTTGCGGCGGATGGCAAAGCCCGAGGCGCCGGTAATCGCTGAGCCCCAGCACACGCACAGACCGGTGGCGTGGTACAGCGGCAAGGTGCAATACACCACGTCGCCGGGCTGCATATCCAGGGCAATGGTGCCGAAGCCGGCAGAGGTGCGCATCCAGCGCCCATGCTTGAAGATCCCGGCCTTGGGGAGCCCCGTGGTGCCGGAGGTATAGATGTAGAAGCAAGGGTCGTTGAGGAAGATGCGCTGGGTCTGCGCCAGGTTGTCCGATGGGTAACCGGCGCTCTCGGCCATCAGGTTGCGCATTCCCTCGGGGGTCGGCCCGGGGTCGGCAAAGGTGTCCTGATCGGCCACGAACCAGGTGCGCTGCGGATCGATGCCCACCTGCTCGCGTACCGCCGAGTAAGCGGCCTGCAGCTCGCCGCCGAGGATGATCGCCGCCGGTTTCACCAACGCCAGGCTGTGCGCCAGCACGCCCTGGGTCTGCGCGGTGTTGAGCATCGCGCAAATGCCTCCGAGCTTGGCCACCGCCAGCACCGTGACCAGCAATTCCGGGCGGTTCTCGATGAAGATCGCCAGCACATCACCCTTGCCGATGCCCTGCTCCTGCAGGTAGGCAGCAATGCGGTTGGCCCATTGATTGACCTGTGCATAACTGAGCACCCGATCACCGTACAGCAAGGCCGGCCCCTCGGGGTTGCGCAGGGTCGCCTGCTCAAAGCTCCAGCCCAGGCCGCAGGGCTGGTCCGGGTTGTCGATATTGCCCGCCTTCATGCCCCGCACCACCCGCGGCAGTGCCCTGGCAATGGAGGGCACCTTACGCAGCATCATGCCCCAGGTGATCATGTCGCTCTTGTGCTTGTTCATGGTTGCTCCGGTTGCACAGCAAGGATCTGGGCCCGGGCCTGGCCGGCCGGGCGTTGGCAACAGCGGCGCAAGGCTCAACCGGGGGTAGCGATCCAGGGTGCGGCGAGCGGCACGCGGGAGCTGTGGATATCTCTCGCAAAGGGATGAAGGCAGGACAAGCGCAGGGCTGCAAAGAGCACCGGCGATGAGGCGCAGGAAAGGTTCATGGAGAGCGTCCTATGTTCTTATTATTGGTCGGGCGGGATCGCAAGATCGCGCCACAACACATTCCATGTCGCAGAAACGCCGTTCAAGCCGCTTTCGCGGGGCCGCCGAGGCCAGGTTGAACCAACGTGACTGGCTGGAAAATACGTCAGCTCTCGCGACGCTGTACACGGGGTTTTTGCAAACTTTTGTATCTACCCTCGGTCTCCCCACGCAGCGTACGTGTCCCCGCTTCAACGATTGAATTTTCCACCCTGGCCCGCGGTCACAACACTGCCACCGCCCCCGCCAACACCCCCTGCGGACCTGCAAAATGCAGGATGCACGATGGCCATTCATGCAATTTGCACGAACAGGCGCTTTTTTGATTTTTATAAGTTGTTGTTTTTAAAGGATATTTTAAAAAAACAATACTGGCACAATCGCTGCACCTATCACTCCACGCTTGCCCTTCAAGAGCTAACGGAGCTGATAGACATGAGCCTGATCCAAGAAAAATTTTCTTCCCTGTTCTCCAACTTCGAAGTGACCACCCAGCCACGCCCTGACGGTGGCATCCTGTTGACCCTGCGCAACAGCGAAGGCAAACAGTTCAAGCGTTCTATCTCCTACGCACAGTTGCACGCCGCCGACCAACTGTCGTGGGTCATCAGCGCAATTCGTCGGGACTTGGCCGAACAGGCCAGTGAGTTGCCACAGATCTCCATGCTGCAAAGCCAGAACCGCTTTGCCCTGCCGACTTACCACTCCGCGTAAGCCGCTTGCGCTGCACCTGTCCGGGCCGGCCCCACCTTGCGTGGGTCCGGCCCGTTGACGTTGTGCTCCCCGCTCAATCGTCCAGGCGCGGGAACTGGCTGGCGATCGCGTCGCCGGTCAGGCTGGCGTTCCAGCCCTGGGGGTTGTTGAACATGCGGATGGCCACCAGGTTCGGCCGCTCGCCCATGTCGAACCAATGGGCGGTGCCCGCCGGCACCGAGATCAGGTCATTCCTCTCGCACAGTACGGCGTACACATAGTCATCGATGTGCAGGTTGAACAGGCCCCGGCCCGCAACGAAGAAACGTACTTCATCCTCACTGAGGCGGTGCTCATCGAGAAAGCTGGCGCGCAGCTCGGCCTTCTGCGGATGGTCTTCATCGAGGCTGATGACATCCACGCTGGCGTAGCCACCCTCGGTCATCAGGCGATCGACCTGCTCCTGATAGGCGCTTATCACTTCTTGCTGGCTGGTGCCCGGTGCAACACGCGTGGTGGCAGGCCAGCGGTCGAAACGAATCCCCTGCTCGGCCAGGGTTGAAGCGATATCGTCGAAGTGGGTCAGGACCTTGTTCGGCAGGTCCGGACTGGATACGTGGTAGACGGACAGGCTGCTCATTACGGCAACTCCTCTTGCATGCGGGTGGCAATGATAACGGCTGCGGCCAAGGCTGCGACGCTGGCAATACTAAAGGTCAATGTGGGGCCCAGGGCATTCCAGCTATAACCCGAATACAGGGCCCCCAGGGCGCCCCCGGTTCCCGCCAGGGCCGCGTACAACGCCTGGCCCTGGCCTTGCTGGCGGGCACCGAAACTGCGCTGCACAAAATGAATGGCGGCGGCGTGGAAACTGCCGAAGGTCGCCGCGTGCAGCACCTGAGCCAACAACAGCACCCCGAGGTGTTCCGCCAGGCTGCCCAGCAGCAACCAGCGCAGAGCCGCCAGCAGGAAGCTCGCCAGCAGCACCCGCCGCACGGAAAAGCGCGCCAGGAGCCAGCTCATCGCCAGAAACATCAACACTTCGGCCACCACACCCAGGGCCCAGAGCATGCCGATCACCCCGCGGGTATAGCCCAGGCGCTCCAGGTGCAGAGTCAGGAAGGTGTAATAGGGGCCGTGGCTCATCTGCATCAGTGCCACGCACAGGTAGAAGGCCAGCACACCGGGGCTGCGCAGTTGCCTGACAAAACCCTCCCCGGCGTGCCGCGGCCCCTGCACCCGAGGCTGGGCGTTAGGCACCCACAGGCTGCTGAGGACGATGCCCGCCATGATCACCACCAGCGCTACCGGGTAGATGTCCAGGCTCAACCACTCGAACAAACGCCCCAGGACCACCACGGTAAGAATGAAGCCGATGGAGCCCCAGAGGCGGATCTGGCTGTAGCGCGAGGCCTGGCCTTGCAGGTGCGCCAGGGTGATCACTTCGAACTGCGGCAGCACCGCGTGCCAGAAAAAAGCATGCAGGGCCATGACCATGGCCAGCCAGGCATAGCTCTTGTCGACGAAGATCAGGGAGAAACAGACCAGGGTGCAGAACGCACCAAAACGCACGATCGCCAGGCGCCGCCCGGTGTAGTCCCCCAGCCAGCCCCAAAGGTTGGGCGCCACGCAGCGCATGAGCATGGGAATGGCCACCAGTTCGCCGATGCGCGCACTGGAGAACCCCAGGTGATCGAAATACAGCGCCAGGAATGGCGCGGTCGAGCCCAGCAGCGCGAAATAGAACAGGTAGAAACTGGAAAGCCGCCAGTAGGGAAGTGCCGCCACGGCCTTCAGACCGTGGCGACTGGCAGGACCGGCATTACAGCTGGCCCAGCACCGGCGTGCTGACGCGCACGTCGGCATTCTGGCCGCGGTGGCGCAGCAGGTGATCCATCAGCACGATGGCCATCATCGCCTCGGCGATCGGCGTGGCGCGAATGCCCACGCACGGGTCGTGGCGCCCCTTGGTGATCACGTCCACCGGGTTGCCGTCGATATCGATGGAGCGCCCGGGGGTGGTAATGCTGGAGGTCGGCTTGAGCGCCAGGTGAGCGACGATCGGCTGCCCCGAGGAGATGCCGCCCAGAATGCCGCCGGCGTTATTGCTGAGGAAACCTTGCGGGGTCAGTTCGTCACGGTGCTCGGTGCCGCGCTGGGCAACGCAGGCGAAACCGGCGCCGATCTCCACGCCCTTGACCGCGTTGATACTCATCAGCGCATGGGCCAGCTCGGCGTCCAGGCGATCGAAAATCGGCTCGCCCAGGCCCGGCATCACCCCTTCGGCCACCACAGTGATCTTCGCTCCGACCGAATCCTGGTCTCGACGCAACTGGTCCATATAGGCTTCCAGTTCCGCAACCTTGTCCGGATCGGGGCTGAAGAAGGCGTTGTTCTCTACCGAATCCCAGGTCTTGAAGGGAATCTCGATCGGGCCCAGCTGGCTCATGTAGCCGCGAATCACGATGCCCTGGCTGGCCAGGTACTTCTTGGCAATGGCCCCGGCCGCCACGCGCATGGCGGTTTCCCGGGCCGAGCTGCGGCCGCCACCACGGTAGTCGCGGATGCCGTACTTGTGGTGGTAGCTGTAGTCGGCGTGAGCCGGGCGGAACAGGTCCTTGATCGCCGAATAGTCCTTGGACTTCTGATCGGTGTTGCGGATCAACAAGCCGATGGAACAGCCGGTGGTCTTGCCTTCGAACACCCCGGAGAGGATCTCGACCTCGTCGGGTTCCTGGCGCTGGGTGGTGTGGCGGCTGGTGCCAGGCTTGCGCCGGTCCAGGTCACGCTGCAAGTCCTCCAGCGTCAGTTCCAGGCCCGGCGGGCAGCCGTCGACAATGGCGACCAACGCCGGACCATGGCTTTCGCCCGCGGTGGTGACAGTGAACAGCTTGCCGTAGGTATTGCCGGACATGCAGGGAGCTCCGTGAAATCAGCCGAAATAACTCAATCTGGATTAGCGCGTGCGCCAGTATACGCAGGCTACCCAACTAGTTCATCCTCGAACCTTCTGCCTGTTACCGAGTCAAACCGGCACCTTATCCATGATGGCGCGATGATGCTGCGAGTTCTTCTCTTGAGCCTTTCCCTGTTCACCGGCCTGGTTCATGCGGCCGTCCTGCAACGCCCCGTGAGCCTGGACACCGGGCACGGTGAGCTGTACGGCTCGCTGCTGCTACCCAAGTCCGAGCAGCCGGTGCCGGTGGTGCTGATCATTTCCGGCTCCGGTCCCACTGACCGCGACGGCAACAACCCCGATGGCGGGCGCAACGACAGCCTCAAGCGCCTGGCCTGGGTACTGGCCAAGCACAACATCGCCAGCGTGCGTTATGACAAGCGCGGCGTGGCCGCCAGCCTCGCCGCGACCCCGGACGAACGCAACCTGACCCTGGACGCCTATGTGGCGGATGCCGTGGCCTGGGGCAACAAGCTCAAGGCCGATCCACGCCTGGGCCAACTGATAGTCCTGGGGCATAGCGAAGGCGCACTGATCGCCACGCTGGCGGCACCGCAACTGAATGCCGCAGGCGTTATCTCGATCTCCGGAACCGCCCGCCCGGTGGACCAGATCCTGCGCCAGCAGTTGAGCTACCGCCTGCCACCGGCGCTGATGCTGCGCAGCAATGAGCTGCTGGACAGCCTCAAGGCCGGCAAGGTCGACCCGGATGTGCCCCCTGCCCTGCAAGTCATCTTTCGCCCCAGCGTGCAGCCTTACCTGATCACCCTGTTTCGCGAAGACCCGGCGGCGGCCTTCGCCCGCCTGAAGATGCCGGCGCTGATCATCCAGGGCAGCAACGACATCCAGGTCAGCGTCGATGACGCCAGGGTCCTCAAGGCCGCCAAACCGGATGCGCAACTGGCCCTGATCGAAGGCATGAACCATGTGATGCGCATCGTGCCCAATGACCTCAAGCGCCAGCTGGCCTCCTACAAGGACCCGCAATTGCCGCTGGCAGCGGAACTGGGCAGCGCGATCATCGATTTTATTGACGGACTTCACACCCGTTAGGCTGTTTTTGCCCTCCAGTCCTGAAAAAAACGGCCGATAAGCCTTTGCCGGCCGTTCAATTGCTGTCGGCGCGCAGCGATTGGACAGGATCTCGCCGTTATGACTGATACCCCGAATTCACCCGCCACCGAGCAGGAAGCCGCCGCCCCGGAAGCGCCGCCGCTGCCGTGGGCCGATGTGCAGGCCGAGCACCACAAGATGCTGCGCCTGGCACCCTTGCAGACCGACCGCGCCACGGGCGGACGGCCTCTGCGCTTTGTCGAGTTCGGTTATGCCGAACGCAACAACAAAGAGCGCAGCCTGCTGCGCATGACCATCAGCCTCCCCGGCCAACGGGTGCGCAAGGAACAGAATCACCTGGATGTGTGGGTCGAGCACGACACTCGCCGGGTGCACTTCGAGCCCGAAGGCGGCCTGCAGGTCGAACCGTTGAACCGCGGGATCGGCCGTTTCCTGCTGGCCCAGGCAGCGCAGTGGGCCCAGAAGAAGTGGCCGCACTACCGGGTCGACGGCTTCGACCTGGCGAACAAGGATGCCCTCAACGAAGACACGCGCCTGCGTCGCGACCACGTGCTGCGCACCCAGGGTTTCGATGTGGTGTATGCCGATGCCCAGCACCTCAAGGGCAGCGTCAAGGATGTCCAGGTGGGTGAACTGCTGGGCCAGTGGAATAGCGAAAAGCTGCAGTTCGTGGAGATTCTGGAAGCGGCGCAGATGCTCCAGCAGGCCGAACAGAATCTTGAAGAACTGGAAGTGAAGCTGCGCAAGCAGGAAGAGAAAGTCACCAAGTACAAGCGCGAGGACACCGGTCTGCGCTTCACCATCACCTGCCTGGTGGCCTTTGCGGTGTTCCAGGCCGGGCTGCTGATCTGGATTGCGACTCATCGCTGAGCCGCAACGCCTGACCGCCAGAGGCCCGCGTTGCGCGGGCCGGCAATCGGCTCAGACCCGGGACGCGAACAACGCCTGATGGTCGCGGCACTGCTCCGCGGTCAGCATGAACACACCGTGGCCACCGCGCTCGAAGTCCAGCCAGGCGAAGTCGACCTCCGGGTACAGCGCCTCGACATGCACCTGGCTGTTGCCCACCTCGACAATCAGCAAGCCCTTCTCGGTCAGGTGGTCCGCCGCCTCGGCCAGCATCCGCCGCACCAGGTTCAGGCCATCCTCGCCACAGGCCAGGCCCAGCTCGGGCTCATGCTGGTATTCATCCGGCATGTCGGCGAAGTCTTCGGCATCGACATAGGGCGGGTTGGACACGATCAGGTCGAAGCGCTGCCCGGGCAGGCCATCGAAGCCGTCGCCCTGGACCGTGAACACCCGCTCATCGACGCCATGGCGCTCGATGTTCTGGTTGGCCACTTCGAGGGCTTCGAAGGACAGGTCCGCCAACACCACCTCGGCATCACGGAATTCATAGGCACAAGCGATACCGATGCAGCCGGAACCGGTACACAGGTCGAGAATCCGTGCCGGCTCGCTGCCCAGCCAGGGTTCGAAACGTTTTTCGATCAGCTCGCCAATCGGCGAACGGGGAATCAGCACGCGCTCATCGACAATGAACGACATGCCGCAGAACCAGGCCTCGCCCAGCAGGTAGGCGGTAGGCACGCGCTCCTGGATACGGCGCTTGAGCAGGTGCTGCACATGGACCAGCTCGTCGTCTTCCAACGCGCAATCAAGGTAGCTGTCGGCAATTTCCCAAGGCAGGTGCAAGGCGCCGAGCACCAGTTGACGGGCCTCGTCCCAGGCATTGTCGGTACCATGGCCGAAGAACAGATCCTCCCCATGAAAGCGGCTGACAGCCCAGCGGATATGGTCGCGCAAGGTGCGCAGGCGGGAAGTGATCACGGGACAGACTCCTGACAAAACGACCGGCGATTCTAACAGCCAAAACGCTTGCCGACGACGAATGAAAAACCAGCGACGGACAATAGTGTTCAAGCGTTTTTTGCTCGGGAAGGCTGCATACCTTGCCCCACTTGACAAGGCTGCAGGCCAGCAACGGCGCACCTTACGTTAGTAGCGATTCACAGAAGCGCTCCGCCAGAGGACAATGGCGCAAAAGCCCCACTCACAGGAGCCCCAGAATGTCCGTTCCAAAGACGATGTTTCAACTCAGCGGTCGTGGTTATGCAGCGGCCAATTTGAGCCACGCGACCCTTGTGATCATCGACGCCCAGAAAGAATACCTCAGCGGCCCGCTGGCCCTGTCCGGCATGGACGCGGCAGTGGCCAACATCCGCCAACTGCTGGCCGCGGCCCGGGCTGCCGGTCGCCCAGTGGTGCACGTACGCCACCTCGGTACCGTCGGCGGCCTGTTCGACCCACAAGGCGAGCGCGGCGAGTTCATTCCCGGCCTTGAACCCCAAGGCGACGAAACCATCATCGGCAAACTGCTGCCCAGCGCGTTCCACGGCACCGAACTGGAAAAGCGCCTGCAGGACCTCGGTTCCCTGGACCTGATCGTCGCCGGTTTCATGAGCCACTCCAGCGTCAGCACCACCGTGCGCGCGGCCAAGAACCTGGGCTTTCGCTGCACCCTGGTAGAAGACGCCTGCGCCACCCGCGACCTGCCCTACAAGGGTGGCATCCTCAGCGCCGAGCACGTTCAGCAAACCGAAATGGCAATCATGGCCGACAACTTCGCCACCCTCGCCCAGACCGCAAGCCTGATCTGATCAGCCCTGGTGAGCGGCTGGCGGGCCGCTCATCCATAAACCCCTCGCCTTTGCAGCAATTGCCTTAGCCTCAGGAACCACCCGGTCAACTTCCGGTCGAAGGGCCGATACCCATTGAGGAAGGTCGGAATGAAGATATCCGATGGTTTTGACGCACGCCGATTGCGGCCCAAAAGCCCGCGAAACTGGCGGTTGCGCCTGGGTGCGGGATTCTCCGCGCTACTGGCGGCATTTGGCGTGCTGCTGGCGATGGCCGGTGCTGCGAGCCTGCTGGGCCGTGCCCCGGCGCTGGGGGAAATGAATGCCAGCCCGGCGGGCTCGGCGATGATCCTGGTGGTCGGCCTGTTGCTGCTGTATGTCGGCGTACGCTTGTGGCGGCGCTGCCGGCGGCGCATGCGCCAGCCCCTGGCGCTGAACATGGCGCCGCACCTGATGAAAAAACACGACTGACATTCCCGAGGCGCGATTTGCGCGCCTTAAGGTGTTCCGAGTTGGGTAAACTAGCCGCCCTTCGCGGAGGCTGACATGCAAGACGACGATTTTTCCCTGTTCAAAAACGAGATCCGCGGCGTCAAGCCGATCAAGCACGATCGTGCCGATACAGGCAAACCCAAGAGCGACCGGGCGCAGATCGCCAAGTTGCGCCAGGCGGCCACCGTACGCAGCGAGACCACCACGGTGGACGGGCTGTCCGACCAGTTCGTCATCGACGTGGGGCCGGAAGATGAGCTGATGTGGGCCCGCGACGGGGTTCAGGAAAGCCAGATGCGCAAGCTGAAGATCGGCCAGATCCCCTTTGAAGGCAGCCTCGACCTGCATGGCATGACCGTGGAAAAGGCCCGGGAAACCCTCTGGGCCTTTCTCGCTGAAGCCACCCAGTTCGAAATCCGCTGCGTGCGCGTCACCCACGGCAAGGCCGTGCGCCTGGACGGCAAGCGACCGATGATCAAGAGCCACGTCAACACCTGGCTGCGCCAGCATCCGCAGGTGCTGGGCTTCACTTCCTGCCAGGCCAGGCATGGCGGTACCGGGGCGCTGTACGTCATGCTCAAGCGCACCATGATGGAAGGCCGTGACGAATAAAGCCGCTGCATCACGCTTGCAGCGTCGTGTCCGCCACCGTACCCTTGCCCTTTGCGTAAAATCCCACAGGTAGTTTCATGTCCCTGGAACAGAATTACACCGCGATCCTCGGCCAACTGGGCGAGGACGTCTCCCGCGAGGGCCTGCTCGACACGCCCAAGCGTGCCGCCAAAGCCATGCAGTACCTCTGCCGCGGTTATGCCCAAACCCTGGAAGAGGTCACCAACGGTGCCTTGTTCAGCTCCGACAACAGCGAAATGGTCCTGGTCAAGGACATCGAGCTCTACTCGTTGTGCGAACACCACCTGCTGCCGTTCATCGGCAAGGCCCACGTCGCCTACATTCCCAGCGGCAAGGTCCTGGGGCTGTCGAAAGTCGCGCGCATCGTCGATATGTATGCCCGCCGACTGCAGATCCAGGAAAACCTCAGCCGGCAGATCGCCGACGCCGTCCAACAAGTGACCGGCGCCCTCGGGGTGGCCGTGGTGATCGAGGCCAAGCACATGTGCATGATGATGCGCGGTGTGGAGAAACAGAATTCGTCGATGATCACCTCGGTGATGCTGGGCGAGTTCCGCGAGAATGCCGCGACCCGCAGCGAATTCCTCAGCCTGATCAAGTAACAGGCTGCAGGCGAAAAAACCGGCGTTGATCGCCGGTTTTTTTTCGCCCGGGAAAAATCAGGTAAGCTGCCGCCCCTTCATTCATGGGCAAGAGGCAATAACCGTGATCGTCAAAGCGCTGCGAGTCGGCCTGGGCCAACTCATCATTTTCATCGACTTCATCACCCGCCCACGCAAGCAGCAGCGGGACGCCGCCGCTCAGGCGCAAGTCGTGGAAGCCGCCAAGGGCCTGACCCTGTACCAGTTTCACGCCTGCCCGTTCTGCGTGAAGACCCGCCGTACCCTGCATCGCCTGAATGTGCCGGTGGCCCTGCGCGACGCAAAAAACAACGAGCAGGACCGCCAGGCCCTGTTGGAGCAGGGCGGCAAGATCAAGGTGCCGTGCCTGCGCATCGAAGAGAACGGCCAGACCACCTGGATGTATGAATCCAAGGTGATCATCGATTACCTGAACCAGCGCTTCGCGACCGTCTGACGCCCTCCCCGGGGCTCTTCAGCCCCGGGCCAACTGCAAGTCAAGTAAGGCCGCGCCCAGGCACTTGCCGTGGGCATCCAGCGCCAGGGAGCGGGTCACTCCGCCGCGCAGGATGCCCGGCAAGACAAAGTTCAAGGCCCGCACATTCTCCAGGACATAGCGCTGTACCGGCGCCGCATCGCTCCCCAGCAAGCCGGCGAAATATTGCGCTACGCGCTCGGCGGTAAGCTGCTCGCAAAGAAAGGCAAAGTCCTCGGCGCGGTAGGCAATCACCGAAATATTCGAAGTGTCGCCCTTGTCCCCCGTACGCGAGTGCGCCAAGTCACGCAATTTGACCTCATTCATGCCCGTACCTCCTGATGCAAGGTGACCCTGACGGCCTCCCGGGGCAGTAACAGCGAAGCCACCGCCACCACCTGCCGCAGGCTTTTACTGGCCCCGCCACCACCAGCGGGCCCATTGGTATAGAGGGTTTCCACCTCATTGCCGACGCGCACCGCTTCGGCCTTGTCCGTGCAGCGAGCCGCCACCCGCAGGCGCACTTCCCAGGGTTCGGCAGGCGCTCGCTGGCCCAGTTCAACACCGTGCAAGGCATCGATGCCGATCAGCTCCGCGCGCACTTCCTGCATCTGTACCCCGGTCAGGGCCAGGCGTTCGAGCACGATATCCCGGGCCAGCCGCGCCCTGGCCACAGCCCCAGGGCCGCCATAGGAAATCTGCCCTTCGCCGATCCAGCCATCCAGGTAGCCGACGCTGACCTTGAGCCGCTCAGGCCGTGGGCTGCCTGCCGCCCCTTGCAGCCGCACCCGGTCCGGTGCCTCCTCGACAAAGCCCACCGCGGAAAAGTCGGCACAGACATCCGGCGTCAGGTAGGCCGCGGGGTCATGCACTTCGTAGATCAACTGCTCGGTACAGGTAGCGCTGCTGACCTGCCCCCCGGAGCCCTTGACCTTGGTGATCAGCGCCGCGCCCTGTGCATCCACTTCGGCCAGGGGGAACCCCAGGCGCGCCAGACCGGCCACATTCTTGACCCCCGGATCGGCAAAGTAGCCGCCGCTGACCTGCCCTGCGCACTCCAGCAGATGCCCCACCAGGGTCCCGCGCCCCAGGCGCAGCCAGTCATCCTCGGCCCAGCCGAACTCGAAGATCTGCGGCGCCAGGAACAACGAGGGGTCGGCCACCCGCCCAGTGATCACTACATCGGCATCGGCCTGCAGCGCCTCGACGATGCCCTGGGCGCCCAGGTAAGCATTGGCGGAAATCAGCCGCTGCCCCAGCGAGCCCAGGGTCTGCCCGTTGTCCAGCACCCACTCCGGCCGGGCCCGCAGAGTCTCGAGCACATCGTCCCCCAGCACCGCGATCACCTTGAGCCCTGGCAAGCCCAGCTCGGCCGCGATCCGTTGCACCTCGGCCACCGCCGCCAACGGATTGGCCGCCCCCATGTTGCTGATGATGCGCAAACGCCGCCCCGAGGCCGTGGCGCCGACAAAGGGCAGCACCCCGCGCATCCGTGCCCCCAGCAACGGGTCGTAGCCGCTGTGCGGGTCGGCCAGGCGCGCCTGCTGCGCCAGGGCGATGGTGCGCTCGGCCAGGCATTCGAACACCAGGTAATCCAGGTCGCCCTGTTGCGCCAACTCGATGGCGGGCTCGATACGGTCACCGGAGTAACCGGCGCCGGAGCCGATACGTAGGCTTTTCATCTTAAAAAACTCCCAGCAGCAGCGCGGTCAGGGTCATCAACACTGACGCAGCGAATAGAAAGGGGATGGTGAAACGCTGGTGGTCGGCCAGTTCGATCTTGCACAGGCCCACCAGCAGGAAGGTCGCCGGGGTCAGCGGGCTTACCGGGAAACCGGTGGTGTGCACGCCGAGCAACGAAGCCTGGGCCACTTGCAGCGGGTCGACACCCAGGGCCTTGCCCACTTCGGCAATCACCGGCATCACCCCGAAGTAGTAGGAGTCGGGGTCGAACAGCATGCTCAGGGGCATGGACAGGAACCCCACCACAGTCGGAATCAGCTTGCCGTGACCGGCAGGAATCTGCGCCACCGCCACTTCGGCAATCGCCTTGAGCATGCCGCTGCCCTGCATGATGCCGGTGAACACACCGGCCGCCAGGAGAATGCTGGCCATGGTCAGGGCCGTCTTGGCATGAGCATCGATGCGTGCCCGCTGGGCCTCGACATCCGGATAGTTGATGCACAGCGCCAGCACCGTGCCGACCATGAACATCACCACCGGATCGACCCAGCCGGCAATCATCACCAGCATCACCAGCACCGTGAGCAGCAGGTTGATCCAGAAGCGCCCGGGACGGCGTAGCGCCTCTTCGGCGGGGCTCAATACCCGGGTCGGGATGCCTGCACCGGCCGTGGCATCGGCACCGAGCCCCAGGCGGCGCTCCTCCCGGCGGCCGAGCCACCAGGCGCTGGCGAAGACGAACAGCAGGCCGACGATCTGCACCGGGATCAGCGGCTGGAACAGATCCGCCACCGGCACATGCAGGGCCGCTGATGAGCGCAGTACCGGGCCGGTCCAGGGCAGGAAATTGACCCCCGCGGCCATCGCCGCGACACAGGCCAGAATCCGTCGATCGATGCCCAGCCGGGTATACAGCGGCAGCATTGCCGGCACCGTCACCAGGAAGGTCACCGCGCCGGAACCGTCCAGGTGCACCAGCAGCGCCAGAAGCGCCGTACCGACCACGATCCGCGTCGGCCGGGTGCCGACGGTGCGCAGGATGCGGTCGATGATCGGGTCGAGCATGCCGGCGTCGGTCATGATGCCGAAGAACAGGATAGCGAACACGAACATGCCTACCACGGGGGCGACGTTCTTGATGCCGGTGACGATGAAGGCGCTGGTCTGCAGACCGAAGCCGCCGATCAGCGCGGCGATGATCGGCAGCGCAATCAGCGCGACCAGAGGCGACAGGCGCTTGCTCATGACGGCCGCGAGCAGGCAGAGAATGGTGATGACACCCAGGGTGGCGAGCATGGAGCAACTCCAGTGTGCCGCCTCTTCAAGCCGGGGCCGGAAGGCGGACGGTTATTGTTTTTCTGGAGTATTGAAATCGCGCTAGTCTTTGTAAATTGGAATATTCGGCGCCTTGCATTCGGAAAAACAAAATGAAGAACTCGATCCAGCATATCCAGGCCTTCCTCGCCGTGGCCCGCAGCGGCAACTTCAGCAAAGCCGCCGCCGAGCTGCACCTGTCGCCATCAGCCCTTACCGTGCAGGTCCAGCAACTGGAGGAATGGCTGGGGGTCGCCCTGCTCGATCGCAGCCCGCGCCATGTCAGCCTGACCGCTGCTGGGCTGCAGGCTCGGGGACCGATGGAGAAACTGCTGCTGGACTTGGACAACATCGTCAGTGGTTCCCGGGACCTGGCCGCCCTGCGTCGGGGCGTGGTCACCCTCGCCGCGCTGCCGTCGGTCTGCGCCGGGGTGCTGCCGCCGGCCTTGCGCCAGTTTCGCGAGCAATTTGCCGGAATCGAGGTACGCCTGCAGGACCTGGTGGCTCACCGCATTCATGCCCAGGTCCGGGCCGGCGAGGTGGATTTCGGTATCGGCGGGCGCGCCCGGCTCAGCCACGGGCTGGATTTCCAACCTCTGCTGGAGGATCGCCTGTGCCTGTTCGTGGCCACCGATCATCCCCTGGCCCAGCGCCAGTCAGTGACGCTGAAGGACTTGGCCTGCCAGCCGATCATTCTCACCGGCCGCGACAGCAGCGTGCGCGAGCAGGTCGAAGCGCTGTTCGACGACAGCCGACTGTCCCTGCTTCCAGCCATGGAAGCCAACTACATGAGCACGGTGCTGGCGCTGGTACGCCAGGGGCTGGGCATTACCCTGCTGCCGGAATCCGCCGATGACGGCCGTGAGGGCCTGCGCCGGATTGCCATCAAACACCCGGGGGTCAGCCGCGAGATCGGCCTGATCCGCCGCAGTGGCCAGCAACTGAGCCCAGCGGCGCAGCGCTGTTATGAGTTGCTACGCCAGAACCTGGCCGGCAAACATCGTTAGCGGGCCCCACAACGCACTGAACCGGCACAAGGCCGGTCCAGTGGGGATAAAAGCACCCGCTCAGTCGAGCATCGGCACGTGTCGCGGATGGCTTTGCACTCGCTGCATCCAGGCCTGGATGCCCGGGTAGCGGCTCAGGTCGAAACCGCCCTCATCGGCCACGTGGGTGTAGGCATAGAGCGCAATGTCGGCGATCGAATAGTGCTCGCCCACCAGGTACGGGGTGCGGCTCAATTGTTTCTCCATCACGTCCAGCGCCTTGTAGCCACGCTTGTGCAACTTCAGGTATTCCTCGCGGCGCTCCTCGGGCAGCCCCTCGTAAAGCTGGATGAAACGCGCCACCGCGATGTAGGGCTCATGGCTGTACTGCTCGAAGAACTGCCATTGCAGCACCTGGGTGCGCAAGCGCGGTTCGCTGGGCAGGAACTGACTGCCGTCGGCGAGGAAGTTGAGAATAGCGTTGGACTCCCACAGGCAGGTGCCGTCTTCCAGTTCCAGAACCGGAATCTTGCCGTTGGGGTTCTTTGCCAGGAAGGCCTCGGTCTGGGTATCGCCCCCGAGAATATCCACCGCCTGCCATTCATAAGGCAGCCCCAGCAGACTGAGCATCAGCTTGATCTTGTAGCAGTTGCCCGAACGGTAATCGCCATAAACCTTGTACATGGCCCTCCCCTTAGGCTGCCTGTGCAGCCTGTGCTTGACGTATCACGGTGGCCAGCCGCTTGAGGCCTTCGTCCAGCCGCGCCGGATCGATATGGCTGAAATTCAACCGCAGATGCCCAGGGTTGCGTTCCGGATCGGCAAAGAACGGCTCACCGGGCATGAATGTGACGTCGTGCTCCAACGCCGACTTGAGCAAAGTGCGGGTATCCAGGGGCTGTTTCAAGCTCAGCCAGAAAAACAATCCGCCCTGGGGCACCTGCCAATCCGCCAGATCGGCGAAATGGGTAAGCAAGGCGCGCTGGAATTCATCCCGGCGCTGGCGATAGAAACTGCGCAACTGATCCAGGTGCGTCTGATACTGCTCGCTGCCGATCCACTGCATGGCCTGCCACTGGCCAACCCGATTGGTGTGCAGGTCCGCCGACTGCTTCAGCCGCAGCAGGTGCGGAAACAGGTCCGGGCTGGCAATCAGGTAACCCACCCGCAGGCCCGGCAACAGGGTTTTAGACACGGTGCCGGTGTAGATCCAACTGGCTTTTTCCAGGCGGCCGACAATAGGCGTGGCACTGCCACCATCGAACGTCAGCTCACGGTAGGGCTCGTCCTCGATCAGGGTCACGCCGAACTCGTCCAGCAAAGCCGCCACGGCATCACGCTTGGCTTCGCTGTAGCGCACCGCCGAGGGGTTCTGGAACGTCGGGATCAGGTAGATGAACGCCGGCCGGTGCTGCTCCAGGCGCGCACGCATCTGCACCAGGTCCGGCCCATCGGCCTGCAGCGGTACGGTCAGGCAGTCGGCGCCGAACAGCTGGAAAATCTGCAGGGCGGCCAGGTAGGTCGGCGCTTCCAGCATGATCTGGGTGCCCTTGTCGATGTACAGCTTGGCTGCCAGATCGAGGGTCTGCTGGGAACCACTGACCACCAGCACCTGGCTCGCCTCGCAAGGCACCCCGAGCTGGCGCGCCTGGGCCGCCAGGGCTTCACGCAATTGCGGCTCGCCTTCGCTCATGCCGTATTGGCCCATGGCCAACGGCATGTCCTGCCATTGCACCTTGGGCAGCATCACTTCGGCCGGCAGGCCCCCGGCGAACGACATCACTTCCGGGCGCTGGGCCGCGGCAAGGATTTCACGGATCAGAGAGCTTTTGAGACGCGATACACGTTCGGAGAAGGCCATGGAGATCACCGCTAGCGAAGGCTGAGGAAAATACGTCAAACTGCTTGACCGAAATTACGCCGACCTTTGCAGATACGTCAATATGCTTGACCTTAAAAACCAGGCTTCGCAGCAAGCGGCCATGGAAGCTTTCTTCTTCGGCTATCAGGCGTTTACCGCCAAGGCCGACGAAATGCTCGAACGCCGGGGCCTGAGCCGGGTGCACCAGCGCATCGTGTTTTTCATCGCCCGCTATCCCGGGCTCAGCGTCAAGGAACTGCTCAATCTGCTGGGGGTGAGCAAGCAGGCATTGAACACACCCTTGCGCCAATTGATGGAAATGCATCTGGTGGACAGCGTCGCCCCGGACAGCGACAAGCGTAAGCGCCTGTTGCAGTTGACCGCCGATGGCACAGGCTTCGAGCAATCCCTGCGCCGCGAGCAGGTCAAACTCCTGCAACGGGCCTTCAGCGAAGCTGGCGAGAGTGCGGTCAATGGCTGGCTGGCGGTGAACCAGGCGCTGGCCGGCAAACCCGTCGAAGACTGAGCCCCTGCGGGCGCCATTCATTGGTGCGCCGGCCCCGGCCTTGCCCCAAACCCTTGCACACCCCGGCGCAACGTCGGGGCCGCGATATAGCCATGTTCGCGGATTTTTCGCACACAACCCCAAAAACATTATTTGCTTTCTTTGTATACAAACGCATAATTCGCCCGACGAGTTCTTGACCCACAGGTCAACAAAACCCGCACGCCTTACCTGCCTCAAAGAGCCGCTGCCCACCCTTGCGTGTCCGGCTCTGGAAAAAACAATAAAACTCTTGAGGAGTACTCGCTGTGGAAAGCCGCAAATCCGAAGCCTCTACGCTCGATCTCTCGCCGTCGCTGAACAGCGGCTGGCTGGAGCGCATCTTCAAACTCAGGTTGCATGGCACCACGGTGAAGACCGAGTTGATTGCCGGTCTGACAACCTTCATCACCATGGCCTACATCATCTTCGTCAACCCCAACATCATGGCCGACGCCGGCATCGATCACGGCGCAGCCTTCGTCGCCACCTGCATCGCCGCCGCCCTAGGCTGCCTGTTGATGGGCCTGTACGCCAACTGGCCGGTGGGCCTCGCACCGGGCATGGGGCTCAACGCCTTCTTCACCTACACCGTGGTCGGCACCATGGGCTACCACTGGGAAACTGCCCTTGGCGCGGTGTTCATTTCCGGTGTGCTGTTCATGATCCTGACCCTGTCGCGGGTACGTGAATGGCTGCTCAACAGCATTCCGGTGAGCCTGCGGTTCGCCATGGGTGCCGGGGTCGGGCTGTTTCTCGGCCTGATCGGCCTGAAGACGGCCAACATCATCGTCGACAGCCCGGCCACCCTGATCAAGCTCGGCAACCTGCGAGACCCCGGCCCACTGCTGGCGGCCGTCTGCTTCTTGATGATCGCAGTGCTCAGCTATCACCGGGTCTTCGGCGCGATTCTCATCAGTATCATCGCCGTGACCCTGGCCGGCTGGGGCCTGGACCTGGTGCACTACAACGGGATCATGTCCACTCCGCCGAGCCTGGCGCCGACCTGGATGGCCATGGACATCGCCGGCGTGTTCAACGTCAGCATGATCAGCGTGGTCCTGGCGTTCCTCTTCGTGCACATGTTCGACACCGCCGGCACCCTGATGGGCGTGGCCCAGCGCGCCGGCCTGGTGAACGCCGATGGCAAGATCGAGAACCTCTCCCGCGCACTCAAGGCGGACAGTGCCTCCAGCGTGTTCGGTGCCGTGGTCGGTGTACCACCAGTCACCAGCTATGTGGAAAGTGCCGCCGGGGTCGCCGCTGGTGGCCGCACCGGGCTGACCGCGGTCACCGTGGGCGTGCTGTTCATTGCCGCAATGTTCTTCGCTCCCCTGGCAGGCATGATCCCCGCCTATGCCACCGCCGGCGCGCTGATCTATGTGGCGATGCTGATGATGGGCGGCATGGCCCACATCAACTGGGACGAGGCCACCGACAGCATTCCGGCCATCGTCACCGCGATCATGATGCCCCTGACCTTTTCCGTCGCCGATGGCATTGCCCTGGGCTTCATCACCTATGTGGTGCTGAAGGCCGGCACCGGCAAGTACAAGGAAATCTCCATCAGCCTGTATGTGCTGTGCGCGATTTTCATCGCCAAGTTCATTTTCCTCTAGGACGCCCTGCTCCACACAGGCCCCATCCCGCTGGATGGGGCTTTTTCGTTGCCGATGATCGGCTGTGGCCAGCAGGTCCGGGGCGGTCACAGGGCCCTTTCGGCGGCGAGCCGGCTCCAGCGGGATCTAGTGGAGCCGACGACCAATGAAGGCTTTATGCCAGACGAAAAAAAGCCCGCAGTGTGGGCGGGCAAGGACCAAAGAAGCTATTTGCGCAGGATTCTTGGGGGGAAAGTCCTAGCTTCCTCTGTAGGTCGAATAGCTGTAAGGCGAGATCAGTAGCGGTACGTGATAGTGGTCCTGCTCGGCGCTGATGCCGAACCGCAGTACCACCACATCCAGGAACGCCGGCTGCGGCAGTTGCACACCACGGGCACGGTAGTAGTCACCGGCATGGAAGTGCAGCTGGTACACCCCGGAACGGTAGTCATCACCCTGCAGCAGCGGCGCATCGCAACGGCCATCGCTGTTGGTCAGGGTGCTGGCGACCAATTCCAGCTGGGCCCCTTCCACTCGATACAGCTCGACCTTGATAGCGCTGCCAGGGCAGCCATGTGCGGCATCCAAAACGTGTGTAGTCAAACGTCCCATTGATTCTGCGTGCCTGGCGCCTTCAAGCGTTCAGGCCTCGCGCCTCCCGGAGTCAGTAATTGAAGGAGACCGCAGCGTTTCGACCGGTGAAAAGCTGCGGCGAGAGCAAGATTAAGACATTTTTCAAAAAAATTGTACACAATAATAATCGCAAATATTCCCGGCCCCGCGACGCTTCGAATGCATCAGCGGATTTGCCTGAACGCCATAGCGACAGACGACTTGTCATCCATTAGCTGACCATCCAGGCAAGTTTCTTGCAGGTGACAGCCATAGCGATAAAAGCGGAAAAATGCAAAAAATCAGGCTTACAAAGTGAAGACAAACTTGTATACAATCATTCCATCGCAGTGACGCCCACCTGGCTTTCCGGCTTCAGGTTCCGCCACGCCACCGTTATCACGAATAAGAAGGAAGACTGCAGTGAGCGCTGACTACCCTCGCGACCTGATCGGTTACGGCTCCAACCCTCCTCACCCTCACTGGCCGGGCAATGCCCGCGTCGCCCTGTCCTTCGTGCTCAATTACGAAGAGGGTGGCGAGCGCAACATCCTTCATGGCGACAAGGAATCGGAAGCCTTCCTCTCGGAAATGGTCTCGGCGCAACCGCTGCAGGGCGAGCGCAACATGAGCATGGAATCGCTATACGAGTATGGCAGCCGTGCCGGCGTCTGGCGGATCCTCAAGCTGTTCAAGGAATTCGACATTCCACTGACCATCTTCGCCGTGGCCATGGCCGCCCAGCGTCACCCGGACGTGATCCGCGCCATGGTCGAAGCCGGCCACGAGATCTGCAGCCACGGCTACCGCTGGATCGACTACCAGTACATGGACGAGGCCCAGGAACGCGAGCACATGCTCGAAGCGATCCGCATCCTCACCGAAATCACCGGCGAACGCCCACTGGGCTGGTACACCGGCCGCACCGGCCCGAACACCCGGCGCCTGGTGATGGAGGAAGGCGGCTTCCTCTATGACTGCGACACCTACGACGACGACCTGCCCTATTGGGAACCCAACAACCCCACCGGCAAGCCGCACCTGGTGATCCCCTACACCCTGGACACCAACGACATGCGCTTTACCCAGGTGCAGGGCTTCAACAAGGGCGACGACTTCTTCCAGTACCTGAAGGACGCCTTCGACGTGCTCTACGCCGAAGGTGCCGAAGCGCCGAAGATGCTTTCCATCGGCCTGCACTGCCGCCTGATAGGCCGCCCGGCGCGCCTGGCCTCGCTCAAGCGCTTCCTCGAATACGTCAAGGGCCACGAGCAGGTGTGGTTCAGCCGCCGGGTGGACATCGCCCGTCACTGGCAACAGACCCACCCTTACCAGGGAGCGGCGAAATGACTGCCTTCCAGAGCCTCAAGCCCTCGACCCTGAGCCGCGAAGATTTCGTCAAGGCCTTCGCCGACATCTACGAACACTCGCCGTGGGTTGCCGAAAAGGCCTACGAACTGGGGCTCGACGCCTCCGTCGACCAGATCGAGACCCTGCACCAGCGCATGAGCGACATCCTGTTGAGCGCCGATCACGCCAGCCAGCTGGCACTGATCAACGCTCACCCGGACCTGGCCGGCAAAGCCGCCGTCCAGGGCCAGTTGACCGAAGCCAGTACCAATGAGCAGGCCGGCGCTGGTATTCACCAATGCACCGCCGAAGAGTTCCAGCGCTTCACCGAGCTCAACGACGCCTACAAGGCCAAGTTCAAGTTTCCCTTCATCATGGCGGTGAAGGGCAGCAATCGGCACCAGATCCTCGCCGCATTCGAAACCCGCATCCACAACTCGGTGGACACCGAGTTCAAATGCGCACTGGCTGAAATCAACAAGATCGCCCTGTTCCGCTTGCTGACCCTGTAGCGATTGCCCGCCTGGCCCGAGAAAGCATCTGCATCGATGCATTTCCCAGGGCCTCGCGAGCACCCCGGCCACTGAATTCAAGGCAGACAAGAAGAATGAAAACCAACGCCGTAGCTTTCGAGAAGTTCGTCAACCTGGCCGATGCCCGGCTGGGAACCAAGATCATCTCGGTCACCGATGACTGGTTCGCCGACGCCAACCGCCTGTTCCAACCGACTCCGGCGGTGTGGAAGGAAGGCGTATTCGATGACAACGGCAAGTGGATGGATGGCTGGGAATCACGCCGCAAGCGCTTCGAAGGCTACGACAGTGCGGTCATCCGCCTCGGCGTGGCCGGCTCGATCAAGGGCGTGGACATCGACACTTCATTCTTCACCGGCAACTTCCCGCCCTCGGCCTCCCTGGAAGCCTGCTTCCTGGCCGCAGGCGAACCGGATGAAAGCACCCAGTGGACCGAAGTGCTGCCGGCGGTGGAGTTGCAGGGCAACAGCCACCACTACCACGAGATCCACAACCACCAGCCGTTCAGCCACCTGCGCTTCAACATCTACCCCGATGGCGGCGTAGCACGGCTGCGGGTCTACGGCATTCCCTACCGCGACTGGTCGGCCATCGGCGACGACGAACAGGTCGACCTGGCTGCCGCCCTCAACGGCGGCCGCGCCCTGGCCTGCTCCGACGAGCACTTCGGGCGCATGGGCAACCTCCTCAACCCCGGCCGCGGCATCAACATGGGTGACGGTTGGGAAACCGCCCGGCGCCGTACTCCCGGCAACGACTGGGTGATCATCGCCCTGGGCCATGCCGGTGAAATCGAAAAGATCATCGTCGACACCCTGCACTTCAAGGGCAACTACCCGGACAGCTGTTCGATCCAGGGCGCCTTCGTCAAGGGTGGCACCGACAGCCAGATCGAAACCCAGAGCCTGTTCTGGCGTGAACTGCTACCCAGCCAGAAGTTGGAAATGCACGCCGAACACAGTTTCGTCGAACAGATCAGGGCACTGGGGGCTATTACCCACGTGCGCCTGAATGTATTCCCGGACGGTGGCGTCAGCCGCCTGCGACTGCTGGGCAAGGTCAAAAAATAAAGGGTCGCGCAGCGCGCGGGCGACCGGTTTGCCCGCAGTAGCCACGGACCAGACAACAACGAACTCGAGATAAGAAGAACAGCATGCGCACATTAGTGATTGAGCCCCTGAGCAAAGAAGCCTTCGCCCCTTTCGGTGACGTAATCGAGACCGACGGCAGCGATCACTTCATGATCAACAACGGTTCGACCATGCGCTTCCACCGCCTGGCAACGGTCGAGACCGCTCAGCCGGAAGACCAGGCCATCATCAGCATCTTCCGCGCCGACGCGCTGGACATGCCGCTGACCATCCGCATGCTGGAACGCCATCCGCTGGGCAGCCAGGCTTTCATCCCGCTGCTCGGCAATCCCTTTCTGATCGTGGTCGCGCCACTTGGCGATGAACCTGTATCGGGCTTGGTCCGTGCCTTTGTCAGTAATGGCAGGCAGGGCATTAATTACCATCGCGGCGTCTGGCACCACCCGGTGCTGACGATCGAAAAGCGGGATGACTTCCTGGTGGTTGATCGCAGTGGCACTGGCAATAACTGCGATGAGCATTTCTTCAAAGAGGATGAGCGTTTGATCCTCGCCCCCCACCAATAAGAGAAGGTCTGATCACCCGACAACAAGGGTGGCAGGCAAGAGGTAAAGACTGTGGAAGCACATCTGTTGGAATGGCTCAACCTGAGCGTGCGTTGGGTACATATGATCACTGGTGTGGCCTGGATCGGCGCATCGTTCTATTTCGTCTGGCTGGAGAACAACCTCAACCGCGTCAACCCCAAGGACGGCCTGTCCGGCGACCTCTGGGCGATTCACGGCGGTGGTATCTATCACCTGGAAAAATACAAGCTGGCACCGCCCTCGATGCCGGAGAACCTGCACTGGTTCAAATGGGAAGCCTACTTCACCTGGATGTCCGGGATTGCCCTGCTGTGCCTGGTGTTCTACTTCAACCCGATGCTCTACCTGGTTGCCCCCGGCAGCGGCCTGACCGGCCCTGAAGGCGTGGCCATCGGTATCGGTGCGTTGATCGCCGGCTGGTTCGTCTATGACTTCCTCTGCGATTCGCCACTGGGCAAGAAACCCGCCCTGCTCGGCTTCATCCTGTTCCTCCTGCTGATCGGCGCTGCCTATGGCTTCAGCAAGGTGTTCAGTGGCCGTGGCGCGTACCTGCATGTGGGCGCCATCATCGGCACCATCATGGTGGGCAACGTGTTCCGCATCATCATGCCGGCCCAGCGCGCGCTGGTGGCAGCGATCGCGGAAAACCGCACCCCCGACCCGACCCTGCCGGCCAAGGGCCTGCTGCGCTCGCGTCACAACAACTACTTCACCCTGCCCGTGCTGTTCATCATGATCAGCAACCACTTCCCGAGCACCTACGGCAGCCAGTACAACTGGTTGATCCTGGCCGGGATCGCGGTCCTGGCGGTATTGGTGCGTCATTACTTCAACACCCGTCATGACAGCCACAAGTTCGCCTGGACCCTGCCCGTCGCGGCACTGGGCATGATCTGCCTGGCCTACGTGACCGGCCCGACCCCAGCGCCAAGCGCTCCGGAAGTGGCCAAGGCCCAGACCCAGTACCAGCCATTGCCGGAAACCGCCCTGGGCGGCAAGCCGGCAACCTCGGCTGCGACAGAGGCACCGGCCGCTCCAGCCGCTGCGGCAACGGCTCCGGCCAGCGCCCCGGCGCAGGCGGCCAATGCCGGCCCGTCCTTCGACAAGGTGCATAGCGTGATCCAGGAGCGTTGCGCGGTCTGCCATTCGGCCAAGCCCACCAGCCCCCTGTTCAGCGCAGCACCTGCCGGGGTGATGTTCGACACTCCTGAGCAGATCCGCCTGCAAGCCGCGCGGATCCAGGCCCAGGCCGTCGCCAGCCAGATCATGCCGCTGGGCAACATCACCCAGATGACCCAGCAGGAACGCGAGCTGGTCGGTGCCTGGATTACCCAGGGAGCCCAGACCAACTGATCAGCCTGGTACCCGGCTGATTCGCGAGCAAGCTCGCTCCTACAGAACCGCAATTGTCTGTAGGAGCGGGCTTTCTTGCCATCAGTCAGAAGATTCGCCTGTTGCAAACACGTTGCGCGTAAAGACGCAGCGGTTAAATCACAAGAATAAAAAGATCCGAGGTGTTGCATGTCCGATTCATCCGAACAGTGCGTCCCCGATGCGCCCGCCATTCAGCGCTTGCCCTTCCTGCAACTGATCCTGGTCGGCCTGCAGCACGTCCTGCTGATGTATGGCGGTGCAATCGCGGTACCGCTGATCATCGGACAGGCCGCTGGCCTGAGTCGTGAAGAAATCGCCTTCCTGATCAATGCCGACCTGCTGGTTGCCGGGATCGCCACCATCGTCCAGTCAATGGGCATCGGCCCCATGGGCATTCGCATGCCGGTGATGATGGGGGCCAGCTTCGCCGCGGTGGGCAGCATGGTGGCCATGGCCGGCATGCCCGGCATCGGCATGCAGGGAATTTTCGGCGCAACCATCGCCGCCGGTTTCTTCGGCATGCTGATCGCGCCGTTCATGTCCAAGGTGGTGCGCTTCTTCCCGCCGCTGGTCACTGGCACGGTCATCACCTCGATCGGTCTCTCGCTGTTTCCCGTGGCGGTGAACTGGGCAGGCGGCGGCAGCAGCGCAGCCCAGTTCGGCTCGCCCATCTACCTGACCATCGCCGCCCTGGTGCTGGGTACCATCCTGCTGATCCACCGCTTCATGCGCGGCTTCTGGGTGAACATCTCGGTACTGATCGGCATGGGCCTGGGCTACATCCTCTGTGGCCTGATCGGTATGGTCGACCTCAGCGGCATGGCCCAGGCGCCCTGGCTGCAGGTGGTCACACCGCTGCACTTCGGCATGCCGCAGTTCCACCTGGCCCCGATCCTCTCCATGTGCCTGGTGGTGGTGATCATCTTCGTCGAGTCCACCGGGATGTTCCTGGCCCTGGGCAAGATCACCGGCCAGGAGGTCACCCCACGCATGCTGCGTCGCGGCTTGCTGTGTGATGCCGGGGCATCGTTCTTCGCTGGCTTCCTCAACACCTTCACCCACTCCTCCTTTGCCCAGAACATCGGCCTGGTGCAGATGACCGGCGTGCGCTGCCGTTCCGTGACCATGGTCGCCGGCGGCCTGCTGATCGTCCTCAGCCTGCTGCCCAAGGCGGCGTTCCTGGTGGCGTCGATTCCACCGGCGGTGCTGGGGGGCGCGGCCATCGCCATGTTCGGCATGGTGGCTGCGACCGGGATCAAGATCCTCCAGGAAGCCGACATCGCCGACCGGCGCAATCAGTTGCTGGTGGCCGTGAGCATCGGCATGGGCCTGATTCCCGTGGTGCGCCCCGAGTTCTTCGCCCACCTGCCCCTGTGGATGAGCCCCATCACCCACAGTGGCATCGCCATGGCGACCTTGAGTGCGCTGGTGCTGAACCTGCTGTTCAACATTCTCGGGGGCAGCGAGCGCGCGGCCAGCAATGCGCAACACGCCCATCAGCACTGAGTCACCAGCAGGGTGCCGGTTCGGCGCCCTGACCTTGCTTCACCGTTCATGCTTGACCGCAGCGCTCGCCCACTCAGGATCGAGCGCTGCCCATTAGACGCTGCGCCTTGAAAATAAGAACAAACAGGGAGCAACACCTATGCAGCCTGCCCAGGCTTTCCTGGCGGTGGCCGCTGGACGGCCATTAGCACCATGCAATCCCCCTGACGGCCGCCAGTCATTGGGACTCTATTGCCCTTCAATGCGGATGCTTGCCTGAGATGGCCCGCATACCCGCCCCAAAGTGGTTGCAAGTGCGCCGTTGCGGAGCACTTGAGCCCTGCCGTGAGAGCCAGTATTCTCCGCGGCCGCGCAAGTCTGGTCTAAAAAAAAGCCCGGATGAAAAACCTGACCCAAGAGCCAACTTATCCCGGCCTGGACAGGTAACAAGGCGCAAGAAAACATCGCGAAAAACACTCTCGCCCGGCGGTATCGCTACAGCCGGACGGGAGTTTTTTGCTTTTTTTCGGCCTTGGCTCAGCTCTTGCTAACAGCAACAAAGCTGACCGATCGGATGGTTTTTTGCAGCAACGAAAAAAGGCGCCAAACCAGAGCGCCAAGTCAAAAAAACGTGGAACTACCTACTTGGGAGCAACCGAATGAAACCGATGTGCAAGAGCCTGATGTTGGCCGCCAGCTTGCTGGCCGGGGGGCAGGCCGTGGCTGGCGACCTGTTGCAATGGCAGAACAACAGCCTGACTTACTTGTATGGCAAGAACTTCGAAGTTAACCCGCAGATTCAACAGACGGTCACTTTCGAACATGCCGATGCCTGGAAGTACGGGGATAACTTTTTCTTCCTCGACCGCATCTTCTATAACGGCAAGGAAGACGGCAACGTCGGCCCGGACACTTACTACGGCGAGTTCACGCCACGCCTGTCGTTCGGCAAGATCTTCGACCAGAAACTTGAATTCGGCCCGATCAAGGACGTGCTCCTGGCGTTCACCTACGAGTTTGGCGAAGGTGACAACGAGTCCTACCTGATCGGCCCGGGCTTCGACCTGGCAGTCCCTGGCTTCGACTATTTCCAGCTGAACTTCTACCAGCGCCACACCGAGGGCAGCCGCCCGGGCGACAACGTCTGGCAGATCACGCCAGTGTGGTCCTACACCATTCCCGTGGGCCGTTCGGACATCCTGATCGACGGCTACATGGACTGGGTGGTGGACAACGACCAGAACGCCAAGGGTACCTACCACGCCAACCTGCACTTCAACCCGCAGATCAAGTACGACCTGGGCAAGGCGCTGAATTGGGGCGCCAAGCAGCTGTACGTCGGCTTCGAGTACGACTACTGGAAGAACAAGTACGGTATCGAGGACTCGCGCAACTTCGAGACCAACCAGGACACCGCCAGCCTGCTGGTCAAGTACCACTTCTGATGCTTGGCTGATGCCGCCTGCGCCCCTCCATGGAGGGGCGCAGGCGGTGTTTTCCATCAGGCAATGCGTGAACCGGAATCCCGCCAGAATGCCGGATCGGCACTCTTGAGCCGCTCCACCGCGTTATGGATGTGGCTCAGCGCCGCTTGCCTCGCCCCTTCGACATCCCGCGCCGCAATCGCCCGATAGACCGCCAGATGCTCGGCACGCACCGTGCGCGCCAGATCCTTGCGCCGTTCCTCATTGGAGCGGGTGATACGAATCGCTTCCTTGATGAATTGCGCAATGAATTCATGCAGGGAGGGGTACAGCGGGTTACCCGTGGCCTGGGAAATCGACAGATGGAACGCCAGGTCCTGCTCCACCCCATCCTGACCCGCCTGCTCGGCGCTATCGATAGCCAGCAGCGCCTGATGAATCGCCTCTAACTGCGAAGGGGTATGGCGCTGGGCCGCCAGGGCCGCCGCCTCGCCTTCGATACCACGACGCAGTTCGGTGACCCTGAGCACCGCCTCGATCGAGCCACGTACGTCCAGGTCGATAGTGAACGCCTTGATATGGGCGCCCTCGCACACCACGGTGCCGCTGCCTTGGCGCACCTCCACCAGGCCCGCCGACTTCAAGCGCGATATGGCCTCGCGGATGACGGTGCGGCTGACGCCGAAACGCTCGCACAGAACCGGTTCGGTGGGCAGGCGCGCTCCCGGCAGGACTTCGCCATTGGCGATGTGTGCCTTGAGCGCCGCAGTCACCTGGTCCGCCAGCGTGCCCTTGGCCGAATCCTTGAGCGTCGCCAGGGAATCGGCGGCGGGGAAAGCGTTATCAGGCTTGGACATGGGCATCTCGGTAGTCAAATTGGCTAACGGTACTGCATTTCAGGCACGCCGTCCTGCCCGAAGCCTGCCATTGAATTCGTATGATGTATTATGTTATCTAAGCCATGTCAGCAAGTCCGATAAAAACAAAATCACCCAAATACAAGAAACAAGGATGGGTAAAGACATGCCTGAATCACTGTCGCAAACCGCCTCGGCCCCGGTCACCGCCTCCTTCGAGGACCTGGCCTACCGTAAAGTCGCCTGGCGCATCCTGCCGCTACTGTTGCTGTGCTACCTGGTGGCCTATCTGGACCGGGTCAACGTCGGCTTCGCCAAGCTGCAGATGTCCGAAGACCTGCAGTTTTCCGAAGCGGTCTATGGCCTGGGCGCCGGGATCTTCTTCATTGCCTACTTTCTGGTGGAGATCCCCAGCAACCTGATCCTGCATCGAGTCGGCGCGCGGCTGTGGATCGCGCGCATCATGATCAGCTGGGGCCTCATTTCCTCGTGCATGGCCTTCGTCAGCACCCCCACTTCCTTCTATGTCATGCGCTTTCTGCTGGGCATCGCCGAGGCCGGGTTCTACCCGGGGGTGATCCTCTACCTGTCGTACTGGTTCCCCTCCAACCGCCGCGGCAAGATGTACGCACTGTTCGCTACCGCCGTGCCGCTTTCGGGGCTGATCGGCGCACCGCTATCCGGGTGGATCATGAGCGCCCTCAATGGCCATCACGGATTCGCCGGCTGGCAGTGGATGTTCTTTCTCGAAGGCCTGCCCTCGATTCTGGTGGGCGGCCTGGTGATCTACTGCCTCAGCGACCGGATCGCCGACGCCGGCTGGCTGACCCGGGAACAGAAGACCCTGCTGCAGAGCAGGATCGAGGCCGAAACCGACGGCCACCAGGTACACAGCGTGCGCCAAGTGTTCGGGCAGCCGCGGATCTGGCTGCTGACCGCCATCTACTTCTGCATGATCGCCGGCTTCTACACCGTCGGTTTCTGGCTGCCCTCCTTGATTCGCCAGGCAGGCGTCAGCGACGTCTTCCAGGTCGGCATGCTCACCGCGATTCCCTATGCCGCAGCGGCGCTGACCATGGTGCTGATATCCCGCAGTGCCGACCGCCTGCGCGAACGTCGCTGGCACCTGGCGCTGACCGCGGTGCTGGGTGGGGTGGGGCTGATGATTTCCGCCACCTGGAGCGACAACTTCACAGTGTCGATGATCGGCCTGACCCTGGGGGCCATGGGCGCCTTCAGCACCCTGCCACTGTTCTGGAGCCTGCCCACTGCCTTTCTCGGCGGCACCGCAGCGGCAGCCGGGATTGCCCTGATCAACTCCTGGGGCAACCTCGCCGGGTTCGTTTCGCCCTACCTGATGGGCTTTCTCAAGGACCTGACCCAGAGCACCACCATCGGCATGTACGTGATGGCCAGTGCGCTGTTCGTCGGAGCCCTGCTGGTCTTCAAGATCCCCGGAAAACTGGTCAATCGCTGATAGTTGGAGTTACTCATGAATATTCTTGTCACCGGCGCCGCCGGGTTTCTCGGACGCCGCCTGATCCAGGCCCTGCTCGAGCGCGGCTCACTCACCGACCGTCACGGCCAGTTGCGCCCCATTCAGCGGATTACCGCGTTCGACCGTGAACCCGTGCAAGGCCTCGACGACCCTCGGGTCCAGGTCAAGGGTGGGGATATCACCGATCCCCAGGTCCTGGCGAACCTGATCGACGCCAACACCCAGAGCATCTTTCACCTGGCCGCAGTGGTCTCCAGCCAGGCAGAAAGCGATTTCGATCTGGGCATGCGCGTCAACTTCAGCGCCACCCAGGGACTGCTGGAACGCGCGCGACAGTTGGGTACTTGCCCGAAGTGGGTGATGACCAGCTCGGTGGCCGTCTTCGGTGGGCAACTGCCGGACACCGTCGGCGATGATCAAGTCTGGTCACCCCAGAGTTCCTATGGCACCCAGAAAGCCATGAACGACCTGCTGCTGGCCGACTATAGCCGTCGCGGCTTCGTCGATGGCCGCAGCCTGCGCATGCCCACCATCGTCGTGCGCCCGGGCAAGCCGAATCTGGCGGCATCAAGCTTTGCCAGCGGCATCATCCGTGAGCCCCTCAACGGTCAGGCCAGTGTCTGCCCGGTGCCCTTGAACACCCGGCTATGGCTGATGTCACCGGCACAGGCCATTGCCAACCTGGTTCACGGTCATGAGCTGGCCGCCGAGCGCTTGAACCAGGGCCGAGTGATCAACATGCCCGGTTTGTCACAGACAGTGGAGCAGATGATCGATGCGCTGCGCGAGGTGGCCGGTGACGCAGTGGCCCGGCAGGTTCAATTGCGGCCGGATGCAGCCATCGAACGCATCGTCGGCTCTTGGCCGGGAGCGTTCAGCACACCTTATGCAAACCAACTGGGCTTCACCGCGGACCCGGACTTTGCCAGCGTGGTCCGACAGTTCATCAGGGATTATCTGCATCGTTGAACAACGGACCGCCCCCAGGATGGCCTCCTTGAGCTGGAGGCCGTCCTCGCTGGGTTTGCCACAAGACCTGCAAGCACTACCAGCTGTAGCTCAGGTTCAACTGCCCGCCGTAACCGTGCTCGCTGGCGCTTCCCGAATGGCCGAATAGATGACTGGATAGCTCCACATCCCGAGCGACCCGCACCTGGGCTCCTACCTTCAATTCCAGAGCATCCCGCGATGGCCTGGCATCGAAGCTGTTACTCCCCATCCGTACCGACGGCACCGCCTCGCTATGCAGCCAGTTGGTTTCGACAAAGGGTCGCAGCACCGATTCATCGGCTGCCTGACCAGGCTGCTGGTAGAGCCGCACGCCAATACTGGAACGCCAGGCATCGGCAGTGCCATTGCGCAACCGCGTATCCCGCAAGTCTGCGGCGCTGGCGGTATAACGGCTATAGATCAGCTGCCCGCGAGGCTCCACCACCCAGGCCCGGAAGGGAGAATCAGCGGCAAATGGCGCCAATGCATACCCGGACTCCAGGGAGGCCGACCATAGGTTCGAATCATAATCGGCGGACCCCAGTTCACTGCTCAGCCGGTTGGTATAGCGACCATACTGCAACCAGGTGTCGACATAGGCGCCCAGCCGGTTCACGTCATCCGCATAGAAAGTGCCATACACGCCCGCCGAATAACCCGAGACCTTGCCATGGGCCTTCGCGCGAACAGCAGTATTGGTGTCGCGGCGCATCAATGTGGAGGTCGAGTCGATGCGCGCGTCGCCATAGCCCGCCATGAGCCCGGCATAGAGCGCACCTTGCGCGCCCACCGGCCGGCGCAGCACCGCCCCGCCCATCTGCACCACATCGCTGCTGGAATCGATATCGACCTTGCCTTCGGCCATGCGCATGCCCTTGTCATGCCGCCCCTGGGCCCGCATCCAGAGTCCCGAATCCTGGCGGTCGGCCCCCAGGCTGCGCTTGCTTGCACGGTCCTGCAGGCCATGGTCGAACATTGTCCTGGTGGCCTGCTGGGTGCCGATATATGCCCCGCCTTCCGGTGCCACCTGGCTGGCTTCTGAGGTCAGGTACCAGTCATTCGTGTTGCCCGAGATGCCACCTTGCACCAGGCTGTACTCATAGCCATTGATCGAAAGGCTGCCGACGCTCCAACGATAACCGCTGGAGCCCGTGTCCAGGTAGAAGGCGTCGGCTGCGATGGTTCCGCCATTGATCGCCTGCACCAGGGGGATCCCTTCCTGCGTCAGCCCCCCCTTACCGCCAGCGTTGAGCACTCGCACTGCGGTTCGGCCACTGGCCGTTCCACCATCGATGACCAGCCGGTCGCTGGGGGACGTGTCTCCGCCCAGGTGGGTGTTGAATACCATCGTGCCATTACCGATGTAGTCGTTAACGGTCAGGGTCTGGAAACCGGCTGCGCCGAACACCAGCGTACCGTTGTTGGTCAAGGTGCCCAGTGTCGAGTCACTGCGTATGTTCCAGCGGCTGCTGTCATCGAGCAGCAGGCTGTTGATCCGCCCCCCGCTCTCGGCCCGCAGAGCCCCCGTCAATTCCGAGCCGGCGCTGAGGCTCAGGTCCACACTGCCGTTCTGGGCAAGGACATCGCCCACCAGCGTCGAGCCGCTGGCCTCGACACTGACCTGGCCGGTATCGACGGGAACATTGTTCAACATTGCCTGGCGGGTCTGCAGAAAGATGCCCTGGGCCTCCTGCCCATCGGCACGCGCAACAATGCTCGAGTTCATCAGGGTGAACTGATGATCGCCGCCACTGGCCAGCAAGCCTGCGCCATCCTGGGTACTGATCTGACTGCCGGTCAGCGAAAGGCTATTGCTCGCCGTCCCGCTGTTGACATAACTCCAGACGCCAGACGCCAGGTCCCCGTGAGTGGCCAGCCGGGAGTTCTCCAAAGTTGCCACCGCACCATTGCCCAGTGCCAGGGCAGACGCACCGTTGCCATTGGTGATGACCTCGGTGCTACTGGCGGCCAGACGCGCATCGTCCGCCCGCACGAACAGACCATGGGCCGCTTGCCCATGGGTGACGACCTCAGACTGTGCCAGGCGCAGGTCGGCCCCCGTAGTTTGTGCCAGGGCGCCGAAGGATCCGGCGCCGAAGGTTTCAATCCTGATATTGCTCGCCTCAATGCAGGCATCGCTGTCGAACTGGTTGTACAGGTACAAACCCAGCGAATTCGCACCGTGAGTGGTGATGCTGCCGTTGCTCAGCGTCGCCTGGCCGGCCCGGTTATCCAGCCCGTGGGCAGACTGGGCGCCGTAGGTGTCGATGCTGAAGCGATCGGCCACCAGCTTCGTCTCGGGCATGAACATCCATATTCCGCCTGCTTGAGCTCCAGAGGAGCTGATGCGGACGTTATTCAACGTGGCGCTGGCGGCGTCGCCATTGAGGTTGAGCCCATAGCCATTGCTGGAGCTCAGCGTTGCATCGCGAATATCGGCTGACGAACCAACGCCGTCGAAGTCGTACCCCAGAAATACTGCGTCCTCGTGGGCAGTGAGGCTGCCGCCAAGCATCGAGAATTTGCCACCATAAAGTCGGGCGCCGGAGTAACTGGCAGAAGTGCCATGGCTGTCGATGAAGGCCAGGCTTGACCCGGCCCCCCTGACATACAGAACCGAAGCGTTCTCGCCCGCCGTATCGATGGTGACCGCCTCCAGCGTCATTGAGGCGCGCTGGGACACCTCGGCGCCATATCCGTTGGCATTACTGGTAGAGATGCTCAGGTTACGAGCGTCCAGGGCCGTTCCCGCATCCGAGGCGACCACGCCATGGCCATAGATGCCGAGGGTGGTAATGCTGCCACCGTCAAGCGTGATACGGCCACCACCGTACGCGTAGGCACCAAATGATTGCCGGGAAGTGAGCGAGGTGCCGGTGGCGACGATTTCACTGCCAGGACCACGGGCCTCGAGCGCGTAAGTGCGGTGGCTCAGTACCTGGCTATCCACCAGAGTCACTTGTCCACCATCGCTGGCGCTGACCCCGACCGTGAAGTTGCCGCCCGGGGAACCGGCCTGGATATCAACCCCTTCGGCATTCAGGTTATTGCCCTTGGCCGAAATGTTGATCGCCGCCCCCGGGCCGTCATAGATCACGGAGTCGCCCGGATGCAGGTTCATCGAATCACCGCCAGCCGGATTGGAGAGATCAATCTGGCCGTACTCAGCAGCTCGCACCTGGATCGACACAGCCACGAGGGACATCGTAAAAAGGCCCGACAGCGTCGAGCGGACCAATCGTTGCATGAGACTACCTACCACATTTGCGTCGCAGGCTCCTCAAGACAATGTCCACAATTGACAGCAAATGGCCGTAGAAAGCAGGAGGAACCGCGATGATGATCGACATTGATCTCCACCATCATCCAAGCGATCCCGAACCTTTGTAATCAGATTGATCTTAAAAGACTGCACCGGCACTCGGCAGCGCCGGCAATAGAGAGCAGGAAGGGCTGCGCGCATTGTTCCGCACGCAGGCGCGTGCATGCTCCCAAGCGGATTCAGGCCCGTGGCGCGCGCGCCAGCCCAAGGAAGCGCGCCAGCTCCTCGCGCTTGGCCAGGGCGTCACTGCGTCCCAGCTCGATCAGCTCGTTGCAGTAGGCCGCTTCGAACAGCAGATAGCTCAAGACCCCTGCGCCGCTGGTGCGGGTCGCCCCGGGCCCACGCAGGAATACACGCAACGCTGCCGGCAGCTCATGCCGATGACGAGCGGCAATCTCGTCGATGGGCTGGCTGGGGGCAATCACCAGTACTTCCACTGGAGCAATGCCCAGGGCGCGGTCGGCCGCGCTGCCGGGCAGCAACCGGCTGAAATGATTGAGCCGCTCCAGCAATTCGATATCGCTTTCCAGGCTGTCGATGAAGGTGCTGTTGAGCATGTGCCCGCCAATCTGCGCCAGGGTCGGCTCCTGACCGGTGTAGGTCCGCTGCCCGGCGCTCTCCGGATCGTTGCCCCGTGGGTTGCCGCTGACGCCCACCACCAGCACACGGCTGGCCCCCAGGTGCAGGGCCGGGCTGATGGGCGCCGACTGGCGCACCGCCCCATCGCCGAAATACTCCTGGTCGAGCTTCACCGGCGCGAACAGCAAGGGGATCGCCGAACTGGCCAGCAAGTGATCCACCGTCAGATGGGTGGGAATGCCGATCCGTCGATGCCGCAGCCAGGGATCGATCACCCCGCCCCCTTGATAGAAGGTCACCGCCTGGCCGGATTCGTAGCCGAACGCGGTTACCGCCACAGCGTGCAATTGGCCCTGGGCAATCGCGTCGTTGATGCCCGACAGGTGCATGTGTTCGTTGAGCAGCTCGCGCAGCGGCGAGTTGTTGATCAGCGCCACCGGCACCTGGGCACCCAGCCCCAGCAGGCTGTGGCCGACAAAGCGGCTGGCCTGGCGAATGACCCCGGGCCAGTCGCTGCGCATTACCTGATCACTGCGAAAGTTGCGCCAGAACGCCGTGAGGCGCTGGATCGCCGCAGAAAAGTCCGCGGCGCCACTGGCCAGGCTGACGGCATTGATGGCCCCCGCTGAAGTGCCGACGATCACCGGGAACGGGTTGCGCGCCCCCGGGCCCAGCAACTCGGCAATCGCCGCCAGCACGCCGACTTGATAAGCGGCCCGGGCACCACCGCCGGAAAGAATCAAACCTGTTACCGGTCCAGCACTCATTGCTTCACTCCATCCATGGCGTACCAGGGCCGCTCATCAAGGCCAGAGGGTCAACCGCGCTTCTTATAGAGCTTGGGCTCGCCTGGCGGCCGGCTCTTGAAGCGACGGTGAGCCCAGAGGTACTGCTCGGGGCAGGCGCGCAAGGCAGTTTCCACCCACTGATTGATTCGCAGGCAATCCTCCTCTTCGGTGGCGCCGGGAAAATCCGTCAGGGGAGCATGGATCACCAGACGGTACCCACTGCCATCGGCCAGGCGTTCCTGGGTGAAAGGCACCACCAGCGCCTTGCCCAGGCGGGCGAACTTGCTGGTAGCGGTGACCGTCGCGGCCTGGATACCGAACAGCGGCACGAAAACGCTCTGCTTGGCGCCATAGTCCTGGTCCGGCGCATACCAGATCGCCCGCCCGGACCGCAGCAGCTTGAGCATGCCGCGCACGTCGTCGCGCTCTACCGCCAGGGAATCGAGGTTGTGGCGCTCGCGCCCGCGGCGCTGGATGAAGTCGAACAGTGGGTTCTTGTGTTCGCGGTACATGCCATCGATGGTGTGTTGCTGGCCCAGCAGCGCCGCGCCGATCTCCAGGGTGGTGAAGTGCAGGGCCATGAGAATCACCCCATGACCGTCGCGCTGGGCCTGCTTGAGGTAGTCCAGCCCTTCGACATGGGCCAGCCGAGCCAGCCGCGGCTTGGACCACCACCAGCTCATGGCCATCTCGAAGAAGGCGATCCCGGTGGAGGCGAAGTTCTCCTTGAGCAGGCGTTTGCGTTCCGCGGCGGATTTTTCCGGGAAACACAGTTCCAGGTTGCGCTTGGCAATCCGCCGGCGCTCACCGGCCACCCGGTACATCAGCGCCCCGAGGGCGCGACCGATGTGCAGCAATGCGGCATAGGGCAACTGGACGATCAGCCATAACACACCAAGCCCCAGCCACAGCGGCCAGAAACGTGGAGACAAGAATGCAGCTCGAAAACGCGGGCGATCCATTACAGATTCCGGGACAGACAACAAGGTCGCGCATTCTACATCGGTTCGACCTGGCTTGCGGGGCGCGGGCGATCTCGTTATAAGTCTCGGCACTTTTAGTGACAAGCCGCCTTCTGCAGACCATGAGCCAAACCGAATCGCTAGACCAAGATCCTGTGTTCCAGTTAAAGGGCAGCATGCTCGCCATCACCGTGCTGGAACTGGCCCGCAACGACCTCGAAGGCCTCGATCGCCAACTGGCCGCGAAAGTCGCCCAGGCGCCGAACTTCTTCAGCAACGCCCCGCTGGTACTGGCCCTGGACAAGCTGCCTGCTGGCGAAGGCTCGGTGGATCTGCCCGGGCTGATGCGCGTCTGCCGCCAGCACGGCCTGCGGACCCTGGCGATCCGCGCCAGCCGCATCGAAGACATTGCCGCGGCGATTGCCGTCGACCTGCCGGTGCTGCCGCCTTCCGGCGCCCGGGAGCGGCCGCTGGAGCCACCGGAAAGTGAAATCAAGAAGCCGGAAAAACCGCCGGAACCCACCATCAAACCGACTCGCATCATCACCTCGCCCGTACGCGGCGGGCAGCAGATCTATGCCCAGGGTGGCGATCTGGTAGTGGTGTCCTCGGTCAGCCCCGGTGCGGAACTTCTCGCCGATGGCAATATCCATGTATACGGCCCCATGCGCGGTCGCGCCCTGGCCGGAGTCAAGGGTGACACCAAGGCGCGGATTTTCTGTCAGCAATTGAGCGCTGAACTGATCTCCATCGCAGGCCAGTACAAGGTTTCCGAGGACCTGCGACGCGACCCGCTGTGGGGCTCCGGAGTCCAGGTCAGCCTGTCGGGTGACGTGTTGAACATCACACGTCTTTAACGGATACTGCCGCATTTTCCAAGCATCTCTAAAACGTAGCGAAAACGGCTCAAACGAAGTAGGAAATTGGCAATCAGCAGTGTTTATCGACGATAAACCCTGCCGCTGACCGAGCTCCAGCCAAGGCTGTCCGACTGCAGTAGTTTTCAAGAGATGTTTTTCAGGGGCTAAAAGTCCTTTTTCCTTAGGGGTGAAACACCTTGGCCAAGATTCTCGTGGTTACATCCGGCAAGGGTGGTGTGGGTAAAACCACCACCAGCGCCGCTATCGGTACCGGCCTCGCTCTGCGCGGCCACAAAACAGTAATCGTCGATTTCGACGTCGGCCTGCGTAACCTCGACCTGATCATGGGCTGCGAGCGTCGCGTGGTGTATGACTTCGTCAACGTGGTCAACGGCGAAGCCAACCTGCAGCAAGCCCTGATCAAAGACAAGCGCCTGGAAAACCTCTACGTACTGGCCGCCAGCCAGACCCGCGACAAAGACGCGCTGACCCTGGAAGGCGTGGAAAAGGTCCTGATGGAACTCAAGGAAACCTTCGAGTTCGTGGTCTGCGACTCCCCGGCCGGTATCGAGAAAGGCGCGCACCTGGCCATGTACTTCGCCGACGAAGCGATTGTCGTGACCAACCCTGAAGTGTCTTCGGTGCGTGACTCCGACCGTATGCTCGGCCTGCTGGCCAGCAAATCCCGTCGCGCCGAAAAGGGCGAGGACGCGATCAAGGAACACCTGCTGTTGACCCGCTACAACCCGGAGCGTGTCAGCAATGGCGAAATGCTCGGTGTTGAAGACGTCAAAGAAATTCTGGCAGTGACCCTGCTCGGCGTCATTCCGGAATCCCAGGCAGTGCTCAAGGCTTCCAACCAGGGCGTGCCGGTGATTCTCGACGACCAGAGTGATGCTGGCCAGGCCTACAGCGATGCGGTTGACCGCCTGCTGGGCAAAACCGTGGAGCACCGGTTCCTTGATGTCGAGAAGAAGGGATTCTTCGAGCGCCTGTTTGGAGGTAGATAATGAATCTTTTTGACTTCTTTCGTGCCAGCAAAAAGGTCAGCACCGCGTCGGTAGCGAAAGAGCGTCTACAGATCATCGTGGCGCATGAACGCGGCCAGCGCAGCACCCCTGATTACTTGCCCGCCTTGCAGAAGGAACTGGTGGAAGTGATCCGCAAGTACGTCAATATCGGGTCCGACGACGTGCACGTCGCTCTGGAAAACCAGGGCAGCTGCTCGATCCTGGAACTCAATATCACCCTGCCTGATCGCTGATTGATCCGACGGGAGCCACGGCGGCTCGCGGGCCTCATGCATTGCATCGAGGTCGGCGAGCCGCCGTTGGCGTTTGTTACGAGGCTGTTTCAATGCCGTTGTCGAATATCCACATCCTGCATCAGGACGCCGCCGTCCTGGTGGTGAATAAACCCACCCTGCTGCTCTCCGTCCCCGGCCGCGCCGACGACAACAAGGATTGCCTGATTACCCGCCTGCAGGAAAACGGCTACCCGGAAGCCCGCATCGTCCACCGCCTGGACTGGGAAACCTCGGGGATCATTCTGCTGGCTCGGGACGCAGACACTCATCGCGAACTGTCCCGACAGTTTCATGACCGCGAAACGGAAAAAGCCTACACCGCACTCTGCTGGGGCCAGCCGGAACTGGACAGCGGCAGCATTGACCTGCCCCTGCGCTACGACCCGCCCACCAAGCCCCGGCACGTGGTGGACCACGAATTCGGCAAGCATGCCCTGACCTTCTGGCGCGTCCTGGAACGCTGCGGCGATTGGTGCCGGGTCGAATTGACCCCCATCACCGGCCGCTCCCATCAGTTGCGGGTACACATGCTGTCCATCGGACACCCGCTGCTGGGCGATGGCCTGTACGCCCATCCCCAGGCGCTGGCGGCCTGGCCACGCCTGTGCCTGCACGCCAGCATGCTCAGCTTCACCCACCCCCAGACCGGCGAGCGCCTGCGCTTCGACTGCCCCGCTCCTTTTTAAAAAATTGATCAGCTAACACTTCCAGTAAGGACACTTGCCCCAAATGACGTGCATAGCAGTACTTGCCCCTCATTCTCTCGAGAAAGCGCCACAACAATTGCTCTACCTTGTTTACGGCAACAACGAAGTCTATCGGCGTGAAGTCAAATTCAGCATTCTCACGGCACTCAACCGCCTGGAGAATCAGGGGCCATTGTGCATCAGGATCATGACCGACCGCCCCCAAGACTATGCCGGCTGGCCAGTGGATACCGTTGTGTTGACTGATGAGACCTTACAGCAATGGCAGGGGCAAAATGGCTATCACCATCGACGCAAGGCCTGCGCCATTGCCGCCGGGCTTAAGCTTGCAGGGAAGACACTATTCGCGGACACCGACACCCTGTTTCTCAAGAGCCCTCATCTGCTGCTGAAGAAAATTCACCCTCAACACTATTTGATGGATAGATTCGAGTATCACTGGCAAGAAGTCAGTGCCCGCGAGAACTACCTCAAGCTCGGAGAGCGCCTTCAACACCACGGCATCAGACCAGACAGCAATTTCAAGCTCTACAACAGCGGCTTGTGCGGTTTGACTGACAGTGACGGCCTCCTGCTGGAAACTTCTATCGGCTATATCGACGAATGGACACAAGGCTCCTTCGATATTCACACCATCGAACAAATCGCCCTATCGTTCGCCATGCGTAACGACTCCGTGCAAGAGACGCGTGACTACGTCTATCACTACTTTGCAGAAAAGCGCTTTTTCCATGCAATGCAGGCTCACTTCTTCAACAAATACGGCGAAGACTACCATCCTGAACTAATCGAGAAATGTCAGGAGATGCCACGCAGCAAGCCTCTGCCCCGGCCTTGGCAGCGACTTCGCATTAAATGGCGCTTACGCAAACTCAAGGGGGGACTAAAAAAGATTGGCCGCGATCTCCTCTACGGTAGCGAGGTGCCCGATAACCCTTACTATTCAGCATCTCGGCACGAATGGTGGGAGTGTGCCTGCCGAGAGATCAACCGTATGGACGAGCAACAGCGGAACCAACTGTTGAACTTGAACAGCGGCTTATGGCCTGAACTATTACCCAAACCCCGAAGGCACGAAGACGAACGTCTCATCCTTAACTATCTGCACAGGCAATTGGCGCCATCCGCCAATTGATTTGGCTTCAGGGGAAATGGGCGAATTGCGTCACACGCACTTGCCCATTGCCTCGAGCCAATACGTTAAACTCGCGCCACTGCTGTCTGGAGCTACTTATGCGCGAAGAGTTGAACCAAGGCCTGATCGACTTTCTCAAGGCCTCCCCTACCCCTTTCCATGCCACTGCCAGCCTCGTTCAACGCCTGGAAGCGGCGGGTTACCAGCGCCTCGACGAGCGCGAGCCATGGACCACCGAAGCCAACGGCCGCTACTACGTCACCCGTAACGACTCCTCCATCGTCGCCTTCAAACTGGGCCGGCATTCGCCACTGCAAGGCGGCATCCGCCTGGTAGGCGCCCACACCGACAGCCCCTGCCTGCGGGTCAAGCCCCAGCCGGAACTGCAACGCCAGGGCTTCTGGCAACTGGGCGTCGAAGTCTATGGCGGCGCATTGCTGGCTCCGTGGTTCGACCGCGACCTGTCCCTGGCCGGCCGCGTGACCTTCCGCCGCGACGGCAAGGTGGAAAGCCAGCTGATCGACTTCAAGGCACCGATCGCGATCATTCCCAACCTGGCCATTCACCTCAACCGTGAAGCCAACCAGGGCTGGGCAATCAACGCGCAGAACGAACTACCACCGATCCTGGCCCAGTTCGCCGGTGACGAGCGGGTGGATTTCCGCGCGGTGCTGACCGACCAACTGGCCCGCGAGCATGGTTTGAACGCCGACGTGGTGCTGGACTACGAACTGAGCTTCTACGACACCCAGAGCGCTGCGGTGATAGGCCTGCACGGTGACTTCATCGCCGGCGCACGCCTGGACAACCTGCTGTCCTGCTACGCCGGGCTGCAGGCCCTGCTCACCGCCGACAGCGATGAAACCTGCGTGCTGGTGTGCAACGACCACGAAGAAGTCGGCTCCTGCTCGGCCTGCGGCGCCGACGGCCCGATGCTCGAACAGACCCTGCGCCGCCTATTGCCCGAAGGTGACGAATTCGTCCGTACCATTCAGAAGTCGCTGCTGATCTCCGCAGACAACGCCCACGGCGTGCACCCCAACTATGCCGACAAGCACGACGCCAACCACGGGCCGAAGCTCAATGCCGGCCCGGTGATCAAGGTCAACAGCAACCAGCGCTACGCCACCAACAGCGAAACCGCCGGCTTCTTCCGCCACCTGTGCATGGCCGAAGAAGTGCCGGTACAGAGCTTCGTGGTGCGCAGCGACATGGGTTGCGGCTCGACCATCGGCCCGATCACCGCCAGCCATCTGGGGGTACGCACTGTGGACATCGGCCTGCCGACCTTCGCCATGCACTCGATCCGCGAGCTCTGTGGCAGCCATGACCTGGCTCATCTGGTGAAAGTGCTGAGCGCCTTCTACGCTAGCCACGAACTGCCATGAGGCAGAGGGCGGGCGCGTGGACACACGCCCGCCTGTTTCTGATGCACATCAACCCGGGCCGCGACAAAGCGACCTAGACTTACAGTTACTCCTCCTGACAAGGCTGTCGCCATGATCTCGATGTCTTCGTTCCACTCCATGCTCATCCCCATTCTCACGGGCATGATCCTGCTGGCCATCGGCTTCAACTTCCGGGACAAGAACCTCGGTGTGTTCAGCATGTGGATCGGCATGCTGCTGATTCTCGGCACCGTGGTCTACAAGATCCTGGCCAAGCTCGCGGAATAAATGCAGCACTCACCCTCGCATTGAATTTGGCGGCCTCGTACACTCGGTCGATCCATTTTCCCCGAGGTTGACCGCCCAGTGTTCGCTCGTCTTTTTGCCCTGCCCTGCTATGTGCTCGTCTGCCTGCTGACCCTGCTGCCCCTGGGGAGCGCCCAGGCGGTGGGCTTGCCTGGCTTGCTGGGCAACCAGACCAAGGCGCAGCCCCAGGCTGAGGAACCCCTGGGGCAATCCCTGGACGAGGTGATCAAGTCCCTGGAGAACGACCAGCAACGGACCAAGCTGCTGGCGGACCTGAAGAAACTGCGGGATGCCACGAAAAAAGCCCAGCCCACGCCAGAAGAAGGCGTACTGGGCCTGATCGGCGGCACCCTGTCGAACCTGGAAAAGCAATTCTCCGGGGCCGACAGCCCGGTTACCCGCTGGTCCGACGAGTTCGACCTGGCCAAGGAAGAACTCTCGGCACTGATGCTGCCAGCCAGCCAGTGGCTGCCGATCATCTTTGCCTTTGCCCTGATCCTCATGGTCTGGAGCCTGCTGGCAGCAGCGCTGATCTGGCTCAGCCACCGGGTGCGCCTGCGCTTCGGCCTGACCGAAGACCTGCCCCAGCACCCCAAGACCTGGGACCTGCTGCGCTTTGCCCTGCGCAAGCTCGGCCCCTGGCTGATCGCCCTGTTGATCACGGTCTACATGACCTACTCCCTGCCCTCTTCCCTGGGCAAGGACCTGGCCATGGTCCTGGCCTACGCCCTGGTGGTCGGCACCTGTTTCTCGGCGATCTGCGTGGTGGCGTTCTCCGTACTCGATGGCCCGCACCGCCATCGCGCCCTGTACATCCTGCGGCGCCAGGCCTTCCGCCCGCTGTGGTGGATCGGCAGCTTCGCCGCCTTTGGCGAGGCCCTGAGCGACCCACGCATGGTGGCCAGCCTGGGCCAGCACCTGGCCCATACCGCGGCGACCTTCGCCAATGTCATGGCGGCGCTGTCCACCGGCGTGTTCATCCTGCGTTTCCGCCGCCCCATCGCCCACCTGATCCGCAATCAGCCACTGTCACGGCGCCTGACCCGCCGGGCCCTGAGCGACACCATCGAGATCATCGGCACCTTCTGGTACCTGCCGGCCCTGGTGCTGGTAGGTATCTCGCTGTTCGCCACCTTCGTTTCCGCCGGCGACACCAGCACCGCCCTGCGCCAGTCGTTGCTGTGCACGGTACTGCTGGTGCTGTGCATGGTGATCAACGGCCTGGTACGCCGCCATGCCCTCAAGCCCCAGCGCGGGCACAAACGCCATGCGCTGTACTCCGAGCGGCTGAAAAGCTTCTTCTACACCCTGGCTCACCTGGCGGTCTGGCTGGCATTCATCGAGCTCGGCCTGCGGGTCTGGGGCATGTCGCTGATCCGCTTCACCGAAGGCGATGGCCATGAAGTCAGCGTCAAGCTGTTCAGCCTCGGCGGCACCCTGATCTTTGCCTGGCTGATCTGGATTCTCAGCGACACCGCGGTGCATCATGCCCTGACCCGCTCGCGCAAGGGCCTGGCCAACGCGCGCGCGCAAACCATGATGCCGCTGATCCGCAACGTGCTGTTCGTGGCGATCTTCATCATTGCCACCATCGTTGCCCTGGCGAACATGGGCATGAACGTCACGCCGCTGCTGGCCGGTGCCGGTGTCATCGGCCTGGCCATCGGTTTCGGCGCCCAGTCCCTGGTGGCGGACTTGATCACCGGCCTGTTCATCATCATCGAGGACTCCCTGGCCATCGACGACTACGTCGATGTCGGCGGCCACCTGGGCACCGTCGAGGGCCTGACTATCCGTACCGTGCGCCTGCGGGACATCGACGGCATCGTGCACACCATCCCGTTCAGCGAAATCAAGAGCATCAAAAACTACTCCCGGGAGTTCGGCTACGCGATCTTCCGCGTGGCGATCCCGTACAACATGGAAATCGACGACGCAATCAAGCTGATGCGCGATGTCGGCCAGAAGATGCGCACCGACCCCCTGCAGCGCCGCAATATCTGGTCGCCGCTGGAAATCCAGGGGGTGGAGAGTTTCGAGTCCGGCAGCGCCATCCTCCGGGCCCGTTTCAAGACCGCACCGATCAAGCAGTGGGAAGTATCCCGGGCGTTCAACCTGTCCCTCAAGCGTCACCTCGACGAAGCCGGGCTGGACCTGGCTACGCCGCGCATGAGCATCCAGGTGATCACCGCAGGCGGCGGCGCGGAAAAGGAATGATCCTGTAGGAGCCGGCTTGCCGGCTAACGACACTGGTGCCTAAAGAACGTCAACACCGACATGAATCGCGTCATGGCGCCAGAACTCCAGGTCGCAATCGATCAGCCGCTCGTGCTGGTCATAGTTCACCCGGGCAATCCGCAGCCCCGGGCTGCCCACCGAAACCTTCAAGGCCGCCGCCGCTTCCGGCTGCAGTGAGGTGGGCACGATTTCAAAGCGCACCCGTCCGTAGTGCAGGTCGTAATGCCGGGCATAGAGTTCAGTGATCGACTGGTTCAGGTCCAGATCGAGAATCTTCGGAAAATACTTGGGGTTCAGGTAGTGCTCGACATACAGCACCAGCCGCTCATCGATACGTCGTGCGCGGCAGATCTGGATCACGCTGGACAGTGCCGGCAATTGCAGCCAGGCGCAGACCGCCGCCGATGCCGGTTGCAGGCGCGCGGAAATCACCTCGGTGGAGGGCACCCGCCCCTGGGCGCTGACCATGGCGTGGAAGTGGCTGCGCTGCATCAGGTTGTAGGCCAGGCGCGGCGGCGAAACAAACCAGCCACGACGCTCTTCACGGTAGATCTGGCCCTGGGCCTCCAGTTGCAGCAGGGCCTCACGCACAGTGATGCGGGTGGTGGCAAATAGCTCGCTGAGCTTGCGTTCGGCCGGCAGCTTGCTACCGGGCGCCAACAGCCCGTGGGCGATCTGCTCCTGCAGGACCTGGCCGATGGCTGTCACCGCTTTGGTTGCATCAATACGCATCAACGTTACCTATCTGGACTAGACCAGCACTGTTTCAGGGCAGCGCAATGGCCGGGGCAGTGCTCTGCATCCGTGCCCAAAGCCTAGGCAATGCATATGACTGACAGATGACAAAGGCGCTCAGCGGGCCTGTCACCAACTTGCAAATTACCCGCCAGATCCTTGTTCTACGGGCGTTTGGCCATGGTCTACGCTTATTTCGCAGCCTCGGACCTGCGCCTCAATCCATGCGTCGATCGTTGGTACCGACATCAAAGTGTCATCCAACCCGCCTAAATTGGCTCAGGTATTGCTGACCTAGACCAACCCACCGCAAGACTGTCGATAAAACGCAGCGTTGAACACGCCCAAAGGAGCTTCGGATGAAACAGCTTTTCCTGGCATCACTGTTAGGCTCGACCATTGCCCTGTGCACCGCCGCCATGGCTGCTGATAACGATTTGAAAACCCTGGAAGCCGCTGCGAAAGCAGAAGGCGCGGTCAACAGCGTCGGCATGCCCGATGACTGGGCCAACTGGAAAGGCACCTGGGAAGACCTGGCCAAGACCTACGGCCTCAAGCACATCGACACCGACATGAGCTCGGCCCAGGAGATCGCCAAGTTCGCCGCCGAGAAAGACAATGCCAGCGCCGATATCGGCGACGTTGGCGCGGCCTTCGGCCCGATCGCGGTCAAGCAGGGCGTGGCCCAGCCTTACAAGCCGAGCACCTGGGCCCAGGTCCCGGACTGGGCCAAGGACAAGGACGGCAACTGGGCGCTGGCCTACACCGGCACCATCGCCTTCATCATCAACAAGAAGCTGCTGCACGGCTCCGAAGCGCCGAAGAGCTGGGCCGACCTGGAAAAGGGCAAGTACAAGGTTTCCATCGGTGACGTGAGCACCGCCGCCCAGGCCGCCAACGGCGTACTGGCCGCCGCCATTGCCAAGGGTGGTGACGAGAAGAACATCCAGCCGGCGCTGCTGATGTTCGCCGAGATCGCCAAGCAGGGGCGCCTGTCCCTGGCCAACCCGACCATCGCCACCATGGAAAAGGGTGAAGTGGAAGTGGGCGTGGTCTGGGACTTCAACGGCCTGAGCTACCGCAACAAGATGGTCAACAAGGACGACTACATCGTGCTGATCCCGTCGGACGGCTCGGTGATCTCCGGCTACACCACCATCATCAACAAGTACGCCAAGCATCCCAACGCCGCCAAGCTGACCCGCGAGTACATCTTCAGCGACGCCGGCCAGACCAACCTGGCCCGCGGCAATGCGCGGCCGATCCGTGCCGAGCACCTGACCCTGCCGGCGGACGTACAGGCCAACCTGCTGCCCAACGAGCAGTACAAGCACGTAACACCGATCAAGGACGCCGATGCCTGGGAGAAAACCTCCAAGGGCCTGCCGCAGAAGTGGCAGGAAGAAGTGATCATCAACATGCAGTAAGGCTGCATCCCTGTAGGAGCCGGCTTGCCGGCGAATGGCTCAAAGGCGCTGCACAGACAAGCGCACACAGGCCACTCGCCGACAAGCTGGCGCCTGCACACCCGATCCCGGAGTCCTCCACCTCATGAAGCACAACGTCATCCTTGTGGTGCTCGACGGCCTCAACCACGAAGTTGCCCGACACGCCATGGGGCACCTGCAAGCCTACGTCGGTGCTGGCCGCGCCGCCCTGTACAAACTGCAATGCGAACTACCTGCCCTCTCCCGCCCGCTGTACGAATGCATACTCACCGGCGTGCGGCCGATCGACAGCGGTATCGTGCACAACCAGGTTTCGCGCCTGTCCAACCAGCGCAGTCTGTTCCACTACGCCCGCGAGGCCGGCCTGAGCACTGCCGCCGCGGCCTATCACTGGGTCAGTGAGCTGTACAACCGTTCGCCCTTCAACGCCCCGCAAGACCGGCACACCGCAAACCCTGAACTGCCGATCCAGTACGGCCACTTCTACTGGAGCGATCATTACCCCGATTCCCATCTGTTCGCCGACGCCGAGGACCTGCGCCTGCGCCATCAGCCCAACCTGCTGCTGGTGCATCCGATGAACATCGACGACGCCGGACACAAGCATGGCCTGGACAGTTCGCAGTACCGCAACAGCGCGCGCTCGGCGGACATCATTCTCGCCGACTACCTGCAAGGCTGGCTCGACGCCGGCTACCAGGTGCTGGTGACGGCCGACCACGGCATGAACAACGACCGCTCGCACAATGGCCTGCTGGCGGAGGAGCGAGAGGTCCCGCTGTTCGTTCTCGGCGACGCATTCAGCCTCGACCCCGCTGCCGCGCCGAAACAGACCGAACTGTGCGGCACCGTCTGCCAATTGCTGGGCGCGCCCCATGACAAACCTTTCTGCCGGGAGCTGTTGAAGTGAATTCAGTCACCCGTGGCAAATGGCTGGCGGCCCTGTGCCTGGTGCCCTTCGCCCTGTTCTTCATCGTGTTCCAGATTGCCCCCCTGGTGTGGGTGCTGATCAACAGCCTGCAATCGGAAGAGTTCGGCTGGGGCCTGGCCAACTTCACCAGGATCTTCAGCTCGAAGTTCTACCTGCAGGCCATCCAGTACAGCCTGGAGATCAGTTTCTGGTCCAGCGTGTTCGGCATCATCATCGCGGTGCTGGGCAGCTACTCGCTGCGCCGGGTGGATTCGCGCCTGCGCAACTTCGTCAATGCCTTCGCCAACATGACCAGCAACTTCGCCGGGGTGCCCCTGGCTTTCGCCTTCATCATCCTGCTGGGCTTCAACGGCACCATCACCATCATGCTCAAGCAGTCGGGGATCATTCAGGACTTCAACCTGTACTCCAAGACCGGGTTGATCATTCTCTACACCTACTTCCAGATCCCCCTTGGCGTGCTGCTGCTCTACCCGGCCTTCGACGCCCTGCGCGAGGACTGGCGTGAATCCGCCGCCTTGCTGGGGGCCAACGGCTGGCAGTTCTGGCGGCATATAGGCCTGCCGGTGCTGACCCCGGCGCTGCTGGGCACCTTCGTCATCCTGCTGGCCAACGCCCTGGGCGCCTACGCCACGGTCTACGCGCTGACCACCGGCAACTTCAACGTCCTGCCGATCCGCATCGCCGCCATGGTCTCCGGGGACATCTCCCTGGATCCGAACATGGCCAGCGCCCTGGCCGTGGTGCTGGTGGCGCTGATGACCCTGGTGACCATCGTCCATCAACTGCTGTTGAAGAGGAGCTACCATGTCTCGCGCTGAACCCGGCTCCGCCGCGCTCTACCACCGAGTGATGGTCTACCTGCTGTTTGCCATCCTTCTGCTGCCGCTGCTGGGGACCTTCGTCTACTCGATTGCCAGCAGTTGGTCGGCGACCATCCTGCCCAGCGGCTTCACCTTCAAGTGGTACCTGCAGCTGTGGAGCGACCCACGTTTTCTCAATGCCTTCGGCCAGTCATTGCTGGTCTGCGTGGGTGCGCTGGTGCTTTCAGTGGTGCTGATCCTGCCGCTGCTGTTCGTGGTGCACTACCACTTCCCCAAGCTCGATGCGCTGATGAACATCCTGATCCTGCTGCCCTTCGCGGTGCCGCCGGTGGTCTCCTCGGTGGGCCTGCTGCAACTCTATGGTTCGGGGCCCTTCGCCATGGTCGGCACGCCCTGGATCCTCATCGGCTGCTATTTCACCGTGGCATTGCCGTTCATGTACCGGGCCATCACCAACAACTTGCAGGCGATCAACCTGCGGGACCTGATGGACGCGGCCCAACTGCTGGGCGCCAGTACCTGGCAGGCGGCCTTCCTGGTGGTCCTGCCGAACCTGCGCAAGGGCCTGATGGTGGCGCTGCTGCTGTCCTTCTCGTTCCTGTTCGGCGAGTTCGTGTTCGCCAACATCCTGGTGGGCACCCGCTATGAAACCCTGCAGGTCTACCTGAACAACATGCGCAACAGCAGCGGCCACTTCACCAGCGCCCTGGTGATTTCCTACTTCTTCTTCGTGCTGCTTCTGACCTGGGCCGCCAACATCTTGAACAAGGACAAAAGCCAATGAGCTTCGTCAGCGTCCAACACCTGCAAAAGAACTATGCGGGCACCACGGTATTCAGCGACATCAATTGCGAAATCCGCAAGGGCGAGTTCGTCACCCTGCTCGGCCCTTCCGGCTGCGGCAAGTCGACCCTGCTGCGCTGCATCGCCGGCCTGACCCCGGTGGACGGCGGCAAGATCCTCCTCGACAGCCAGGACATCGTGCCCCTGAGCCCGCAGAAACGCGGGATCGGCATGGTGTTCCAGAGCTACGCGCTGTTTCCCAACATGACCGTGGAACAGAACGTGGCCTTTGGCCTGCGCATGCAGAAGGTCGGCGCCGAAGACAGCCGCAAGCGGGTCCAGGAAGCCTTGCAACTGGTGGAGCTCAACGACTTCGCCAGCCGCTACCCGCACCAGCTGTCCGGTGGCCAGTGCCAGCGCGTGGCCCTGGCCCGCTCCCTGGTGACCCGCCCGCGCCTGCTGTTGCTGGACGAACCGCTGTCGGCCCTGGATGCACGGATCCGCAAGCACTTGCGCGAACAGATCCGCAACATCCAGCGGGAACTGGGCCTGACGACGATCTTCGTCACCCACGACCAGGAAGAAGCCCTGACCATGTCCGACCGGATCTTCCTGATGAACCAGGGCAGGATCGTCCAGAGCGGCGATGCCGAAACCCTCTACACCGCCCCGGTGGACGCCTTCGCCGCGGGCTTTATCGGCAACTACAACCTGCTGGATGCCGACAGCGCCAGCAAGCTGCTGCAGCGGCCGGTCAGCGGCCGCATCGCCATCCGCCCGGAAGCCATCGAACTGCGCAAGGAAGGCCCACTGGATGCGCTGGTACGCAGCCACAGCCTGCTGGGCAACGTGATCCGCTATCGGGTCGAGGCCCGAGGCGTGGAGCTGGTGGTGGATGTACTCAACCGCTCGGCCGATGATCTGCACGCCGACGGCCAGCGTCTGGCATTGAGCATCGATCCGACAGCCCTGTGTGAGGTAGCCTGATGGCATTCACGCAATTGATCCTGAAGAGAGAGCGGCACTGATGGCCTTGGCAATTTTTGATCTGGACGAAACCCTGATTCACGGCGACTGCGCCACCCTCTGGAGCGAACAGATGGGCCGCCTGGGCTGGGTCGACAGCGAGTCGTTCATGCGCCGCAACCATGAGCTGATGGACGCCTACAGCCATGGCAAGCTGGCCATGGAGGAGTTCATGGACTTCAGCCTGGAACCCATGAGCGGACGCACCCCGGAGGAGGTCGCGCACCTGGTCGAACCCTGGGTCGAAGAGGTGATCGAGCCGATCATCTTCAGCGACGCCTGCAAGGCCATTGCCGCCCACCGCCAGGCCGGCGACCGGATCCTGGTGATCTCGGCCTCGGGCACTCACCTGGTGAAGCCGATTGCCGCGCGCCTAGGTATCGACGAAGTCCTGGGAATCGAGCTGGAGGTGCAGCATGGGGTCTACAGCGGCCGCACCGTTGGCACCCTGACCTACCGCGAGGGCAAGATCACCCGCCTGCTGCAATGGCTGGATGCCGAGGAAGAAAACCTGGAAGGCGCGACCTTCTACTCCGACTCGCGCAATGACCTGCCGTTGCTGCTGCGCGTGGACCACCCGCAGGTGGTGAACCCGGATCCGGTGCTGCGTGAACATGCGCAGAAGGCCGGCTGGCCGATCCACCACTGGAAGTGACCCGCCCCAGAGATCCCCAGAGCTGGTTTGTGTAGGAGCTGGCTTGCCAGCGAACAGACCGCCAGGCCTGACGCTCCCTTCGCCGGCAAGCCGGCTCCTGCAGGGCTCAGGTCAGGCTGGGGTCGATCACCAGCACCAGCTTGCCCGAGACCTGATTGGTCGCCAGCTCCGCAAAAGCGGCTTCTGCATCCTGGATCGCAAAGGTCCTGGCCAATTGCGGGCTCAGACGCCCTTCGCTGAACAACGGCCAGACATTCTGCCCAAGGTCGCTCAACAGGTCGGCCTTGAACTGGTCATTGCGGCTGCGCAGGGTCGATCCCAGAAACTGGATGCGCTTGGCCAGCACCTGGGCCAGGTCCAGCTGCGCTTCGCGCCCGCCCATCAAGCCGATCAGTACCCAACGTCCATCCAGGGCCAGCAGCTTGAGGTTGTTGGCCACATAATTGGCGCCCACCGGGTCGAGAATCACATCAAAAGGCCCAAAGTCCCGCAGCGCCTCAATGCCATCGGTACGCACCACACCGCCCTGGGCACCGAGGCTCTCGCAGTAGGCCAGGCGATCGGCTGAACCAACGCTCACCCAGCACGGGTTGCCGAACGCCTTGCACAGCTGGATAGCCGCCGAGCCGACGCCACTGGCGCCAGCGTGCAGCAGGACCTTCTCGCCCGGCTTGAGCGCTGCCAGCTGGAACAGATTCAGCCAGGCTGTGCTGTAGACCTCGGGCAGCGCCGCGGCCTCGGCCAGGGACAACCCTTCGGGTACTGGCAGTACATGGCGGGCATCTACCACCACCTCTTCAGCCATGCCTCCGCCCGCCAGCAGGGCACAGACCCGATCACCCACTTGCCAGGACGAACCCGGGCCCACTTCACTGACTACCCCGGAGCATTCCAGGCCAAGGGCCTTGCTGGCTCCGGGAGGCGGGGGATAGAGCCCCGCACGCTGCAACAGGTCGGCCCGATTGAGGCCAGCAGCCGCCACCCGAATGCGAACTTGCCCCACATCACAGGCCGGACTTGGCTCTTCCACCCACTCCACATGACCTTCAACGCCTTGCAATGCTTTCACAGTGCCTCCATAGTGAGTCTGGACTGAGCCCGGAGCGGTAGCACCGGGCTTTTTGCATTATGCGACCGGTCCTTATGGAACCGGCGACTTCAAAGACGGCCTAATATGCGTTATCAATTGCCCCCGCGTCGAATCAGCATGAAGCATTTGTTCCCCAGCACCGCCCTCGCTCTTTTCATTGGTTTCGGCCTGCTGCCGATGTCGACCAATACGTTCGCAGCCAATAGCTGGGACAATCTTCAGCCCGATCGCGATGAGGTAATTGCCAGCCTCAATGTCGTTGAACTGCTCAAACGTCATCACTACAGCAAACCGCCGCTGGATGATGCGCGCTCGGTGATCATCTACGACAGCTACCTGAAGCTGCTGGATCCGTCGCGCAGCTACTTCATGGCCAGCGACATCGCGGAGTTCGACAAATGGAAAACCCAGTTTGACGACTTCCTCAAGAGCGGCGACCTGAACGCCGGGTTCACCATCTACAAGCGCTATCTGGACCGGGTCAAATCCCGCCTGGACTTCGCCCTGGCCGAGCTTAACAAGGGCGTCGACAAGATCGACTTCACCACCAAGGAAACCTTGCTGATCGATCGCAAGGATGCTCCTTGGCTCAAGACCACCGCCGAACTCGACGACCTGTGGCGCAAGCGCGTCAAGGACGAAGTGCTGCGGATGAAGATCGCCGGCAAGGATCCCAAGCAGATCCAGGAAACCCTGACCAAGCGCTACAAGAACCAGCTGGCGCGCCTGGACCAGACCCGTGCCGAAGATATCTTCCAGGCCTACATCAACACCTTCGCCATGTCCTACGACCCGCACACCAACTATCTGTCGCCGGATAACGCGGAAAACTTCGACATCAACATGAGCCTGTCGCTGGAAGGCATCGGCGCCGTGTTGCAGAGCGACAATGATCAGGTCAAGGTCGTGCGCCTGGTGCCGGCAGGTCCTGCCGACAAGACCAAGCAGGTAGCCCCTGCGGACAAGATCATCGGTGTGGCCCAGGGCGACAAGGAAATGGTCGACGTGGTGGGCTGGCGCCTGGACGAAGTGGTCAAGCTGATCCGTGGTCCGAAAGGCACCCTGGTACGCCTGGAGGTGATCCCGGCCAGCAATGCGCCAAACGACCAGACCAGCAAGATCGTGCCGATCACCCGCGAAGCGGTGAAGCTCGAAGACCAGGCGGTGAAGAAGTCGGTCCTCAACCTCAAGCAGGATGGTAAGGACTACAAGCTCGGGGTGATCGAGATCCCGGCCTTCTACCTGGACTTCAAGGCCTTCCGTGCTGGCGACCCGGACTACAAGAGCACCACCCGTGACGTGAAGAAACTGCTGACCGAGTTGCAGAAAGACAAGGTCGACGGTGTGGTCATCGACCTGCGCAACAACGGCGGCGGCTCCCTCCAGGAAGCCACCGAGCTGACCAGCCTGTTCATCGACAAGGGGCCTACCGTGCTGGTGCGCAACGCCGACGGCCGGGTGGATGTACTGGAAGATGAAAACCCCGGCGCCTTCTACAAAGGCCCGATGGCACTGCTGGTCAACCGTCTCTCGGCTTCGGCTTCGGAGATCTTCGCCGGCGCCATGCAGGACTACCACCGCGCCTTGATCATCGGCGGCCAGACCTTCGGCAAAGGCACCGTGCAGACCATCCAGCCGCTGAACCACGGCGAGCTGAAGCTGACCCTGGCCAAGTTCTACCGGGTTTCCGGGCAGAGCACCCAGCACCAGGGCGTGCTGCCGGATATCGGCTATCCGTCGATCATCGACACCAAGGAAATCGGCGAAAGCGCCCTGCCTGAAGCCATGCCATGGGACACCATCCGCCCGGCCATCAAGCCTGCGGTAGACCCGTTCAAACCGTTCCTGGCTCAGCTCAAGGCCGAACACGAAAGCCGCTCGGCGAAAGATCCGGAGTTCGTGTTCATCCGCGACAAGCTGGCCCTGGCACAGAAACTGATGGCGGAAAAAACCGTCAGCCTCAATGAAGCCGATCGTCGGGCGCAACATGCCGATATCGAAGCCAAGCAACTGGCCCTGGAAAACGCCCGTCGCAAAGCCAAGGGCGAGGAGCCGCTCAAAGAGCTGAAGAAAGAAGACGAAGATGCACTGGCTGCTGCCGAGCCGGACAAGACCAAGCCGGAAGACGACGCCTACCTGAGTGAAACCGGGCGTATCCTGCTGGACTATCTGAAGCTCAACACCTCGGTGGCCAAGCACTGAGGATGATGGCAATTTAATTCGATCGCTCCTCGGATCGTCATTAAACAGTCATCATTCTGTCGTGAAATAAAGGACCGGGCGCCGCTCTCTAGCCAGAGCCGCGCCCGGTCCTTTTTTTATCGACAGAGATCGCCATGACCACGACCGAACAGCTCAGTGCATTGAGTTCAATCCTGGCTCAAAGCGGTTTGCACAGCCTGTTCCAACCGATCATTTCCCTGTCCGAGCGGCGCATCCTGGGTTATGAGGCCCTGAGTCGCGGCCCCTCAAACAGCCCTCTGCACTCCCCTGTCGCGCTGTTCGCCGTCGCGCGCCAGGCCGGGCGCCTGAGCGAGCTGGAGATTGCCTGTCGGCAAAGCGCCTGCAAACGCTTCAGCGAACAGCAACTGCCCGGCAAGCTGTTCCTCAACGTCTCGCCGGAATCCCTGCTGGAGGCCGCCCACCAACCAGGGCGTACCTTGCAGCTGCTTGAGGACTTCGGCATCCCCCCCAGCCAGGTGGTGATCGAGCTTACCGAACAGACCCCGATCGACGATTTCCAGTTGCTGCAGAACGCCCTGCACCATTACCGCGACATGGGTTTCTCCATCGCCCTGGACGACCTGGGCGCCGGTTATTCGAGCCTGCGCCTGTGGTCGGAGCTGCGCCCGGACTACGTGAAAATCGACCGGCACTTTATCGACGGCATTCACCAGGATGCCCTCAAGCGCGAGTTCGTCGGCTCGATTCTGCAAATCGCAAAAGCCTCCCGCGCCCAGGTGATCGCCGAAGGGATCGAACTGACCGAAGAACTGGCAGTGCTGACCGAGATGGGCGTCGACCTGGTCCAGGGCTACCTGTTGTGTCGCCCCCAGGAACAGCCGCCGAGGGACGCTCGGGCAATGATGCCCAAGCATGATCACACCAGCGTGGCCCTCAACGATGATGGCAGCGACCTCAGTGCGCTGCTCAACGAGCAACCGGCCGTTGCCCGCAATACGCCCACCGCCAACGTCCTGGAAGCCTTTCGCCGGCAAGCCAACCTCAACTCCCTCGCGGTGCTGGACGAACAGGGGCAGCCTTGCGGCATCGTCCATCGGCACTCGCTCTCCGACGCCCTGCTCAAGCCCTTTGCCACCGACCTGTTCGCCCGCAAGCCCATCAGCCGCCTGATGAACGATGACTTTCTCGCGGTCGAACTCAGCCAGTCCCTGCAGCAGGTCAGCCGCCTGATCACCAGCCGCGCCCGCCAACGCATCGAGGAAGATTTCATCATCACCTTGAATGGCCATTATCTGGGGCTGGGGCGGGTCATCGATGTGCTCAAGCTGATTACGGAGCTGAAGATCCAGCAAGCCCGCTACGCCAACCCGCTGACTCTGCTGCCCGGCAATGTGCCGATCCAGCAGTGCCTGAGCCGCCTGCTGCAGCAAGCACGGGAATCGGTGATCTGCTACGTCGACATCGACAGTTTCAAACCCTTCAACGATATCTATGGCTATGGCCGCGGCGATGAGGTGCTGCTGTGCCTGGCCCAATGCCTGAACGACCGGGTTGACCCGAGCCGCGACTTCGTCGGACATATCGGTGGGGATGACTTTCTGCTGGTGCTGGGGCCGGAGGACTGGCGCCGACGGCTCAACCAGTTGCTGGATGACTTCCACAGCCAGTGCCGGCGCTTCTATCGCAGCGAACACCTGGAAGCCGGCTGTTTTGTCGCCCCCAATCGGCAAGGTATCCGTCAGGAATTTCCCTTGCTGTCACTGTCCATCGGCGTAGTGCACCTGTATCCACAGGCCTGTGGCCAACTGGACTCCAGCCAACTGGCGGAGCTGGCCTCCCAGGCCAAGCATCACGCCAAGAATATCCAGGGCTACAGCATCCATGTGATCGACAGCCTGGAAGCGGCAGCCAGCCTGGGAGCGCAAAACCTCAGTGAGCCGCTGCGGGATCAGTCGGCTGATCGAGCTGCGTCAGTTTGAGCGCCGCAAGAGGATGCCCGGCCTGGGCCGAAAGCGTCCACCAGCGCGCCGCTTCGACAGCGTCGGGAGCCTTGTTGGGCGAGCCGGCCAGGCTGATCACGCCCAACTGATAGGCTGCCTTGCCATCCCCCGCCAGTGCAGCCAGCCGCAGCAGGCGTTGACCTTCTTGACGGGCGCCAAGCCCCTGCCCACGAAAAGTCAGGATGTGCCCATAAAAGCTCAGCGCACCGACATTGCCCAGATTGGCCATGCGCGCGAACTGACCTTCCATCCAACGCCAGACACGGGGTTGGCGGACAAACCACGGCCAATGAAACAAACGGCGCGCCAGCCAATAGCCGAGTCGCGCCTTGAGTGCCAGGAACATTCAAGCCTCCGCTGATTCGGGATACTCGTACTCGAAGACCCGCACCACTTCCGAGGCATGCCAGGAAGCCGCGGCAACACCGTCGGAAGGGCCGGAAAAACGCCCCAGACGCTCCACGCACTCGAAGAAGCCGGTACGCGGCAAGCGGCTGGCCCCCTGACTGATCACCAGGGAACTGCGCAAAGGCTGTTCGGCCCGTGCATCCAGCGCTGCCAGATGCTCCAGCGCGGCTGTCAGGGTCTGCATGGCCGGGCTGGGCAGTTGCAAGCGCTCCAACAAGGCTCGATAGGTTAAAAGATGCCGCTGACGACGGGCCTGATCCAGCTCACCCAACAGCCCATCCCAGTGCTGACGACTGATCCTTACACTCACGATTGCTCCCTCCACCCCGGCACCGTCAACTCCCAGGCCAGGCTGCGGCGAATCGCAGCGTCGGGTTGACGCTCGCCACTTTCAATCAGGGCCAGGTAAGACGGACTGATACCAACTTTGCGGGCCAGCGCCTCGATGGCGATGCCCTTCCCTTCGCGCAGACTGCGTAATTGATCCAGGCCCGGAAGATTCTGGGCTGGTGGCGCTGCCTGAGAAGTTGCGGCAGCGTGCGGTGGTTGTTCGGTAAGACCTGCGGCTGACAATAAAGCTTGATACTGAGCCCACGGCAGAACCGCATATTCGGGCTCGCCATCGCGTTCAATAATCTGAATATCCATTACTACCCCGTAGGACAACGACACTTAGCGAGTCGGACTTTTCCCTTGAAGTGTAATCCTAACAGCGGCAATGGTCGCGGGGAGCATGATTGTTGTGGGAGGCGGTGAATACCCTTAGTTTTTCTGCGGTCCTTCCAGCAGCAATTGCTCCGCAGTGTCCGGCAAGCGCTCGACAACCGCGAGTTTTTCCGGCATTTGCCGATTGCGCCAGGTTCGGAAGGCGTTGAGTTCGTCATCCAGGGTTTTCATCAGCCAAGCCAGAACAGCGATATCGTCAAGCATGCCGAACACCGGAATAAAGTCGGGAATGGCATCCACAGGGCTGAGGAAATACATCAAGCCTGCCACCACCGACAGCAGCGCCTTGGGGCTGATGGCCCGGTACTCGCCACGCCAGTACGCCAGGCACAGTGCCTGCAACAAGCGCAGGTCCTGTTTGACCTTGCCCAGGCGTCCGCTCTGGCTGGCGCCTTTGCTCGCCACGGCGAACAGCAGCGTGGGCAAACGGCCGCGGCTCAGCAAGCGCCCCGCCAGCGGCAGGAAACGAGCAAAATTCCAGGGTGCTTTCATCATCACTCCCACTGAAATGTTATCCACACAAATTGTGGATAACCTTGTGAACAGAGCTATTTTTCACGGCTGAAAGCCCCGTTTCATAAGGGCTGAGCTCAGATCGGGCGTTTTTTACTCACATAAAAAAACCCATAATTTCATTGACTTGGCAGCCTCCAGCGACTACCTACCGCTCATACCCTGTTCAGACCACCCGCACTGCCGTCGGTTCGGATAATTTGCCAGCAGCAACCTGCAGAAACGACAACGCCCCGTAAGAACGGGGCGTTGCTTCAGGCGCTGACGCAGGTTACTTGGCGGCGTCCTGCTTGGCTGGATCCTTGATACCCAGCAGCTCCAGTTCGAAGACCAGCACCGAGTTGGCTGGAATCGCCGGACTCGGGCTCTGGGCGCCGTAGGCCAGGTCGCTCGGGATGTACAGCTTGTACTTCTCGCCCACGTGCATCAGTTGCAGGCCTTCGACCCAACCCGGGATCACGCCGCTGACCGGCAGATCGATCGGGCTGCCACGCTCTACCGAGCTGTCGAACACAGTGCCGTTGGTCAGGGTGCCGGTGTAGTGAACAGTCACGACATCAGTCGGCTTGGGCTGAGGACCGTCAGCCTTTTTCAGTACTTCGTACTGCAGACCGGAAGCGGTGGTGGTCACACCGGTTTTCTTGCCGTTCTCTTCGAGGAATTTCTTGCCGGCAGCCGCCGACTCTTCGCTCATCTTGGCCATGCGCTCTTCGGCACGCTTTTGCAGCGCGGCGAAGGCTTCGACCAACTCTTCATCCTTCAGCTTCTGTTCTTTCTTGCCGACGGCATCTTCGATGCCCTGGGCGACCGCTTTGGAGTCCAGGTCATCCATGCCTTCCTGAGCCAGACTCTTGCCCATGTTCAGGCCGATACCGTAGGAAGCTTTTTGCGCCGGGGTTTTCAGCTCTACGCTGGTCTGCGAATCACAACCCGCAAGTACCAGGCTAACCAGGGCCACCGCCGCCGCCAACCGATGCTGTTTCATGCTATTTCCTTGTTCATGCGCCTAAAGGGCAATCGAATAAAGCCGCGAGCTTATCAGGCGACCACGACCAATGGCTACCGGCGTAAGAGTAGTAAATGGCCGATAAGTTCACGTCTTTAAACGCGTTTTCATGCTCTGGGGTACACCCTGCCCAGGCCGCTTACCGAGGCGCTTGAACGGGCGCGAATAACCATAGCTCAAGTAATGGCTACTTGCCGCGTCAGATGAGCTCAGGCATAAGGAAACGAAATTCGACAAGGAAGTACATCTTGCGCCTCATCTATCGTGTGTTGCTGTTGATTGCCGTGCTGATCGGCATTGTCCTGGCAGTGGTCCTGTACTACGTGGCCAATCCGAAACTCCCCGACTATGTACCCGTTGAACAGGTGCACTACCTGGACCAATGGGATGCCAAGGATCGCCAGACCTACTATTTCACTCCCCAGGGCACCCAGGTCAAAGGCCTGCGCTATGAATGGTTCAGCGCTCTGGAACTGCCGTTCTCCGAGCAGCCCTTTGCCGCTCCCGAGTACCTGGCCCGCTTCGGCTTCCTGGTGGAGCCGGGGCAGAAAGCCACAGCGCAGAATCCCGGCAACCTGCCCGTAGGCTTCGCCCGCCATCAGAATCCGGGCAGCGCGGAACAATACCTGGACATCACCTGTGCTGCCTGCCACACCGGCGAGCTTCGTTTCAACCATCAAGCCCTGCGCATTGATGGCGGCTCGGCGCAGCACGTACTGCCGTCCAGCGTACCGACCCTGCGTGGTGGCAGCTTCGGCCAGGCCCTCGTGGCCAGCCTCACCAGCACCTACTACAACCCCTGGAAATTCGAGCGCTTCGCCCGCAAGGTGCTGGGTGCCGACTACGAAGCCAGGCACGAACAGCTGCGCAAGGACTTCAAGGTCTCGCTGGATAACTTCCTGCGGGTGGCCTGGAACGATACCCATCGCGGCCTCTATCCAACCGAAGAGGGTCCGGGCCGTACCGACGCCTTTGGCCGCATCGCCAATGCCAGCTTCGGCGACGCCATTTCCCCTGAGAACTATCGGATTGCCAATGCCCCGGTGGACTACCCGCAACTCTGGGATATCTGGACCTTCGACTGGGTCCAGTGGAACGGCTCGGCGCAGCAACCCATGGCGCGCAATATCGGCGAAGCCCTGGGGGTTGGCGCCACCCTGAACCTGTTCGACGCCAACGGCCAACCCCTCACCGGCGAGGACCGCTACCCTTCCAGCGTACGTGTCCGCGATCTCAACCTGATCGAGGAAACCTTGCAGCGCCTCAAGCCACCGGCCTGGCCGGAAGCCTTGCTGGGCACGATCGACAAGCCGCTGGCCGCCAAGGGCCGCGAGCTGTTCGCCAGCAACTGTGCCGGCTGCCATGTACCCTCGGTCAGCGACAACAACGGCCGCCCCGTGCAGCAGTTGAAAATGCTTCCGGTAGCGGTGATTGGCACCGACCCGAATTCGGCGAGCAATATCGCCGACCTGCGCTATGACCTGAGCTCCTTGCAGTGGGATACCACCGAACTGGCCAGGTCCAATGTCGAGCTGCACCCGACACCCAGCGAACCGCTGGACCTGCGTCAACTCTCGGCTGCCAAGGGCCTGGCCTACATCACGGCCTTTGTCGAAGAGCGTGCCTATCGCGACGCCAAGGTCACCTCCGAGGAGCGCCCGCGGCTGGACGGCTACGGGCTGCCGATCGGCGTACGCGAGTTGCGCGCCTACAAGGCCCGCCCGCTGGCCGGGGTCTGGGCCACACCGCCGTACCTGCACAACGGCTCGGTACCCAACCTCTATCAACTGCTGTCTCCGCAATCAGAGCGCTCGACAACCTTCTACCGCGGCACCTTCGAGTACGATCCCAAGCACCTGGGCTATCGCCCGGAAGCCTTCAAGAACGGTTTTGAATTCGATACCCGCATCAGCGGCAACCACAACAGCGGCCACGAATTCCGCGCCGGCCAGCGTGGCAATGGCGTTATCGGCCCACTGCTGCAGCCAGAAGAACGCTGGGCCTTGCTGGAATACCTGAAAGTGCTGGGCGGACCATTGGAGTCGCAATTGCCATGAAACTCGATCTCGCCAGAAAACGACCGTCCCTGCTGGCCCGACTGTGGCTGCGCCTCGGCGCCTTGCTGGGCAGGACCCTGTTATTGCTACTGGTCATCGGCCTGCTGGGCTGGGCACTGTCCAGTGCCTGGTTCGCCTGGCACCACCGAGGCCCGGTAGCGGTGCAGGAGCAGGTTCCTGCCGATGAGGCAGCCCGCACCCAGGACATCATCCAGACCGCGGTACGCATCGTTGACCAGCACCGCGAAGGCACCCGCTACCTGCGCGATGCCCATGCCAAAGCCCACGGTTGCGTGAAGGCACAGGTCCAGGTCCTCAACGACTTGAGCCCGCCACTGCGCCAGGGAGTATTTGCCACCCCTGGCCAGACCTGGCAGGCCGTCGTACGCCTGTCCAACGGCAACGCCTACCCGCAGTTCGACAGTATTCGCGACGCCCGCGGCATGGCGATCAAGCTACTGGATGTTCCCGGGCAACAACTGATGGCGTCGGAATCACAACGCCGTGAACAGGACTTCGTGATGTTCAATCATCCGAATTTCTTCGTCAGCGACGTAGCCGAATATCAGCAGAACATCGCCGCCCAGGCGGACGGCAAGAAAGTCGGCGCATTCTTCCCCGGGTGGGATCCGCGCACCTGGCAGGTACGGCATCTGTTCATCGCCCTGGCGACCCTGTCACCGGCCCCGGCCAGCCCGACCCAGACCACCTACTACTCGGTCTCGCCCTACAAGTTCGGCAATGCCAACGCCAAATTCCGGGTCATGCCGGACCCCGAGAGTTGCCCGGCCTACAGCCTGCCAGCACAGAACCAGGATCTGCCCAACTTCCTGCGCAGCGCCCTGACCCAGCAACTCTCCACCGACCGGGTTGGCGCCTGTTTCGTACTGCAAGTCCAGCGCCAGGACCCGAACCGTTTCATGCCGATCGAAGACACCAGCATTGAATGGAAAGAAAGTGACGCCCCCTTTGAAACGGTGGCGCGGGTGACCCTTCCCGCCCAGGACTTCGATACCCCGGCGCAGAACCTGGCTTGCGACAACCAGTCCTTCAACCCCTGGTTCGGTCTGGAAGCCCATCGCCCCATCGGCGGCATCAACCGTCTGCGCAAGGCGGTGTATGAAGCCGTCAGCGACTACCGGCATAGCCGTAACGCCGAGCAGTAGGCAAAAACGCAAAAAGCGGCCCGAGGGCCGCTTTTTTCATGCGCAGGATTCGAACCGATACAAATCCCAGACAGCAAAAAGCCCGCATTGAGCGGGCTTTGTGTGGCGACCTGGCGTTCAGTGTTCCAGGTTGCCGAATATGGCGCAGCGGACGGGACTCGAACCCGCGACCCCCGGCGTGACAGGCCGGTATTCTAACCGACTGAACTA
>NZ_JBWKQO010000010.1:0-300589 GCF_059418825.1 Pseudomonas sp. GW821-FHT07F01
CGGGAATAGCTCAGTTGGTAGAGCACGACCTTGCCAAGGTCGGGGTCGCGAGTTCGAGTCTCGTTTCCCGCTCCAAATTCACAAGAACGCCGCTCATTGAGCGGCGTTTTTGTTTGCCTGCGATTCAACACTGCAGCCAGTGCCCAGAAAAAAGGCCCGCCAGTACACCTGCGCGGGCCTTTGTCGTTTGCCTTGCCTACAGCGACAGCAGCAACCGCCCGGCGAACAGCAGCAGGATCAGCCCCATGCAGCGCTCGAACCAGTGCCCCAGGCGCATGAACAGCAAGCGCACCCGAGAGCTGGAGAAGAACAGCGCGACGATCACGAACCACAGCGCATTCACCAGGCACATCCAGGCGCCATATAGGGCCTGGATGCTCAGTGGGGTGGTGGCGCTGACCAGGGTGGTGAAGATCGCCAGGAAAAACAGGGTCGCCTTGGGGTTGGTGGCATTGGTCAGAAACCCCGTGGTAAAGGCTCGCAGCAAGGTCTGTTGGGGCTCATCGGTGGGCGCCTCGCCGGGAAGGCTGGTCTTGGCCTTGCTGCGCAGCAAACTGATACCCAAGTACAGAATGTAGGCGCCGCCCAGCAGCTTGGCCGCGCTCAGCAACCAGGGCGTAGCGTGCATCAGGGCGCCCACCCCCAGCAGGGTGTAGAGCACGTGCACCGAGATGCCGGCGCCGATGCCTAGGGCGGTACAGACCCCTGTCATGCGGCCAAAGCGCACGCTCTGGCGGATGGTCACGGCAAAATCCGGCCCGGGAGCGACCACCGCGAGAAAGTGAACCAGGGCCAGGGCGAGGAACTCGCCAAGATAGTTGGACAGCATGCGGACTCCGCAAAGCAGGATGATTGAGTGGCAGGCCGTTTTCAGTCGAGGCTGTAGCTGACCGAAAGGGTGCCTTTCTTGAGTGAGACCGCGGTGATGAGCACCGCGCCCAGTTGCTGCAGGTGGCTGACGTGGGTGCCGCCGCAACCATAGGCCGGCAGTTGGCCAAAGCTGATCTGGCGCGAACCGTCCGCCATTGTGCTATGCCGTTCCAGGTCGGCCTCTATCCACTGCGCAATCGCGTCCTGCACGCTGGCGCCGTCGATCTCCCGGGGCTGCTCTGCCGGTTTGAACGACACCCGGCCTTCACCTGGCCAGTGATGGGCCTTGATCGGTATCCAGCCCTGGCTTTGCACGAAGTGGCCGATCAGGTGCCCGGCGGAGTGCATGCGGCTGTTGAACAGGCGCGCGGCCTCATCGACCCGGGCCTCGAAAATGCCCGGCTCCAGCGGCTGGTCCAGGTAATGCACGATCTGCTCGCCTTCCTGGGCCACCCGCAGAACGGCGGCCTGGCCGATCCAGCCGGTATCGCTGGGCTGGCCGCCACCCTGGGGGTGGAAGGGCGTGGCGTTGAGGGTGACCGCGAATTGCTGTTCGTGGGGGATGCAGCTCAGGACCTCGACGGAGGTCAGTAACTGGTCATTGTCGTAATACAGGCGCCGCGTCATTTCTCTAACCCTGGAATTCAGTGTTTTTTTATTATGCTGCCTGGGCGATTGCGTGATAATCCGTTCGAAACTCAATGGACTATTGCGTCATGAGCATAAATCTACCCCTGCCTTTGCTGGCAGAAATGGCCATTTTCGTCAGGGTCGTGGAGACCGGCAGCTTCTCCGAGGCGGCACGCCAGCTGGGCTCCTCGCCTTCGGCGGTCAGCCGCAGCATCTCGCGCCTGGAAAAGGCCCTGGCCACCCGGTTGTTGCAGCGCACCACACGCAAGTTGCGCTTGAGCGACGGTGGCGAAGAGGTGTTCAAGCGTTGCAGTGAAATGGTCAGTGCGGCCCGTTCGGTGATGGAGGTCAGCGGCCAGTTCACCCACGAAGCCGAAGGCGTGGTGCGGGTCAGCGTGCCCAAGGCGGTGGGGCGTTTCGTGGTGCACCCGCACATGCCGGAGTTTCTGCGGCGCTATCCCCAGGTCGATGTGGAACTGCTGCATGAGGACCGCGATGTCGACCTGATCGACGACAACGTCGACCTGGCGATCCGCATCACCGATCGCCCGCCGCCCGGGTTGATCGGTCGCCAGCTGTTGCGCATCGATCACCTGCTCTGCGCCACCTCGCAGTACCTGGCCGAGCACGGTACGCCGGCCCATCCCCAGGACCTGCGCCAGCACAGTTGCATCTACCTGGGCGAGACCCCCAGCGATGCGCGCTGGAAGTTCACCCAGGGCAGCAAGGCGGTCACGGTGGGGGTGCGCGGGCGCTATGCGGCCAACCACACCGGGGTGCGCCTGGATGCGGTGCTGCAACACCTGGGGATCGGCAGCCTGCCGTACTTCACCGCGCGCCATGCCCTGGAGCAGGGGCTGATCGTCCAGGTGCTGCCGGAGTGGACCTTCCTGGCCTCCTACCACGGCGGTGCCTGGCTGCTGCATTCACCGACCCGTTACCTGCCGCCCAAGTTGCGGGTTTTCATCGACTACCTGGTGGAGTGCCTGGCCAAGGAGCCGACCCTCAACCGCCCGGGCAAAGCGGAACGCCCGCTGTAGGAGCTGGCTTGCCAGCGAATTCTCTGACAGGCCGGCGCTAAAAGGCGCCCATGAAAAAGGCCCGCCGGGCGAACCGTGCGGGCCTTGGCTGCGCCGGGTGCAGTGATCAGTGCTTGCTGTCCTGGGCAGAAAGCGCCAGCAGCTGCTTTTCCTGGTTCCAGTCGAAGGGCTCGTCGTTCTGCTCGGCTTCGAAACGGCGCTCTTCCAGGGCCTGGTACAGGTCGATTTCTTCATCGGGCATGTAGTGCAGGCAGTCACCGGCGAAGAACCACAGCAGGTCACGAGGCACCAGGTGGGCGATCTGCGGGTAGCGCTGCATGATCTGGCACAGCAGGTCCTGGCCCAAGTACTGGCTTTCGATCGGGTCGATCGGCAGCGAGGCGCGCAGTTCGTCGAAGCGCTCGAGGAACAGCGCGTGGCTTTCCTCGGGCACCTGTTCGGCTTCACCTACGGCGACCAGGATGCTGCGCAGGTGGTCCAGCAGGACGAGATGATCGGCGACGATGTTGGACATGACAGGGTCCTCAAGAGCAAAACGGGCGCGGGAGTATATAGCTCCCGCGCCCGGTTTCATAATCGACCTGCCCCGAAGGCGGCCGTCTAGCGGGTCTTGCCTTCGCTCAGGGTCAGCTCCTCCTTGGCAAAATCATCCACATCGATGACCTTGCGCCGCGCCGCCTCGGCCTCGTGCAGGCTCTGGGCCTCGGCGGCCTGCAGCACGCCGGCTTCCAGCGCCGCGTCGATGGCCGATTCGCCGGCAGCCGGTTTGACCTGGCCGCTTTTCAGCGCTTCGTGGAGCTTCTTGTGCAACGGGTGCACGGCGCTCAGCAGGGTGCTGGCATGTTGCAGGGCGCCCACCGGGTCGTCCTTGGATTGCGGGCGGTAGCAGCCGGCAAGCACCGCTTCCAGGGCCGGATCGCCCTGGGCACGACCGATGATCGCCGCCACTTCGGCATCCAGCTGGTCCGATGGCCCGGTATGGCGACGGCCGAAGGGGAACACCAGCACCCGCAGCACGCAACCGAACACCCGGTTGGGGAAGTTGCTGAGCAACTCGTCCAGGGCCCGTTCGGAATGCCCGAGGCTCTCTTCCATGGCCCAGGCGAGCAGGGGGCGCAGGTATTCCGGGGAGTCCAGGTCGTGGTAGCGCTTGAGCGCTGCCGACGCCAGGTACAGGTGGCTGAGCACATCCCCCAGGCGGGCGGAAAGGCGCTCGCGGCGTTTGAGTTCGCCCCCCAGCAGCATCATCGAGAAGTCCGCCAGCAGGGCGAAGGCCGCGGCCTGGCGGTTCAGGGCACGGAAATAGCCCTGGCTGACCTTGTCTCCCGGAACGTGTTCGAAGTGGCCCAGGCCGAGGTTCAGCACCAGGGTGCTGGCGGCGTTGCTCACGGCGAAACCTATGTGCTTGAGCAGCATGGCGTCGAACTCCTGCAGCGCCTGGTCGTGGTCTTCGCGACCGGCCAGGGCCATTTCCTTGAGCACGAACGGATGGCAGCGGATTGCCCCCTGGCCGAAGATCATCAGGTTGCGCGAAAGGATGTTGGCGCCTTCCACGGTGATGAAGATCGGCGCTCCTTGCCAGCTGCGGCCCAGGTAGTTGTTGGGGCCCATGATGATGCCCTTGCCGCCGTGCACGTCCATGGCGTGGCTGATGCACTCGCGGCCGCGCTCGGTGAGGTGGTACTTGAGGATCGCCGACAGCACCGAGGGTTTTTCCCCCAGGTCCACGGCGTTGGCAGTGAGCATGCGTGCACTGTCCATCAGCCAGGCATTGCCGCCGAGGCGGGCCAGAGCCTCCTGGATGCCCTCGAAGGCGGCGAGGGGCACGTTGAACTGCTCCCGCACCTGGGCGTACTGGCCGGTCACCAGGCTGGTGAATTTGGCGGCGCCGGTGCCCACCGCGGGCAGGGAGATCGAACGGCCCACGGACAGGCAATTCATCAGCATCATCCAGCCCTTGCCGAGCATTTCCTGGCCGCCGATGAGGAAGTCCAGGGGAATGAACACGTCCTTGCCGGAGTTTGGGCCGTTCATGAAGGCCGCGCCCAGGGGCAGGTGGCGGCGGCCGATATCCACCCCGGGGGTGTCGGTGGGGATCAGTGCCAGGCTGATGCCCAGGTCTTCCTGGTCGCCCAGCAGGTGGTCCGGGTCGTGGGCCTTGAAGGCCAGGCCCAGCAGGGTGGCCACCGGGCCCAGGGTGATGTAGCGCTTTTCCCAGTTCAGGCGCAGGCCCAGGGTTTCTTCACCCTGCCATTGGCCTTTGCAGATGATCCCGGTGTCGGGCATGGCCCCTGCATCGGAGCCGGCCAGGGGGCCGGTGAGGGCGAAGCAGGGAATGTCGTCGCCCCGGGCCAGCCGCGGCAGGTAGTGATTGCGCTGTTCGTCGGTGCCGTAGTGCAGCAGCAGTTCGGCCGGGCCCAGGGAGTTGGGCACCATCACGGTGGAGGCCAGGTCGCCGCTGCGGGTGGCCAGCTTCATGGCCACCTGGGAGTGGGCGTAGGCCGAGAAGCCCTTGCCGCCGAACTCCTTGGGAATGATCAGGGCAAAGAAACCGTGCTCCTTGATGTGGGCCCAGGCTTCGGCCGGCAGGTCCATGTGCTGGCCGATCTGCCAGTCGCTGACCATGGCGCACAGCTCCTCGGTCGGGCCGTCGATGAACGCCTGCTCTTCTTCGGTCAACTGGGCCTTGGGGTAGGCCAGCAAGGTATTCCAGTCGGGGCGGCCACTGAACAGCTCGCCGTCCCACCAGACGGTGCCGGCATCGATGGCATCGCGCTCGGTCTGGGACATCGGCGGCAGAACCTTCTGGAACCAGCTGAACAGCGGCGCACTGAAATACTTGCGCCGCAGATCGGGCAGCAGCAGAGGGGCGGCGACCGCTGCCAGCAGCACCCAGAAAATCAGCAGCAGCCAGCCGGGGGCGCGGCTAAAGGCGCCCATGGCCAAGAGGTAGATGGCGACCACGCCCAGGGCGGGCAGGGGGGCGGTACGGCGATGGGCCAGGTAGGCCACTGCGAGCACCAGAACCAGTATCCACAACAACAGCATATTCAATCCTCCGTGAAACCAGGGGTGAAATCACCCTCAGAGCGTAGTCGGCCTTCGACAGCGCGGGTGAGCAGGGCAGTGCGGGTGCAGCGCAAGTCTGTATCTTGCGGGCCGGGCCCGGTTGATCGTGGGGGCCATGATCTTTGGCCGATACGTCGTTATCACTGGGGCGGACGCCTCGATAGACTCAGGCTTCCTCTCGGAGGTCATGCCCATGCACGAGTACCTGCGTCCCAGCCGCTTCATCGATAGTGACCACCCGGCGGTGGTGGAGTTCGCCGAAACTCATCGCGGTGCCAGCCGCGATCCCCGACAGCAGGCCGTCAGCCTCTATTACGCGGTGCGCGAGGCCGTACGCTACAACTTCTACAGTTTCAGCCGTGATCCCCAGACCTTGCGCGGCAGCCATGCCCTGGCCACCGGCGAGAGCTATTGCGTGCCCAAGGCCACCTTGCTCGCCGGTTGTGCCCGGCATTGCGGGATACCGGCGCGCATCGGCCTGGCCGATGTGCGCAATCACCTGTCCACACCCAGGCTGCTGGAGCTGCTGCGCAGCGATGTGTTCGCCATGCACGGCTACACCGAGTTCTATCTGCAGGGTCGTTGGGTCAAGGCCACGCCGGCGTTCAACCGGCAATTGTGTGAAATGTTCGATGTGGCGCCGCTGGATTTCGACGGCCTGGAGGACAGCGTTTTCCAGCCTTTCAATCGCCAGGGCGAACAGTCGATGGAGTACCTGGTGGACCACGGGCAGTTTGCCGACGTGCCGCAGGAGCTGTTTTTCGGCCACCTGGAAAAATGCTACCCGCACCTGTTCGACGCGCAGCAGCCGCAAGTGCTGGCAGACCTGCGCGGCGATTTGAGTCGCGGCTGATCAGGCGTAGACTGCCCCGGCATTCATTACTGAGGGATGGTCATGCTGAAGATCTGGGGTCGCAAGAACTCGTCGAATGTCAGGAAGGCACTCTGGTGCGCGCAGGAACTGGGGCTCGCCTATGAGTCCCTGGACGCCGGCGGCGCCTTTGGGGTGGTGGACACCCCGGCGTACCGGGCGCTGAACCCCAATGGCCGGATTCCACTGATTGAAGACGGCGACTTCGTGCTCTGGGAGTCCAATACCATCGTGCGCTACCTGGCTGCGCGCTACGCCGCCGATAGCCACTGGTACCCGGCCGACGTGCAACTGCGGGCCAGCGCCGAGAAGTGGATGGACTGGACCACCTCGACCTTCGCTGAACCCTTCCGGCATCTGTTCTGGGGCGTATTGCGCACCCCGGCCGAGCAGCAGGACTGGGCGCAGATCAACGCCGCCAAGGCCACGTGTGCCGAGCTGCTGGCGCGGGTCGATCAGGCCCTGGGCGAGCAGCCTTACCTGTCCGGGCAGGAGATCGGCGTGGGCGACATTCCTCTCGGCAGTTTCATCTACGCTTGGTTCGAGATGCCCATCGAGCGTCCTTCCATGCCCCATCTGCAAGCCTGGTATGAGCGCTTGAAACAGCGCCCGGCCTATCGCCAGGCCGTGATGACCGCGTTGACTTAATACCCACTATCGATACGGGTGACTGTACTTGCACGACGCAGGCACGCAACATGGCGGGCGTCCGGCGTCGTTGCAATCGGCTCGGGCCGCCCTTACTTATAAAATTCCCCCTTCTTGGTGCATGAATCCGATATGAGTTCCGCTCTGTCCATCCGGCAGCTAACCAAAACCTACGGCAACGGTTTCCAGGCCCTGAGTGGTATCGATCTGGATGTCGCCGAAGGTGACTTTTTCGCCCTGCTCGGCCCTAACGGGGCCGGCAAATCCACCACCATCGGCATTCTCTCGACCCTGGTGAACAAGACCAGCGGTACGGTGAGCGTCTTCGGCCACGACCTGGATCGTGAGCCGGCGGCGCTCAAGCGTTGCATCGGCGTGGTGCCGCAGGAATTCAACTTCAACCAGTTCGAGAAAACCTTCGACATCGTCGTGACCCAGGCCGGCTACTACGGCATTCCGGCGAAGATCGCCAAGCAGCGCGCCGAGCAGTACCTGACCCAGCTCGGCCTGTGGGACAAGCGCGATGTGCCTTCGCGTTCCCTGTCCGGTGGCATGAAGCGGCGCCTGATGATCGCCCGCGCGCTGGTGCATGAACCGCGCCTGTTGATCCTTGACGAACCTACCGCCGGGGTCGATATCGAGCTGCGCCGTTCCATGTGGAGCTTTCTTACCGAGCTCAACCAGAAAGGCATCACCATCATCCTCACCACCCACTACCTGGAAGAGGCTGAGCAGCTGTGCCGCAACATCGGCATCATCGACCACGGCACCATCGTCGAGAACACCAGCATGCGCCAGTTGCTCAGCCAGCTGCATGTGGAGACTTTCCTCCTCGACCTGAAGAACGACCTGAGCGTGGCGCCGCAACTGGCCGGCTATCCGACCCGGCTGGTGGACAGCCATACCCTGGAGGTCCAGGTGGACAAGGCCGTGGGCATCACCGCGCTGTTCGGCCAACTGGCCCTGCAGAACATCGAGGTGCTGAGCCTGCGTAACAAAACCAACCGTCTTGAGGAGTTGTTCGTGTCCCTGGTGGAGAAGAATCTGTCGAAGGTGGCGGTATGAGTTCGGAGTTCAAACCCAACCTGGTGGCGCTCAACACCATTGTCTATCGCGAAGTCCGGCGCTTCACCCGGATCTGGCCGCAGACCCTGCTGCCCCCGGCCATCACCATGGTCCTGTACTTCGTCATCTTCGGTAACCTGATCGGCCGGCAGATCGGCGACATGGGTGGTTTCACCTACATGGAGTACATCGTCCCGGGGCTGATCATGATGTCGGTGATCACCAACTCCTACGGCAACGTGGTATCGAGCTTCTTCGGCAGCAAGTTCCAGCGCTCCATCGAGGAGTTGATGGTCTCGCCGTTGTCGCCCCATACCATTCTCATCGGCTACACCTTGGGCGGGGTGCTGCGGGGGCTGATGGTGGGGGTCATCGTGACGCTGCTGTCGCTGTTCTTCACCACGCTGCAGGTGCACCACCTGGGCATCACGGTGCTGGTGGTAGTGCTGACCGCGACCATCTTCTCGCTGCTGGGCTTCATCAACGCAGTCTTTGCACGCAACTTCGACGATATCTCGATCATCCCGACCTTCGTGCTGACGCCCCTGACCTACCTGGGCGGGGTGTTCTACTCGATCAACCTGCTGCCGCCGTTCTGGCAGACGGTGTCCCTGGCCAACCCGGTGCTGCACATGGTCAACGCCTTCCGTTTCGGCATCCTCGGGGTGTCGGACATCAAGATCAGCATCGCCATTACCTTCATGCTGGTGGCCACCCTGGTGCTGTATATCGGTTGCGCACGGCTGCTGGTGAGCGGGCGCGGCATGCGTCAGTAAATGCCTTTAGTGCGTCATGCAAGCGGCCTCCCTCGGGAGGCCGTTTTCGTTGGTCACTGCCGTTGCTGCTTGCGCCTGGACCATTGGCGCGCGACCCACCAGCGCCAATAGAGCATGGTCAGGCAATAGGCAGTGGCCCCCAGCACCAGCCCGGCCACCACCGAGCCGAGGAGGAAGGGTTGCCACAGGGTTGCCAGCTGGCTGCTGATCCACTCCCAGGTCAGCTCGTCGGGCAGGGTGCGCGGCGGCACGTTCATCAGCCAGGCCCCCAGTTGGTAGGTGCAGAAGAACACCGGCGGCATGGTGATGGGGTTGGTCAACCAGACCAGGCTGACACTGATGGGCATATTGCCGCGCAGCCAGATGGCCAGTACCGCAGCCAGCAACATCTGCATTGGAATGGGAATAAAGGCGGCGAACAGGCCCACGGCCATGGCCCGGGCCACCGAGTGTCGATTGAGGTGCCAGAGGTTGGCGTCATGCAGCAGGGTGCCGAGAAAGCGTAAGGACTTGTGTTCCCGGATGCTGGTCGGATCTGGCATGTAACGTTTGAATAAGCGCCGGGGCATAAGGCTTCTCGGTCGGGTCAGGCGACGATTATGACCGGATTCTAGTCGGCGAAAATTCAGACATTGTGACAAATGATAAAGCCGCGCTGCCCATCCTCGACTAAGCCAAGAGTATGAACTCCCAAGGAGGGGCGGGCGGATGCGTAGCGCAATGCTGGCGCTGGCTGCGGGGCTGCTGGCGCTGGGTTTCATGCCGGCCTTGCCCCCAGGCTGGCTGCTGCTGTGTATGGCGATACTGGCCTTGATGCTGTTGCCGTTTCGTACACATCCAGTGGCATTTTTCCTGTTCGGTTTCACCTGGGCCTGTGTCTCCGCGCAGTCGGCCCTTGATGATCGCCTGGCGCCGCGCCTGGAGTCACAGACCCGCTGGCTGGAGGGGCGGGTGAGCGGCCTGCCGGAGCAGGCGGGCGGCGTGGTGCGTTTCGAGCTGGAAGATGCCCAGGCCCGCCGTGAGCGGCTGCCCCGGCGCATGCGGCTGGCCTGGCGTGAGGGCCCGGCGCTCAAGAGTGGCGAGCGCTGGCGGCTGGCGGTCAAGCTTCGCCAGCCGATGGGATTGTTGAATCCCCAGGGCTTCGATTACCAGGCCTGGCTGCTGGCGCGCCGTATCGGCGCCACCGGCACGGTCAAGGCCGGGCAGTTACTGGCACCGGCCCCGAAGGCCTGGCGGCAAGGATTGCGCCAGCGCTTGCTAGAGGTCGAGGCACAGGGGCGCGGTGCGGGGCTGGCGGCGCTGGTGATGGGCGACGGTTCCGGCCTGACGCGGCAAGACTGGCAGCTGTTGCAGGACACCGGCACCGTCCACCTGATGGTGATTTCCGGGCAGCACATCAGCCTGCTGGCTGGGGTGATCTATTTCGCGGTGGCCGGGCTGGCCCGCCATGGTCTCTGGCCCGAGCGCTTGCCGTGGTTGCCCTGGGCCTGTGCCCTGGCCTGGCTCGGCGCCCTGGGCTACGGCCTGCTGGCGGGGTTCGATGTGCCAGTGCAGCGCGCCTGTGTGATGGTCGCCCTGGTACTGCTCTGGCGCATGCGCTTTCGCCATCTGCGGGCCGGCTGGCCCCTGCTGCTGGCGTTGAATGCGGTGTTGCTGGCCGAGCCGCTGGCCAGCTTGCAGGCGGGGTTCTGGCTGTCCTTTGCCGCAGTGGCAATCCTGATCTTGATCTTTGCCGGGCGCCTGGGGGCGTGGAGCTGGTGGCAGGGCTGGACCCGGGCCCAATGGTTGATCGCCATTGGCCTGCTGCCGCCGTTGCTGGCTCTGGGGCTGCCTATCAGCCTCAGCGGGCCGCTGGCCAATTTGCTGGCGGTGCCCTGGATCAGCTTTCTGGTGTTGCCGCCGGCTTTGCTCGGCAGCCTGCTGCTGCCGGTGCCTCATGTGGGTGAGGGCCTGTTGTGGCTGGTCGGTGGATTGCTGGACGGGTTGTTCCGCTTGCTCGGATTGATTGCCGGTGGGTGGCCGGCCTGGGTGCCGCCGCAGATCCCTCTGTGGCTATGGGGCATGAATGCTCTGGGCTGCCTGTTGCTGCTGTTGCCCAGGGGCGTGCCCATGCGGGTTCTGGGTTGGCCGCTGTTGCTCCTGGCGGTCTGGCCACCCCTGGCGCGCGTGCCCGAAGGTGAGGTGGAGGTCTGGCAGCTGGATGTGGGGCAGGGCCTGTCATTCATCCTGCGTACCCGTGATCACGCCCTGCTGTATGACGCTGGCGCGCGGGTCGCCGAATTCGACCTGGGAGAGCGAGTGGTAGTGCCGACCCTGCACAGGCTCGGCATCCGGCGGCTGGACCTGATGCTGCTCAGCCATGCCGACAACGACCATGCCGGTGGCGCCCAGGCGGTGCAGCGCGCAATGCCCGTGGGCGAGGTCCGCGGAGGCCAGCCCGAAGCCTTGCCCGCGGGCCTGCAGGCAAGGCCTTGCGACAGTGGGCTGAGCTGGGTGTGGAATGGCGTGCGCTTTCGCCAGTGGCAATGGGCGGCGGCGACCGACGGCAATCAGGCTTCGTGCGTGCTCCAGGTCGAGGCTGCCGGCGAGCGCCTGCTGCTCACCGGGGACATCGACGCCCGTGCCGAGCGAGCCTTGCTCGACAGCCCGCTGGCGGTGCGGACCCACTGGCTGCAGGCACCCCATCACGGCAGCCGCACCTCTTCATCCATGGCCTTGCTGCAACGGCTGGCCCCCGACGCGGTGCTGATTTCCCGTGGGCGGGGCAATGCCTTCGGCCACCCCCATCCTCAAGTGCTGGCACGCTATCGGCGCCTGGACATGGCAATTTATGACAGTGCCGAACAGGGCGCTCTGAGGCTGCAACTGGGGGCCTTCGGGGCGGCGCATGGGCTTCGCGAGCAGCGGCGATTCTGGCGTGAGCCGCCCGCAATGCCTTAAATAACCGTGGGTTATTAAAGCCTGTGAGCATGCGACATCACGGTCTTCGGTGCGTCCGGCCCCTATGTTAGAGTGGCGCACTTTTTCGAGGGGGCTGTCACTGTGTGGGAATTGGTCAAATCCGGCGGCTGGATGATGTTGCCGATCATTCTGAGTTCCATTGCTGCCGTGGGCATCATTGCCGAGCGTCTGTGGACCCTGCGGGCCAGCCGTGTCACCCCGCCCCACCTGCTGGGGCAGGTCTGGCGCTGGATCAAGGACAAGCAGCTGAACAAGGAAAAGCTTAAGGAACTGCGCGCCGATTCGCCCCTGGGCGAGATTCTGGCGGCGGGCCTGGCCAACTCCAAGCATGGCCGCGAGATCATGAAGGAATGCATCGAAGAGGCTGCCGCCCGGGTCATCCATGAGCTGGAACGCTACCTCAACGCCCTCGGCACCATTGCCGCCATGGCACCGCTGCTGGGGCTGCTGGGCACCGTGCTGGGCATGATCGACATCTTCAGTTCGTTCATGGGCTCGGGCATGACCACCAACGCGCACATCCTCGCAGGCGGTATTTCCAAAGCCCTGATCACCACCGCCGCCGGCCTGATGGTGGGCATTCCCTCGGTGTTCTTCCACCGCTTCCTGCAACGCCGGGTCGATGAACTGGTGGTGGGCATGGAGCAGGAAGCGATCAAGCTGGTGGAAGTGATCCAGGGCGACCGCGATGTCGACCTGGCTGAGGGCAAAGCGTGAAATTCCGTCGCAAACCCCGGGAAACCGTGGACATCAATCTCGCGTCGTTGATCGACGTGGTGTTCATCCTGCTGCTGTTTTTCGTCGTCACCACCACCTTTACCCGGGAGACCCAACTGCGGGTCGATCTGCCGGAAGCGGTCAGCGGCTCGCCGGCCGAAGACCAGCAGGTCAAGCAAGTGGATATCGCCATCAGCGCCGACGGCGTGTTTTCGGTGAACAACCAGGTCTTGCCCAAAAATGACCTGGAGACCTTGATCGAGGCCCTGCAGAAGGAGTCGGCGGGCGACACCAACCTGCCGCTGTCCATCAGCGCCGACGGCAAGACCCAGCATCAAGCGGTGATCACTGCCATGGATGCAGCCGGCAAGCTCGGTTTCAGCCACCTGCGCATGACCACCGTCGAGGCGGACCCGGCACCCTGATGGCACTTTCCGATCGCCTGCTCAATGCCTGGTACAACGGCCACCCCGCGCTGAAACTGCTGCGCCCCCTGGAATGCCTGTATCGCCGAGTGGTGACGGGCAAGCGCCAGCGCTTTCTTGCCGGTGAGGGGGCGATCTATCAACCACCTGTGCCGCTGATCGTGGTGGGCAACATCACCGTCGGCGGCACCGGCAAGACGCCGTTGATCCTGTGGCTGGTGGAGCACTGCCAGCGCCTCGGGTTGCGGGTCGGGGTGGTCAGCCGCGGCTACGGGGCCAAGCCGGCGCAACTGCCCTGGCGCGTCAGCGCCGAAGATTGCGCCGCGGTGGCCGGTGATGAGCCGCTGCTGATCGTCCAGCGCTGCGGCGTGCCGCTGATGATCGACCCGGATCGCGGCCGCGCGGTACAGGCCCTGCTGGCCGCCGAGCCGCTGGACCTGATCCTCTCCGACGACGGCCTGCAGCACTACCGCCTGGCCCGTGACCTGGAGCTGGTACTGATCGATGCCGCCCGCGGCCTGGGCAACCGCCGCTGTCTGCCTGCCGGGCCGCTGCGCGAGCCGGCGGAGCGTTTGCAGAGCGTCGACGCGGTGCTCTACAACGGCGCAGTTGATGACCGTGACGAGGGGTTCGCCTTTCATCTCAAGCCCTCGATGCTGGTCAACCTGCGCAGTGGCGAGCGCCGTGCGCTGGAGCATTTCGCCCCCGGCCAGGCGCTGCATGCGGTGGCGGGCATCGGCAATCCCCAGCGTTTCTTCAACACCCTTGAAACGCTACACTGGCGGCCTGTTCCCCATGCATTTGCCGATCACGCTCAATACAGTGCGCAGGCCTTGACCTTCACCCCGTCATTGCCGCTGGTCATGACCGAGAAAGATGCGGTCAAGTGCCGGGCTTTCGCGGCAGACGACTGGTGGTACCTGGCGGTCGATGCCCAGCCTTCGCCGGCCTTCGTCGCCTGGTTCGACACCCAGTTGATGCGCCTGCTGCCTGATCGTCTGCTGCCTTAATTCGCTTTTATCCAGGGAATCCTCATGGACACCAAACTGCTCGACATCCTCGCCTGCCCGATCTGCAAAGGCCCCCTCAAACTCAGCGCCGACAAGACCGAGCTGATCAGCAAGGGCGCGGGCCTTGCCTATCCGATTCGCGATGGCATCCCGGTGATGCTGGAAAGCGAGGCGCGCACCCTGACCACCGAAGAGCGCCTGGACAAATGAGCAGCGCCTTCACCGTTGTCATCCCGGCGCGCTACGCCTCCACTCGCCTGCCAGGCAAGCCGCTGCAACTGATCGCCGGCAAGCCGATGATCCAGTGGGTCTGGGAACAGGCGCGCAAGAGCAGCGCCGAGCGGGTCGTGGTGGCCACCGATGATCAGCGCATCGTCGAGGCCTGCCAGGGCTTTGGCGCCGAGGCGCTGCTGACTCGGGAAGATCACAACTCCGGCACCGACCGGCTGGCGGAAGTCGCCGCCCAGCTGGGCCTGGCCGCGGATGCGATCGTGGTCAACGTACAAGGCGACGAGCCGTTGATCCCGCCGTCGGTGATCGATCAGGTAGCGGCCAACCTGGCAGCCCACACCGAAGCGCGCATGGCCACCCTGGCCGAGCCGATCGAGGACGTGCAGACCCTGTTCAACCCCAATGTGGTCAAGGTGGTCAGCGACCTCAACGGCCTGGCCCTGACCTTCAGTCGCGCCACCTTGCCCTGGGCCCGGGATGCCTTTGCCCAGAGTCGTGAGCAACTGCCCGAAGGCGTGCCTTATCGCCGTCACATCGGCATCTATGCCTACCGCGCCGGCTTTCTTCACGACTTCGTCAGTTGGGGCCCGTGCTGGCTGGAAAACACCGAATCCCTGGAGCAACTGCGTGCCCTGTGGCATGGCGTGCGGATCCACGTGGCCGACGCCCTGGAAGCACCGCCTACCGGCGTCGATACCGCCGAAGACCTTGAGCGCGTTCGGCGCCTGCTGGAGGCCTGATGCGGGTTCTGTTCGTCTGCCTGGGCAATATCTGCCGCTCGCCCACCGCCGAAGGCGTGCTGCGCCGCAAGTTGCACGAGGCCGGCCTGGGTGACCAGGTGCAGGTCGCCTCTGCGGGCACCAGCGACTGGCACATCGGCAAGGCCCCGGACAAGCGCAGCCAGCAGGCTGCCTTGCGGCGCGGCTACGACCTGTCGGCACAACGGGCGCAGCAGGTCGGCAGCGCCGATTTCGCTGCCTATGACCTGATCTTCGCCATGGACCAGAGCAACCTGCGCAACCTCAAGGCCCTGCAACCGGCCCGGGGCAAGGCCGAGCTGGACCTGTTCCTGCGTCGCTACGAGGGGGCGCTGGATGAAGTGCCGGATCCGTACTACGACGGCGAGCAGGGTTTCGAGCAGGTGCTGGACCTGATCGAGGATGCCTGCGACCGGCTAGTGGTCGAATTGAAGGGGCGGCTATGACCCTGGACATTCAGGCCGATGTGTCCCTCAAGCCGTTCAACAGCTTCGGGGTCGAGGTCAAGGCGAAGTGGTTTGCCCAGGCCCATAGCGACGACGAGGTACGCGAGGCCCTGGCCTATTGCGCTACCCACCAGTTGCCGCTGCTGGTGATCGGCGGCGGCAGCAACCTGCTGCTGACGGCGGATATCCAGGCCCTGGTGCTGCGCATGGCAACTCGTGGCATTCGCCTGCTCAGCGATGACGGGCAGCGGGTGGTGGTCGAGGCCGAGGCCGGGGAAACCTGGCATCCCTTTGTCCAGTGGACCCTGGAGCAGGGCCTGTCCGGGCTGGAGAACCTGAGCCTGATTCCCGGCACCGTCGGCGCCGCACCGATGCAGAACATCGGCGCCTATGGGGTGGAGATCAAGGACGTGTTCGCCGGCCTGACCGCCCTCGATCGGCAGACCGGCGAGCTGCGGGAATTCGACCTGGCGCAGTGTCAGTTCGCGTACCGCGACAGCCTGTTCAAGCATCAGGCCGGTCGCTGGTTGATCCTGCGGGTGCGCTTTGCCCTGAACCGTGTCGATCACCTGCACCTGGAATACGGTCCGGTGCGCCAGCGCCTGAGCGAGCAGGGCATCGAACAGCCGACGGCCAGCGATGTCAGCCGGGCGATCTGCAGCATCCGCAGCGAGAAGCTCCCGGACCCTGCCGTGCTGGGCAATGCCGGCAGCTTCTTCAAGAACCCGGTGGTGCCGGCGGCACTGGCGGCGCAGATCAAGCAGTCGTATCCGGGGCTGGTGGGTTACCCCCAGGCCGATGGGCAGGTGAAGCTGGCGGCCGGTTGGCTGATCGAACAGGCGGGCTGGAAGGGCTTTCGCGAGGCGGATGCCGGGGTCCATCGCTTGCAATCGCTGGTGCTGGTCAACTATGGCGGCGCCAGCGGCCTGCAGTTGCTGGAACTGGCGCGGCGGATCCAGCGCGATATCGCCGAGCGTTTCAGTGTCGAGCTGGAGATGGAGCCCAACCTCTATTAGCGAGAGCCGGCTTGCGGTGGATAGCAAAAAGCCTTGCCTGGCTGACGTTCGGGCAAGGCTTTTTTGTTAATTGCGGCTTAACTTAGCAGGCTAAGAATCAGCTTTCTGCTGTTCCCAAAGGCCCGGTGAAGCCTGTCTTCACAAGAGAGCCCGATTAGCCTGAGCCGATCTGCGTGCACCGCAGCCGCGGTACTGCACGGCGGATGACTCGACCCCATCACTCAGAAAATGCGGGCGTGCCCATGATTACCCTGAAGCTCAACGGTCAAGATCATCAACTGGACGTCACCGAGGACATGCCGCTGCTGTGGGCTATCCGCGACGTGGCGGGCTACAACGGCACCAAGTTCGGCTGCGGCATGGGCCTGTGCGGCGCCTGTACGATTCATATCGACGGCGACCCGGCGCGCAGTTGCATCACGCCGATAGGCTCGGTGCAGGGCAAGAACGTCAGCACCATCGACAACCTGCATACCGACCCGGTAGGGCAGGTGGTGCAGCAGGCCTGGCTGGATACGGCGGTGGCCCAGTGCGGTTACTGCCAGGGCGGGCAGATCATGTCGGCCACTGCCTTGCTCAAGGTCCACCCCAACCCCAGCGACGAGCAGATCGAAGAGGCGATGCTCGGCAATATCTGCCGCTGCGGTACTTACAACCGGATCAAGACCGCGATCCGACAGGCTTCCAGCCATCTGCAGGAGGCCAAGGCATGAACCGCCTACCGCAGGATTTTGCCCTGAGCAACCTCAGCCGCCGGGGCTTTCTCAAAGGTGTGGGGGCCACCGGGGCCCTGGTGCTGGCTGCGAGCTGGGGCTGGCAGGAGGCCTTTGCCGAGGACAAGAAATTCGGTGCCGACGGCATGCCCCACGGCTGGGTCGATGACCCCAAGGTCTACGTGAGCATTGCCAGCGACGGCAGCGTCACGGTGATCTGCAATCGCTCGGAGATGGGCCAGGGCGTGCGCACCAGCCTGAGCATGGTGGTGGCCGATGAACTGGACGCCGACTGGGCGCAGGTCAAGGTTCGCCAGGCACCGGGTGACGAGGTGCGTTTCGGCAACCAGGACACCGACGGCTCGCGCAGCATGCGTCATTGGTACGAGCCCATGCGCCGCTGTGGCGCGGCTGCGCGGACCATGCTGGAACAGGCCGCCGCTGCGCAGTGGCAGGTGCCATTGGCGCAGTGTCGGGCGCAGTTGCACAAGGTGGTTCACCAGCCCACCGGGCGTGAGCTGGGCTATGGCGCCCTGGCCGCTGCGGCAGGCGCCCTGGCGGTGCCTGCCCGGGATAGCCTGCGCCTGAAGCAGCCCGGGGAGTTCCGCTACATCGGCAAGGAGGCCACCCGGGCCATCGATGGCCAGGACATCGTCAACGGCCGTGCGGTGTACGGCGCCGATGTGCATTTCGACGGCATGCTGTTCGCGGCGGTGGCGCGGCCCCGGGTGTATGGCGGCAAGGTCAAGTCGGTGGATGACAGCGCAGCCTTGAAGGTACCGGGGGTGATCAAGGTCGTGCCCATCGACAGCCGCCCCTTGCCTTCGGAGTTCCAGCCCCTGGGCGGCGTGGCTGTGGTGGCGAGCAACACCTGGGCGGCGATCAAGGGCCGCGATGCCTTGAGGATCGAGTGGGAGGATGGTGCCAACGCTGGCTACGACTCCATCCAATACCGCAAGCAACTGGAGGCGGCGGCGCGGCAACCGGGCAAGGTGGTGCGCAGTACCGGCAACCTGGATGAGGCCCTGAAGGGCGCCGAGAGCAGCCTGGAGGCCAGCTATTACCTGCCGCACCTGGCCCAGGCGCCGATGGAGCCGATGGTGGCCGTGGCGCGATTCCAGGACGGTCGCTGCGAGGCGTGGGCACCGAGCCAGGCGCCACAGGTGACCCGCGAGCGAATCGCCGAACGCCTGGGGATCGGCTTCGAGCAGGTCACGGTGAACGTCACGCTGCTGGGCGGCGGCTTCGGGCGCAAGTCCAAGCCCGACTTCATCCTGGAGGCGGCGATCCTGGCCAAGGCCTTTCCCGGCAAGGCGGTGCGGGTGCAGTGGACCCGCGAGGACGATATCCACAACTCCTACTTCCATACCGTGTCGGCGGAATACCTCAAGGCCGGGCTGAACAAGGACGGCCTGCCGGCGGCCTGGCTGCACCGCACCGTGGCGCCGAGCATCACCGCGCTGTTCGCCCCGGGGATGAATCACGAAGGCGCCTTCGAGCTGGGCATGGGCTTTACCAACATGGCCTACGCGATTCCCAACGTGCGCCTGGAAAACCCCGAGGCCGCGGCCCATACCCGGGTCGGCTGGTACCGTTCGGTGTCGAACATTCCCCATGGCTTCGCGATCCAGAGTTTTGTCGACGAACTGGCCCACAAGGCCGGCCAGGATCCGCTGCAGTACCAGCTCAAGCTGCTGGGGCCGGATCGTCAGATCGACCCCCGAACCCTGAGCGAGGAGTGGAACTACGGCGAATCCCCCGAGCGCTACCCCATTGATACCGGGCGCCTGCGCACGGTGCTGGAAACCGCAGCCAAGGCGGCCGGCTGGGGGCGCTCGCTGCCCAAGGGGCGCGGTCTAGGGCTGGCCGTGCACTACAGCTTCGTGACCTATGTGGCGGCGGTGATCGAGGTGGAGGTGAAGGACGATGGCACGCTGATCGTGCATCAGGCCGATATCGCCGTGGATTGCGGCCCGCAGATCAACCCCGAGCGTATCCGCTCGCAATTCGAAGGGGCCTGCGTCATGGGCCTGGGCAATGCGGTGCTGGGGGAGATCAGCTTCAAGGAGGGCAAGGTCCAGCAGGACAATTTCCATATGTACGAAGTGGCGCGCATGTCCCTGGCGCCGAAACAGGTGCAGGTGCACCTGGTGACGCCGCCGGGGGACGTGCCCCTGGGCGGGGTGGGAGAGCCCGGTGTGCCGCCGATTGCGCCGGCCCTGTGCAACGCGATCTTCGCCGCCACCGGCAAGCGCATACGCAACCTGCCGGTGCGCTACCAGTTGCAGGGCTGGCAGCAGGCGAGCGCCTGATGGACAGCGTCGACCTGAATGTCCTGCGCAGTGTCCTGGAATGGCGGCGCGCCGGGCGCGGCGTGCTGCTGTACAGCGTGGTGCAGACCTGGGGCAGCGCGCCGCGGCCACCCGGCGCCATGCTGGCCTTGCGCGACGACGGGGTGGTGATCGGCTCGGTGTCCGGAGGCTGTATCGAGGATGACCTGATCAGCCGCCAGGGCGATGGGCGCCTGTCTCGCCACGGGCCGCCGGTGCAACTGGTGACCTACGGCGTGACCCTGGAGGAAGCGGCGCGATTCGGCCTGCCCTGTGGCGGCACCTTGCGCCTCACCGAAGAGCGGGTTGGCGACCCGGCCTGGGTCGCCGAATTGCTCCAGCGCTGCGAGGCACACCAGATCGTGGCCCGGGAGCTGAACCTGGGCACCGGCCAGGTGCTGCTCAAGACGGCGAACCGCGGCGATGAATTGGCGTTTGACGGGGTCACCCTGCGGGCGATCTACGGACCGCGCTGGCGCTTGCTGCTGATCGGCGCCGGGCAGTTGTCGCGCTATGTGGCGCAGATGGCCCGCTTGCTGGATTTCGAAGTGCTGATCTGCGATCCGCGCCAGGAGTTCGTGCATGGCTGGGAGGGGCAGGATGGACGTTTTGTCGCCGGGATGCCCGACGATGCGGTGCTGAGCATCGAGCCCGACGAGCGCACGGCGGTGGTGGCCCTGACCCATGATCCGCGCCTGGATGACATGGCGCTGCTGACGGCGCTCGACTCCCGGGCATTTTACGTCGGCGCCCTGGGTTCCCGGGCCAACAGCCAGAAACGCAGGGACAATCTGGCGCTGCTGGGTCTTTCGGCGCAGGCCATCGAGCGCTTGCACGGGCCGGTCGGATTGCCCATCGGCAGCCATACGCCGGCGGAGATTGCCTTGTCGTTGCTGGCGGAAATCGTCGCGCTGAAAAATGGCGTCGAACCGCTGCAGAAGAAGCTCCCGGTGCGAGTGGCGGAGACGGTGAGGTGAGCCGCAAGCCTTGCGCGATCATCCTGGCGGCGGGGCAGGGCAGGCGTTTTCGCCAGGTGGCCGGGGCCGGGCAGGACAAGCTGTTGGCGCCCTGCCGCGGGCGTGACGGGGTGCAGCGGCCGGTGCTGGAGCAGGTGCTGGTGAGCCTGCCGGTGGACGTTGCCCAGCGAGTACTGGTGACCACGGCGGATCGACCCCAGGTGGTGGATCTGGCGCGTGCCTACGGTTGTCAGGTACTGGTGCTGGAGTCCGTGGGCATGGGGCATAGCCTGGCCGCGGCAGTGGCTGCCTGCGCCGATGCTCATGGCTGGATGGTCTGGCTGGGGGACATGCCCTTTATCCTGCCCGCCACCGCCAGTCGGGTGATGGAGGCAATGACCGAGGAGGGCATCAGCGTGCCGCGGCTGGGGGATGAGTTGGGTCATCCGGTGGGCTTTGGCCGGTCTTATGGCGCAGCGTTGCAGGGCCTGTCTGGTGATCGGGGAGCCCGGCCGCTGTTCGCTTCGGGGCGGGTGGTGGAAGTTCCGGTGACGGATCCGGGGGTGACCTGGGATGTGGACGTTCCGCAGGCGTTGCTGTTTCCGGATTGTCAGGTGCTCCAGGTATAAAAAAGCCCCGCCCGGTTACCCGGGCGGGGCTTTTTCATGGGCTGCTGGAATCAGACGAGAGGTTTAGGCTCGTGCTGTTCTTCCTCGGCATGCACAGCGTGCTCGACAGCGCGCGGTGCTTGCTCAGCCACAGGGGCCGATTCTTCCACTGCAGGTTCGGCCACTGGCGCCGGTGCAGTCTCTTTGGCTGGCGCAGGGGCGGCCTCGACCACCTCTGGCGCTTCTACCGGAGCCGGCTCGGCGGTCACCACGGCTTCAGCCGGAGCAGCAGCGGCAGCCAGCTCGGCTTCCTTCTGCAGGCGCTCGGCTTCACGCTTGCGGCGACGCACTTCGCGTGGGTCGTTCGGTGCACGGCCATTGCTGGTCAGGGTGCTGACCGGCGCGGCTTCAGCTTCGACAGCGGGTGCGGGCTCTTCGGCCACCACCGGTGCTGCAACCGGAGCCGGCTCTTCAACCTGGGCAGGCTGCTGGGCCGCTACAGGCTCTTCAACCACCACTGCTGGCTCGGCAACCGGGGCTGGCGCAGGGGCTTCCTGAACCGGCTCGATGGCCTTTTCTTCAACCACTGGCGCATGGGCTACAGGTTCTGCTGCCGGTTGTTCGGCAACCACAGGCTGGGCTTCGACAACCACGGCCGGTTCGGCAGCCACTTCAACCTGAGCCTGCTCTTCAGCCACTGGAGCCACTTCCACTGCAGGAACCACTGGGGCTTCTACCGGCGTGGTGGCTTCAACCACTGGGGCTTCCGGAGCCTTGTCTTCTACAGCGGCAGTCGCACGTTCGGCTTGCTGGTGAGCTTCGGCTTCAGCGTTGGCGCTGATGGCGGTGCTGGCAACCGCGGCAGTTACCGCAAGGCCGGCAGCCAGATCGGCGCTGCTTGGCTCTTCGGCGTTTTCTTCCGAGCCTTCGATCACATTGCCGTTGGCATCACGTTGACGCTCGCGACGGTTGCTGCGACGACGCTGGCCGCGGGAGCGACGACGTGGACGTTCGCCTTCGGCGTTGTCCTGGCCGTCTTCCTGCAGTTGCTCTTCGTTCGGCAGCGCTTCTTCTTCGCTGGCGGCAGCGGCTTGAGCCTGTTCGGCACGTGGTTGGCGCTCTTCACGTGGCGCACGTGGCTGGCGCTCTTCGCGAGGCTGGCGCGCCGGACGTTCTTCGGCAACAACGGCGGCGGTAGCAGCGGCTGCAGCTGGAGCGGCGTCCAGAGGCTCACGCAGTTCACGCACGCGTTCTTCACGCTCGCCACGTGGCTTGCGCTCTTCACGCGGGGCGCGTGGCTGGCGTTCTTCACGCGGTGCACGGGGTGCGCGTTCTTCGCGGGCTACCGCTTGAACTTCTTCACGGGCTTCGCGAACTTCGCGTGGCTGACGCTCTTCCCGTGGTGCGCGTTCTTCACGCGGAGCACGTTCTTCGCGCGGCTTGCGCTCTTCATCGCGACGACCGTTACGGTTGCGGCTCTGCTGGCGGCCATTGCGACGCTGTTCTTCGTTGCTGCGAGCAGGGCGCTCGGTCACTGGCTTCTCGACCACGACCGGTGCGGCTGGCTCTTCCTTGGTAGCGAACAGGCTGACCAGGGACTTCACCAGGCCTTTGAACAGGCTTGGTTCGGCCACTGGAGCCGGTGCAGCTACAGGGGCAGCGACGACTTCGGTCGGAACCGGAGCGTTGGCGCGGGCCGGGGCCGTCTTCACTGCCGCTTCCTGGCGAACCAGGGTGCGGGTGGCGGCGGTTGGCTGGACTTCTTCGGCTTCGGCGGCGGCCGCTGCGATTTCGTAGCTGGACTGGTTGGTGTTGGCTTCCGGGCTGTCATCACGCAGGCGCTGAACTTCGAAGTGTGGCGTTTCGAGGTGATCGTTCGGCAGGATGACGATGCGGGCACGGGTGCGCAGTTCGATCTTGGTGATCGAGTTGCGTTTTTCGTTGAGCAGGAAAGCGGCGACCGGAATCGGCACTTGGGCGCGCACTTCGGCGGTGCGGTCTTTCAGGGCTTCTTCTTCGATCAGGCGCAGGATCGCCAGGGACAGCGACTCGACGTCACGGATGATGCCGGTGCCGTTGCAGCGCGGGCAGACGATGCCGCTGCTTTCGCCCAGGGATGGACGCAGGCGCTGACGGGACATTTCCAGCAGGCCGAAGCGCGAGATGCGGCCGATCTGCACGCGGGCGCGGTCGGCTTCCAGGCATTCGCGGACTTTTTCTTCCACGGCACGCTGGTTCTTGGCCGGGGTCATGTCGATGAAGTCGATGACGATCAGGCCGCCGATGTCACGCAGGCGCAGTTGGCGAGCGATTTCTTCCGCTGCTTCCAGGTTGGTCTGCAGGGCGGTTTCTTCGATGTCGCTGCCTTTGGTGGCGCGGGCCGAGTTGATGTCGATGGACACCAGGGCTTCGGTCGGATCGATGACGATGGAGCCGCCGGAAGGCAGTTCGACCACGCGCTGGAAAGCGGTCTCGATCTGGCTTTCGATCTGGAAACGATTGAACAGCGGCACGCTGTCTTCGTACAGCTTGATCTTGCTGGCGTACTGCGGCATCACCTGGCGGATGAAGGTCAGGGCTTCGTCCTGGGCTTCAACGCTGTCGATCAGCACTTCGCCGATGTCCTGGCGCAGGTAGTCGCGGATCGCGCGGATGATCACGTTGCTTTCCTGGTAGATCAGGAATGGCGCGGAACGATCCAGGGACGCTTCCTTGATGGCGGTCCAGAGTTGCAGCAGGTAGTCGAGGTCCCACTGCATCTCTTCGCTGCTGCGGCCCAGGCCGGCAGTGCGCACGATCAGGCCCATGTCGGCGGGTGCCACCAGGCCGTTCAGCGCTTCACGCAGTTCGTTGCGCTCTTCGCCTTCGATGCGGCGGGAGATACCGCCGGCACGCGGGTTGTTCGGCATCAGTACCAGGTAACGACCGGCGAGGCTGATGAAGGTGGTCAGGGCGGCGCCCTTGTTGCCACGCTCTTCTTTCTCGACCTGGACGATGACTTCCTGGCCTTCGCTCAGGACGTCCTTGATGTTGACGCGGCCTTCGGGGGCTTTCTTGAAGTATTCGCGGGAGATTTCTTTGAGGGGCAGGAAGCCGTGGCGCTCAGAGCCGAAATCGACAAAGGCAGCCTCGAGGCTTGGTTCGATGCGAGTGATGCGGCCTTTATAGATGTTGGCCTTTTTCTGCTCGCGGGCTCCGGACTCGATGTCCAGGTCGTAGAGGCGCTGGCCGTCTACCAGAGCAACACGCAACTCTTCGGGTTGAGTTGCGTTAATCAGCATTCTTTTCATGTAGTACCGTCGGTTTCCGGGCTGCCGGAAACGGCGTTCGGCACACACGACTTCTCACGGTCGGTGTCAGGTGCGTCAGGAGTGGTTGACCACTCGAGTGTCTAGCGAGGTTCGTCCGGGTAACTAAGAACGAAGTCGCGACTTACGCGTCCTGCTTGCTGTGGTGACTAAGGCACCGCTTAAGCAAAAGTCTGTCAGGAGGAGGAATCAACCGGCGACTGTGGACGAGATGAAGCGTCTTGATAAAGCCTAATGCTACACAGTCCGACGGTTGTGCATCTCCACCCTACACGTATCCCTGATAATTCGGGTGCTGCCGCGCGCAGAATCCGCAGCGGGTTGGCATTTACCGTGAACTCCGAAAGGGGAGGTCACGCATCATGGCTAAAGGCGTTGTTTCCGCAACTTTCGCTCGGGATCGTTTGTCGCTGACTGCACTTTGTGAACTGGCCGTTAATCGCTGCGTAAAAGGCGAGTAGTCACTCTGCTTTCTACGGGTTTCAGGCCTCATGTCACCTGCGCTTGTTACAACGCCGAACTCTTCCGTTAGATAGTGAAAACTGCGTAGGACGGCCTTGCGTCCTTATGAATTGCGTTGGTCAGGGCCGGCTGTTTACCGCTGTTCCTCTGCCCAGCCGCTTTTGGCGGCGTTCGCGACTATAGCAGCAATCATTAAGTGCTTCAAATCCATAAAAAATTGTTATCATTCGCGCCATGACGACTACTGCCCCCTCGACTCCAGGCGTTCAATTGCTTGAGGTCTCGCCGGAATATGCCGGCCAACGTATTGATAACTTCCTTCTCGCCCGGCTCAAAGGCGTGCCCAAGACCTTGATTTACCGCATTTTGCGTAAAGGCGAAGTGCGAGTGAACAAGGGGCGGATCAAGCCCGAGTACAAGCTGCAAGCGGGTGATGTGGTGCGCGTGCCTCCCGTGCGTGTGCCCGAGCGCGATGAGCCGGTGCCGCTGGCTCAAGGGTTGCTGCAGCGCCTGGAAGCCTCGATCGTCTTCGAAGACAAGGCCCTGATTGTGATCAACAAGCCTGCCGGGATTGCCGTGCATGGCGGCAGCGGCTTGAATTTCGGGGTGATCGAAGCCTTTCGTCAGTTGCGCCCGGACGCCAAGGAGCTGGAGCTGGTGCATCGCCTCGATCGGGACACCTCCGGCCTGCTGATGATCGCGAAAAAACGCAGCATGCTGCGTCATCTGCATGCCGCGCTGCGGGGCGATGGCGTGGACAAGCGCTACATGGCGCTGGTCCGTGGCCATTGGGCCACGGCGGTGAAGCAGGTGCGTGCGCCGCTGCTCAAGAGCAACCTGCGCTCCGGCGAGCGCATGGTGGAGGTCAACGAAGAGGGCAAGGAGGCCTTGACCGTGTTCAAGGTGCTGCGCCGCTTCGGTGATTTCGCCACCATGGTCGAGGCCAAGCCGGTGACCGGGCGTACTCACCAGATTCGTGTGCACACCCTGCATGCCGGGCACTGCATTGCCGGTGACAGCAAGTACGGCGATGACGATTTCACTCGCGAGATCCGTGAGCTGGGCGGCAAGCGCCTGTTTCTCCATGCCTATATGTTGACGGTGCCGCTGCCCGATGGCGGCGAGCTGAAATTGCAGGCCCCGGTGGATGAGATGTGGGCCAAGACCGTGGAGCGCCTGAGTGCACCCTGATTACAAACTGCTGATCTTCGACTGGGACGGCACTCTGGCCGATTCCATTGGTCGGATTGTCGAGTCGATGCATGCATCTGCTGATCGTTCCGGCTTTCCTCGCCGCGATGACTACGCCGTCAAGGGCATTATCGGTCTGGGATTGCCAGAGGCGATTCGCACACTGTATCCGGAAATAGATGATGGGCAGTTGGTAGCCTTTCGTCAGCATTATGCGGATCACTACATTGCCCTCGAGGCCGAGCCTTCGCCTCTGTTTGCTGGTGTGGTGCAGTCTCTCGACGCCTTTCGGGATGAGGGATATCAGCTGGCTGTCGCCACCGGCAAGGCCCGGCGAGGGCTGGATCGAGTGTTGAAGGCCCATGGTTGGGAAGGGTATTTCGATATCACCCGGGCGGCCGACGAAACCGCCAGCAAGCCTCATCCGTTGATGCTGGAGGAAATCCTTGCTCATTGCGGGGTTGGGCCGCGGCAGGCTTTGATGGTTGGCGATTCGTCCTTTGATCTGTTGATGGCGCGCAATGCCGGAATGGATTCGGTGGCCGTGAGCTACGGTGCTCAGTCCATCGAGGCCTTGCAGGCATTCGAGCCGCGCTTGTCCATCGACCGTTTTCCTCAATTGCACGCCTGGCTGAGCCAGGGTGCCGATTAAGTTTTTGCTGGGGTAGCAGGCATGACCGACGAATGGAAGGCGCCGAGCAAGGCGGGCGCTGAAGGTGGTGATGATAAAAGCTGGAAACTGCTGGAGAAGACGCTGTTGGCCAGTGTCCAGGAGCAGCGTCGCTCGCGGCGCTGGGGCATTTTCTTCAAGCTGTTGACCTTTGTTTACCTGTTCGCGGCGCTGGCGTTGTTCACGCCGCTGATGACCATGGAAAAGAATGCCACTCGTGGCGGTAGCTACACCGCGGTGATCGATGTCACGGGGGTGATTGCCGACAAGGAATCGGCCAGTGCTGACAATATTGTCGGCAGCCTGCGTACTGCGTTCGATGATCCCAAGGTCAAGGGCATTGTGCTGCGTATCAACAGCCCTGGCGGCAGCCCGGTGCAGTCCGGCTACGTCTATGACGAGATCCGTCGTCTGCGGGCTTTGCACAAGGACACCAAGGTCTACGCGGTGATCTCGGATCTCGGGGCGTCGGGTGCTTACTACATCGCCAGCGCTGCTGACGAGATCTATGCGGACAAGGCGAGCCTGGTGGGTTCCATTGGTGTGACGGCGGCCGGCTACGGCTTTGTCGGCACCATGGAGAAGCTGGGGGTTGAGCGTCGCACCTATACCTCGGGCGAGCACAAGTCGTTCCTGGATCCGTTCCAGCCGCAAAAGCCTGAAGAGACCCAGTTCTGGCAGGGCGTGCTGGACACCACTCATCGCCAGTTCATTGCCAGCGTCAAGCAGGGCCGTGGCGATCGCCTGAAGGACAAGGAGCATCCGGAGCTGTTCTCCGGCCTGGTGTGGTCGGGCGAGCAGGCGCTGCAATTGGGGTTGATCGATGGCCTGGGCAATACCAGTTCGGTGGCGCGGGATGTGATTGGCGAGAAAGAGGTGGTGGACTTTACCGTCCAGGAGTCGCCATTTGATCGCTTCTCGAAGAAGCTCGGTGCCAGCGTGGCAGAGCAGATCACCATGTGGATGGGCTTTCAGGGCCCAACCTTGCGCTGATCGGGTGTTGCTCAATAAAAAGCCGGCTTGAGTGCCGGCTTTTTTATGGCGGCTCAGGGTGTCTCTACGCCCTCGGCCAGCAGCATGTCCACGAGGCGGATCAGTGGCAGGCCTATAAGGCTGGTGGCGTCGCTGCCGGCGGTGCTCTGGAACAGGCTGACCCCCAGGCCTTCGGCCTTGAAGCTGCCGGCGCAATCATAGGGCTGTTCGGCGTGCAGGTAGCGTTCGATGCGGGTGCTGTCCAGGGTGCGCATGTTGACCTTGAACGGGACGCAGTCGACCTGGCAGTGGCCGGTCTGGCTGTTGAGCAGGGCCAGGCCGGTGAGGAAGGTCACGCTGGCGCCGCTGGCGTCCAGCAGTTGCTGGCGGGCTTTTTCGAAGGTATGGGGTTTGCCGATGATGCGCTCGCCGAGCACCGCGACCTGGTCGGAACCGATGATCAGGTGTGCTGGATGGCTGCTTGCCAGGGCGCGGGCCTTTTCCTCGGCCAGGCGTTTCACCAGGGCCGTGGCAGACTCTCCGGGACGATGGCTTTCGTCGATGTCAGGAGAGCTGCAGGTGAAGGGCAGGCGCAGGCGGGACAGCAATTCCCGGCGGTAGGCCGAGCTTGAGGCAAGTAATAAAGGCAGCATGTGCGTCTCCTGAGGCAGGCCGGGAATTCTAGCGAGGCTTGCAAGTGACGGACAGGGCTGAATTTCCTTTGACATGGCCTGGGGCATCCCTATAATGCTGCGCCTATGTTGAATGACCCGATTCCACCTCACGTTGACCCGCGCAAATTGGCTGACCGTGGCACCACCCTTCAAGGTGAACTGCTGCTGGCCGATTTGGAGAGACTCTGCGACCCGCTTTCCGACAATGTCGGTACGGTGCAGGCTAAATTCGTTTTCGAGCGTGACGAGCGTAAAGCTGTAGTTATCCACAGCTCCATCGACGTCGAAGTCAAAATGGTTTGCCAGCGTTGTCTTGAGCTGGTCACCCTGCCGATCCACAGTGAGTGCAGTTACGCTGTGGTGAAGGAGGGTGCGAATACCCAGTCGTTGCCGAAAGGTTATGACGTGCTGGAACTGGGCGAAGATCCTTTGGATCTGCAGGCGTTGGTCGAGGAAGAGCTTTTGCTTGCCTTGCCAATCGTGCCTGCTCATCATCCGGAAGAATGCCAGCAGCCGGCGGGGCTCGATGAGCCCGAACCGAGCGAGGACGAGGTAACGCGGTCCAACCCGTTCAGTGTATTGGCGCAGTTAAAGCGTGACCCAAACGTTTAGGAGTTAATCAATTATGGCTGTTCAGCAGAACAAAAAATCCCGCTCTGCCCGTGACATGCGTCGTTCCCACGATGCTCTCGAGGCTAGCACCCTGTCCGTAGAAAAGACCACCGGTGAAGTTCACCTGCGTCACCACGTATCGCCAGAAGGCGTATACCGTGGTCGTAAAGTGATCGACAAGGGCGCTGACGAGTAATCCTTGTCCGCTCAAGTCATCGCGATTGACGCAATGGGCGGGGACTTCGGTCCCCGCAGCATTGTTCAGGCGAGTATTGCTTGTCTGTCTGCTACCCCCTCGCTGCATCTGACCCTGGTTGGTCAACCCTCCCTTCTTGAAGAACTGATTTCCGGTCAAACGGCTGTGGATCGCGCGCGCCTGACGATTACCCCCGCAAGCGAGGTGATCACCATGGACGAAAAGCCTTCCCAGGCCCTGCGGGGCAAGCCGGACTCTTCGATGCGGGTGGCCCTTGAGCTGTTGCGCGATGAGAAGGTCCAGGCCTGCGTCAGTGCCGGTAATACCGGTGCGCTGATGGCGCTGTCGCGTTATGTGCTGAAAACCCTGCCCGGAATCGATCGGCCGGCGATGGTGGCTGCCATCCCGACTCAGTGTGGCTATTGCCAATTGCTGGATCTGGGAGCCAACGTCGATTGCAGTGCCGAGCACCTGTTGCAGTTCGCCATCATGGGCTCGGTTGCGGCGGAAACCCTGGGCATCGTGCGGCCGCGGGTGGCCTTGCTGAATATCGGCACCGAGGACATCAAGGGCAACCAGCAGGTCAAGCTGGCGGCGAGCTTGCTGCAGCAGGCCCGCGGCCTCAACTACATCGGTTTCGTCGAGGGCGATGGGTTGTATCGGGGCGAGGCGGACGTGGTGGTGTGCGACGGTTTTGTCGGCAACATCCTGCTCAAGTCCAGCGAGGGGCTGGCGACCATGATCGCCGCGCGTATAGAAGCCTTGTTCAGGCAGAATCTGCTGTCCCGGGCTGTTGGGGCGCTGGCCTTGCCGCTGATGCGCAGGCTGCAGGCGGATCTGGCGCCGGCGCGGCACAACGGTGCGAGTTTCCTCGGCTTGCAGGGGATCGTGGTGAAAAGCCATGGTTCTGCAGGCGTTCAAGGTTTCCAGAGTGCCATTCAGCGGGCGTTGATCGAGATCCAGGAAGACCTGCCGCGCCGCTTGCATGGGCGTCTTGAAGACTTGTTGCTTTAGGCGTTTTCCCTGTGGAGTGCTTAAATGTGACCGCTCAGTTCAATTGGCCATCCAACTGTCAGTTTCTTGCGTCCACCACGGTGTGACGTCAATTCTCCGACGACAAGATCATTAGGGGCTTGTTACATGTCTGCATCCCTCGCATTCGTCTTTCCAGGACAGGGCTCGCAGTCCCTCGGCATGTTGGCCGAGCTGGGCGCGCAGTACCCACTGATCCTCGATACGTTCAAAGAAGCCTCCGATGCTCTGGGCTACGACCTCTGGGCTCTGACCCAGGAAGGTCCTGCAGAGCTGCTCAATCAAACCGACAAGACCCAGCCGGCCATCCTCACCGCGTCCATCGCCCTGTGGCGTGTATGGCTGGCCGAAGGTGGCGCGCGCCCGGCTTTCGTCGCTGGTCACAGCCTGGGTGAATACAGTGCCCTGGTCGCCGCTGGCAGCCTGACCCTGGGGGAAGCGGCCAAGCTGGTCGAGCGTCGTGGCCAGTTGATGCAGGAAGCCGTGCCGGCAGGGCAGGGCGGCATGGCTGCAATTCTCGGCCTGGAAGATGCCGATGTGGTCGCCGCCTGTGCTGAAGCCGCGCAGGGCGAGGTGGTCAGCGCCGTGAACTACAACTCCCCTGGCCAGGTGGTGATCGCCGGGGCCAAGGCGGCTGTGGATCGCGCCATCGAGGGCTGCAAGGCGCGGGGCGCCAAGCGCGCCATGCCGCTGCCGGTCAGCGTGCCTTCCCACTGTGAGCTGATGCGCCCGGCCGCCGAGCGCTTTGCCGAGTCGATCGCTGCGATCAACTGGCAGGCACCGCAGATTCCATTGGTACAGAACGTCAGTGCCGCTGTGGCCGCCGACCTGGACACCCTCAAGCGCGACCTGCTGGAGCAGTTGTACAAGCCGGTGCGTTGGGTCGAGTCGGTCCAGACTCTGGCAGCCAATGGCGCCACCGAGCTGGTCGAGTGCGGCCCGGGCAAGGTCCTGGCCGGCCTCAACAAGCGCTGCGCCGAAGGCGTGTCGACCTCTAACCTGAACACCCCAGATGCTTTCGCTGCCGCCCGTGCAGCGTTGGCCTGAACTAGGAGAAGCTTGCATGAGTCTGCAAGGTAAAGTTGCACTGGTGACCGGCGCCAGCCGTGGTATCGGCCAGGCCATCGCGCTTGAGCTGGGGCGTATGGGCGCCACCGTGGTGGGTACCGCCACGTCCGCTTCGGGTGCCGAGCGCATTGCTGCCACCCTCAAGGAAAATGGCATCCAGGGCACCGGCCTTGAGCTGAACGTTACCAGTGACGAGTCCGTGGCTGCAGTCCTGGCCAGCATCACCGAGCAGTTCGGTGCGCCGGCGATCCTGGTGAACAACGCCGGCATCACTCGCGACAACCTGATGATGCGCATGAAAGATGACGAATGGTACGACGTGGTCGATACCAACCTGAACAGCCTGTATCGCCTGTCCAAGGGCGTTCTGCGTGGCATGACCAAGGCTCGTTGGGGTCGAATTATCAGTATTGGCTCGGTTGTGGGTGCCATGGGCAACGCAGGCCAAGTAAACTACGCGGCCGCCAAGGCCGGTCTCGAAGGTTTCAGCCGTGCCCTGGCCCGTGAAGTGGGTTCGCGGTCGATCACGGTGAACTCGGTTGCTCCAGGTTTTATCGACACCGATATGACCCGCGAACTGCCGGAAGCGCAGCGTGAAGCACTGCTGACGCAAATTCCGCTGGGTCGTCTGGGCCAGGCTCAAGAGATCGCGCAAGTGGTCGCTTTTCTGGCATCCGACGGTGCGGCATACGTTACTGGGGCTACAATCCCGGTCAACGGCGGGATGTATATGTGAGTCAAATGTGACGGATTGCTTCAAAAAAATGTCATACGAGCTGTCTAAAATCCGTTATAAAGCTGCAATCAATTTATAGGCAGATGGCCAAAGGGTTTGAGGGACAAAGCTTTCAGTTGAAAAGCTGAAAAGCCTTTCTATACACTTACCCACTGGCCAGCTGCCTGAATTTGTCCATTAGGAGTGAAAACAAGGTATGAGCACCATCGAAGAGCGCGTCAAGAAAATCGTTGCTGAGCAACTGGGCGTTAAAGAAGAAGAAGTTGTTAACACCGCTTCCTTCGTTGAAGACCTGGGTGCCGACTCCCTTGACACCGTTGAGCTGGTGATGGCTCTGGAAGAGGAATTCGAGACCGAAATCCCTGACGAAGAAGCTGAAAAGATCACTACCGTTCAAGCAGCTATCGACTACGTTACCAGCCACCAGGCTTAATCGTTTGTAGTCGTCTTTTGCTGTCATGGAAAAACCGCACTGCCGTTACGGCGTGCGGTTTTTTCTTTAGGCCTGATACAAAGTGTCGTCATTAGAAAAAGGAGAGTGCTGTGTCGCGTAGACGCGTCGTAGTCACCGGTATGGGTATGTTGTCGCCACTGGGTACGGATGTGCCAAGCAGCTGGCAGGGCATTCTGGCTGGCCAAAGTGGCATCGGTCTGATCGAACACACCGACCTTTCTGCCTATTCCACCCGTTTTGGCGGCTCGGTAAAGGGCTTCAATGTCGAGGAATACCTGTCGGTCAAAGAGGCCCGCAAACTCGACCTGTTCATTCAATACGGCCTGGCAGCCGGTTTCCAGGCGGTACGCAACGCCGGTCTGGAAGTCACCGATGCCAACCGTGAACGCATCGGCGTGGCCATGGGCTCGGGTATTGGCGGTTTGACCAATATCGAGGAAACCAGCCGCATCCTGCACGATTCCGGCCCACGACGGATTTCTCCGTTCTTCGTGCCTGGCTCGATCATCAACATGATTTCCGGTTTCCTGTCCATCCACTTGGGTGCCCAGGGGCCGAACTACGCCATTTCCACTGCGTGCACCACCGGTACCCACTGCATCGGCATGGCTGCGCGCAACATCGCCTACGGCGAAGCCGACGTGATGATCGCGGGCGGTGCTGAAATGGCTGCCTGTGGCCTGGGCATGGGCGGCTTCGGCGCGTCCCGTGCACTGTCGACCCGCAACGACGAGCCGACCCGCGCCAGCCGTCCCTGGGACAAGGGGCGTGATGGCTTCGTCCTGTCCGACGGCGCCGGCGCCCTGGTTCTGGAAGAGCTGGAGCACGCCAAGGCTCGTGGGGCCACCATCTATGCGGAGCTGATCGGCTTCGGCATGAGCGGTGACGCCTATCACATGACGTCGCCTCCCGCCGATGGTGCCGGTGCTGCGCGCTGCATCGCCAATGCCCTGCGCGACGCCAAGCTCAACGTGGACCAGGTGCAGTACATCAACGCCCATGGTACTTCGACCCCGGCCGGCGACCTGGCCGAGGCCGAAGCGATCAAGAGCGTGTTCGGCGATCACGCCTACAAGCTGGCGGTCAGTTCCACCAAGTCCATGACGGGTCACCTGCTGGGTGCCGCGGGGGCGATCGAGGCGATCTTCAGTGTGCTGGCAATCAACAGCCAGGCCGCGCCGCCCACCATCAACCTGGATGAGCCGGATGAAGGCTGTGACCTCGATTTCGTGCCGCACACCGCGCGCAGCATGGACATCGACGTAGTGCTGTCCAACTCCTTCGGTTTTGGTGGCACCAACGGCTCCCTGGTGTTCCGCCGGTTCTCCGAGTGATGCACAGCTGGGTCGACGGTCAGCCGGCTGACGCACTGTCGCTCAAGGACCGCGGCCTGGCTTACGGTGATGGTCTGTTCGAGACCATTGCCGTCAAATCCGGGCGCCCGCAGCTGCTGGAGCGGCATCTGCAGCGTCTGGCCGAAGGATGTCGGCGCCTGGCGCTGACGGCGGATCAAGCCCTGATCCGCAGTGAGCTGCAGGCCTATGCGGCGGCTTTGGGGGAGGGTGTGCTCAAGCTGATCCTGACCCGGGGCGACAGCCAGCGCGGCTATGCCGCCGATCCTGCAACCGCTGCACGGCGGATTCTCCAGGGCTCCGCATTGCCGGTGTATCCCCTGGCCCATGCCGAGCAAGGCATTCGTCTGTTTCCCTGTACCACGCGCCTGGCCGAGCAGCCGCTGCTGGCCGGTCTCAAGCACCTCAATCGTCTGGAGCAGGTTCTGGCTCGTGCCGAGTGGCGTGATGCCGAGCATGCCGAAGGCTTGATGCGAGATACCTCTGGGCGAGTTATCGAAGGCGTGTTCAGCAACCTGTTCCTGGTCAGCCAGGGGCGGCTGCTGACGGCTGACCTGGGTCGCTGCGGCGTGGCCGGGGTGATGCGCGCTGAAATATTGTTTCAGGCCGAGTCATTGGGCATCCCCGCGCAAGTCGGGGATATCAGTCTCGATCAACTGCAACAGGCTGATGAAGTCTTTGTCTGCAACAGTGTCTATGGCGTCTGGCCAGTGCTTGGCTGTGCCGGGATGAGCTGGTCGGCGGGTGCGCTCACCCGTAAACTGCAGGGCATTACCCGCGCACTACTGGATGCTTGATTCGTGAGACGTAAATTACTGCTCCTGCTGGAAACCGGACTGGTCCTGGCAGGACTGCTGTTGGGTGCGAGTGCCTGGAAACTGCACTTGGCCCTGGAACAACCGCTTAACCTGAGCCAGGAACAGTTGCTCGATGTTCCCGCCGGCTCGACGCCCACCGGCACCTTCAATCGTCTGCAAGCCGAGGGTGTGCTCGATGATGCCTTCTGGCTGCGCCTGTACTGGCGCTTCAATATGGCGGGCCAGCCTCTGCACAGCGGCGAGTACCGCATGACCCCAGGCATGACCGCCGAAGGCCTGATCGGCCTCTGGCAGCGCGGTGAGGTGGTGCAGTACAGCCTGACCCTGGTGGAAGGCTGGAATTTCCGCCAGGTACGCAGCGCCCTGGCCAAGAGCGAAAAATTGCAGCAGACCCTGACGGGGCTTAGCGACAGTCAGGTGATGGAAAAGCTCGGGCATCCCGGGGTTTTCCCTGAAGGGCGTTTCTTCCCTGACACCTATCGTTTCGTTCGGGGCATGACCGACGCCGAGCTCCTGGAAAAAGCCTACGACCGCCTGGACGATGTGCTGGCCAAGGAGTGGAGCAAGCGTGCCGACGATGCGCCTTACAGCGATCCTTATCAGGCGCTGATCATGGCCTCGCTGGTGGAGAAGGAAACCGGCGTACCCCAGGAGCGTGGGCAGATCGCAGGCGTGTTCGTGCGTCGCATGCAGATTGGCATGCTGCTGCAGACCGATCCTACGGTGATCTACGGCCTCGGTGAGCGTTACGCCGGCAAGTTGACCCGGGCTCATCTCAAGGAAGCCACGCCCTATAACACCTACGTGATTGCCGGCCTGCCGCCGACGCCGATCGCCATGGTCGGACGCGAGGCGATCCACGCCGCCCTCAACCCGGTGCCCGGCAAGAGCCTGTATTTTGTCGCGCGGGGCGACGGCAGCCATGTGTTCTCCGATGACCTGGATGCCCACAACAGCGCGGTGCGCGAGTTTCAGCTCAAGCGTCGCGCCGACTACCGTTCCAGCCCGGCCCCAGCCGCCACGCCAGCGGTTCCCGAAGCGGCAGGTCCGGCGCCGGAGACGCCTGCAGCCCCTGGCCCGGAGACGGCTCCGGCAAGCGCCCCGCAAGCTGCGCCCGAGCCGCCTGCGACTCCGGCTCCTGCCGAGCCTGTGCCCGAGCCCGCGGCGAAAAGCCCGCAATGACATTGATTAAGGACTGCCCGTGACTGGCTTGTTTATTACCCTGGAAGGCCCGGAAGGCGCGGGCAAAAGCACCAATCGCGAGTACCTCGCCGAGCGCCTGCGCGCTGCGGGGATCGAGGTGCTGTTGACCCGTGAGCCTGGTGGCACGCCGCTGGCCGAGCGGATTCGCGATGTACTGCTGACCCCGGTGGAAGAGGTCATGAATGCCGATACCGAGCTGTTGCTGGTGTTCGCCGCGCGTGCCCAGCACCTGGCAACGGTGATTCGCCCGGCCCTGGAGCGCGGTGCGGTGGTGCTGTGCGACCGTTTCACCGACTCCACCTACGCCTACCAGGGCGCGGGCCGCGGCCTGAGCCTTGCGCGCATTGCTGCGCTGGAGGATTTCGTCCAGGGCGAGTTGCGCCCCGACCTGACCCTGGTCTTCGACCTGCCGGTGGATGTCGGCCTGGCGCGAGCCAGTGCCCGTGGCCGGCTGGATCGCTTCGAGCAGGAAGGCCAGGCCTTCTTCCAGAAGGTTCGCGAAGCCTTCCTGGCCCGCGCCGCAGCGGCGCCGCAGCGTTATGTGCTGGTGGATGCGGCGCAGCCCCTGGCCCAGGTCCAGCAGTCCCTGGACAGCTTGTTGCCGCAGTTGCTGGAGCGCGCCCGTGGCTGAAGTCTTCCCCTGGCAGGACAGCCTCTGGCAGCAATTGGCGGGGCGTACCCAGCATGCCCATGCCTACCTGTTGCATGGCCCAGCGGGTATCGGCAAGCGGGCCCTGGCCGAGCGGCTGATGGCGCGCTTGCTGTGCCAGCGCCCGGAAGGCCTGGACGCCTGTGGCCAATGCAAGTCCTGCCTGTTGCTGCTGGCCGGCAGCCACCCGGACAACTACGTGCTGGAGCCGGAGGAAGCGGACAAGGCGATCAAGGTCGACCAGGTCCGCGAACTGGTGAGCTTCGTGGTCCAGACCGCCCAGTTGGGGGGGCGCAAGGTGGTGCTGATCGAGCCGGTGGAGTCGATGAATATCAACGCCGCCAACGCCCTGCTCAAGAGTCTCGAGGAGCCTTCCGGCAACACTGTGCTGTTGCTGGTAAGCCACCAGCCCAGCCGGTTGTTGCCCACGATCAAGAGCCGTTGCGTGCAGCAGGCCTGCCCGCTGCCCAGCGAGGCCATGAGCCTTGAGTGGCTGGCCCAGGCCCTGCCTGATTGCTCCGGGGAGGAGCGGGTGGAGCTCTTGACCCTGGCTGCCGGTTCGCCGCTGGCAGCGGTCAGCCTGCAGGCCCAGGGTGTTCGCGAGCAGCGGGCGCAAGTGGTGGAAGGGGTGAAGAAGCTGCTGAAACAGCAGCAGTCGCCCACGCAACTGGCCGAATCCTGGAGTGCCATTCCCTTGTTGCTGCTGTTCGACTGGTTCTGCGACTGGTCGAACCTGGTCCTGCGCTATCAACTGACCCAGGATGAGCAGGGACTGGGCCTGCAAGACATGCGCAAGGTGCTGCAATACCTGGCGCAGAAGTCCGCCCAGGCCAAGGTGCTGAACATCCAGGACTGGATCCTGGCCCAGCGCCAGAAGGTCCTGAGCAAGGCCAACCTCAACCGCGTGCTGTTGCTGGAAGCCTTGCTGGTGCAGTGGGCGGCCCTGCCTACCCAGAATTGACCCGCGGCGCCTAGACTCAGCGTTGTTTCCGCCCGGGCGCCACAACCCGGGCCTTTCATTGATCGGATGTAGTTGTAGCCTCCTATGCTCGTAGATTCCCATTGCCACCTTGACCGCCTCGATCTCGCCGCTCATGACGGCTCCCTGGATGCCGCGCTGGCTGCTGCCCGCCAGCGGGGGGTAGGGCACTTCCTGTGCATCGGTGTCAGCGCCGACAACGCGGCGGACGTCAAGGCCCTGGCCGATCGCTATGACGATGTCGACTGCTCGGTGGGCGTGCATCCGCTGGATGTGCAGCCCGGCGCAGCGCTGGCCCTGGACTGGCTGCTGGATGAACTGAACCACCCCCGGGTAGTGGCCATTGGCGAGACTGGCCTGGACTATCACTACGAGCCGGAAGCCGCCGAGCTGCAGCAGGAATCCTTCCGCCTGCACCTGCAGGCCGCCCAGCAGACCGGCAAACCGGTGGTGGTGCACACCCGCGGCGCCCGCGCCGACACCCTGGCACTGCTGCGCGAGGCGGCATTGCCCAATGCCGGTGTGCTGCATTGCTTCACCGAAGACTGGGAAATGGCCAAGGCGGCCCTGGACCTGGGTTTCTATATTTCCCTCTCGGGGATTGTCACCTTCCGCAATGCCGATGCCCTGCGGGACGTGGCCCGACAGGTGCCGGCCGACCGCCTGCTGGTGGAGACCGATTCGCCTTACCTGGCGCCGATCCCCTATCGCGGCAAGCCCAACCTGCCGCAGTACGTGCGCGAGGTGGCGGAGTTCCTGGCGATGCTGCGGGGCGAAAGCTATGAAGCCTTTGCCCAGCAGACCACGGCCAACTTCAAGCGCCTGTTCCCCTTGGCGCGGGTCAAGGGCTGAGCCTGGGTCGCACGGTGCACTGGCGCTGAATGGCGGGCAAAAAAAACCCGGGTTCTGGGGGGTGAATCCGGGTTAAGACCATTAGGAGTAAAACTAAGGCACGCGGTCCTTCGGTACCTTGATCGGCGTTTCACTTGGGGGAGATGTCCCGCCGACAGTTGAAGTATTGATCACTATTGCATTCAGTCCAGTTGCCCCTGCTCGTTTTTTAAACAAATTTGGAATACGCGCGCTTCGCTTGAGTTCTCATTTGGGTTGCCTGTATCGCAGTTTTCGACGCGATCGCTGAATATCACCTGATTTTTAGCCGTTAAGACTAAAAATAGCCGCATTTTCCTGAAAGTTGCCTACATAATCTGTTGCAGTTTGCTGTACCTGCCCGGCTGGCAGTTATCAACGCCATCGATACTTTCGGATTATTCTTCCGCTCTTCTAGGGCTTCTCTGATGCTGTGGGACGGCAGTTGCATTGGCCCCCACTGAGCGACGAATCAGCCGGGCAATGATGGAATTGCGACTTATCGAGGTCTTTGCGTCGCACGCAGGGCGTGGGGCAATCCAGGGTGCTGGTTGCGGGAAAAACCAGACTTCGCGGTCTGATCCGGAGCTTGGCGGCTGTGGAAGTTTGCTATTTGAACCCTGGCCCGGCCCCGTATTCACGGGATTTCCCTGGCTTTCGGCGCCTGTCTGGAAGGTTCTGACGGGGCGGCTTTTGCGCCAGAAACACCAGCAACGATGGATGATCCGTGCATTTTGGCGCAAGTTAGGCATAATACGCGGCTTCGATTTTGACCCCGAACAGACCTTTTCTTATGCAGAAAGAACCTCGTAAGGTCCGTGAGTTTCGTCGCCGCGAGCAAGAAATTCTCGATACCGCGCTCAAGCTGTTCCTCGAACAAGGTGAAGACAGTGTCACCGTCGAGATGATTGCGGATGCCGTGGGTATCGGCAAAGGGACCATCTATAAGCATTTCAAGTCCAAGGCGGAGATCTACCTGCGCCTGATGCTCGACTACGAGCGCGACCTGAACGAGCTGCTGCACTCGGCCGACGTCGACAAGGACAAGGAAGCCCTGTCCCGGGCCTACTTCGAATTCCGCATGCGTGACCCGCAGCGCTATCGGTTGTTCGACCGCCTGGAAGAGAAGGTGGTCAAGGGCAACCAGGTGCCGGAGATGGTCGAGGAACTGCACAAGATCCGCGCGTCCAACTTCGAGCGCCTGACCCTGCTGATCAAGGGTCGGATCAGTGAAGGCAAGCTTGAAGACGTGCCGCCGTACTTCCACTACTGTGCCTCGTGGGCGCTGGTGCATGGTGCGGTTGCGCTGTACCACTCGCCGTTCTGGAGCAATGTGCTGGAAGATCAGGAAGGCTTCTTCCAGTTCCTGATGGACATCGGTGTGCGCATGGGCAACAAGCGCAAGCGCGACCCCGACACCTCGAACAGCTAAGGCATTCAGCCGCTGTATTGCGCCATCGACAAACTGTATGGCGCAGTGTCCGAGGAATATACTCAGGCATGGGACTTGCCAAAACCTGATTTTTGGGTCAGGTTTTGCCCGGTTCTCCCTTCCTACGCCGGAGTCATCCATGATCGTTGATCGTCAAGGCAGGCGCTTTCGCAACTTGCGGATCAGTCTGACGTCTGCCTGCAACTACGCCTGTACCTACTGCGTGCCCAACGGCAAGCGGCTGGTGGCTGCCCAGGACGAGTTGTCGGCCGAGGCAATGGCTCGCGGCGTGGCGTACCTGATGGAAGCGGCGGGCATCGAGCGCTTGCGCATCACCGGTGGCGAACCCCTGGTCAGTCCCAAGCTGGAAGCCTTCATGGGCGCGGTGGGGCGCATGGGGCTGGACGACATCAGCCTGACCACCAATGGCCAATTGCTTGCGCGCAAGCTGCCGTTGCTGGTGGAGGCCGGTATCCGCCGGATCAACGTTTCCCTCGATACCCTGGATGCGACGGCTTTTCGCAGCATTGCCCGTGGCGGCGACCTGGCCACGGTGCTCGATGGCATGCAGCAAGCCCGCAGTGCCGGTTTGAAGATCAAGGTCAACATGGTGCCGTTGCGCGGGCAGAACCTGGATCAGGTGATGCCGTTGCTGGATTACTGTCTGGAACGGGGTTACGAGCTGCGTTTCATCGAGCTGATGCGCATGGGCCACCTGGCCAATGATGGCAACGCTTTCCTGCAGCAGTTTGTCAGCCTGCAACAGTTGCTGGACCTGATCGGCCAGCGCTACGAATACCTTCAGGCCGATGCGCCGGTGGATGCTACCGCGGTGCGCTACGCCATTCCCGGGCACGGTCATTTCGGCGTGATCGCCAACGAAAGCGTGCCGTTCTGCCGCACCTGCTCGCGTTTGCGGCTGTCCTCCACGGGCTGGCTGCACGGCTGCCTTTCTTCGAGCAATCGTCACTATGTCGGCGACCTGCTGGACAAGCCGCGCCATCAGGCTCTGCCGGCCTTGCAGCGGCTGCTGGTCAAGGCCTTGGGGGACAAGCAGGAGCTGGCCTTTTCCGGTGGAGCCACGGTGATGAAGATCATTGGCGGCTGAGGCGCTTTGCCGACGAATTCCCTTCCTTGGCGGAGCTGGCGCGGAAGCTGCATCCCGTGGCCATTCGCCGGTTTTCCGTCACCGGATTTTGGAGGGTAGGATGCGTAGCCTGGTTTTGCTGCTGGCCTTTTTGGCACTCGGCGGCTGCATGAATGTCAGTGATATGGGCGAAGGGGTGCGCTATCACCTGAGTGATGCGGGGGTGCTCGATCACAGTGATACACGCCGCACCAGCTCGTTCCGCATTCAGCCGGATTCGTTCATTTTCATTGCCCAGGGGCATTTCGTACCGCCGGGTGGCGCTTATCCGCGGCCCAACGTGGTAGCCGAGGAAGCCTTCAACGGCTTTGTCGAGTATTTCCCCATGGTGCGTCGGGCCAAGGCGCCCGAGGGCCTGAATGAAGCCATGGCCGAAGCCCGGGAAGCGGGGGCGCACTATCTGCTCTACGCCCGTTTCGCCAAGGCCGATGACCGTATCGGTAACTCTGACGAGTGGCTGGATCAGGAAGCCGTGGACCGCCTGGGGGTGGATACCAGTACCATCCAGATCATGTTGATCGAAACCAGTACCCAGTACCTGATCGATTCCGCGCGGATTCGCAGCCGTGGCGGTTTACTGACGTTCCACGACAACAAGCCACAGGATCTGCTTGGTCCGCCGTTGCAGCAATACGCGCGCGGCCTGCTGGGCCTGAGCGACTGATTGATTGAGGGAGGAGAGCGGTATGAGTGGTCCAGGCAAGGCCAACGACCTGTTGGCGCAGATTCCCAAGGCTGAAAAAGGCTTGCCGCCGGTCCACCTGTGGAACCCCGACTTCTGCGGCGATATCGACATGCGCATCGCCCGCGACGGCACCTGGTATTACCTGGGTACGCCGATCGGCCGCAAACCCATGGTCAAGCTGTTCTCCACCATCATTCGCCGCGATGGCGATGACTATTTCCTCATCACTCCGGTGGAGAAGGTCGGCATCAAGGTCGACGACGCACCCTTCGTCGCCGTGACCCTGGAGGTCGAAGGGCAGGGCGAGGCTCAGGTGCTGCGCTTTTCTACCAACGTCGAGGAGCAGGTGGTCGCCAATGACGAGCACCCGCTGCGAGTGGTGATCGACCCCCTGACCCAGGAACCGGCGCCTTACCTCCTGGTTCGACACAATCTTGAAGCGCTGATCCATCGCAACGTCTTCTACCAACTGGTGGAGCTGGCGCAGACCCGCCAGATCGACGGCCAGAATTGGCTGGGGGTGTGGAGTTGCGAGGTGTTCTTTCCCATTGGTCTTGAACCCTGACGGGCGTTTCAGACGGCTGTAAGAAGATATTTCTTGCTCTGGCTCGGGCCTTTCATGTATCAAGCCGGACATGATCAAACATGTCCGATTCGATAAGAAAACAAGGGTGGTCGACGAGTTGATCCGGCGTATTGAAAGCGGCCTGTTGGAGGACGGCTTTCAACTGCCGGGCGAGCATCAGTTGGCCGAAGAATTCGGTGTCAGCCGTGGCACCTTGCGCGAGGCCCTGGCCGAGCTCAAGCGGCGCAACTACATCGCCACGCAAAGCGGCGTAGGCTCCATCGTCACCTTCGACGGTGTTGCCCTGGATCAGCATCATGGCTGGGCCCAGGCCCTGGCCGACAGCGGTGCGCTGGTCAACACCGAGGTGCTGCGCCTGGAAGCGATCCAGCGCCCGGACCTCAAGCATCGCCTGGGCACCGACCAGTTCATCGCCCTCGATCGCCGGCGCCGCAGCACCGATGGCCGGGTGCTGTCCCTGGAGCGCTCTCTGATCCCGGCTTCCGGCGAGCTGGAAGGCCTGCCTAGGGTCGGCCTGATCGATGATTCCCTGACCATTACCCTGGCCGCCTACGGCTATATCGGCGAGCGCGGCGATCAGTGGATCGGCGCCGAGCCCTTGAATGCTGAAGATGCCCAATTGCTCGGACGTGCGCCGGGCGAAGTCTTCCTCAAGGCCCTGCGTACCACCTACGACCGCCAGGGGCGCTTTATGGAGCAGGTCGAAAGCCTGCTGGACCCGCAGCATTTTCGCATGCACCTGCAGTTCGGAGAGCCGCGGTGAATGCATTGCAGCGCGCCCTGGGCGCCTTCTACGGGCTGGCCCTGGGCGATGCGCTGGGCATGCCGACCCAATCCTTGAGCCGGGAACAGATCCAGCAGCGCTTCGGCGTCATCCGCACCCTGGAGGACGCCGGCCCGGACCAGCCGATTGCCGCGAACATGCCCCGGGGCTCCATTACCGACGATACCGAGCAGGCGATCCTGGTGGCTCGCCTGTTGGTCCGGGGGCAGGGCCGGATCGCTCCGGCGGCCCTGGCCCAGAGCCTGATCGAGTGGGAGGCGCAGATGCAGGCCAAGGGTTCCCAGGATCTGCTGGGGCCTTCCACCAAACGCGCCATTGAAATGATCCTCGCCGGGGAGTCCGTTGAAGAGGCGGGCCGCTATGGCACCACCAATGGCGCCGCCATGCGCATCACGCCGGTGGGCATCGCCGCCGATGTGGCTCGGCCCGAGACCTTTCTGCAGGCGGTGGTCGAGGCCTGCCAGGTGACGCACAACACCAGCCTGGGCATTGCCAGCGCGGCGGCGGTGGCGGCGGTGGTGTCCGCCGGAATCAACGGCCAGCCTCTGGCCGAAGCCTTGGCACTTGGTGTGCAGGTCGCCCGGCAGGCCCAGGCCCAGGGGCACTGGGTAGCGGGTGCCACCATCGGTGCTCGCTTGGACTGGACCAGCACCCTGCGTGTCGACGGCGATCGGGAAGGCTTTGCGCGGATGCTCTACGAGCTGATCGGCACCTCGGTGGCTTCCCAGGAATCGGTGGTGGTGAGTTTCGCCCTGGCCCGACAAGTGGCCCTGGGGCAATTGCCGGCCTTCGAGGCACTGTGCATGGCCGCCGGTCTTGGGGGCGACACCGACACTATCGCGGCGATTCTCGGTGCCATGCTCGGCGCTTGCCTGGGGATGGAGATCTGGCCTGGCGAACTGATCGGGCAGGTGCGAAAGGTCAATGAGCTGGACCTGCAGCCTCTGGTGGAACAGCTGCTGGCGCTGCGTTGAGCCGCCTTTAAGGTACAGGCAGCGGTGTGCGGCCATGTTGCCGATCGCTATGGAAAGCTATGACACGGCCAGGAATGCCGGGATGTTCTGTGACTTCCGAAATTGCCCAATACCCCTAACAACGGCAACAGGAGTTTTATCATGAGTTCATCCACGGCCGGATCAGGCGCCGGGCAATTGGAAACCCGCGGTATCGAGCCGGTTCCCGAGGCAGAGTGCGACGGGCACCCGCTGCAGCTGTTCTGGGTCTGGTTCGCGGCCAACATCAGTATTCTCGGCCTGCCCCTGGGGGCGACTCTGGTGGCGTTTCGCGGTTTGTCGATCTGGCAGGTGCTGCTGGTGGCCATCCTGGGGTCGGTGGGGTCGTTCGCCGTGGTCGGCCTGATCTCGGTAGCCGGCCGGCGCGGGCGGGCGCCGAGCCTGACCCTGTCCCGGGCAATCTTCGGGGTGCGGGGCAATATCGGCCCGACCCTGGTGTCGATGCTTTCACGGGTTGGCTGGGAGACGGTCAATACCACCACGGCGGCCTTCGTCCTGCTGTCCCTGAGCTCGATCCTGTTCCAGACCCCGGCCTCGGCCAAGGATGCGCCGCTGCTGACCCTGCTGTTCATCGGCATCTTCGTGCTGATGACCCTGAGCGTCTCCGGCCTGGGCCACGCCACCTTGCTGGTCATCCAGAAGTGGGCCACCTACGGCTTTGGTGCCCTGAACGTGCTGGTGGGCGGTTTCCTCTGCGCCACCATCGACTGGGCGGCGGTCTTCAATGCCGCGCCGGCCCCCATGAGTGCGATGATCATCGGCGTCGGCACCATGGCCGCCGGGACCGGGATTGGCTGGGCCAGTTCCGGGGCCGATATGTCGCGTTATCAGCACCGTTCGGTAACGGCCGGGCGCCTGGTGGCCTCGGCGGCGTTTGGCGCCGGCATTCCGCTGGTGTTGCTGATTACCCTGGGCGGATTGCTGTCGGTGGGCAACGACCACCTGGCCTCGGCAGTGGACCCGATCATCGCGATCCGCGACATGCTGCCGACCTGGATGGCGGTGCCCTACCTGGTCGCGGCCTTTGGCGGCCTGCTGCTGTCCAACAACCTCTCTGTGTATTCCGCCGGCCTCACCGCGCTGACCCTGGGCCTCAAGGTCAAGCGGGTCTATGCGGTGCTGGTGGATATCGTGGCGATCTTCCTCGGCTCGATCTATTTCATGCTGATTGCCGACAGCTTCTATGGCCCTTTCATCAGCTTCATCTCCCTGCTGGCGGTGCCGATCACCGCCTGGGTAGGGATCTTCGTGGTGGACCTGATCCATCGTCATCACTACAGCGCCGATGATCTGCTCAACGTCGGCCCGAGCAGCGCCTACTGGTACCGGGGCGGCATCGAATGGCGAGCCTTTGGCGCCTGGGTGCTGGCGATTGTGCTGGGCTTCTGTTTCACCACCATCGGCACCACTGCCGAAGACGTCTGGTTCACCGGGCCCCTGGCAGATTCCTGGCTGGGGCATAACGGCCTGGGCTGGATCGTCACCTTCCTGGTGGCCGGCGGCGGTTACGCTCTACTGGGCGGTGCCCGGGACCGGCGCGCGGCCTTTGTCGAGAACGCCAATGCCTAGGTTGCTGCACACCGGCCAGGTGATAGTCGACCTGGTGATGGCGGTAGAGCGCCTGCCGGCCTCCGGAGGCGATGTGCTCGCGCAATCTGCGGGCTTCGAGGCCGGTGGCGGCTTCAACGTGATGGCCGCCGCGGCGCGCAACGGGTTGCCGGTGGTCTACCTCGGGCGCCACGGGCAGGGGCGCTTTGGCGACCTGGCGCGGGCGGCGATGCAGGGCGAAGGCATACAGATGAGCCTGGAGCCCGGCAGGGGGGCTGATACCGGTCTGTGCGTGGCCCTGACCGAAGCCTCTGCTGAACGCACCTTCATTTCCCATATCGGCGCCGAGGGCGAATTGTCGGCCGAGGATCTGGCCCGGGTCCGGGTGGAGGCGGGGGATTACCTCTATGTCAGCGGCTACAGCCTGTTGCAGGAGTGCAAGGCACGGGCCCTGCTGGACTGGTTGCTGGCGCTGCCTCGTTCGATCCCATTGATGTTCGACCCGGGGCCGTTGGCCGGTTCGGCAGATTCACCCTTGATGGCGGCGCTGTTGCCACGGATCGACATCTGGAGCAGCAACCGCGCCGAGGCATTGCAATTGACCGGTACTTCGCAGATTGCCCAGGCGCTGGCGCAGCTCGAAAGCTGGTTGTCACCTGCGGCGTTGCTGGTGCTGCGTGATGGCCCCCGCGGCTGTTGGGTCAGCCGCCAGGGGCAGGCGGTGCAGGTGCCGGGGTTCAAGGTGGAGGCGGTGGACAGCAACGGTGCCGGTGATGCCCACGCCGGGGTCTTGGTCGCCGGGCTCGCAGCGGGCCTTGAGCCGCTGATGGCGGCTCGTCGGGCGAACGCCGCGGCGGCGATTGCCGTCACCCGGCGTGGCCCGGCCACCGCTCCGGGCAGTGCCGAAGTGGATGCCTTGCTGGCGCGCGGCTGAGTCAGCGGCGAGCAGTTGGCCGCCGGTCAGCCGGCCTTGCTCAAGGCTTCGATCAGCTCCTGCTTGCGCATGCGCGAGCGTCCCGGAATCTTCTTCGCCCGAGCTTCGCGCATCAGGCTGTCCTTGCTCTGGGTGCCCAGGGACGCCGCGCTGTTGCGGGCATGCCCGTGGCGTGTGGCCACCGCGCGCCGGGCCGACTCGCTGCGGGCCCGGGCCTTGTCTGCCGGGCTTTTGTCCCGACCGGAGCCACCCGCCCGTTCACCGCCGCCGGACTGCTTGTTCACCGTGGCCCAGGCCCGTGCTTCGGCCTGCTCCGGCGAGAGCCCGCGTTCTTCGTAGCTGGCTTCGATGGCCGCGGCCTTGCGGCGCTGGGCCAGGGTGTATTTGGCTTTGCTTCCTCGAGTCATGACATCTCTCCTCAAGGCCCTGGCGCACAGGGCCTGCTGGATTGAACCGGCGGTTACTGGCTGCTGCCTTCAGAACCTGAGCCGCCGGTGGTGGTTTTCGAGCCGGTACCGGTCTTGCCACTGTCGGGTGTGCTGGAGTCCATGGTGCCGACACCGCCCTGGCGGCCGTTGTCGTTGCCCTGAATGCGCGGGTCGGTCCCGGTCGCCGGTGGCAATGAGCCTTCGTCCATGGCCGGTGGGTTGATGTTGATCTTCGGCGTGCCCTGGGTGGCCGGGGATTTCGGGCCTTCAACCGGGTTGGTCGGGCCGGTGGCGCCGGCCAGGGCAGCAGTGGACAGCAGCCCGGCCAGGGCCAGGGTGCAGAGTTGGACCTTGATCATGGTGTCGCCTCCATTCGTTAGAGTCGTTACCTGATATTGGTCCGCTGCCGGGGCCGGTTGGTGCCTGATGATCGACGAACGGTGTTATGCACCGGCTGCCATACGCCAGTGGCCCAGGCGCCGCCAGCCCAGGCGGCCAAGGCTGATCAGCCAGTTCAGCAACGCTACGCCGAGCACCGTGAACAGCAGCGCCTGGATGCCGGCTTCGACGATGATCCGCCCGGCCAGCCAGGGAAAACCGAAGACCCCGATGAAGTACGACAGGCTGAACAGCAGCAGCGCCTGGGAGGTGCAGCCGGCTGGCGCTTCGTTGGCCGCCAGGCCGTTGATCACCGAGTAGGTCAGGCCATAGCCCACCCCCAGGGTCACGGCAGCCAGCAGGTAGCTGGCGCTGCTGTCGACAGCAAATAAAAAGAGCAGGATCGACACCAGCATCAGCCCCGAGAGGAGGCAGGCGGCACGATAGGGATCGCGCTTGACCACGATCCCGGCGATCAGCAGGCGGCTGGCGATGGCGGCGCTCATGAAGCCGAGGAAGAACAGCGAGTAGTCGACGCCGCGGGAGGGGCCGTAGCTGGTCTGGAAGCTCGACAGGCCGCCGAATACGCAACCTCCCAGGCCCACCATGAGAATCGGCCAGACGGCGCGGGAGGACAGCACCTGCGCGGTGCCAGCCCAGGTGATGCCAGCCGCCGAGGTGCCCAGGTGGTTGGCCTGCTGGCGCAGCCGGCCGCCCAGCCGCCAGAAGATCAGCACACCCAGCAGGCTGGCGCCGGCGGCGATCAGAAAGGCGCTGGTCAGTGGGTAGCCCAGGGCACTGGCCAGGCGCCCCAGCAAGGGGCCGGAGCCGATACCGGTCATCATGCTGCCCGACAGCAGTGCGAAATAGCGGGCCCGTTGCGCGGGCTCCACCAGCATCGCCACGATGATCGGTCCCAGGGTATAGAACACCCCCCAGCCCAGGCCCAGGGTCAGGCCGAAGAACAGCAGGCCGGGGCCGACCCCCGGGGTCAGGGCAAAGCCCAGGCTGGCCACCGCCAGCAGGCAGCCGAACACTGCCACCGAGCGCGCGGCGCCGAGGCGGTCCGAGAGGTGCCCGGAGCCGATCACCGCAACAAAGGTGCTGAGCATGGCTGTGGAAATCACCGTGCCGGCATCGTGTTCATTGCCGCCACGGCTGCCGATCAGCAGCGACAGGAGAAAGGTCGAGCCGTAGGACAGCGACAGCAGGTAGCTGCCCAGGCAGAACAGGCCGAATAACGGGGCCGAGACCCGGGACTGCTGCGGGGTGCACGCCGACATGAAAGTGCCTCTTTATGCTTGAAGTCATGTCGGGCTTTCTAACATGGCGCCTCCCGGTGTTTGTTGTGTTCCTGCAGGCCTCAGGGTTACTCGGCAGCGGAGTAAGTGCCGTGCGCAAGGAACGGGGCCGGGGGGGGCTTGGCATAAATGGTCGTGCATGTATTTCTGCTGCCGTTCTAATATGGCCGCCTGATTCCAACAAGAGAGCCGTCGATGACCGTAGAAATCCGTCCTGCACTGCCCAGCGATGCCCCGCAGATTCTTGCGTTCATCACCGAACTTGCCGATTACGAGCGGGCCCGCCATGAAGTGATCGCCAGCGTCGCCGATATCGAACGCAGCCTGTTCAGCGAGGGGGCCACGGCCCATGGCCTGATCTGCCTGCGCGAAGGCGTGCCGATCGGCTTTGCGGTGTTCTTCTTCAGTTATTCCACTTGGCTGGGCAGCAACTGCCTGTACCTGGAGGACCTTTACATCACTCCGGAACAACGGGGCGGCGGGGCGGGCAAGCAACTGCTGCGGCATCTGGCGCAGATCGCCTGTGACAATGATTGCGGGCGCTTCGAATGGAGCGTGCTGGAGTGGAACGAGCCGGCGATCCAGTTCTACAAGTCCCTGGGCGCCCAGCCTCAGGAGGAATGGGTCAAGTACCGCATGGATGGCGAAGTGCTGCGCGCCTTTGCTCGCGGCTGACCTCCGCTGGCTCGTGGAGGAGCCGGCGTGCCGGCGAAGGCGCACGCCATCGGCGCCCCCGGCGACAAGCCATGCTTTGACGGTGTCGAGAATCAGCCTTTCAAGGTCGCCATGTCGATCACGAAGCGGTACTTCACATCACCCTTGATCATGCGCTCGTAGGCTTGATTGATCTGGCGGATGTCGAGCATTTCGATATCGCAGGTGATGCCGTGCTCGGCGCAGAAGTCCAGCACTTCCTGGGTCTCGGCAATGCCGCCGATCAGCGAACCGGCCAGCACCCGGCGGCTCATCACCAGCTTGCCGGCATGCAGCGCCGTGTCCACCGGTTCGATCAGGCCCACCAGGATATGCACGCCATCGAAGCGCAGGGTGTCGAGGTAGGGGTTGAGGTCGTGGGGCACCGGGATGGTGTCCAGGAGAAAGTCGAAGTGCCCGGCCACCGACTGCATCTGCGCCACGTCGGTGGATACGATCACATGGTCGGCACCCTGGCGGCGGGCTTCTTCGGCCTTGCTCGCGGAGCGGGTGAACAGGGTCACTTCGGCGCCCAGGGCCTTGGCGAACTTGATGCCCATGTGGCCCAGGCCGCCCATGCCGAGAATCCCCACCTTGTCACCGGGCTTGACCCCGTAATGCTTGAGTGGCGAGTAGGTGGTGATGCCGGCGCAGAGGATTGGCGCGGCGCTGGCCAAGTCGAGTTTCTCCGGAATGCGCACCACAAAGTGCTCGCTGACCACGATGCTGTCGGAGTAGCCGCCCATGGTGTTGCTGCCATCGACCCGGTCCGGGGTGGCGTAGGTCATGGTCGGGCCTTGCAGGCAGTATTGCTCCAGGTCGGCGGCGCAGGCCTCGCAGTGGCGGCAGGAATCCACCATGCAACCGACGCCCACCAGGTCGCCGACCTTGTGCTTGCTGACGTTGGCGCCGACGGCTGTGACCTTGCCGACGATCTCGTGGCCCGGCATCAGCGGGTACACGGCGATGCCCCATTCGTTGCGGGCCTGGTGGATATCGGAGTGGCAGACGCCGCAGTAGAGGATCTCGATGGCGACGTCGTCCGCACGCGGACTGCGGCGCTGGAAGCTCATGGGGGCGAGGGGAGTGGTGGCCGATTGGGCGGCATAACCGATGGCGGTGTACATGGTGGACCTCGCAAAAGCATTGACGATTGAGGCGTGGCATTCTCGGCGTCGGGCCCTGGGCCAACCATGGCGATTCCTCGGCATGTCATGCCTATTCCTCCGGCATTGGCGGTTTTCACGCGGCATTGGCGTACAGACCTGCGATGATGTTTTCGTCCCTTTTTCCGTGAAGTTTTCCCCATGCTGCTGACCCGCCATCTGGACGCCAACGCCACCCTGGTCTCGCTGATCCAGCCCCTTGCCAGCCGTGACGGTTTCGTTGCCACCGCCTTGCCCGGGGTCCAGGTGCTGCGGGCCAGTTGCGACGTGGCGCGGGGCCCGCAGATCTATGAGCCGAGCCTGATGATCATTGTCCAGGGCAGCAAGCTGGCCTACCTGGGCACGCGGACCCTGGAGTACGGTGCCGGGCATTACCTGATCCAGGCCCTGTCGGTGCCCTTCGAGTGCGAAACCTTCGCCTTGCCCGATGCGCCGCTGCTGGGGGTTTCCATCGCCATCGACCGGGCGGTGTTGAGCGAGCTGGTGCTGGCCATGGGCGTCACCGAAGGCCGGGCGGCTTCGGCGCAGACCCTGGAGTCGATGACCTCGGCTGTGCTCGACGACGCCATGCGTGGTTGCGTGGAACGCCTGTTGCGCTGCCTGCACGATCCTCTGGAGTGCAAGGTCATGGGCCCTTCACGGGTGCGCGAGTTGCTCTTTGCCGCTTTGCGCGGGCCCCAGGCCGATGCGCTGCGGGCGCTGGTGGAGCAGCAGGGGCAGTTCGCCCGGGTTGCGGCTTCGCTCAATCACCTGCACGAGCACTACACCGAGCCGTTGAACGTCGAGACCCTGGCCCGCTGCGCCAACATGAGCACCTCGACCTTCCACGAGCATTTCAAGCGCAGCACCCTGCTGTCGCCGGTGCAGTACCTCAAGCGCCTGCGCCTGCTCAAGGCCCAGCAGTTGCTGCTGGGAGAGGGGCTGGGCGTGGCCCAGGTGGCTCATCGGGTGGGGTATCAAAGCACTTCGCAGTTCAGCCGCGAGTACAAGCGCTACTTCGAACGCAACCCGGGCGAAGAACGCGCCGCCTGAAAACACCGCGCCCTTGGGCCGGAGCAAGGCTTGGGCGGCTCTTCGCCGGCAAGCCGGCTCCTACAGGTGGCGGTGTCGCTGAATCTCGGGCATGAAAAAGGCCCCCATAAAGGGGGCCTTCTTTTATCGCACCGGCTTACATGTTCGGGTAAGTCGGGCCGCCGGCGCCTTCCGGAGTGACCCAGGTAATGTTCTGGGCCGGGTCCTTGATGTCGCAAGTCTTGCAGTGCACGCAGTTCTGCGCGTTGATCTGGAAGCGCTTCTCGCCATCTTCCTGGGTGATCACCTCATACACGCCGGCCGGGCAGTAACGCTGGGCAGGTTCGTCGTACAGCGGCAGGTTGCGGCTCAGCGGGATGCTCGGGTCGGTCAGCTTCAGGTGGCAAGGCTGTTCTTCTTCATGGTTGGTGCCGGAGATGAACACCGAGCTCAACTTGTCGAAGCTGAGTTTGCCGTCGGGTTTCGGATAGTCGATCTTCACGCAGTCCTTGGCCAGCTTCAGGCAGGCGTAGTCCGGCTTGGTGTCGTGCAGGGTGAACGGCAGTTTGCCGCCGAAGATATTCTGGTCCATCCAGTTGAAGCCCGCGCCGATGATCGGGCCGAACTTGTGCATGGCCGGGCCGAAGTTACGGCTGGCGAACAGCTCTTCATACAGCCAGCTGGCCTTGAACGAATCGACGTAGCTCTTGAGTTCGTCGGCGCCTTCGGAGCCGGCGAACAGCGAGTCGGCTACCGCATCGGCGGCCAGCATGCCGGACTTCATGGCGGTGTGGCTGCCCTTGATCTTGGCGAAGTTCAGGGTGCCCAGGTCGCAGCCGATCAGCGCACCACCCTTGAACACCATCTTCGGCAGCGAGTTCAGGCCGCCCTTGCAGATGGCGCGGGCGCCGTAGCTGACGCGCTTGCCGCCTTCCAGGTACTGCTTGAGCACCGGGTGATGCTTGAGGCGCTGGAACTCGTCGAACGGCGACAGGTAAGTGTTGGCGTAGGACAGGTCGACGATCAGGCCCACTACTACCTGGTTGTTTTCCAGGTGATAGAGGAAGGAGCCGCCAGTGTTCTCGTTGCTCATGATATCCAGCGGCCAGCCGGCGGTGTGCACCACCAGGCCAGGCTGGTGCTTGGCCGGGTCGATTTCCCAGATTTCCTTGAGGCCGATGCCGTAGTGCTGGGCGTCGGCGTCGCTGTCCAGGTTGAACTGCTTGATCAGTTGCTTGCCGATATGGCCACGGCAGCCTTCGGCGAACAGGGTGTATTTGCCGCGCAGTTCCATGCCGGGGGTGTACATGCCCTCTTTCGGCTGGCCTTCACGGTCGACACCCATGTCGCCGGTAAGAATCCCGCGGACTACGCCGTTTTCGTCGATCAGGGCTTCCTGGGCGGCAAAGCCCGGGTAGATTTCCACGCCCAGGTTCTCGGCCTGCTGGGCCAGCCAGCGGCACAGATTGCCCAGGGAAATGATGTAGTTGCCTTCGTTGTGCATGGTCTTAGGCACAAAGAAGTCTGGAACCTTGGTGGAGGTTTCGCCGCTGCGCAGGACATAGATGTCGTCGCGGGTGACCGGGGTGTTGAGCGGGGCGCCCAGTTCCTTCCAGTCCGGGAACAATTCATTCAGGGCCCGTGGTTCGAACACGGCACCGGAAAGGATGTGAGCACCGACTTCGGAGCCTTTTTCAACCACGCAGACGCTGATTTCCTTCCCGGCTTCAGCGGCCTTCTGCTTAAGGCGGCAAGCGGCGGACAAGCCTGCGGGGCCGGCACCGACGATGACCACGTCGAATTCCATGTATTCGCGTTCCACTAGGCTATCTCCTACTCAAGGCTCAACGGTTTTTTCTAATTGGAGGTTTGGCGTTGCATCCCCGCTTTCTCCCATCGCGCATGGGGGGAGAAGGGGAGGACGGCCGACCTTTCTCTCTGGGCGGCGCATTATATCTACACCACTCTCAGCGTCCAATACAAACGTTTGTTTGAATTTGCCGCAGCCCAGATAAATCAAAGAAGCGCGGCTTATAAACGGCTATTTTGCCGTATTGACCGGAAAAGGCGTTCCGGTCAAGATACGGTCGGTTTTGCGCTCGCCGTAGGCTGACTGTTGGTTTCAAGAGCACCTCTAAAGACAGGGCAAAGGCAGTAAAGGTGACGCGCGCGCAACTTGAAAGTGCGCAGTCTACACGCCGCGATAATGAATGACTCGTCGGTCACCACTGACGAACGGTCATCACCCCGTGAGCAAGGTCAACCTTTTTGTGCGCCAGCGTTTTTGGAGGTGCCCTTGTGCCGATGAGCATCAACCGCCAGGTTCTCGCCTAGGCGACTTTCTTTTCACCGGAGAGTAACGAGGAATCCATGAAGGTTCTTGTAGCTGTCAAACGAGTGGTCGACTATAACGTCAAGGTTCGCGTCAAAGCGGACAACTCCGGCGTCGACCTCGCCAACGTCAAGATGTCGATGAACCCTTTCTGCGAAATCGCAGTGGAAGAAGCCGTACGCCTGAAAGAGAAAGGTGTAGCGACTGAAATCGTCGTCGTCTCCATCGGTCCTGCTACTGCTCAAGAGCAACTGCGTACCGCCCTGGCACTGGGTGCCGATCGCGCGATCCTCGTCGAGTCCGCTGAAGAGTTGAACTCCCTGGCCGTGGCCAAGCTGCTCAAGGCCGTGGTCGACAAGGAACAGCCACAGCTGGTGATCCTCGGCAAACAGGCCATCGATAGCGACAACAACCAGACCGGCCAGATGCTGGCAGCCCTGAGCGGCTACGCTCAAGGCACCTTCGCCTCCAAGGTCGAAGTGTCCGGCGACAAGGTCAACGTCACCCGTGAAATCGACGGCGGCCTGCAGACCGTTGCGCTGAACCTGCCAGCCATCGTCACCACCGACCTGCGTTTGAACGAGCCGCGCTACGCGTCTCTGCCAAACATCATGAAAGCCAAGAAGAAGCCGCTTGAAACGCTGACTCCTGATGCTTTGGGCGTTTCCACCGCCTCCACCAACAAGACCCTGAAAGTCGAAGCGCCGGCTGCGCGCAGCGCGGGCATCAAGGTCAAGTCGGTGGCTGAACTGGTCGAGAAACTGAAAAACGAAGCGAAGGTAATCTGATCATGACTATCTTGGTAATCGCCGAACACGATAACAAGGCGCTGGCTCCGGCCACCCTGAACACCGTTGCCGCCGCCGCCAAAATCGGTGGTGACGTGCATGTATTGGTAGCCGGCCAGGGCGTTGGCGCCGTGGCTGAAGCCGCGGCCAAGATCGCTGGCGTGGCCAAAGTGCTGGTGGCCGACAACGCCGCCTACGCTCACCAACTGCCGGAAAACGTTGCGCCGCTGGTGGCCGAACTGGGCGCTGGCTACAGCCACATCCTGGCTGCCGCTACTTCCAACGGCAAAAACATCCTGCCGCGGGTTGCCGCTCAGCTGGACGTCGACCAGATCTCCGAAATCATCTCGGTAGAAAGCGCTGATACCTTCAAGCGTCCGATCTATGCCGGTAACGCCATCGCTACCGTGCAGTCCTCGGCTGCCGTAAAAGTCATCACCGTACGTGCCACCGGTTTCGACGCCGTTGCCGCTGAAGGTGGTTCGGCTGCAGTCGAAACCGTCGGCGCCTCTCACGATGCCGGCAAGTCGAGCTTCGTTGGCGAAGAACTGGCCAAGTCCGATCGCCCTGAACTGACCGCAGCCAAGATCGTCGTTTCCGGCGGCCGCGGCATGCAGAACGGCGACAACTTCAAGCACCTGTATGCCCTGGCCGACAAGCTGGGCGCTGCTGTCGGCGCGTCCCGCGCTGCGGTGGACGCAGGTTTTGTGCCCAACGACATGCAGGTCGGCCAGACCGGCAAGATCGTTGCGCCACAGCTGTACATCGCCGTCGGTATCTCTGGCGCTATCCAGCACCTGGCGGGCATGAAGGACTCCAAAGTGATCGTCGCGATCAACAAGGACGAAGAAGCGCCAATCTTCCAGGTAGCCGACTACGGCCTGGTAGCGGACTTGTTCGAAGCCGTACCTGAGTTGGAGAAGCTGGTCTAATCCGGCGTCTTCACTTATAAAGAGCCCGGCCTTTTGGCCGGGTTTTTTTATGTGTGTTTTTTGCCGGGGGAGGGTTTCGCCATGGATCTGCGCCGCATGAGTGGCTGGCCAGTGCTGTTGGGCCTGACGTTGTTGCCATCGTTGTCGATGGCGGCGGGCAAGTGCGAGCGTCTGGTGGTCACTGGCAGCCCCGATGCACCGCCTTACCTGTGGCGTGACCCTCAGGACCCCAAGCACCTGATGGGTGCCAGCGCCGACCTGCTGCAGCAGGTGGCCGGGGAACTGGGGCTGAAGGTCGAGGTGCTGTATGCCGGCAAGCGCTCCGAGGCGCTGGACGAGGTACGCACCGGGCGCATGGACCTGCTCGCCGATGCACCGCTGACCCTCAATGAGCTGGAATCGCTGGACTACATCCACCCGGCGCTGGTGCAGAACGACTATCTGGTCTGGACCCGCAAGGATTCGACCCTCAGCTACACCCAGCCGGGAGACCTGGCAGGCCATCCGGGCGCCGTGTCGGAAAAGGCCCGACTGACTCAGCCCTTTGTCGCCATGGCCAAGGAGCATCTGCAACTCAAGCGCCTGCCGAATCTGACCCAGGTCTTCCAGACCTTGCTCCTGGGGGAGGTGGACTATGTGCTGGCGCCTCGCTACGCAGGCATGGCCATGGCCCAGACCCTGGGCATGACGGCGGATCTGGCAGCGTTTCCCCAGCCCATCGACAAACCGGGGCTGTTCCTTGCGCTGTCCCATAACTCCGCCTGCAATGACCCATGGTTGCGCGGACAGTTGGCCAAAAAGATGACAGAATTGCCCGCGTCCGGTCTGACGGAGACCTTGCTGCAGCGCAATCTGGAGCGCTGGAAGGCCCAGTTGCAGCAACCCGTCAGCAGCCCAAAACAGTAGGAATCTTGTGTGACTATTCGACCTCTTTTCGCCGCCATGGCTGTTCTCGCCCTGGCGGGTTGTGCAACCGATCCGGCGCCCATCGAGCAGATGCGCCTCACCGCGCAGACGCTGGAGCAGGCCAAGGCCGTGGGGGCTTCTGCCGAGGACATGCCCGAGTTGAAACTGGCCGAAGACAAGTTCTCCCGGGCACAGGGCAACATGCAGGATGAGTCCTACAAGAAAGCGCGGATGCGCGCCGAACAGGCCGAACTGGATGCGCGCCTGGCCGAAGCCAAGGTCCTGACCCGCAAGAGCCAGGAACAGGTGAATGCACTCAATACCCGCATCACTCGCCTGCGCAAGCAACTGGGAGATGCCCAATGAATCTGTCTACCCGGATCATCGGCAGTGCAGTGCTCCTGGCATGCGCCGGACTCTATGGCTGCGCTGGCCAGCACAGCGAAGAAGCCCTGCAGCAGGCCAGTAACGACTTCCAGAAGGTCAAGGAAGACTCCAACGTGCTGCGTATCGCGCCCAAGGACGTGATCCGTGCCGGGGAGTCCCTGGCACGTGCCGATCGCCTCTCCACCTATTGGGGCAGCGGTGGCGATGTGGAGCATTACGCCTACCTGAGTCGGCGCTACAGCGAAATCGCCCGTGAGCATACCGAACAGGCACTCAACAACGAGCGTGCGGCCAAGCTCGAGCTGGAGCGCCAGCGCCTGCAACTGGCCCTGCGCGAAGCCAAGTTGCTCAGCGTGCAGCAGCAGGGCAAATGGCTGGAAGAACAGATCATCAGCCTGGCCACCACCCAGACCGATCGCGGTCTGGTGATGACTCTGGGGGATGTGCTGTTCGATACCGGCGAAGCGGAACTGAAGAACTCGGCGAACCGCACTGTGCTCAAGGTGGTGCAGTTCCTCCAGTTGAACCCCAAGCGCGTGGTGCGCATCGAGGGTTACACCGACAACACCGGCGAGCGCCAGAGCAATCTGCAGCTGTCCAAGGACCGCGCCCAAGCCGTGGCGGATGTGCTGGTGGACCTGGGTATCGATGAAAAACGCATCCAGGTCGAAGGCTATGGCGACGACTATCCGGTGGAGGCCAATGCTTCCGAGCGGGGAAGGGCGCAGAACCGTCGGGTAGAGATCGTGTTCTCCGACGAAAAAGGCCAGTTGGGCGCTTCTCGCTGAAGCTGCGCCAGTGCCACGGAAAAACCCGACGCCTTGCCCGCGTCGGGTTTTTTTATGCCTGCCAAGAGGTTCACAAAAACCCTACAGTTATGCTTTTCACTGCCCCGTGTCCTCGACTATTGTAGAAACTGTCCCAGTACACTTCTAAACTGTGCCGGTATTGTTTCACACAAGAATAAAACGCCGTGAAATCGAGTGCTGCGCCATGACCAATCTCTTGCTCTATCAACGTATCGCTCAGCAACTGGCTGAGGATATTCGCCGTGGTGTCTACCAGCCGGGGGAGCGCGTACCGTCGGTACGCAAGATGAGCTCGCAGCTCAATGTCAGCCACGCCACGGTACTCCAGGCCTACGCCAACCTCGAAGACCAGGGGCTGATTCGCGCGCGCCCGCAGTCGGGCTACTACGTGCACCAGACGCCGGCGCTGACCGCGCCCACGCCGGATATCGCCCGGGTCGAGCGCCCAGGGCTGGTGACCCGCAGCAGCATCATTCAGCAGGTGCTGGTGGAGTCCCGTCGCGAAGGTGTGTTTCCGTTGGGGGCCGCAGTGCCCAGCGTTGACTATCTGCCAGTGCGGGCGCTGCACCAGCAGTTGGCCAAGGTCACCCGGTTTCACAGCCCCCGGGCATTCAGTTACATGTTCAGCCCGGGCTTCGAGCCACTGCGGCGTCAGGTGGCCATTCGCATGCGCGATGCCGGGGTGGTGGTCGACCCGTCGGAAGTGGTGATCACCCACGGCTGCGTCGATGCCCTGCAGATGTCATTGCGGGTGCTGACCCGGCCCGGGGACCTGATTGCTGCGGAGTCGCCGACCTACTACGGCCTGCTGCAACTGGCGGACTTGCTGGGGCTCAAGGTCATCGAGATTCCCAGTGATCCGTCCACCGGCATGAGCCTGGAAGCCCTGCAACTGGCGGCCAACCAATGGTCGATCAAGGCCCTGGTGCTGACCACACGCCTGAGCAATCCCCTGGGCGGCACCATGCCCGAGGAGCGGCAGAAGCAGTTGCTGCGCCTGGCATCGGATTTCGATATCCAGGTGGTCGAGGACGATATCTATGGCGAGTTGATGTTCGAGGTGGGGCGTACCAAGGCCCTCAAGGCCTATGACCGCCTGGATCGGGTGATCTACTGTTCGAGCTTCTCCAAGACCTTGTCTCCCGGCGTGCGCATCGGCTGGATGATTGCCGGCAAGTACCAGCAGGAGATCCAGCGCCTGCAGACCTTCAGCACCCATTCTGCGTGCAGCGTGACCCAGATGGGGGTTGCGGCCTACCTGGAAAACGGCGGTTATGACCGGCATTTACGGTACATCCGCCAGGAATACCGGAAGAATCTCAGCGCCTTTCAACTGGCGGTGCAGCAGTACTTCCCTGAGGGCACGCAGATCACCCGGCCCAACGGGGGCTTCATTCTCTGGGTCAGCCTGCCGGGGCGGGTCAACACCCAGGAGCTTCATGTGCGAGCCTTGCAGCAGGGCATCAGCATCGCCCCGGGGCTGATCTTCAGCAACACCGAGCAGTTCAACCACTGTGTGCGGCTCAACTGCGGTACGCCCTGGAATCGCGAGGCCGAGCGGGCCCTGATGACTTTGGGAATGCTTGCCAGCCAGTTGTGCCAGGAGGCGGCGGGCGGATTTTAATCAGTGTGGCCCTGTGCTTGTCATGGGGCCTGCAACAAGCGAGCATAGAGGACCTTTTGTCGATCTACCTGTCTTTCATGAAAGCCTTTCTACCTGCCCTCTGGTTAAGTGTCTGTCTGTTGGGAACCACCTTCGTGGCTCCTGCCCAGGCGGCTTCCTCCCAGGACAAGCCGGCTGCGGGGGCGGCCCACGCCACTAAGGCGGCCCCTGCCAAGAAGGCTCCGGCCAGCAAGGCCAAGCCTTCGGCCAGTGCCAGCAAGAGCAAGTCCGCGGCCAAGAAGGCGCCCGCCAAGCCCAAGTCCAAATGGGCCTATCAGGACATCAAGAAGCCGTTGCCCAGCGCCAAGGTGGACTTGAGCCTGCCGCCGGAAATGGTCAAGCACCTGCAGCCGGTGGGCAGTGTGCCGCTACCCAAGCGCGAGCCGCTGCTGCCGCAGATGTTTGGCGAGAAGCCCAAGGAAAGCAGCCCGTTCCAGCTCAACGGCCGCTTGCTCAGCAATGAAATGCAATTGCAGCTGCGCAACGAGGAACGTCGGGATATCGAAGGCGCGGCCCTGGATTTCGAGTTCAAGCAGTAAATTCTTCATCCTCTTCTGTGACGGGTTGGCTCGACACTTTGTCGGAGACTGATCAGTCACGCACGGTTGTGCGTCAAATCCGTTCTTTGAGTAATTTTAAACGGCTGTTTTAGCGGTTACTCTTGGCGGGCGTCATTCAACACTCTGCTTGTCGCAAGGAGCTTTTCCTCATGAACTGCCGTGAAGGTTGTGGCGCCTGCTGCATCGCCCCTTCCATCAGCACCCCGATTCCCGGAATGCCCCAGGGCAAGCCGGCGGGAGAACGTTGCCTGCATCTTTCTGTCGAACACCTGTGCGGGCTGTTCGGCCTGCCGGAGCGGCCGGCGGTGTGTGGGGCGTTCCTGGCGGATCCCGAGGTGTGTGGCGAAAGCCGCGAAGAAGCCATCCGCCTGATTGGCTGGTGGGAACAAGTGACCGCGGCATAGAGTGTTCTCAATGAACGGAACTTCAACAATAAGGAATAAGACAATGGGTTCGCTGCAACGAATGGCTGTGCTCTGTGGTTTAACCGTGCTCTTGTCGGCAACGGCCCACGCCGAAGACTGGCAAACCGCCAAGGATGAAGACGGCATCAAGGTCTCCTTGAGTGAAGTGGCCGGCTCCAAATACAAGGCCTACCGTGGTGTGACCACCATGAAGACCTCCATCGCCAAGCTCCGCGCGCTGCAGGAAGACGTGGCGGGCGCCTGCTCCTGGATCCACGAGTGCAAGACCCAGAAGCTGCTCAAGCACGAGGGCGATCAAAGCTGGACCTACACCCAGTTCAACACCCCGTGGCCAGTCACTGCCCGTGATTCGGTATTGCACATCACTACCAGCGAAGCGGCCGACGGCAGCCTGACCCGCAAACTGGAGGGCGTGCCCACCTACATCCCTGAAGAGAAAGGCTTCGTGCGGGTGGCCCAGGTCGAGGGCTACTGGAAGTTCGTACCCAAAGGCGCCGACCAGGTGGAAGTGACCTACCAGGTGCACACCGAGCCGGGTGGCAGCGTGCCGTCCTGGCTGGCCAACAAGTTCGTGGTGGATGCGCCGTTCAACACCCTGAAGGCACTCAAGGCTCGCGCCGAAAAGCCTTGATCGGCTGAGTTTTGCCAGCATTACCAGGGCCGCCTTCGGGCGGCCTTGTCATTGCTGTGTTCCGGCAGCGCGGTGGAACGATTGCCCGTTGCTCAGGGTCGAGATGTTGTCAGCCCACTCATGGGGCTATCGAGGAGGCACTGATGCAAAAGTGGCAAGTCACTTTCGTTGACGATCATGGTGTCCAGTCCGTCGAGCATTTCGACTGCGACCAGCAACCGACGATGGAACGCGCCGCACAACTGGTGCGGGCCAAGTTGTTGCCAGTGAGTGCCGAACTGGACCTGAACGATCTGGACGGGCGCACCGAGGATCCCACCCTCAAGAGCCTGAAAGAGCAGAACAGCATTCAGATTCTCAGTATCACGCCGATCTAGAGAGGGTAGAGCGCGCTTCGCAGCAATTTCTGGCGACGTCCAGAGCAAGGCGCTAATCTGCAAACGAGATCAGCGAATTCTTCGCTAGGCTCTGATCTTGTCAGCTCCATGCTTGTTTCCTGACGACCCGCCCCGGGTCGTGATGCCGGTCCCTTTGGCCGGTGGTTCGGGAAACACGGAAAGTCTATCCATCGGTTTGAGGAGGACGTTTCATGAGCACAGCCGTTCAAGAAGACATCAGCAGCAGTGTGCTGCGCCGCATGAAAGAAGGCGGTTTCGACTTTTCACGATTCCATCCCATCGAGTTCTACGCCATTTTTCCGGATGAGGAGCGGGCACGCAGGGCGGCAGGACATTTTCGCGGTGAATCCTTGAATGCCCAGGTCAGCGTGCGTGACGACGGCGCCTGGTACCTGGAACTGAGCAAGGTGATGTACGCCACCTATGGCGGCATCGGGGATTTTGAACAGGACTTCGAGGCGGTGGTCGAGCCCCTGGGCGGCATCATTGAGGGCTGGGGAGTGAAACAGGAGATCCGTGGACGGCTGGTATAGCCTGCGCTAGATATATCGAGACAGACAATTGGCTGGCCCCTGGGCCGGCCAATTGTGTTTTCGGGGCCCGCACAAGGTAAAAAAAAGCCACCCGAGAGGGTGGCTAAAAGGGAAGACCGGTCAGGAGAGGGAACCGGTCGGGAGAGCCCGGACCCGGTTGTCATCGGCGTCATCAAGGTTGCAGCAGCGACTTCATCAGGCTTGGCGAAGTGTTTGCTCGATGGACGCGATTATCCCCAGCGGCCAGCGGGCAGTGAAATCAACTCTGACTATGCTGGTGATAGCCAAGACCGATGCCAGCCATGGCCCGGGCAGGGGCGGTCCGCATGCATCGGTTATGCGGGCATCGGCCTTGGGCTGCAACGGACTGATTTTGGGGCGCTTGTGCCGAAGGCACAGGGCTGGCGAAGCCCGGGTGTGCAGGTGACAGGGAGTACGGCATGAACCACAGCGCTGTTGATGAAATGCATGGGGCCGACGGCCAGGTTCGCGAGCATTACCGCGAGTTCGCCCGCTGGTTGGCCAATACCCCCGACGAACTCCTGGCCCGCCGCCGTCGCGAGGCCGACCTGCTGTTCCACCGTGCCGGCATCACCTTCACCCTGTATGGCGACGAGCAGGGCACCGAGCGGCTGATTCCCTTCGACACCATTCCCCGCATCATCCCGGCACGGGAATGGCGGATCATCGAACAAGGGTGCATTCAGCGGGTACGGGCGCTGAACCTGTTTCTGGCCGATCTCTACCACCAGCAACGAATCATCCGCGCCGGGATCATTCCCGCCGAGCAGGTCCTGGCCAATCAGCAGTACCAGCTGGCCATGCAGGGCCTGGACCTGCACGGTGATGTCTATGCCCATGTCTGCGGAGTTGATCTGGTACGCGACGGCGACGGCCGCTACTGCGTGCTCGAGGACAACCTGCGCACCCCCAGCGGCGTCAGCTACATGCTCGAAGACCGCAAGATGATGATGCGCCTGTTTCCCGAGCTGTTCGCCGCCCAGCGCATCGCCCCCATCGACCATTACCCGAACCTGTTGCTCGATACCCTGAAAAGCTCCAGCCCCCTGGACAATCCGACGGTGGTGGTACTGACCCCGGGGCGCTTCAACAGCGCATTTTTCGAGCATGCGTTCCTGGCGCGGGAGATGGGAGTGGAGCTGGTGGAAGGTGCCGACCTGTTCGTGCGTGACGACCGGGTGTTCATGCGCACCACCGCCGGCCCGCAGGCGGTGGATGTGATCTACCGTCGCCTCGACGATGCCTTCCTCGACCCCCTGGCGTTCAACCCCGATTCCCTGCTCGGCGTGCCCGGCCTGTTGGCAGCCTACCGCTCGGGCACTGTGGTACTGGCCAACGCCATCGGCACCGGGGTGGCCGATGACAAGTCGGTGTACCCCTATGTCATCGAGATGATCCGTTTCTACCTGGACGAAGAGCCGATTCTGCAGAACGTGCCGACCTGGCAGTGCCGCCGGCCCGCCGAGCTGTCCCATGTGCTGGCCAACCTGGCGCAACTGGTGGTCAAGGAAACCCAGGGTTCCGGCGGCTACGGCATGCTGGTGGGGCCGGCGGCCACGGCGGCGCAGATCGAGGAGTTCCGCGTACGGATCAAGGCCCGGCCCGAGGCGTACATCGCCCAACCAACCCTGGCGCTGTCCACCTGCCCGACCTTTGTCGAAAGCGGCATCGCCCCGCGGCATATCGATCTGCGGCCCTTTGTCCTTTCTGGTGGTGAAACCCGTGTGGTGCCCGGTGGTCTTACCCGTGTGGCCCTGCGTGAAGGTTCGTTGGTGGTGAATTCCTCACAGGGCGGCGGGACCAAGGACACTTGGGTGGTCGAGGATTAAGGAAGCCTGCCATGTTGAGTCGAACCGCGTCGGACCTGTACTGGATGTCACGCTACCTGGAGCGCGCGGAAAACCTGGCGCGGATGCTCGATGTCAGCTATTCCCTGTCGCTGATGCCCCAGGACGGGCGCGGCGATGGCCTGCACGAGCTGGCCATGCCACTGCTGATCACCGGCACCCTGGAGGATTACCACGCCCGCCACCAGGCCTTGCACGCCGAGCAGCTATTGCAGTTCTTCGCCCTGGACCCGGCCAACCCCGCCAGTATCTACAGTTGCCTGGGATCGGCCCGGGCCTGCGCCCATGCCGTGCGCGGGCGGATCACCGCCGACATGTGGGAAAACGTCAATGCCACCTGGCTGGACATCCACCAGATCGCCAGCCAGGGCCTCAGTGCCTATGGCATGAACCGCTTCTGCGAATGGATCAAGGAGCGCTCCCATCTGTTTCGTGGCGCTTCCTACGGCACCATCATGCGCAACGACGCCTTTCGCTTTATCCGCCTGGGAACCTTCATCGAGCGCGCCGACAACACCCTGCGCCTGCTGGACGCACGCTACGAGATGGCCGGCGACCAGGCCGATGCGGTGTGCGACGGCACCGCCCATGCCTATTACCAGTGGAGTGCGTTGCTGCGGGCCTTGTCTTCCTTCGAGGCCTACACCGAGGTCTATCGCGAGGCACCCGGTGCCCGGCATGTGGCCGAGCTGCTGTTGTTGCGCGCCGACGTGCCGCGCTCGCTGCGGGCCTGTACCGAGGAGATCGACCAGATCCTCGCCAGCCTGCCCGGCGACAACGGGCGCCCGGCCCAGCGTCTGGCGGCGCAGATGGATGCACGCCTGCGCTACATCGGTATCGATCAGATTCTCGACGAAGGCCTGCACGCCTGGCTGACCGACTTCATCCCCCTGGTGCGCCAGTTGGGCAACGCGATTCACCGCTCTTATCTGGAGGCGGCATGAGACTGTCCGTGAGCCATGAAACCACCTATCGCTACGCCGATCCGGTAGGCGCCAGCATCCAGTACCTGCGCCTGACACCCCACGACAGCGAGCGCCAGCAAGTGCTCTGCTGGCAGCTGGATCTGCCACGACCGGTGCGTGCGCAGCGGGACCCCTTCGGCAACATCCTGCACGTACTGACCCTGGACGAGCCCCACGAAGCAGTGATCATCGGCGCCCGTGGCCAAGTGGATATCGATGAGCTGCGCGAGGCCGAGCATGAATGCCAGTCGCCCTTGCCGTTCCTGCGTTTCACCAGCCTGACCGAGGCGGATGCTCAACTGCGCGAGTTCGCCGGCCGGCAATGCGCAAGGCGGCGTGATCGCACAGGGTTGATCGACCTGATGCATGGGCTGCACCAGCTCATGGCCTACACGCCTGGGGCAACGGACGTGGCCACCAGCGCGGCGCAGGCTTTCGCCGGGCGCGCCGGGGTCTGCCAGGACCACACCCACGCCTTCCTTGCCTGTGCCCGTAGCCTTGGCGTTCCGGCACGTTTTGTTTCCGGTTATCTGTACCGCGAGGACAGCGGGCAATTACTTGGCCACGCCTGGGCCGAAGCCTGGCTGGAAGGCGCCTGGTACAGCTTCGATGTGACCCACCAACTGGCGCGGCCCGAGCGCCACCTCAAGCTGGCGGTGGGCCTGGACTACCTGGATGCCTGCCCGGTGCGCGGTATGCGCCGGGGCGCCGCCGGTGAGCAGATGCACGCCAGGGTGCTCCAGCAGTAACACGCGTTTTCGCTAGGAGCCGGCTGCCGGCGAAGGCGCCAGAGGTGGCAAAGGCGATGTCGCAAGGCTCAGGGAACCTGCTTGCGCCCCGCCATGTGCCTGAGATACCCCAGCAGCAGGTCCAGCTCCTGATCCGGCAGCACGTTGTTGTTGAACCCGGGCATCTTCGCCTGGGGCCAGCGCCTCATGCTTTGCGGATCGCGGATATAGCGCTTGAGGAAATCGCCGCTGAAATACTCGGTGGGGCTGTAGGGGATATTCAGGTCCGGACCGAACTGTGAATCGCCGGCACCGTTGAGCCGGTGGCAGGCCAGGCAGTTTTTTTGGAACAGGGCAAAGCCCTGGTTGATTGGATCAGTGGCCGCCAACTGCGGATCCGGAAGCAGGGTCGGGAAGCGCTGCGCCACTGGCTCCAGGCGCTGGATGCGCGCCACCTGGAACGGCCATTGCTCCGGGCTGATATGCCCGGCGGCAGGGTCGGTCCACACCAGATAGAAAGGCCCGGCGCTGGGTTTGTCGGCAGCCAGCGCAGGCCATGGCCGGCTCGGGTCCTCCACGGCCAGCCAGGCCTGGGCGCCCTGGCGTTCAAGCAGCGGCGCGGCGCTGAGCTCCGCGGCAAAGCCGTCCAGGGCCACGGCTTGAAGGTGGTCTTCGGCCTTCAGGCCCTTGAGCAGGGTCGCCATGGGCACGGCGCGGTACTGCATGTCGCGCTTGTAGGACACATCGTCCTTGATGGATATGGTCCGGGCCTGGGGGTGCCTTAGCAGTTCTTCGGTCTGCCAGGTGTGGCTGGCGGAGCCCAGGTCGATCAGCAGTTGCGCGGCGTGCAGCGGGCTGCTCAGCAGCAGGGCAGCGCCAAGGAGGAATACTTTCAATTGATGGCCGTCGGGTCGTCGTCAGTGGGTTCGTCGCCGGGAAGCACGTCGTCCGGTCGCGACACATGGTCGAACAGGGCGTCCCGGAGCTCTTCGTAGTTGCCGCCGTTCACGATACCGAAATAGCCGTGCTTGACCAGCGTGTCTTCGGCTTCAAGGGCGTGCTGGTTGGTGTCGCTGTAGATCACCACGGTGGCGTTGGGGTCCAGCACCACTTTGCGCAACTGGTAGGCCAGGCCCTCGGCGCTGATGCCGGTGCCGTCCTCCAGTTCGAGATTGACCTGCAGCGAGTTGTGCACATTGCCGGCGGCAAAGTCGCTCTCGTTGCGCAGATCGAGGATCAACGCCCCATCATTGATTTCGTCCACCGCGCGGTTGACGTCGATGATTCCGGCGTGAGCGTGAAAGGCGCTCAGGAGTGTGGCGAGTGCAATCCAATGGCGCATGAGTCTTCCCCTTGGTGTTCCTCAGGAAGACTGGCACACAAGTCCGGGCCCCGGTAGGAACCGGGGACAATTTTCCGTCTCGTTGATCGAGCAGCCACAGATCAGCCGATCACTTTGGTGAGATTCGGCAAGATCAACAGCAGTGTGGTTGCGAAAAGAATGAGCCCCGCCTGACGTACTTTCGAATGCTTGAACATGGCTGAATGCCTTTTGTTGTTATTCCTGAGCGTCAATGCATGCCGGTGGGTGAACTCCATTACGAGTCACTATGAACCGGCTATGTGTCCTTTTTCTTACTTGCCCCAGTGCAGAATCCGTCTGGAACTTCCTACAGTTTCTACCTTAGGGGCCTTGAATCCTCTGGCTTAGATCCAATTCATATGAATTTATATTTCTGATTTATTAAAAGGCTATATATCGGCCCGGGCGTGCCTTGGCCGCCCTCTGGCTAGACAGCTCGCGACCCTTCATCGGCAGAGCCCTTAGCTGCCTACCGTTCGTCTGAGCGTCGGCGTCAAGGCGGCTGAGCGCATCGGTCATTGAATCCGACGCTGCCGCGCCTAAGGTGGGAGCTCGACATTTTCCCCTGCACAGCGGTTCGAGGACGTCATGACCCAAGCTTTGATATTCGATGCGTTACGCACGCCCCGCGGCAAAGGCAAGGCCGATGGCGCCTTGCACAGCGTGAAACCGGTGAACCTGGCCGCGGGCCTGTTGCGCGCCCTGCAGCAGCGCTGCGAACTGGACACCAGCCAGGTGGACGACGTGGTCCTGGGCTGTGTGACGCCGATCGGTGATCAGGGCGCCGATATCGCCAAGACCGCGGTCCAGGCTGCGGATTGGGACGTAAGCGTGGCCGGGGTGCAGATCAATCGCTTCTGCGCTTCCGGGTTGGAGGCAGTCAACCTGGGGGCGATGAAGGTGCGTTCCGGGTTCGAGGAACTGGTGGTGGTTGGCGGCGTCGAGTCCATGTCGCGGGTGCCCATGGGCAGCGACGGCGGGGCCTGGGTGCTGGACCCGGAGACCAACCTGCACAGCCATTTCACCCCCCAGGGGATTGGCGCCGACCTGATCGCGACCCTGGAAGGCTTCTCCCGGGAGGACGTCGACCGCTTTGCCCTGCACTCCCAGCAGAAGGCCGCCCGCGCCCGGGCTGGCGGGGCCTTTGCCAAATCCCTGGTGCCGGTGCAGGACCAGAACGGCATCGTGCTGCTGGACCATGACGAGTTCATTCGCGCCGATTCGACCCTGGAGGGCCTGGGCAAGCTCAAGCCGAGTTTCGAGATGATGGGGCAGATGGGCTTCGATGCCACGGCGCTACGGGTCTACAGCCATGTGGAGCGGATCGACCATGTGCACACCCCCGGCAACAGCTCGGGCATCGTCGACGGCGCGGCGCTGATGCTGATCGGCTCCGAAGCCAAGGGCCGCGAGCTGGGGCTCAAGCCCCGGGCGCGGATCGTGGCCACGGCGGTCACCAGCACCGACCCCACCATCATGCTCACCGGCCCGGCGCCGGCCACCCGCAAGGCCCTGGCCAAGGCCGGGCTGCGGGTCGAGGACATCGACCTGTTCGAAGTCAATGAAGCCTTCGCCTCGGTGGTGCTCAAGTTCATCAAGGACATGGCCATCGACCCGGCCAAGGTCAATGTCAACGGCGGCTCCATCGCCATGGGCCACCCGCTGGGGGCCACCGGCTGCGCGATCCTCGGCACCTTGCTCGATGAGCTGGAAACCCGGCGCCAGCGCTATGGCCTGGCGACCCTCTGTGTCGGCGGCGGCATGGGTATCGCCACCATCATCGAACGCCTCTGAGCCCCGACTTCAAGGAATCCCTTTCATGACCGATGCCATCCGTTACGAAAAAGGCCAGGACCAGATCGTCGTCCTGACCATCGATATGCCGGGCCAGAGCGCCAACACCATGAATGCCCTGTACCGCGACGCCATGGCCGGTGCCGTGGCGCGCTTGCAGGCCGAGCAGGAATCGATTGCCGGGGTGATCATCACCTCGGCGAAAAAGACCTTCTTCGCCGGCGGTGACCTCAATGAGCTGATCAAGGTCGGCAGGCCTGAGGCCAAGGCTTTCTACGACATGGTGCTGGCCCTCAAGGGCCAGCTGCGAGCCCTGGAAACCCTGGGCAAGCCGGTGGTCGCTGCAATCAATGGCGCGGCCCTGGGCGGCGGCTGGGAAATCTGCCTGGCCTGCCATCATCGCGTTGCCCTGGACGATAAATCGGTACAGGTCGGCCTGCCGGAAGTCACCCTGGGCCTGTTGCCCGGCGGCGGCGGGGTAGTGCGCATGGTGCGCATGCTGGGCCTGGAAAAGGCTCTGCCCTATCTGCTGGAAGGCAAGAAAGTGCGCCCGCAGCAGGCGTTGCAAGCTGGCCTGATCGATGCCCTGGCGACGGACCGCGACGACCTGCTGGCCAAGGCTCGGGCCTGGATCCTCGCCAACCCGGGCGCGCAGCAGCCCTGGGATGTGCGCGGCTACCAGATCCCTGGTGGCACGCCGTCGAACCCCAAGGTTGCGCAGATGCTGGCCATCGCCCCATCGATTCTGCGGACCAAGACCCAGGGTTGCTTCCCCGCGCCGGAAAAGATCCTCTGCGCTGCCGTCGAAGGCGCCCAGGTGGATTTCGACACCGCGCAACTGATCGAGACCCGTTACTTCACCGAGCTGACCACAGGCCAGGTGGCGAAGAACATGATCGGCACCTTCTGGTTCCAGCTCAACCAGATCAATGCCGGCAGCTCACGGCCACAGGGCGTGCCGCCGCAGGTCACGAAAAAACTCGGGGTGCTTGGCGCCGGCATGATGGGCGCGGGCATTGCCTATGTCAGTGCGGTGGCGGGTATCGAGGTGGTGCTCAAGGACATCAGCTCCGAGGCGGCCGAGAAGGGCAAGGCCCACTCGGCGGCGCTGCTGGAGAAAAAGGTGGCTCGCGGGCAGTTGAGCCGCGAGCAGCGGGACGCCACCCTGGCGCGGATCCGCACCACCGCCGAGGATGCCGACCTGGCCGGTTGCGACCTGATCATCGAGGCGGTGTTCGAGGATCGCGAGCTCAAGGCCAAGGTCTCCCGGGCTGCGCAGCAGGTGGTCGGCGGTGACGCGGTGATCGCCTCCAACACTTCGACCCTGCCCATCACGGGCCTGGCTACGGCAGTGCCGAACCCGGACAAGTTCATCGGCCTGCATTTCTTCAGCCCGGTGGAAAAAATGCCCCTGGTGGAAATCATCAAGGGGGCGAAAACCAGCGATGAAACCCTGGCCCGCGGCTTCGACTTTGTCTTGCAGATCAAGAAGACCCCGATCGTGGTCAATGACAGCCGTGGCTTCTTCACCTCCCGGGTGTTCGGCACTTTCACCAACGAAGGTATCGCCATGCTCGGCGAGGGCATCGCGGCGCCGATGATCGAGACCGAAGCGCGCAAGGCCGGGATGCCGGTGGGGCCGCTGGCGATTTCCGACGAGGTTTCCCTGAGCCTGATGAGCCATATCCGCCAGCAGACCGCCAAGGACCTGCAGGCCGAGGGCAAGCCGGCCATCGAACATCCGGCATTTGCCGTGATCGACCTGCTGCTCAACGAATACAAGCGCCCGGGCAAGGCGGCCGGTGGCGGTTTCTACGATTATCCGGCCGGTGCCCAGAAGCATTTGTGGCCGCAGTTGCGCACGCGCTTCTACAAGGCCGACGGGCAGATCTCGCCCCAGGATGTGCGGGATCGCCTGCTGTTCGTCCAGGCCATCGAGACCGTGCGTTGTGTGGAGGAGGGAGTGTTGCACTCCACGGCGGACGCCAACATCGGCTCGATCTTCGGCATCGGCTTTGCCGCCTGGAGCGGGGGCGCCCTGCAGTTCATCAATCAGTACGGGGTGCAGGATTTCGTCGCCCGTGCGCAGTACCTGGCCGAGCAATATGGCGAACGTTTCCGGCCGCCGACGCTGCTTCTGGAAAAGGCTCGCCTGGGCCAGTTGTTCTGACGCCGACAGGCGCTCAATGAGCTGATCCGGGGCTTGCCTTGCCGTGGTATTTCAAGGCAGGCTCTGGACTGTTCATTATTGCCATCGCCTTGTCAGGAATTTTTTATGTCGCTACGCATCTGCATTCTTGAAACCGATATCCTGCGTCCCGAACTGGTCGATCAATATCAGGGTTACGGGCAGATGTTCCAGCGCCTGTTTTCCCAGCAGCCCATCGCTGCCCAATTCAGCGTCTACAACGTGGTCCAGGGGGAGTACCCCAGCGATGACCTGGAATTCGACGCCTATCTGGTGACAGGCAGCAAGGCCGATTCGTTCGGCACCGATCCCTGGATCCAGACCCTCAAGACCTACCTGCTGGGGCGCTACGAGCGTGGCGACAAGCTGTTGGGCATCTGCTTCGGCCATCAGTTGCTGGCATTGCTGCTGGGGGGCAAGAGCGAGCGCGCGAGCCAGGGCTGGGGTGTCGGTACCCACAGCTACAAGCTGGCGGCCAAGGCGCCGTGGATGAGCCCGGTGGTGGAGGAGCTGACGCTACTGATCAGCCATCAGGACCAGGTTACCGCCTTGCCGGAGAACGCCACGGTGATCGCCTCCAGCGATTTCTGCCCGTTCGCGGCCTACCATATCAATGATCAGGTGCTGTGCTTCCAGGGCCACCCCGAGTTCATCCACGACTATTCCCGCGCCTTGCTGGACCTGCGCCAGGAGTTTCTCGGCGAGCAGATCTACCAGAAGGGCGTGGCCAGCCTTGAGCACGACCATCACGGCACCACTGTGGCGGAGTGGATGATGCGTTTCGTCGCTCACAAGCCCGAGGCTGCCTGAACCCGGCCATGGCCCTGCCGCAAGGCGCAGGGCCGTCGCTCCTTCAGAGCCAGCCGGAACGCTTGAAGCTGGCCCAGAGGCCGACACAACCCACGCTGATAAAACCCAGGACGCCAAAGTAGCCGTAGTGCCAACTCAGCTCCGGCATGTTCTGGAAGTTCATCCCGTAGATCCCCGCCACCGCCGTCGGAAACGCCAGGATCGCGGCCCAGGCGGCGAACTTGCGTTGCACGATGCTTTGCCGTGAAGCCTCCAGCAGTACGCCGATCTCGATGGTCTGGCTGGCGATATCGCGCAGGGTCGAGAGGTCTTCCATCTGCCGGGTGACGTGAATCTGCACATCCCGGAAGTACGGCCGCATGTTCTTGTCGATAAAGGGAAAGCTGAGCTTCTGCAGTTCTTCGCTGATCTCCACCATGGGCGCTACATGCCGGCGCAGGCGCAGCACGTCGCGGCGCAGGCCGTGCAGGTGCTGGATGTCCCGTTCGTTCAGCGAGTCGCAGAGGACGTTGCGCTCCAGCTCGTCGATTTCCGCATGGATGGCTTCGCTGACCGGCTGGTAGTTCTCGGTAACGAAGTCCAGCAGGGCATAGAGCACGAAGTCTTCACCGTGCTCCAGCAGCAGCGGGCGCGCCTCGCAGCGCTGGCGCACGTAGCCATAGGAGGCCGAGTGGCCGTTGCGCGCGGTGATGATGTAGCCGTTGCCGGCAAAGATGTGGGTTTCGATGAACTCCAGCTTGCCCTGATCGCGCACCGGCGAATAGGTGACGATGAACAGCGCATCGCCGAAGGTTTCCAGCTTCGGCCGGCTGTGCTTTTCCAGGGCATCCTCGATGGCCAGTTCATGCAGGTTGAACTGGCGCTGCAGGTTGGCCAGCTCGTGGGCGTTGGGTTCCTCCAGGCCGATCCAGACGAAGTGGCCGGGCTTGGCGGCCCAGGCGGCCCCTTCGTCGAGGCTGATATCCGTGACTTTCTTTCCGCCGCTGTAGACGGCGGCAGCAACAACTCTACCCATGGTTCCGGTTCACTTCTTCTTATCAAGGGGGCGGTGACAGATCAGGTGCAGCTTAGCCTGCAATGCTCCATCAGAGTCACTGGCCGCGAGGGAGTTCGCGGACAAATAAAAGCCCGCGCAAGGCGGGCTTTTTGTGGCGTCGGGGTTCAGGCGGCCTGCAGTTGGCGGTCCATGCTGGCGATGCATTCGCGCATCTGTTCGCGGCACTGGGCGATCAGCAGGGGCATGTCGTCCAGGGTCAGCCCGGCCGTGGGGATGGCGGGCAGCGAGCGGATCAGGATTTTGCCGCTGTTCCAGCGATCCAGGCGCATGTGCTTGATGTAGCTGCTGACGCACACCGGGACTATGGGCACGCCTGCGGCGATGGCCATCTGGAATGCACCTTTCTTGAAGGGCAGCAGCTCTTCCCCGAGGTTGCGGGTGCCTTCCGGGAAGACCCAGATCGAGGTGTCCTTGTGCTGCAAGGTGTGGGTGGTGGTGAGCATCGAGCGCCGGGCCTTGTGCGGGTTGCCACGGTCGATCAGCACGTTGCCTGCCAGCCAGAACAGCTGGCCGAACAGCGGCACCCATTTCAGGCTCTTCTTGCCGATGCACACGGTCCTTCGCGGCACCACGTTGCCGAATACGAACAGGTCGTAGTTGGACTGGTGGTTGGCGATGATCACGCAGCCCTGGGGTTTGTCCATCAGCGGGCCGACCTCGGCCTTGACCCGCAAGCGCAGGATGCACATCGCCGGCCAGGCGTAGAGACGGGCGCACAGTCGGCTGTTGTCCGGGTTGAATGGGCGGCACAGGCCGAGCAGCAGGCCCAGGCTGCCTGCCAGGATAAAGTGCAAGCCCATCAACGACATACGAAGCAGATACAGCATCTAAACGGCCCACCCGGGGACAAAAGGTGGCGCAGTGTACGGATGTGCACTGTTTTCGGCAATTGCCGTTCTCAGCCGGGAGATGGGCGATGTTTAAGTACATGTTTCCAGCAATGGCTGGCGATGGTGATCTAGAGCGGTCGCGGCTTGTTGGCAAGGCATGCAGTAAAAAGCCCGGCGCGAAGGCCGGGCTGGTTCAGGTAGCAAATCCGCGGGTTTCAGCCCAGGTGCTCCTGGTCCTGGATGATCGCGTTGTCCAGGGCATCCAGCAGTGCCTTGCGCACCTTCAGCTTGGTGTTCTTGTGCGCCACCATGTTGATCTTCTTCAACTGGCGTGCAGCGGCCAGGGCGGCGCCTTGCAGTTCATCGGGCGCTACCACCTTGTCGAGGAAGCCGGCATCTACCGCGCTTTGCGGGTCGAACATCTCGCCATTGATTACCGAACGATGCAAAGCCGAGCGACGCAGGCGGTCACGGGCCAGCTCGATACCCGCGTGGTGCATGGTCATGCCGATCTGCACTTCATTGAGGCCGATGCTGAAGGGGCCTTCGACACCGATGCGATAGTCCGCCGACAGCAGCAGGAACGCGCCCTTGGCCACCGCGTGCCCCGGGCAAGCGACGATCACCGGGTAGGGGTGGGAAAGCAGGCGGCGGGCCAGGGTCGAACCCAGGGTTACCAGAGCCACGGCCTCCTTGGGGCCGGCTGTCATGACCTTGAGGTCGTAGCCGCCAGAGAGCATCCCCGGCTGGCCGGTGATGATCACCACCGCGCGATCGGCGGTAGCCTGATCCAGCGCCGCATTAAAGGCGGCAATCACGTCCGGGGAGATGGCATTGACCTTGCCATTGCTCAAGGTCAGGGTCGCGATACCGTCTTCGAGATGGTAGGAAATCAACTCACTCATGACGCAATTCCTTGTATTGAAGTGCTGCAGAAGTTACCCACCACGGTAGCTGCGGTAAAGCGCCATGACTGACTGGTGAGTCAGCCCCGAGGCCGCCAAGGGCCCTGCATCACACAGCGGGTAACGCATGGTTTCTTCTATAGGGTTGTGGGCAAGGCTGAAGAATGGCCGGTTTGCCTTATTGCATGGGGGGCTGCATTGCCCTTGGCCGGGGATCGAGCTTAAGCGCATGAAAATTCTGAAAAAAAAGTTTGCCATCTGAAAAGCGATCGACTACATTAGCGCGCCTCGACAGACTGAATCGGTTTGAAGAGATACGGTGAAGTGTCCGAGTGGCTTAAGGAGCACGCCTGGAAAGTGTGTATACAGGAAACTGTATCGAGAGTTCGAATCTCTCCTTCACCGCCACATTCTACAAACACAAACCCCTGACTTTCCTAAAGAAAGTCGGGGGTTTGTGGTTTTTGGCGTCTGAAAAATAGCCATATGGGACTGGTATAGGACTGGAGGGCAGTTTGTTGGCCTCCCTAGCCTAAAAAGAGGGCGAGACGCCGACTGGCGGCAATCCGCCAGGGCCGGATTTTTGATTGGCCTCTGTTTTGCGGTAATGGAGTAACTTAGGGACGCGTGCGCGCCCTTATGAGGCAGAGCCTAAAAAATTCACCATTTTGTCGGAGATATGCGACGTTGATTTTTCCGCGCACACCTTAAGTTGATCAGGCCCTGCCGGGGAAGTAACTTGTTAACTGCACCTAAAAGCTCGCCTGTAATTAGAGTTTATGAAAGAATTATTTAAAATTCTGAGATGCTTTCAGATTACAATTTTTGTCAAAAATGAGATGAGACATGGATGCCAATGGGCTTTTAACTGTTTTCACTATATTGATTGCCGCATACGCTCTAATGACAGAAGAGCGTAGAGCAGACTTCGTACTAAGGTTTGCATGGTGGGATTGGGTGATTTTGATATTACCAACTGTTGGTATATTGCTCATAATTTACTCTGATGTAATTTTGCGTGTGACTTCGATTGCGCCAGTGAGGTGGTATTTTGGGTTTACAAAAGAGACAGCAATTTTTACGCTTTTGATTATTTTGCTTTGCTGTTTTTGTATGAAGTTCATCGGGAAAAGAATTCCGAAATGTAATCATGGTAAGCTTTCCGAGTTAATGGTGGCTCTATTAAAAGAAAAAAAATTTCCTATGCTGGCCTACTTAATTAATAGGCATCATGTATCGTTGCTGGCAGCCATAGAAAATGAACGCTGGTACGATGTAATTCGAAGGGGAGTTAGGCATCCAGTTAATTTCTCGATAGACCTGGAACCAGCCCCTAAGAAAGTCGTTGAAAAAATTTCCGAAATATTTTCACGTGCAATAATTAAATTTACCCCTGAGAGCAATAAAAGCAAAGAGTCTTTGGAAGCTTCTATAAAGTTGTGTTTTAAGTCGAAGGCATTTCTAAGATATCTTGCAGGTACTCATGCATTAGTTGTAGCAAAATTTATATCTACAGGCCTGCTTTTACGCAGCGTGGATGTTTCTAATAATTTTTTTAATTATCTGATTTCTACACCAGGCTCAGCTCTTTTTAGAGAGTTAAGAGACAATCAAAACAGTAGTTATACTGGGGAGGTTTACATAGATGAGAGTAACGAACTACTCCAGTATTATTTTTCAGATGTGAAGGTGGCTGTAACAAATCAAATTTGGGAACCTATAGCTAGTTATGTCATCAGCCATATAAAAAGCCAGCAAGATAAAAGCAGTTTTTATAATGCGCCAAATGATAATTTCTCAACGTCAGATCAACGCTGGGAATGCCCGATATTCTGTGGGGTTTTTTTCTTTCATATCATGGTTTCTGCGGCGATTTTTCAGAGAGGAAGTGATCATATGTCCTTGACATATTACGTTGCTTTTTTAAAGGAGATCCTTAATAGCACTGCGCGTCATGATAGCGTTAATCTAGATTCAGAGTTTCCGACTAAATTTGACTACTTGATTTTCGAGATTTTTTCAAATACATGTAGTTGGGTCTCATCTAGTGTAAATGTCACCAAGATGGCAGAAGGCCTAATTTCTCCAGAGTGGTGGGCTGCGAAAAGCTTAGGGGAACAATTCAGGAATATATTTGACGCTGGAGAAATAACGACTACTCAAAAGATTTATTACTTTGAAATGCTCTTGAGCACAACTGAGCAGCTTGATTTGCACCATCGCAATGATCTTTCCGATTTAATCTTTGATTCGGCTACTTGTCGATATGAAAAAGGGCCTTTAGATCATCTGCGAGTGAGTCGACTTTACTGGATTTTCGAGCGTGTCGACTCAAAATATAACAATGAAAACTCGTCGTTTCGATCAAAATTATTCCAGAAATTCAAAAGGATACATGAAAGGGGCTAGTTCCCATTCGTCGGATTTCGACTGACGACGCCTCTGTAAAAAAGGCTCCCACACTTAAGCCCAGCGTGGGGGCCTTTTTATTGGTCCGCGAGCACCAGACTCTTTTGGGCAGGTATACCGGAACAAGGGCGTCTGATCGGCTAAAGCCTTAATGCTAACTGCAGCATCCCAACAACATCTGGACCATCCTCGTTAATCCATGTCCCATAGTGCTGACGGATCATGTTCCCGTTGGTATGTCCCATCTGTTCAGCTATCCAGTCGATCGAGGCCACGCCGGTTGTCAGCAACTGACTGGCGTAGGTGTGCCGGCACTGGCCGGGGCCGCGATAGCGAACCCCGGCCGCTAACAAATGTGCCTTGAAGAACCTGTCTCGTACCACAAAGTCATTGGCGTGGGGCTGGCCGCTTTTGGTGTTCAGAAATACAAAGTGCAGTTTGTGTTTCCTGACCGTCTTGTTGTCCCGTTCAACGACTTCGACTGTTTCCGCCTTCTTCTTTCTATTGAGTGCATCGATCTTGCGCAGTGCATCCCATGCGGGTGCGAGCAGGCGCACCTTGCGTGTCGATCGGCGGGTTTTCGTCACTCGGTAGGCTCCGCGGACCTTTGATCTGCGGAAGGTCACGGTGCCTTGCTCCAGGTCTACGTCCTCCCAGGCCAGGGCTATGGTTTCGGATACTCGGGGGCCAGCCCATATCATGAACTGAATCATCAGCAGCTCTCGCGTGCGGCTGGTCGGGGTTTCGAGGATCTGTCGGATCTCCGCCCTGGTGAATGGGTCGGGTGCCTCGGGATCCGGCAAGCGAACCATCAGGCCCTCGGTGGGGTCGTGCGCAACTTTCATCCTGGTGCGGTACAGCCTGAACACCTGTCGCACGTTGCTGATGATGTCGCGGATGGTCTTGTTCTTGAGTGTCTTCGACAGGGTGCCCTGGATCCACTCCTGCAGGTCCAAGTGATCAATCGCGTTGATCTGCACCTTCCCCCAGCGTGGCCGTACGTGAACCTCCGCCTTGTTTGCGTAGCCTCGATAGCTCGATGCTGCCACGCTGTTGGCTTTGATCTTCAACCATAGATCCAGGTAATGGCCGAAAGTGTTTTCGACCAGCTTGGACGAATTGGGGAAGTGCCTTGCGTAATCAAAGGTGCCGGCCTGGATCTCGTATTCGATGATGTCGATCAGGCGTTTTGCCTGGGCAATCGTTGTTGGCTTGTTGCCTCCTGGGATTGATTCCCTGCACTTTTCCCCGTTGTACTGAAAATAGATTCTCACGGAATTTCCGCGAGCTTCGACCCCGCTCATGTAAACCCCTAACGCTGTACTGGTGTATCGACAGTCTGATGATCGAAAACAAAAAGGCCCGTTTCCGGGCCAAGTATCTAAGTGCGCATCTTCTGCTGGACGCGGCCTATGGCTTGGGCTTGTGTTGGCGTAAGTGGGCATTCAGCAACTGGCGTCGCCGACTGCATTTTTTATGATTGCCCTGGGCGCGCCACTTGCCGCACTGGTCGCAAACGCTGGTGTAGTCAATGTTCCAGGGAAACCGCCGTTCGGGCGTTGTCGCGGTGTTGTTAGGCATGGCCTGACTTGCCCCCATCGGTGGGGTGGGCGAGCAGTTGGGCGACTACAGCAGCGTCCGCGTCGCTTAGTTCTCCCAAGGTGCTGGCCATCCGGCTCAAGCTTTCGAGTCGTGTTCGTGATTCAGGGGTTTTATGCACCTGGTACCAGGGCAATCAGAGCGCCTTGATCGCGGTTCTTCCACGACTGCGCCCGGGCGCCACCTTCAACCAGGGCGAGCGGGTCACCAACGTGACGCTTGCCGGCAATCAGATGGCCATCAAATGGAAGACGCAATCCGTCGCAGCGTAGAGCGGCAATTCCCCGAACTCACCGGTGGCTATCACCTACCACGCTTCGGCCGTGTGGTCGCGGTACCGGATGCGCCGGCGGCGCCCGGGCTGTGCGACGACTTCCGGCCGCGCTATGGCGTGGACGTCCAGGTACTGCTACCCGATGGCGAACCCGACCCGGATTTGCCAATCCTGGCGGGCCTGCCGTTGCCGGCACCCATGGGCGGCCAAGAGGCCGGCCTGTTCGGCTTCCCCGAGGAAAACACCACGGTGGTGGTGTGCTTCGCCTACGGGCTGCCGCACAAGCCGTTTATCCAGCAGATCCTGCCGCACGGCCTGAGCCTACCCCGGGTGCCGAAAGGTGATCAGGTATGGCAGCACAGCGAGGCCTGCCAGCAACGGGTCGATGCCGACGGCAACTGGCTGCGCCAGACCGATGGAAAGATCCAGGACAAGGCGATCGAGCGCGAAGTGGAAGCCCTGGACAACGCCGAGCGCTTCCAGAATCACACCAGGACCGTGGACGACCATTCGACCGAGTCAGTGGGTGGGATCAAGAAGATCGAGGCCATGGGCGCGTTCAAGCTGCTTTCAGGCGGGTTCGCCAGTCTTGCGGCCGTTGACGATCTGCACCAGGCCACCGGCCGCGACTTGAACCTGGTGGTGGGGCAGAAGCTGAACGCCACGGTGGGCGGTGACCTGCAGGAGCAGATCCAGGGGCTGCGCAAGAGCGTGAGCGGGATCAGTCAGCGCCTGCAGGCGCCCAAGACCTGGCTTGGGTCAGAGTCGGTCAACGTGCTGCAGGTGTTGTGCGAGCTGCTGGACCTGGTGCAGGAGATGAACATTCAACTGGCTGGCCATACTCACGGCCCGACACCACCACCGAGTAATGCCGCCGCATTCACCGCCGCATCCATGGCCGCAAAACAGCAAGCGAATGGCTTAAACCGATTACTAAGTAAAGTGAGTATTTAAAGTTAAGCGAGTAAAGTAGTCCTTTACCTGTTTGACCGGATATACGAGATATACCGTATGACCTAGGTCACAATAAAATTGTGTATTGCACAATACAGATCAATTCACGAATGACCGTCTGTCGGAAAGGTTCGCAATCAATAGTGTTGTAAAGTGTTGTCGTTTATTTCTTCTAACGGTAATGCGGGTTTAGTCACGCTTGAGGACAAACCCTTATGTTCTAGGCGTTAGACCGAAGCGCATCATTTTTGCCTCTCTCTAAAACGAGGAAGCCCGGGCGTGGACTGGCCCCGCCCGGGCTGCTCGTGCTGAAAATCTGTGGTTGCTCCGGTTCAAAAAAAACCAGATCATTCCCTCAACCACCGCTTCAGCCATTTCTCTTTGTATCCGCAAATCGAAGGTTATGGTCTAGCAGCCTCTCAGTCAATCGGGTGAACCTTGAACTGCTTACGTAAGTATGTATGTAAGTTGCTCTAATTATAGGGTTGCTGGTTTCAGAGAGTGTTAGGCGGTGGGAGGCAAGTTCTATTTAATAGAACTTTTCCTTTCACGTCCTGGAGATTTTAAACGGTGAAGTTCAACCTCCGTTTTATCCCTGAAGAACTGATCCGTGCGTTGCAAGCTGCGTACTGGTCAATCCGTTTGGTTCGTATTTTGTTGCAGCCGTAACGGAAACAGGCAGGGGCTTCGGCCCCTGTTTTCACTTCTGTCTTCCGCAATCATCACAACACTTTCGGCTTTCCCGAAGAAAACCCTGCGGTGGTGGCGTGCTTCGCTTACGGGTTGTCGCACAAGCCGTTTATCCAGCATATCCTGCCGCACGGCCTGAGCCTGCCCCGGGTGCCGAAAGGTGACCAGGTGTGGCAGCACAGCGAGGCCTGCCAGTAGCGCGTCGATGCCGACGGCAACTGGCTGCGCCAGACCGATGGCAAGATCCAGGACAAGGCGATCGAGCGCGAAGTAGAGGCCCTGGACAACGCCGAGCGCTTCCAGAATCACACCAGGACGGTGGACGACCATTCGACCGAGTCAGTGGGAGGGGGCAAAAAGATCAAGGCCATGGACGCGTTCAAGCCGCTTTCCGGCGGGTCCGCCAGTCTGGCGGCCGTGGGCGACCTACTTCAAGCCACCGGCCGTGACTTGAACCTGGTGGTGGGGCAGAAGGTCAACGCCACGGTGGGCGGGGACCTGCAGGAGCACATCGAAGGGATGCGCAAGAGCATCACGGCGGGTAGTCAGCGCCTCCAGGCGTCGAAGACGTGGCTGGGGTCAGAAGGGGTAAATGTGCTTCAGGTGCAATGTAACCTGTTGGATCTGGTTGAACAGATGAACCTGCAGCTCGCGGGTCATGTTCACGGCCTCAGCCCGACACCTAACAACGCCAGCGTATTCACTGCCGCCAGCACGGCCACGAAAGGACTAGGAAAAAAACTGAGGCCTATTACTGCAGGAGAGACGGTCTGAAAAGATCCTCCCAAAAGGAAAGGCTGGGAGCACTAACGCCCCCAGCCGAGCAGACTATTCTGGCTCCAAATTACGCAGACTATTAAGCTTCGCAATGTCCCTATCAATAATTTTCAAAGCACAATCTTTACAATAGTTCGCCCACCCCATGCCAACTCTTACCTTGAGCCGAACATCGCCCTTATTAACCCGATGCGCCTTATTAGCTTGACAGTTATGAGAATGGAGAGCCACGTCAACTCGCACAGTCTCTAATAATGACTTAGTTGCCACCGTAGACCTCCTTCCACGCAGAATTCACAATCTCATCGAAGTTCGCATCAATAGTATCAAGCTCCGCCTGGGAAAATTCGCTTCGATTACCAGAGTCCTTTCCAATTGACGAGTTTACCGCTTTATCAATAGCTGCCTTTAAGATAATTAGGTTCTGCCTGCCCAAGCGCTTCTTGTCCAGTTCACGCCCGCCGGGATTGATACCGTGACGGCTTAAAATTCTGGCAGACTCTGTGCGGATCCGCATATCCAGGCTGGCACGCATAGCTTGTCGACGTGCAACTTTTGTCGTAGCGACTGGCTGCAGCACCTCCGAAGCTGGATTGAACGAATCAGGAATTATTCCACGCTCTTTCAAAAGCCTGATTGCTGCACCTTCATCGTCGGCAAGAAGCTGCAATTCTTCGAGATGAACCTCTGATTGAGCTTTCACCTCTAGGATTTCACCGTCATCTATAACTGGCGTATATTCTCTGTTGCCTCCGCCTTTACCAGGGTCTATATATTCCAACGGAAGTAGTTGATCAAAGTATTCCTGATCGGCAGAGCTATACTGCTGGAAGTCCGACCATTGCCTCGCAATATTTGCTCCGGCATGAAAGACAACAGTACCCTGATTGAGTGGCGATGCTGGAGCATTTTGCTCGATTACTCGCATCACCCGCCCAACGAACTGCACAAAGGGCGACAAATTTGAAAAAATACTAAATACTGCGGCCACCGACAAATATGGATGATCAAAACCCTCACCCAACTTACGCACTTGAACAATCACATCCAGTTCGTGATTCTCAAGGCGCGCCATCACTCGATTGTTTGCAGGTGCTTCTTGGCGAGAATGCACATAATCTGCATTTAGACCACGCTCTCGATAAGCCTCAACCACTTGCCTACAATGCTCAAAATTCAATGCCGAAGCGATTATTTTCAATCTCTTGTCACCGGTTTCAGAGCGAAGCCTATAAAGTTCATGAATAGACGCATCTGCAATAGTCGCAAGGGTTTCTGCAGAAGTTACGATACTCCGCCGAAAATCAGCTTCTTCTTCACCGAGCCTCTTAACTTCCTCCAGGGAAACTTCTATTTCCTCTGTTTCTCCACGGCGAACGTAGCGAAGCGATTGTGGATTCAACTGAACAGCTTTTAAGCGTTTTACAAAGCCTGACTGGATGGCTTTAGAGATTGGGAATGAATAAAGGATTCTTCCGGCCATCATTTGGCCGTCCGCCCTTAACGGTGTTGCACTAAAATTCACGATCTTTGCATCAGGAAACTTAGTCTTGAGTGTTTCCCAAGTAGCAGCAACGCTATGATGCCCTTCATCGAAAATTATCAAATCGAAAAAATTATTCGGCAGCGTCTGAAGCCATCGATTATGCTCGCGTTGTAACTGTTGAATATTAGTTATTACAACATCAGCTTCTTCGAGGTCCGATCGATTGGTAGTTGTACCTCTAATTTCTACCGGTTCTGGATAAGGCGGCCGCGTTAATACTTTGCACTTCTGGTAAAACATCCTTGGGTTGCTGGGATTGAAATCCTGTTCAAGCTGGTCCGCAATCGAGAGCCCCGGAGCTACCACCAATGTACGTTTCGACTTGAAAGCAAATGGTGTTAGTGTAATTGTTCCAGACTTTCCACATCCAACTGGAAGGACAATTCCCACCTCCCTTTCGCCCTCCGTAGCGTCTTCAGAATAAGCAAGCAGTGCTTCATAGGACTCCCGTTGTGGCACCCGGATTAAATTATTTCCGGTAATGCTGGGGGTCAAAGTTTGGAACATGCTAGTCATATTTCTAATCCCTGAATGGCGTTTATAGAAACTTCAAATTTACCAAGAAGAACCTCGATAGTAGCGAATGGCTACTCATTTTCCAATTGGGGGGCTTTGTTCGCTCAAAATTGCACAGATCTGAAAATTGGCGCCTGAAAAACACTTATCCCCCTCCCGCCGACGGGCTCTGCATTCCTTTTTTGTGCAATGCCAGGTGGTAGTGCAAACCATGCCCCCGCCCAGGCCCGCTGCGGGGTCTGTCGGGTGTTTGGTGATTGCACGGTGTGCAAGGCTTTGTGAAGAAGTGCAGCGGCCTTGCGCGGTGGTATGCGGCTCTGGCGAATTGGGCGGGGAGGGGAGACGCCCGGTTTACAAGGTCGGCAGTTGCGAAAAGCTGCGGAAGGTTGGGTTTTCGTTTTTGGTTTCGTTCGCGCCAGATGCGCATGAGTCACCGGCCAGCTTGTTATCAAAACAGCTGTGAGGCCCAGCCGGCGGGGCTATCTGATGTTCTGCGGCATTGCACAGCATCTCCATGAGCGTGCTGATTTTCAGGGCTGATATAGACGACGTGAAAAAGTACCTGGACTGATGATTCAGGAGCGTTTTTCAGATGAGGGCTGGGAAAAAGGTAATTTTGGTAATCGATGGGTCAAAACGGGCTGGAGCCCTTATAAAACGTGGCTTTCAGACATTACCTTGGAGGGTAATTTTAGGTAATAAGAAAGGTAATATTCTGTTCAAGCCCTTATTTTGCTGGGGTTTTGGGCTGTTAGGTATTACTCGGACTGAAGGTAATTTTCTAACCTTTTACTTACCTTTTTATTACCTATTGAAAGGTCATCCAAGTGCCTGATTTCATTTGGGTTTCTCTGGTTTCTGGCGCCGCATTACCAAAATTACCTTTTTCCCAGGGCTCAACATAAATCGGGGGGAATGGCATTTTTGGCCTCTCGCAGCATCCTGGCTTACAAACCCATGGGACTGCCATGGGACTGGCGAGCCTCGATTTTCACGAAAGCAATCGGACTGCAGCCCTTGTAAACCGGGCACTTGCATAATAGAAGTAACTTTGCGGGTAGTTTCGAATCTCTCCTTCATCGCCACATTCTACAAACACAAACCCCTGACTTTCCTAAAGAAAGTCGGGGGTTTGTGGTTTTTGGCGTCTGAAAAATGGCCCGATGGAGCGGGTAGGGGGAAGTTGTGTTGGGTTGACCCCGGGGCAGCCTGTAGCAGGCTCTGGTGCGCGCTCATTCGGCAAGCCACGCACCAGCTACGCCTGAAGAGTTACCACTGGCCACTTATGAGGCAGCCGACGATTTCCCAACCGCTGTATTCCCACCAGGAATATCGGCTATCGGAGCAGCTTCTGGCCAGGCTGGCCATCTGGATTTCGCCCGCTGCTTTTTGGGTTCCGAAAGGGGTGTCAGTAGAAGCTGTCACCTGATTGACGGTCTGCGGAGCCTTGATCGGGGTCGGATGTACGGAAGCGTTCGCGACAGTTGCGGTGAAAGCGATCGTCGCGGATACGGCCAGAGCAGTTATGGACTTTTTCATGTTCGAATCCTTTCAGTCATCTGACAAGCGGCTTATACCTGAGCCTGACCTGCCTTTATCACTAGCCTGAACAGATCGGGCGCGCGCATGGTGTGACGCCAGGAAAGCCTAGCACCGCGTTATTTCCCGCACAGTCGCTCAACGGCACTATTGACAAAGATATAAAAAACTGGGTTTTTCAGATGGTGGCGGCAGGTGAAGTAATGAAGAGCTTGAGCACATGCTTCCTGGCTGGTCTTTAAAGCTTTAATGCCAACTGTAGTAACCCGACGACAACCGGCCCATTTTCAGCCTTTACGTGCGTTCGGGAGGTGGAGCGATCCATCGTCGCCCATGGCGTGCAGCCACTCGTCGGCGCCTGTCTGTTTTGAACGGCGGGTCGGCAAATGACTGTCTAGTCTGAATTGCCGTGACGAGCAGTATTTTCCAGGCAATCAGGAGCTTGCCGGTACTGGTCGGTTGTTGGAGGGAGCTGGGTATGAGGAGTCTTGCTTATATTGAAGACAACGGGGATGAGTTCCCAATCAACAACTTGGTGCGTTGCGGTCAGGCTGCATTCGAAGCAGAGGCTGAATCTTCTGGCACAGTTGTCAGCAAGAGAAAGGCGGCGGTGCCTGTGGCCAGCAACAAGATGTTTTTCCCCAGGGCGTTGCCGAAGAGAAGGTAACGCAGGGTGCAGACAGCCTCGCTTTATGCGGGGCTTTTTATTGCCTGGAGGTTTTTCAGGGGAAAGATTGGCGAGGTCCCATTGTTCGCCAGGGAGCTTTTTGGGCTATTTATTAAGATGTTTTCTGTGTGTTTCGGAATTTTCTTATCTCAATTTGTTATAAGTAGCGATATGTTCCTTATCCCGACTCAAACGGGGCTGCGCATCCAGCGATGATGCTTTTTATATGTAGCGTGATAAGGAAATAAACGTGAAAGCCATTTTCAAACTCCTCGCACTGTCCGCTCTTGTTGCCACCGCTGCAGGTTGCACCAGCTACAACATCAGCCAGCCATCTTCGCCAATCGACAGTCAGGTCAAGGCTGACCTGAAGGCGGATGTAGTAGTGGGCGAAGCGATTTCCGGTCAGTCGTCGGTCAACATCCTGTTTGGTTTCCTGAAGTTCGGTGGCGATAGCCAGTTTGCCGACGGTGTGGCTTACGGTGGTGACGGCAGTGGTGCACTGGGCGGCCTGGGCTTTGATCCGGTTAGTGCGGTCAAGTCCGCCGCGGCGTTCAAGGCAGTCAAATCTTCGGGCGCTGACCTGATCGTTGCTCCGCGTTATGAAGTGAGTGAAGAAAACTACTTTGTCTTCAAGAAAGTCTCGGTCACGGTCAAAGGCAATAAAGGCAGCATCCGCAGCATTCGTTGAGTGCAACTGCGTTCGAGCCTCTGTGGCGGGGATCGGGGCGTTGCACTGGTAACGCTCCAAGGCGTTGCCTGCCAGCGGCCCGGTCTGAACATTTTCGGTAAGGTGAGCTGAAGATGCCTCGGGATGGGTGAAGCTCAAGGTCTGTTGGTGTTGCTCCCACTGACAGGCTCTTTTCACATAATCTTCACATCTGCCTGAGTAGGCTCGAACCATCCGTTAAAAGCAGCATCCCTAGCCCGTTCCCCAGCGGGCTTTTTTTTGCGCGGGGATAAAACTCTTTTAAAATCAGCTGTCCAAGGCACCTGGGAGCAACCCGGGTGCGGCCGCGATAGCTCGAATTGGCCAGCGTGGCACTGGGCTTTCTTGTCAGTCCGACAGTCTTTCTTTGAGGTTCAAGTCATGCGTTTAACTCTACCTGCCCTGGTTGTGGGACTTCTGCTGGCTCAAGGCGCTATGGCCGGCGATGGCACTGCGGCCATTGGTGGCGGGCTTGGCGGCGCGTTGGGCAATGTGGTCGGGCAGAAGCTCGGTGGCAGTACCGGTGCGGCAATCGGCGCGGGTGTCGCCGGTGCGGCAGGCAGTGCGGCCGGGGCGCGCAAAGGCAGCCGGGCCAAGGCGGCCATCGGTGGTGGCCTGGGTTCGGCCGGTGGCTCGCTGATCGGTAATCGCCTGGGCGGTAGCACCGGCTCGACCGTCGGTGCCGGTATCGGCGGCGCGGCCGGTGGCGCCCTGGGTAGCAGCATGGGTCACAAGAAGCGTCACTGATTCTGCCTTGCCTGAAGAAAACCCGGCCCTGCGCCGGGTTTTTTGTGTGGCTTGCCCCAGGCTTCGCCATACTCAAGGCTCTGAGTCCCGATGTTCAAGGAGACGATCATGCCCCGCGAGACGCCAGGCCAGGCACAGCCCGCTTCCGACGAGCCGGAGGTGATCAACGACCCCGGGAATGAAGACCCCGGTTCATTGCAGGACGATGCACGCGTACCTCTGCAAGAGGCGCCGGAAGGCGACAAGAGCCCGCCTGGTGCAGCCGACCAAGGTCCGCAGCAACCGCCGTCCAGCCCCCTCGGTTGCTTCCGACCCAAGCCCGCCGCTATGCTGCTGAATCCTTTAATTGGTGAATTGCCAAGAAGAACTGGCCGTACCTGAGCCGCTCCCTGGAATGTACTTTTGCTAACGGATCAGATGCGATGAATGCACAGTTGAATGATTTGGGGCCGATCAAGGCCGTCATTTTCGACATGGACGGCTTGCTCCTGGACACCGAGGGCATCTACACCGAGATCACCCAGTTGATCGCCGAGCGTTATGGCCGCACCTACGATTGGACCATCAAGCAGAACATCATCGGCCGGGGAGCCGGCGACCTGGCGCGCTATGTGGTCCAGGCCCTGGACCTGCCCATCAGCGCCGAAGAGTTCCTGGTGATGCGCGAACCGTTGATGCGTGAGCGCTTTCCCCGCGCCCAGGCCATGCCCGGGGCCCAAGAGCTGGTGCGGCACTTGAAGGAACACCGGATCCCCATTGCCGTGGGCACCAGTTCGTCGCAGATGTCGTTCGGCGAGAAAACCACCCGCCATGGCGACTGGTTCGCGCTGTTCGACACCATCGTCACCGCCGACGATCCGGAAGTGACGGCGGCCAAGCCGGCGCCGGATATCTTCCTCACGGCTGCCCGTCGCCTGGGGGTGGCCCCGGCCGAGTGTCTGGTGTTCGAGGATTCGCCGTTTGGCGTGACCGCGGCCAGGGCCGCTGGCATGAGCGTGATCGCAGTGCCCGATCCGGCCATGGCCGATAGCAAGTTTGCCCATGCCCACGGGATCATCCGTTCCCTCAAAGGCTTTCAGCCGGCTGCCTGCGGCTTGCCCCACCTGCACTGGGACTGATGGCTGAGCGGCAGCAAACCGCCGTTTTAAAGGCACTGAAAAACGGGCCGCCGGTCGCCGGCGGCCCGTTTTTTTGTGGGGTATCAGGCGCCGAAGCCACCGTCGATGGTCAGGCTGGCGCCGGTGATATAGCCCGCTTCGGCGCTGGCCAGGTAGGCGACGAAACCGGCGACCTCTTCGGCATGGCCATAGCGACGGATAGCCATCAGGTCCATCAGGCTCGCGGCGAAGTCACTGTCCGCCGGGTTCATGTCGGTGTCCACCGGGCCGGGCTGGACGTTGTTGATGGTGATGCCCCGTGGGCCAAGGTCCCGGGCCAGGCCCTTGGTCAGGCCCACCAGTGCGGCCTTGCTCATGGCGTAGGGGCCGCCACCGGCGAAGGGCATGCGGTCGGCGTTGGTGCTGCCGATGTTGATGATGCGGCCACCTTCGCCCATGTGTCGTGCGGCTTCCTGGGTGGCGATGAATACGCTGCGCACGTTGATGGCCAGGGTCCGGTCGAAGTCCTCCAGCTTGAACTCGTCCAATGGCGCAATGGCCAGCACCCCGGCGTTGTTGACCAGGATATCGAGTCGACCAAAGGCCTTGACGCTGTCGTTCACTGCGCGGCGGATGGCCTCGGCGTCGGCGCTGTCGGCGTGGATCGCCAGGGCCTTGCCACCCTTGGCGATGATGCTGTCCTGCAGGGCCTGGGCCTTGCTCGCCGAACTGACGTAGGTAAAGGCGACGCTGGCGCCTTCTGCCGCCAAGCGCTCGACAATGGCTGCGCCAATGCCACGGGAACCGCCTTGGATCAAGGCTACTTTGCCGCTGAGGTCAAATGTGCTCATGTGCTTCTCCAGAGATTCAAGGCCGGGTGCCTTGTGCTTGGAGCGAGTATCGGCCGCGGATTAGCCTCTGTGTAGCCGGTAATTTCTATACTCTGTGTAAACCAGAAGTTTAGAGTGGCCTCTATGGAAGCCTTTAGCAGTATCGAATGTTTTGTCCGCAGCGCTGAAGTCGGCAGCTTTGCCGAGGCGGCGCGGCGGCTCGGCCTGACCCCGGCGGCGGTGGGCAAGAGCGTGGCCAAGCTGGAAACCCGGGTTGGTGTGCGCCTGTTCCAGCGCAGCACCCGACGCCTGACCCTGACCGAGGCCGGCCGCCTGTTTCTCGCGGAAGTCGCCGACAGCCTGCAGACCATCCAGAACGCGGTCAGCACCCTGGCCGATGCCCAGGGGCGCCCGGCGGGGACGCTCAAGGTCAGCATGGGCACGGTGTTCGGCGGGCTGTACATAGTGCCGATGCTCGGCGCCTTTTTGCGCCGCTACCCGGATATTCATCCCGACTGGCATTTCGACAACCGCCAGGTGGACCTGATCGGCCAAGGTTTCGATGCGGCCATTGGCGGCGGTTTCGAATTGCCCCAGGGAGTGGTCGCCCGGCGGCTGTCGCCGGCTCACCGGGTGCTGGTGGCAAGCGCCGATTACCTGCGGGGGCGGGCACCGATCAACGGGCCCGAAGACCTGCGGCATTGCCGGGGGATTCTTATCCGCTCCCCCCAGACCGGGCGCATCCGCACCTGGCAGATGACCGGTCGGGGAGGGCTGATGTGCCCGCTGGAGCTCAAGGCCAGCATGACCATGAGCGATTCCGAGGCCGCCTGCATCGCCGCGGCCCAAGGGCTGGGCCTGGCCTTGGTGAGCATGCCGTTTGCCGTCAATTACCTGCGTTCCGGGGCCTTGCAGCGGGTGTTGCAGGACTGGTACGTGGACGATGGCTTTACCTCGATCTACTACGCCGAGCACAAGATGCTCCCGGGCAAGACGCGGGCCTTCGTCGACTTCGTCATCGAGCAGTTCGCCGAGCAAGGCCTGGCTCAGGCCTTCAGCGCCTTGTAGGAGCCGGCCTGGCGACGACTCTATGTACCGCCGGCCTCAGCGCCCCGCCCGCAAGGGCCAGCCCAGCACTCGCTTGGGCCGGGGCGTGGCATAGGTGCGTACCTTGGAGGTGGATAGCCCCAGACGCACCAAGGACTCGGCAATGGTCACTGCTGCCGTTACTCCGTCCACCACCGGCACCCCGGTGCGCAAGCGAATCTGTTCATCCAGGCCGGCCATGCCCCCGCAGCCCAGGCAGATGACTTCGGCCTTGTCCTCGGTCACCGCCCGTTCGGCCTGGCGCACGATGGCTTCCACGGCGCGCAGCGGGTCTTCCTCCAGCTCCAGTACCGCCAGGCCGCTGGCCCGCACCGAGGCGCAGCGGTCATAAAGGCCGGAGAGCTTGAGCCGGTCTTCGATCAGCGGCACGGTGCGGTCCAGGGTGGTGACCACCGAGTAGGCGTGGCCAAGGAACATGGCAGTGCTGGCGGCGGCGTCGGTGATGTCCACCACTGGCACGTTCAGCAGTTCCTGCAAGCCTTCGCGGCCGTGCTCGCCGTAGCCGGCCTGGATCACCGCGTCATAGGGCTGGTCGTAGGCCAGCACCCGGTCCATTACGGCGATGGCCGCCAGGTAGCTTTCGAAGTTGCCTTCCACCGATTCGGCACCGAAGTAGGGAGTCAGGCCGATGATCTCGGTACCCGGCGCTGCCACGCTTTGTGCCTGGTGGGCGATGGCCTGGGTGATGGAGTCGGTGGTGTTGACGTTGACCACGAGAATTCGCATGAGGGTTCCTTGCAGGTTGGGCAGTTCAGGCCCGGCGCGCCGGGCCGGGCAGGTTCAATGGCTGACGTTGTCCACGGCGATGCTTTCGCCGCTGACGTCCGCGTAGCCGGGCTGGCGCTTGGCGATGATCAGGTAGAGCATCCCGGCGATGCCGGCTCCGATCAGCCAGGAGAATGGCGAGACGCTGGCAAAACCCGGCACCAGGGCCAGCACGATGGCGATCAGCGCCGCGGGAATAAAGGCCGCCACTGCCCGCAGGTTGACCCCGCGGCTGTAGAAATAGGCGCCTTGCGGGTCTTCGCTATAGAGCTGCGGCACGTTGACCTGGGCTTTGCGCAGGATCCAGTAGTCCACCATGATCACCCCGTACAGCGGGCCGAGCAGGGCGCCCAGGCCGGAGAGGAAATACACGATCACCAGCGGGCTGTTGTACAGGTTCCACGGCAGGATCAGCACCGCCAGCGCCGCGCTGATCAGCCCGGCGCGGCGGAAGGTCAGGTACTTGGGCGCCAGGTTGCTGAGGACGAAGGCCGGGGCGACGAAGTTGGCCATGATGTTCACCGCCACGGTCACGATCAGAAAGGCCAGGCAGCCCAGGACCAGGAACAGTGTGTTGGGGATCGAGGCGATGATCTCCGTGGGGCTTTCGATGACCCGGCCATTGATCTGGAACTGCGCGCCGCACAGCAGCACGGTGATGGTGGCGAACACCAGGATGTTCACCGGCAGGCCCCAGAAGTTGCCGACCTTGATGGTCTTGCGGCACGGCGAGGAGCGGGCAAAGTCGCAGAAGTTGAGGATCAGGGTGCCGTAGATTGCCAGCCACAGGGCGCCGCCGGCGAAGATCTGCCGCCACATTTCGCTGCCGGTCAGAGGTTCGCGGATCGACCAGGCGATCTGCCCGTCGGCCTGGGTGTACATCCAGGCGGCCAGGCAGGCCACGGTCAGCAGGATGATCGGCCCGGCGAAGGCTTCGTAGCGCCGGATCATTTCCATGCCATAGGCGAGGATCGCCAGTTGCACCAGCCAGATCACCAGGAAGCAGGCCCAGCCCAGGGTCGAGAGGCCGAGGATCGAGTTGTGGTCGTAATCGGCGAAGCCCGGATGGATGGCCGTGAGCAGCACGCGAAACACCACCGAGGCCAGGTAGGTCTGGATGCCGAACCAGGCGATGGCGATCACCGCCCGGATGAGTGCCGGAATCTGCGCGCCATGGATGCCGAAGCTGATGCGGCTGATCACCGGGAACGGCACCCCGGTCTTCTGCCCCATGTAGCCGGACAGGTTCATGAAGAAATACACCAGCGCCGCGCCTATCCCCAGGGACAGCAGAATCTGCCAGCCGCCCAGGCCCAGGGCGTAGAGGCCGATGGCGAAGGAGTAGTTGGCGATGTTGTGCACATCGTTGGTCCACAAGGCGAAGATGCTGTAGCCACCCCAGCGCCGGCCTTCGACCTTGGTCGGTGCCAGGTCGCGGTTGTGCAGGCGTGGGCTGAGCGCGATGGGGGCCGCATCGGCGACCGGTTGTTGGACGTTGTGCGAATGCAGCGAGGAGGGCAGATCCAGTGCGATGTTGTTGGAAGGGCTGGTACGCATTCCGGCATGCTCCTGACTCCGGCCCTGGATGACTGTGCTTGAGCGAGGGGGCTCGACAATCTTCGTCACAGGGTAAGGAATCACTGGGTTCGGGGCATCTGCAGCTTGAGTCGTGGGTCAGGCGTGCGGACGGTTAGTGTATGTATGTTTTGGTTTTTTTGTATACAAAACATAAATCAACTAAAGCCACTTCTGTGCCAATTTCACGACTATGAAATTGGCTGCTGATTTCGTTTTGTTATGGGTTATTCCTAACCTTCTGAAAAGACGAGATTAAAAATTGACCGTTTGAACAGGTATTTATTTTTCGCCAGGCACGGCTTGGCGCCCAATGGATATCGGCGCAGGAAAGGCTTGTAACCTTTTGGGGCGGGGAATCTTTGAAGTGCACACAAAAATGGCACCGACGGTGACATTCTTGTGTACAGGTTTTGCTGCGGGTTGGCTTTCAGTGCGGGCGTCCTTCAGGCGCGCCCGCAGGGAAGGTGTCAGGCTTTGCTGATAATGTTGCCGGCGTGCAAGCCACATTCTTTCTGGGTAGCTTCCTCCCACCACCAGCGGCCTTCGCGCTCGTGCTGGTTGGGCAGTACCGGGCGGGTGCAGGGCTCGCAGCCGATGCTGATGAAGCCGCGTTCATGCAGGCTGTTGTAGGGCAGTTCGAGCATGCGGATGTAACCCCAGATCTCCTCGCTGCTCATTTGTGCCAGTGGGTTGAACTTGTACAGGGTGCGCTCCGGCGTGGAGAAGGCTGTGTCGACTTCCAGCACTGCCACCTGGCTGCGGGTACCCGGGCTCTGATCACGGCGCTGGCCGGTGGCCCAGGCGCTGACGGTGGACAGCTTGCGCCGCAGCGGTTCGATCTTGCGGATACCGCAGCACTCGCCATGGCCGTCCTTATAGAAGCTGAACAGGCCCTTTTCCTTGACGAAGGGTTCGAGCTTGCTGTGGTCCGGCGAGATCAGCTCGATCTGGATCTTGTAGTGTTCACGCACCTGATCGATGAAACGGTAGGTTTCCGGGTGCAGGCGGCCGGTATCCAGGCTGAACACCTTGACGTTCTTGTTCAGCTTCCAGGCCATGTCCACCAGCACCACATCCTCGGCACCGCTGAAGGAAATCCACAGGTCATCGCCGAACTGGGCAAAGGCCAGTTTGAGAATGTCCTGGGCGGATTTGTTGGCATAGGTCGCGGCGAGTTCAGCGACGTCGAACGATGGGGTCATCAGGGCGGTTTCCTACAGGTCGGTGGCGCTGTGCGCTCTATAGGGGGGCGATCTTAACAAAATCCACACCGCCCTGGCGCGCTCCTCTGCGTTGCGCCTGTGCAGGCGAATCGCTAGAGTTCGGCAGTCCTTTTGCTCGCTCAATTTAAATAATCAGAACCAATGGGAGTGTCTTGTGGAAATTGCCTGTCTCGATCTGGAAGGTGTACTGGTCCCGGAAATCTGGATCGCCTTTGCCGAAAAAACCGGGATTGAATCCCTCAAGGCAACCACCCGGGATATTCCCGACTACGACGTGCTAATGAAACAGCGCCTGCGGATTCTCGACGAACACGGCCTGAAGCTTTCGGATATCCAGGAAGTGATCGCCACCCTCAAGCCACTGGACGGCGCGGTGGAATTCGTCAACTGGCTGCGCGAGCGCTTCCAAGTGGTGATCCTTTCCGACACCTTCTATGAATTTTCCCAGCCCCTGATGCGCCAGCTGGGCTTTCCGACCCTGCTTTGCCACCGCCTGATCACCGATGACGGCGGCCGGGTGACCGGCTATCAGTTGCGCCAGAAAGACCCCAAGCGCCAGTCGGTGCTGGCCTTCAAGAGCCTGTACTACCGGGTGATTGCGGCGGGGGATTCCTACAACGACACGACGATGCTCGGTGAGGCGGATGCCGGCATCCTGTTCCACGCCCCGGACAACGTGATCCGCGAGTTCCCGCAGTTCCCGGCGGTGCACAGCTTTGCCGAGCTGAAGCAGGAGTTCATCAAGGCTTCCAATCGTCCCCTGAGCCTGTAAACCGGTTCGCCGGCGAAGAGACCCTTGGATTTTTCACAAATCCTGCCGACGCCTTCGCTGGCAAGCCAGCCCCTACGGGTGGGAGAACGACGCGCTCTTGTAGGAGCCGGCTTGCCGGCGAAGGGGCCCCTGGATTTTGCGCAAATCCTGCAGACGCCTTCGCTGGCAAGCCAGCTCCTACGGGTGGGAGAACGGCGCGCGCTTGTAGGAGCCGGCTTGCCGGCGAAGAGGCCTTTGGATTTTGCGCAAATCCTGCCGACGCCTTCGCTGGCAAGCCAGCTCTTACGGGGGGAGAACGACGCGCTCTTGTAGGAGCCGGCTTGCCGGCGAAGAGGCCCTAAAGCCCCTGCAATGTCTCCAGCAGCACCCGCACCTTGGTGATGGATTCCTGGTATTCCTCCTGCCAGTCGGAATCCGCGACTATTCCGCCGCCGCCCCAGCAACAGATCTGCCCATCCTTGGCCAGCAGGCTGCGGATGGCGATCGAACTGTCCATTTCTCCGCGCACGTCCAGGTACAGCAGCGAACCGCAGTACAGCGCACGCCGCGTGGGTTCCAGCTCATCGATGATCTGCATCGAGCGGATCTTCGGCGCGCCGGTGATCGAGCCACCGGGAAAGCTGCCGGCGATCAGGTCCAGGGCGTCCTTGCCGTCCGCCAGCTCGCCAGTGACGCTGCTCACCAGGTGGTGCACGTTGGGGTAGCTTTCCAGGCTGAACAGCTCCGGTACCCGTACCGAGCCTATGCGGCAGGTGCGCCCCAGGTCGTTGCGCAGCAGGTCGACGATCATCAGGTTTTCCGCCCGGTCCTTGGGGCTGGCCAGCAGCTCGGCGGCATTGGCCGCGTCTTGCGCGGCATCCCGGCCGCGGGGGCGTGTGCCTTTGATCGGGCGGGTTTCCACCCGGCCCTGGGTGACGTGGACAAAGCGCTCCGGCGACAGGCTCAGCACCGCACCGCCTTCCGGCAGCCGCTGGAAACCCGAGAACGGGGTCGGGCAGGCGGCGCGCAGGGCGCAATAGGCCGCCCAGGGATCCCCCTGGTACTGGCCGCGAAAGCGTTGGGCGAAGTTCACCTGGTAGCAGTCGCCGGCCTGGATGTAGTGCTGGATGCGCTGGAACGCCTGGCGGTAGTCCTCGGCGCTCAGATCAGCCAGCATGGCGCCGGTCAGCTTGAATGCCGGCTGCGACGCGGGCAGCGGCTGGCTGAACAGTTGAATCAGGCGCTGGCGCTCGGTGGCATCCAGGCTGGGGTGGAACACCAGCTGGCTGGTGCCTGCCTGGTGGTCGTTGATCAGCGCCCAGGCATACAGGCCAAAGCGTGCGTCGGGCAGTTGCAGGTCATCCCGGGCCTGGCTTGGCAGGCGCTCCAGATGGCGGCCGAAGTCATAGCTGAGGTAGCCGATCAGGCCGCCGGCGAAGGGCAGTTCATAAGGAGCGGGTAGTTGCGCCGGGCCCAGTTGCCCCAGGTTGTCCCGCAGGCGCTGGAGAAAGCCCCTGCCGCTTTCTGCGGCTGCCACGGTCAACTGCGCCAGGGGCCAGGCGCTGAGCAGGTCATAGCGCCCGCGCTCGGCGCTGGGCCGGCCGCTGTCCAGCAGCACGGCGCCGGGGGCGTGCTCGATTGCCGCGAAATACTCGGCGGGGTTGGTGCGGTAGGGGAGCGGGTGTACGGAACAGGTCAACATGCGGGGCAAATCAGCCATCGGAGCGCGGTTGGCGATTGTATGCCTCTGCAGGAGTTGCTCCTAGAGGGGATGTCGGTGTTTGCCCGGTTCGTGGCGTATTCACCGACCTGTAGCTGCTGCCGCAGGCTGCGAAAAGGTCCGCAGGACCTTCCGTTCGCACCCTGCGGCAGGCGCTATCAGCCTTCCACGGCAGGTATATGGCCAAACAGTTCCTGGGCGAAGCGTACCCGCTCCTCGACGCTTTCCTCGATGCCCTGGGCCTTGAGCTCCTCAAGGTGGGCTTCGATGGCGTGGGTGCGCTGGGTCAGGCCGCAGTCGTTGGCGATCTGGATGTTCAGCCCCGGCCGCGCGTTGAGTTCGAGAATCAGCGGGCCCTTGTCCTGGTCCAGCACCATGTCCACGCCGATGTAGCCCAGGCCGCAGAGTTCGTAGCAGCCGGCCGCCAGCTTCATGAAACCGTCCCAGTAGGGCAGTTGCACGCCGTCCACCGCGTTGGTGGTGTCCGGGTGCTTGGTGATGATGTTGTTCAGCCAGGTACCGCGCAGGGTCAGGCCGGTGGCCAGGTCGACCCCGACGCCGATGGCGCCCTGGTGCAGGTTGGCCTTGCCCCCGGACTGGCGGGTCGGCAGGCGCAGCATGGCCATCACCGGGTAGCCCATGAGCACGATGATGCGGATGTCCGGCACGCCTTCATAGCTGATGCTCTTGAAGATCTGGTCCGGGGTCACCCGGTACTCGATCAGCGCCCGGTCGCGGTGGCCGCCCAGAGAATACAGGCCGGTGAGGATGCTGGAGATATGGTGCTCGATCTCTTCGTGGCTGATGATCTTGCCGGACACCGTGCGATAGCGGCCCTCGAAGCGGTCGGCGATCACAATGATCCCGTCACCTCCGGCGCCCTGGGCCGGCTTGATCACGAAGTCGTTGCGCCCTTTGAGGATCTCGCCGAGCTTGTCGATTTCCTTCTCGGTGGAGATCACCCCGTACAGTTCCGGCACATGGATACCGGCCTTGATCGCCCGTTCCTTGGTGATGATCTTGTCATCGACGATGGGGTACAGGCTGCGCTTGTTGTACTTGAGCACGTAGTCGGCATTACGCCGGTTGATGCCCATGATTCCCCGCGCTTCGAGGGCTTTCCAGGTCTTCCACAGGCCGAACATCAGGAGTCGGCCCTGACGAAGGCTTTGAAACGCACCAGCTCCGTCAGGCGGTAGCCGCGGTAGCGACCCATCGCCAGCATGAAGCCCACCAGGATCAGCAGCATCGCCGGGAAGGTAAAGACGAAGTAGGTGAGTTCCGGCACGCTCATGATCAGGTGCGCCAGGGAGGCGGCGAACAGGGTGCCGATGGCGACTTTCATCGCATGGCCGCCGCCGCGCTCTTCCCAGGTGATGGACAGGCGTTCGATGGTCATGGTCAGGATCACCATCGGGAACAACGCCACCGACAGGCCGCGTTCCAGGCCCAGCTTGTGGCTGAACAGGCTGATGGCGGCGATCAGCACCACGACGAAGGTCAGTACCACCGAGAGTCGCGGCAGCATCTGCAACTTCAAGTGTTCGAGGTAGGAGCGCAAGGACAGCCCGAGCGCGGTGATCACCGTGAACAGCGCGATGCCAAAGCCCAACTGGGTCTCGCGGAAGGCCAGGGCGATCAGCACCGGGGTGAAGGTGCCGAGGGTCTGCAGGCCGATCAGGTTGCGCAGCACCAGGATCACCAGCACGCCGATGGGGATCATCACCATGATCATGAAGGTCTGCTGGGTCTGCAGCGGCAGGCCGTACAGCGAGTATTCGAGGAAGTTGGCGTCGGTGTTCTCGTCGGTCAGCTTGGCCAGGCGAATGGCGTTCATTTCGCTGTTGTTGAGGCTGAAGGTGACGTTGGCTTTCTTGCCGCCATCGACGGTGATCAGGTTGTCGTCGCCGGTCCACCACAGCAGGCGGTCGCTGGGCATGCCCTGCTCACCGGTTTCCGGGTTGAAGTACAGCCAGTCGGTGCCGTTGAAGCTGCGCAGCCAAAGCTCCGGGGTCTGCGGCTGGTCGGCCACCAGGCGGATGGTGTGGACCTTTTCCACCGGCACGTGGGCGATGGACAGCAGCAGCTCGACAATCTTCGCCTTGTTGGTGCTGGACGGATCGCCGGCCAGCAGCAGCTTGGCGTTGTCGTCATTGGCGTTGTTGACCCGCTTGATGGCTTCGCTGATGAAGGTCTCGACGTCCGCCGAATGCTGGCGGATCGGCGCCAGCAGGGCGTCGGCGGCGATCTTTTCCGGGCCTTCCACGGCCATGCTGTCACGGAAGGTCGGGCCCTTGACCTTGGCTTTCTCGGCGCTGTAGCGCTTGGTCAGCACCAGGCGGTAGTACAGGGTCTGGTTGCCCTTGGCCCGGCGCGCCGACCAGGTGACCTTGCGGTTGCCGTCGACGCGGTTAACCGCCACCCCGTAGTTGTTGGAAATGAAGCTCTCGTTGAGGCTCACGTAATCGCGGCTCAGGGGCGGCACGAACATCTGGATCTTGATCGGGTCCTTGCCGTTGGCGACGAACTCGACCTTGGCATCGATGTTCCACAGATCGTCGGTAGCGTCTTCGGTCACCGGAATGCCGAGCACGAAGATCTGATAGGCCGTGATCGAAATGCCCAGCACCACCAGGATGGCGATCAGGACTTTCAGATGAAGGGTAAGAGAGCGCATTGGAATTACTCTGCGGTATGAGCGTCGGTGGCGCAGGCGGGTTTGCCAGCAGCGTATTTAAGACTGGGGTCGACCAGCGCATCGAAGCGTTTCAGGGCTTCGGAGCCGATCAGGAGCGGGTATTGGAATGCGCTGCGGTCGGTCAAGTTCACTTCGATGCTGCGCAAGGCGCTGCCCATGCAGACATCCAGGGCGATGACCGGCCGTGCGGTGTAGTTCTTGTCCTCATCGGGGTCGTAGTCGCCGGCACGGCGCTTGATCTTGCTGACCCGGGCCAGAGGCCGTTCGATGGGATGGGAATGGGCGGCGTCGATCGCCAGGTAGAAACGCACCCAGGACTCGCCATTGCGCTTGAAGCGCTTGATGTCGCGGGCACTCAGGGAAGCGGTCTTGGCCCCGGTGTCGAGCTTGGCCGCGACCTCCAGGTCGATGCCGGACAGCCGAGCGTATTCATTCAAGCCGTAGACAGTCTTGCCGGCGGCGGCGCTGATGCCGGGCAGGGCAAGCAGGCAGAGCAGTAGGGGAAGGGCCTTGAGTCTCATAGATCCTGATGGGCATGGGTTCTTCAGTTCAAGGCGACCGGCATTGCTGCGCAAGCTCCCTCGTATGCGTGCCATAAAAAGATGACAGGCCAATGCGGGCGGCATTCTAGCATGCTGGTTTTATGGCGCCAGCGCCGGGGGCGGGCCTTTTGTCTTGCCCTGGCGCTTAGGGTTATTAGACGATTGTCGACAATCTCTATTTTTCCTTTGACTGTTTTCGGTGTATTGGCTAATTTTTGCCTCATTGATTTTAAAGGTGTCGACAATATGCTGGATCAACTCGAACACCCGATGCAGGCACAGGAAGATTCTGAAACCCTGTCCGAAAACGTCTTCCGGCGGATCCAGGCGGCCATCGTCAAGGGCGAGATCGCCCCGGGCAGCAAGATCTCCGAGCCTGAGCTGGCGCGCACCTACGGCATCAGTCGCGGCCCGCTGCGCGAGGCCATCCACCGCCTGGAAGGTCAGCGCCTGCTGGTGCGGGTGCCCCATGTCGGCGCCCGGGTGGTGTCCCTGAGCCATGCCGAGCTGATCGAACTCTACGAAATCCGTGAGTCCCTGGAAGGCATGGCCTGTCGCTTGGCGGCCGAGCGCATGACCACCGAGGAAATCGACGAACTGCGCCGGGTGCTCGATACCCACGAACGCGATGCGGCGTTCCAGGCCGGCGTCGGCTACTACCAGCAGGAAGGGGACTTCGACTTCCACTACCGGATCATCCAGGGCGCCGGCAACCGCACCCTCACGCAGATGCTCTGCGGCGAGCTGTATCAACTGGTGCGCATGTACCGCATCCAGTTTTCCGCGACCCCCAACCGCCCGCACCAGGCCTTTGCCGAACACCACCGGATTCTCGATGCCATTGCCGATCGCGACGGCGAACTGGCCGAGTTGTTGATGCGCCGCCACATCGGCGCCTCGAAACGCAATATCGCGCGTCACTACCAGGACAGCGCCCATCAGACAGCCACTCCACGAGGTGAGTCATGAGTTCCAACAAGAGCACTCCAGGCCAGCGTTTCCGCGATGCGGTCGCCAGCGAACAGCCGTTGCAAGTGGTCGGCGCGATCAACGCCAACCATGCCCTGCTGGCCAAGCGCGCCGGTTTCAAGGCCATCTACCTGTCGGGCGGCGGGGTCGCTGCCGGCTCCCTCGGCGTGCCTGACCTGGGCATTACCGGTCTGGACGACGTTCTCACTGATGTGCGTCGTATCACCGACGTCTGCGACCTGCCGCTGCTGGTGGACGTGGACACCGGTTTCGGTTCGTCGGCCTTCAACGTGGCGCGCACCGTCAAGTCGATGATCAAGTTTGGCGCCGCGGCGATCCATATCGAAGACCAGGTCGGCGCCAAGCGCTGCGGTCACCGCCCTAACAAGGAGATCGTTTCCCAGCAGGAAATGGTCGACCGCATCAAGGCCGCGGTGGATGCCCGTACCGACGACAGCTTCGTGATCATGGCGCGCACCGACGCCCTGGCGGTGGAAGGCCTGGAGTCGGCCCTCGAACGCGCCGCGGCGTGCATCGAGGCCGGCGCCGACATGGTGTTCCCGGAAGCCATCACCGAGCTCGAGATGTACAAGATCTTCGCCGATCGGGTGAAAGCCCCGATCCTGGCCAACATCACCGAATTCGGCGCCACACCGCTGTACACCACCGAACAGTTGAAATCCGTGGATGTTTCCCTGGTGCTGTACCCGCTGTCGGCGTTCCGTGCCATGAACAAGGCCGCAGAAAACGTCTACACCGCGATCCGTCGCGACGGTACCCAGCAAAATGTGATCGACACCATGCAGACCCGCATGGAACTGTACGAGCGCATCGATTACCACAGCTTCGAGCAGAAGCTCGATGCGCTGTTCGCGCAGAAGAAAGGCTGAATCAATCCCTGTGGGAACGAGCTAGCTCGCGATGGCCGTCAGCGATAACGCACAGCCCCTGATTCGCTGGGGCGCGCGGGCCCGGATCGCGAGCAAGCTCGCTCCTGCACTGTCGGGGGAGCCCCGACCCGTGAAGTTGCCAAGTCCCTAACAAATTCAAGATTGGAGAGAGCAATGGCCGAAGCAAAAGTATTGAGTGGTGCAGGTCTGCGCGGCCAGGTGGCCGGGCAAACCGCGCTGTCCACCGTGGGCCAGGCCGGTGCCGGGTTGACCTACCGCGGCTATGACGTGCGCGAACTGGCGGCCGATGCGCAGTTCGAGGAAGTCGCCTACCTGTTGCTGTACGGCGACCTGCCGACCCAGGAACAACTGGCCGCCTACAGCGCCAAGCTGAGCAAGCTGCGCGACCTGCCACAGGCGCTGAAGGAAGTGCTGGAGCGCATACCGGCCCAGGCCCATCCGATGGATGTGATGCGTACCGGTTGCTCGTTCCTGGGCAATATCGAGCCGGAGAAGGATTTCTCCCAGCAGCACGACGTCACCGACCGCCTGCTGGCGGCCTTCCCGGCGATCATGTGCTACTGGTACCGCTTCAGCCACGAAGGCGTGCGCATCAATTGCGTCAGCGACGAGCAGACCATCGGTGGCCACTTCCTGCACCTGCTGCATGGCAAGAAGCCCAGTGACTTGCACGTCAAGGTGATGAACGTCTCGCTGATCCTCTATGCCGAGCACGAATTCAATGCCTCCACCTTCACCGCCCGGGTCTGTGCCTCGACCCTGTCGGACCTCTATTCCTGTGTCACCGCGGCCATCGGTTCGCTGCGCGGCCCGCTGCACGGCGGCGCCAACGAAGCGGCCATGGAGCTGATCGAGCGCTTCCAGAGCCCCGAGGAGGCGACTGCCGAGTTGCTGCGGATGCTCGAGCGCAAGGACAAGATCATGGGCTTTGGCCATGCGATCTACAAAGACAGCGACCCGCGCAACGAGGTGATCAAGGGCTGGTCGCAGAAGCTGGCTGACGAAGTCGGTGACAAGGTGCTGTTCCCGGTGTCCGAAGCCATCGACAAGACCATGTGGGAGCAGAAGAAACTCTTCCCCAATGCCGATTTCTACCACGCCTCGGCGTACCACTTCATGGGCATCCCGACCAAGCTGTTCACACCGATCTTCGTCTGCTCGCGCCTGACCGGCTGGGCCGCCCACGTGTTCGAGCAGCGTGCCAACAACCGCATCATTCGTCCAAGCGCCGAGTACATCGGCGTTGAACAGCGCAAGTTCGTGCCAATCGAGCGCCGCTGACCGGGAGGGCGCCGGTACTGTTGATTGAATGCACCGCAGCACCTGCAGGAGCGAGCTTGCTCGCGATAGCGATGGACCAGCCGACAGCGATGTCGGACCTGATTCAGTCATCGCGAGCAAGCTCGCTCCTACAGGGGATAGATGCCCATTCAACACGGTGCCAGGCGCTCCCTTTGAAACTACCGTGACCGAGCCCTGACCATGAACAGTGAATTTCGCAAGACGCTGCCCGGCAGCCAACTGGACTATTTCGACGCCCGGGCGGCGGTCGATGCGCTTAAGCCAGGCGCCTACGACAGCCTGCCCTACACCTCCCGCGTACTGGCGGAAAACCTGGTGCGCCGTTGTGATCCGGCAACCCTCAACGCTTCCCTCGGCCAACTGATCGAACGCCGAGACGACCTGGACTTCCCCTGGTTCCCGGCCCGCGTGGTGTGCCACGACATTCTTGGCCAGACCGCACTGGTGGACCTGGCCGGCCTGCGCGACGCCATCGCCGACCAGGGCGGTGACCCGGCGCTGGTCAACCCGGTGGTGCCGACCCAGTTGATCGTCGACCACTCCCTGGCGGTGGAGTGCGGCGGTTTCGACCCGGACGCCTTCGACAAGAACCGCGCCATCGAAGACCGGCGCAACGAAGACCGGTTCCACTTCATCAACTGGACCAAGAAGGCCTTCAAGAACGTCGACGTGATCCCGCCCGGCAACGGCATCATGCACCAGATCAACCTGGAGAAAATGTCCCCGGTGATCCAGGTGCTCGACGGTGTGGCCTTTCCTGATACCTGCGTCGGCACCGACAGCCACACCCCCCACGTGGATGCGCTGGGGGTGATCGCCATCGGCGTGGGCGGCCTGGAAGCCGAGAGTGTCATGCTCGGCCGCGCCTCGTGGATGCGCCTGCCGGACATCATCGGCGTCGAGCTCACCGGCAAGCTGCAACCGGGCATCACCGCCACCGACATGGTGCTGGCGCTGACCGAGTTCCTGCGCAAGCAGAAAGTGGTGGGGGCCTGGCTGGAATTCTTTGGCGAAGGTGCCGCGGCGCTGACCCTGGGCGACCGCGCCACCATCTCCAACATGGCTCCGGAATACGGCGCCACGGCGGCGATGTTCTACATCGACCAGCAGACCATCGACTACCTCAAGCTCACCGGCCGTGAAGATGAGCAGGTGCGCCTGGTAGAGAGCTACGCCAGGCACACTGGGCTGTGGGCCGACAGCCTGAAGAGCGCACGCTACGAGCGCGGCCTGCAGTTCGACCTGTCGTCGGTGGTGCGCAACATGGCCGGGCCGAGCAACCCGCACGCCCGGGTCGCCACCAGCGACCTGGCGGCCAAGGGCATCGCCGGGCAGTGGTCCGAAACCCCGGGGCAGATGCCGGACGGCGCGGTGATCATCGCCGCCATCACCAGTTGCACCAACACCAGCAACCCGCGCAACGTGATCGCCGCCGGCCTGCTGGCGCGCAACGCCAACAAGCTGGGGCTGACCCGCAAGCCGTGGGTCAAGTCGTCCCTGGCCCCGGGTTCGAAAACCGTGGCCATGTACCTGGAGGAGGCCGGCCTGGGCCATGAGCTGGAGCAACTGGGCTTTGGCGTGGTGGCTTTTGCCTGCACCACCTGCAACGGCATGTCCGGTGCCCTCGACCCGGTGATCCAGAAGGAAATCATCGACCGCGACCTGTACGCCACCGCCGTGCTCTCGGGCAACCGCAACTTCGATGGGCGCATCCACCCTTACGCCAAGCAGGCGTTCCTGGCTTCGCCGCCGCTGGTGGTGGCCTACGCCATTGCCGGCACCATCCGTTTCGATATCGAAAAGGACGTTCTGGGCCTGGACGCCAATGGCCGGGAAATCCGCCTCAAGGACATCTGGCCGAGCGATGAAGAGATCGACGCGGTGGTCAAGGCGGCGGTCAAGCCGGAGCAGTTCCGCAAGGTCTACATCCCGATGTTCGCCATCCACGAAGACACCGGCCCGAAAGTCGAGCCGCTGTATGAATGGCGCCCTCAGAGCACCTACATCCGCCGTCCGCCGTACTGGGAAGGGGCCCTGGCCGGTGAGCGCAGCCTGACCGGGATGCGCCCGCTGGCGGTGTTGCCGGACAACATCACCACCGACCACCTGTCGCCGTCCAACGCCATCATGGCGGGTAGCGCGGCCGGCGAGTACCTGGCGAAAATGGGCCTGCCGGAAGAGGACTTCAACTCCTACGCGACCCACCGTGGCGACCACTTGACCGCTCAGCGCGCGACCTTCGCCAACCCGAAGCTGTTCAACGAAATGGTCCAGGAAAACGGCAAGGTCAAGCAGGGCTCCCTGGCGCGGATCGAGCCGGAAGGCAAAGTGACGCGGATGTGGGAAGCCATCGAAACCTACATGCAGCGCAAGCAGCCGCTGATCATCGTTGCCGGTGCCGACTACGGCCAGGGCTCGTCCCGCGACTGGGCAGCCAAGGGCGTGCGCCTGGCGGGGGTGGAAGCCATCGTCGCCGAAGGCTTCGAGCGCATCCACCGTACCAACCTGGTGGGCATGGGCGTGCTGCCGCTGGAGTTCCTCGCGGGCACCGACCGCAAGACCCTGGGTATCGACGGCACTGAAACCTACGACGTGATCGGCGCGCGCACGCCTCGGGCGCAACTGACCCTGGTGATCAACCGCAAGAACGGCGAGCGGCTCGAGGTGCCGGTGACCTGCCGCCTCGACACCGCCGAAGAGGTATCGATCTACGAGGCGGGCGGGGTGCTGCAACGCTTCGCCCAGGACTTCCTGGAATCGGCAGTAGCCAGCTAAGCAACGTACCGGGGGCGGGCCGCAAGGCGCCGCCCCCGGTCATTATCGGGACCTGAAATTCATGGCATTCGTAGCGCAGATCAAGATTCCCGCCACCTATATGCGTGGCGGCACCAGCAAGGGCGTGTTCTTCAACCTGCAGGACCTGCCCGAGGCGGCCCAACTGCCGGGCGCAGCTCGTGATGCCCTGCTGTTGCGGGTGATCGGCAGCCCCGATCCCTATGACAAGCAGATCGACGGCATGGGCGGCGCCACGTCCAGCACCAGCAAGACGGTGATCCTGTCCAGGAGCATCAAGGCCGACCACGACGTCGACTACCTGTTCGGCCAGGTGGCCATCGACAAGGCCTTTGTCGACTGGAGCGGCAACTGCGGCAACCTCTCGGCGGCAGTGGGCTCCTTCGCCATCAGCAGCGGCCTGGTGGACCCGGCGCGCATTCCGCAGAACGGCGTGGCGGTGGTGCGCATCTGGCAGGCCAATATCGGCAAGAGCATCATCGCCCACGTGCCGATCACCAACGGCGAGGTCCAGGAAACCGGCGACTTCGAGCTGGACGGCGTGACTTTCCCGGCGGCCGAAGTGCAGCTGGAGTTCCTTGACCCTGCAGCCGAGGAAGAGGGTGCGGGCGGTTCGATGTTCCCCACCGGCAACCTGGTGGACGACCTGGAAGTGCCCGGTGTCGGCACCTTCAAGGCGACCCTGATCAATGCCGGGATTCCGACGATCTTCGTCAACGCGGCAGACATCGGCTATCGCGGTACCGAGCTGCAGGGCGATATCAATGGCGACCCCAAGGCCCTGGCGATGTTCGAGACCATCCGCGCCCATGGCGCCCTGCGCATGGGCCTGATCAAACACCTGGATGAAGCCGCCCAGCGCCAGCACACGCCGAAAGTGGCCTTTGTCGCCGCGCCTGCGGACTACCAGGCCTCCAGCGGCAAGGCGATCAAGGCCGGGGACGTTGACCTGCTGGTGCGGGCCATGTCCATGGGCAAGCTGCACCACGCGATGATGGGCACCGCGGCGGTGGCCATAGGTACCGCGGCGGCGATCCCCGGGACCCTGGTCAACCTGGCGGCCGGTGGTGGCGCGCGCAGCGCGGTACGTTTCGGCCATCCCTCGGGCACCTTGCGCGTCGGCGCCGAAGCCACCCGAAGCGGCGGTGACTGGACGGTGGTCAAGGCCATCATGAGCCGCAGCGCGCGGGTGCTGATGGAAGGCTGGGTGCGAGTGCCCGGCGACAGTTTCTAGGAAGAGAAGCGCTTGCTGTGGAGGGGCTTGCTGTCCAGCGGGAGCAAGCTCCCTCGCCACAGCCGCTGGTTGTGATTGAATCGCTGAGCAGGCGCAGACCTGCGATGCCGTTATTGACCTGAACCTGTCACTGAGGAATCGACACCACCTACCATCCTGTACTGGAGTGAAGCGCACATGAGCAGCAACGTTGACCTGAACAACCGTCCCGATTACGACCAGGTCCTGCAGGACATTGCCGATTACGTCCTGGATTATTCCATCGACTCCCGAGAAGCCCTCGATACCGCACGCAATTGCCTGATGGACACCCTGGGCTGCGGCCTGCTGGCCCTGCGTTTTCCCGAATGCACCAAGCACCTGGGGCCGATCGTCGAAGGCACCGTGGTGCCTTTCGGTGCCCGGGTGCCCGGCACCAGCTATCGCCTCGACCCGGTGAAGGCGGCCTGGGACATCGGCTGCATCGTGCGCTGGCTGGACTACAACGACACCTGGCTCGCGGCCGAATGGGGCCACCCCTCGGACAACCTCGGGGGAATTCTCGCGGTGGCCGATCACCTGTCACAAAAGCGCGTGGCCAATGGCGAAGCACCGCTGACCATGAATGATGTGCTCAAGGCCATGATCATGGCTCATGAGATTCAAGGCGTGATTGCCCTGGAAAACTCCTTCAACCGTGTCGGCCTCGATCATGTGCTGCTGGTGAAAGTGGCTTCCACCGCGGTGTGCGCCAAGCTGATGGGGGCCAATCGCGAGCAGTTGCTGGCGGCACTGTCCCAGGCCTTTGTCGATGGCCAGGCGCTGCGCACCTATCGCCATGCACCCAATGCCGGTTCGCGCAAATCCTGGGCGGCGGGGGATGCCTCCAGCCGTGGAGTGCGCCTGGCGGATATCGCCCTGCGTGGCGAGATGGGCATTCCCGGCGTCCTGACGGCGCCGCAGTGGGGCTTCTATGACGTGCTGTTCAGCCATACCAACAAGGACCTGGCGCTCAAACCCGAGGGCCAGCGGCAGTTCAGCCTGACGCAGAAATACGCCAGCTACGTGATGGAAAACGTGCTGTTCAAGATCAGTTTCCCGGCAGAATTCCATGCGCAAACGGCCTGCGAAGCGGCGGTGACCTTGCATCCTCTGGTGCGCAACCGCCTGCACGAAATCGACCGCATCGTCATCACCACCCATGAGTCGGCGATCCGCATCATTTCCAAGGTCGGGCCGCTGGCCAATGCCGCCGACCGCGACCACTGCCTGCAATACATGACCGCCGTGCCCCTGGCCTTCGGCACCCTGGTGGCCGAGCATTACGAGGACGATTTCCATGCCGCGCACCCGATCATCGATCAGTTGCGCGAGAAGATGCACATCGTCGAAGAGCCTCGCTACACCCGTGAATACCTGGAGGCCGACAAGCGCTCCATTGCCAATGCGATCCAGGTGTTCTTCAAGGACGGCTCCAGCACCGAGCAGGTCGCGGTGGAATACCCCATTGGCCACCGGCGCCGCCGCGCCGAAGGCATCCCGCTGCTGGAAGACAAGTTCAAGGCCAACCTGGCCACGCGTTTCACGGCCCAGCGTTCGACGCAGATTTTCCAGCTGTGCAAGGATCAGGCGCGGCTTGAGGCGACGCCGGTGCACCGGTTCGTCGACCTGCTGGTGATCTGAAACCCACCCTTGTAGGGGCGAGCTTGCTCGCGATGAACGTCAATGATGACGCGGGCTCGCTGGGCGGACGCGGTGTCCTCAAAGCCTTCGCGAGCAAGCTCGCTCCTACAGAATCTCTTTAGCGTCGGGCGGGCTTTCCGGACAGCCATTTGTCCAGGGGCAGTTTGGTGATGGCGAAACCGCCGAGCAAGGTCGAGGAATACAGCAGCAGGTCCCGGGACAGGCTCTGGCCTTCGTACCAGGCGCCGATGATCACCGCGAACACCGGAAAAATGATGAACACGAAGGACAGGATCACCGGGTTCAGTCGTTTCAGCAGGAAAAAATAGACAATGAACCCACCCACCGAAGCCGCCAGCCCCAGATACAGCAGGGCGCCCCAGGAACGCGGGCTGATGGCGGAAAAGTCCGGGTGCTCGATCCCCAACCCCGCCAGGCACAGCAGTAGACCGGCGATGCCGATCGGCAAGGTGTTGTAGGTGATGACGCTGATGGCGCTGCCGTGTTTCTTGGTGACCACGTAACACAGTGCATGCAGCAGCGCCGCGCCGAGAATTGCCAGTACTCCCGAGAGTTCATTGTGGTCGCTGAGCAGGCCCTGGCCGCGAATGATCTGGAACAGGCTGGCAAAGCCGATGGCGATGCCGAGCAGTTGCGCTAGGTGAATCTTCTCCCGCAGCAGCAGGGCGGAAAAAATCAGGATGAACACCGGCATGCAACTGAACAGCAGCGCGGTCAGGCCGGAGGAAACGTGTACCTCGCCGTAGTTGAGCAGGGTGTAGGGCAGGCTGAAGTAGCACAGGGTGACGAATGCCAGGAAGCCCCGGCTGCCCTTGGGAAACATCAGCGGCTCGCGGCGCAGCCAGGCAAAACAGGCGAACAGCGGAAAGGCAATCAGAAAGCGCAGGCCGGCGGCGGTCAGTGGCGGCACGCTTTGCACCGCAATCTTGATGCCCAGCCAGGTGGTGCCCCAACTCAGGCAGACAATCAGGAACAGGGTGCAGGTCACCAGGGTGGCAAGCCAGGGGCGGGGCAGGGCCCGGGTGTCGGATATGACGGTGCTGGTATTCACGCTGGCATTCCTTTCGTGATGGGCAATTGACCTCTATATTGGGCGAGTCATTTGCGGTAATTGAGCCCTTGAGCAACGCTATTGGTGAAAATGATGGCTGTCAAAGTAAGTATTGACACGGTGTCAATGATGCGTTCCGCATTGCAGGAAGGGGTGGGCGCCAAGTACAAGCGACTGGCCGAGACCCTGGAAAAGGCCATTGCCGACGGTACGCTGGCCCCCGGTAGCAAGCTGCCGCCCCATCGCCTGCTGGCGGACAAGCTGGGCGTGACCATTGGCACCATCAGCCGCGCGTACGCCGAGCTGGAACGCCTGGGACAGGTGGTGGCACGGGTCGGCGATGGTACTTATGTGCGCCAGGACGGTTTGCAGCGCCAGCGCGACAGCGGCTTTCGCAACGTCGCCGAGGAGCCGGAGGCGCTGTTCGACATGAGCCGCAACACCCATATTCCCGGCCAGGAAAACCATTTCATCGCTCAGGGCTTGCGGGCCTTGGCAGAAGATCCTTTGGGGCTGCAGCAAATCGCCCGTTACAGCGCCGAGGCCGGTCTGGCGCGGTATCGCGCCGCGGGTGCGCGCTGGCTGACCCAGGATGGCCTGCAGGCGGATCCCGAGCAGGTGATTTGCGTCAACGGCGCCCAGCACGGCTTGCATGTCGCCTTGCTGGCACTGCTCAAGCCCGGCGATACCCTGGCCACTGAACACCTGACCTATCCGGGCCTGATCAGCACGGCGCGAATGTTGGGCATCAAGCTCCTGGGGTTGCCGATGGACGCACAGGGGCTGTTGCCGGAGGCCCTGGACGAAGCGTGCCGGCAGCACCGCATTTCAGCGCTGTATTGCACCCCGACCCTGCAAAACCCCACGGCTTCGGTGCAGTCCGCTGCGCGGCGCGAGGCCGTGGCGGAGCTCTGTCGCCGGCATAACCTGTTGATTCTGGAGGATGAAACCCACGCCGTGCTGATGGAGCGGCGCCCGGCGCCCCTGGCCCATTTCGCAGCGGAGCGCACGGTGCTGATCAGCAGTCTGAGCAAGGCCGTGGCGTCAGGGCTGCGGGTCGGTTTTCTGCATGCGCCGTCGCCCCTGGTGGGACGTTTGGCCGCAGCGGTACGCGCCACCTGCTGGATGGCCACGCCTTTGCCGCTGGAGCTGGTAGCGGGCTGGATCGACACGGGAGTTGCCGAGCGCCTGCGTCAGCAGCAGATGGCCGAAATCGCCCGGCGCAAGGAGCTGGTCACGGAGGTGTTGCAGGGGCTGGAGTGGCGCAGTCCGGAGGGTTGCCCGCATTTCTGGATCAGGGTTCCGGAGCCGTGGCGTGCCTCTGAAATCGAGGCGGATCTCAAGCATCAGGGATACCTGGTGGCCACTGCCGAAGCCTTTGCCGTGGGCCAGGCGGCGGTGCCGCAATTCGTCCGGGCCAGTGTCTGCAATACCTCCGCGGATGATCGTCGGCTACAGGACGGCTTTGCCGCGTTGGCCGCGGCCTTGAAGCAGGAGAGCGGGCTGTCCCGCTGGTAGGGCGGCAGGCGAGGGGCAGTGCGGGCCTCGCCTTCGGTCGCGCAGAGGTTACTTGAAGCGCCGTTCCACGCCTTTTTCCACGAGGATCTTGGCCGAGATCTCTTCCACCGAGAAATGGGTGGAATTGATGTGGGGGATGTTTTCGCGGCGGAACAGGTTTTCCACTTCGCGCACTTCGAATTCGCACTGGGCGTAGCTGGAATAGCGGCTGTTGGGCTTGCGCTCGTTGCGGATCGCGGTGAGGCGGTCGGGGTCGATGGTCAGGCCGAACAGCTTGTGCTTGTGGGCGCGCAGGGCATTGGGCAGCTGCAGGCGCTCCATGTCTTCCTCGGTCAGCGGGTAGTTGGCCGCGCGGATGCCGAATTGCATGGCCATGTACAGGCAGGTCGGGGTCTTGCCGCAACGCGACACGCCCACCAGGATCAGGTCGGCCTTGTCGTAGTAGTGGGTGCGGGCGCCGTCGTCGTTGTCCAGGGCGAAGTTCACCGCCTCGATCCGCTCCATGTAGTTGGAGTTGTGGCCAATGGAGTGGGATTTGCCGACGGAGTAGGAGGAGTGTTCGCTCAGCTCCTGTTCCAGGGGCGCGAGGAAGGTCGAGAAGATGTCGATCATGAAACCATTGGAGGTCGCGAGGATCTCACGAATGTCCTGATTGACGATGGTGTCGAAGATAATCGGGCGATGGCCGTCTTTTTCGGCGGCTATATTGATTTGTTGTACCATGGCCCGCGCTTTTTCCATGCTGTCGATATACGGCCGCGTGAATTTGCTGAAGGTAACGTTTTCGAACTGCGCCAACAGGCTCTGGCCGAGGGTTTCCGCTGTGATGCCGGTACCGTCGGAGATAAAGAAAGCAGATCGTTTCATTTGCGGCTTGGGCCTTAAGCTAGTGACGATTCTTGGATATGATAGGCGCGATTTGTCGGCCGGGAATGGCCCGCATTCTCACTTATTTTCCAGGTCCAGGCCATATAGCGGGCAAACGCTCCCTGGAGCAGCCGGCTTCTGAGCTTTTCCAACACAGTTAGTGGAGAGATCACCTTGGTAGAGTACGTAGTTTCCCTCGATAAGCTCGGCAAACACGATGTTGAGCATGTGGGGGGCAAGAACGCATCCCTGGGCGAGATGATCAGCAACCTCGCAGGTGCGGGCGTATCGGTCCCTGGTGGCTTCGCCACGACAGCTCAGGCTTATCGTGATTTTCTTGAGTTGAGTGGTCTGAACGACCAGATCCATGCAGCGCTCGATGCGCTGGATGTCGATGACGTCAACGCCCTGGCCAAGACCGGCGCGCAGATCCGTCAGTGGATCATGGAGGCCGAGTTCCCCGAGCGCCTCAACACCGAGATCCGTACCGCCTTCGCCGCACTGTCGGCGGGCAATCCCGACATCGCCGTGGCCGTGCGTTCCTCGGCCACCGCCGAAGACTTGCCGGACGCCTCCTTTGCCGGCCAGCAGGAAACCTTCCTCAATATCCGTGGCGTGGACAATGTGATTCGCGCTGCCAAGGAAGTGTTCGCCTCGCTCTTCAACGACCGCGCCATTTCCTACCGCGTGCACCAGGGGTTCGACCACAAGCTGGTGGCCCTGTCTGCCGGTGTGCAGCGCATGGTGCGTTCGGAAACCGGCACCGCCGGCGTGATGTTCACCCTCGACACCGAATCGGGCTTCCGTGACGTGGTCTTCATCACCGGCGCCTATGGCCTGGGTGAAACCGTGGTCCAGGGCGCGGTCAACCCGGACGAATTCTACGTCCACAAGAACACCCTTGAAGCCGGTCGTCCGGCCATCCTGCGCCGCAACCTGGGCAGCAAGGCGATCAAGATGATCTACGGCGACGAAGCCAAGGCTGGTCGCTCGGTGAAAACCGTGGACGTGGACGCCGCCGATCGCGCGCGTTTCTGCCTGACCGATGCTGAAGTCAGCGAGCTGGCCAAGCAGGCGATGATCATCGAGAAGCACTATCAGTGCCCGATGGACATCGAATGGGCCAAGGACGGCGACGACGGCAAGCTGTACATCGTCCAGGCCCGTCCGGAAACCGTGAAGAGCCGTACCCAGGCCAATGTCATGGAGCGCTACCTGCTCAAGGAAACCGGCACCGTGCTGGTGGAAGGCCGTGCCATCGGCCAGCGCATTGGCGCCGGCAAGGTGCGGATCATCAAGGACGTGTCCGAGATGGACAAGGTCCAGGCCGGCGACGTGCTGGTCTCCGACATGACCGACCCGGACTGGGAGCCGGTGATGAAGCGCGCCAGCGCCATCGTCACCAACCGCGGTGGCCGGACCTGCCACGCAGCAATCATCGCTCGCGAGCTGGGCATTCCGGCAGTAGTGGGTTGCGGCAACGCCACCGAGCTGCTGAAAGATGGCCAGGGCGTGACCGTTTCCTGCGCTGAAGGCGACACCGGTTTCATCTTCGAAGGCGAACTGGGCTTCGACATCAAGCAGAACTCGGTGGATGCCATGCCGGAGCTGCCGTTCAAGATCATGATGAACGTCGGCAACCCGGACCGTGCCTTCGACTTCGCCCAGCTGCCGAACGCCGGCGTGGGCCTGGCCCGCCTGGAGTTCATCATCAACCGCATGATCGGCGTGCACCCCAAGGCACTGCTGAACTACGCCGGGCTGCCACAAGAGATCAAGGACAGCGTCGACAAGCGTATTGCCGGCTACCACGATCCTGTGGACTTCTACGTCGACAAGCTGGTTGAAGGCATCAGCACCCTGGCTGCGGCGTTCACACCGAAGAAGGTCATCGTGCGTCTGTCGGACTTCAAGTCCAACGAATACGCCAACCTGATCGGTGGCAAGCTCTACGAGCCGGAAGAAGAGAACCCGATGCTGGGCTTCCGCGGTGCTTCGCGTTACATCAGCGAATCCTTCCGTGACTGCTTCGAACTCGAATGCCGCGCCCTGAAGCGCGTGCGCAACGAGATGGGCCTGACCAACGTCGAAATCATGGTGCCGTTCGTGCGCACCCTGGGCGAGGCCAGCCAAGTAGTTGATCTGCTGGCTGAAAACGGCCTCAAGCGCGGCGAGAACGGCCTGCGCGTGATCATGATGTGCGAACTGCCGTCCAACGCCATTCTGGCTGACGAGTTCCTCGAGTACTTCGATGGTTTCTCCATCGGCTCCAACGACCTGACCCAACTGACCCTGGGCCTGGACCGTGACTCGGGGATCATCGCCCACCTGTTCGACGAGCGTAATCCTGCGGTCAAGAAGCTGCTGGCCAATGCCATTGCCGCCTGCAACAAGGCTGGCAAGTACATCGGCATCTGCGGCCAGGGGCCTTCGGACCACCCGGACCTGGCCAAGTGGCTGATGGAGCAGGGCATTGAAAGCGTTTCGCTGAACCCGGACTCGGTACTGGAAACCTGGTTCTTCCTGGCTGAAGGTCAGGGCGCGGCGTAATCGGTGAGTGCAGAGTCGGTCGGTCGCAAGGCTGGCTGGCTCTTGAAGATTCAAGCAGGGCGTGCTTCTTCTGGATGCCGCCCTTTTTTGTGCAAGAAGAATATGCAAAGCAGCAGCAACCTATTTCCGGTCGCCTTGATCAGTGCCGAGCGTCGAGGCGACCTCAGCGAAGATGTCTATCGCTTGAAGCCCGGCAACAGTCCCGACCCTTCCGTGGAGTTGGCCGTCACCCGCCTGGGGCTGGCCGATGAGCCTGAAGCCCGGGGGATCCCCGTGGTCCTGCTGCATGGCAGCTTTTCCAATCGACGTTTCTGGTATTCGCCCAAGGGCATCGGGCTGGGGGCCTATCTGGCCCGCGCGGGATTCGATGTGTGGATTCCTGAAATGCGCGGTCACGGTTTGTCGCGCCGCAATGCCGACTACCGCAAGAACCGTGTCGCCGACTACGCTCGGTACGATTTGCCGGCAATTGCCGCCTTCGTCCGTGAGCAAAGTGTGCAGGTTCCCCATTGGATCGGTCATTCCCTGGGCGGCACTACCCTGGCGGCGGCCTTGGGCGGGCAGTACCTGGGTGATGCGGGCGTGGCTTCGGCGGCGTTTTTCGGTACCCAGATCAGCCGTACCTACTGGCCTTTGAAGATCCCGATGGTGGAGTGGGGTGGGCGCCTGGTGATCAAGCGCTTTGCCCAGTTGTCCGGCTCGCGGCTCAAGCGCGGCCCCGAGGACGAGCCCATCGGCCTGGCTCTGGAGAGCATGCGCTGGCATGGATTGTTTGGTCGTTTCGGCGATGCCGACAAGGATTGGTGGGCGGGCCTGGCGCAGGTTACGGTGCCGGCACTGGCAGTCAGTGCCGCAGGGGATCATCAGGATCCGACCTGGGCCTGTCGCAAGTTGTTCGAGCAGTTGGGCAGCGAGCAGAAACAATTTGTCTGCCTGGGGCGCGAGCAGGGATTCAGCGGTAATTTCGGTCACGTCGAGATGCTGGTGAGCAAACCGGCGCAGACTGAGGTCTGGCCGCTGGTCGCGTGCTGGCTCAAGGATCAGCAGGCTCCATTGCTGGTTTCTGTTGCCGAACCCGTGGCTGCGGTTTGAGGCGAAGGCTCTGACAAGGGCATTTCGCTCGATAGCGCTTGCGGCTAAGATATGACGCATTGAGCTGTTCTGGTCACATTCAGTTATTGAGTCGGCTTTCCGTTCCGCTGGCCTGGCTGCGAAAATACGGGGCAGGCGGGTTCGCTCATCAGGCCTTGCAGGTTAAACATCTGCGGTCTGGGCGCGTATCTATATAAGGCAGCACCGACACCTTCGATCGTGTTCTTTCTGTTACAGGAGTTTCTCGATGAACCATTACCTCACTCCCGACCTGTGCGACGCCTACCCGGACCTGGTGCAGGTGGTAGAGCCGATGTTCAGCAATTTCGGTGGTCGCGATTCCTTTGGTGGTGAAATCGTCACCATCAAGTGCTTCGAGGACAACTCGCTGGTCAAGGAACAAGTGGAACTCAAGGGGCAGGGCAAGGTGTTGGTGGTGGATGGTGGCGGCTCGCTGCGCCGCGCCCTGCTGGGCGACATGCTGGCCGAGAAAGCCGCAAAAAACGGTTGGGAAGGGTTGGTGATCTACGGTTGCATCCGTGATGTGGATGTCATCGCCCAGACCGATCTTGGCGTCCAGGCCCTGGCCAGCCACCCGATGAAGACTGACAAGCGCGGCATCGGCGACCTCAATGTGGCGGTGACCTTTGCCGGTGTGACTTTCCGCCCTGGCGAGTATGTCTACGCCGACAACAATGGCGTGATCGTTTCGCCAAGCCCGCTGAAAATGCCTGAATAAACAATCGACCTGACAAGGGATGCGGATGTTCGAGGAAGAAAACGCGCAATGGGGGCTGGTACATGCCCTGGTGCTGGATGGTGAAGGCGGTGCGCGTTCGATTGCCCGGACTGAGCTCGACGACCTGCAACTGCAGGCCCATGAAAGCCTGTGGCTGCATTGGGATCGCAGCCATCCGCAGACCCAGACCTGGTTGCGTCGCTCCAGCGGCCTGAGCGAGTTCAGCTGTGACCTGCTGCTGGAGGAAAACACCCGGCCACGCTTGCTGGCGCTCCCGGACTCGGAGTTGCTGCTGTTTCTGCGGGGTATCAACCTGAACCCGGGGGCCGAGCCGGAAGACATGGTCTCGGTGCGGATCTTTGCCTCTGCCCAGCGGGTGATTTCATTGCGCCTGCGTCAGTTGCGCGCCACCGATGAGCTGCTGGTGCAGCTTGCCGAGGGCCGAGGGCCGAAGACGTCTGCCGAACTCCTCCTTTATATGGCCGAGTACCTGACCCACAAGGTGCAGAATCTGGTCAGCGACCTCTCGGAAGTGGTCGATGGCGAGGAAGAAAAACTGGATGCCGACGAACGGTATACCCCCGAGCACGGCAGCATTTTGCAGATCCGTCGGCGGGCTGCCGGGCTCAAGCGCTTCCTGGCTCCGCAGCGGGATATCTTCGCCCAGTTGAGCCGGATAAAACTGCCCTGGTTCGCCGTGGATGATGGTGATTACTGGAACGAGTTGCACAACAGTCTGACCCGTTACCTGGAAGAGCTGGAATTGACCCGAGAGCGCGTGGGGCTTGTGCTGGAGGCCGAAGACCGGCGTTTGAGCGTGCGCATGAATCGCACCATGTACCGCTTCGGGATCATTACCGGGATCTTTCTGCCGATGAGTTTTCTCACCGGCCTTTTGGGGATCAACGTGGGCGGCATTCCGTTCTCGGCCAGCCCTTATGGCTTCATCATCGCCTGCCTTTTATTGGTGGCGGTGGCCGTGGGGCAATGGTGGTTGTTTCGTCGTTTGCGCTGGGTGTGATGATGCTTCATGTGACCCGAATAAATCTGATCGCGTCTTTTTCAGACATCACCAGAGGTGCGTATGCACGATCCGTTTGAACAGTCTTTGCGTGACATGCTCAAAGCCTCGCCATCGAGCCGCGATGACGATGCCTGCCTGGGCCGCGTACTGAAAACCGCCAACCGTCAGGTGGGGGCGGGGGATCTGTTCAGCCTTCTGGGCCGCTGGCTGCCGGCGCTGATGATCGCATTGAATAACGGATCGGCTCATATTGCGCCGGTTTCTCGTCGTAAATCTTCTGCTCGCACTGCTGATAAGGCTGATTGAATATGGAACTGGATCTCTGGACGCAGAGCCTCGTCACGGCGATGACCGCCTTGTGGACCAAGGTGGCGAACTTCATTCCGAACCTGTTCGGCGCGTTGGTGGTGCTGTTGCTGGGCTTCGTGGTGGCCAAGCTGCTCGATACCCTGCTCTCGAAATTGCTGGCCAAGCTGGGCCTGGATCGCCTCATGGGCGGCACCGGCCTGACCAAGTTGCTGTCTCGTGCGGGTTTGCAGGTACCCATCTCGACCCTGATCGGCAAGATCGTCTATTGGTTCGTTTTGCTGATTTTTCTGGTTTCTGCTGCTGAATCCCTTGGCCTTGAGCGAGTTTCGGCTACGCTCGATATGCTTGCGCTGTATTTACCGAAGGTTTTCGGTGCTGCGCTGGTGTTGCTGGTGGGGGTTTTGCTGGCGCAACTGGCCAATGGCCTGGTGCGCGGCGCCGCAGAAGGCGTAGGCCTGGATTACGCCAGCGGCCTGGGGCGAATTGCTCAGGGGCTGGTGATCATCATCAGTATTTCCGTGGCGATCAGTCAGTTGGAGGTCAAAACCGACCTGCTCAACCATGTGATCGTCATTGTATTGATTACCGTTGGTCTGGCTGTTGCACTGGCCATGGGGTTGGGAAGCCGGGAAATTGCCGGGCAGATTCTTGCGGGAATCTATGTGCGTGAGTTGTATCAGGTTGGGCAACAAGTACGCGTTGGTGAGGTCGAAGGCCAGATCGAAGAGATTGGCACGGTTAAAACTACATTGCTGACCGATGAGGGTGAGCTAGTCTCTCTCTCCAATCGGATCCTGCTGGAGCAGCATGTAAGTAGCCGCTAACCCGGCAAACCCTGCTAATGTATGCCGCCGCAAAATGCTCGTCATCGGGCTGCGGCGGACATTGACCTGACTGTCGGCACGACTCGTTTTGAATAAAACCCAATCGCTATCCACGCGCTATGACCCCCGTGAGCTCTCTGATGAGGAGTTGGTTGCGCGCTCACATACGGAGCTGTTTCACGTAACACGCGCCTATGAAGAGTTGATGCGGCGCTATCAGAGGACCCTATTTAATGTTTGTGCACGTTATCTGGGGAACGATCGGGATGCGGATGATGTCTGTCAGGAAGTGATGTTGAAGGTGCTGTATGGCCTTAAGAACTTTGAGGGTAAATCGAAGTTCAAGACATGGCTATATAGCATCACGTACAACGAATGCATCACGCAGTATCGCAAGGAGCGGCGCAAGCGTCGGTTGATGGACGCTTTAAGTCTTGACCCCCTCGAGGAGGCGTCTGAAGAGAAGGCGCCGAAACCTGAGGAAAAGGGTGGACTTGATCGCTGGTTGGTGCATGTGAACCCGATTGATCGGGAAATTCTGGTGCTACGATTTGTCGCAGAGCTGGAATTTCAAGAGATCGCGGACATCATGCATATGGGGTTGAGTGCTACAAAGATGCGTTACAAACGTGCTCTTGATAAATTGCGTGAGAAATTTGCAGGTATTGCTGAAACTTAGTTCGGCGCAAATATCTCTTACGTCTAGGTGAGTTCTGATAGACTTACCGCCGAGTTGTCCCCCGGTATGTGGGACTGCTTTACAATCACCAGATGGGGATTTAACGGATGAAACTGAAAAACACCTTGGGCATTGCCATTGGTTCTATTGTTGCCGTGACTTCGTTCGGCGTTCTGGCGCAAGGCCAAGGCGCGGTCGAGGGTGAACTGTTTTACAAAAAACAGTACAACGACAGCGTTAATCACGTTGAAGACGGCTTCAACCCAGGCGCATCGATCGGCTACTTCCTGACCGACGATCTGTCGTTGAACGCCACCTACGACAAGACCAACCACACCCGTTCCAACGACGGTACTGGTAACCAGAAAATCAAAGGCGACAACTTCGGCCTGAACGCTCAGTACCACTTTGGTACCGTGGGTGACGCTCTGCGTCCATACGTTTCCGGCGGTGTTGCTCACAAGAGCATGACCAACGTTGAGGCCGACGGCCACAGCGGTCGCGACCAGTCGACTTTCCTGACTGCAGGCGCTGGTGTTAAGTGGTACATCACCGACAACCTGTTCGCCCGTGCTGGCGTTGAAGCTGACTACAAGCTGGACAACGGCAAGTGGGACTACGCTCCTACCATCGGTCTGGGTGTGAACTTCGGTGGCAGCGGCGGCAAAGTCGCTCCAGCTCCAGTAGCACCAGCTCCAGCTCCAGAGCCAGCTCCAGAAGCTCCAGTTGCTGAAGTGGTTCGTGTTGAGCTGGACGTGAAGTTCGACTTCGACAAGTCGGTCGTCAAGCCTAACAGCTACGCTGACATCAAGAACCTCGCTGACTTCATGAAGCAGTACCCACAGACCACCACCGTTGTTGAAGGTCACACTGACTCCGTCGGTCCTGACGCTTACAACCAGAAGCTGTCTGAGCGTCGTGCAAACGCCGTTAAACAAGTTCTGGTTAACCAGTACGGCGTTGGCGCTAACCGCGTTCAATCCGTTGGTTACGGTGAGTCCCGCCCAGTTGCCGACAACGCAACTGAAGCTGGTCGCGCAGTTAACCGTCGCGTAGAAGCCTCGGTAGAAGCTCAAGCTAAGTAATTAGCCTTGTAGCTTGGAAAAACCCGGCCTAGGCCGGGTTTTTCTTTGCCTGCGATTTGTCTTCCCGGTGCGGGTCATCGTAGGCCAGTAACCGGTCTATGGTGCGCCGCGAAGCCCAGGTCGATGGCGGACTTTTCCGGGGCATCGCTGCCGTTGACCCAGGCCGGCGGGGTGTTGGGAAGATCGGTCATGGCGTGGCACCTTGCATCAAAAAGCGTCGTACCCGCTGACCGGGTGAAGCCGGGACGGGTGACGACGCCATTGTCCTCGCACCTCAGCCGCCCTTGGCCGAGGTCTGCATGCACATGAGAGTGCAAGGCATATGCCAGCCCGGCGGGGATTTCACTTCGCGCCTCGCCTGCAAGCCCCGGGGCCGGCTATAATCGGCGCCCTATTTCGCCGCCAACCGAGTTCATCCCGCCCATGTATACCCTGGCCCGCCAGCTGTTGTTCAAACTCTCCCCGGAAACCTCCCACGATCTGTCCCTGGACCTGATCGGCGCGGGCGGGCGTTTGGGCCTTAACGGGCTGTTGTGCAAGGCCCCGGCGCAGATGCCGGTCAAGGTCATGGGCCTGGAGTTTGCGAACCCGGTAGGGCTGGCTGCGGGCCTGGACAAGAACGGCGCAGCCATCGACGGCTTCGCCCAATTGGGGTTTGGTTTTGTCGAGATCGGCACCGTCACCCCACGCCCGCAACCGGGCAACCCCAAGCCGCGGATCTTCCGCCTGCCCCAGGCCGAGGCCATCATCAACCGCATGGGCTTCAACAACCTGGGGGTCGACAACCTGCTGGCACGGGTCGCGGCCTCGCAATACAAAGGCGTGCTGGGGATCAATATCGGCAAGAACTTCGACACCCCGGTGGAGAGGGCGGTGGATGATTACCTGATCTGCCTGGACAAGGTCTATGCCCACGCCAGCTATGTCACGGTCAACGTCAGCTCGCCCAATACCCCGGGCCTGCGCAGCCTGCAATTTGGCGAGTCGCTCAAGCAACTGCTGGCGGCCTTGAGCCAGCGCCAACAGGAACTGACTGCGATCCACGGCAAGCGTGTACCGCTGGCCATCAAGATCGCTCCGGACATGAGCGACGAGGAAACCGTGGAAGTGGCCCGCGCCCTGCTTGAAACCGGCATGGACGCAGTGATCGCCACCAACACCACTTTGAGCCGTGAAGGTGTCGAAGGCCTAGAGCACGGCGCCGAGGCCGGCGGCCTGTCCGGCGCACCGGTACGGGAAAAGAGCACCCACACGGTCAAGGTACTGGCTGCTGAACTGGCCGGCCGTTTGCCGATCATCGCCGTGGGCGGCATCACCGAAGGCAAGCACGCGGCTGAGAAGATCGCTGCGGGCGCCAGCCTGGTGCAGCTGTATTCGGGGTTCATCTACAAGGGGCCGGCGCTGATTCGCGAGTCGGTGGATGCCATCGCGGCCATGGGTTGAGAGGGAAGGACGGCACGCGGGCATAAAAAAGGGCTCCTCGAAGGAGCCCCTGGGCCGAAGCCCGCCGCCCGGATGGGGCGTGCGTGGTTAAGTCGTCATCTATTCAAGTTTTAGGTGTCGGAATGTGCCCTGATCAGCCGACAGCGCGAAGTTCGTTGAGTCTGTGGATGCCCGCAGTGCCTGTCATACCGTCCCAGTTGTCGCCGCGTCCTTCTCGCCAGCCGTTAATCCAGGCTTGGCGCACCGACGGTAGAGTAAATGGGCAAAGCTCACGGGACTTGCCATTAACGCCATACTGATATCCGCGTAAAAACGCTTTTTCCAACGGATCACGCTTTAGTCTTCTCATAGGGTGTTTCCCTCACTTGTTGACTGCTTTATGTCCCGTCGACCTTCGTTGAGGTCGGGCAGATTGCTTCTGCCGTTGGTGCTCGCTGCCGGCGTCGCGAGCCTTGATGTTGACGCCGTTGCGGCGCCAACCTGTGTTGAGTTCTAACCAATAGGTCACAGCAAGTGAATGATCGTTTTGTCATAAGGACGTAACGATAATGCTGTCCAGGCCATAAGCCTGGGGCGGTTTTGTATCGTGCCTGTCACGCAAAGCCCCCTGTGATCAGCCTCTCACTAGATGATGAGGTTAATGCTTTAGTGAGAATGTCGAACGGTTGCACTCAACTACTATTCGACGAAGGGTCGACTTATGTCATTTTGTTGCCCTGACTTTTTATCTGTCCCGGCCTCTAAGCTCTTTTGCCCTGCAAGAAAGCCAGCCTGCCGGGGTGGGACGGCGCAGTTTCGCGCCACACGAGCGCTCTTGAAGAAAAGCGCTTGATTGAAAACCGAACGGGCGATGCGTTGCCCGTTCACTTATTGCTAAAGGCCCTGGTATTCCCATGTCGGATCGTTACGAACTCTTCCTCACCTGTCCCAAAGGCCTTGAAGGCCTGCTGATCGAGGAAGCCGTCGGGCTTGGCCTTGAGCAAGCGCGTGAGCACACTTCTGCCGTGCGCGGCATGGCCGACATGGAGACAGCCTATCGCCTGTGCTTGTGGTCGCGCCTGGCCAACCGGGTGCTGCTGGTGCTCAAGCGCTTCCCGATGAAGGACGCCGAGGATCTCTACCACGGCGTGCTGGATGTCGACTGGCAGGACCACATGCTGGCCGACGGCACCCTGGCCGTGGAGTTCAGCGGCCATGGCTCGGGCATCGACAACACCCACTTCGGCGCCCTGAAGGTCAAGGACGCCATTGTCGACAAGCTGCGCACTCCGACCGGCGAGCGCCCTTCGGTGGACAAGCTCAACCCCGACCTGCGCATCCACCTGCGCCTGGACCGCGGCGAAGCCATCCTCTCCCTGGACCTCTCCGGCCACAGCCTGCACCAGCGCGGCTACCGCCTGCAGCAAGGCGCCGCGCCGCTCAAGGAAAACCTGGCGGCGGCGATCCTGATCCGTTCCGGCTGGCCGCGCATCGCTGCCGAAGGCGGCGCCCTGGCCGACCCGATGTGTGGCGTGGGTACCTTCCTGGTGGAGGCGGCGATGATCGCCGCGGACATCGCCCCCAATCTCAAGCGTGAACAATGGGGCTTCACTGCCTGGCTCGGCCACGTGCCGGCGCTGTGGCGCAAGCTGCACGACGAAGCGCTGGCCCGGGCCCAGGCCGGCCTGGCCAAGCCACCGCTGTGGATCCGCGGCTACGAAGCCGACCCGCGTCTGATCCAGCCCGGCCGCAACAACGTAGAGCGCGCCGGCCTGAGCGAGTGGATCAAGATCTACCAGGGCGAAGTGGGCACCTTCGAGCCGCGCCCGGACCAGAACCAGAAAGGCCTGGTGATCTGCAACCCACCCTACGGCGAGCGCCTGGGTGACGAAGCCAGCCTGCTGTACCTCTATCAGAACCTCGGCGAGCGCCTGCGCCAGGCCTGCCTGAACTGGGAGGCGGCGGTGTTCACCGGCGCCCCGGACCTGGGCAAGCGCATGGGCATCCGCAGCCACAAACAGTACTCGTTCTGGAACGGCGCCTTGCCCTGCAAGCTGCTGCTGATCAAGGTCCTGCCGGATCAGTTCGTCACCGGCGAGCGCCGCACCGCCGAGCAGCGCCAGGTGGAACGCGAGCAGGCCCAGGCCGCCGCGGACGAAGCCCCCGTGCGCCAGTACAACAAGAATGGCAACCCGATCAAGCCGGCCCCGGCTCCTGCTCCCGTGGTCGAGCAGGCGCGCCTGAGCGAGGGTGGGCAGATGTTCGCCAACCGCCTGCAAAAGAACCTCAAGCAACTGGGCAAGTGGGCCAAGCGCGAGGGCATCGAGTGCTACCGTGTCTACGATGCCGACATGCCGGAATACTCCCTGGCCATCGACCTCTACCAGGATTGGGTGCACGTGCAGGAATACGCGGCGCCCAAATCGGTGGACCCGGAAAAGGCCCAGGCACGTCTGTTCGATGCCCTGGCGGCGATTCCCCAGGCGTTGAATGTCGACAAGAGCCGGGTGGTGATCAAGCGTCGCGAGCGCCAGAGCGGCACCAAGCAGTACGAGCGCCAGAGTGCCCAGGGCCAGTTCACCGAAGTTCGTGAAGGCGGGATCAAGCTACTGGTGAACCTTACCGACTACCTGGATACCGGGCTGTTTCTCGATCACCGGCCGATGCGCATGCGTATTCAGCAAGAGGCGGCGGGCAAGCGTTTCCTCAACCTGTTCTGCTACACCGCCACCGCCAGTGTGCACGCGGCCAAGGGCGGCGCGCGCAGCACCACCAGCGTCGACCTGTCGAAAACCTATCTGGACTGGGCACGCCGCAATTTCTCGCTCAACGGTTTCTCCGACAAGAACCGCCTGGAGCAGGGCGATGTGATGGCCTGGCTGGACAGCTGCCGTGACGAGTTCGACTTGATCTTCATCGACCCGCCGACCTTCTCCAACTCCAAGCGCATGGAAGGGGTGTTCGACGTGCAGCGTGACCAGGTGCAGTTGCTGGACCTGGCCATGGCGCGCCTGGCGCCGGGGGGCGTGTTGTATTTCTCCAACAACTTCCGCAAGTTCCAGCTGGATGAAAACCTCGCCGCGCGCTACCAGATCGAGGAGATCACGGCGAAAACCATCGACCCGGATTTCGCCCGTAACGGCAAAATCCATCGTGCCTGGAAAGTCACCGCGCGCTGATGGCCGGATATGTCCCCGAGGCCTGTTTTTTCAGGTTTCGGGGGCTGTTTAGCGCTGGTCAAATTAGTGGCTAATAGCTATAACTCACACTTGGTCCGGATGATGCCCAAACTCGCTGGCGTGATGAGTTCTGCTTATGCCTCTGCATGTTGTACGCCCGAAAATCCTGGGTTTCATAAGTGAAGAGGTATCTGCCTGGCTGGTGGCGGTGCTGGTCCTGGTTGCGGGCGGCATCCTCACCGGGCTCTTGGCCTGGTCCACCTACAGCCTGAACAAGCAGCAGGTGCGCCAGCGCTTCCAGTTGCTGGCCGGCGAACGCTACAGCCGCATCGAAGAACGCTTTCAAGACCAGGAGCAACGCCTGGACGGCTTGCGGCGCTTCTTTGTCAATTCCGACCTGGTGACCCGCCAGGATTTCGATGGCTACGCCAAACCCTTGTTACGCCGCACCCAGGCCTATGCCTGGGCGCCTCTGGTGAGCCGCGCCCAGCGCCCGGAGTTCGAGCAGTCGATTCGCGATCAGGGGCTGCCGGGTTTTTCCATTTTGCAGTTGAATGCCACGGGCCAGATGGAGCCGGCCGGCGAGCACGATGACTACGCGCCGGTGCTGTACAGCCAGACCCAGAGCCCCCTGGGGTCGCCCCTGGGTTACGACCTCCTGGCTCAACCCCTGCGCCGAGCCACCCTGGAACGTGCTCGGGAACTCAATGGCCTGGCGGTCTCTCCGCCTTTGCAACTGGTGGCCGTGGACCAGGCCTATGCGCGAGGGGTGCTGCTGGCGGCGCCGGTCAGGCGCGCGCAGGATGCTTCCGCCCCCCAGGACCGGCCCTACGGTTATGTTCTGGCGATCATCAGCCTGCGGCAACTGGTGGCGGACGGCCTGCCGGTTCCTGCCAGCGATAACCTGTCGGTGCGGATTCTCGACCTGTCCACCGAGGGCCAGCACGAGGTGCTCTACGAGTCGAACAACCCGCCCATCAGCAGCAGCCTGACCGCCAGCCGCCTGCTGCGCCTGGCGGACCGGGACTATCAAGTGGACATCCGCCCCAGCGCGGCCTTCCTGCACGCCAACCATTCAGCCCTGGGTAGCCTGGTGATTCTTGGCGGCATGCTCAGCCTGCTGCTCAGCGCCTTGCTCTACGTCCTGGTCAGCCAGCGTCAACGGGCTCTGGCCCTGGTGGAGCAGCGCACCGAGGAGCTGCGTAGCAGCGAGCAGGCGTTGCGCGGCACCCACAGCCAGTTGCGCTGCGTGCTCAATGCCGCCACTCAGGTAGCAATCATTGCCACCGACCTGCGCGGAGTGATCAGCACTTTCAATGCCGGGGCCGAGCAGATGCTCGGCTACAGCAGCAGTGAGGCGGTGGGGCACCTGACCCTGGAAAGCCTGCACCTGCCCGAAGAGCTGGAAAGCTGGGCCCAGAGCCTCACCCAGCGTTACGGCAAAGCCATCCCGGTGTCCCAGGCGATGCTGGTGGAAGAGGGCATGGCCGGCGGGCATGAGGCCCGGGAATGGACCCTGGTGCGGCGTGACGGCAGCCATCTGCAAGTCAACATGCTGGCTACCCCGGTGCTCGACGACCAGGGGTTGTGGATCGGCCATCTGGCCATCTGCATCGATATCACCGAACGCAAGCGCGTGCATGAAGCCCTGGCCGCCCGTGACCGCTTGCTGCAACGGCTCAGCGCCCACGTGCCCGGCGGGATCTATCAGTTCAAGCTGGACGCCGACGGGCATACCAGTTTTCCCTATGCCAGCGATGGCCTGCGCGAGATCTACGAGATCGAGCCGCAACTGCTGCAGCAGGATGCCGAGGCGGCATTCGAGCGCATCCATCCTGAGGATGTGGAGCGGGTGCGTGAGTCGATCCGGGTTTCGGCGCAGCAGCTCAGTCCCTGGCGCGAGGAGTACCGGGTCTGCCTGCCGCAGCGGGGGGTGCGCTGGATGCGCGGTGCAGCGAGCCCGGAAAGCCTGCGGGGCGGCGGTGTGCTCTGGCACGGCTATATATCGGATATCTCCGATCTCAAGCGGGTCGAGGAGGAACTGCGGGCATTGTCGGTCACCGACTCCCTGACCGGTATCCACAACCGGCGCTATTTCCAGGAGCGGCTACAGGCCGAGATGCACCGCCTGGAGCGAGGTGGTGGCGTCATGGCGGTGATCATGCTGGACATCGACCATTTCAAGCGGATCAACGATCAGTACGGTCACGGTGTGGGGGATCAGGTGCTGCGCGGGTTGTGCGAGCGCATCGGCCGGCGCCTGCGGCGCATCGACGTCTTCTGCCGTCTGGGGGGAGAGGAGTTCATGGTCCTGTGCCCGGACACCAGCGGCCAGCAAGCGCTGATTCTGGCGCAGGAGCTGTGGCACGGTGTGCGCAGTTCGCCGATCGGGCCGGTGGAGAGTGTCACCGCCAGTTTCGGTATCGCCAGTTGGCGTGCGGGGGAGGGTGCAGATGAGCTGCTGCTGCGGGCCGACTCTGCGGTCTATGCCGCCAAGCAGGCGGGGCGGGACCGGGTCCTGATGGAACAGCCGTGAACACTGGCGGCGCGCAAGGCTTGCCGCCGCCAGCATCGCCGCTTACAGCACCGAAGCGCTGGTCGCCAGTTTCGGCTGGCGGTACAGGTCCAGCAGGACCTGGTCGAGCACCGAAGAGGCGCCGAATGGCCGTGGATCGTTGAGGATTGCCACCACCGCCCAGGTATTGCCGTTGTCGTCGCGGCTGTAGCCGGCGATGGCGCGTACGGTGTTCAGGGTGCCGGTCTTGATGTGCGCCTCACCGGACATGGCGGTGCGCTTGAGGCGCTTGCGCATGGTGCCGTCCATGCCGGCGATCGGCATCGAGCTGATGAACTCGGCGGCGTAGGGGCTTTTCCACGCCGCTTGCAACAGGCCGGCCATTTCCCGGGCACTGACCCGCTCGGCACGCGACAGGCCGGAACCGTTCTCCATCACCAGGTGCGGCGAGGTGATGCCTTTCTTCGCCAGCCATTGGCGCACCACACGCTGGGCCGCCTTGGCGTCGTCGCCATCGGCTTCGTTGCGGTACTTGGCCCCCAGGCTCAGGAACAACTGCTGGGCCATGGTGTTGTTACTGTATTTGTTGATGTCGCGGATGATTTCCGCGAGGTCCGGGGAGAAGGCGCGGGCCAGGACCTTGGCATCCTTGGGTACCACGGCCAGGCGATCCTGGCCCTGGATGCTGCCGCCCAGCTCGCTCCAGATCGCCCGCACCGCGCCGGCGGTGTAGGTGGCGTGGTCCAGCAGCGACAGGTAAGTCTGGGAACTGCAGCCATCACCCAACTGCCCGCCGACGGTCACGATCACGCTGCCATCGGCCTGGGTGACTGGGTTGTAGCGCACGTCTCCGGTGCACTGCTTGGTGTTGACCGCCTTGACCTGGTTGTCGATGCGGATCTTGGCGATCGGCGGCTCCACCGAAACCAGGACCCGCCCTGAGTCATTGCGGGCAACGAAGCGCAGGGCCTTGAGGTTGACCATCAGGGCGTCCGGCTTGACCAGGAACGGCTTGTTCTCGTCGTTGCCATCGTCATTGAATTCCGGCAGTTGCGGCTGCACGAAGAAGTTGCGGTCCAGCACCAGATCGCCAGTGACTTGCTGTACGCCATTGGCCCGCAGGTCACGCATCAGCAGCCAGAGCTTCTCCATGTTCAGCTTGGGGTCGCCGCCGCCCTTGAGGTACAGGTTGCCATTGAGGATGCCGCCGCTTAGGGTGCCGTCGGTGTAGAACTCGGTTTTCCACTGGTGGGTCGGGCCGAGCATTTCCAGGGCTGCGTAGGTGGTCACCAGTTTCATGGTGGAGGCCGGGTTCACCGATACATCGGCGTTGAAGATGGTCGGGGTGCCGGGGCCGTTCAGGGGAATCATCACCAGGGACAGGGCGTTATCCGGAAGTTTGCTGGCTTTGAGGGCTTGCTGGACCTTGGGGGGCAGGGTGGTGTTGACCGGAGCCGCGGAAACGGGAAAGGCCAGGGGGAGAAAAACACTGGCCAGCAACAGAGGACGCAACGATTTGATCATATGAAATGGAACCCTGCAGTCGAGGGGAAAAAAGGCGAGGGCATGCAGATAAAATCCCTCAGTGGTCATGAAAGTGTCGGCATTATGCCCCAAGGTATAGCGGCTTGTGCCGTGCCACGGGCCGCTGGGGCGGTATTTTTTTTACCAATGGCAGGGTTGCATCCTCATAGAGTCAGGCAATCGCCTGCCTAAACTGGTAAAGTGCCGCCCGTTATTACTTATGAGGATTGTTCCATGGCCACTAACCGTTCCCGCCGTCTGCGCAAAAAACTCTGCGTAGATGAATTTCAGGAGCTGGGTTTTGAGCTGAACCTGGATTTCAAAGAAGGTCTGGCTGACGAAGCTATCGACGCTTTCCTCGACGCATTCCTCAAAGAAGCGATGGAAGCCAACGGCCTGGGCTATGTAGGCGGCGACGACTTCGGTCTGGTTTGCCTGAGCAAGCGCGGTTCCGTCAGCGAAGAGCAACGTGCCACCGTTGAAGCCTGGCTCAAGGCGCGCACCGAGCTGACCACCGTTGAAGTCAGTCCGCTGCTGGACGTGTGGTACCCGGACAACGCGATCAACCCAGTCGCGTGATGTCATGCATGAGCGACCCGTCCGGGTCGCTCATGCGTTGTTGCCCGAGGGCAACCTGTCGATTTTCCCCTTTGTATCCTTGCCTCTGCCACGGGCCAGCCCCGGGCGTTGTCGTGGGCGCCGTTCGCCGGCAAGCCGGCGCGTGAGCGAGCGCCGGTCGGTGTAGAAGCCGGCTTGCCAGCGAAGCCCTTCAGGCGCTGCGCCAGTTCAGGATCATCAGGGTCACCACCCCGGCAACAATTCCCCAGAACGCCGAGCCGATGGAGAACAGCGTCAGCCCCGACGCCGTGACCATGAAGGTGATCAGCGCCGCTTCCCGTTCCTTCACTTCGCTCATGGCGATGCTCAGACCGTTGATAATCGAACCGAACAGCGCCAGGGCCGCGATGGACAGCACCAGCTCCTTGGGCAGGGCGGCGAATAGCGCCGCCAGGGTGGCGCCGAAGACCCCGGCGATGCCGTAGAAAATCCCGCACCACACCGCCGCGGTGTAGCGCTTGCTGTGATCCTCATGGGCATGGGGGCCGGTGCAGATGGCGGCACTGATGGCCGCCAGGTTGATGCCATGGGAGCCGAAGGGCGCCAGCAGCAGCGAGGCCAACCCGGTGGCGGTGATCAGCGGCGAAGCCGGGACGTTGTAGCCGTCGGCCCGCAGCACGGCGATCCCCGGCATGTTCTGCGAGGTCATGGCCACCACGAACAGCGGAATGCCGATGCTGATGGTGGCGGCCAGGGAGAAGTGCGGCGTGGTCCATACCGGGGTCGCCACTTCCAGGTGAAAGCCGCTGAAGTCCAGCAGGCCCATGGCCCCGGACAAGGCCGTACCGATCAGCAGCGCAGCCAGTACCGCATAGCGCGGCGACAGGCGCTTGACCACCAGGTAGGTGAGGAACATGCCCAGCACCAGGCCGGTGCGGTGCTGGGCGGCGACGAAGATTTCACTGCCGATCTTGAACAGGATCCCCGCCAGCAGGGCCGCCGCCAGGGACGCCGGGATCTTTTTCATCAGCCGCTCGAAGCTGCCTGTCAGGCCGCACAGGGTCACCAGCACGGCGCAGGTGATATAGGCGCCGATGGCTTCGCCGTAGGTCACTCCGGACAGGCTGGTGATCAGCAGGGCGGCGCCGGGGGTCGACCAGGCGATGGTGATGGGGGTGCGATAGCGCAGGGAGAGGCCGATGCTGCACACCGCCATGCCGATGGAAATGGCCCAGATCCATGAGGAAATCTGACCGCTGGTCAGCCCGGCGGCCTGCCCGGCCTGGAACATCAGCACCAGGGAACTGGTATAGCCGGTCATCATGGCGATGAAGCCGGCCACTATGGCAGACGGCGAAGTGTCGGCCAGAGGGCGTAGCTGCGCGGGAGTGGCATCGGACATTACTGCTGTTCCTTGTTCTTGAAAGACGCAAAAAACCACATCCGGCGCGCATTGATCGAGGCGGGCTCGAGCAATGGGCCAGTAATGGGGTTCAAGGTCCAAGCCTAAACTTAAAAGTAACTTTGCATTGCAATACAGCCGTGACTACAAATAGCCGTACAGTCGTTGAACAAGTCGCGGGCCCGACAACACTTTTTGCTAGTGATGGCCATGGGTTGTGTACAATGTGCCCCTGTTTTAACGCGATACTTGCCAGCGACCCACCGTGGCGTATTAAAGTCACGCTGAAATCGCCGCAGTCCTCCCGACCCGAGTGCCCATGAACGAACAGTTGCAACCTCTCAAGAAACAACCGCGAGCAGGCAAAGCCGGTCGCAGCGGAACCCAGGACGATATTGTCTACGCGCACATCTTTGAGGCCATCCTCGAGCAGCGCCTGGCGCCGGGCACCAAATTGAGCGAAGAGGCGCTGGGGGAGATTTTCGGAGTCAGTCGGACCATCATCCGTCGCGCGCTGTCGCGCCTGGCCCATGAAGGCGTGGTCCTGCTGCGGCCCAACCGTGGCGCGGTCGTCGCCAGCCCGAGCGTCGAGGAAGCCCGCCAGGTATTTCTCGCCCGGCGCCTGGTGGAGCGGGCCATTACCGAACTGGCCGTGCAGCATGCCACTGCCGAGCAGTTGCTGGAGTTGCGGCAGATGGTCAACGAGGAACGCGACAGCTTTTCCCGCGGCGATCGTGGTGCCGGTATCCGCCTTTCCGGGGAGTTTCACCTGAAGCTGGCGGAAGCGGCGAAGAATGCCCCGCTGATCAGCTTCCAGCGCAGCCTGGTGTCCCAGACCTCGCTGATCATTGCCCAGTACGAAAGCGGCAACCGTTCGCACTGCTCCTACGATGAGCACACCCAACTGATCGATGCCATCGAAGCCCGGGACGGCGAGCTGGCGGTGAACCTGATGATGCACCACATGGACCACATCGACAGCAAGCTCAACCTCGACGAGGAAAGTGCCTCGGACGACCTGCATGCGGTGTTCTCGCACTTGCTGCAGACCAAGAAACCGGGGCGGCCAAGCGCCAAGCTCTAAGCTGCAAGCCTTGCGTTTCAAGCAATCCCTCGCTTCGTGTGCTGCACGGAGCGAGGGATTCTTGTTTCTGCGGCCCCTTGCCGGGCCTTGGCTTGGGCATTTTGTTGCGGTTTTTGTTTCAGATTGTATACATTGTCTGCTTCGAGGCGCATGGCCCGGCAGCAGTCGGCCAAGGCTCGCCTCTCGCCCTGCGAAAGGAGCCCGCGGCATGAGCGGCAGAACGCTACGTATTCATTCCTCCGCGATCCACTATTTCGACATGGTCCGGCGCTGCCGCTCGATCCGCGAGGCTGCCCGGCGCTTGAATGTCGCGTCCTCGGCAGTGAACCGGCAGATTCTCAAGATCGAGGACGAGATCGGCGCGCCGCTGTTCGAGCGCTTGCCCGGCGGCCTGCGCCTGACCATGGCCGGGGAGATTCTCAGCCGTCACGCCAACCTGGTGTTGCAGGACCTGGAGCGGGTGCGCCTGGAGTTCGACGCCTTGCGCGGCCTGAAAAGCGGCCACGTCGAGATCGCCACCGCCGAAGGTGCCACGGTGGATCTGCTGCCCTCGGTGCTCAAGCGCATGCGTGATCACTACCCGCAAGTGACCATCGGTGTGACCGCGCAGGGTTCGCAATCCATTCCCCAGGCCCTGATCAACAGCCGCGCCGACCTGGGCCTGGCCTTTGCTGTGCCACGGGCCGCGGAAATACGCCAGTTGAGTGTCGGGCATTTCCGCCTCGGGGCGCTGGTCAGCCCGGACCACCCGCTGGCCGAGCGCGGCAGCGTCAATTTCGCCACCTGTGCCGAGCACGGGCTGATCCTGGCCAAGAGCGAGCTGTCGATCCATCACCTGCTGGCGCCGCTGCACAAGCGTCTGGGCCTGCTGGACAAACCGCCGCTGCAGAGCAACTCCATGGAGCTGGCGCGGCAGATGGCCCGGCACAACATGGGGGTGGCGTTCCAGACCCGGGTCGGGGTCGAGGCGGATCTGCAAAAGGGCGAGCTGTTGCATATTCCCCTGAGCGACCAGGGCGGCATCTACAGCGACCTGGGGCTCTACGCCCGCAGCGGGCGCGACCTGCCCAGCGCGGTGGAGGCGCTGGCGCATTTGCTCAGTGAGGAGATCGCTCTTCGCGAACGGGCCGAGCGCGCCTTCGGCCAGCCGGTGCTCTGAGTCCGGCCTCCTGGGCCTGTGTTGCCATTTCGGCAGCGCCCTGGTCGATATTCTGTGCTTTGGGCGCTGTAGCGCTTGTGTCGATACTGCGTGCGGTCGGCAGCCAGCGAAGCTGCCTAAAGCCACACCGCCACAGGACATAATAAAAATGAAAAAGGCACTACAAGGCGCAACCCTGCTGATGAGCATGATCGGAGCAGGGGAAGCGGCCGCCCTCGAGTGGATGAACAACAGCGTCGGCTTTCGATACGGCAAGGAGTTCACCAACCCGAACAACCCGCACTACATCAGCAAGCGCATCTACAGCTTCACCCACGCCAGCGGTTACCAGTACGGCAGCAACTACCTGCACTTGGATGTGCTGCTCTCCGACAACGACGACCCGCGCAAGGGCACCAACAAGGGCAGCAGCGAGGTCTACGGGGTCTATCGCCACCAGCTCTATTCCTCCCGGGTATTGGATACGCCGCTGGGCACCGGCCTGATCAAGGACTACGCGCTGACCATGGGTTTTGACGCCAGCCGCAACAACAACCTGGGGTCGGCGAAAAAGCGTGCCCTGGTCTTCGGCCCGACCCTGAAGTTCAACACCGTCGGGGTGCTGGACCTGAGCCTGCTGTACTACAAGGAAAACAACCATTCCGGGATCCCCGGGGCCAAGGACCCGGATCACACCTTCGACGACACCTACCTGCTCAACCTGGCCTGGATGCGACCTTTCGAAGTCGGCACCCACGCTGCCAAGTTCCAGGGTTTCGTCAACTACACCGGGGAGAAGGGCCACGACTACAACTACCGCGACACTGCCCCCGAAACCCTGATGCGTACCTCGTTGATGGTGGCGGTGCTGCCGGGCAAGAACGTCAAGCCCAACCTGTATCTGGGTGTCGGCTACGAGTACTGGCACAACAAGTTCGGGGTGGACGGCGGCCGTGGCAGCCGCACCTCGACACCGACCCTGAACATGGAAGTGACCTTCTAGGCTCGCTCGCAGTCCGGGCCTGAATGCAGGCAAAAAAATCCCCCGTACGCGTCTGGCGAACGGGGGATTTTCATTTTCCGGGGTTAGCGCTGGTGGACCTGCTGGCCGGCGGCAAAGGTCTGCAGCACGGTGCGATCGTCGCCCAGGGTCATCAGCACGAACAGGGTTTCGGCAATGCTGTTGGCTTGCTTGAGGCGGTAGCTGAGCAGCGGAGTGGCGTGGTAGTCGAGGACCAGGAAGTCGGCGTCGGTGCCCGGATGCAGGGTGCCGATCTTGTCTTCCAGGCGCAGGGCCCGGGCGCCGCCGAGGGTGGCCAGATACAGCGACTTGAACGGGCTCAGGCGCGCGCCTTGCAGTTGCATGACCTTGTAGGCCTCGTTGAGGGTCTGCAGCAGCGAGAAGCTGGTGCCGCCACCGACGTCGGTGCCCAGGCCGACATTGAGCTTGTGCTTTTCCGCCATCGGCAGGTTGAACAGGCCGCTGCCGAGGAAGAAGTTCGAGGTGGGGCAGAAGGCTACGGCCGAACCGGTTTCAGCCAGGCGTGCGCATTCGTCGTCGCACAGGTGCACGCCGTGGGCGAACACCGAACGCTCGCCGAGCAACTGGTAGTGGTCGTACACGTCCAGGTAACCCTTGCGCTCCGGGAACAGCTCCTTGACCCATTGGATTTCCTGCAGGTTCTCACTGATGTGGGTCTGCATGTAGAGGTCGGGGTATTCGGTCAGCAACTGGCCGGCCAGGGTCAGTTGCTCCGGGGTGCTGGTGGGGGCGAAGCGCGGGGTGACTGCGTAGTGCAGGCGGCCTTTGCCGTGCCAGCGCTCGATCAGCGCCTTGCTTTCCTGGTAGCCGGATTCGGCGGTGTCGGTCAGGTAGTCCGGGGCGTTGCGGTCCATCATCACCTTGCCGGCGATCATCCGCAGGTCGAGCTTCTCGGCGGCGGCGAAGAAGGCATTGACCGACTGCGGATGCACGCTGCCGAACACCAGGGCGGTGGTGGTGCCGTTGCGCAGCAGTTCCTTGATGAAGATGTCCGCCACTTCATTGGCGTGATCCGGGTCGGCGAACTGGCTTTCGCAGGGGAAGGTGTAGGTGTTGAGCCAGTCCAGCAACTGCTCGCCATAGGCGCCCACCATGCCGGTCTGCGGCAGGTGGATATGGGTGTCGATGAAGCCCGGCGTGATCAGGGCATCGGGATAGTGCTCGACCTGCACCCCGGCGGGCAGCCCGGGCAGCAGCTCGCTGGCGTGGCCGAGGGCACTGATCCGGCCGTTTTCTACTACCAGCAGGCCGTCTTCGAAGTACTCATAGGAGGCTTCGATGCCGACTTCGGCCGGGTCGGCGATGCTGTGCAGGATGGCGGCACGGTAGGCTTTGCGAGTCAAAGGCATGGGGGATTCTCAGTGTGTGGCGTGTCAGTTTGCAGCCTGGCTGCGGCGTGATACCGGCAGCAGTTTGGCAATGGGTTCGGCACTGGCGCTGGGCTGGCCGAAATGGGCGTTATAGGTGGCGATGATCTCGCCGGCAATGGAGATGGCGATTTCCACAGGCAACTTGCCTTTGACTTCGCCGAGCCCCATCGGGCAGCGCATGCGCTGCAAGGTTTCGGCGTCGAAACCGCGGTCACGCAGGCGGTGTTCGAACTTGACCCGTTTGGTCTTCGAGCCGATCAGGCCGAAATAGGTGAAATCGTTGCGCTTGAGCAGGGCCGCGGTCAACTCCAGGTCCAGCTGGTGATTATGGGTCATGACGATGCAATAGCTGCCGGCGGGCAGGTTGTCGATTTCGTCCACCGGTTCTTCGCTGACGATCTTGCGTACTCCAGGGGGGATCTGCTCGGGAAACTCCTGCTCCCGGGAATCGATCCAGCGTACCCGGCAGGGCAGGCTGGCAAGCAGTGGCACCAGCGCGCGGCCGACATGCCCGGCACCGAACACGGCGATCTGCGCCTGCACCTGGCCCATGGGTTCGAACAGCAGCACCGTGGCACCGCCGCAGCACTGACCGAGGCTGGCGCCGAGGCTGAAGCGCTGCAGATGGGTCGCCTGCTTGCCGGCAGCGAGCATGTCCCGGGCGATCTGCATGGCCTTGTATTCCAGGTGCCCGCCGCCAATGGTGTCGAAGGCCTGGGTGGCGCTGACCACCATTTTCGAGCCGGCATTGCGCGGCGTCGAGCCGAGCTCCTCGATGATGGTCACCAGCACGCAGGGTTCACCCTGGGTCTGCAGGTCGGCGAGGGCGCTGATCCAGTTGTACATGTTCACCTCGACATCTTGGTTGTCTGTGTGGGCCTCTTCCTCGGCAAGCCGGCTCCTGCAGGAGCCGGCTTGCCGACGCGGGCCGTTACAGCGGCGCCAGCTCGGCTTGTGGGTCCGCGGCCCTGGTCACCTGCAAGCGACGCATCTGCTCGCAGCCCCACAACACTCGCTCCGGTGTCGCCGGCGCATCGATCTGCGGTTGATGGCGGTAGTCGCCGAGGCTCGCCACCGCATCCTTGATCGCGCACCAGGCGGCGATACCCAGCATGAACGGCGGTTCGCCCACGGCCTTGGAATGGAACACCGTGTCTTCCGGGTTCTTGCGGTTTTCCACCAGCTTGACTCGCAGGTCCAGGGGCATGTCGGCCACTGCCGGGATCTTGTAGCTGGCCGGGCCGCAGGTCATCAGCTTGCCCTTGGTGTTCCACACCAGTTCCTCGGTGGTCAGCCAGCCCATGCCCTGGATGTAGCCGCCCTCGACCTGGCCGATGTCGATGGCCGGGTTCAGCGAGGCGCCGACGTCATGCAGGATGTCGGTGCGCAGCATCTTGTACTCGCCGGTCAGGGTGTCGACTATCACCTCGGCGCAGGCCGCGCCGAAGGCGAAGTAGTAGAACGGCCGGCCCCGGGCCTGGGCACGGTCGTAGTAGATTTTCGGGGTCTTGTAGAAGCCGGTGCTGGAGAGCGACACCTGGGCAAAATAGGCCTGCTGGATCAGTTCCTCGAAGGTCAGAATATGCTCGCGGACCCGCACGTGGCCGTTGTGGAATTCCACATCTTCTTCGCTGACCTGATACTTGCGCGCGGCAAATTCCACCAGGCGGTTCTTGATGGTCTGCGCCGCGTTCTGCGCGGCCTTGCCGTTCAGGTCGGCACCACTGGAAGCGGCGGTGGGCGAGGTATTGGGCACCTTGTCGGTATTGGTGGCGGTGATCTGCACCCGGTCGATGTTCACCTGGAACACCTCGGCCACCACTTGCGCCACCTTGATGTTCAGGCCCTGGCCCATTTCGGTGCCGCCGTGGTTCAGGTGGATGCTGCCGTCGGTGTAGACATGGATCAGCGCGCCGGCCTGGTTGAGGAAGCTGGCGGTGAAGGAAATGCCGAATTTCACCGGGGTCAGTGCCAGGCCCTTTTTCAGGATCGGGCTGTTGGCGTTGTACAGGCGGATGGCTTCGCGGCGCTCGGCGTACTGGCTGCTGGCTTCCAGTTCGGCGGTCATTTCCTCGAGCATGTTGTGCTCGACGGTCTGGTAGTAGTGGGTGACGTTGCGCTCGGTCTTGCCGTAGTAGTTGGCCTTGCGTACCGCCAGAGGGTCCAGGTGCAGATGGCGGGCGATGGCGTCCATCACCTCCTCGATGGCGACCATGCCCTGCGGGCCACCGAAGCCGCGATAGGCAGTGTTCGACGCAGTGTTGGTCTTGCAGCGGTGGCCGTTGATGGTGGCATCGCCCAGGTAGTACGAGTTGTCGGAGTGGAACATGGCACGGTCGACGATGGATGCCGAGAGGTCCGGTGAACAGCCGCAGTTGCCCGCCAGTTCCAGCTGGATGCCGTGCAGGCGCCCGCTGCTGTCGAAGCCCACGTCGTATTCGACGTAGAAAGGGTGGCGCTTGCCGGTCATCAGCATGTCTTCGACCCGTGGCAGGCGCATCTTGGTCGGCTGGCCGGTCAGGCGTGCCACCACCGCGCACAGGCAGGCGGGGCTGGCGGCCTGGGTTTCCTTGCCGCCGAAGCCGCCGCCCATGCGCCGCATGTCCACCACTATCTTGTTCATCGAGACGTCCAGCACTTCCGCCACCAGCTTCTGCACTTCGGTGGGGTTCTGGGTCGAGCAGTAGACGATCATGCCGCCGTCTTCGGTGGGCATCACCGAGGAGATCTGGGTTTCCAGGTAGAAGTGTTCCTGGCCGCCGATGTGCAGCGTGCCCTGGATGCGGTGCTCGGCACTGGCCAGGGCGCTGGCCGAGTCGCCGCGCTGGTGGGTGTGGCTGCCCAGCACGAAGTGGCGCTTGCGCAGGGCCTCGACCACGTCCAGCACCGGCTCCAGGTCTTCGTATTCGATGATCGCGGCCATGGCCGCCTTGCGCGCGGTTTCCAGGTCCCTGGCGGCCACCGCCAGCACCGGCTGGCCGACGAACTCCACGGTGTCGATGGCCAGCAGCGGGTCGCCGGGCAGCAGCGGGCCGATATCCTTGAGGCCGGGAATGTCCTCGTGGGTAATGGCGATGCGCACGCCTTCGAAGGCGTAGCAGGGGGCGGTGTCGATGCTGATGACCTTGGCGTGGGCCCGATCCGACAGTCGCGCGTAGACGTGCAACTGGTTGGGGAATTCCAGGCGGTCGTCGATGTACACCGCTTCGCCGGACACATGTTTGTCGGCGCTGTCGTGCTTGACGCTGCGGCCGACGCCGCTGGTCAGGTCCTGGTGAAACAGGGCCGTGAGTTCGGCCTGGGTCTTCTCGACCTTGTGATGATTAGACATAAGCGGTCACCCGGGTCTCGATGTGCGGTGCATGCAGTTCGATGAAGTATTTGCGCAGCAGGTTCTGCGCGCTCAGCAGGCGGTATTCCTTGCTGGCTCGAAAATCCGAGAGCGGGGTGAAGTCTTCTGCCAGGGCGGCGCAGGCCCGCTCGATGCTCGATTGATTCCAGGGCGCGCCGATCAGTGCGGCTTCGCAGTTCTTGGCGCGCTTGGGGATCGCCGCCATGCCGCCGAAGGCGATGCGCGCATCGCTGACCACGCCGTTGTCGATGCGCAGGTTGAAAGCCGCGCAGACCGCGGAAATGTCGTCGTCCAGGCGCTTGGAGACCTTGTAGGCGCGGAACAGCCGTTCGGCGCTGGCCCGGGGCACGATGATCTTCTCGATGAACTCGCTTTCCTGGCGGGCGGTGACCCGGTAATCGATGAAATAGTCTTCCAGGGCCAGGGTGCGGCGCACTTCGCCCTTGCACAGGACGATCTGCGCGCCCAGGGCAATCAGCAGCGGCGGCGAGTCGCCGATGGGCGAGGCGTTGCCGATGTTGCCGCCCAGGGTGCCCTGGTTGCGGATCTGCAGCGAGGCGAAGCGCTGCAGCAGTTCGCCGAAGTCCGGGTACTCGGCGCGCAGGGCGTCGTAGCAGTCGGTGAGGGCGGTGGCGGCGCCGATTTCCAGGCGATCGTCGAAGTGCTCGATGCGCTTCATCTGGGCAATGTTGCCGACGTAGATCATCACCGGCAGGGTGCGGTGGAACTGGGTCACTTCCAGGGCCAGGTCGGTGCCGCCGGCCAGCAGCCGGGCTTGCGGGTAGGCGTCATAAAGGTCGGCCAGATCAGCCACTGTCAGCGGCACCAGGCAGCGCTTGTCGCCACTGTTGAGCTCACCGGTGTCCTTGGGTGCAATGGCCTTGAGGCGGCTGATGGTCTCGGCCTGGCGCGCATCGAACTGATCGCTCTGCCCACCACAGCAGGCCTGCTCGGCGGCGGCGAGGATCGGCCGGTAGCCAGTGCAGCGGCACAGGTTGCCGGCCAGGGCTTCATGGGCCTTGTGGGCGTCGGGCTGGCTGCTGTTTTTCTGCAGGGCGAACAGCGACATGACGAAGCCCGGGGTGCAGAAGCCGCACTGCGAGCCGTGGCAGTCGACCATGGCCTGCTGCACGCTGTGCAGTTGCCCCTGGTGCTTGAGGCCTTCGACGCTGATCAGGTGCTTGCCGTGCAGGGAGGAAACGAAGGTCAGGCACGAATTGAGGCTGCGATAGCGAATGCTTTCGCCGCCTTGCGCATCCGTCTGCAACTCGCCCACCACCACGGTGCAGGCGCCGCAGTCGCCGCTGGCGCAGCCTTCCTTGGTGCCGGGCTTGCCCAGGTGCTCGCGCAGATAGTTGAGCACGGTCAGGTTGGGGTCCAGGGCATGCTCGCTACGGAGTTCCTGGTTGAGTAAAAACTGGATCACGGAAGGCCTCGCAGACTCATTATTGTTGTTAACCGACGTCAGCCGAATTTAGTCATGTCTGACTTTTCGGTCAATGATTTTCTGACTTCAAGGTCAGGAAATTTTCGACTCCAACAATTCAAGTATGAACGGCTATGGAAAATTGCTCGGATCACGGTCAATTTGCTTATTTCGTGCCAAATTCCGCCCCTTGGGCACTCCGCGATGAAGTGGCAATTGCGCTACACTGCGCGGCTTGTGCCGATTAAAGATTTTGAAGGAAAACCATGACGTTCAAGGCGCCGGACAGCCTCGCCGAGCAAATTGCTCACCACCTCGCCGAACGTATCATTCGCGGGGATCTCAAGCCTGGGGAGCGCATTCAGGAACAGAAGGTCACCTTGGCCCTCAATGTCAGCCGTGGTTCGGTCCGCGAGGCCTTGCTGATCCTCGAGCGCCGCCATCTGATCGCCATCTTGCCGCGCCGTGGTGCCCATGTGACCGAGCTCACCGAGCACAAGGTCCGCAGCCTGTGCACGCTGATGAGCGAGCTGTACATCCTGCTGGGGAACTCGGTGGCCAGCGGCTGGACACAGCAGAGCGACATGACGCCATTCCTGCAGATCCAGCAGCGCCTGGAGAGTGCCTACGAACGCCAGGACATCCGTGCCTTCGTCGAAGACAGCTTCAGCGTGATGCGCGCGGCCTATCCGTTCGCCAACAACCCCTACCTGCAGGAGACTGTCGAGAACCTGCAGCCGGCCATGAGCCGCGCCTATTACCTGGCGCTGGACCAGCGCAAGGCGTCCATGAGCGAGTACCTGGCGTTGTTCGAGCAATTGCTGGCCGCGGTATTGGCCCGTGACCTGGTGCAGATCCGCCAGGTGCTGACGGCCTACGCCGAGCGCAGCAGCGATCTGGTGGTATCTGCGTTGGCGGATGCGTAAACGTGCGACTCAAGTGCATCAAGCTGGCGGGGTTCAAGTCCTTCGTCGATCCGACCACGGTGAACTTCCCCAGTAACATGGCGGCGGTGGTCGGGCCCAATGGCTGCGGCAAGTCGAACATCATCGACGCCGTGCGCTGGGTCATGGGCGAAAGTTCGGCGAAGAACCTGCGCGGCGAGTCGATGACCGACGTCATCTTCAACGGCTCCACCAGCCGCAAGCCGGTGAGCCAGGCCAGCATCGAACTGGTGTTCGACAACTCCGATGGCACCCTGGTGGGCGAGTACGCCGCCTATGCGGAAATCTCCATTCGCCGCAAGGTGACCCGCGACAGCCAGAACAGTTATTTCCTCAACGGCGCCAAATGTCGCCGTCGGGATATCACCGACATCTTCCTCGGCACCGGCCTGGGGCCACGCAGCTACTCGATCATCGAGCAGGGGATGATCTCCAAGCTGATCGAAGCCAAGCCCGAGGATTTGCGCAACTTCATCGAGGAAGCCGCGGGCATCTCCAAGTACAAGGAGCGCCGGCGCGAGACGGAAAACCGCATCCGCCGCACCCACGAGAATCTCGCCCGCCTGACCGACCTGCGCGAAGAGCTGGAGCGTCAGCTCGAACGCTTGCATCGCCAGGCCCAGGCCGCCGAGAAGTATCAGGAGTACAAGGCCGAGGAGCGCCAGCTCAAGGCGCAACTGTCGGCTCTGCGCTGGCAGGCATTGAATGAACAGGTGGGCCAGCGCGAGTCGGTGATCGGTAGCCAGGAAGTCAGCTTCGAGGCCCTGGTGGCCGAGCAGCGCAATGCAGATGCTGCTATCGAACGCTTTCGTGACGGGCACCACGAGCTCTCCGAACGCTTCAATCTGGTGCAGGGGCGCTTCTATTCGGTGGGCGGTGACATCGCCCGGGTCGAGCAGAGCATCCAGCATGGCCAGCAGCGCCTGCGGCAGTTGCAGGACGACCTCAAGGAAGCCGAGCGCGCGCGCCTGGAAACCGAGTCGCACCTGGGGCACGACCGCACTTTGCTGGCGACCCTGGGGGAAGAGCTGGCCATGCTCGAACCCGAGCAGGAAGTCACCGCCGCTGCGGCCGAAGAAGCCGCCGCAACCCTGGAAGAAGCCGAAACCACCATGCACGGCTGGCAGGAGCAGTGGGACGCCTTCAACCTGAGCTCCGCCGAGCCGCGGCGCCAGGCGGAAGTGCAGCAGTCGCGCATCCAGCAGCTCGAAGGCAGCATGGAGCGGCTGTCCGAGCGCCAGCGGCGCCTGGGCGAGGAGCGCGAGTTGCTTTCGGCCGACCCGGAAGACGCGGCGATCCTCGAACTCAACGAACAACTGGCCGCCAGTGAGGCGACCCTGGAAGACCTGCAAGCCAGCGAGGAGTCCCAGGTCGAGCGCCTGGAACAACTGCGCCAGCAATTGCAGCAGGCGACCCAGGCACAGCAGCAGGCCCAGGGTGAATTGCAGCGCCTCAATGGCCGGCTGGCCTCCCTGGAAGCCTTGCAGCAGGCCGCGCTGGACCCCGCCACTGGCACTGCCGAATGGTTGCGTGAGCAGCAGTTGGCCGAGCGTCCGCGCCTGGCCGATGGCATGCATGTGGAAGCAGGTTGGGAGCTGGCGGTGGAAACCGTGCTTGGCGCGGATCTGCAGGCGGTGCTGGTGGACGATTTTACCGGTCTTGACCTCGCGGGTTTCCAGCAAGGCGATCTGCGCCTGCTGAGCCAGCAAGGCGATGCAATGCGCATCCCCGGCAGCCTGCTGGACAAGGTGGAATCCACGGTGGATCTGTCGCCTTGGCTGGGTCAGGTCAAACCGGTGGAAAACCTCGAACAGGCCCTGGCCTTGCGTGGGCAACTGGCTGCCGGACAGAGCCTGATCAGCCGCGATGGCTACTGGGTCGGCCGGCATTTTTTGCGGGTGCGCCGCGCCAGCGAAGCGGAAAGCGGCGTGCTGGCCCGGGGCCAGGAAATCCAGCAATTGACCCAGGAGCGCGATGAGCGCGAAGCCAGTGTCGAGGCCCTGGAAAGCCAGTTGCTCAACCTGCGGGCCCAGCAGCGCCAGCAGGAGAACGGTCGCGAGCATCTGCGCCGCCTGCTACAGGACGAAGCCCGCCAGCAAGGTGAGCTGAAGGCCAAGCTGTCTGCCGGCAAGGCCAAGGCCGAACAACTGACCTTGCGGCGTACCCGTCTCGATGAAGAGCTGGTGGAGCTTGGCGAACAGCGCGAGCTGGAACACGAACAGATTGGGGAGGCGCGCCTGCAATTGCAGGACGCTCTCGACAGCATGGCCCTGGACACCGAGCAGCGTGAGCTGCTGCTGGCCCAGCGCGACAGCCTGCGCGAGCGTCTTGACCGGGTGCGCCAGGAAGCGCGCCAGCACAAGGATCACGCCCACCAGTTGGCAGTGCGCATGGGCTCGCTCAAGGCCCAGCACGATTCCACCCGGCAGGCTCTGGAACGTCTGGAGCTGCAATCCGAGCGTCTGACCGAGAAGCGCGAACAACTCAGCCTCAACCTGGAAGAAGGCGAGGCGCCATTGGAAGAGTTGCGCCTGAAGCTCGAAGAACTGCTGGAAAAGCGCATGACCGTGGATGTGGAGCTCAAGACCGCGCAGATCGCCCTGGAAGATGCCGACCGCGAACTGCGCGATGCCGAGAAGCGCCGCAACCAGGCCGAGCAGCAGTCGCAGTTGATTCGTGGCCAGTTGGAGCAGCAGCGCATGGAATGGCAAGCCCTGACCGTGCGCCGCAAGACCTTGCAGGAGCAACTGCTGGCCGACGGCTACGACCTGGACGGCGTGCTGGCGACCCTGACCGCAGAAGCCAGCGAGCAGGCCGCCGAAGAAGAGCTGGAACGGATTGCCGCACGGATCCAGCGCCTGGGCGCAATCAACCTGGCGGCCATCGACGAGTATCAGCAGCAGTCCGAGCGCAAGCGCTATCTGGATGCCCAGGATGCCGACCTGGTGGAGGCCCTGGAAACCCTGGAGAACGTGATCCGCAAGATCGACAAGGAAACCCGTAATCGATTCAAAGATACCTTTGATCAGATCAACGGCGGTTTGCAGGCACTCTTTCCAAAAGTTTTCGGTGGCGGCAGCGCTTATTTGGAACTGACGGGCGAAGATCTACTCGATACAGGGGTAACGATCATGGCGCGTCCTCCGGGCAAGAAGAACAGCACCATTCATTTGCTCTCCGGTGGCGAAAAGGCATTGACCGCATTGGCCCTGGTATTTGCCATCTTCAAGTTGAACCCGGCGCCGTTCTGCATGCTCGACGAAGTTGACGCACCGCTGGATGACGCTAACGTTGGACGCTACGCGAGATTGGTTAAAGAGATGTCGCAGACCGTGCAGTTCATCTATATCACCCACAACAAGATCGCCATGGAAATGGCTGATCAGTTGATGGGGGTAACGATGCACGAACCCGGTTGTTCGCGCCTGGTAGCCGTGGATGTCGAGGAGGCGATGGCGATGGTGGACGCTTGAGTCCGGGCGACTGAGGCGACTGTAGGGGGCAAGTAGGGGGGATTTTTCCCATTACCCAGCTGGCCAATCGATATATTGGCCCTAGCCGTTGCGACAGACGGTGTAAAGTTGCCTTTGGTCGTGCTAGTTTAATGTCAATTTTTCCTATGCGTGGGCAAAACGCCATTCAGAACATAGAGTTGGCGCCACGTTTTAAAGCGGTTTGCAGATTGTAAACCCCTTATTTTTCAGCATTTTTTATAGAGGCACGGGATTACATGGAAATCGGTCTGCGCGAGTGGCTGATCGTCATCGGCATTATTGTTATCGCCGGTATTCTTTTTGATGGCTGGCGGCGTATGCGCGGCGGCAAGGGGAAGTTGAAGTTCCGTCTTGATCGAAGTCTTTCCAATCTGCCAGACGATGAAGGCAGTGCCGAGCTGCTGGGCCCGCCCCGCGTTCTGGATACCCATAAAGAGCCGCAGTTGGACGAGCATGACCTGCCGTCGGTCAGCATGCCTGCCCGCGAACCGCGGGAAAGCTCTTCGTCCAAGCGCGGCAAGCGCGGTGGCGAGCCGCATCAGGGCGACCTCAACCTGGACCTGGATCTGGACAGTGGCCCGAGCTTCAGCAGCCGCGACGATGATTTCCCGGCTGAGGAAAGCAAGTCCGCGAGCCACAGCGACAAGGACCAGCCGCAAGCCGAAGAAGTGCTGGTGATCAGCGTGATCTGCCGCGACGCTGCCGGCTTCAAGGGGCCGGCCCTGTTGCAGAACATCCTGGAAAGCGGCCTGCGTTTTGGCGAGATGGATATTTTCCACCGCCACGAAAGCATGGCTGGCAACGGCGAGGTGCTGTTCTCCATGGCCAACGCGGTCAAGCCGGGCGTGTTCGACCTGGACGATATCGACCACTTCAGCACCCCGGCTGTCAGCTTCTTCCTCGGCCTGCCGGGCCCGCGTCACCCCAAGCAAGCCTTCGACGTGATGGTGGCGGCGGCGCGCAAGTTGTCTCAGGAGCTCAATGGCGAGCTCAAGGACGATCAACGCAGCGTCCTGACTGCCCAGACCATCGAACACTACCGCCAGCGCATCGTCGAATTCGAACGCCGCGCCCTGACCCAAAAGCGCTAAGCTCCTGAAGCCAGCCCCTCCATGTAGGGGCTGGCTTGTACAGGAACTGGCTTGCCAGCGAAGCCCTTGCCCCAATCTTCAGATCGAGCAGCCTAGGCTGCTCTTTTGCTTTGTGAGAGAACCCCATGACCGCCGCCGAAACCCGCATTCTTGAGCTGCGCGCTGAGCTGGACCAGCACAACTACCGCTACCACGTACTGGATGAACCCAGCATCCCGGATGCGGAATACGACCGGCTGTTCCGTGAGCTCAAGGCCCTGGAAGCCGAGCACCCTGAACTGGTGACCAGCGATTCGCCAACCCAGCGTGTCGGCAGCGCAGCGCTTTCGGCCTTCACCCAGGTGCGTCATGAAATCCCCATGCTCAGCCTCGGCAACGCTTTCGAGGAAGTCGACATGCGCGAGTTCGATCGCCGGGTCAACGAAGGCCTGGACCTGCCGGCCGGTGATCTGTTCGGTGGCGGCGCGGCGGTGGAGTACAGCTGCGAGCCCAAGCTCGATGGCCTGGCAGTCAGCCTGCTGTACCAGGATGGCGTACTGGTACGCGGCGCCACCCGTGGCGATGGCACCACCGGTGAAGACATCAGCGTCAATGTGCGTACCGTGCGCAACATTCCCCTCAAGCTGCAAGGCAGTGGCTGGCCGGCAACCCTGGAAGTGCGCGGTGAAGTGTTCATGTCCAAGGCCGGCTTCGAGCGCCTGAACGCTGCGCAACTGGAAGCGGGCGGCAAGACTTTCGCCAACCCGCGCAACGCAGCGGCGGGCAGCCTGCGCCAGCTGGATTCGAAGATCACCGCCAGTCGGCCCCTGGAGTTCTGCTGCTATGGCCTGGGCCAGGTCAGCGCGGACATCGCCGACACCCATATCGGCAACCTTGAACGGTTGAAGCAGTGGGGCATGCCCATCAGTCGTGAGCTGCGGCTGGCCAAGGGCATCGACGAATGCCTGGACTACTACCGCGAGATCGGCGAGCGGCGCAATGCGTTGCCTTATGAGATCGACGGCGTGGTGTTCAAGGTCAACAGCATCGCCTCCCAGCGGGAACTGGGTTTCCGTGCCCGGGAACCGCGCTGGGCCATCGCCCACAAGTTCCCGGCCATGGAAGAGCTCACCGAGCTGCTGGACGTGGAGTTCCAGGTTGGTCGTACCGGCGCCGTGACGCCGGTGGCGCGCTTGCAGCCGGTCAAGGTGGCCGGGGTCACTGTATCCAACGCTACTTTGCACAACATGGATGAAGTGGCGCGCCTGGGCTTGATGATCGGTGACACGGTGATCATCCGCCGTGCCGGCGACGTGATTCCGCAAGTGGTGCAAGTGGTGACCGAGCGTCGTCCGGAGAACGCCCGCCCGGTGCAGATCCCCGAGAGCTGCCCGGTCTGTGGTTCCCACGTAGAGCGCACGCAACTGGTCAAGCGCAGCAAGGGCCGGGAAACCGTCAGCGAAGGTGCGGTGTATCGCTGCGTTGGCCGGCTGGCCTGCGGGGCCCAGCTCAAGCAGGCGATCATCCATTTTGTGTCCCGTCGTGCCATGGATATCGAAGGCCTGGGGGACAAGACCATCGAACAGTTGGTGGACGAGAACCTTATTGCCTCGCCGGCTGATCTCTACAGGCTCAGATACGAGCAGATCATCGACCTGGAAGGCTTTGCCGAGGTGTCCAGCAACAAACTGCTCAAGGCTATCGAAGACAGCAAGCGTCCGGCCCTGGCGCGCTTCATCTATGCCCTGGGTATCCCGGATGTCGGCGAGGAAACCGCCAAGGTCCTGGCGCGCTCCCTGGGCAGCCTGGAACGGGTTCAGCAGGCACTGCCGCAAGTGCTGACCTATCTGCCGGATGTCGGTCTGGAAGTGGCTCACGAAATCCACAGCTTCTTTGAGGACAGTCATAACCAGGAAGTCATCGGTTCCCTGCTGGCGGCAGATCAATGCGGCCTGGTGCTGCAGGATCAGGGCGAACTGGGCGCCGAATTCGCCGCCAGCACCACCCTGGGCGGCATGCTCGACAAGCTCAACATCCCTTCAGTAGGCCCGGGCGCCGCGCAGAAACTGGCCGACAAGTTCGGCTCACTGCAAGGCGTGATCGAGGCCGACTGGCTGGACATGCGCCAGGCGCTGCCGGAGAAGCAGGCCAAGGCGGTGCGTGAATTCTTCGACAACCCGGCCAATGCACAACTGGCCCAGGCCATCGAGCAGCAGCTGCAGGCCTTTGGCATGCATTGGCAGAGCGAGAAGAAGGTGGTTGCGGGCCTGCCGCTGGCGGGGCAGACCTGGGTGCTTACGGGCTCCCTGGAACTGATGAGCCGCGACGTGGCCAAGGACAAGCTGGAAAGCCTTGGTGCCAAGGTGGCGGGTTCGGTCTCGGCGAAGACTCACTGCGTGGTGGCCGGCCCCGGCGCCGGCTCCAAACTGGCCAAGGCCAACGAACTGGGGCTCAAGGTGCTGGACGAAGAAGCCTTCGTTGCTTTCCTGACCGAGCACGGCGTCCCGACCTGACCTGTAGCCGCTGCCGTGCCTTCGGGTGCGCCTCGTCGCCAGTGGCGCAGTGGTACGAATCTTGGAACCCCACAGGCTTGCCCATGATCTAGTCTTGGCAAGCCCCAGGGAGGATTCGCCATGTACCGCTTCTTCGAGCAGCTCAGTTCCCGGATCGCCGCACCCTTCGTCGGCGACCGTTCACGTAACAGCAAACTCTGGTCCTGCCGCTGCGGGCAATCGCTGTTCTTTCGCAACAGCCAGTGCCTGGCCTGTTCGGCAATGCTTGGCTATGCACCACACCTGGGTCTGCTGTCTTCCCTGCAGCCCGGGCCGGCGGGCGATACCTGGGTGCTGGATGCCAAGCCCGAAGCCGGCGCCTTCAGGCGTTGCGCCAACCTCGATACCCCGGCAGCCTGCAACTGGCTGCTGCCGGCGCATCTGACCGACAGCCTGTGCGTGGCCTGCAAGCTCAATCGCACCATTCCCGACCTGTCCATAGCCGAGAACCCGGAGCGCTGGCGCAAGGTGGAAATTGCCAAGCGGCGGCTGGTAGCACAATTGCTTGACCTGGGGCTGCAGGTGATCCCCAAGGGCGAGGATGAGCAGGCCGGGCTGGCCTTCGATTTCATCGGTGTTGATCTGGAGGGCAGGGCGCCGGTTACCGGGCATGCCAACGGCCTCATTACGCTGGATATCAAGGAAGCCGACGACGCCCACCGGGAAAAGATCCGTGCCCAGATGCATGAGCCTTACCGCACCCTGCTCGGGCATTTCCGTCACGAAGTGGGGCATTACTACTGGGACCGGTTGATAGCCAACAGCCCCTGGCTGGAAGCCTTTCGCAGCCTCTTCGGCGATGAACGCTACAGCTACGCGCAAGCTCTGGAGCGGCACTATCAGAAGGGCGCGCCGGCTGGCTGGCAGCAAAGCCATGTCAGCGCCTACGCCACCATGCACCCCTGGGAAGACTGGGCGGAGACCTGGGCTCACTACCTGCACATGGTGGACGCAGTGGACACCGCCCTGGGTTTCGGCATGAGCGCCCGGGACGTCGACCTCGACTACCAGCCGTTTCCCTTGAGCAGCCTCTATGATCCGCAGCATCCAGGCGGGCCGGCGTTCCTGGCTTTCGTCAACGCCTGGATCGAACTGGCGGGCATGCTCAACGAACTGTCCCGCAGCATGGGCCAACCGGATTTCTACCCCTTCATCCTGCCGCCTGCGGTGATTGCCAAATTGCATTTCATCCACCTGGTGATCCAGCAGGAAGGCGGCCGCGCCGACGAAGTCCTGTCCCTGGACTGATCCTCGCCGTCCTGTAGGGGCGAGCTTGCTCGCGAAGGCCCCAGCGCGATTTCCCTGGTGCACCGCGATGCCTGTTTCGCCAGCAAGTTCGCCCCCACGGCAGGTGGGCCACGGCCAAGTGCTTGAAGCCCATCGAATTTTAATCTGCAGCCAGCGGTTGTAAGTTCGACTCAGATAGGTACAATGGCGCGGCTCGCCGTCAGGCGAGCGTCGTTATGGTGACCCCATCGGTCCCCCCGCAACGATTACCCGTGAACCTGGTCAGAGCCGGAAGGCAGCAGCCACAGCGGGAACATTGTGTGCCGGGGTGTGGCTGGTGGGGTTGCCTCCATAACGCTCCTCGTTGGTCCTCAACGAGATGAATCAAAACTCCTGCCAACCTTCGAGCTCGTGCAGCATTTCTGTTGACGTGCCGTTGTCGTGTGCCTTGTTTGTGGTTCGCCAATCCCTGTGTCCTGTTGGCTCGGGCGGCGGGCTCCTGGAATATCCAACGCCTTTGCATCAAGGAGTGGTCATGGCGCTAACCAGTAAGATCTCCCTCTATGACGATCGTTGGCCTGCGGCATTTGCAGGGGAGAAGGCGCGCATAGCCAAAGGCTTCGGCTGCGAGCTGATGGATATTCATCACGTGGGGAGCACTGCTGTTCCAGGATTGGCGGCCAAGCCGGAAATCGATCTGCTGGTGGTGGTCTCGGAGCAGGTGGATGAAGCCGCGCGCAATGCCTTCATGGCGACCCTGGGGTATGTCCGGGGTAGCAATCTGTCCCCCGGGCATCATTTTTACCGTCGCGATGTAGAGGGTATACGCACCCACAAGGTGCATGTCTGTGTCGCCGGTCATGAGCAGGTGGGGCGCATGCTGCGCTTTCGCGATCTGTTGCGTCAGGACAGCGGCATCCGCCAACAGTATCAGGATCTGAAGTTTCGGCTTGAGGCCAGCAATCGCGAGGGCATTGGCGAGTACCTTGCACAGAAGGCCCCCTTTATCGACGCCCTGATGGGGGCTCAGTCATCGTGACTGCCTCGTTGTGCCCAAATGCTCGGTGTTGCCTGCAAGGTTGCTGGGGGGGCTGTCAGGCCCCCAGCTGCTCCCGCAGCAACTGGGCAAAGGCGTCCCTGGCGCCATGGTGTTGTACATCCTTGTGCCAGACAAAACGGTTATCCACCGGTAGCAGGTCGTCGAAGCGCTGCACGCTCAGGTTGGCCGATTGCGAATAGCGCTCCAGCACCCCTTCCGGTATCAGCGAGACCCCGGCCCCCACGCTGACGCAGCCGATGATGGTGCCCCAGCTGGCATAGCCGGTGATGGGCAGGTTCAGACCGTGCCTGCCCAACCAGTTTTCCAGGGCGCGGCGATAGGGGCAGCCCGGCGGCCACATGAACAGGTTGTGGTGCTGCAAGTCGCTGGCGCTGCGGATAGGGGCGCTGTTTCCGCTGGAGATCAGCACCAGGGGTTCGTGGTAGAGCACGGTCTGTTGCAGTTTGGCCGGCAGGCTGTCGATGGCCACCAGGGCGCCGTCGATGCGTTGGTGCAGCAGCTCTTCAAAGAGTTGCGACCAGGTTCCGGTCACCAGCTCCACGCTCACCTTCGGATAGCGCTTGTGGTATTGCGCCAGCAGGGGAGGCAGGCGCCCACCGGCGCATGACTCGATCGAGCCCAGGCGCAACAGGCCGCTGGGTTCGGCCTGGTTGTCCACCGCACGTTTGGCTTCATCCACCAGGGCCAGGATGCGTTCACTGTAGCCGAGGAAGATTTCCCCGGCGGGGCTGATCCGCAGGCCGCGTCCGACCCGGGTAAACAGCTCGGTGCCCAGCTCGCCTTCCAGCTGCTTGAGGCGGTTGGTGATATTGGACGGCACGCAATGCAGTTGCTCGGCCGCTCGGGCAATGCTGCCGGTGCGGGCCACAGCCTTCACCATTTTCAGTTGGGTCAGTTCCATTGCTCATTTCCAGTGAGGAATAACCTCAGTATCGGTTAATTGTGGTGAGTTGTGCAGGGCGGGACACTGCAGGTCCTCTTCTTGCCTCTGGATATCTGTGTCGTGATGCTCTCGCCCCTGTTCAAGCTGGTGCTGGCCACCGCTGCGGTGATTCTGTGTTGGGCCTATTCGCCGGTGGGCATCCATATCGGCCTGGAGGGCTACAGCCCCGGGCACCTGGCCTTGCTGCGGTTCCTGATTGCCTCGCTGTTCATGGCCGCAATGGCGCTGGTGCTGAAGATCTCCCTGCCGCGCTGGCGCGACCTGCCCTGGTTGCTGGTACTGGGTTTCTTCGCCATCGCTTTTCATCACGTCAGCCTCAACTACGGCCAGCAAGGGCTGAGCGCCGGAGCATCCAGCGTGCTGGCGCAGTCCGCGCCGATCTTCAGCACGCTGATCGCGTTTTTCTGGCTCAGGGAGCCGGTCAGTGGCTGGCGTTGGCTTTGTGTGGTGATCGGGCTGTTGGGGGCGGTGCTGGTGGTGGCCGGTGACAAGGGCCTGGGGGCGATCGAGCCGCGAGGGCTGCTGGTGCTTCTGGCGGCGTTTTCCTGGGGGCTGTACTTCGTCTTGCAGCGGCGCTTTTCCGGGCGCTATGGGGTGTTGACCACTGTCTGCTACATGGTCTGGGGCGGTACGCTACTGCTCTTGGTGTATGCCCCCGGGCTGACGCAGGCGGTGGCCCAGGCATCACTACGGGTGAACCTGGCGGTGCTGTTGCTGGGGCTGTTTCCCAGTGCACTGGCTTACCTGGCCTGGGCCTATGTGCTGGCACGGGTCGAGGTCAGCCGCGCGTCGATCGCCATGTACCTGATTCCGCCGGTGGCGATGCTGCTGGCCGCGACGGTGCTGGGCGAAACTCTGCAGTCCAGCATGGTGCTGGGGGCGGCAGTGGTGCTGGGTAGCGTGATGGCGATGCAATTGGACGGGCGTTGGCGTCGGCGCTTGTCGGCGACACCTGCCAATGAGGTGCCTGCCGGGCAAGGCCGCTAGTACCGGCCTTGCAAGTGACAGCGCCGCGCAATGGCGGGGCGCTGCCGGGCGGGATTCAGCTCTTTTTCTTGAACAGGCGGCCGATGAAGGCGGCAAGGCCCAATACCCCCAGGACGATGAATTTCTTGCCGGCCAGGAGCAGTACGCCGAGCTTGGCGAAGAGCCCGGCCTTGCTGGCGAGGCCGCCGGCCACCAGGGCGGCGAGGCCGTAGGAAGCCAGTTTGTCGGTGCTCGGGTTGTAGTCGGCGTAGCGGTTGCCGTCGGTGAAGTTGGTAAAGGCCAGCACCTTGGGAATCTCGCGCTTGATGGTGTCCAGGTCGTCCATTGAAGCCACGGCATTGAGTTCCAGCACGCCTTCGCGGCCCAGCACGCGGATGCTGTAGTTCAGGGTGTGGCTCTGGGCGCCTTCGGCCTTGAGTTCACGGGCCCAGTACATCTTGTGCGACTGTGCGTCATAGCTTGGCTGCTCGGCCCAGCCCAACAGGTGAATGGCGCCGTAGCCCTGTTCCTGGCGCTGCTTGTTGTCTTCCTCGTCCGCTTCCTGCATCTGCTTGAGCAGGTCCTGGTAGTCGATCTTCGCGGCGTCGTCGTCGGAGATGTGCCCATCGTTCTTGTAGCTGATGATCACACCCCAGCCTTCGGCGGACAGCGGGCTGACGGCGCTGGGCACGATCATGCCCAGGGTGGTGAAGCCAGGTGGATTGCCCCAGCCCTCGGTGAGCAGCTTCTCGGTGTCCTTGGGGTTGAGGTAGTAGAACTCCTTGCTCAGATCGAGGCTGGCGATATCCCCGGGCAGCTTGACGTTGCCGTGGCGTGGGGAGAGCGAGGCGAGAAACTGTTCGGCTGTCTGGGGTTCGGCGTCCTTGCTCTCGGGCGCGGTGGCGGCGCTGGCAAGAAAGGGCATGGCGCAGAGGGCGGCCATGGCCATGAGGAGGCGCAGGTACTTCATCGTATTCCCTTACATTTTGTGACAAGTTGGCGGGGAGGATAACGATGAGTGCCGGGCGGCTCAATGTGGCGGCCGGTTTTATTTTGCTGCAGGGTCGGGCGCCGATACGGCGCCGTTTCAGGGCTGGCGACTCAGTCGATGGTCAGGTACAGCACCCGCAGGCGGTGGCCGTCCGGGTCGAGGGCCACCAGGGTGTAGCCGAAATCCATCTGGGTCGGCGGCTGGGCGATGGTCATGCCCAGGGCTTGCCAGTGCCGATGCAGTTCATCCACCGCTTCGCGGCTGTCCACGGCCCAGCCCAGTTCGCCGCCACCGCCGGCGGCCTGAGCGCTCGGCTGCACAGTGTGTCGGGACCAGAGGCCAAGCTTGATCCCCGAGTCGAGGATGAACAAGGCGAAAGTCGGGCCGGATTCCACCGGCGGTTTATCCAGCAAGCGGCTATAGAACTCTGCGCTGAGGGCAGGGCTGTCCACGTAGAGCAGGAAATAGGTGTTGGTGATCATGGCGACTCCAGAGGCCTTTGGATGGTGCATTGGGCGCAAGCTTAGGGGGCTGGCCTGTCAGTTCCTGTCAGGAGTCGTCGATTGAAAAAGAGGCCGGCTTATCGGTGTCGATAAACCTGCCTCTTGGAGTTGATTTGTTGCGGGGCTCAAGGCTTGGACAAGGCCTGGTCTACCGCTGCTATCAGCTTTCCCAGATCCTTCGGGGTGGCTTTGTGAATGACACCGAACAAATAAGCCCGCTGTTCCTCTTCGTCGCCCAGATCGGCGAAGAAGGCTTTCAGCTTCACTCCCAGTACTTCGGCTAGCAGAAATAGAGCTTCAACGCTGGGGGTGTAGGTGCCGGTTTCGAAGCGGCTGATGGTTTTTGGGTCAAAACCGGTTTTTTCACCTAGTTCAGCCTGAGTAAGCCCCGCTACCTTTCGATAGCGCTTGATGGCTGCACCCAAACTTGAAATTTGCATCGCTCAATTCCCATTTAGAATCAAGAACTTAACGATAAATATTGGCATTAGACAACACCATGGTTCATCACCTTGCTTTGCAAAATGTGATGCATTTCGTAGAATCGGCGCTTCGGACAGGTATTTGGTGATCTAGTTTCAGAAGGCTGGTTTATGAAACAAGAAATCATTGCATTTCCCTTGTTCACCTAAACCAAGGACTTGGCAGAGGCTCGAACGTCTCGTAAATCCCGCCAACGCTCCGTCCGCCGTCCCCACCTGACGCCTCATCTGATCCTAGTTGATCTCCGTCGAATCGATGGTCAACTGCCGCGCAAACCGCTGTACGGCTGCAATCAGGGCGAACCTTCCGATTGAGCCGTACCGCCAGGAAAGTACATCGCGAATCAGCCTCTTGCCGGGTGCCGGTAACTGTTGATCGCAGGCTGTCTATGGAGTTCTAAAGTGCGTCTCAATTTGCCGGTCACCTCTGTTGAGCAGACCTTTCCCGACCAGCAGCGGCTCATATCCGCCACCGACATAAACAGTCACATCACGTACTGCAACGCCGAGTTCGCAGCGATGAGCGGTTTCAGCCAGGCCGAACTGATCGGCAGCACCCATAACCTGGTTCGCCACCCGGACATGCCGGCGGCGGTGTTCGAGTCGATGTGGGGTTACCTGAAGGCCGGCCAGAGCTGGATGGGTGTGGTGAAGAACCGTTGCAAGAACGGCAATTTCTATTGGGTCAGCGCCTATGTCACGCCGATCCTGGAGGACGGAAAACTGGTGGGCTACGAGTCGGTGCGGGTCAAGCCAAGCCGAGAGCAGGTCAGCCGCGCCGAAACCTTGTATGCGCGCCTGCGGGCCGACAAGGCGCCGGTTTGCGCCTGGCGCCGCATCGAGGCCGCAGCCCGGCCCTTGCTGCTGCCGGTGGCGGTGGCGGTAGGCTGCCTGGCCGCCTTCCACTGGCTACCGACGCTGGCCGCCCAGGGCCTGACCGTCGCGGGTTTCGTGGCTGTCGGGCTGCTGGCCCAGCGCCGCCTGGGGCAGCAGCTCAAGCAGATTGTCAGTAGCACACCGAATACCTTTGCCGATCCGATCTGCGCCCTGGCCTACAGCGAAGCACTGGGGCCGGCGGCGCAGTTGCAGATGATCCTGATCAGTGAGGAGGCGCGCCTAAAGACCGCCCTGACCCGCCTCAGCGATCTGGCCCGGCAGATGGCTACCGCAGCGGCCGATTCCAGCCAATTGTCCAGCCGCACCGAGTCGGCGCTGCTGGAGCAGCGGGCGGAAACCGACATGACCGCGGCCGCCATGACCCAGATGGCTGCTTCAATCACCGAGGTCGCTGAACACGTCCAGCACACCGCCAGCGAAGCCCACACCGCCAACCTGCTGGCCCGACAGGGCAGCGAGGTGGCCGGCACCTCGCGGGATGCCATCCAATTGCTGGCGCGCACCGTGACCCAGATCAACCAGGCCGTGGGCGATCTGGCCGGGCAGACCCAGGAGATCATGGTGGCGGCGAGCATGATCCAGGCGATTGCCGACCAGACCAACCTGCTGGCCCTGAATGCGGCCATCGAGGCAGCCCGAGCTGGTGAGCAGGGCCGTGGTTTTGCCGTGGTCGCCGATGAGGTGCGGGCCCTGGCCGGCAAGACCCGCGAGTCGACCCAGCAGATCCAGGGCATCATCCAGAGCCTGCGCGCCGGGGCCGACGAAGCCGTGCAGATCGCCAGCCTGGGCATCGAGGAGGCGGAGCAGGGCGTGCAGCAGGTGGTCCAGGCCCAGCAGGCGCTGCAAGGCATCGGCGCGGCAGTGGAGCGCATTACCGATATGAGCCAGCAAATGGCCGCGGCATCCCAGGAGCAGTCCCATGTAGCCGAATCGGTCTCCGAACAGATCAACAGTGTCGCCGTCACTGTGCAGCGCACTGCCGAGAATGCCAGCGCCGGAGTGGTTCGCGGCGCCGAGCTGGAAAACATCTCTTCCGGGCTGCGTGCCCTGGTCGAGCGGTTCAACCGCTAGCGACAGTGAGTTCGACTCATGGATGAGAAATACCGCAGGGCCGTCGATGCCGCCGCCATCTTCTCCGAGACGGACCTGGGCGGCAGCATCACTTATGTCAACGATCTGTTCTGCCAGGTCTCGGGCTACAGCCGTGAAGAACTGATCGGCGCCAACCACCGCATGCTCAGTTCCGGGCTGCATCCGCCGGAGTTCTTTGCCGAGTTGTGGCAGACCATTACCCAGGGCCGGGTGTGGAAGGGCGAGATCTGCAACCGCGCCAAGGACGGCAGCCTGTACTGGGTCGACAGCACCATGGTGCCGCTGGTGGATCAGCGCTCCGGGCAGGTGGTGCGTTATGTGTCGATCCGCTTCGATGTCAGCGAAAAGCGTCAGCTGTTGCATTCGTTGCAATGGCGGGTCGGCCACGACGTGCTGACCGGGCTGCCCAACCGGGCCTTTCTCTCGGACCTGCTGCACCAGGCTCTGGATTTCTCCCGGGCGCAGGATATTCCCCTGGCGGTGTGCATGCTCGACCTGGATGGCTTCAAGGCGGTCAATGACGGCTATGGCCACGCCTGTGGCGACCTGCTGCTGGTGGAGGTGGCTGCGCGGCTGCGCTCGATCATCCGCGGCGAGGACGTGGTGGCTCGCCTGGCCGGCGACGAGTTCGTGCTGATTTTGCGTTACGTGCGCGACATGCTGGAGCTGCGCGCGGCGTTGCAAAGGGTATTGGCGACCATTTCCCAGCCGTACTCGATCCAGGGCAAGGACATCAACGTCTTCGCCAGCATCGGCGTAACCCTGTACCCCACCGACAACCACGACGCCGACACCTTGTTGCGCCACGCCGACCAGGCCATGTACGTGGCCAAGCAGAGCGGACGCAACCGCTTCCACCTGTTCGATGTACTGCGCGACCGTGAAGTGATGGTCACCTATCAGACCGTCGAGCAGGTGCGCCAGGCCTTGCTCGCAGGCGAGTTGCGCCTGTACTTCCAGCCCAAGGTGAACATGCGCACCGGTGAGGTGGTGGGCTTCGAGGCGATGCTGCGCTGGCAGCACCCGCAGCGCGGCATGCTGGGGGCCCAGGAGTTTCTGCAGCAGGTGGAGGAGACCGACCTGATCGTCGAGATCGGCGAATGGGTCATGGACCAGGTGATGACCCGCCTGCAAGGCTGGCAGCAGGCGGGGCTGGGCTGGCCGGTGAGCCTGAACGTGGCGGCGCGGCATTTCCAGCGCCCGGACTTCGTCGAGCGGCTCAAGGACATGCTCGATCGCTATCCGGATGTGTTGCCGGCGTTGCTGGACCTGGAAATCGTCGAGTCGGTGGCCATCGACAATATCCAGCGGGTCAGCGATTGCCTCGATGCCTGCCAGGGATTTGGCGTGCAGTTCTCCCTGGGGGACTTCGGCACTGGCCATTCGTCCCTCAGCTACCTCAAGCGCCTGCGCACCCAGACCATCAAGATCGACCGGCTGTTCGTGCGCGACATGCTGCACGACGCGGACGATCAGGCGCTGATCCAGGCGTTGGTGGGGCTGGCCCAGGCCTTTGGCCGGCGCGTGGTGGCCGAGGGGCTGGAAAGCCTGGCGCATGGCGAGCGCTTGATGGCCCTTGGCTGCGACGTCGCCCAGGGGGATTTCATTGCGCCGCCAATGCCCGCCGAGGCGGTGCTGGATTGGGTGCGCAGCTTTGAGCCACCGCGGGCATGGCGAAGCGACGAGCTTCAGGGCGAGGCGATGTCGGGAGGCTGAGCGTCGTCCTGAGGGCCGACGTAACGCTGGATGATGGCGTCGATCTCGCCGGACATCTTCATTCGCAACAGGGTGCGCAGGATGCGCTGGGCCGGCACTCTCGGATCGTTGCGTACATAGCAGCCGACGGCCTGCTCCTGCAGCACCGCGACGCTGTACAGCGGGTTGCCGGTGGCCTGGGTCTTGTTGAACCAGTCCAGGGTCCATTGGCTGGCGATGGCGTAGCGGTAACGCCCGACCACCAGTTTCTGCAGCACCTGCTCCTCGTTGCGGGCGTCGTCGCGTATCAGCTGGTTGGTGTCGAACAGCGGCTGCAAGGGGGTGTAGGTATAGCTGAGGACGGTGCCGATATGCTGGCGCGACAGTTGCTGCAGGTTGACCGCCGAGGGCTCCGGATGGGTGCTCACCAGCAGGTTGCGCTGGATGAACAGCGGCACGCTCCACAGGTAATCCCCGGAGAGGTTCGGCAGCCAGGCCTGGGCCGCGTAGCAGCGCACGTCGACTTCGCCCTGGGCCATGGCGTTCTGCACCCGGGCCCGGGCCAGGACATGAAACTGCGCCGGGGTACCCAGGTGCCGGGCCAGGCTGTTCATGGTGTCGAAAAGGATGCCATCGGTGGGCTGGTCGCCTTCGACCTCGATGGCCGGCATGGTCCAACTGTCGGCGATGGCAAAGCGCAGGGGCGGCTCTGCGGCTTCCAGGCTGGCGCTGAAGAGAAACAGGGCGCACCAGGTCAAACGCATACAGTCTCCAGGGTGTCGGCGGGCGAGCAATCCTTTGCAAAATGCAAGCTTAGACAGATTAGACGAGCGCGCCGGATGCAATTTCGCCCTTGCTCCGCTAGCATTACCGGCTTCCGCTTTCCAGTTGCGACGGTTTTCGATGAGTTATCAGGTTCTTGCACGTAAATGGCGTCCGCGCTCGTTCCGCGAAATGGTCGGCCAGACCCATGTGCTCAAGGCTCTGATCAATGCCTTGGACAGCCAGCGGCTGCACCACGCCTACCTGTTTACCGGCACTCGCGGGGTGGGCAAGACCACCATCGCGCGAATCATTGCCAAATGCCTGAACTGTGAAACAGGCATCACTTCCACGCCCTGTGGCACCTGTTCGGTGTGCTGCGAGATCGATGAGGGGCGCTTTGTCGACCTGATCGAGATCGACGCCGCGAGCCGGACCAAGGTCGAGGATACCCGTGAATTGCTGGATAACGTGCAATACGCACCGAGCCGCGGGCGCTTCAAGGTCTACCTGATCGACGAAGTGCACATGCTCTCCAGCCACTCGTTCAACGCCCTGCTCAAGACCCTCGAAGAGCCGCCGCCCTACGTCAAGTTCATCCTGGCGACCACTGATCCGCAGAAGCTGCCGGCGACCATCCTCTCGCGCTGCCTGCAGTTCTCTCTCAAGAACATGACCCCGGAACGGGTGGTGGAGCACTTGAGCCACGTCCTGGGCGTGGAGAACGTGCCGTTCGAGGATGACGCCCTGTGGCTGCTGGGCCGTGCCGCCGATGGCTCGATGCGCGATGCCATGAGCCTCACCGACCAGGCGATTGCCTTCGGTGAAGGCAAGGTCATGGCGGCCGATGTGCGGGCCATGCTCGGCACCCTCGATCACGGCCAGGTCTATGACGTGCTGCATGCGCTGATCAACGGCGACGCCAAGGCGTTGCTGGAGGCGGTGCGGCACCTGGCGGAGCAGGGGCCGGACTGGAATGGTGTGCTTTCGGAAATTCTCAACGTGCTGCACCGGGTGGCGATTGCCCAGGCATTGCCGGAAGGGGTCGACAACGGGCACGGCGATCGTGACCGGGTGCTGGCCCTGGCCCAGGCCCTGCCTGCCGAAGACGTGCAGTTCTATTACCAGATGGGCCTGATCGGTCGGCGCGACCTGCCGTTGGCGCCGGACCCCCGCGGCGGCTTTGAAATGGTCCTGCTGCGAATGCTGGCCTTCCGCCCAGCCGATACCGCGGATGCACCGAGACAGCCGCTAAAGCCAGTGGGGATCAGCCAGGCCACAGTTGATTCCGCCCAAGCCGTGGCGGCGCCGGCACCTGCCGTGCCTGTAGCGACCGTTGCCCCGGCTCCGGTTGTGAGTGCTCCAGTGGCGCCAGCACCTGTTGCCGCGCCCGAACCTGTCGCGCCCCCTGTGGCCGAAGCGGTCGCCGTCGAACCCGAGCCGGTGGTTGCCGAAGCGGTGGTCGACCTGCCCTGGAACGATCCGGTGGAGCCACAGATCGAACAGCAGCCAGCGGTCGAGCCGGTGCTGGAGGTGGCCGCCGAGCAGCCTGAGCTGAGGCCGATGCCGACCCCGACGCCGGACAGCGTGGTGCCGGACGCGCCGGAGTGGGTCAGCGCCCCGGTGCCGGAACCCACGGTGGCGGAAGTCGACGCCGCCACTCCGGGTATCGACCTGGACGACGAGCCGCCGCTGGACGAGGACTATATCGAGCCGGACATGGATTCGGCCTACAGCTACCTGGACGAACTGGCCAGTGAGCACGCAGCCGATCCGGCGCCGGAACCCGAGCCCGAACCTGCTGCCAAGCCGGCCACTGGCCTGGCCCTGGAATGGCTGCAGCTGTTCCCGAAACTGCCGATCTCGGGCATGACCGGCAGCATCGCCGCCAACTGCACCCTGATGGCCGTGGACGGCGACCATTGGCTGCTGCACCTGGACCCGGCCCACAGCGCACTGTTCAACGCCACCCAGCAGCGTCGCCTCAACGACGCCCTGAACCAGTACCACGGGCGTACCCTGACCCTGGCGATCGAGCTGATCAAGCCCGAGCAGGAAACCCCGGCCCAGGCTGCATCACGGCGCCGTGCCGATCGTCAGCGCGAGGCCGAGGAGTCGATCCATGGTGATCCGTTCATCCAGCGGATGGTCCAGGAGTTCGGTGCAGTGGTGCGCCACGATACTATTGAACCTGTCGAGGCCCTGGCGGCTCAGGGTTGATCATTCAAAGGGCGCCGGGCCAGGGGCCGGGCGCCGTTTCCATCCCCGTACTTTGAGGTAATTCCCATGATGAAAGGTGGCATGGCCGGCCTGATGAAGCAGGCACAGCAGATGCAGGAAAAAATGGCCAAGATGCAGGAAGAACTGGCCAATGCCGAAGTCACCGGCAAGGCTGGTGGCGACATGGTCACCGTAGTCATGACCGGCCGTCATGACATCAAGCGCGTGAGCATCGACCCGAGCCTGCTGGAAGGCGTCAGCGAAGATGACCGTGAAGTGCTCGAAGACCTGTTTGCCGCTGCGGTGAACGACGCCGTGCGCAAGATCGAGTCCAACAGCCAGGAAAAGATGTCCGGCATGACCGCCGGCATGCAACTGCCCCCAGGCATGAAATTGCCGTTCTGATTCGCGCAAGCGCATCGGATGGACTACATAAAGCCAGGCCTTGAGCCTGGCTTTTTTTTGCCCTGGCGATCAGCACTGCGCTGTGGGTAGCAGCCGGCTGGCCGGCGAAGGCCACAGCAGATCCATCTGCAGAAACATCGAACGTGATGCTATTCACAGGGTCTGCAACCTATACCTTTTCATTCAACCTTCCCTAAAGGAGTGTCCATGATGCCGCAAACATTGACCCTCAATCAGCGCGTGGTACTGGTCTCTCGGCCCGAAGGCGCGCCGGTCCCGGAGAATTTCCGCCTGGAGCGGGTGGCCTTGCCGGAACTGGCTGATGGCCAGGTGCTGTTGAAGACCCTCTACCTGTCCCTGGACCCCTACATGCGCGGGCGCATGAGTGATGCCCCGTCCTATGCGGCGCCGGTGGAAATAGACGAGGTCATGACCGGCGGTGCAGTGAGCCGGGTCGAGCGTTCGCTCAACCCCAAGTTCCAGGAGGGCGACCTGGTGGTGGGCGCCACTGGTTGGCAGAGCCACTGCATTTGCGATGGCCGCAACCTGATCCCGGTGCCCTCTGGCCTGCCCAGCCCTTCCATGGCCCTGGGTGTGCTCGGCATGCCCGGAATGACCGCCTACATGGGGCTGATGGACATCGGCCAGCCCAAGGCCGGGGAAACCCTGGTGGTGGGTGCGGCCTCCGGCGCCGTGGGGTCGGTGGTGGGGCAGGTGGCGAAGCTCAAGGGGCTGCGGGTGGTGGGCGTGGCCGGTGGCGCCGACAAATGCCGCTATGTGGTCGAGGAGCTGGGTTTTGATGCCTGCATCGATCACAAGAGCCCCGACTTTGCCGACGAACTGGCCCAGGCCTGCTTCAAGGGCGTGGACATCTATTTTGAAAACGTCGGTGGCAAGGTCTTCGACGGGGTACTGCCCCTGCTCAACCCCAGGGCGCGTATTCCCCTGTGCGGGCTGATCGCCCAGTACAACGCCCAGGCGCTGCCGCCGGGGCCGGATCGCCTGCCACTGCTGCAGCGCACCTTGCTCACCAAGCGGGTACGCATCCAGGGCTTTATTGTCTTCGACGACTATGGCGACCGCCATCCGGAGTTCATCAAGGCCATGGCGCCCTGGGTGCGCGAAGGCAAGGTCAAGTTCAAGGAGGACGTGGTCGAGGGACTGGAGCAGGCACCAGAAGCCTTCATTGGCCTGCTGGAGGGGCGCAACTTCGGCAAGCTGGTGGTCAAGGTCGCCCCGGACGCGAGCATTTGACGCTACCCCGAGGCGCGGGTATAAACCGCGTCTCGTTGTTTTTGTCGGACCTTTGCCCATGAGCTTCAGCCCCCTGATTCGCCAACTGATCGATGCCCTGCGCACCTTGCCGGGCGTGGGTCAGAAAACCGCCCAGCGCATGGCCCTGCAACTGCTCGAGCGTGATCGCAGTGGCGGCTTGCGCCTGGCGCAGGCCTTGAGCCAGGCCATGGAAGGCGTGGGGCATTGCCGCCAGTGCCGGACACTGACCGAAGACGAGCTGTGCCCGCAGTGTGCCGACCCGCGTCGCGACGACACCCTGCTGTGCGTGGTGGAAGGGCCGATGGATGTGTACGCGGTGGAGCAGACCGGCTATCGCGGGCGCTACTTCGTGCTCAAAGGCCACCTGTCGCCTCTGGATGGCCTGGGCCCGGAGGCCATCGGCATTCCGCAGTTGCTGGCGCGTATCGAGGAGCAGGGCAGCTTCAGCGAAGTGATCCTGGCCACCAACCCGACGGTGGAAGGCGAAGCCACTGCGCACTACATCGCCCAACTGCTGACCAACAAGGGCCTGATCACCTCGCGCATCGCCCACGGCGTGCCTCTGGGCGGCGAGCTGGAACTGGTGGATGGCGGCACCCTGGCTCACTCCTTTGCCGGGCGCAAACCCATAGCGTTGTAAGGCTGCGGAAGCCGGCTGACTGGCGAAGGATGCGCCACGCATTCTCTTGAAAACCAAGCAAGCGCTTGGTAAGTTCCTTCGACCCTTCAGAGGAGCTTGCCGATGTCTGCCTGCCAGGAATACTTCGACCCCAGCCACCAGTTGGTCCGCGACAGCGTGCGACGTTTCGTCGAGCGTGAAATCCTTCCCCAGATCGACGAGTGGGAGGAGGCCGGCAGTTTCCCCCGTGAGCTGTACCTCAAGGCCGGGGCCGCCGGGCTTCTGGGCATCGGTTACCCCGAGGCCCTGGGCGGCAGCCATGAGGGTGATCTGTTCGCCAAGATCGCCGCCAGCGAGGAGTTGATGCGCAGTGGCTCCGGCGGCCTGGTGGCGGGCCTCGGCTCCCTGGATATCGGCCTGCCGCCCATCGTCAAATGGGCCCGCCCCGAATTGCGCGAGCGAGTCGCACCGCTGGTGTTGTCCGGGGAGAAGATCAGCGCCCTGGCGGTCACCGAGCCCGGCGGCGGCTCGGACGTGGCCAACCTGCAGACCAGCGCCGTGCGCGATGGCGATCATTACCGGCTCAGTGGCAGCAAGACCTTCATCACCAGTGGCGTGCGCGCCGACTTCTACACCGTTGCGGTGCGCACCGGCGAACCTGGCTACGGCGGTATCAGCCTGTTGCTGGTCGAAAAGGGTACGCCGGGCTTCACTGTGGGTCGGCAGTTGAAAAAGATGGGCTGGTGGGCCTCGGATACTGCCGAGCTGTTCTTCGACGATTGCCGGGTGCCGGTGGGTAACCTGATCGGCGCCGAGAACATGGGCTTTGCCTGCATCATGGGCAACTTCCAGAGCGAACGCCTGGCCCTGGCCCTGATGGCCAACATGACCTCACAGATGGCCCTGGAGGAAAGCCTGAAGTGGGCGCGCGAGCGGGAGGCGTTCGGCAAGCCCATCGCCAAGTTCCAGGTGCTCAAGCACCGTCTGGCGGAGATGGCCACGGCCCTGGAGGTTTCCCGGGAGTTCACCTATCGCCAGGCGGCGAAGATGGCCGCCGGCAAGAGCGTGATCAAGGAAATTTCCATGGCCAAGAACTTCGCCACCGATACCGCCGACCGTATTACCCACGATGCGGTGCAGATCCTCGGTGGCATGGGCTACATGCGCGAAAGCCTGGTGGAGCGCCTGTACCGCGACAACCGCATTCTGTCGATCGGCGGCGGCACTCGCGAGGTGATGAACGAAATCATCAGCAAGCAGATGGGGCTGTAGGTGCAGGCTAGCGTTCGGTCAGGGAAAACTGGGTCAGGCAGAAGGTCGGGATCCCCATGTCCTGCAGCTTCTGCGAGCCGCCCAGTTCCGGCAGGTCGATGATCGCCGCGGCTTCATAGACCTTCGCCCCCATGCGCCGTACCAGATTGGCGGCTGCGATCAGGGTACCACCGGTGGCGATCAGGTCATCGATCAACAGCACCGAGTCGCCTTCACACAAGCTGTCGGCGTGGACTTCAATGAAGGCTTCGCCGTACTCGGTCCGGTAGCCCTCGGCCAGGATGTCGGCCGGCAGCTTGCCCTGTTTGCGGAACAGGATCAGCGGCTTGTTCAACTGGTAGGCGATGATCGAGCCGATCAGAAAACCCCGTGCGTCCATGGCGCCGATGTGGCTGAAGTCTTCTTCGACATAACGCTGGGCGAAGCTGTCCGCCACCAGGCGCAGGGCCCGGGGAGACTGGAACAGGGGGGTGATGTCGCGGAAGATCACGCCCGGTTTCGGGAAGTCGATGACGGGGCGGATCAGGGATTTGATGTCGAAGGAATCGAAAGCCATCTTCAGGTGTCCTGGCGGGCAAATAGGCCGCGCCAGTATACCCGCGACCGAGCCGCCTGGCTCAGCCGCACAGGCTGTGGATCAGCCCTCCACCGAGCCGCCGGCGAGGGCGCAGAGCTGGATCGGATCGAGGATGTGCACTTCCTTGCCTTCGGCGGCAATCAGTTCGTTCTGCTGGAAACGGGTGAACACCCGGGACACGGTTTCCACGGCCAGGCCCAGGTAGTTGCCGATTTCGTTGCGCGACATGCTCAGGCGGAACTGGTTGGCCGAGAAGCCCCGGGCGCGGAAGCGCGCGGACAGGTTGACCAGGAACGTGGCGATACGCTCGTCAGCGGTCTTTTTCGACAGCAGCAGCATCATTTGCTGGTCATCGCGGATTTCCCGGCTCATGACCCGCATCAGCTGGCGACGCAGCTGTGGCAGTTGCAGTGCCAGCTCATCGAGGCGCTCGAAGGGGATTTCACACACCGAGGTGGTTTCCAGCGCCTGGGCCGAGACGGGATGGCTTTCGGTGTCCATGCCTGACAGGCCTACCAGCTCGCTGGGGAGATGGAAGCCGGTGATCTGTTCTTCGCCGCTGTCGCTCAGGCTGAAGGTTTTCAGGGCGCCCGAACGCACGGCGTACACCGAGTCGAAGCCGTCACCCTGACGGAACAGGAATTCGCCTTTTTTCAATGGGCGGCCACGTTTGACGATTTCGTCCAGCGCGTCCATGTCTTCCAAATTCAGCGAAAGTGGCAGGCAGAGGGGTGCCAGGCTGCAATCCTTGCAATGGGCCTGGTTGTGAGCGCGCAGTTTAACTGGCTCGGACATTCTAGAATCCTTGTGGGAAAACACACATAAGCCGTAAGGGTAACTCACGGGAGGAGGTTCCGGCCAGTCCGTGCCGAATTGACTGTTAGTCGTAAAGCTATCCTTTTATGGGTCGATAACCTGTTAACGAAAGTAACTTGGAAGGCTGAAATTATGTCGTCCGTTGGCGCTATTACTAATGGCAGCAATAACTTGCAGTCACTTCAAGAGCCCTCGACAAGTCAGGTTGACGAGCAACTAAGAGTTTCTCCATTAGTTGCAGAGCCAGTGATCGGGGAGGGCGTCAAAGTGTCGCTGTCTGGCGCCGGCCTGAACAAATCCGCCGCCGCCAAAGGGCGTGACAGTGATATCGAGGAAAGCGGCCTGCCGGAAAACATTCAGCAGATCCTCAAGATGATCAGAAAATTGCAACAACAGATTGCCGAGACCCTCGCCCAGCTCCAGGCGGTCATGGCCGACAAGCACCTGAGCCCAGAAGAAACCAAGGTCCGGATCGGCAGCCTGCAATCTGCCCTGGCAATACTCAACGGCGGTTTGCTGACCGCCAATGCCTCCCTGGCCAAGGCAATGAAAGAAGCGGGCTTGAGCTCAGAGCAGGTGATGAAGGCTGCATCCTTGATCATGAAATCCTAGATCACCCGGGAAAACCGCTGGCGGTTCTGCTGGCCCAGGTATGCATCGAACACCATGCACACCGAGCGCACCAGCAGCCGACCGGCTGGCAGCACGATGATTGCTTCGCTGCCAAGTTCAATCAGGCCGTCGTCGGCCATCTCTTCCAGTTCCGGCCAGAGTTCATTGAAGTAGCCGCGAAAGTCGATATTGAAAGCCTGTTCGATCTCTTCGAACTTAAGACTAAAGTTGCAGATCAGTTGCTGAATAACTTCCCGGCGCAGACGGTCATCGGCGTTGCATACCAAGCCGCGACTGGTGGCCAGTTGTGCGCCAGCCAAGGCATTTTGATAGTGCGTCAGGTCGCTGCTGTTCTGGCAGTAGAGATCGCCGATCTGGCTGATGGCTGAAACACCGAGCCCAATAAGGTCGCAATGACCATGAGTGGTGTAGCCCTGGAAGTTGCGTTGCAGGGTGGACTCTTCCTGGGCAATGGCCAGTTCATCATCGGGCAGGGCGAAATGATCCATGCCGATGTAGCGATAGCCGGCGGCCGTCAGCTGTTCGATGGTGCGTTGCAGCATCTGCAGCTTTTCCGCCGGGGCAGGCAGTTCGCTGCCGTTGATCCGCCGCTGGGGCATGAAACGCTCCGGCAGGTGGGCGTAATTGAACACCGAGAGCCGGTCCGGTTGCAGGCTGATGACTTCTTCCACGGTGCGGGCGAAGTTTTCCGGGGTCTGCTTGGGCAGGCCGTAGATCAGGTCGATGTTGATGGAACGGAACTGCAGGGTGCGGGCCGCTTCGATCACCGCCCGGGTTTCGTCCAGGCTTTGCAAGCGATTGACCGCGCGTTGCACTGCCGGGTCCAGGTCCTGCAGGCCGATGCTGACCCGATTGAAACCCAGCTCCCGCAATAGGCCCATGGTCGACCAGTCGGCTTCCCGGGGATCGATCTCGATGCCGTAGTCGCCGGAGTCGTCGTCCAGCAGGTTGAAGTGCTTGCGCAGCAGGGCCATCAGTTGGCGCAGTTCATCGTGGTTGAGAAAGGTCGGGGTGCCGCCGCCGAAATGCAGTTGTTCCACCCGCTGGTTGGGGGCCAGGTGGCAGGCGATCAGTTGCATCTCCTGTTCCAGGCGCTGCAGGTAGGGCAGGGCGCGGCTGCGATCCTTGGTGATGACCTTGTTGCAGGCGCAGTAGTAGCAGATGTTGGCGCAGAACGGGATGTGCACGTACAGCGACAGCGGGCGCTGCGCCTTGCGGCTGTCGCGCAGGGCGTGCAGCAGGTCGAAGGCGCCGACCTGGCTGTTGAACTGTACTGCGGTCGGGTATGAGGTGTAGCGCGGTCCCGCCAGGTCGTAGCGGCGGATCAGATCTGTGTCCCAACGAATGGCGTCGAGCATGCGGGAATTCCCCCGGATAGGCTGGCAGTGTTCGCGAGTCTAGGAGGTTCAGGCCAGGGCCATCTTGACTTGTATCAAGGGTGTTCGGGAGCCGCCGGAGCAGTGCCGACGAGGCGTGCAGGCCCGGCTGCCGGGCGCCTCCCCGGGGTCAGTGGCCCATCAGCCAGTGCTGGTGAGGACCGGGCAGGGTCCAGATGCCGAAGAGAATGACCAGCACGCCGCCAGCCATGCGTACGCTGCGCCGACGCAGCAAGGCGGTGATCCGTTCGGCTGCCAGCCCGGTGGCCAGCAGCACGGGCCAGGTGCCCAGGCCGAAGGCCAGCATCAACAGCGCGCTGTCCAGGGCGCTGCCCTGGCTCGCCGACCACAGCAGGGTGCTGTACACCAGGCCGCACGGCAGCCAGCCCCACAGCGCCCCCAGGAGCAATGCACGGGGCAGGCTGGAAACCGGCAACAGGCGGCTGGCCAGCGGCTGGATATGCCGCCACAAGCCCTTGCCAAGGCCTTCGATGCGGGTCAGGCCACTCCACCAGCCGGCCAGGTACAGGCCCATGGCAATCAACAGCAACCCGGCCAGCACTCGCATGAATAGCGCCAGTGGACTGTTGGCTACAGCCCAGCCCGCCAGGCCCAGCAGCAGGCCGGCCAGGGCGTAGCTGAGGATGCGGCCCAGGTTGTAGGCCAGCAGCAGGCGCAGGCGTCGGCTGCGCTGTTCCGGGGGGATGGCCAGCGTCAGGGCGCCCATCAGGCCGCCGCACATGCCCAGGCAGTGGCCGCCACCCAGCAGGCCGAGGATCAGCGCAGAGACCAGCAGAGGGGCCAGTTCAAGCATGGGGCGGTTCCGATTTTCTGGCGGGGTCGGCTTCGCTGCTCGGTTGGCCCTTGGCCTCATCCACCGCGGCGGTGTGGCTTGGGTCCTGGTCGTCGAACAGGATGCTGTGGGCCGGGCCGTCGAGATCGTCGTACTGGCCGCTGTCCACCGCCCAGAAGAAGATGTAGATGGCGATGGCCACGATCAGCAGGGCGGCCGGGATCATCACGTAAAGAGCTGGCATCTGGACTCCAGGCCCGGCGGCTCAGGCCGGCAACGGGCGGGTTTCGGGGGCGTCGGCGCTGTCGGCCGGCCGCGGCATGCGGGTCAGGCGCAGGGCGTTGAGCACCACGGTCAGGGAACTGATGGACATGCCGACCGCCGCCCACACCGGAGTGATCCAGCCGAGGGCGGCGAACGGCAGCATCAGGCCATTGTACAGCCCGGCCCAGAGCAGGTTCTCGATGATCACCCGGCGCGTGCGGCGGGCCAGGCTGAAGGCCTGCACCAGGGCATCCAGGCGATTGGACAGAAGTACCGCATCGGCGCTGGTCTTGGCCAGGTCAGTGGCCGAGCCCATGGCGACGCTGATGTCGGCGGCGGCCAGCACTGGCACATCGTTGACCCCATCGCCGAGCATCAGCACCTTGCGGCCCTGCTGGTGCAGCTGTTGCAGCACCTGCAGCTTGTCATCGGGGCGCAGGCCGCCCCGGGCTTCATCGATCTGCAGTTCGGCAGCGACACTGGCGACCATCGGCGAGCTGTCCCCGGACAGCAGCAGGGTGTGCCAGCCACGGGCCTTGCAGGCCGCCAGCAGGGCCGGAGCATCACTGCGCAGGCGGTCGTCCAGCACCAGCCAGGCGAGAGCCCCCTGGCTGTCACCGAGCAATAGCCATTGGCCGGCTTCATCGGGCATGGGCGGAACGGTACAGCCACTGAGCTGGCAAACGTAGGCTGGTTGTCCGATGCGCAGACGCTGATCGCCCACCAGGCCTTCCAGGCCCAGGCCGGGGCTGCTGGTAACTTCCTCGGCGGCCACTGGGGCACGGCCGAAAGCCCGGGCGATCGGGTGCTCGGAACGGTTTTCCAGGGCTGCGGCCAGGCTCAGGCAGTCATCGCTGGACAGGGCCCCCAATGGCCGGATGGAACGCAGCGCCAGCCGCCCTTCGGTGAGGGTGCCGGTCTTGTCGAAAATCACTGTGTCGATCTGGTTCAGGCCTTCCAGTACATGGCCGCGGGTCAGCAGCAGGCCGAGCTTGTGCAAGGTGCCGGTGGCGGCGGTGAGGGCTGTGGGCGTGGCCAGGGACAGCGCACAAGGGCAGGTCGCCACCAACATGGCCAGGACGATCCAGAACGCCCGTGAGGCGTCTAATTGCCACCACAGCAGCCCGATGGCGGCCGCGGCGATCAGCGAGAACAGCAGGAACCACTGGGCTGCACGATCGGCAACCTCCGCCAGCCGCGGTTTCTCTGCCTGGGCCCGGTCCAGCAGGCGCACGATGGCCGATAGCCGGGTGTCCTGGCCCAGGGCCTGGACCTGCACTGTCAACGCACCTTCGACGTTCAAGGTACCGGCGGTCACCCTATCGCCCAGGCCACGGGGCTGCGGCAGGTATTCACCGGTGAGCAGGGATTCGTCGATGCTCGATTGGCCGTCGAGGATCTTGCCGTCTGCCGGCAGTACTGCGCCGGGATGCACTAGCACCCGGTCGCCCAGGCGCAATTCGCTGAGCAGGATGCGTTCACTCTGGCCGTCTTCATCCAGGCGCAGGCAGGAAGCTGGCAGCAGATTGACCAGTTGCGCGGTAGCCGCCGCGGTGCGCTCCCGGGCCCGGCGTTCCAGGTAGCGGCCGGCGAGCAGGAACAGGGCGAACATGCCGACGGCATCGAAATACAACTCGCCAATGCCGCTGATGGAGGTCCAGATGCCGGCCAGGTAGGCCCCTCCGATGGCCAGGGACACCGAGACGTCCATGGTCAGGTGGCGGGTGCGCAAATCGCGCATGGCGCCCTTGAAGAACGGTGCGCAGCTGTAGAAGACGATGGGCGTGGTGAGAAACAGCGCGACCCAGCGCAGGATCGTATGCAGCTCGGGGCTCAGGTCGATGTTGAATTCCGGCCAGGTGGCCATGGTCGCCATCATGGCCTGGAACCACAGCAGGCCGGCGACGCCCAGCTGGCGCAAGGCCAGGCGGTTTTCGCTGGCCAGTTGCTCGGAGGCGCGATCCGGCTGATACGGGTGGGCGGCGTAGCCGATGTGGCGCAGCTCGCTGAGCACCTGGCTCAGGGGCAGTTGGCTGTCGGCCCAGCGCACGTGCAGGCGGTGGTTGGACAGGTTGAGCCGGGCTTCGGCCACCGCCGGCAGGCTGCGCAGGTGTTTTTCGATCAGCCAGCCGCAGGCGGCACAACTGATGCCCTCCATGAGCAGCGTGGTTTCCGCCAGCTCGCCTTCGTGCCGGACAAAGGGCTGCTGCACGTCGGCGCGGTCGTACAGCGCCAGTTCGTCCACCAGTTGCACGGGCAGGGCTTCAGGGTTGGCCGAGGCCTCGCTGCGATGGCTGTAGTAGTGCTCCAGACCGCCAGCGACTATGGCTTCGGCCACTGCCTGGCAGCCCGGGCAGCAGAACTCCCGGGGTTGGCCAAGCACGACGGCGGTGAACCGGCTACCGGCAGGAACCGGCAGGGCACAGTGGTAGCAAGGCAGTGGCGTGGTCATCGGCGGTCTTTGTAATGTGGAAAAAACTCATCGCCGGCGCACCGGTCCCGCTGCAAGGGCAGGGGAGGCGACGGGCCGGCGATGTACGGCAGGTACTGCTCAGTTCAGGTCTTCGGCACCTTGCAGGGGCTCGTCGCCCAGCAGCAGGTCCTTGTCATGGCTGACCTGTTCTTCTTCGAACATGCGCCAGGTCTTGTCGCCCTCGACCCCCAGCAGTTCGACGAAGCGCCGCCCTTCGACCTGGTCGGTCAACTGGCCGATGTAGCGCCCGTGTTCGGTTTCGCTACGGGCCAGGGTGATCTTGCGGTCCTTTTCCGGCTGGGTGGGCGAGATCAGGTTCAGCTCCAGGGTCTTGGGCTGGCTGTCACCGCTCAGGCGCAGTTCGACTTCGCCGGTCAGCTCATCGAGGTGCACGTTGGCGCGCATCTTCAGGGTCTGAGCCAGCAGCTCGCGGTCCAGGGAGCGGTTGATGCCCTTGCCGGCCTCGTAGTAGTTGTCGTTGACCAGGTTGTCCGGGTTGTTCACGGCAATGGTCACCATGGACAGGGTCAGGGTCACGGAACAGGCGAGGATGCCGATGATGATCCAGGGCCAGAGGTGCTTGTACCAGGGGCTTGCGGCGGTGGCTGCGGGCATGATCACTTCTCTTAACGAATTTGTGGGCCGATGAACCGGCTCTTGGCTTCAACATGGACGCTGTCATCGTCGGCATCCTTGAGGATGAACTTCACCTCGTTGGTGGTCGATGGCAGCTGTTCGGGAGCAATCGACAGCTCCACCGGCATGCTGACGATATCGCCGGCCACCACGTGGATTTCGCGCTTGCCCTGCAGCTTCAGGTCCGGCAGGCCGGAGGCGTCCAGCACATAGGTGTGATCGCGCTGGTCCTTGTTCATGATCTTCAGGCTGTAGACGTTTTCGATCCGGCCTTCGGCGTTTTCGCGGTACAGCACCCGGTCCTTGCTGACATCGAAGCCCACCAGCGAACGCATGAAAAATGCCGTAACCAGCAGGCTGATCATGGCCAGCAGCACCAGGGCATAGCCGATCAGGCGCGGGCGCAGTTTATGGGTTTTCTGCCCCGAGAGGTTGTGTTCGGTGGTGTAGCTGATGAGCCCGCGGGGGTACTCCATCTTGTCCATGATGCTGTCGCAGGCGTCGATGCAGGCTGCGCAGCCGATGCATTCGATCTGCAGGCCGTCACGGATGTCGATGCCGGTGGGGCAGACCTGGACACACATGGTGCAGTCGATGCAGTCGCCCAGGCCCTGGGCCTTGTAGTCGGCGCCTTTCTTGCGCGGGCCACGGGCTTCGCCACGGCGTGGGTCGTAGGAAACGATCAGGGTGTCCTTGTCGAACATCACGCTCTGGAAGCGTGCATAGGGGCACATGTAGATGCACACCTGTTCCCGCAGCCAGCCGGCGTTGCCGTAGGTGGCCAGGGTGAAGAAGCCGACCCAGAAGTAGGACCAGCCATCGGCCTGGCCGGTGAAGAAGTCGATGACCAGTTCGCGGATCGGCGAGAAGTAGCCGACGAAGGTCATGCCGGTGACGAAGCCGATCAGCAGCCAGAGGCTGTGCTTGCTGAATTTGCGCAGGAACTTGTTGGCGCTCATGGGCGCCTTGTCCAGCTTGATGCGCTGGTTGCGATCGCCTTCGGTGACCTTTTCGCACCACATGAAGATCCAGGTCCAGACACTCTGCGGGCAGGTGTAGCCGCACCAGATGCGGCCGGCATAGACGGTGATGAAGAACAGGCCGAAGGCGGCGATGATCAACAGGCCCGAGAGCAGGATGAAGTCCTGGGGCCAGAACGTGGCGCCAAAGATGAAGAATTTGCGTTCCGGCAGGTTCCACCAGACAGCCTGGTGGCCGCCCCAGTTGAGCCACACGGTACCGAAGTACAGAAGGAACAATCCGGCGCCGCCAAGCATGCGCAGATTGCGGAACAGGCCGGTGAAGGCACGGGTGTAGATTTTTTCCCTGGAGGCGTAGAGGTCGACGCTGTTGGTCGCGTTTTTGGCAGGCGGGGTAACGTCGTGTACGGGAATCTGGTTGCTCATCATTGCATCCCACGGCAGTGGAAAAATGCCTCGGTCGATGCGTGCCGACCGCGGTCAAAAGGGGTGTTGCAGTGGCGCAATGATACGCCTGTAGCTCTAGCGCAAGGGTGCGACCTTTGGTCGCGTTGGGAGAAATCAACTGATGGTGTAATGACTTGAATCAATTGACTTGTGGATTATGGACCCTTTTGCACGTCGCGCCGTTCAATTCTTCCAGGGAGTGAGCAGGCGTACGCCGCAGGTCTCGAAGTCCGCCATATTGTTGAATCCTGGCTACCGGGTTGCCGGAAAGGGTGATCCGCCGTCGAGCGTCAGCCGATGCCAGGCGCAAACAAAACGGCCCCGCCAATGTTGATTGGCGGGGCCGTCGGGTGTTGCTTTCAGGCGTCGGTCTTACTCGGCGTCGGCCTGCTTGTCACCGTGGGACAGGCTGTAGACATAAGCCGCCAGCAGGTGAACCTTGTCGTTGCCTTGCAGTTGTTCCTGCGCTGGCATCACGCCTTGACGGCCGTAACGAATGGTCTGCTGCAGTTGGGCGAAGCTCGAACCGTAGATGAAGGCTGCCGGGTGAGTCAGGTTAGGCGCGCCCATGGCTGGGGTGCCTTTGCCTTCCGGACCGTGGCATACCGCACAGTTGGCGGCGAACAGCTTCTGGCCGTTGACCGGGTCGGCCTTCAGGCCTTCCGGCAACTTGCGGCCGTCGAGGTTGGTCAGGACATAGGCGGCAACGTCACTGACGCCTTGTTCCTTGATCACGTCCAGCCAGGCCGGCATCACTGCGTGACGGCCGCCCATGATGGTGGTCTTGATGGTTTCCGGCTCGCCGCCCCAGCGCCAGTCGGCGTCGGTCAGGTTGGGAAAGCCATAGGCGCCCTTGGCGTCGGAACCGTGGCAGACCGAGCAGTTGGATGCGAACAGACGGCCACCCATTTTCAGGGCTTGCGGGTCCTTGGCCACTTCTTCGATAGGCATGGCAGCGTACTTGGCGAAGATCGGACCGAACTTGGCGTCCGACTTGGCCATTTCCTTTTCCCACTCGTGGACGCCGGTCCAGCCGGACTGGCCGTTGGCGAACGGGGTCTGCTTCTCGTTATCGAGGTAGTTGTAGCCCGGCAGAACGCCTTTCCAGTTGCCCAGGCCCGGGTACAGCACCAGGTAGCCCAGGGCGAAGACGATGGTGCCGACGAACAGCATGAACCACCATTTCGGCAGGGGGTTGTCGTACTCCTCGATCCCGTCGAAGGAGTGGCCGACCGTCTCGTCGGTCTGCTCGGCGCGCTGGCCCTTGCGGGTCGACAGCAGCAGCCAGGTCAGGGCGAAGATGGTACCCAGACTGAGGACTGTGACGTACAGACTCCAGAACGTAGTCATTCTTTGTTACTCCTAGAAGCTTGCTCGACGTGCTTGATGGCGTCGGGATCATCCGCGAACGGCAGCAAGGTTGCGTCTTCAAACTCGGACTTGCGCTTGGGGCTGAACACCCAGAGCGCCAAACCGATGAAGGCCACCATCACAACAAGGGTGCCCAGGCCACGAATCATCCCGATATCCATCTAGATCACCGTTTGCTTTTGATGATGGTGCCCAGGCCTTGCAGATAGGCCACCAGCGCGTCCATTTCGGTTTTGCCCTTCACGGCATCCTTGGCACCGGCGATGTCTTCGTCGGTGTAAGGGACGCCGAGCGTGCGCAAGACTTCCATTTTCTTCGCGGTGTCTTTGCCGTCGAGCTTGTTTTCTACGAGGAACGGATAAGCCGGCATCTTCGACTCGGGCACCACGTTGCGCGGGTTGTACAAGTGCGCACGCTGCCAGTCATCGGAGTAACGACCGCCCACTCGGGCCAGGTCCGGGCCGGTACGCTTGGAACCCCACAGGAAAGGGTGGTCCCAGACGCTCTCACCAGCCACCGAGTAGTGACCATAGCGTTCGGTTTCAGCGCGGAACGGACGGATCATCTGCGAGTGGCAGCCGACACAGCCGTTGGCGATGTAGACGTCGCGGCCTTCCAGTTCCAGTGCGGTACGCGGCTTCATGCCTTCCACCGGCTTGTTGGTGACGTCCTGGAAGAACAGCGGGACGATCTGGGTCAGGCCGCCGATGCTGACGGCGATGACCATGAAGAAGGCCAGCAGGCCAATATTCTTCTCGACTACTTCGTGCTTCATCAGTGAGCTCCAACTACAGCGATCTGAGCAGCGGCTTCAGCTTCAGCCGGGTTCGAGGCGCGAACGGTACGGAACACGTTGTACGCCATGATCAGCATGCCGGTGGCGAAGAACGCACCGCCCAGAGCACGGACGATAAAGCCCGGGTGGCTGGCTTGCAGCGCTTCGACGAAGGAGTAGGTGAGGGTGCCGTCATCGTTGATTGCACGCCACATCAGGCCCTGGGTGATGCCGTTGACCCACATCGAGGCGATGTAGAGCACGGTACCGATGGTAGCCAGCCAGAAGTGGGTATTGATCAGGCCGATGCTGTGCATCTGCTGACGACCGAAGACTTTCGGGATCAGGTGGTACAGGGCGCCGATGGAGATCATCGCTACCCAGCCCAGAGCGCCGGCGTGTACGTGGCCGATGGTCCAGTCGGTGTAGTGCGAGAGCGAGTTGACGGTCTTGATCGCCATCATCGGGCCTTCGAAGGTCGACATGCCGTAGAACGCCAGGGACACCACCAAAAAGCGCAGGATCGGGTCGGTACGCAGCTTATGCCAGGCGCCCGAGAGGGTCATCATGCCGTTGATCATGCCGCCCCAGCTTGGCGCCAGCAGGATGATCGACATGGCCATGCCCAGGGACTGGGCCCAGTCCGGCAGCGCGGTGTAGTGCAGGTGGTGCGGACCGGCCCAGATGTACAGGGTGATCAGCGCCCAGAAGTGCACGATGGACAGGCGATAGGAATAGATCGGACGCTCGGCCTGCTTGGGTACGAAGTAGTACATCATCCCCAGGAAGCCGGTGGTCAGGAAGAAGCCCACGGCGTTGTGGCCGTACCACCACTGGATCATCGCATCAGTCGCACCGGCGTAGGCCGAGTAGGACTTGAAGAAGCTGACCGGCAGGGAAGCGTGGTTGACGATGTGCAGCATCGCGGTCACCACGATGAAGGCACCGTAGAACCAGTTGCCCACATAGATGTGCTTGGTCTTGCGCTTGGTGATGGTGCCGAAGAATACCAGGCCGTAGGTGACCCAGACGATCGCCAGCAGGATAGCCAGGGGCCATTCCAGTTCGGCGTATTCCTTGGTGGTGGTGTAACCCAGTGGCAGGGTCACGATCGCGCCGACGATCACCGCTTGCCAACCCCAGAAGGTGAAGGCCGCGAGGCTGTCGGAAATCAGTCGCGTCTGGCAGGTTCGCTGCACGACATAGTAAGAGGTGGCAAACAATGCACATCCACCGAAGGCGAAGATCACCAGGTTGGTGTGCAGCGGGCGCAGGCGTCCAAACGTCGTCCACGGCAGACCGAAGTTCAACTCCGGCCATACCAGTTGTGAGGCGATGAAGACACCGAGCCCCATGCCAAGGATCCCCCAGACCACCGTCATGATGGCGAACTGGCGGACTACCTTATAGTTATAAGCAGTCGGACTGATTGCTGTGCTCATTCTAAGGTTCCACGGTTTGGGTGTTTTATTAGGGATAAAAATCGGTCGCAAGTATGGAGAAAGCAGGGGGTCATTGCAACGCGCTATGACCTGGGTCAATGCGTTCCATGCCTGATTCTGCGGCCTTTCCCTATGCCGAGTAGGGACAAAAAATTGCCCTCGGACAAGCTGTCGCCATGGACAGGAAACGGGGGGGGTCAGGTCGGTTGTAACCGGGTGTGTGGAAGCTGATGGATCAGCTGACAGGCGGTAAGAGAGTCGACAGCCGGTATAAACCAGCCTTTGCGGCCTGTCATCGAGCAGAAGCTTCGAACGTCACGGATACCGTTGGCCTGTGACCAGCCCGTGCCAGTCCCCATCGGGGCAAGCTTAGACCTGAATCAGATGAGTGCAAACGCGCTGCGGGAGAGGGTGCGACACTTGGTCGCAAAGGAGCGGGAAGTTGAACCACGAGCGGCAAGCTGCAAGTCGGGAACCCGCAGCTTGCCGTGACTCGTCTTACTGGGTGTTTTCAGCCTGTGGCTTGTTGCCGTGGGAGAGGCTGTAAACGTAGGCGGCCAGCAGTTGCACCTTGTCATTGCCGAGCAGTTCGCTCTGCGCTGGCATGTGGCCCTGGCGACCATGGCGGATGGTCTGTTGCAGTTGGGCCAGGCTGGTGCCGTAGATGAAGCCGGCGGGCTGGGTCAGGTCGGGCGCGCCCATGATCTGGGTGCCTTTGCCGTCAGCGCCGTGGCAGGCCACGCAGGTGGTGCTGAACGCTTGCTGTCCGGCTACCAGGTCGGCATCGCTGTCGGCTGGCAGGGGCAGGCCGGCCAGGTCATGGCGAACGTAAGCTGCCACGTTCTTCACGCCTGCTTCCTTGAGCACTTCGCCCCAGGCCGGCATGGCCGCCATGCGGCCGCCCATGATGGTGGCCTTGATGGTGTCGGCGCTGCCGCCCCACCGCCAGTTGTCGTCCGCCAGGTTCGGGAAGCCGAAGGCACCCTTGGCGTCGGAACCGTGGCAGACCGAGCAGTTGGAGGCGAACAGGCGTCCGCCCATTTTCAGCGCTTGCGGGTCCTTGGCCACTTCTTCCACCGGCATGGCCGCGAATTTGGCGAAGATCGGACCAAACTTCACGTCCGCCTTGGCCATCTCCTTTTCCCATTCCTTGGTCTGGGTCCAGCCGTCTTCATAGCCCGGCAGGATGCCTTTCCAGTTGCCCAGACCCGGGTAGAGGATCAGGTAGCCAACGGAAAACACCAGGGTCCCGGCGAACAGCAGGAACCACCATTGCGGCAGGGGGTTGTCGTACTCCTCGATGCCATCGAAGGCGTGGCCCATGGTCTGGTCGACACTGCCCTTGGTCTCGCCCTTGCGGGTGCCGACCAGCAGCCAGGTCAGGCCGATCAGGCTGCCAATGGTCAGTACGCAGATCCACGTACTCCAGAAGGTGGTCATGGCCGAATGCTCCTTGTTGCAGGCTCTTGAGGTTGAGCGTCATCAGTTGTGTTACCGGCCGGTGCCGTGCCCGGCATCGGGTCATCGGCGAAGGGCAGCAGGCGGGCCTGGGCAAACTCGGGATTGCGCTTTGAGTTGAACACCCAGATCGACAGGCCGATGAAGGCGATCATCACCACCAGGGTCCCGAGGCCGCGGATCATGCCGCTATCGAGTTCAAAACCCATGGCTCACCTCTTGCTCTTGATCGAAGTGCCAAGCACTTGCAGGTAGGAGACCAGGGCGTCCATTTCGGTCTTGCCCTTGAGCGTGGCGGTGGCGCCGGCGATGTCTTCGTCGGTGTACGGCACGCCCAGGGTGCGCATGACCTTGAGCTTGGTTTCGGTGTGGCTGCTGTCCACCGGTGCGGTCACCAGCCATGGGTAGGCCGGCATCTTCGACTCGGGCACCACGTTGCGCGGGTTGTACAAGTGCGCACGGTGCCAGTCATCGGAGTAGCGACCGCCCACCCGGGCCAGGTCCGGACCGGTACGCTTGGAACCCCACAGGAACGGGTGGTCCCAGACGCTTTCACCGGCCACCGAGTAGTGACCATAACGCTCGGTCTCGGCGCGGAACGGACGGATCATCTGCGAGTGGCACTGTACGCAGCCTTCGCGGATGTAGATGTCGCGGCCTTCCAGCTGCAGGGCGGTGTAGGGCTTCATGCCTTCCACCGGCTTGTTGGTGACGTCCTGGAAGAACAGCGGGACGATCTGGGTCAGACCGCCGATGCTCACCGCGAAGACCATCAGCAGCATCAGCAGGCCGACGTTTTTCTCAATCGTTTCGTGTTTCATGGCGGACTCCTCAGGCCATCTGCGCAGCGGCGTTGACTTCGGCTGGCACTGCGGCACGCACGGTGCGCCAGGTGTTGTAAGCCATCAGGAACATGCCGCTGAGGAAGATCGCACCACCCACCAGTCGCACGATGAAGCCTGGGTGGCTGGCCACCAGGGTTTCGACGAAGGAGTAGGTGAGGGTGCCGTCCTCGTTGACCGCACGCCACATCAGGCCCTGGGCGATACCGTTGACCCACATCGAAGCGATGTAGAGCACGGTGCCGATGGTAGCCAGCCAGAAGTGGGTGTTGATCAGGCCGGTGCTGTACATCTGCTCGCGGCCGAAGACTTTCGGGATCAGGTGGTACAGCGCGCCGATGGAGATCATCGCTACCCAGCCGAGGGCGCCGGCGTGTACGTGGCCGATGGTCCAGTCGGTGTAGTGGGAGAGGGCGTTGACGGTCTTGATCGCCATCATCGGACCTTCGAAGGTCGACATGCCGTAGAACGCCAGGGATACCACCAGGAACCGCAGGATCGGGTCGCTGCGCAGCTTATGCCAGGCGCCCGAGAGGGTCATCATGCCGTTGATCATGCCGCCCCAGCTTGGTGCCAGCAGAACCAGCGACATCACCATCCCTAAGGACTGAGCCCAGTCCGGCAGCGCGGTGTAGTGCAGGTGGTGCGGGCCGGCCCAGATGTACAGGGTGATCAGTGCCCAGAAGTGCACGATCGACAGGCGATAGGAGTACACCGGGCGCTCGGCCTGCTTGGGTACGAAGTAGTACATCATCCCCAGGAAGCCCGCGGTCAGGAAGAAGCCCACGGCGTTGTGGCCGTACCACCATTGCACCATCGCATCGGTCGCACCGGCATACACCGAGTAGGACTTGGTGAAGCTGACCGGCAGTTCCAGGTTGTTGACGATGTGCAGGATGGCCACGGTGATGATGAACGCGCCGAAGAACCAGTTACCCACATAGATGTGCTTGGTCTTGCGCTGCATCAGGGTGCCGAAGAACACGATGGCGTAGGCCACCCAGACAATGGTGATCAGGATATCGATCGGCCATTCCAGTTCGGCGTATTCCTTGGAGCTGGTGTAGCCCAGTGGCAGGCTGATGGCCGCCAGGAGGATCACCAGTTGCCAGCCCCAGAAGCAGAACGCGGCGATTTTCGGCGCGAACAGCGTGGTCTGGCAGGTGCGTTGCACCGAGTAGAACGAGCTGGCAAACAGCGCACAGCCGCCGAAGGCGAAGATCACCGCGTTGGTGTGCAATGGCCGCAGACGGCCGAAGCTGGTCCACGGTAAATCGAAGTTGAGTTCGGGCCAGACCAACTGGGCAGCGAGAAAAACCCCGAGCCCCATGCCGACGATGCCCCACACCACCGTCATAATGGCGAATTGGCGGACCACCTTGTAGTTGTAGGCGGTACTGATAGAAGTGTTCATGGTTCCCCATCCACGGTTCAGTTGAAGTGAAAGCGACTGCGCACGGCAAGGCGCGCTCACTTCGTCTGGAGTTATAGGCAGACTAAAAGCGAGGCAAGCATGAGCAATGAGCACAAGGCCAGTATTGACGGGGGTCAATGGGCGCAGTGTGTGCGGGAGCGGGGCTGGTTGTGGGATGTCGCGCAGGGCGTCGAGGTGCAGTCGGCGCCGACCCTGATCCTCGCCCATGGCGCCGGCGCGCCCATGGACAGTGGGTTCATGAACGATATTGCTGTACGCCTTGCGGGGCATGGGGTGAACGTCTTGCGCTTCGAGTTTCCCTACATGGCCCAGCGGCGCCTGGACGGCGGCAAACGCCCGCCCAACCCGGCGCCCAGGTTGCTGGAATGCTGGCGCGAGGTGCATGCCCTGGTGCGACCTTATGTCACTGGGGTGTTGGCGTTGGGCGGCAAGTCCATGGGCGGGCGCATGGCCAGTTTGCTGGCCGATGAACTGCAGGCCGATGCATTGGTGTGCCTGGGCTATCCGTTCTATGCCGCCGGCAAACCGGAAAAACCGCGGGTGGCTCATCTGGCCGATCTATCAGTGCCGAGCCTGATCGTGCAGGGCGAGCGTGACGCCCTGGGCAATCGCCAGGCGGTCGAGGCCTATACATTGGCACCCGGTATCGAGTTGTACTGGCTGACGGCCGCTGATCACGATCTCAAGCCCCTGAAGGCCTCGGGTTTCAGCCATGGGCAGCATCTGGAATCTGCGGCGCTCAAGGTTGCTGCCTTCCTGAAAGCGCTGAGCTGATCCTGCAGGAGCGAGCTTGCTCGCGAAACGTTCACCTGGCCTTCGAATTTGGAGCGCGGTGAAGATTTATCGCGAGCAAGCTCGCTCCTACGGTTGTCGGGTGGATTTGCGGGCATAAAAAAACCGGAAGCCTTGGCTTCCGGTTTTTTGTTGCCGGCCCTAGGGGGCTTAACGGTTGAAGCGCTCCACCAGCGAGTACTGGGTGTGTGCGGTGCGGGTCAGCGCTTCGCTGAGCTCGGCCGAATGCTGGGCCTGCTCCGAAGTCTGGTCCGCCAGTTGCGCGATGGTGCTGATGTTGCGGCTGATCTCTTCGGCCACCGAGCTTTGCTCTTCGGTGGCGGCAGCGATCTGGGTGGTCATGTCGGTGATGTTGGCCACCGCTTCGCTGATGCCCACCAGTGCCTGGTCGGCTTCCAGCACCCGGGCCACGCCTTCTTCGGCCTGACGATGACCGGCGTCCATGGTCTGCACGGCGGTGGCGGCTGTCTGCTGCAGCTTGGCGATCAGGGTATGGATCTGCCCGGTGGACTCACTGGTGCGCTGTGCCAACTGACGCACCTCGTCGGCCACCACGGCAAAGCCGCGGCCCATTTCACCGGCACGGGCGGCTTCGATGGCTGCGTTCAGGGCCAGCAGGTTGGTCTGGTCGGCAATGCCCTTGATCACGTCGACAACGCCGCCGATTTCGTCACTGTCCTTAGCCAGTTGGGTTACCGTCAGCCCGGTTTCGCCCACCACCACCGACAGGCGCTGGATGGCTTCGCGGGTTTCCCCGGCGATATCGCGGCCACGGCCGGTCAGGCGATTGGCTTCCTGGGTTGCGTCGGCGGTGCGTTGCACGTGGCTGGCCACTTCCTGGGTGGTGGCGGCCATCTGGTTGACCGCGGTGGCCACCTGTTCGGTCTCGACCCGTTGGCGCTCCAGGCCGCTGGAGCTGTTGTGGGCCAGGGTGTCGGACTGGCGGGCCTGCTCGTTGAGGTGCTCGGCCGTGTCCTGCAGGCGGGTCAGGCAGGTCTTCAGGCGCGCTTCCTGGCTCAGGATCGACATCTCCAGGCGGGCTTGGGCGCCGCGGCTGTCGGTGTACATCTGAGCGATCAGCGGGTCGGAGGTGGTCTGCTCGGCCAGGCGCAACAGGCGCTTGAGGCCGCGCTGCTGCCAGCTCAGGCCCAGCAGGCCCAGGGGCACCGAGAGCGCGGCGGCCAGGGCGAAGCCCCAGTGGGAGTTGAGCCAGGCACCGATCATGAAGCTCAACTGGCTGACCAGGATGAACGGCAGCCAGTCCTGCAGCACCGGCAGCCACTTGTCACGCTTGGGAATGGCCGACTTGCCAGAGTTGATGCGCTGGTAGAGGGCTTCGGCGCGGCGCACCTGTTCGGCGGTGGGCTTGACCCGGACCGACTCGTAACCTACCACCTGGCTGCCTTCGAAAACCGGTGTCACATAGGCGTTGACCCAGTAGTGGTCGCCGGTCTTGCAGCGGTTCTTGACGATGCCCATCCATGGCAAGCCTTGTTTCAAGGTGCCCCACATGTGCGCGAACACCGCCGCCGGCACATCAGGGTGACGTACCAGGTTGTGCGGTGCGCGAACCAGTTCTTCACGGGAGAACCCACTGATCTCGACAAAGGCGTCGTTGCAGTAGGTGATCACGCCTTTGGCGTCGGTGGTGGAAATCAACCGTTGTTGAGCCGGGAAGGTACGTTCGCGCTGAGTGACAGGCTGGTTATTACGCATGGTTTTTCAATCCGCAAGGCTTTGATAGGTTGTCGGCCGCTTCAACCGATTATTGAAATTATTTTTCAATAATCGGCTCTGGGTCTCATTGGCAGAATGTGTCGCTTGCAAAAAGCGCCGGCAGGTTTCAGCCGGCGTTGGCGAGGGGCTAATCATTGACCTTCTTCCTTGGCAGTCAATAGTCCTGAAGTACTGGTTTGGTAAAACAGCTGGCCGGTTATCCGGCCAGCATCGGGTAGGTGAAGAGGCCGAAATGCAACAGGTTGAGACCGAAGTGAGTGGCTATCGCCGCCCCCAGGCCGCCAAAGCGATAGGCCAGACCGTAGCCGACGCCGGCGATGCCTGCCAATAGGGTCCATTGCCACCCCGCGCCCAGGTGCACCAGGCCGAACAGCAGCGCCGCGCACAGCAGCGCCAGGTTCTCGCCGTAGGGCAGGGCCTTGAAGCGCCGGCTCAGGCCACCCTGGATATAGCCGCGGAACAGCGCCTCTTCCACCAGGGTCACCAGCAGCAGGTTGTTCAGCACCCAGAGCCACGCCTGCTCCGGCCATTTCGGCGCCCAAGTGATCATGCCCATTAGCAGCGCGCCGCCCAGTGCGGCTACCGCACACAGAGTCAGAGCCGCGGCGGTGGCATACAGCGACAGGCGCAGTGAGCGCCGCCCGACTATCCACGGGCATACCAGCAGCAGCCAGAAGCCGATCAGCGGCTTGTCCTGGTTCAGGTACAGGGAGAAGGGCACGGCATCGTCGGTGAAGCGTTGCGGGTCGATGGCCCGGCCATTGTAGAACCCGGGCAGCCAGTGCATGGCCAGGGCCAGAGCGAGCACCACGAACAGGCCGTGGCCCAGGTACTGGCCGACGCGGCTGCGTTGCTGGCGCACGGCAAAGCCGGCAGCCAACAGCAGCAAGATCGACAGGGCGGCCAGCAGGCCCAGTTGCCCGTAGCTCAGGGCCAGTGCGTAGCCAATGGAAAGAAGTGCCAGGTACATCCATGGCAGAGCGGTCATGGGGAATCCTTGTTGCGTAAGAATGGGTATTGCAGAGACGTAGTACTGCGCCGGATCTGTAGTCGCCATTGCGACCGGTGAGTCAGATTTGGCGGGCGCGCAGTATAATCACCTCGTCCTGGCACGGCAGCCCAATGCAAAACACCGCCCGAAGGCGGTGTTTTTTTCAGGCAGCGTCAGGAGGCAATCAGTTGCCGCAGAACGTAGTGCAGGATCCCGCCGGACTTGAAGTATTCCACTTCATTCAAGGTATCGATGCGGCACAGCACCTCGATCTTCTCCTGGCTGCCATCCTCACGGGTGATCACCAGGGTCAGGTTCATCCGCGGCGTCAGTTCCGTACCGCTGAGGCCGAGAATGTCCAGGGTTTCCTTGCCGGTCAGCTTCAGGCTCTTGCGGTTCTGGTCCAGCTTGAACTGCAAGGGCAGGACGCCCATGCCCACCAGGTTGGAGCGGTGGATACGTTCGAAGCTTTCGGCGATCACTGCCTTGACTCCCAGCAGGTTGGTGCCTTTGGCCGCCCAGTCGCGGCTCGAACCGGTGCCGTATTCCTGGCCGGCGATCACCACCAGCGGCGTGCCGTCGGCCTGGTAGCGCATGGCTGCGTCATAGATCGCCAACTTCTCGCCGGTGGGAATGTACAAGGTGTTGCCACCTTCCTCGCCGCCGAGCATTTCGTTGCGAATGCGGATGTTGGCGAAGGTACCGCGCATCATCACTTCGTGGTTGCCGCGCCGTGAGCCGTAGGAGTTGAAGTCCCGCGGTTCCACGCCCTTGTCCCGCAGGTAGCGGCCAGCCGGGCTGTCGGCCTTGATGTTGCCGGCCGGGGAGATGTGGTCGGTGGTCACCGAGTCCCCCAGCAGGGCCAGTACCCGGGCGCCGCTGACATCGGTGATCTGCGGCAGCGGGCCGGCGATGTCATCGAAGAACGGCGGGTGCTGGATATAGGTGGAGTCGTCCTGCCACACATAGGTGGCGGCCTGCGGCACTTCGATGGCTTGCCACTGTGCATCCCCGGCGAACACTTCGGCGTACTCCTTGTGGAACATCCGAGTGTTGACCTGGGCCACGGCGTCGGCGATCTCCTTGCTGCTGGGCCAGATGTCCCGCAGGTACACCGGCTGGCCGTCCTTGCCCTGGCCCAGAGGCTCGCTGCTGATGTCGATGCGCACCGTGCCCGCCAGGGCATAGGCCACGACCAGGGGCGGCGAGGCCAGCCAGTTGGTTTTCACCAGTGGATGCACCCGGCCCTCGAAGTTGCGGTTGCCCGACAGCACCGAGGCCACGCTGAGGTCGGCCTGCTGGATGGCTTTCTCGATCGGCTCCTGCAGCGGGCCGGAGTTGCCGATGCAGGTGGTGCAGCCGTAGCCCACCAGATCGAAGCCCAGTTGGTCCAGGTAGGGCGTCAGGCCGGCAGCCTTGTAGTAGTCGGTCACCACCTTGGAGCCTGGGGCTAGCGAGCTCTTGACCCAGGGTTTGCGTTGCAGGCCTTTTTCCACGGCCTTCTTCGCCACCAGGCCGGCGGCCATCATGACGCTGGGGTTGGAGGTGTTGGTGCAGGAGGTGATGGCCGCGATCACCACGGCACCGTTTTTCAGGCGATAGGTCTGGCCGTCGTACTGGTAGTCGGCTTCGCCCACCAGGTCCGCGTTGCCCACCGCCACACCACCGCCACCTTCGCTTTCCAGGCGGCCTTCTTCCTTGCTGGTGGGTTTGAACTGCAGGTCGAGGAAGTCAGTGAAAGCCTGGGCAACGTTGGGCAGTGCAACCCGGTCCTGCGGCCGTTTGGGGCCGGCGAGGCTGGCCTCCACGGTGCCCATGTCCAGCGCCAGGCTGTCGGTGAATACCGGCTCCTTGCCCGGCAGGCGCCACAAGCCCTGGGCCTTGCTGTAGGCCTCCACCAGTTTCACCAGTTCGTCGGGGCGCCCGGACAGGCGCAGGTAGTCCAGGGTGATGTCATCCACCGGGAAGAAGCCGCAGGTGGCGCCGTATTCCGGTGCCATGTTGGCGATGGTGGCACGGTCCGCCAGGGGCAGGTCGGCCAGGCCGTCACCGTAGAACTCGACGAATTTGCCGACCACGCCTTTCTTGCGCAGCATCTGGGTCACCGTCAGCACCAGGTCGGTGGCGGTGATGCCTTCCTTGAGCTTGCCGGTGAGCTTGAAGCCGATGACTTCGGGAATCAGCATCGACACCGGCTGGCCGAGCATCGCCGCTTCGGCTTCGATCCCGCCCACGCCCCAGCCCAGTACGCCAAGGCCATTGATCATGGTGGTGTGGGAGTCGGTGCCCACCAGGGTGTCGGGGAAGGCATAGGTGCGGCCGTCCTCGTCCTTGGTCCAGACCGTGCGCCCCAGGTATTCCAGGTTGACCTGGTGGCAGATGCCGGTGCCCGGCGGTACCACGCTGAAGTTGTCGAAGGCGCTCTGGCCCCAGCGCAGGAAGGCATAGCGCTCGCCGTTGCGTTGCATCTCGATATCGACGTTCTGCTCGAAGGCGCTGCTGCTGGCGAACTTGTCCACCATCACCGAGTGGTCGATCACCAGGTCCACCGGTGACAGCGGGTTGATCCGCTGCGGATCGCCACCGGCCTTGGCCATGGCGGCGCGCATCGCGGCCAGGTCGACCACCGCCGGCACCCCGGTGAAGTCCTGCATCAGCACCCGTGCGGGGCGGTACTGGATCTCGCGGTCGGAGCGGCGCTCCTTGAGCCAGGCCGCGATGGCCTTGAGGTCGGCGCCGGTGACGGTCTTGTCGTCTTCCCAGCGCAACAGGTTTTCCAGCAGGACTTTCAGCGACATGGGCAGGGTGTCGATATCACCCAGGCTCCTGGCGGCGTCCGGCAGGCTGAAATAGTGATAAGTCTTGTCGTCGACTTTTAGGGTCTTAAGGGTTTTCAGGCTATCGAGGGATGGCATTGAATGACTCCTTGTGGCCCGCACGGCTACGGGCCTGTGATACGGACAGAGAGTTAACCTAGCTCTGTTTGGGGCTTATAGCTAATCACTGGACTGCTGGGCTCAGTCCAAGGTTCCGAACTCGGTTATCATGCGCCGGTTTTCGTGACAGGCTTTGCTACAGGGCAGGTTTGCGCATCGATTCATCGCCATTTGCCCAGGAGATTCAATGAACACCCTGTTTATCCATTGCCGGCCCGGCTTCGAGGGCGAAGTCTGCTCCGAGATCGCCGACCACGCGGCCCGGCTGAATGTCGCCGGTTATGCCAAGGCCAAGCCCAGCACCGCCTGCGCCGAGTTCATCTGCACCGAGGACGACGGGGCCCAGCGTCTGATGCAGGGCCTGCGCTTCCCGGAGCTGATCTTTCCCCGGCAGTGGGCCCGGGGCGGCTTCATCGACTTGCCGGAAACCGACCGCATCAGCGTGATCCTTGCCTACCTGGCCAACTTCCCGCAGTGCGGCAGTCTGTGGCTGGAAGTGGTGGACACCAACGATGGCAAGGAGCTGTCCAACTTCTGCAAGAAGTTCGAAGCACCCCTGCGCAAAGCCCTGACCGCTGCCGGCAAGCTGGTGGACGACGCGACCAAGCCGCGCTTGTTGCTGACCTTCAAGAGCGGTCGGGAAGTCTTCGTCGGCCTGGCTGATGCCGGCAACTCGGCCATGTGGCCCATGGGCATTCCACGGCTGAAATTCCCCCGGGAAGCGCCGAGCCGCTCGACCCTGAAGCTGGAAGAGGCCTGGCACCATTTCATTCCTCGGGACCAGTGGGACGAGCGTCTGCATGGCGACATGACCGGCGTCGACCTGGGGGCTGCCCCGGGCGGCTGGACCTGGCAACTGGTCAACCGCGGCATGCTGGTGACCGCCGTGGACAACGGCCCCATGGCTGAAAGCCTGATGGACACCGGCCTGGTGCAGCACCTGATGGCGGACGGCTTTACCTACAAGCCCAGGCAGCCGGTGGACTGGATGGTCTGCGACATCGTCGAGAAACCGGCGCGCAACGCCGCGCTGCTGGAGACCTGGATCGGCGAGGGGCACTGCCGCGAGGCGGTGGTCAACCTCAAGCTGCCGATGAAGCAGCGCTATGCCGAAGTGAAGCGCTTGCTGGAGCGCATCGAAGAAGGCTTCAAGGCCCGGGGCATTCGCGTGGCCATTGGCTGCAAGCAGCTGTACCACGACCGCGAGGAAGTCACCTGCCACCTGCGGCGCCTGGATCTGAAAAAGCCCAAATCGGCGTAGTACCCGCAACACCGCCCGCTTCCTGGTCGGAGCCGGCTTGCCGGCGAAAAAGGCCCCGCACTTGTGCAAGGCGTGAGGATGCCTTCGCTGGCAAGCCAGCTCCTACGGCAGGATCGGGGCCGTGGAACGACAGCAACAGACGAACCGATGGCGGTATTGCGCGACAATGCCGGCCAGTTTCAGGAGTGATTCATGAGTCAGATTATCGATACGCCGGTTGACGGCACCCTCGACGCCACGGGCCTCAACTGCCCGGAGCCGGTGATGATGCTGCACCAGCACATCCGCGACCTGCCGCCGGGCGGGCTGTTGAAGGTGATTGCCACCGACCCTTCCACCCGCCGCGACATTCCCAAGTTCTGTGTGTTTCTCGACCATGAACTGGTAGCGCAGCAGGAAGAGGCAGGTACCTACCTCTACTGGATCCGCAAGAAGCTCGATTAACCCGCTGAGCGGCTGATGCGGATCTGCTTGCGCGCGCTGCGGGTCAGGCGGATCGACAGCATCAGCGCCGCGCAGCTCAAGCCCACGATCAGGCCTTCCCACAGGCCACTCGGGCCCCGCGCCGGGCCGAACCAGTCGGTCAGGCCCAGGGCGTAGCCCACCGGCAAGCCAATCCCCCAGTAGGCGAACAGGGTCAGGATCATGGTCACCCGAGTGTCCTGGTAGCCGCGCAATGCGCCGGCCGCCGTGACCTGGATGCCATCGGAAAACTGGAACAGCGCCGCATACACAATCAGCATCGAAGCGACCTGAATCACCATCGGGTCGGTGGTGTAGATGGTGGCGATGGGCTCACGCAGGAAGAACATCAGGCTCGCCGAAAGGCAGGCGTAGGCCAGTGACGTGGCCATGCCGACGCCGGCGCTGAAGCGCGCATTGCGGGGTTGCTGGCGGCCCAGGGCCTGGCCGACCCGCACGGTCACCGCCATGGCCAGGGAGTAGGGAATCATGAACATCAGGGCGCTGACGTTGAGGGCGATCTGGTGCCCGGCCACCACCGTGGCCCCCAGGCTGCCGATCAGCAGGGCGATCACCGCGAAAATGCTCGATTCGGCGAACACTGCAATGCCGATGGGCAGGCCGATGCTCAGCAAGCGCCCGATCATCGCCCCTTGCGGCCAGTCGAAGCGGCTGAACAACTGGATCTTGCGGTAGGCCGGTGCCCAGAAAATCCAGCCGGCCATGCCCAGCATCATGGCCCACATCACGATGGCCGTGGCCCAGCCGCAACCGACGCCGCCCATGGCCGGTACACCGAAATGACCATAGATGAAGATGTAGTTGATGGGGATGTTCAGGGCCAGGCCTCCCAGGCCGATGACCATGCTCGGCACCGTGCGGCCCAGGCCATCGCTGAGGCAGCGCAGCACGTAGTACAGCGCTACCGCCGGCAAGCCACTGGCGATGCCGTGCAGGTAGCCCATGCAGGGCTTGATCAGTTCCGGATCGACATTCATCAGGTGCAGCACCGGCTCGGCACTGATCAGTATCAGCAGGGCCGAGATCCCGGCCACCACGGCGAGCCACAGTGCCTGGCGCACCAGCGGGCCGATCTCGTGCAGGTTGCCGGCGCCGAAGCGCTGCGCCACCTTGGGCGTGGTGGCCAGCAGGGTGCCGGTCATCAGCAGGAACACCGGAATCCAGATCGAGTTGCCCAGGGCGACGGCTGCCAGATCCCGCGGGCCGACCCGGCCGGCCATCACGGCATCGACAAAGCCCATGGCGGTGGTGGCCACCTGGGCAATCATGATGGGCAGGGCCAGTACCAGCAGGTCATGCAGTTCACGGCCGACCCGGGCAGGGCGGCTGGTGGCGGTGGCGGCAGGGGAGTCAGTCACGGAATTCACGGGGCGTAGCGTCCATAGGTGGTGTTGCGCAGGACGCGACAGTCTACGCGTTGACATCTCAGTCAGGAAAACATCCCGTGTTGTGGATTTGTAAGCGCCGGGGGTGGTGAAAATGCCGGTTCGCGCGCATGCCGCGCTAGCCCGGCCTGGCATCTGCGCCTACACTGCGGCTCCGCCAGAGGAGCCTGCCATGTTGATTGTTGCCGACGAAAATATCCCCCTGATCGAAGAGTTCTTTGCCGGTTTCGGCGAGATCCGGCGTTTCCCCGGGCGCGCCATCGACCGGGCGACCGTGGAGCAGGCAGATGTGTTGCTGGTGCGCTCGGTGACTCAGGTCGACCGCCAGTTGCTGGAAGGCAGCCCGGTGCGGTTTGTCGGCACCTGCACCATCGGCACCGATCACCTGGACCTGGAGTATTTCCAGCAGGCCGGGATCACCTGGTCCAGCGCCCCGGGCTGCAACGCCCGGGGCGTGGTGGACTATGTGCTGGGCAGCCTGCTGACCCTGGCCGAGATCGAAGGCGTGGACCTGGCGCAGCGTTGCTATGGCGTGGTCGGTGCCGGTGAAGTGGGCGGGCGCCTGATCGAGGTGCTGCGTGGCCTGGGCTGGAATGTGCTGGTCTGCGATCCGCAGCGGCAGGCGGCGGAAGGCGGCGACTATGTCAGCCTGGAGCAGTTGCTCGAGCGTTGCGATGTCATCAGCTTGCACACACCCCTGACCAAGAGCGGGCAAGACTCCACCTGGCACCTGCTGGATCGCCAGCGGCTGAACCGGCTCAGGCACGGCACCTGGCTGATCAACGCGGCCCGTGGCCCGGTGGTGGATAACCGGGCCCTGGCTGAGGTGCTGCGCCAGCGCGAGGACTTGCAGGCGGTGCTGGATGTCTGGGAGGAGGAGCCGACGGTGGATGCTTCCCTGGCGGACCTCTGCGTGCTGGCGACGCCGCATATCGCCGGTTACAGCCTGGACGGCAAGCAACGGGGCACGGCGCAGATCTACCAGGCCTACTGCCGTTTCCTCGGGCAGGCCGAGCAGGTCAGCCTGTCGGCCTTGCTGCCGGCGCCCTGGGTGCCTCAGGTCAGCCTGAATGCCAATGCGGACCCGGCCTGGGCCCTGGCGATGATCTGCCGTGCCGTGTATGACCCGCGTCGCGACGATGCGGATTTTCGCCGTAGCCTGTCGGACGATGTAGCTCAGCAGCGCAGCGCCTTCGATGGTCTGCGCAAGCATTATCCGGAGCGTCGCGAGATCGACGGCCTGGAAGTGCGCATCCAGGGCGAGTCCGCGGCCTTGAGCCGGATCGTCCGTGCCTTGGGTGCCCGGGAAGCCTGAAACCGCGCATAAAAAACCCGGCCGCAAGGCCGGGTCAAGAGGACGTGAGGCTGTGTGTCAATCTTGCCGAGCAGGCTTGACCAGTCGCTTTTCCAGTTCGCGGCAGGCGTTCTGGATCATGTCTTCAGTAATAGGTACTTCGCGACCCTGGGCGTCGATGATGGCACACCCCAGAGACTGGTTTGGCTGGGTACGGATCACTTGAATCTTGTCATTGCTGCTGTGTTGCAAGGACATGGCCTGTCTCCTCATCAGGTTGTGTGCTTACTCTAGAATGGCCGGGTGACCAAGCTGTTACAGACCGCCGCGAGGGCTGGCCCGGCGACTTCACTCCAACAGAAATGCCCGGGGAGTGCCAGCCACGGATTAGACCGATAATCTCTAGGCTCTAGTGTCAGCGGTCATAATCAACCTGACTCATTGTGATTTACCAAAGTTCCTGCGAATTCATCTCGTTGCCGTTGCTGCAACGAACGGCTCGCCGGTGCGTCAATGGATGAACAGCATGCTTTCTTCTCGTCACCGCCGGGCGCTGCATCTGGCCAGCCGCTTTGTCGCTCCCTACCGTTGGCAGGCGTTGGGCGCCTTGCTGGCACTGATAGTTACCGCCGGCATTACCCTGTCCATGGGGCAGGGCATTCGCCTGTTGGTGGACCAGGGCTTCATGACTCAATCGCCCCATCTGTTGAACCAGTCCATCGGCCTGTTCCTGCTGCTGGTGCTGGCGCTGGCGGTGGGTACCTTCGTGCGCTTTTACCTGGTGTCGTGGATTGGCGAGCGTTGCGTGGCGGATATCCGGCGCCAGGTGTTCAATCACCTGATCTACCTGCATCCCGGGTTCTACGAAAACAACCGCAGCTCGGAAATCCAGTCGCGCTTGACCGCGGACACCACCTTGCTGCAATCGGTGATCGGGTCTTCGCTGTCGCTGTTTTTGCGCAATGCGCTGATGGTGCTGGGGGGGATCGTGCTGCTGTTTGTCACCAACCCGAAGCTCACCAGCATTGTGGTCATCGCCTTGCCGCTGGTGCTGGCGCCAATCCTGATCTTCGGTCGGCGGGTGCGCAGCCTGTCGCGCCTGAGCCAGGACCGGATTGCCGATGTCGGCAGCTATGTCTCGGAAACCCTCGGCCAGATCAAGACGGTCCAGGCTTATAACCACCAACCCCAGGATGAACGGCGGTTTGCCGTGACCGTGGAGCAGGCGTTCGACACGGCGCGCAAGCGGATTGTCCAGCGTGCCTGGCTGATCACCCTGGTGATCGTCCTGGTGCTGGGGGCGGTGGGGGTGATGCTCTGGGTCGGTGGCATGGACGTGATTGCCGGGCGCATCTCCGGCGGCGAGCTGGCGGCATTCGTCTTCTACAGCCTGATTGTCGGCAGTGCCTTCGGCACCCTGAGCGAAGTGATCGGCGAGTTGCAGCGCGCGGCCGGCGCGGCGGAGCGGATTGCCGAATTGTTGCGGGCGGACAATATCATCCAGCCGCCCGCCGACGGGCTGGTAAGCCTGCCGGCGCGGGTGCGGGGTGATCTGGAGCTGGACGGGCTGCGGTTTTCCTATCCGTCGCGGCCCGACCGCTTCGCGATCGATGGTTTGAGCCTGAGCATCCGGGCCGGAGAGACTCTGGCGTTGGTGGGGCCTTCCGGGGCCGGTAAATCCACCCTTTATGATCTGTTGCTGCGCTTCTACGACCCGCAGCAGGGAAGGATCCTGCTGGATGGCGTGGCCCTGACCCAGCTCGACCCGCTGGACCTGCGTCGCTGCTTCGCCCTGGTTTCGCAAAGCCCGGCGCTGTTCTACGGCAGCATCGAGGAGAACATTCGCTACGGCAATCCCGAGGCGACCCTGGCCCAGGTCCAGGAAGCGGCGAAGATCGCCTATGCCCATGAGTTCATCGAACAGATGCCCGAGGGTTACCAGACCCACCTGGGGGATGCCGGGCTTGGCCTTTCGGGCGGCCAGCGCCAGCGCCTGGCGATAGCTCGGGCCTTGCTGGTGGACGCGCCGATCCTGCTACTGGACGAAGCCACCAGCGCCCTCGACGCGCAAAGCGAGCACCTGATCCAGCAGGCCTTGCCCAGCCTGATGAAGAACCGCACCACCCTGGTGATCGCCCATCGCCTGGCCACGGTGAAGAATGCCGACCGGATCGCGGTCATGGACCAGGGCAGGCTGGTCGCGGTGGGTACCCACCAGCAACTGATTGCCAGCAACCCCTTGTATGCGCGCCTGGCGGCCCTGCAATTCAGCGATGGCTGAGCCCACGCATCCCTGAGCCCTGTAGTCGCTGCCGAGCCTGCGAGGCTGCGCACGAGCACGTAGTCCTCGCCAACGTAGCGAGCGCTTTACGGCCACTTCGCGCCCGGTCGCAGGCTCGGCAGCGGCTACTGGTATTGGGGGGGGGGGAGATACAAAAATGCCCGCATTGCTGCGGGCATTTTTTGTTGTGGGTCGGTGCTTACTGATCGTCGAAATAGCGTTCGTGCCAGTCCACCAGGGGCTGCGGCGAATTGAGCTTCTGGCCGTAGATCACCGAGTAGGACAGTACGTTCTGCACGTACTGGCGGGTTTCGTCGAAAGGAATGCTTTCCACCCAGACATCGAAACTCAGGTGGTCGGCCCCCTTGAGCCACTGGCGCACCCGCCCGGGGCCGGCGTTGTAGGCGGCGGAAGCCAGTACCCGGTTGCCGTTGAACTGGCTGTGGACCTGGCTCAGGTAGGCGGCGCCCAACTGGATGTTCTTGTCCGGGTCCAGCACTTGCTGGGGCGAGGCCAGGGGAATGCTGAACTTGCGCGCGGTTTCCTTGGCGGTGCCGGGCATCAGTTGCATCAGGCCGCTGGCGCCGACGCCGGAACGGGCGTCGTCCATGAAGGCGCTTTCCTGGCGGGTAATGGCGAACACCCAGCTGGAATGCAGGCCGCGAACCTTGGCTTCGCGCACCAGGGTGTCGCGGTGGGCCATGGGGAAGCGGATGTCCAGGTCATCCCAGTACTGGGCCTGGCTGATGGTGCGAATGGCCGGGAAGTACCATTTCAGGTCGTAGGCCAACTTGGCCTGGGCAACCATTTCGTCGCGGTTGAAATGCCGGCTGACGTGGTACCACTCGCGGCGGCCGTCGACGATCTGCCCGCGGGCATGCAGCTCCAGGGCACGGCGTACACCCGGGGTGTTGCGTACCTTGTTGATCACGGCCTGGCTGAGCATCAGCGGCTGGTTGTTGAGCTGGTAGGGCGCCTTGGCGTGATCGGCGGCAAGGAAACCGTAGAAATCCCGCTCCCGGGCCAGGCCCTTGAACAATACCTGGGCCTGAGGGTTCTTCGGTTCGGCCAGTTCCAGGCTACGGGCCTGCCAGTAGCGCCAGCGGTTGGTGGTGGCCAGGTCCTGGGGCAGCTTGCGGGTCAGCTGGTAGGCGTCTTCCCAGCGCGCCAGGCGCAGCAGCAGGCGCAGGCGCCATTCGGAGACGGTGTTGTCCCGCAGCTCGGGATCGTACTTGGTCATCACGTCCAGGGCGCGGCTGTCGAAGCGCCGTGCCAGGGTCAGGCCGATCTCGCGGGCGATGGCCACTTTTTCGTCACGGGAAAAGTGCATGCTGCTGGCATAGCCATCCAGCAGGGCCATGGCCTTGTCCGGATCCTGGCGCGCCAGGCGGCGCAGGCCGAGGCCAACCACGTCGGACATGGCTTCATCGGCAGGCTGGAAGCGCGAGGGCTGGCTCAGCAGTTCGGGTTTTTGCGCCACGTCCACCAGCAGGCGGCCCTGGGGCGCCAGGGTGGTCATGCTCTTTACCAGGCTGTTGGCCAGGGGGTAGTTGCGGGCCTCGGCGGCCAGTTTGGCTCGCTGCCAGCGCTTCTGTTCGGTCAACTGGCCTTCGGCGGCCCACTGGGCGAACAACGCGTCGCAGGCAGCAGGTTGGGATTTGCCGGTCAGCCAGAGCTTCTCGGTGGCGGCGTAGCCTTCGGCCTTGAGGTTGTGCCCCAGCTGGTACTGGCCATTGAGGCAGTCCAGTTCGGTGAAGTTGAGTTTCGGATCGTAGTACTTGGTGAAGGTCGCCCAGTCGCCGCGTTCGGCCAGCCAGCGCAACCAGCGCAGTTTCATCCAGTTGGCCTGGGGCAGGTCGCCATGTTCGGCGAGGAACTTCTCGATCTCGGGGTTGCTGGCGGATTTCAGCCGGGCGGTGAGCTCGTCGTAGGCCAGGTAGGGCTCCAGCGGATAGTCGCGCAGCGCATCGGCATAACGGAAATAGGGGCCGGAATCGCCTTTGGCCAGGGCGCGCTTGGCTTCATCGTAATACTGGCGCTGTAGAGTCAGGTCTGCCGCCTGGGCGCAGTGGACGGCTGTGGTGGAAAGAAGCAGGCAAGATAAAACACTGAAAAGGCGACTGCGCATGAGACATCCGGGCAGAGAAATCATGACAAGTGCCGACAGGGCCAACACTGATTGCTCACTAGCTTAGCCTTTTGCCAGCAACCGGTGAAAGCTTTGCCGGCCTGCTGGCATCAGTTGGCAACAAATGTGCCGCGAGCGCCCTCGTGGGCGAAATACCCGGCCTTCTGCGGGCTCAACTCAGGTAGAATGCGCGCCCGGTTTTTGGAGAAGAACATGACCCTGCTCAAATTCAGCGATGTGTCCCTTGCTTTCGGCGCCATGCCGTTGTTGGACAAGGTGTCCTGGCAGATCGCCCGTGGTGAGCGGGTGTGCATCATCGGCCGTAACGGTACTGGCAAATCCAGCATGATGAAGCTGGTCAAGGGCGATCAGAAGCCCGACGACGGCTCCGTATGGCGCGCACCCGGTCTGAAGATCGGCGAATTGCCCCAGGAATTGCCGGTGGCCGACGAGCGGACCGTGTTCGACGTGGTCGCCCAGGGCCTGGACGGTGTCGGCGAGTTGCTGGCCCAGTACCACCACCTGAGCCAGAACATCGTCACCGACGCCGATCTGGAAAAACTGATGCACGTCCAGCACGACCTCGAAGCCCGTGACGGCTGGCGCCTGCAACAATTGGTGGACAGCACCCTGAGCCGCCTGCAGCTGCCGGCCGACAAGACCCTCGCCGAGTTGTCCGGCGGCTGGCGTCGTCGCGTGCTGCTGGCCCAGGCCCTGGTGTCCGAGCCGGACCTGCTGCTGCTCGACGAGCCCACCAACCACCTGGACATTGGTGCCATCGCCTGGCTGGAAGAGGCGCTGAAGGATTTCCAGGGGGCGGTCCTCTTTATTACCCACGACCGTTCCTTCCTGCAGAACCTGGCCACCCGCATCCTCGAACTGGACCGCGGCGGCCTGATCGACTGGAACGGCGACTACGCCAGCTTCCTGGTGCACAAGGAAGCCATGCTGGCGGCGGAAGAAACCGCCAACGCGCTGTTCGACAAGCGCCTGGCCCAGGAGGAAGTCTGGATTCGCCAGGGCATCAAGGCCCGGCGCACCCGCAACGAAGGCCGCGTGCGCGCCCTCAAGGCGCTGCGTGTCGAGCGCAGCGAACGTCGCGAGCGTACCGGCAAGGCCAATATCCAGCTGGAAACCGCAGACAAGTCCGGCAAGCAGGTGATGGTGCTGGAGAACGTCAGCTTCGCTCACCCGGACGGTCCGTTCCTGGTCAAGGACTTCTCCATGGTCCTGCAGCGCGGCGACCGCATCGGCCTCTTGGGCGCCAACGGTACCGGCAAGACCACGCTGCTCAAGCTGATGCTCGGTGGCCTGGTGCCCAGCAGCGGTAAGGTGGAAGAGGGTACGCGTATCGACGTGGCCTACTTCGACCAGTTGCGCCATCAGCTGGATCTGGAAAAGACCGTGATCGACAACGTCGCCGAAGGTCGCGACTTCATCGAGATCGATGGCCAGAGCCGCCACGTGCTGAGCTACCTCGGCGACTTCCTGTTCAGCCCGCAGCGTGCTCGCACGCCGGTCAAGGCGTTGTCTGGCGGCGAACGTGCGCGGTTGCTGCTGGCCAAGCTGTTCAGTAAACCGGCCAACCTGCTGGTGCTCGATGAACCGACCAACGACCTGGATGTAGAAACCCTCGAACTGCTGGAAGAGGTGCTGCTGACCTTCCAGGGCACTGTGCTGATGGTCAGCCACGACCGGGCATTCCTCGACAACGTGGTGACCAGCACCCTGGTCTTCGAAGGCGAAGGCAAGGTGCGCGAGTACGTCGGCGGCTACCAGGACTGGTTGCGCCAGGGCGGTTCGCCGCGGTTGCTGGGGGTGACCGAGAACAAGTCCGGCAAGGCCGAGCTGAATTCTGCAGTGGTGGCACCGGTACAGGCGGCTCCGGCTCCTGTCCAGGAAGCGCCGGCGGCGAAAAAGAAGCTCAGCTACAAATTGCAGCGCGAGCTTGAGGCTTTGCCGGGGCAGATCGATGCCATGGAGCAGCAGATCGCCGGGGTCGAGGCGGAAATGGCTGACGCTGGTTTCTATCAGCGCCCGGCGGCGGAAACTGCAGCGGTAATTGCCCGCCTTGAGCAGTTGAATGCCGAACTGGAGCAGATGGTCGAGCGCTGGGCCGAACTGGATGCCTGAGTGACCGGTTGCTGATAAAAAAGCCCGACTGCAGAGTCGGGCTTTTTTTCAGTGCGCTTGCCAGCTTTTGGGAGCCGGCAACCCTCGGGGCGGGTTCAGCGTTTGACCAGGTGCACGGCCAGCACGTCGCAAGGCGCGCCGTGCAGGACATCATTGGCGGTGGAGCCCAGCAGCAGGGCCAGGCCATGTCGGCCGTGGCTGCCGACCACGATCAGGTCGCATTCCTGTTCCTTGGCCAGGTGATGGATTTCCTGGCGCGGCTGGCCGTAGGTCAGGTGGCTGTATTCCTTGGTCAGCTCCGGGTACTTGTTGATCAGCCGATCAAGACGCTCCCGGGCCTGGTCGAACTGTTGCTGCTGCAACTGCGAAAGATCCATGGGGACGTCGCCCCCGAAGGCCATGGCCATGGGTTCGACAATGTGCACCAGGGACAGCTTGGCTCCATTGCTCACCGACAGCTCGCGAGCACGGTGGATAACAGGATCGCACTCTTCGGTTAGATCTACGGCGACCAGAATATGGTGGTAGGGCATGAGGTGCTCCTCCTGAGGGTTGCAATAGCTTCAAGTATGGCTGGTTTCAAGCGGGTTGGTTTGACCCAGGTCCCGCTCATCAAAAATCGAGAGTACAGATATGACGGTCTGGATAGTGGTGTCAATCCTTGCGGTAGTTCTCAGTCCGCTGGCGTGGTTGCGACCTTCTCGTCGCCAGAGCGGGTTGATCGCCTTGCGCATGGAGGCGCGACGCATGGGCCTGGCCATGCAACTGGCCCCTCAGGAGTGGCCGCACTGGCTGGGCCAGGAGCCGCCCAACCCTTGCCCGCAGTATCACCGGCCACGGCGCAGCGGGCAGCCTGTGTGTTGGAGTTATTGGCAGATCGCGCCGGGCAACTGGGTCAACCAGTGGCGCGAGCCCTGTGTCGATGAGCCACTGCTCAAGCACTTCCAGGCCTTGCCGGCAGGGGTTTTCAAGGTCGAGGCGGACAAGCAGATGATCGCCCTGTACTGGAACGAGCGTGGCGAGGTCAGTGTTTTGCAGGATATTGCCTCGGTGCTCAAGGCGTTGGCCTGAGTCATCCAGGGGAGGGTGCGCGCGGCAATCGCGGGCAGCCGGCAATAAAAAGCCCGATATCAGCATCGGGCGGGGATGGCCAGGCAGGCCGGTAATCTCGTGGCTGCCACCCGGGGTGGCCTCTTGCAGAATGGGGCGGTGCCCCTGTCGCACAAACTGTGCGGCTTCTTCAGATATTATCCCAGCGTAGTCGCTCTTTCTCCCATTCAGTGGGAGATTTAGGGCGCATTTTCTAAATATAGATCCTATGAATGGTTATGAATGCAGGGGCGTGTTGATCGTCCAGGGAGCAATGGAGTGACCGCAAAGTCGCGTTTCAAACAGCATTTTGGACGATTGACAATTGCTGGATTTTCCCTGAATGTGGCGTACCCAAATCAAACGGGCGTATGAAATGAGCGTTTGCATCGCAGGCGGCTCTATACAGAATCCCGACTATCGCGTTGGCGGGTGTGCCTGGCGGATTGGCGTTAGCATCGACGGTGACGTTAGTGCCATGCCAGAAGTCAGCGTCCGACGTGTACTGTTCAGCTTCCATATCGTGGAGATCAGTTGATGATTTACGAAGGTAAAGCCATCACGGTTAAGGCTCTTGAAAGTGGCATCGTCGAATTGAATTTCGACCTCAAGGGTGAGTCCGTCAACAAGTTCAACCGTCTAACCCTGAACGAATTGCGTCAGGCTGTTGACACCATCAAGGCAGATGCTTCGATCAAGGGCGTGATCGTCAGCAGCGGCAAGGACGTGTTCATCGTCGGCGCCGACATCACCGAGTTTGTCGACAACTTCAAGCTGCCGGATGCCGAGCTGGTGGCAGGCAACCTCGAAGCCAACAAGATCTTCAGCGATTTCGAAGACCTCAACGTGCCAACCGTTGCCGCGATCAACGGCATCGCCCTGGGCGGCGGCCTGGAAATGTGCCTGGCGGCGGACTACCGCGTCATGGCTGCCAGTGCCAAGATCGGCCTGCCGGAAGTCAAGCTGGGCATCTACCCGGGCTTCGGCGGTACCGTGCGCCTGCCGCGTCTGATCGGTGCCGACAACGCCATCGAGTGGATTGCCGCCGGCAAGGAAAACCGTGCTGAAGACGCGCTGAAAGTCGGTGCCGTCGACGCCGTGGTTGCTCCCGACAAACTCAAGGACGCCGCTCTGGCCCTGGTCAAGCGCGCCATTTCCGGCGAGTTCGACTACAAGGCCAAGCGCCAGCCTAAGCTGGAAAAGCTCAAGCTCAACGCCATTGAGCAGATGATGGCTTTCGAAACCGCCAAAGGTTTCGTGGCCGGCCAGGCTGGCCCGAACTACCCGGCACCGGTCGAAGCGATCAAGACCATTCAGAAAGCCGCCAACTTTGGCCGCGACAAAGCCTTGGAAGTAGAGGCCGCCGGCTTCGTCAAACTGGCCAAGACCTCTGCTGCGCAAAGCCTGATCGGCCTGTTCCTGAACGATCAGGAACTGAAGAAAAAGGCCAAGGCCTACGACGAAATCGCCAAGGACGTGAAGCAGGCCGCCGTGCTCGGCGCCGGTATCATGGGTGGCGGCATCGCCTACCAGTCGGCCTCCAAAGGCACGCCGATCCTGATGAAGGACATCAACGAACACGGCATCGAGCAGGGTCTGGCGGAAGCCGCGAAACTGCTGGTGGGCCGCGTTGACAAAGGCCGCATGACCGCCGCGAAGATGGCTGAAGTGCTCAACGGCATTCGTCCGACCCTGTCCTACGGTGACTTCGGCAACGTCGACCTGGTGGTTGAAGCCGTGGTCGAGAACCCCAAGGTCAAGCAGATCGTGCTGGCTGAAGTGGAAGGCCAGGTCAAGGAGGACACCATCCTGGCGTCCAATACCTCGACCATTTCCATCAGCCTGCTGGCCAAGGCCCTCAAGCGTCCGGAAAACTTCGTCGGCATGCACTTCTTCAACCCGGTGCACATGATGCCGCTGGTGGAAGTGATCCGTGGCGAGAAGTCCAGCGAGCTGGCCGTTGCCACCACCGTTGCCTACGCCAAGAAAATGGGCAAGAACCCGATCGTGGTCAATGACTGCCCGGGCTTTTTGGTCAACCGCGTGCTGTTCCCGTACTTCGGCGGTTTCGCCAAGCTGGTCAGCGCCGGTGTGGACTTCGTGCGCATCGACAAGATCATGGAGAAATTCGGCTGGCCAATGGGCCCGGCGTACCTGATGGACGTGGTTGGCATCGACACCGGCCACCACGGTCGCGATGTCATGGCCGAAGGCTTCCCGGATCGCATGAAGGACGATCGCCGCTCGGCCGTGGACGTGCTCTACGAAGCCAAGCGCCTGGGCCAGAAGAATGGCAAGGGCTTCTACGCCTACGAAACCGACAAGAAGGGCAAGCAAAAGAAGGTGGCCGATCCGTCGGTGCTGGAAGTGCTCAAGCCGATTGTCTACGAGCAGCGTGAAGTCACCGACGAAGACATCATCAACTGGATGATGATCCCGTTGTGCCTGGAAACCGTTCGTTGCCTGGAAGACGGCATCGTTGAAACCGCTGCCGAAGCTGACATGGGCCTGGTCTACGGCATTGGTTTCCCTCCATTCCGTGGCGGTGCGCTGCGCTACATCGATTCCATCGGTGTTGCCGAGTTCGTTGCCCTGGCCGACCAGTACGCCGATCTGGGCGCGCTGTACCACCCGACCGCGAAGCTGCGTGAAATGGCCAAGAACGGCCAGAGCTTCTTCGGTTAAGCGCCCACACTAGAGCGAGAGTGAACATATGAGCTTGAATCCTAGAGACGTCGTGATTGTCGACTTCGGTCGTACTCCGATGGGCCGCTCCAAGGGCGGCATGCACCGCAACACCCGCGCCGAAGACATGTCGGCGCACCTGATCAGCAAACTGCTGGAACGCAACGCCAAGGTCGACCCGGCGGAAGTCGAGGACGTGATCTGGGGCTGCGTCAACCAGACCCTGGAGCAGGGCTGGAACATCGCACGCATGGCGTCGCTGATGACCCAGATCCCGCACACCTCGGCCGGCCAGACCGTCAGCCGCCTGTGTGGCTCGTCCATGAGTGCTTTGCACACTGCCGCGCAAGCGATCATGACCGGCAACGGTGACGTGTTCGTGGTCGGCGGCGTCGAGCACATGGGCCACGTGAGCATGATGCACGGTGTCGATCCGAACCCGCACATGTCCCTGTACGCAGCCAAAGCCTCCGGCATGATGGGCCTGACCGCCGAGATGCTGGGCAAGATGCACGGCATCACCCGTGAGCAGCAGGACGCCTTTGGCGTGCGCTCCCACCAGCTCGCCCACAAGGCGACTGTGGAAGGCAAGTTCAAGGATGAAATCATCCCGATGCAGGGTTACGACGAGAACGGTTTCCTGAAACTGTTCGACTACGACGAAACCATCCGTCCCGAGACCACCCTGGAGAGCCTGGCGGCCCTGAAGCCGGCGTTCAACCCTAAAGGTGGTACCGTGACTGCCGGTACTTCGTCGCAGATCACCGACGGTGCCTCGTGCATGATCGTGATGTCGGCCCAGCGTGCCCAGGACCTGGGTATCCAGCCGATGGCGGTGATTCGTTCGATGGCCGTTGCAGGTGTGGATCCGGCCATCATGGGCTATGGTCCAGTACCGGCCACGCAGAAAGCCCTGAAGCGCGCGGGCCTGGGCATCAACGATATCGACTTCTTCGAGCTCAACGAAGCTTTCGCTGCACAGGCCCTGCCAGTGCTGAAAGATCTGAAAGTGCTCGACAAGATGAACGAGAAGGTTAACCTGCACGGCGGCGCGATCGCCCTGGGTCACCCGTTCGGTTGCTCCGGCGCACGTATCTCCGGGACCCTGCTCAACGTCATGAAGCAGAATGGCGGCACCTTCGGGGTGTCCACCATGTGCATCGGCCTTGGCCAGGGTATCTCGACCGTCTTCGAACGCGTTTAAGCGTTGGGTTGATGGAAGCCGGGGCCCAGTGCCCCGGTTTTTGTTTTTCTGAAGATTTGTTTGTCTTTATTTTGAAAAAATTGCACGAGGGCCAGAGCATGCAGTTACAACCCGGGCTCTATCAGCATTACAAGGGGCCGCAGTACCGCGTTTTCAGCGTGGCGCGGCACTCGGAAACGGAAGAAGAAGTGGTGTTCTACCAAGCCCTGTATGGGGATTACGGCTTTTGGGTGCGGCCCTTGAGCATGTTCCTCGAGTCGGTCGAAGTTGACGGCGAGCAGGTCCCGCGCTTTGCTTTGGTGCAGGCCGAACCCAGTCTTTTTTCACCGGCATGAGTACAGGTCGCGCAGTACCCTGCGCTTGACCTCACCCTGTTGCCACTATATATAGCGGTGCCGCGTCAGGCGCCAACCGCCTTTCACTTCTCGAATTCAGGAATTTTCTGATCCATGGGCAAATCGCTGGTCATTGTGGAATCCCCGGCTAAGGCCAAGACCATCAACAAGTACTTGGGTAACCAATACGTGGTGAAGTCGAGTATCGGCCATATCCGAGACCTGCCCACCAGCGGTTCGGCAAGTGCCGCCAAGGAGCCAGCCGCCAAGCGTGGCAAGGCCGCTGCGGGCGAAGCCCCGGCTCTGTCGCCGAAGGAAAAGGCTCGCAAGCAGCTGGTGTCGCGCATGGGCGTCGATCCCGAGCACGGCTGGAAAGCCAAGTACGAAATCCTCCCTGGCAAGGAAAAGGTCATCGAAGAGTTGCGCCGCCTTGCCAAGGATGCCGACACCATCTATCTCGCAACGGACTTGGACCGCGAAGGGGAAGCCATTGCCTGGCACCTGCGGGAAGCCATCGGCGGTGATGACAGCCGCTACAAGCGCGTGGTGTTCAACGAAATCACCAAGAAGGCGATCCAGGAAGCCTTCTCCCAGCCGGGCGAGCTGGACATTGATCGAGTCAATGCCCAGCAGGCGCGACGCTTCCTCGACCGCGTGGTGGGCTACATGGTTTCGCCGCTGCTGTGGGCGAAGATCGCCCGTGGCCTGTCTGCCGGTCGCGTGCAGTCGGTAGCCGTGAAGCTGGTGGTGGAGCGCGAGCGTGAGATTCGTGCCTTCATCCCGGAAGAATACTGGGAAGTACACGCTGACCTGGGCACTGCCAAGGGCTCGAATGTGCGTTTTGAAGTGGCCCGTGAAAACGGCGAAGCCTTCAAACCGCTCAACGAAGCACAGGCCATGGCCGCCTTGGAGAAGCTCAAGGCCTCGGCCTACAGCGTCGCCAAGCGTGAAGACAAGCCCACCAGCAGCAAGCCATCGGCGCCGTTCATCACCTCCACCCTGCAGCAGGCTGCGAGCAATCGCCTGGGCTTCGGGGTGAAGAAGACCATGATGATGGCCCAGCGTCTGTATGAAGCCGGCTACATCACCTATATGCGTACCGACTCCACCAACCTCTCGGCCGATGCCGTGGCGATGGCGCGTACCTATATCGAAGACGAGTTCGGCAACAAGTACCTGCCGGCTTCGCCCAATGTCTACAGCAGCAAGGAAGGGGCCCAGGAGGCGCACGAAGCGATTCGTCCGTCCGATGTGAACACCCACCCAAGCAAGCTGTCGGGCATGGAACGTGACGCTGAGCGCCTCTACGAGCTGATCTGGCGCCAGTTCGTCGCCTGCCAGATGCTGCCGGCGCAATACCTGTCCACCACCGTCAGCGTCGCCGCTGGCGACTTCGAGCTGCGTGCCAAGGGCCGCATCCTCAAGTTCGACGGTTACACCCGGGTCATGCCGCAAATGGCCAAGCCGGGCGATGACGATGTGCTGCCGGAAATGGCCCAGGGCGAAGTGCTGAAGCTGATCAAGCTCGATCCGAGCCAGCACTTCACCAAGCCCCCGGCGCGTTACTCCGAAGCCAGCCTGGTGAAGGAAATGGAAAAGCGCGGCATTGGTCGTCCTTCGACCTATGCGGCAATCATTTCGACCATCCAGGATCGCGGCTATGTGACCCTGCACAACCGTCGTTTCTATTCGGAAAAGATGGGCGACATCGTCACTGAGCGCCTTTCCGAGAGCTTCTCCAACCTTATGGACTACGGCTTCACCGCCGGCATGGAAGAGAACCTCGATGACGTGGCCCAGGGCGAGCGCGACTGGAAGAACGTCCTCGACGAATTCTACGGCGACTTCAAGAAGAAGCTCGAAGTGGCCGAGGGCGCCGAAAGCGGCATGCGCGCCAACCAGCCGGTAATGACCGATATCCCATGCCAGACCTGCGGCCGGCCGATGCAGATCCGTACCGCCTCCACTGGCGTGTTCCTCGGCTGCTCGGGCTACAGCCTGCCACCCAAGGAGCGTTGCAAGGCCACCGTCAACCTGGTGCCGGGCGACGAGATCGCCGCGGATGACGAGGGCGAGTCCGAATCCCTGGTACTGCGTGGCAAGCATCGTTGCCCGATCTGCAGTACGGCGATGGATGCCTACCTGCTGGACGAAAAGCGCAAGCTGCACATCTGCGGTAACAACCCGGATTGTGCCGGCTACGAGATCGAAGAGGGCAGCTACCGGATCAAGGGGTATGAAGGCCCGAGCCTGGAGTGTGACAAGTGCGGCAGCGAGATGCAGCTCAAGACCGGCCGTTTCGGCAAGTTCTTCGGTTGCACCAACCCGACCTGCAAGAACACACGCAAGCTGCTGAAAAGCGGTGACGCGGCGCCGCCGAAGATGGACCCGGTGAAGATGCCCGAGCTCAAGTGCGAGAAGGTCAACGACACCTACATCCTGCGCGATGGCGCTTCGGGCCTGTTCCTGGCGGCCAGTCAGTTCCCGAAAAACCGCGAGACCCGTGCGCCGTTGGTGCTGGAACTGATCCCGCACAAGGATGAGATCGATCCCAAGTACCACTTCCTCTGCGAAGCTCCGCAGAAGGACCCGGACGGCCGCCCTGCGGTGGTGCGCTACAGCCGCAAGACCAAGGAGCAGTACGTGCAGACCGAAGTCGACGGCAAGCCGACCGGCTGGCGTGCCTTCTACGACGGCGGTAAATGGAAGGTCGAAGACAAGCGCTAAGTGCTTGGCCTGCCGAGGGCTAGCTTCTCGGTGTAGCGACCAACAGGGCCGCATGACTCCTTCAAGGGGGCATGCGGCCTTTCTTTTGCTTGCGGCAAGCTGGAGTGATCCCTGAAACTGTGCCGTCTGCATCTGGTTCTCTTTTCGCAGTGGAGGCTGCCCATATGGCCCACGAGCTCTATACCCGTACCAATCAGAAAATCTACTTTGCCGGTCTGTCGCTCGAAGCCCTGGCACGCGCTGAGGAAGGGCGGGCCATGAATGCCCAGGCGCAGGTCCAGGCGGGGCGCGAGTCGGTGCTGTTCCACCTGTACGGGGCCTTGCTGGGGCTGTGCCATGAAATTGCCGGGTTCTATCGGCTGCCGCAGGCCAATGCGGCCCGGGTCGAGCAGATCCTCAATCGTGAAGTGCTGCAAAGCATTGCCATTCCCGAGCTGGCAGAGCTGGTGGAATTGGCGCACAGCCCGCAAACCTGGCTGGCGCAACTGCTGTCTGCTTACAGCGAGCTGTTTCAGCCGCCACAGGCGCCGCACAAGCCCAAGGGCGACGTAACCCAGCCACTGATTGTTGCGGTCAATCTGGATGAAGAGGAGCCCGAGCAGGCACTGAGTCGGGAAGAGCTGGAAAGCTGGCGGCAGAACCTCAAGGCCCTGGCCATTCGTTTCAGGGATGGCCTTAACGAGTGTTGATCCTGAGCGCTGCTTGATTGGCGGCGTGACTATTTGATCAAGGAAGATTCATGCTGTTCTTCTTGCGTGACCAGGCGCTGCTTCGCCTGCTGAACGATTGCCGGGTGCGAGTGGTTCGTGCCCAGTCCAATACTGACTTGCTGGAAGTGCTCGACAGGCTGGAGATATTCCCCGGCGGTCTGGAATTCGACCATGTGCAGGCAATAACGCTTCTGGTCCTGGCGTTTGCCTCCCTGGCTGTCGCGCTGCTGATGGACGGCATGGGCGGGATGTTCTGGGTGTTTCTGGCTCTGTGTTTCTTTAGCTATTACGTCAGCAAAGGGGCCTCTGGCTCCTTGACTGATCTGGCGGCAAGCATCGTGCGCAAGTGCGTAATGTTTCATCATGGCTTGAGCGAGTCCGACAGCAGTGCCGACTGGCGCCTGAAAAGGCTGAACAACGAGTTCAGCGATTACCAGCGGGGTAATGAGCGACGCCATATCCAGGACTCGCTCCTGGGTGTCTACCAGGGGCCTCGCCAGTCCTTGGCGTTCGAGTATCACCATCTGCAGTACGTCAATTCCAGGCAAGAGCCTGGTGCCGGCGGCAGCTATCGCACTGTCTACGACACGTACAACCGCTACAGCCTGGTGCTGGATTTCCCGTGGGTGACAGAGATTACGGTTCGCTCCAGTCCCCTGGAAGTGTCATTGGCGGGGCAGCCGTTCAAGACCGGTCGCGACGATTTCGACCAGGTCTTTGTACTGCGCGGTAATGATCAGGCCTGTTGCGAACACTTCGCCAGGCCAGCAATCCTGGACCTCCTGATGGAGCTTTCACGTCATCTTTACCGGGTCAATCTGGAATTTTCCAGTCAAGGGCGGCTCTGTCTGAGCTTTGATAATGCGGACATCATTGCCCATGCCGATCCGGGCTCGCTGAGTGACCTGGCGGTCTTTCGCGAGCGGATCAAGGCGGGTATCGAGTTGCCGAAGCTGTATTCACTGCTGGAGCTGGTGCATCAGTTGGCGCAGTTGCATGACGGCCATGCTCTTGCTGCTGTTCCAGATGTTCCTGAGGCTTGCAACTTGATCAAGGAAATGTAATGCAGTTTCTCAAGCACGATGCCGAGTTGGTGAAGTTGTTGGCCACTAGCAATGCAGAGGTGGCTCGAGCCAAGAGCAACGAGGATCTATTGAGGGTCATCGCCAGGCTCCAGTCCTTCAGGGGAGGGTTGGAGTTCGATCATGCCCAGTCCTGGCTGCTGTTGATGCTGGCTATTGTGTCGGCGATCCCGGCCATGGCGGGTGTGGAGCTGATGTGGTTTGCGACGGCCTGCCTGGGTTTTGCCACCTTGTATACCTGGATGGGCCGTAAAGCCGTGTTAGACGAGTTGCCGCAGAAAATAGCCCGTAAGTGTTCATTTCTCAGTAACGGCCTTTGGGACCCGGGCGGAACCGCCGATGAGCGTTTCGCGCAACTGAGCAGTGAGTTCGACGACTATGATCGCGGCAATGACAGCCGCCGTATCGAGGCTTCAGCCAGGGGGACCTACCAGGGCCCGCGGCATCAGTTGTCCTTTGTCTTTCACCATCTGCGTTATGTGAACTCCCACTACAAACGCAAATCCGATGGCGAGAGCGAGCGGGTCTATGAGAGTTTCGATCGCTTCAGCCTGGTGGTGGACTTTCCTTGGGTCAGAGGGGTGATGGTGCGCAGTGATCTGCCAAATACCAAGAGCAAGAAGCGCAAAGTCTTTGAGACCACTTCCGATGACTTCAACAGAAGCTTCAATTTCACCGGTGATAGTGAGCTGGCTTGCGCGAAGTTCGCAACGCCCACCACCCTGGCTTTCTTGCTGGAACTTCGTCGGCGGCTGAAAAAGGTGAATCTGGAATTCTCCAGCGAGGGCCATTTATGTCTGAGCTTCGATGATGCCGAGGTCATGGCCTACAAGGATCCGGGCACGTTTGACGATCTGTCGAGCTTCTACGCCAATATCGAGCAGGGCCTGCCGTTGCCTAACCTGTTTCCGGTGCTGGCCCTGGTGCATGAGTTGGCGGAGCTGCACGACAACAATTTCGATCTTCCGCTGAAGGTCACTGATGAAATGGAGCAGTAGAGTATGGAGTTGTTGCTGGTCATCGCGATTGCCTTGGGCGTTCTTGCCTATGTGCACTACAACAAGATTGTCGGTGCGCATAACCGTGCCCAGCGGGCCTGGTCGGATGTGCTGACCTACCAGCGCCAGAGGATCAAGGTGCTGGACATGCTGGAGCCGCAAGTGGCTGGCTTCCAGGCCTATGAAAGCCAGTTGCTGGAAAAGATCGTTGGGCTGCGTAGTGCCATTGGTAGCTTGCCATCCGCAGCCGACGGTGATGCGCTCAAGTCGGTAGACCAGGGCACCAAGGCTTTGCTGGGCGGTTTGAATCTTGCGTTTGAGGCCTACCCCGACCTCAAGTCCGTCGAGTTGTTGAGTAACCTGATGCGCGAGGTTGCCGAGCAGGAAGGCAATATCGGTGGGGCGATTACCCTGTTCAACCTGAATGTGGAGCACTTCAACAACTCCATTCAGATGTTTCCCGGCTCCCTGGTCAATCGGTTGGTCCTGAAGAAGTCGCTGATCACGCCGTTTTCCGACAGCCAGGCCTCGGCGGGTTTTGAATACAAGCCGAATTTTTGAAGGGGGCTGGCGCGGGCTTGGGGTCGGTGTGGCGAGGGGTTGATTGCAAGGATCGGGAAGTAATTCCTGGTGAGGGGGCACGATCCCCCTGCAAGATCCTGAGCGGGGCGGGGGTGATGACTGATATAATCCCGCCCTTTCGTGGAGACCAGACCTTTATGCCAACGTCCTTTCTAGAAATTGTCGAGTTGCCAGACGGCCGTATCGAGCTGCGCAGAGCTGAGGACGAGGGTTCTCTGGTTACTTTGGATTTCTCCGAGGATGCCAAAGCCTTTCTGCAAGGTCAGCACGTGGAAGTGGCCAAGGCCATGTTGAGCGTCGGCGTACAGATGGCCGGTCGACTGGTTGAAGGTGAAATTGACAAGGAAGATGGCCCGCGGGTTCTGCACTAAGCCCGTCTATCGGGTTTCTCCGGTCATCCGTCGCATTTGTTCCGGCTTCTCAATCCTGGAGAAGCCTTGTGTCATTCAAGCGTAAATCCCACGCTTTCCCGGTGTTTCATCCCAGGCGAATATTCAGGCTCTGCGCATCGCCAGTCCGTGCGGCGCTGATCAGTTGTTGCCGGGCGCTGGCGCTCAACGGGTTCAACCAGCTGACTACGGTATGACTGCGACCCAGGCGCAGGGCCTCGCAGGCGAGCTGTTGCGGGCTCTGATTGCCCCGGGGGTGCAGCAGCAGGATCCCCTCGCGATTCAGGCCGGCGTCCCGTAGCCAGCTTTGGGTCAGGCTGGAGGGCGGGGCGATCAGTGTCAGCCAGCGCGCGTCCTGGTCCTGGCTGAGTTCCCGAAGGATCGGTGCCAATAGGTTCAGGCAGTTCCCGGCGGCGCCGCGTAACGACAGCTCGCTGAAGGCTTCTGGATCTTTGTTCCAGGGCGATTCGACCACTTCCTTGAGGGCGGGCGCCAATGGCTGGGCCAGGAACGCCTCGAACAGTGGCAGTTGTGCTTGCTGTGGTGTGTGGGGGAACTGCATGGAGCCTCCTTTAGCGGCGAATGACGCCGACACTCAAGCCTTCGATCACCAGATCCTGATCTTTCAGGTTGACTTCGATGGGGGCGAATTCAGGGTTCTCGGCAATCAGCCAGACCTTGCTGCCTTCGCGCTTGAAGCGCTTGACCGTGACCTCATCACCGATGCGCGCCACCACGACCTGGCCATTGCGGGCCTCGCGAGTGGTGTGTACCGCCAACAGGTCACCGTCGAAGATGCCGATGTCCTTCATGCTCATGCCGTGGACGCGAAGCAAGTAGTCGGCGCGAGGGTGGAAGAAGGTCGGGTTGATATTGCAGGACTCTTCGATGTGCTGCTGGGCCAGGATCGGTGCACCGGCGGCGACACGGCCAATGATCGGCAGGGTATCGTCGGCCTTAGCTTCGAAGCCGGGAATGCGGATTCCGCGGGAGGCACCCGGGGTCATCTCGATGGCGCCTTTGCGGGCCAGGGCCTTGAGGTGTTCCTCAGCGGCGTTGGGCGATTTGAATCCCAGTTCCTGGGCAATTTCCGCACGGGTGGGCGGGTAGCCGTTGTCTTCGAGGCAGCGTTTGATAAAAGCCAGAATCTCAGCTTGGCGTGGCGTCAGTTTTAGCATGTCGATCGCTCTGTCTTTTTATACAGTGACTGGGATTATATACAGTGGACGTCGCTTGGCAATCCTCCTTTTGCCTGTGGCGGCCGAGCGGTTGTCATCCGGGTGCCGCAATCCTGCGCCGAAGGCTGGCTACAGTGGCCGGCAGGTGTGATTAAATAGCGCGCCGGACGGCTTGCGCAGAGGCCGGCAGGCTTGACATTCCAAAGCCTGAAACGTATGTTTCAAACAAGTGTTTGTCAGGCGGAGTAGCCATGGCCCAGTCGGAAACCGTTGAACGCATTCTCGATGCTGCCGAGCAGTTGTTCGCGGAAAAAGGTTTTGCCGAAACCTCATTGCGGCTGATCACCAGCAAGGCCGGGGTCAACCTGGCAGCGGTCAACTATCATTTCGGGTCCAAGAAGGCCTTGATCCAGGCGGTATTCTCGCGTTTCCTCGGCCCGTTCTGCATCAGTCTCGATCGTGAGCTTGAGCGCCGCCAGTCCAGGCCGGAGAACAAGCCGAGCCTGGAAGAGCTGCTGGAGATCCTCGTCGAGCAGGCCCTGGTAGTGCAGCCGCGCAGCGGTAACGACCTGTCGATCTTCATGCGTCTGCTGGGGCTGGCGTTCAGCCAGAGCCAGGGGCACTTGCGGCGTTATCTGGAGGACATGTACGGCAAGGTGTTCCGCCGCTACATGCTGCTGGTCAATGAAGCGGCGCCGCGTATTCCTCCCATTGAGCTGTTCTGGCGCGTGCACTTCATGCTCGGTGCTGCGGCGTTCAGCATGTCCGGGATCAAGGCGCTGCGGGCTATCGCCGAAACCGATTTCGGGGTCAATACCTCCATCGAGCAGGTGATGCGCCTGATGGTGCCGTTCCTCGCCGCGGGCATGCGTGCCGAAACCGGCGTCACCGACGAAGCCATGGCCAGCGCCCAGCTCAAGCCGCGCAGCAAATCGGCCCCGGCAGCCGCCAAGGCCTGACCCACGGGTGGGCGCGACAGCTTACATCCGCTAAGCTAGCCGCCCATGCCGATTCTCGTTCTATATCCCGTGCCTTCCCTGCGCCGATGCTGCTCGGCCGGCTGCATCCATGCGGATGCGGCTCGATCAGCGTTGCCTGGAAGCCATCGTAGTGCTTAAGGAATTACTATGACTGCTGGCCTGCAAGGCTCTTTGATGGTGGACGTCGCCGGTACCTGGCTGACGGCCGAAGATCGCCAACTCCTGCGTCAGCCGCAGGTCGGTGGGTTGATCATCTTTGCCCGCAATATCGAACATCCGCGCCAGGTACGGGAGCTGTGCGCGGCGATTCGCGCGATTCGCCCGGACCTGTTGTTGGCCGTGGACCAGGAGGGCGGTCGGGTGCAGCGTCTGCGCCAGGGCTTTGTGCGCCTGCCGGCCATGCGTGCCCTGGCCGACAATCCGAATGCCGAGTACCTGGCCGAGCAGTGTGGCTGGGTCATGGCCACCGAGGTGCTGGCGGTGGGGCTGGACCTGAGCTTCGCCCCGGTACTGGACCTCGATCACCAGCGCAGCGCGGTGGTGGGCAGCCGGGCTTTCGAGGGCGACCCCGAGCAGGCGGCGTTGCTCGCCGGTGCGTTTATCCGCGGTATGAACAGCGCCGGCATGGCCGCTACCGGCAAGCACTTTCCCGGGCACGGCTGGGCCGAGGCCGACTCCCATGTGGCGATCCCCAATGACGAGCGCAGTCTGGATGAAATCCGTGCCAAGGACCTGCTGCCCTTTGCTCGTCTGAGCAAGCAGTTGGCGGCAGTGATGCCTGCGCACGTCATCTATCCGCAAGTCGACCCTCAACCGGCCGGCTTCTCGCGCTACTGGTTGCAGGACATCCTGCGTGGCGAGCTGCAATTTGACGGGGTGATCTTCAGCGATGACCTGTCCATGGCCGGCGCCCATGTCGTCGGGGACGCGGCAAGCCGGATCGAAGCGGCGCTGACCGCCGGTTGCGACATGGGGCTGGTATGCAATGACCGTGCTGCCGCCGAGCTGGCCCTGAGTGCCGTGCAGCGCCTCAAGGTGCAGCCTTCGCCACGCATCGCGCGGATGCGTGGCCAGGCCTTCGCCAATATCGAGTACAAGCAGGATCCGCGTTGGTTGGCGGCGCTGGGTGCCCTCAAGGATGCCCAGTTGATCGACTGACGACTTCGCAAGGGGGCTCCGGGCAATTCTGGATGCCCCCGCACGTGGCCGGTCTCAGCGGCCGCCCTTGTTGTCCGGCAGTGGGGCGAACAAGGCTTCGATGTCGTCGCTCTGCAGCTTCCAGTCACCGGCCTTGCGCCCATCAAGCACACCTGCCGCCAGGTCCGATTTTTCCTGCTGCAGGTGCTGGATCTTTTCTTCCACCGTACCTCGGGCAATCAGCTTGTAGACGAACACGGGCTTTTCCTGGCCGATGCGATAGGCGCGGTCGGTAGCCTGGCTCTCGGTGGCCGGGTTCCACCAAGGGTCGTAGTGAATCACCGTATCGGCTTCGGTCAGGTTGAGGCCGACACCACCGGCCTTGAGGCTGATCAGGAAAATCTGCAGCTTGCCGCTCTGGAAGTCCCGTACCGGAGTGCGCCGGTCCCGGGTCTGGCCGGTGAGCAAGGCGTAGGCGATGTTGCGCCGCTTCAGCTCGGCCTCGATCAGGCTCAGCATCGAGGTGAACTGCGAGAACAGCAGAATCCGCCGGCCCTCTTCGAACAGTTCTTCAAGCATTTCCATCAGGCTGTCGAGCTTGCCTGAGGAGCTGCCCCGTGTGGGTGGCGAGTCGTTGACCAGGCGCAGGTCGCAACACACCTGGCGCAGTTTGAGCAGGGCTTCAAGAATGATGATCTGGCTGCGCGCCACACCTTTGCGGGTGATTTCGTCGCGCACTTTCTTGTCCATGGCCAGGCGCATGGTTTCGTAGACATCACGCTGCGCCTCGTTGAGCTCGACCCAGTGGATGATCTCGGTCTTGGGCGGCAGTTCGGTGGCCACTTGCTCCTTGGTACGGCGCAGCAGGAAGGGCTTGATCCGGCCGTTGAGGTGCTGCAGGCGCACTTCGCTGGCGTGCTTTTCAATCGGTACCCGGTAGTCACGGTTGAAGCTCTTGGCATCGCCGAGCCAGCCCGGCAAGAGGAAGTGGAACAGCGACCAGAGCTCCCCCAGATGGTTTTCCAGCGGCGTGCCGGACAGGCACAGGCGCTGCCGGGCATTGAGTTCCCGAGCAGCCTGGGCGGCCTTGCTCGACGGATTCTTGATGTACTGCGCCTCATCGAGGATCAGCACATGCAGGGGCTGGGCCGCCAGCAGTTCGATGTCCTTGGGCAGCAGCGCATAGGTGGTCAGCAGCAAGTCATGATCGCCCAGCTGGGCGAAGTGTTTCTTGCGCCCGGCGCCATACAGCGCCAGTACCTTGAGCTGCGGGGTGAAGTGCGCGGCCTCGTCCAGCCAGTTGGGAATCAGGCTGGTGGGCATTACCACCATGCAGGGGCGGTCCAGGCGCCCGGCGTTCTTCTCGCTGAGTATGTGCGCCAGGGTTTGCAGGGTCTTGCCCAGGCCCATGTCGTCGGCCAGGATGCCGCCCACTTCCAGCTGGCGCAGTGACTGCATCCAGCTCAGGCCTTCGAGCTGATAGGGGCGCAGGGTGGCATTCAGGCCCTGGGGCGCCGGTGCCGAGTAGTCGCGGATGTCCCGCAGGCGCTGGGCGAAGGTGCGAATGTGTTCGCCGCCTTCCCATAGCAGTGGCAGGTCCTGCAACGGGTTGAGGCGGGTGGCGTCGGCGCTGCTCAAGCGCAGGGTGGTATCGCCGGGTTCTTGCAGATAGAACTCGCCCAGGGTTGCCAGTACCGGCTTCAGGCGGCCATAGGGCAGTGCCACTTGCAGCGGGCCATGCAGGGAGTTGGGCCGATTGGGAATGTTCACCAGGATCAGCTCGTCGTCGCGGCGCTTGGCCAGGCGCTCCGGATTGAGGATCTCGGTGTGCGAGCGCATCAGGTTGAGCAAAATCGGCAGCAGGCTCAAGCGCTCGCCGTTGACGATGATCCCCAGTTCCAGGTCGAACCAGTCGCGGCCCGGGGCCTCGTCGACACTGGCGTACCAGTCGTCCACCGCCGTCAGGTCGAAGCCGAAGCCCTCGTCGATCTGCAGCTCCCATCCCTGGCTGCGCAGCTTGGGCAGTTCGTTGAGGGTGAAGGTCAGCCAGGCGCTGTCGTTGACCATCTCGAACAGCTCGCCGGCGCTTTCCGGCAGTGCCTTGCTCTGCCGGGTGGCGATCTTGAAGCCCAGGCCTCGCAATTGCTCGCGCCAGCCCTGTTCCAGCTCGGGCTGGCGCTTGATGCGCAGGCTTTGGTGTTCCTGGCGGATGATCACATCGGTGTTCTTCTGCCCGCTGGCGTATTCGCCCCTGTAGTTGAACGACAGTGCGGCGCGGTGCTGGATGTAGCGCTGCATCTTGCCGTTGCGCGGTTCGAAGGCGCTGAACTCGATGCTTGCCAGCCACAGCCGCGGCACCGGGTGCACATCCTCCAGCAGTACCTGGGGCGGGGCAGCGGGGCGACGGCTGTCGAGGACTGCGGAGAGCTTTTCCAGCAGTTCGGCGTCCTGGGCCGCCGCCGGGTAGGCCAGGGTTTCCTCCACTTGTAGTAGCACCGCAGCGATGTGCTTGCAGTTGCTGCGTACTGGGCAGGTGCAGTGGGCGTCGATCAGCAGCAGGTTGCCCTTGCTCGATTCGCGCAGGGTGATGGTCTGCCGGTACATAGTGCCGCCGGAGCCTTCGCAACTGGCGGTGATAGCGCTGTCTCCGGCCGTGGCGATGCGCACGCGTTTTTCCAGGGCGTAGCGCCGGCCACGCTCCAAGGCTTGTTCCTTGAAGCGGTTGACCCAGGAGGGGGCCAGGGGTTTGGTCAGGGGCGGGGTCATAGGGACTTCGATCAGTCCGGAATTTCAGTTGGAGCGGGGCGCGGTGCCGGTGCGGTCAGCGAGGTGATCTTGATCAGCAGCGCCAGGTGGCCGTTGTCCAGGTAGTTGAGCTGGCCATTCTTGGTATGGCTCTGCTGTTTCAGGCGCTCGCTGCTGGTGACCAGGCCGTTGCTGTCGATCTGGTTGACCCAGAAGTCCGCGTCCACATCGGTGAAGCGCCCGAGCTTCAGGCTCAGGGTGCCTTCGATGGGGAACTGGCCGAACTGTTCCGGGCCATCGCTGAGGGCAACCTTTACCGGGGTTTCCCCCAGGGCCTGTTGCCAGGCCTTGTGCAACAGCACGCTGTAGCTGCCGCTGGCGCCGAGCTTTTCCACGATGCTGCCCAGGGCTGGGGTACGCAGGCTGTCCGGGCTCAGCCGTTGAGCGCCGGCGGCCCAGTCTTCGGGGGCTGCACGGCTGACGATCAGCGGCTCGGCGTTCTGCCGTACGAGGATCATTTCCACCTGGTACAGGTCATCGGCAAAGGCCGTTGGCGCGACCAGGGCCAGGAGCAGGGTCAGGGAGCGGAACAGGCGCATGGGGCGTCCTTCAAGCAGATTTCGGGGTGAGGCGCTCAAACAGTGCCTCCAATGTATTAAAGCGCTCTTCCGGGCGCTCCATCGGCACCATGAACTTGAACAGGGTTGCGCCTTCGAATTTGTAGCGTTTGGGCTGGCCCTGGATCAGTTTGATCAAGGCCAGTGGGTCTACCGGTGTATCTGCGGCGAACTCGATGCGGCCGCCTTGTGGGCCGCCGTCGACCTTCTTGATCCCCAGTTGCTCGGCCTGGAGTTTGAGCAGGGTCAGGCGGATCAGGTTCTTGGTGGGCTCGGGCAGCAGGCCGAAGCGGTCGATCATCTCCACTTGCAGGTCCTTCAGGCCGTCCTCGTCGGTGGCCGACGCGATGCGCTTGTAGAGGATCAGGCGCGCGTGCACGTCCGGCAGGTAGTCCTCGGGAATCAGTGCCGGCAAGCGCAGGTTGATTTCCGGGCCGCCACCCAGTGGCTGGTCGAGGTTCGGTTGTTCGCCCTTGCGGATGGCCTTCACCGCGCGTTCGAGCATTTCCATGTAGAGGGTGAAGCCCACGGCCTGGATCTGCCCGCTCTGGCCGTCGCCCAGCAGTTCGCCAGCGCCACGGATCTCCAGGTCGTTGGTGGCCAGGACGAAGCCGGCTCCCAGGTCCTGGGTGTTGGCGATGGCCTCCAGGCGTTTTTCCGCGTCCGGGGTGATCTGCTGGCGCGGTGGCGTCAAGAGGTATGCGTAGGCCTGGTGGTGGCTGCGCCCGACCCGACCGCGCAACTGGTGCAACTGGGCCAGGCCGAACTTGTCGGCGCGCTCGATGATGATGGTGTTGGCGCTGGGCACGTCGATGCCGGTCTCGATGATGGTCGAGGCGATCAGCACGTTGAAGCGCTTGTGATAGAAGTCGCTCATCACCTGTTCGAGTTCGCGTTCGCGCATCTGCCCGTGGCCGATGCCGATCCGCGCCTCGGGTACCAGTTCGGCCAGGTCGGCGGCGCATTTCTCGATGGTCTTCACGTCGTTGTGCAGGTAGTACACCTGGCCGCCACGCAGCAGTTCGCGCAGCAGGGCCTCTTTGACCGTGCTCTTGTTCTGCTCCATGACGAAAGTGCGCACCGACAGGCGCCGGGCCGGTGGCGTGGCGATGATCGACAGATCGCGCATGCCCGAGACGGCCATGTTCAGGGTCCGCGGGATCGGCGTGGCGGTCAGGGTCAGGATGTCGACTTCGCTGCGCAGTGCCTTGAGCTGCTCTTTCTGGCGCACCCCGAATCGGTGTTCTTCGTCGATGATCACCAGCCCCAGGTTCTTGATCTTCACATCGTCCTGCAACAGCTTGTGGGTGCCGATGACGATGTCGATCTTGCCTTCGGCGAGGTCGGCTACCGCAGCATTCACTTCCTTGGTGGACTTGAAGCGGCTCATCACTTCCACGGTCACCGGCCAGTCGGCGAAGCGGTCGCGGAAGCTGTTGTAGTGCTGCTGGGCGAGCAGGGTGGTGGGCACCAGGATCGCCACTTGCTTGCCGCCGTGGACCGCGATGAAGGCAGCGCGCATGGCCACTTCGGTCTTGCCGAAGCCCACGTCGCCGCATACCAGGCGGTCCATGGGCTTGCCCGACAGCATGTCCTCGCGCACCGCTTCGATGGTGCTCTGCTGGTCCGGGGTTTCCTCGAAGGGGAAGCCGGCACTGAAGGTGGCGTAGTCGGCCTTCGGGTCAGCAAAGGCATAGCCTTCGCGGGCGGCGCGGCGGGCATAGATGTCCAGCAGTTCGGCAGCCACATCGCGCACCTGTTCGGCGGCCTTGCGCTTGGCCTTCTGCCAGGCTTCCGAGCCCAGGCGATGCAGGGGCGCGAGGGCGTCGTCGCTGCCGGTGTAGCGGGCGATCAGGTGCAGGTTGGCCACGGGCACATAAAGCTTGGCGCCCTCGGCGTATTCCAGGGTCAGGAACTCGGCGGCCTGGTTGTCGATTTCCAGGGTCGCCAGGCCCAGGTAGCGACCGACACCATGGTCGATATGCACCACCGGCGCGCCTTCACGCAGCTCGGTGAGGTTCTTGATCACTGCATCGTTGTTGGCATCGGCGCGCTTTTCCCGGCGCCGACGCTGCATTACTCGCTGGCCGAACAACGGGCTTTCGGCCACCAGGGCCAGGGCCGGATCGTCCAGCACCAGGCCTTCGTCCAGCGGGGCGATGGTGATTGCCAGGCGTTCCTTGCTGGCGACGAAGTCCGGCCAGCTGTCGACGGTCTTGGGCCGCAGCTTGAGGCGCTCCAGCAGCTCCAGCAGCACTTCCCGGCGGCCGGCGGATTCGGCGGTGAACAGCACTCGCCCGGGGAACTCGTCGAGAAAGCCCGAAAGTGCTGCCAGCGGCTGGTTGGCCTTGGCTTCGATGGCCAGGTTCGGCAGCTCGTGGGCCGGGAAGCGTTCGCGGCCGACACCGGTCTCGATGTCCTGCTGGCTGGCCACCACTCGCGGCCAGTTCTTCAGCCGGGCGAAGCAGTCTTCCACTGGCAGGAACAGTTCGGCCGGGGGCAGGAGCGGGCGCGAAGGGTCGACGCGGCGCTCTTCATAGCGGTTGCGTACATCGTTCCAGAAGTTTTCCGCGGCCTGTTCGATGCCCGGCAGGGAGAACACCTGGGTGTCCTGGGGCAGGTAGTCGAACAGGGTCGAGGTTTCTTCGAAGAACAGCGGCAGGTAGTACTCGATACCGGCCGGGGTAATCCCGCTGCTCAGGTCCTGGAAGATCGGGCAGCGGCGGAAGTCCACATCGAAGCGTTCGCGAAAGCGCGCCTTGAAGCGGGTCACCGCTTCTTTCTGCAGCGGGAACTCCTTGGCCGGCAGCAGGCGCACCGAGTCGACCTTGTCGATGGAGCGCTGGTTCTCCGGATCGAAGGTGCGCAGGGTCTCGATTTCGTCGTCGAACAGGTCGATGCGATAGGGCAGCTTGCTGCCCATGGGAAACAGATCGATCAGTGCGCCGCGCACGGTGAATTCGCCGTGTTCGTAGACGGTGTCCACGTAGCGGTAACCACTGGCTTCCAGGCGGGTGCGCATCTGTTCCACATCGAGCTTCTGGCCGACGTCCAGCACCAGGCTGCTGCCCAGCAGGAACTGGGTGGGCGCCAGGCGGTGCAGGGCAGTGGTGATCGGCACCACCAGCACGCCATGTTCCAGCTCCGGCAGCCGATAGAGGCTGGCGATGCGCTGGGAAATGATGTCCTGGTGCGGCGAGAACAGGTCGTAGGGCAGGGTTTCCCAGTCAGGAAAATGCAGCACCGGCAGATCCGGGGCGAAGAAGCTCAGCTCCTGTTCCAGCCGGTCAGCGCTTTGGCTGTCGGCAGTCAGCAGGAGGGTGAAGCGCTTGGCAGCGCTGGCGGCTTCGGCGATGGCCAGGCTCAGGGCGGCACCGGGCAAGTTGCCCCAATGCTGTTTGCCGGCGGCGGCAGGGAGTAGCGGTAGACGCAGGACGGGCACGGACGGTCAAGCTCCAAGCGTTGCGACAAAGTCGGTAATTGTAACGGCCCCGGGCAGCCACTGTCAGTGGCTGATGCGTCTAATACGCTGGCTGGGGCAAATGTAGTGGCTATGACAACAAAATGCGCTTCTTGACCTGAAATGTAGTGCCGATTGCGGCTGGTGTTACGGAGGGTTACAGACAGGCTGGTGTGATGTCCAAAAAATTGACGCTGCTGGAAGCCGCGGTTTTACTGGTCTCCAGCACAGTGGTGTTTTTTTGCAAGGGCTTTTTGTTACGTTCCGCACGACAGGCGCGCATTGCTACGACAGGAACTGGGCGGCATAATGTAGCCCCTTTTTTCTGCCCCTACATGTGGAAGGTTCCCGTGACTCAGAAGCCCGACCAGTGTCTTGGTGAATGGATCGACCGTGAAGCACTCGCAGAAGCGATGATTCCGCTTATCGGTCAGCTCTACCGCAATAACAACGTGGTGAGCTCGATCTATGGCCGCAGCCTGATCAACCAGTCTGTCATCGCGATTCTCAAAGCTCACCGCTTTGCTCGCCACCGTTCCTCCGACGATAGCGAACTCTCCGTCCACGAAACATTCCCTCTGCTTAAAGCCATGAGCGAGCTCAAGCTCGGCGCGGCATCGGTAGACCTGGGCAAGTTGGCGTTCAAATTCCGTAACGAAGGCAATGGCCGCAGCGCCGAGCAGTTCGTTCGCGAAGAAATGGCTGATGTGGTTGGCCAGCAAAATGCTTCGGCCCGCAAAGGCACTGACGTAGTCCTGTACGGCTTCGGTCGTATCGGCCGTCTGCTGGCGCGCATCCTGATCGAGAAAACCGGTGGTGGCGACGGCCTGCGCCTGCGCGCCATCGTGGTGCGCAAGGGCGCCGAAAACGACCTGACCAAGCGCGCCAGCCTGCTGCGTCGCGACTCGGTGCACGGTTCGTTCAACGGCACCATCACCATCGACGAAGAAAACAACACCATCACCGCCAACGGTAACCTGATCCAGGTCATCTACGCGAAGAACCCGACCGAGGTGGACTACACCCAGTACGGCATCAAGGACGCTCTGCTGGTGGACAACACCGGTGTATGGCGTGACGCCGACGGTCTGGGCCAGCACCTGGCCTGCCCGGGTATCGATCGCGTTGTTCTGACCGCGCCAGGCAAAGGCAAGCTGAAGAACATCGTTCACGGTATCAACCACAACGAAATCACCGCTGACGACAAGATCGTGTCCGCCGCTTCCTGCACCACCAACGCCATCGTGCCGGTGCTGAAGGCTGTGAATGACAAGTTCGGCATCATCAACGGTCACGTCGAAACCGTTCACTCGTACACCAACGACCAGAACCTGATCGACAACTTCCACAAGGGCGATCGCCGTGGCCGTAGCGCCGCGCTGAACATGGTGATCACCGAGACCGGTGCTGCTACTGCTGCTGCCAAGGCCCTGCCTGAGCTGGCCGGCAAGCTGACCGGTAACGCGATCCGCGTTCCGACGCCAAACGTGTCGATGGCCATTCTCAACCTGAACCTCGAGAAAGCCGCCACCCGTGAAGAGATGAACGAGTACCTGCGCTACATGGCGCTGCACTCCGACCTGCACAAGCAGATCGACTTCGTCAACTCGCAGGAAGTGGTGTCCACCGACTTCGTGGGCTCGCGTCACGCCGGTGTGGTCGACGCTGAAGCGACCATCGTTCAGGACAACCGCGTTGTTCTGTACGTCTGGTACGACAACGAGTTCGGTTACAGCTGCCAGGTAGTGCGCGTGATGGAAGACATGGCCGGGGTCAACCCGCCAGCGTTCCCACGCTAAGCGACTGCTGAAATGAAAACGCCCCGACTTGTCGGGGCGTTTTTGTTTGTGGCTTGCGCCGGCAAGCCAGGTCGGCGCAAGCCCGTAGGAGCTGGCTTGCCAGCGAAGCGTTTGTCTCAGGCGCCGCGCGCTGTTGCCGCTTGCGCGGTACGCAGTTCGTGGCGATTACCGCGGAACAGCACCAGGGTTGCGATCAGCCCCAGCACCGCCGCGCCACTGAGCCAGATGCCCGGAGCCGCCTGATTGCCCAGGACGTGGATCAGGTAGGTGCAGGCTGCCGGGGTAAAGCCGCCGAAGGTCGCGGTGGCCAGGCTGTAGGCCAGGGAGAAACCCGTGGTGCGCACTTCCACCGGCATGATTTCAGTCAGGGCCACCACCATCGCGCCGTTATACGAGCCATAGAGGAAAGACAGCCACAGCTCGACGATCAGCAGGTGGCTGAAGCTGGGGTTGGCCACCAGCCAGGACAGTGCCGGATAAGCCGTGAAGATGGCCAGGATGGTCGCCCCCAGCAGCAGCGGCTTGCGGCCGATCTTGTCCGACAGTGACCCCATGACCGGCAGCCAGAAGAAGTTCGACAGACCGATGCACACGGTTACCAGCAGGGCGTCGAAGTCCGACAGGTGCAGTTCGGCCTTGCCGAAGGTCGGGGTGTAGGCGGTGATCAGGTAGAAGGACACGGTGGTCATCACCACCAGAGCCATGCCGGCGATGACGATGCCGAAGTTCTGGCCGATGGAACGGACGATTTCCTGCAGCGAAGGGCGATGCTTGCGGGCCTGGAATTCCGGCGTCTCTTCCAGGGAGCGACGGATCATGAAGATCGCCGGAACAATCATGCAGCCCACCAGGAACGGCACGCGCCAGCCCCAGTCACCCATTTGCTCGGGGCTCAGCCAGTGGTTCAGGCCTACGCCCAGCAGGCCGGCGAAGACCACTGCGGCCTGTTGGCTGGCCGACTGCCAGCTGACGAAGAAGCCCTTGCGGCCCGGCGTGGAGATTTCGGCGAGGTACACCGACACCCCGCCCAGCTCGACGCCGGCGGAAAAGCCCTGCAGCAGGCGACCCAGCAGCACCAGCAAGGGCGCGGCGACGCCAAGGGTGGCGTAGCCCGGCACGCAGGCAATCAGCACGGTGCCCGCGGCCATCAGTGCCAGGGTAATGATCAGGCCTTGGCGACGGCCGTGACGGTCAATGTAGGCACCGAGGAAAATCGCTCCCAGGGGGCGCATCAGGAAGCCCGCGCCAAAGGTCGCCAGGGACAGCATCAACGAGGCGAAGGCGCTGTCCGCAGGAAAGAAGGTCTTGGCAATCGCCGTGGCGTAGAAGCCGTAGACCATGAAGTCGAACATCTCGAGAAAGTTGCCGCTGACAACGCGAAAGATCGCCTTGCCTTTGCCCGTGGTCGTGGACATTTTTTTCACTCACTTTGGCTGTCTTGTTAGCAATCCCTGGTCGTTATGCGTCCCTTACTGCAAAGTCGGGGCTCGAGGCTGCACGCTGAACAGTTTTGTAACGATATGTGTATGAAAGCCATCCGGCAACAAAAACTCTTGGGGTGGCAGGGCGGCTCTAGATCAAGGTTCTGCCCGTAGCCAAGGCGGTGGGACTCCGGGCAGGCGGCCTCCGTCTGTCGCATAATGGCCATTTGCACTGCCAGCTGGCCCAGCAGGGCGGTTGATCGGGAGGAACACCTTGTCGGGTAAGCAACGATCGCGATGGAGCGCTTTGTACACCGCGCTGGTGCTGTTGGCCGGTTGTGGCGGCGAGCATCTGGAAAGCCTCTCCGGGCCGACCATGGGCAGCACCTGGTCGGTGCAGTATGTGCGTCACGCCCAGGGGCCGGCGCCGTCCCTGGTACAGGCTGAGGTCGAGGGGATTCTGGCGGAGGTCGACGGGCAGATGTCCACCTATCGCAGCGATTCGGACATCGAGCGTTTCAACGCCTTGCCCGCCGATAGCTGCCAGCCGATGCCGGAGCCGGTGTTGCAGCTGGTGCGAGTGGGTGAGCAGTTGTCCCGGGACAGCGATGGCGCCTTCGACCTGACGGTGGAACCGCTGCTGGATCTCTGGGGTTTTGGCCCTCAGGGGCGAGAGGAAAAGGTTCCCGGCGCGTCAGCCCTGGCTGAGGTGCGGCAGCGGGTAGGGCACGCTCACCTGCGTATCGAAGGGCAGGAGCTGTGCAAGGATGCGCCGGTGGAGGTGGATTTCAACAGCATCGCCGCCGGCTATGCGGTGGACCGCATCGCTGCCCGGCTCACGCAACTGGGGATCGACAGCTTCCTTGCCGAAGCCACCGGTGAGCTCAAGGCCGTGGGTCGCAAGCCCGACGGCTCACCATGGCGGATAGCCCTGGAGGAGCCGCGTGATGACCAGCAGGTAGCCCAGCGGGTGATCGCCCTGGATGGTTTTGGCGTTTCCACTTCCGGCGACTACCGTAATTACTTCGAGCAGGACGGCCAGCGTTACTCCCATACCTTCGATGCCCGGCTCGGCCAACCCATCGCCCACCCGTTGGCCTCGGTAACGGTGATTCATCCTTCGGCGTTGATGGCCGATGGCCTGTCGACGCTGTTGCTGATACTCGGCCCGGAGGCGGGCTGGGACTACGCGGAAAAACACGGCATCGCCGGATTTTTTGTGATGCGCAGCGCTACAGGTTTCGTCACACGCAGCAACCCGGCTTTCGATGCGCTGCTGGCCGGGCAAAAACAATAACCTGGTGCGCTGTTGCGCAGCCTGTAGTGCAGGCAAAAGTAGCCTACGACGCGACCAAGGGTTAATGTGCGCGGCGTTGACGCTTCTATAGACTGTGCCCGGGTTCGTAACCGAGCCAAATTGATCCTTCATGCCGCTGGCCGCGGCATGATTTAGCCGGAGACGCCAGAAGGGTGTCTCGGCCTGTTCTGAGGAGTACGCATGGCTGTCTACAACTACGACGTAGTGGTGCTGGGCTCAGGCCCCGCTGGAGAAGGTGCGGCGATGAACGCCGCGAAAGCAGGACGCAAAGTGGCGATGGTCGATAGCCGTCGCCAGGTCGGCGGCAACTGCACCCACCTGGGTACCATCCCGTCCAAGGCCCTGCGTCACTCGGTCCGGCAGATCATGCAGTTCAACACCAACCCGATGTTCCGGGCCATTGGCGAGCCGCGCTGGTTCTCCTTCCCGGACGTGCTCAAGAGCGCCGAGAAGGTCATCTCCAAGCAAGTGGCCTCGCGTACCGGCTACTACGCCCGCAACCGGGTCGATGTGTTCTTCGGCACTGGCAGCTTCGCCGACGAGCAGACCGTGGAAGTGGTCTGCGCCAACGGCGTGGTGGAAAAGCTGGTAGCCAAGCACATCATCATTGCCACCGGCTCGCGCCCCTATCGCCCCGCGGATATCGATTTCAGCCACCCGCGTATCTACGATAGCGACACCATCCTCAGCCTCGGCCATACCCCGCGCAAACTCATCGTCTACGGCGCCGGGGTCATCGGTTGCGAATACGCCTCGATCTTCAGTGGCCTGGGGGTTCTGGTGGAGCTGGTGGACAACCGCGGCCAGTTGCTGAGCTTCCTGGATTCGGAAATCTCCCAGGCCCTGAGCTACCACTTCAGCAACAACAACATCACCGTGCGCCACAACGAGGAATACGACCGCGTTGAAGGTGTGGACAACGGCGTGATCCTGCACCTCAAGTCCGGCAAGAAGATCAAGGCCGACGCCTTGCTCTGGTGCAACGGCCGTACCGGCAACACCGACAAGCTGGGCATGGAGAACATCGGGGTCAAGGTCAACAGCCGCGGCCAGATCGAAGTCGACGAGAACTACCGCACCTGCGTGCCGAACATCTACGGGGCCGGTGACGTGATCGGCTGGCCGAGCCTGGCCAGTGCCGCCCACGACCAGGGGCGTTCCGCGGCCGGCAGCATTGTGGACAACGGCAGCTGGCGCTTCGTCAACGACGTGCCGACCGGGATCTACACCATTCCCGAGATCAGCTCCATCGGCAAGAACGAGCAGGAACTGACCCAGGCCAAGGTGCCTTACGAGGTGGGCAAGGCGTTTTTCAAGGGCATGGCCCGTGCGCAGATCGCCGGCGAGCCTCAAGGCATGCTGAAGATCCTGTTCCACCGGGAAACCCTGGAAGTCCTCGGCGTCCATTGCTTCGGCTACCAGGCTTCGGAGATCGTGCACATCGGCCAGGCGATCATGAGCCAGCCGGGCGAGCTCAACACCCTGAAGTACTTCGTCAACACCACCTTCAACTACCCGACCATGGCCGAAGCCTATCGGGTAGCGGCATACGATGGTCTCAACCGGCTTTTTTGAGCGGCTCCGGCCGGTGGCCTGAGCCGGCCGGGGAGACCGATTTCAGCGATTCTCGAGGGTGGCGCTGGCCAAACCGGGAAAGTCTGTAATCAGGCTATCTACGCCGAAGTCGGCGAGCCTGCGCATCAGCGCAGGCTCGTTGACGGTCCATACCGACACATGCAAGCCCTGCCGCTGCGCCCGTTGCAGACGCTCTGGGGTGCACAGCGTCCAGTTCAACGCCAGAATCTCGCAGCCATAGCTCTGGGCGACCTTCAATGGGTCGAGCCAGGCGTATTCGGCGACCAGTCCGCGGGACAGGTCCGGGGTCAGCTCCACGGCGGCCTTCAATACTTCCCGAGAACTTGAGGTCACGGTGACCTTGTCCAGCAGGCCGAAACGCTGGGCCATTTCGCGAATCGCCAGCACCGTGGTGGCGGCGCGGGTGCGTGAGGCGCTTTTGACCTCCAGCTGCCAGTGCTCGAAGTCGCATTTCTCGAACAGCTCTTCCAGGCGCGGAATGGGGCAGGGGTTGACCCAGCCCGGGCCGCCCTTGCGCGCGTCGTAGGTCACCAGCTCGGCGGCGGAATGCTCCACCACTTTGCCGCGCCGGTCTGTGGTGCGCTTGAGGGTCGGGTCGTGGATCACCATCAACTCGCCGTCCATGGACAGGTGCAAGTCGAGCTCGCAACGGCGCACGCCGTGCTTGAGGCACTCCTGAAAGCTGGTCAGGGTATTTTCCGGTGCTTCGCCTTTAGCGCCGCGATGGCCATAGATCAGGGTCACAATTGCTCCTTCACGGATGTTGTTCCTTAAGAGAGGGTCGGGCGTACTGCTCAGCCGGCGGCGGGGTCGCTCTGCTCCCGGGCCTGGCGGCGTTGCTGGGCCTGTTTCTGCAGGATATAGCGCGCCAGCAGCTGGCGTTGGGCATCGGTCAATGCTTCGAACTCGGTGCCGATTTCGAAGGTGCCAAAGCTCTGGGGCTCGCAGTGGGTGACCTTGGCCCGCAGCAGCAGGCCCAGGGCCTGCGGCATCAGCAACAGCTTCACCGCCAGATGGCTGCCGGTTGGGTAGCACTGGTGATGGCTGAATTCGATGCCGCCCTCGGACAGAATGACCCGCTGCGGCTCGCCGAACTTGCCGAACACCGTTTGCGCCACCACCTGGCTGAGCAGGTCGATGCGTTTGTTCATGGCCTTGAGGTAGCTGGCCAGGGTGCGATCGCGCTCGCTGACCTGGCGCAGCAGATGCTGGGATTCGAATTCGCTCAGGTGCAGTTCACTGAGCAGATTGAACAGTGGGGACTCATCCTGCAACACTTCCTTGCTCGCCGCGTCGAGGGCGGACAAGGGGCTAATTTCCAGTGCGATCGTGTCCTCGATACGGTAGTATTCGCGGCGATCTTCTTCATCTAATGTCGACATGGCGAACCCATGGTAGAGGCAGTGGTCTGAGTGTAAAGCTGCTTACCAGGCCCCGCCACAAGGACGTCTTCTTTTCCTCTGCACAAGCCCCGACATGTTCAGACCTCTGTTTGCTTTTATCGGCACGCGTTACACCCGTGCAAAGCGTCGCAATCATTTTGTGTCATTCATTTCCCTGACTTCGATGATCGGACTCGCCCTTGGCGTGATCGTGATGATCGTGGTGCTGTCGGTGATGAACGGCTTCGATCATGAGATGCGCACCCGCGTGCTGGGCATGGTGCCCCACGCCACCATCGAATCCGGCGAACCCATCAGCGACTGGCAAAGCCTGGCCGACAAGGTCAAGCAGAACCCCAAAGTGCTGGCGGTGGCACCGTTCACCCAGATGCAGGGCCTGTTGACCAACAATGGCCAGGTGCAGAAGGTGCTGCTCAATGCCATCGACCCTGAGCAGGAGCGGCAGGTGTCGATCATCGACCACTTCATGCAGCAGGGGCAGTTGGACGCGCTGGCGCCCGGTAGCTTCGGCATTGTCATTGGTGACAAGGCGGCAACCAAGCTGGGTGTCGGCCTGGGAGACAAGCTGACCTTCGTCGCCCCGGAAGTCACGGTGACCCCGGCCGGGATGTTCCCACGGATGAAGCGTTTTACCGTGGTGGGCATCTTCCATGTCGGCGCCGGCGAGATCGACGGCTACCTGGGCCTGACCAACCTCCAGGACCTGGGTCGCCTGCACCGCTGGAAGGCGGATCAGGTACAAGGCCTGCGGCTGAAGTTCGACGACCTGTTTCAGGCCCCGCGCACCGCCTGGGAAATCGCCCAGCAGCTGGGTGAGAACCACTATTACGCTCGCGACTGGACCCGTACCCACGGCAACCTGTACCAGGCCATCCGCATGGAAAAAGCCATGATCGGCCTGTTGCTGCTGCTGATCGTCGCGGTGGCCGCGTTCAACATCATCTCGACCCTGGTGATGGTGGTGAACGACAAGAAGGGCGATATCGCCATTCTCCGCACCCTGGGGGCGACGCCGGGAACCATCATGGCGATCTTCATGGTCCAGGGCACGGTGATCGGCGTGGTCGGCACCTTGATCGGTGCTGTGCTGGGGATGCTGGCGGCGCTGAACGTGAGTGCCGCGATTTCCGCCCTTGAAGGCCTGATCGGCCACAAATTCCTGAATGCCGACGTGTATTTCATCGACTACCTGCCGTCGCAACTGATGGCCGAGGATGTGTTGATGGTCTGCGGCGCGGCATTGGTCCTGAGTTTCCTCGCCACCCTGTATCCAGCCTGGCGTGCGGCGCGCACCCAGCCTGCGGAGGCGCTACGTTATGAGTGAGTTGGGCATGAGTGAAAAAGCAATCCTGAGCTGCCGCGACCTGGGCAAGTCCTATGAGGAAGGCCCGGAATCGGTGGTGGTCCTGTCTGGCCTGCAACTGGAGCTGCACCCGGGTGAGCGAGTGGCCATCGTCGGCACTTCCGGCTCGGGCAAGAGTACCTTGCTCAACCTGCTGGGCGGCCTGGATACGCCATCCAAGGGCAGCGTCTGGCTGGCGGGCGAGGAGCTTTCGGCGCTGGGCGAGAAGGCCCGCGGCCAGTTGCGCAACCGCGCCCTGGGCTTCGTCTACCAGTTCCACCACCTGCTGCCGGAGTTTACCGCGCTGGAGAACGTCTGCATGCCGCTGCTGATTGGCCGCACGCCGATCCCGGAAGCCCGTCAGCGTGCCACCGCGCTGCTGGAGCGGGTCGGGCTCGGCCATCGGCTGGAGCACAAACCGGCCGAGCTGTCCGGTGGCGAGCGCCAGCGGGTGGCCATTGCCCGGGCGCTGGTGAACAAGCCGGGGCTGGTGATGCTCGATGAGCCCACCGGCAACCTCGACTCGCACACGGCCCAGGGAATTCAGGACCTGATGCTGGAGCTCAGTACCTCGATGCGCACCGCCTTCCTGGTGGTGACCCACGACATGAACCTGGCTCGACAGATGGACCGCGTACTGCACCTGCAAGAAGGTCACCTGATCGCCATCTGATGCGCCCGCACACGGCGTCGGCGGCTGGGCTGTCGATGCCGGGTCATTAATCTTTCCAGGGTGCCTTGCCCATGTTCAGACCTTTATCGATCTTTATCGGCACGCGCTACACCCGCGCCAAGCGGCGCAATCGTTTTGTCTCGTTCATTTCCATGACCTCGATGATCGGCCTCGCCCTGGGCGTGTTGGCGATGATCGTGGTGCTGTCGGTGATGAACGGCTTCCAGCGGGAAATGAGCTCGCGCATCCTCGGCATGGTGCCCCACGCCACTATCGTTGGGGTCAAGCCCATCGATGACTGGCAGCCGGTGGCCGCGGCGGCCCTGAAGAATCCGGAAGTCACCGCCGCGGTGCCCTTTACCGAGATGGAGGGCATGCTCTCCTACAAGGGGGCGATGCAGCCGATCCAGATCAGCGGCATCGATCCGGCCCAGGAAGGCAAGGTGTCCATCGTTGCCCAGCATATTGTCCAGGGCAGCCTGCAAGACCTGAAACCTGGCGAGTTCGGCGTGGTGATCGGCGAGATCACGGCCCGGCGCTTTCGCCTGAACGTCGGCGACAAGCTGACCCTGATCGTGCCTGAAGTGAGCACTGCACCGGGGGGGATCACCCCGCGCATGCAACGCCTCAACGTGGTTGGGGTATTCAAGGTGGGGGCCGAGCTGGATGGCTCCATGGGCCTGATTCATGTGGCCGATGCTGCAGAAATGCAGCACTGGCAGCCGAACCAGGTGCAGAGCGTGCGCCTGGCGGTCAAGGACCTGTATGCCGCGCCAAAGGTCTCGGCGGATATCGCCAAGGGCCTGGGGGCGGACTTCCGCGCCGATGACTGGACCCACACCCAGGGCAGCCTGTTCAGCGCGATGAAGATGGAAAAGACCATGATCGGCCTGTTGCTGCTGATGATCGTGGCGGTGGCGGCATTCAACATCATCGCCACCTTGATCATGGTGGTGAATGACAAGGGGGCGGACATCGCGATCCTGCGCACCATCGGCGCCACACCACGGCAGATCATGGCGATCTTCATGGTCCAGGGGACGGTGATCGGTATCGTCGGCACCCTGATCGGCGGGGTGCTGGGGGTAATCGCGGCACTGAACGTGAGTGAGCTGGTGGGCTGGCTGGAAAGAATCAGCGGCCAGCAGATCTTCAGCTCCGATGTGTATTTCGTCAGTAACCTGCCTTCTGAACTGCAGGGCGGCGACGTGGTGCTGATCTGTGGTGCCGGCTTCGTTCTGAGCTTCCTGGCGACCGTGTATCCGGCCTGGCGCGCGTCCAAGGTCGAGCCGGCCCACGCTTTGCGCTACTCCTGAGACCCGCCTTCGCCGGCCGCCGGCTCCTGTCCGATTGGTGCAGGAGCCGGCTGGCCGGCGAACAGTCCTTCAATCCTGCCTTGGCAACTCGATCACGAAACGGGTCCAGCCCGCTGCCGATTCGCATCGGATCTGCCCGCCGTGGGCACGAATGATCGACTGAGTGATCGCCAGCCCCAACCCCGCATGTTCACTGCTGCCTTCGCGCCGTGCCGGGTCGGCCCGGTAGAAACGGTCGAACAGGCGTGGCAGTACATCCTGGGCGATCCCTTCGCCGGTATTCTCGATGCTCAGGCTCAGGTGCTCGGCACTTTCGTTGATGCGCACCTTGACCGCGCCCCCGGCCGGAGTGAAGCGCAGGGCATTGTCCAGCAGGTTGGACAACGCCCGGCGCAGCATGCTGCGGTCCCCGGCAAAGCCGGCCTGGCCTTCACGGGTCAGTTCGATCTGTGCGTCTTCGGCCAGGGGGCCATAGAACTCCAGCAGCATGTCGGTTTCCTGGGCCAGCTCCAGCGCTTCGCGCCTGGGTGTAAGCAAGCCGTGGTCGGCCTTGGCCAGGTACAGCATGTCGTTGACCAGTTGCGCCATCCATTGCAGCTCCTCCAGGTTGCTGTGCAGGGCTTCGCGATAGTCCTCCAGCGGCCGGGGGCGGGTCAGGGTGACCTGGGTGTGGGTCAGCAGGTTCGACAAAGGGGTGCGCAGTTCGTGGGCGATGTCGGCGGAAAATGCCGAGAGGCGCTGAAACGACTCTTCAAGACGGCCCAGCATGGCGTTGAAGCTGCTGGCCAGTTCCGCCAGCTCGGCGGGCATCTGTTCCTGGGGCAGGCGCTGGGTCAGGGAACTGGCGGAGACCCCGGCGGCCACCGCGCCCATGCGCCGCAACGGGCGCAGGCCACTGCGGGCGGCCCAGGCGCCGAGCAGGGCAGTGGCCAGGGCCGAGAGGCCCACGGTGAGCCAGATCAGGTGTTGCATGCGCTGCAGAAAGTGCTGGTGATGGGTGATGTCGAGGATCAGGGTCAATTGCGGCGAGGCCGCCTGGCCGGGATTCAGCGCTGCTGTGTAGAGACGGTAGGCGGTGCCGGCCTGCTCCAGGCTGCGCAGGCCGGCACCGCCAGGCAGAGAGGCGGGCAGGCCGGGGGCGCTGTCGAACCAGAGCTGGCCATTGGCGTCGCCGACTCGTAGCTGCAGGTCCGGCTGGTGGCTCAGTTCGTCCTGCAGCCTGGCCTGGCGCGGGGGGAAGTCACCGGCCTCGTTGACATCCTGCAAGGCGCTGCGCAGGGCCAGCAGCTTGCCGTCCAGCAGTTGCTGATCCAGTTCGATGAAATGGGCTTCGCTGGCGCGGCTGAACAACACCCCCGCCAACAATGAGACCACTGCGGTGCAGGCGGCGAACAGCAGCGCCAGGCGCCCGCTCAGGGACAGGCGGCGCATCAGGCCTGGCGCTCTTCGAGCACGTAGCCCATGCCGCGTACGGTATGGATCAGTTTGTTCGGGAAATCGTCGTCGATCTTCAGGCGCAGGCGGCGGATGGCTACTTCGATGACGTTGGTATCGCTGTCGAAATTCATGTCCCAGACCTGGGAGGCAATCAGCGACTTGGGCAGGACTTCGCCCTGGCGCCGCAGGAGCATTTCCAGCAGGGCGAATTCCTTGGCGGTCAGGTCGATGCGCTGGCTGCCGCGTTCTACCCGGCGGCGGATCAGGTCCAGGCGCAGGTCTGCCAGTTGCAGGCTGGTTTCCTGGGCCACGGCGCTGCCCCGGCGCAGCAGGCTGCGGACCCGGGCCAGCAGTTCGGAGAAGGCAAAAGGCTTGACCAGGTAGTCGTCGGCCCCCAGTTCCAGGCCGTGCACCCGGTCTTGCACGGCATCCCGGGCGGTGAGGAACAGTACCGGCATCTCCAGCCCGGCGCTGCGCACCGCCTGGAGGATCTGCCAGCCGTCGCGACCCGGCAGCATCACGTCGAGAATCAGCAGAGCGTAGTCGCCGGTCAGGGCCAGGTGCTGGCCGGTGCTGCCGTCGGCCACCAGTTCGGCGTTGAAGCCGGACTCGCTCAGGCCCTGGCGCAGGTAGTGGCCGGTTTTGGGTTGGTCTTCGACGATCAGCAGTTTCATGGTGGGACTCGTGGCGGTTGGAACCCGGGCTTTATACCGTGCAGCAGGCCAGGGCAGTGCAAGCTGACAAAGTTGTAATCTGCATGTCAGCTGGCTGGCAGCGGCAGGGCTCTAGAGTGTGCCACAGGCTGAATCCCGATCTTGTTGGAGTCTGATGATGAGTATGCAAAACCTGTTGTGGCGAAGCCGATCGATCCTGGGGGGCTGCCTGATGCTGTTGAGCGCACCGCTCTGGGCCTCGCCGGCCGGCTCCTACGATTTTGGCCAGCCGGCGCCTGCGGCCAAGGCCACTCGCAGTGTCGAGGTGGTGATGGGGGACATGTCGTTCAATCCCAAGGCCCTGGAGATCAAGGCCGGCGAGACGGTGCGATTCGTGCTGATCAACAAGGGGCAGTTGCTGCACGAGTTCAATCTGGGCAACGCGGCCATGCATGCCGAGCACCAGCAGGAAATGCTCAAGATGCAGCAGAGCGGCATGCTCACCCCGACCGGCATGAAGGCGATGGATCATGGAGCCATGGGCCACGGCTCGATGGCAGGCATGGACCATGGCATGCAGCATGACGATCCCAACAGCGTGCTGGTGGAGCCGGGCAAGCAGGCGGAACTGACCTGGACCTTCAGCAAGAGCGGCAACCTGGAGTTCGCCTGCAACATTCCAGGGCACTACCAGGCCGGGATGGTGGGCAAGCTGACGGTCACCCCATAGGCATCCGGGGCTCAAAGGCGGGAGCAAAGGCTGATAGAATCCGCTGATTCTTCAGTCAGGTTTCCGCCATGCATCCCGCAGCCGAACATTCGCCGCTGGGCAAGTCCAGTGAATACGTCTCCACTTACACCCCGTCCTTGCTGTTCCCGATTCCCCGGGCGGCAAAATGGGCCGAGCTGGGCTTGAGTGCCGATACCCTTCCTTATAAGGGCGTGGACTACTGGAACTGCTTCGAGTTGTCCTGGCTGCTGCCGTCGGGCAAGCCAGTAGTGGCTATCGGTGAGTTCAGCATTCCCGCCGATTCGCCGAACATCATCGAATCCAAGTCGTTCAAGCTGTACCTCAATTCGCTGAACCAGACGCCGTTCGATGATCGGGCGACCCTTGAGGCCACCTTGCGCACTGATCTGTCGGCTGCTGCCGGCAAGCCGGTAGGCGTGCGGATCCGCAGCCTGCAGGAGGTCGAGGCCGAAGGCGTGGTGGCGCTGCCTGGGGTGTGTATCGATGATCTGGATATCAGTGTCGACAGCTATGAGCACCCGCGCCCCGAACTGCTGCGCTGCGATGCTTCGCGCGTGGTGGAGGAGAGCGTGCACAGTCATCTGCTCAAGTCCAACTGCCCGGTAACCAGCCAGCCGGACTGGGGCAGCGTGGTGGTGCAATACCGGGGCGCGGCTCTGGATCACGCCAGCCTGCTGGCCTATCTGGTGAGCTTCCGCCAGCACTCGGACTTTCACGAACAGTGCGTGGAGCGGATCTTTCTCGACCTGCAACGCTTGCTCAAGCCGGAGAGACTCACCGTGTATGCGCGTTATGTGCGCCGCGGTGGGCTGGATATCAACCCTTACCGCAGTACCGAAACCGCGGATTTCGCCAATCACCGGTTGGTACGCCAGTAAAAGCAAAGCCCCGCTCCGAGAGCGGGGCTTTTGCTTTGTGGGGCTGGCTACCGGGGGTTGCTCAGATGCCGATGTTGCCCAGGGTCTGGACGATATTGCGCAGGGTTCCGGCAATCGCCGGGTGTTCCAGTTCGAAGCGTTCTACGGCCAGGTTGACGCCGTCGGCGAGGCTGGCGTCCTGGGTGCCGGTCTCCAGTTTGAGTTGCAGTTCGATCTGCTGCATCAGCTCTTGCAGATTGTTGCGCTCGGCTTCGGAAAGCGGTGGGTTCTGTTCCAATTGCTCGCGCAGGGTGTCGAGTTGTTCTTGCAGTTCGCGGGCAGGCATGGCGTTCTCCCTTTATTGATAGGCACAGGGATGGACCGCGCTGTCGAGTCAAAGGTCCATGCCCACGGCTTAGAGTAATCCACTCCCAGGCGCTGTGCATGATCCTGATCAACAGGCTTATGTCAGGGTTTTTCACCCTTGAGCCGGCGCAGTTCGATGTCCGCCAGGCAGGTGTTCAACTCCCCCAGATGGTCGATGACCGAATGCACCCCCAGGCCGAAGAGCTGCACCGTGGCCTTGCCACGCTTGAATTCCCGTTCCTGCTGGCTCAGGGCCTGCCATTCGCTGGGGGGCATGCCGCACAGGGAGCCGCAAGAGGCCAGGCCGATGGTCCAGAGGCCGGCATTGAGGCCCGACTGCAGCAGTTGGGGTTCGCCGCTGACCAGGACACAGCCGTCGATGCCTTTGACATTGAGCGCCATCAGCGCCTGCCAGCAGGCATCGGGTGCGGGCCAGGGGGCGGGGGAGTGAGGTGCCGGCTTGATCCAGTCCGGCAGGACGGCAGCCAATTGGCGGCTACTGGCGGGGAGCAGCTGCTCCAGCCAGGCGCAGGGGATGCCTTGCTGATGCAGGCGCCGCAGCGTTTCCAGTGCGCCAGGTGTGGCTTGGGCTTGCTCCGGATCAGGTTTGTCCGTGGCTTGCTGGCGCATCCGCGCGCCGAAATCCACCAGGCAGCCACTGAGGCCGAAGAGTACGGCAGTCAATGGGCGGGCGGGTTGCACTGAGGCGTCGGCGTGGGGCATGTCAGCGTCCTTGAAATACCCTTGGAGGCTAGCGGCAGAACATGACATGCAGGTGACAGTACGGTGAATGGCAGCAAGGTTGGCTGAACCCTGACTGAAGACGGTTTGCGGTGATGCTGCCTAAACCGGCATATCCGCTTTATACTCCTGAACTTATCCTCAGGGCATAGCCCCACGAGAGAACAATCGAAGGAGTTTCCTGCTATGCGCTGGAGCCGTTATCTAGTTCCACTATGTATGAGTGCCGGTGTGACGCTGGCTCCCCTGGTTGCCCAGGCGGCCGAAGATGATCCATGGGAAAGCATCAACCGTCCCATCTTCACCTTCAACGATACGCTGGATACTTATGCCCTGAAGCCTCTGGCACAGGGCTATCAGGCCGTCACTCCGCAGTTTCTGGAAGATGGCATCCACAACATGTTTCGCAACATCGGTGATGTCGGCAACCTCGCCAATGACATCCTCCAGGCCAAACCTGGTGCTGCCGGTGTCGACACTGCGCGACTGTTGATGAACACCACCCTGGGCCTGGCGGGCTTCTTTGATGTCGGTACCAAGATGGGCCTGCAGCGCAATGACGAAGACTTCGGCCAGACCCTCGGTCATTGGGGCGTGGGCAGCGGTCCCTACGTGATGCTGCCGTTGCTGGGGCCAAGCACCCTGCGTGATGCGCCGGCCAAGTATGTCGACAGCTACACCGAACCCTACCGCTACATGAATGACATCCCCGCGCGCAACATCACCATGGGGGTGGATGTCGTCGATACCCGTGCCAGCCTGCTCTCGGCGGACAAGCTGATTCGCGGTGACAAATACACCTTCATTCGCAATGCCTACCTGCAGAATCGCGAATTCAAGATCAAGGACGGCAAGGTCGAAGACGACTTCTAGGCTCGACTGTCCTGCACAAACTGAAAAGGCGGCCTGATGGCCGCCTTTTTCATGGGGTGGGGTCTTTACTTCATTTTAAGGATTGTAAGTCCAAGTTTCTGGCCGCCACCTTCTTGTGGGTTGACCCATACCACTTCTGTCTCTGCTTCCAGTCCCCTGAGGGCTGCGTGCTCTGAGTCGATACGTACACTCAACTGATCGCCGACCTGGAACGAACGTGGTGCCTGAACCTGCATGCCGCTGCTGGAAAGATCGATGCAGACCGCTTCGATCACCTGCCCCTGATGGATCAGCGTGACCTCTGCATCCACCCGCATGCGGATGTAATCGCGCTTTTCGCTGTAGTCACGCTGGTTTTGGTTCATGGGTTCCATCCTGCGATTGAGTTGCGGTTTTAGCGGTTTTTATAACTCCCGGTGATTTGCGGTGTAAAGACGTCAGGCGACCATCGGCATGAGCTTGAAACGCCCCGCGGATGGGAGTACCGTCTGCGCCTTAGAAGGGCACCTCTGATGGTCGGGCGTGCAGGGCTCAAGGTCCTGGCCTGGCTTGCAGAGTGGCTAGAAAGCGAATCCAGTAGCGTGCCTCAGGCCCCAGGCCAGAGCACCTACGCCAACCTAATTCTGGCGCCGTTTGCCCACATGCAAAAAACCAGTGCCACGCTGCTGATAATCGATGACGACGAAGTAGTGCGCGCGAGCCTCGCGGCCTATTTGGAAGACAGTGGCTTCAGCGTACTGCAGGCCGCTAACGGCCAGCAGGGTCTTCAGGTATTCGAGCGCGACAACCCCGATCTGGTGATCTGCGATCTGCGCATGCCGCAGATGGGCGGTCTCGAGCTTATCCGTCAAGTGACCGAACTGTCCCCTCAAACCCCGGTGATCGTGGTTTCGGGTGCGGGCGTCATGAACGATGCGGTTGAAGCCCTGCGCCTGGGCGCGGCGGACTACCTGATCAAGCCGCTGGAAGATCTGGCCGTGCTCGAGCACTCGGTGCGCCGCGCCCTGGATCGTGCTCGCCTGTTGCTGGAAAACCAGCGTTACAGAGAGAAGCTTGAAGCCGCCAACCGCGAGCTCGAAGCCAGCCTCAATCTGCTCCAGGAAGACCAGAACGCCGGTCGACAGGTGCAGATGAACATGCTGCCGACCAGCCCCTGGTCGATTGACGAATTCAACTTTGCCCACCAGATCATCCCGTCGTTGTACCTGTCGGGTGATTTTGTCGACTATTTCCGTGTCGACGAGCGCCGGGTGGCCTTCTACCTGGCGGATGTTTCCGGTCATGGTGCGTCGTCGGCCTTTGTCACCGTGCTGTTGAAGTTCATGACCACCCGTTTGCTGTTCGAGTCCAAGCGCAATGGCACCTTGCCGGAGTTCAAGCCTTCGGAAGTGCTAGGCCATATCAACCGTGGCCTGATCAGTTGTAAGCTGGGCAAACACGTCACGATGGTCGGTGGAGTCATCGACGAGGAGACTGGCTTGTTGACCTATAGCATTGGCGGGCACTTGCCGTTGCCGGTGTTGTACACCCCCGACAGTGTGCGTTATCTGGAAGGGCGTGGTTTGCCGGTGGGCCTGTTCAACGAGGCCACCTACGAAGACCACATTCTGGAGCTGCCGCCGGTGTTCAGCCTGACGCTGATGTCCGATGGCATCCTGGACCTTTTGCCCGAGCCTACACTCAAAGAGAAAGAAGCAGCCTTGCCCGAACGGGTGAGGGCAGCGGGCGGCAGCCTGGATGGCTTGCGGCAAGTTTTTGGATTGGCCACGCTAGGGGAGATGCCGGATGATATCGCCCTGTTAGTGTTGAGCAGGAACCTTCAATGAGTACCGGTAGAATCCAGTTCGCCGAGCAGGATGGCACCTTCGTCCTGAAGTTCGTCGGTGAAGTGCGCCTGACCCTGTGTTCGGCGCTGGATGCGACTATTGAGCGGATTTTCACCGCGCTGAATTTTTCGGCGATCGTGATCGATCTGACAGAAACCCGCAGCATCGACAGCACCACCCTGGGCCTGCTGGCCAAGCTCTCGATCCTGTCTCGGCAGAAAGTCGGTCTGTTGCCCACCGTCGTCACCACCCACGAAGACATTACCAGGCTGTTGCAGTCCATGGGCTTCGATCAAGTGTTCAACATCGTCGATCGCCCGATTCCCTGCCCGGAATGCCTGACCGACCTGCCGTCCCAGGACCAGTCGGAAGAAGTGGTACGGGTCAAGGTCCTGGAGGCGCACAAGATCCTCATGGGCCTTAATGACTCCAACCGTGAAGCCTTTCACGATCTGGTGAATGCCCTGGAGCGTCACTGATCGACTGAAACGCGAGCGCACAAAAAAGGGCGAACCTGTGAGGGTTCGCCCTTTTTGCGTTGACGCGAAGCGATCAGAGCTTGGCAGCCAGCAGGGCTTCGAGCTTTTCCTGGTCGCGGGCGAACTGGCGGATGCCTTCAGCCAGCTTTTCGGTGGCCATGGCGTCTTCGTTGGAAGCCCAGCGGAACTGTGCTTCGTTCAGGCTCTGGCGAGCTTCACCGGTCTTGCCCGGGCTCAGCTTGCGTTCCAGCTTGCCGGTGTCGGCGGCCAGCTTCTCAATCAGATCCGGGCTGATGGTCAGGCGATCGCAGCCGGCCAGTTGCTCGATCTGGTTGAGGTTGCGGAAGCTTGCCCCCATGACCACGGTCTTGTAGTCATTGGCCTTGTAGTAGTTGTAGATGCGGGTAACCGACTGCACGCCCGGATCGTCAGCGCCCTGATAGTCGTTGCCGGTAGCCTTCTTGTACCAGTCGTAGATCCGCCCTACGAATGGCGAAATCAGAAACACCCCGGCTTCGGCGCAGGCCACGGCCTGGGCGAAGGAAAACAGCAGGGTGAGGTTGGTCTGGATGCCTTCGCGCTCCAGCTTTTCGGCGGCGCGGATGCCTTCCCAGGTAGAGGCGATCTTGATCAGCACCCGATCACGGCCGATGCCGGCCTTGTCATACAGCTCGATCAGCCGATGGGCGCGCTTGAGCATGGCTTCGGTATCGAACGACAGGCGGGCGTCCACCTCAGTGGAAATACGGCCCGGAATGACCTTGAGAATCTCCTGGCCGACAGCCACGCCGAAACGGTCGCTGGCCAGGCCGACATCGCCTTTGCAGTCGTTGACGCAGGCATTCAGCAGATCGGCATAACCCGGGATGGCCGCAGCCTTGAGCAGCAGCGAAGGGTTGGTGGTGGCATCCACCGGCTTGACCCGGGCGATGGCGTCGAAGTCACCGGTATCGGCCACTACGGTGGTGATTTTCTTCAGTTGTTCCAGCTTGGAAGTCATGAGCGTGCTCTGTCCTATGGGTCTGACGACATTACCCGAGCGCTGTCAGGCGCTCAAGGGCGCGGAATGCTAACTACGGCCCCAAAGTCCGTGACCTGAAAACAGTCGTTTGAATGCTGGGGCACTGTCCAGTAGATACGATGCCAAAAGCCCGGCCAGGTTCAACCCGGCCGACGCTTAACGTCCTTCCAGCAACTGCCCGGCCTGATCCAGCAGGGCCAGCGGATCCTGGGTCTTGTGGATATCCACCGACAACAGCTGGCGGAACTTGCGAGCACCGGGGAAGCCCGTGCCCAGCCCTAGGACATGGCGCGTGATGTGGTGCATGGCGCCACCGGCAGCCAGGTGCTCGGCAATATAGGGGCGCAACCGGGCCAGCGCCTCGGCCCGGGAAATCACCGGCTCAGTGCTGCCAAACAGCTGCTGGTCTACCTCGGCCAGCAGATAGGGGTTGTGATAGGCCTCACGGCCCAGCATCACCCCATCGAAAGTCTGCAGATGTTCATGACAGGCCTCGAGGGTCTTGATCCCACCGTTGAGGATGATTTCCAACTGTGGGAAATCCGCCTTCAATTGCGCCGCCACGTCGTAGCGCAGCGGGGGAATGTCCCGGTTCTCCTTGGGCGAGAGGCCTTCGAGAATGGCGATTCGTGCGTGCACGGTAAAGCTGCTGCATCCGGCTTCCATGACCTGGCCGACGAAATCGCATAGCTCGGCATAACTATCGCGCCCGTTGATACCGATCCGATGCTTGACCGTCACGGGAATCGACACCGCATCTCGCATGGCTTTCACGCAATCGGCCACCAGCGCCGGATGGCCCATCAGGCAGGCACCGATCATGTTGTTCTGCACCCGGTCGCTGGGGCAACCGACGTTGAGGTTGACCTCATCGTAGCCATGCTCCTGGGCCATGCGCGCGCACGCCGCGAGATCCGCCGGCGTGCTGCCCCCCAGTTGCAACGCCAGAGGGTGCTCGGACGGGTGGTAGCGCAGGAAGCGCTCGTGATCACCATTGAGCAGCGCACCCGTGGTGACCATTTCGGTGTAGAGCAAGGTGTGCTTGGACAGTAGGCGCAGGAAGAATCGGCAGTGACGGTCCGTCCAATCCATCATCGGCGCTACACTGAAACGCCGGGAAGGTTCTGAACGGGAAGGGCTTGAAGCGGTAAAGGGCATGGGATGTTTGTCGCTTTGCGGGGCAACCGCCTGTGGTCATGGCGGTTGTCGGGGTGACGAATTGGCGCAGTTTATCAGGAAGTGCCACGCCGACGTTGTGCTCTGAGCCATTGCCGGACTAGCGAGGTTGTCCGAGTATCCGTCCCAGCTGCGCCAGCCAGTGGTAGCCCACCACGAAACTGAAACGTAGCCAGACACCTGCACAGATGCTCCAGGAGAGGATCCGGGGATAGTCTTCACGAAAAAACTTGCCATAGAAGCGGATCATGCCCCGGTGCTTGTGCCATTCGACGAACACCGGGCGGGTGCGGCTGCAGGCGCCCCAGGCGTGAAAGATCCTGGCCTGGGGTACGAAGCAGACTTTCCAGCCTTCCTGGCGAAAGCGCATGCACAGGTCCAGGTCCTCGCAGTGCAGGAAGTAGCCTTCGTCCCAGCCGCCGACGCTGTCCAGGGCTTTGCGCTTGACCAGCATGCAGGCGCCGGAAATGGCTTCTACCTGCGTCGGACGGCTGGGCAGGGGCTCGCGGTGCAGAAGAAAGTCGGAAAACAGTCGCGGCGAGAGCCAGGCCAGGCCCGACAGGTTGAGGGCGCGTACTATTGCCCGCCGTGGAGTGGGGAAGACTCGACGTCCACCGGGCTGTTCGCTGCCGTCGAAGTTGCACAACAGGCCACCTGCCATGCCCAGATCGTGGGTGTGGCGCAGGGCGTCGATCATTCCTTGCAAGGCGCCCGGTTGCAATACGGTGTCGGGGTTGAGGAACAGGATGTGTGGCTGCTCGCAGTGACTGGCGCCTAGGTTGCAGGCCGCGGCGAAGCCGGTGTTGCTTGGGTTGCGCAGGATGAGCAGGCGTTCATCGGCAGCGAACCGGGTGGCAACCTGTTCCAGGCTGCCGTCATGGGAGGCATTGTCCACCAGCACCAGCCGGTTGATGTCCTGGGCCAGCACCGAGATCACGCAGTCCTCCAGCAGAAGGCCGGCGTTGTAGTTGACCACCACCACATCACAGGAACGCGGCATGGGCCCCCTCGAAGCGTTTTGCCCAGGAGTTGGCTTCGCGGAACTTCAGGGTCTCGGCCAGGGGCTCGGTAAACGTCAGCGCCTGGTGGATGACTCGGGAGATGTCGTCGAGGCTGTCGCTGAGAAACACTCCCGGAAGATGGCGCCTGGTGCCCATTTCGCCGAATGCGGTGCTGACCACTGGCAAGCCCAGGGCCCGGTACTCGTAGTATTTGATCGGGTCGACGTAGCGGGTGATGTCGTTGCACTTGAACGGGATCAGGCCGACATCGAACTCGGCCATGGCTTGCAGCGCGGCCTCGTGGGACAGCGCCGGCAAGCACCGGATATTGTCCGGCAGTGCCCTGGGCGAAGGTCCGTGCTGGGGGCCGATCAGGCGTACCTCGGCCCCGGGAAAGGCCACGGCCAGGGCAAGCACGAATTCCCAGTCGAACCACTTGGCGAGGGTGCCGATGTAGCCGAACACCGGCCGTGTTCCATGTGCTGCGCGCCGGGACAGGGGCAGGGCAGGCAGGCGTTCGCTGGCGCAACCATTGAGCAGCAGCCGGGTATCGACCTGTTGCCGTTGCCAGTAGCGCTGCAAAGTCGTGCAAGAGGCCAGGGCGGTGACCACAGCCCGGGCGGTCTGGTGTTGGCGCCGGTGCATGGCACGGCGCGACCAGCCGCGATAGAACGCCGGTACGTTGTCCATGACGTCATAGAAACTGCCGGCGAAGATCGGTTCCTGCAGCAGTTGCAGGGCCAGCCTCGAGGGTTTGCCGATGCCGAGTTGGGTCGGTGCCTGGGCAAAATGGCGGATCTGTTGCTTGAGCTCCTGCCAGAACAGGCGATTGACCCAGCCCGAGCCGGGCAGGGGCTCTATGGGCAGGGCCCGGGGCCTGGCCAGGGTCAGCCAGTCCGGCACGGCGACGGTCGGGCCCTGGTATGGCGGGCGGGTTAGCAAGTCGGCCAGTACCGGCAAGCGCGTGGGATAGGGTTCGACCCACAGCACGGGGGCCTGGGTGGCCGCATGGAACTGGCGCACCAGTTCATGGGGGCGCTGCGCGAAGCTGTGCCAGCTGACCGGTGACAGATAGACCAGCCTCATGATGGCTCCCTGGCGGTGTGGGGAGTCCAGGGTCGGCCCCATTTCGCCTCGTACAGGGCCTTGTTGCGCTCAAACAGTTGTTGGCGCTGGCTGCCGGGCATCTGGCTGAACGAGGCAGAAAGATGGTGATGAATGAACACGTCTTCGGCAAAGGCGCAGGACAGCCCTGCTTGTTCGACTCGGCGGCAATAGTCGTCGTCTTCGAAAAAGCCCAGACCGAAGGCTTCATCCAGGGGCCCGACGCGCTCATAGGTCGACCTGGGCATCATGACCGCGAAGAAACCGAGGGTGGCGCAGGGCACCACTCGGCCGGCATGGCGCCAGGTGTATTGGCGGGCGCGGCCAGGCATGTCCTCGAGGCAGCGGTAGCTGATCTCGATCTTCGCTTCGTTGCCGATGTTGTTGGTTACCGGTCCGATCAGGCCGAGCCCCGGGTTGCGTTGCAGGTGGCGGCGCAGGGTCTGCGCCCAGCCAGTGGTGACCTCGGTGTCGTTGTTGAGCAAGACCAGGAACTCGCCCCGAGCCCGGGCCAGGCCCTGATTGTTGGCCGCGGAGAAACCCAGGTTGCCGGGGTTGAGGATGAGCGAGTGAGCGCTGTCGCTGGCCCACTGCCGAAGGAATTCGACGCTGCCGTCGGTGGAGGCATTGTCGACGACAATGATCTCCAGATTGCGGCCCAGAGCATCGGCGGCCAGGCTGGCCAGGCAGGCGCGGGTGAATGCCAGGTTGTTGTAGGTCACTACTATCACGCTGATCAGGGGCCCGGTTTGCTCGCCTTCAACCAGGGCCTTCAACTGTTCTACCCGGTGCTCCCAAGTCTGTTGTGCGGCGAATTCCTGGCGCTGGCGGGAAGTGCTGTCGCAGGCAGGTTCCTGCAACGCCTGGGCGATGGCTTCGATAAAGGAGGGGGTATCCCTGGCAATGGATACCTGCTGGCCGAACTCCTGCAGCTCGGGCAGATCCACCGCCACCACCGGCTTGCCGGCACTCAGGTATTCGTAGACCTTGACCGGGTTGGTGGCCAGGGTCAGTGCCTCGATGCGAAACGGCAGGATGCAGACATCGAAGGCCTGCAGGTAGGCGGACAGCTGTGCGTAGGGGATTTCACCGGCCAGCCTGACGTTGGCATGGCGCTGCAGGCGCGCACCAACCCGCCCGGTATCTGCGCCTATCAGCAGGATCGTGCAGTGCCTGAAGGCTTCGGCGATAGCGGCCAGCAGATCCACATCGAACCACTGGGCGAGCGCGCCGTAGTAGCCGATCACGGGACGGCCTTGCGGGTCTTGATAACACTGGGCCGGGGGCTTGGAAAAATAGGTGAAGTCGGCGGCATTGCGCAATACGGTGCGTTGCCCGGTGCTTGCAGGCGGGCAGTGCCGACTCCAGTGGCGTTCCAGCCACGCCGAGGCAAACAGCGTGATATCGGCCTCGCGCAGCAGCTCATGCTCCAGTTGCAGGAGGTCAGGGGCGTTGTTGCCGAAGCCCTGATGGTTGTCCATGCAGTCATAGACCAGGCGGCTGGCCGGCAGCGCCCCGGCCACGGGGGCCCAGAACGGGTGCTGGACCAGGGAGATCACCTGGCTCGAATGGGCCCAGCTCAATAACTCGCCGATGCTGCGACGCAACTGCTGGACCACGGCCTCTTGCGGGGCAGCGTGGTAGAGGAGCGGGGCTGTGCGTGCAAACAGCCGCACTTCGAACAGCCGCCCTCGGTCATCCAGCGGGCGCAAGGTAAAACCGTCGCGAGCGTCGTCCTCCAGGCTGGCCGAGACATAGAAAACCCGGCGTTCGCTGGTGCTCAAGCCGCGGGCCAGGTGCTGGGGACGCTGCTGGCGGAAATCCCAGTCGATGGCACCCCAGACCACGTAATCCGGCCATTGCGGGTCGGCCGCCGGTAGCACGCTACAAGCGGGTACGAAACTCTTGGCGGCCCGCTGATGCCGACGCAGGGCCCGCCAGCCAGGTCCCAGCACGCCGTGATACAGGCGCTGGATCAAGGCTTTCAGCAGGTAAGGCAGCGGCAGGCGGTGATAGACGCGGCGCCAGCGCTGGAACAGGGCGGTGCTCATTGCCGCGCCCCGGATACAGAGCGAGTCAAGGCACGGACTCCGACTGTTTCGGGGTCGCGGCAACGATCACGAAATCGCTGTTCAGGGTGCCCGACTCGATCAGCCCGTCTTCGATGTCGAACAGCATCCGCAGCACCCGCATCGCCTGGGGATCATCGGCCTTGAAATTGCCGGCGATGCCATGCAGCAGAAATTGCAGCAGGGTGCCGCCGCAGGTGTTGAGGGCCTGGATCTGGAAGTGCTGTTCCACCACCTTGAGGATGTCCTGGGAGCGCACCGCCTCGGACGGATCAACCTTCACCACCTCTTGTGGATCAGGGAGCGGTACGTTGTTCTGCACCTGACCGTAGGAACCCTGGACGAAAGAGCGGCGCATGGCCGGGGGAATCAGGGCGAAGGCATGGCTGATGGCTGCGCACTGGGCCTGGTCAAAGGCAAAGTGATTGGCGCCGACATACTCGTTGAAGAACAGCCAGCCGTCCGCCTTCAAGGCCTGGCGGACATTGGCGCAGACCTTTTCCAATTGGCGAATGTGATGCAGTGAACCGTTGAACCAGACGGCGTCGTAATGAGCGCTGGGCAGTTGCACCCGCTCGACGTCGGTAAGGCTGTAGTGCAGGGTCCGGGCCCCCAGCGCCGCCGCTTCTGCCCGGGCGGTGTCCAGCGCCGCCGGGGCGATATCCACGGCGTCGCAGTCCTGGAAGGCCTGGAGTTTGTAGAGCTCGCGTTCCAGGGTACCGGTGCCGCAGCCGATGCTCAGCATACGCGGCACCGGTAACCGGCCCGCCAGAAAGGTGTTCAGGCAATAGGGTACCCAGTGAGCATGACCGCTGCTGGCCGTGGCCTTTTGCTGATGGCGTTGTTGCACCGCAGGCACTGCCAGCCAGTAGACATCCGCAGAAAACGCATCCGAGCCGGCCTGGTTCTGTGACCAGTGCTCGGCGGTCTGCGCCTTGCGCTGCTCCTCGCTCATGTCGTCCGGGGGAACATGGGCTGCGACTGCCCGACCACTGAGCTGTTGAATTATTTTTTTCAGCACGTTCGGCATCTTCCTTGTGGGTGTATCGGGCTGCAGATTCAGTCGGTGAGCTTCATTCCCGTGGCGTCGGCGTTCGCTCTGCGGCGTGCTTGACGATGGGGTTGCCAGGGCCCCCACTTGCTTTCGAAGTAGGCCTGGTTCTTGTCCCATAACCGCTGGTATTCGCCGCTGGCGATAAGGGCCTTGAACGAGGCCTGGCCGTAGTGGTGGATGTAGCTATCCTCGGCGCATACGGTGCGCAAGCCGGCGGCCTGGACTCGCCGGCTGTAGTCGTCGTCTTCGAACATGCCGATGCCAAAGGCTTCATCCAGCCAGCCCACCTGATCCAGCACTTCGCGGCGCATCGCTACGCAAAACATGGCCAGCATCGGGATGTCGAAGCAGCGCCCGCGGTACTGGCTGGCGCGCCGGTCGGCGAAGTCCTCCATGTCGTCGAGGTCCTGGTAGTCGATGCTGACCCGGGCCTCGTTGCCCACCGCATTGGTGGTCGGCCCCACCAACCCCACCTCCGGGTCGTCGAGGTGGCGCAGCAGGGGCGCGAGCCAGCCCTTGGGCACCACGGTGTCGTTGTTGAGCAGGACCAGGTAGTGGCCCTGCGCAAGGCGCAGGCCCTGGTTGTTGGCGGCGGCGAAACCCAGGTTCTGTTCGTTGAGCACGATGCTCACATTGGGTTCGCTGCGGGCCAGGTAGCGCAGGTAGTTGCGGGTGGAGTCCTGCGAGGCGTTGTCGACGATGATCAGTTGCAGGTTCGGGTAGGCGCAATTGCGCAGCAGGCTGTCGATGCAGCCGCGGGTCAGCTGCACATTGTTGTAGGTGACGATGATTACCGAGACCTTCGGAAACAGTTCGACCAGCGCATCGCGCGTGTCTTCGAAGCGTTGCCGCCAATCGTTTTCCCGGGCCAGTGCCAGCCGTTGGTCCCAGCGCTGCAGATCGGTTTCCCCGAGGGCTGTTTCGATCTGCGTGACAAAGGCAGACGGCCCGTCGGCGAAATACAGGTAAGGCTCGTAGATCTGCATCTCCAGCAGCGGCACTGCGACCACGGGTTTGCCGGCGCTGATGAACTCGTAGAACTTCACCGGATCCACCGCGTGGGTCAGGTTGTAGAGGCGAAAAGGAATGATGCAGACATCGAAGTGGTACAGGTATTGCGGCATCTGCGCGTAAGGCTTGCGGCCCAGCAGGTGGACATTGGGCAAGCGGTCGAGGCCGGCCAGGTCACGGACGAACACATCGCCAATGAGCACCAGATTCCACTCTGGTCGTTGCCGGGCGATGGCCGCCACCAGCTCAAAATCGACCCATTCGGCCAGGGCACCATAGAAGCCGATGATCGGGCCTTGAAGCTCCTCCAGCAGAGTATTGGGTGTACAGCATCGGGCAAAGAAGTCGAAGTCCACCCCGTTTCTAACCAACTGGCAGCGACGGCTGGTACTGGCCCATTTGTCGTACAGCACGGAGGCGGTGACGGTTACCAGATCGGCCTGCTTCACCAGTACCTGTTCCTGGTCCAGCAAGGGCTGACCGATGTTCGGGAAGTCCTGCCATTCGTCCATGCAGTCGTATTGCACGGGCCAGCCGTATGCCTTGCGCAGGTGCAGGGCCAGGCGCGTCCAATAGGGCAGGTGAACCACCGACACCGCCGTCTTGATCCGGTAGTCGCTCACCAGGGCCTGCAACGCCTCGGCATTGGCGCGCAGGTTGCCTTCGGTGATCCAGGTGGCGTAGTAGTCCTGCCGTGCAAGCCCGCGCAGGGTGACTTCGAAGACCCCGGGAGCGACTGGGTGCACCGCATAGGGCCGCTCTGCTGTGGGTAGCGGCGAAAGGATTATGTAGAACACCCGATAACCCTGGATAGCGAACTGCGTCATCAGTTGCTGTGGTCGCTGGAACCTGGCGGACCAGTCGATATTGGCAAAGCACAGCAGGTCAAAATGCTGAGCAGCAGAGCCGGGTGCTGAGTCCTCCACGATATCGGGCTCCAAGGGGGTGGAAGCTGGCAGAGGCTGGACGAGAGAGGGCAGGTGAGTCGGGTACTCGCTCTCGTCGTTGATCACCCCGTGCCGCAGCAGTTGCATCAGCATGCGCAGGGGGCGGGTCAGGCGCCAGGAACGCGAGCGCCGCATATGTTCGATATGCGCCAGGGCGGCATCGCGCTGAAGGATGGCCTGTGCGTGCTCGAGCCGCAGCCGGGTCGACTCCTGCTCCTGCGAGTGGGACTTAGTCATGAGCGGGCTCATAGTTGTGCAGTGGGCTCTGGTCGCCACTGGGCCACATTGAGCTGAGGCAGCCGGGCCGGTAGAAGGTCACGGTCATGCTGCGCCGTGAAGTCCGGCAATTGGCTACCACCTGCGTCACCGCATGCCAGGAGTTCTCGGCGCGTACCAGTACTGCCGATGTGCCCACCAGGGGCGGGATCACCGCGACCACATCCGTGGGGTCGGCAGAGCCCAGGATATTCAGGCAGCCACCGTCCTCGATGTTCCAGGAATCGTTGAAGTACAGGATATGGGTCACCAGCTTGTCGCCCAGGTCCGGGTGCGGGCCGAGGCAGGCCTGCGGCCCGTAGTGGAAGACATTGACCTCCATGGGAGCGTTTCTGAGGTCCATGTCGGTGAGCGTCGACAGCGCCAGGCGATAGTCCGGTGCGGTCAACTCGCTGGCCAGCCTGCGCCAGGCCGGGCTCAGGTGCTGCTCGTGGATAATGCGCCCGGTGCCCATTTCCACCAGTTGCCGCGCCTGGTACTCGTAGTCCTTTTCTCCGCCATAGCCGGACACCGTCTTGAAGGAGTCACGGGGATAGGTCGCTACCAGGGCCGCGGCGTCCGCGGGCGAATACAGTTCGGTGATCCGCCCCCAGCGAAAGGGCTGAGTGTGCAAGGGGGCTCTGGTCAGCATTGGCAGATTCAGCATCGTATTCATCTTCCCAATAAATGTTGCAGGCGGCGCCGCAGGGAGCGTAACGGCGCGGTGAGGCGGTAGGAGTTGGAGCGATGGATTCGACCCAGCTCGGCATCGACCCGACTGGTGAGTTCCGTTTGGTGGCGGCGTAGTAGCGTCAACTGCTGTACCTGGATTTTCAGCTCATCCAGTTCGGCCTGTTTGCTCAGGCACGCCTCGCGCCAGTCCTCTCGGGTTTCCTCCAGCAGGCCGGGCAGGGCTTGCCAGAAGCGGTTCAGCACCTGGCTGGTGGGGCGCGGGCCCTGGGCGACCAGTTCGGCTACCCGGTCCCAATGGCGCTGCACTTGTTCCTGCGCGGCGATCACCTCGGGGCAGGGCCCCGTTTCGCTCAGGTGTTGCAGGAACCATTGGGGATCGATGGGCTGTTCGGTGGGCAGGGGGCGGATCCCGCGGTATGCGCGCAAGGCGGTGTACTTGCCCTGGTTCAGGTTGGCCGAGCAGAAGGTCGGTACGCCGAAGGCCAGGGCGGTGATCGCCAGGTGATAGCTGTGGCCTATGACGCCCTGGGCCTGGGCCAGGATCTCCGCCAGCAGCAGTGGCTCTGGCCAGGCCGGTAGGCGCACGGCCCGTGGCAGGTCGGCCCCGAGAATCGACTCATGGTCCCCGAGCACCGGGCCGATGGGCAACAGCAGCAGCTGCCACTGGCTGAACAGCGCGTTGTGGGTTTTCCATAGCTGGAGAAAGCTCTCCAGGCCGGCAATCGCATGCACCACCAGATAGGGCCCGGTCAGGCCGGCCTGGGCACAGAGTTGGCGATAGGCCGCCGAGGGTTGCTGCCGGTCGATCAGGCTGGGCAGGCCAAAGGCGGTATCCGGCAGTACCTCGACCTGGGCCTGCTCGCTCAGCGCGGACAGGGTGTTTGCAGACAGGGCATCGCGCACCCGGACGTGGGGGCTTTGCTCCAGGGTCAGCCTGACCAGGGGGGCCGCCCAGGATGGAATCGGGTTGCAGTGCATGCCGGGGGCGTTCCATATCAGCGGCACATTGTGTTGCAGGGCCATCAGCGCAGGCGACAGCCAGTACCCGGTGGGGTGATGGATCTGCGGGTCGGGCGGGTAGTAGTCGGCAGCGATGACCTTGTCGAAGCGAATGATGAAGCCGCCGCCGATCAGCACTGCGTCCAGGCTATCGATGAGCTGGGGCAGTTCACTGACCGAGGTGACGGGGTAGGGCCATTGCGGCGTGCTGCGCGAGTGATAGGAGAACGCGTGCAGGCGCACCTTGCCCAGGCGCGCCTGCAATGCTGCTTCGGTAATGAGGGGGAGCAGCAGGTCGCCGTAGTTGGCTACATCGAAGGTGCCGAATATCGCGACTTGCCATTGCTTGTCGCTCATGAACGCTCCTCGACTGCCAGGGGCTGCTGCGATGGGCGGGGGGCAGGTTCGATGTGCAAGTCGACGATTCCCAGGAAGTGCTTGTTGCCCGGCAAGGTGTCGAACGCCAGGAGGGCCACCTGCTTTTCAATCAGGTGGGAGGTTTCTTCCGTTTCGCCATTCATCAGCTTGAGCGTGATGTGGTAGCGCCCGGCCGCCAGGTTGGCGGCGAATCGCAGGCACACCGAGGCGCTGCGCCAGCCTTGCCGGGACTCGCCGCATTGCAGGGCGACGTTGACCCCGCTGACCACCAGCAGCCGGGCTTCCTGGATGGTCAGGCTGATGTTGGGGCGGGCAATGGCGTCGCTGACCTGGGCATCGATGGCGATTTCGATCATGTCGCCGTGGGCAAAGCTTGAGTACAGCGCCCCGGTATTGCTGAACACGGCTGAGGTGATCCGCCCTTCAGGGGTGCCGAAGGCCATGCCGTGCTCCGGGTTGAGCGGTGTCTTGGCGCTGACCTGGACGGCGCCCGCGCTGGCCCAGCGGCGCTGTTCGTCACGCATGTCCAGCAGGTACAGCTCGGCCATCGCCTCCGGTGCACCGCTGGCGCGGATTTCGCCGTCGCGCAGGTAGAGGGCACGGTTGCAGAAACGCTTGACCATGCTCATGTCATGGGACACGAACAGCAGGGTCGCGCCTTGTCGGGTCAGGCGCTCCAGGCGTTCCAGGCACTTGAACTGGAAGGAAGCATCGCCGACGGCCAGGGCTTCGTCGACGATCAGGATATCCGGCTCCACGCACACCGAAACGGCAAAGGCCAGGCGCACCAGCATGCCGCTGGAATAGGTCCTGGTGGGCTGGTCGATGAATTCGCCGATGTTGGCGAAGGCGGTGATTTCGTCGAAACGCGCCTCGATCTCCGCGCGTTTGAGGCCCAATACCGCACCGTTGAGGTAGACGTTCTCGCGGCCGCTGAACTCGGGATTGAACCCCGAGCCCAGCTCCAGCAGGGCGGCGATCCGCCCATGGCTGGTCACGCTGCCCGTGGAAGCTGTGCTGGTGCCGCAGATCAGTTGCAGCAAGGTCGACTTGCCGCTGCCGTTGCGGCCGATGATGCCCAGGGTTTCGCCCTTGCGCACTTCCAGCGCAACGTCCTTCAAGGCCCAGAATTCGCGATAGCGCTGCTTGCCGCGGGGCAGCAGCAGTTGCAGCAGGCGGTCGCGGGGCTGGTCGTAGATCGGGTAGCACTTGCCCAGGCCCTGGGCCTTGATCGCCAGTTCAGAGCACATCGGCGAACCCCGGGCGGGTTTTTTCGAACCACGCCCATCCCAGGAAGGCCACGCCGAGCGCGACGCTCAGCTCTATCAGCCACAGGCCGAGATCGGGCACCACGCCCCAGATCAGCACGTCGCGGGAGGACTCGATCACCAGGGTCAAGGGGTTCAGGTAGAGCCAGTGCCGGTAGGCCTCAGGCAGGGCGCTCAGCGGATAGAACACCGCCGACATCAGCAGCAGGGCCGACATCAGTACACCGATGACCTGGCCAACATCCCGCAGGTAGACCCCCAGGGAGGCGAGGACCCAGGACAGCCCGAGGGTGAACAGCACCAGGGGCAGCAGCACCAGGGGAAACAGCAGAGCGGTGGGCGGCGGCAGGCCGAAGGCCAGGAGGTGGAACAGCAGCCAGACGGCAAAGCTCACCAGCGTGTGGAACAGCACCGCCCCGAGCATCACGCAGGGCAGCATGTCCAGGGGGAACACCACCTTCTTCACATAGTTGGCGTGGCTCAGGATCAGCCCGGGGGCTCGGGTGAGGCATTCGGAGAACAGGTTGAAGACCATCATCCCGGTGAACACCAGCAGGGCGAACTGGGTGTTCGAGTCGTTGTCGGTTCCCCAACGCACCTTGAACACCACGCTGAACACGAAGGTGTACACCAGCAACATGAGCAAGGGGTTGAGAAAGGACCAGAGCAGGCCGGCGATCGAGCCGCGGTAGCGGCCTATCACTTCGCGTTCGATCAGTGCCCGCAGCAGCTCGCGATGACGCCAGGGCCTGAAGGTGAAACGGTGCAGCGTGGTACTTCCGGTCAACTCCCGCTCCTTGGGGCCAGCTTCCAGCACCACCCCATGCTCGACAAGGGCATGGGTGAACGGGTGGTGATTCGAAGCAAACGATTTTGTGAATTGTTTATAGACCCGAAATGCATGGAGTGAAGGTGCCGTTACAGCTTTTTTGATGAGCGGCGGGGGCAGTCGGATGAGTGGCAAAACAACCGCGAGGGTAATGCTCACTGCGGATGCCTGGGCTCGGCGGTAAAGAGCAGGGTGGGCCAGGCGGGCAGGCTCCTGCGCGGCGCCGGCCCGGGTATGGTTCAGTACTGGCGGGCCGCCAGTTGCTGCGCCAGGGCCTGTGCCTGCTCGGTGGTCGCCTGTCGCGAGGCCTGTTCTATGTCCGGACCGAGAATGGTCTTTTCCACGATCAGCGAGTGCTGGTTGGCAATCCCGATGAAATTCAGCCAGGCCTCTATATAGGGCTTCTGGAAATCGAATGCCGGCGCTGGTGTGCTGGAGCGGGAAGAAAAGTCCAGGCCCCGGGCGTAGGCCGCCACCGCCGTCTTGTTGCGCAGCAGGCCTTGCAGGCCGTTCTCGGGGTCGAAGCTGAAGAGGATGCCCTGGTGGGAAACCAGGTCGATGAAGTGCTTGAGCTTGTAGGGAATGCTGAAGTTCCACAGGGGTATGGAAAGCACCAACAGGTCGGCCTGGTGCAGCGGCTCTGCCAGCGCCTGGAGCCGGGCCCAGGCCCGCTGTTCGGCATTGCCCAGGGGCTGGCCGGCCAGTTGCGCATATTTGGCGTCCATGGCCGTCTGATCGAGTTCCGGCAAATCGAGGCTCCACAGGTCCAGGGTGGTGACCTCGGTGTCCGGCCGTTGCTGTCGGTAGCTCTGGATGAAGCCGTGGGCGATTTCCAGGGAGGCGGAGCGGCGCAGGCGGGGCGAGCATTGAATGTGCAGGAGCCGGGTCATGGACGAATCTCTTGGGGTTGGGATGACCGTCATTGCAACATAGCTTGTTTTTAAATATAAATTGTCGATTCAATCCTTATTGATTTCATTCTGAAATATGTTCGATGCCCTGCTATTGCGCACCTTTGTTGCTGTTGTCGATGAACAAGGGTTCAGCCGTGCGGCCCTCAAGCTGCACCTGACCCAGTCCGCGGTCAGCGGCCACCTGCGGCGCCTGGAACAGCAGGTCGGCAAGCCGCTGCTCCAGCGCACCACCCGCTCGCAGCAGCTGACTGCCGATGGCGAGCGGTTGATGGCCTATGCCCGGGCGATCCTGGCGTTGAATCGCGACGCCTGGACCGAACTGACCCGGGTGCCGTTCCACGGGCGCGTGGGGGTGGGCCTGTCCGAGGATTTTGCCGACCCCCGGCTGCTGCGTGCGCTGCAGGATTTTGCCGGGCGCTACCCAGGTATCCGGCTCGATGTGCAGGTTGGCATTCCCGGTACGCTGCTGGATCTGCTGGCCCAGGGCAATTTGCAATTGGTGGTGGGCTCGCTGTGCGAAACTGCCGAGCCTGGCCGCCTGCTCTGGTCCGAACCGCTGGTCTGGGCCGGGCTGGTGCAACCTGCCGGGCTCTTGCCCGACCCCTTGCCCTTGGCGCTGTTTCCCGAGCCTTGCCCCTACCGGGCCGCGGCCCTGGGCCGGCTGGCCCAGGCCGGCATTGCCCAGCGCACGGTTATGCTTTGCAGCAGCAATTGGGCCCTGCGCGCCGCCGTGCTGTCCGGGTTCGCCATAGCACCCATGGCGGCCAGCCAGTTGGGGGCAGGGCTGTGTGCCCTGGGGGAGGAATACGGTTTGCCACCGTTGCCGGATGCGCAGTACCGTCTGTTCACCGCGCCCGAAGCGGACCAGACTGTGCTGGCGGCGCTTTCCGAGGTGTTTGTCGAATATTGCTCGAGCCGTCGATCGGCACTTTAAGCATTGCTCGCGGTGGCCGATAACCCCAGGGTGGAGCCGGGCCGTTCAAGGTTGCTGCCTGAGCTCCCGGCCCGGGTCAGCGGCCAGAAAACCTATACTGTGCAGGGCGCTGGCCGTTCAGCCAGTCTCGAAAACAACCAGGGACCCGCCCTGTAGCCCAGGCCACTCCCGTCAGGACGACCCTTTTGCCTGTTCCCATCTACGATCCTCATCATCCCCCTGGCGGAACCCTGAAGCGTTTGCCGCTGCTCAAGGCCGCGGTGGCCTTCATCGCAACCGTGTTTCTGTGCCTGTGCGGGCTGTTGTACCTGCAACTGGAACAGTCCTGGCGTCACGACCTGATGCAGGCGGAAGTCAATTCCACCAACCTGACCCGGGCCATCGCCCAGCAGGCCGAAGACACGTTCATGGAAGCCGACCTGGTGCTGATGAGCCTGTCCGAATGGATCCAGGCCCTGGGCGATGGCCCTGAACAGCAGCCCCGCTTGCAGGGCATATTCGCCCGGCGGGTGCAGGCCCTGACCCAGCTCAGCGGGGTATTTCTCTATGACCGGGACGGTCAGTGGGTGGTCAGTTCCTTTGGTGATTCGCCCCATGGCAACGATGTGGCAGACCGCGACTACTTTCGTTTCCATCAGCAGAATGCTTCGTTGCTGGCTCACATCAGCCCGGCCATCCGCAGCCGGGCCAATGGCGAATGGATCATTCCCATCTCGCGGCGGCTCAACGATAGCCAGGGGAATTTCCAGGGGGTGCTGATGGCGGGCATCAAACTGGCGTATTTCGATCAGTTCTTCACCAGTTTCAATATCGACGAGCAGGGCGCCATGTTCCTTGCCCTGTCCGACGGTACGCTGATTGCGCGGCGGCCGTTCGAAGAGCGGCAGATCGGTGCTTCCCTGGCCCGCGGCGAGATCTTCAGCAAGTACTTGCCCGAGGCCACCACCGGCAACGCCATGATCACCTCGATTGTTGATGGGGTGACGCGCCTGTACGGCTATCGGCAGTTGCAGGCCTATCCCCTGGTGGTGGCCGCGGCCAACTCCAAGGACTCGGTGCTCAAGGGCTGGTATGCCTCGGCCTACCAGTCCACGGCCATCGTCGCCCTGGTGCTGCTGGGGGTCGGCCTGTTCGGCTGGGTCTTCGTGCAGCAGGTGCGCAACAACGAGCGGATCGAGGCAGATCTGCGCGAGGCCCAGGAGGCCCTGGAGGTGATCGCCACCCATGACAGCCTCACCGGCCTGGCCAACCGCCGCTTGTTCGAGCGCGCCCTGACCGTGGAGTTTGGCCGTGGTGCGCGGCAACGCAGCCCGTTGAGCCTGGTCATGGTCGATATCGACTATTTCAAGCGCTACAACGATACCTACGGGCATGTGGCGGGCGATCACTGCCTGACCGAGGTGGCCCAGGCGCTCAAGGGCTGCTGCCAGCGCAAGGCTGACCTGGCCGTGCGCTATGGTGGCGAAGAGTTTGCGGTGTTGCTGCCCGACACCGACATTCATGGCGCGCTGGCCATGGCCGAGCAGATTCGCCGCAGTGTCATGCAGCGCAACATCGCCCATTCCGGCTCACCGGTGGGCTGCGTGACGGTCAGCCTGGGCTGCTACGCCTTCGTGCCGACGGGCCGCGACAGCATCGAGATGTTTATCGAAAGGGCCGATGCGGCCCTGTATCAAGCCAAGGCCACGGGCCGCAATCGGGCCATGGCGCTGGCGGCGGACCATGTGGGGGAGCCGTTGCAGCGCTCCGATCGCTGACGGCTACCAGCGCTTGCAGAACACCTGGTTGGCGTAGGCGTTGCCGCCAAACTCGTAGGCGGTGCTACCGGCGCAGACGTAGCCCTGGGCCTGATAGAAGGCCTGCGCCCTGTGGTTCTGTGCCCAGACGGCGAGCCACAGGCAGGGCCTGTCGCTGGCTTGCAGCCGTTCTTCCACCTGTTGCAGCAGCGCCTGGCCAACGCCTTGCCGATGGGCATGGCGCTGCACGTACAGGCGCACCAGCTCCATCCCATCGGCCAGGCCGGCAAGCGGCGGCCGGGTGTTGCCGGCGATTTCCGCGAAGCCCAGCAGGTGCCCGTTACGCTCGGCCAGCAACAGGTTTCTGTGGGGATCCTCAAGGCGCTGGCGGAACTGTTCCGGGGCGTAGACGCTCAGGGCTTCCTCGGCCAGGTCGCTGCGCATGCCGTCGGTGGCATAGGTGTCGAGAAAGACCTGGGTGGCCAGGCCACTGATGCACAGCGCGTCCTCGCGCTGGGCTGGGCGTAGGGTGAAATCGACGGGCATGGCTACATCCTTGTGGGGCTTGTAAGGGTGAGGCCTCAGGCTTGGCTGAGGCGTTGTTGCAGACGCTGGCGCACGGCGGGCCACTCGTCGTCGATGATGCTGAAGCGCACGGAATTGCGCTTGCGTCCGTCGGGCATGATGCGCTCGTGCCGCACTATGCCTTCCTGTCGGGCGCCGAGGCGCAGGATCGCCGCGCGGGACGTGTGATTGATCTCGTCGGTCGTGAACTGCACCCGCACGCAGTTCATGTCGTCAAAGGCATGGCACAGCATCAGGTACTTGGCCTCGGTGTTGACGAAGCTGCGCTGCCAGCGGCTGGCGATCCAGGTGCTGCCGATCTCCAGCTTGCGGTTGTGCCGGTCGATCTTCCAGAAACGCGTGCAGCCGATGACTTCGCCCGTGCTCCTGAGCACGGTAGCGAACGGCAGTACGCTACCGGCATCACGGCCCTCGAGCGCCACGTCGAGGTAGCGTTCGACGGTGTCGGGGGAGGGCACTACGGTGAAAGGCAGGTTCCACAGCTCACCGTCCCGGGCGGCGTTGACCAGGGCGTCGGCATCACTGCGTTGCAACGGGCGCAGGATGATTCGCGGGCCTTCCAGTGAGTGCATGGCGCAGAGTTCTCCAGCGGGAGCGACGGGGCGCTTATTACAGAGTCGCCCTCGACGCTTGGCAAGAGCCAATCCGGGGCCAATGCGATAAAAAATATCAGCCGAATTGATTGTCCGGGCCTGCCGCTTCTGGCTTATACATAACGCCGACCTGCCGGGGCCTGTCGCGACCCTGGGCGACCCTCATTTCAAGGATTTGTGCATGAGCCAGCCGCACCTGATGAACTTCGACCTGTACCTGCAGCAACTGGGCTACCCACAGGCGCCAGCGCCGACCCTGGAAACCCTGCGGGAGCTGCAATGGCGCCATGTCTGTCGTTTTGCCTTCGAAAGCCTTTCGACCCTGTTGCGGGTTCCGGTACCCATCGACCTGGCCTCGGTGGAGCGCAAGATTCTCCACGAGGGGCGCGGCGGCTACTGCTATGAACTCAACCAGGCCTTCCTGGTGCTGTTGCAGCACCTGGGTTTCGATGCCCGGGGCATCACCGGGCGAGTGGTGATGGGGGCGCCGGAAGATGCGCTGACCGCTCGCAGCCACCGTCTGGCGCTGGTGCACCTGGAGGGCCAGCGCTACATCGTCGATGTCGGCTTTGGCGGCATGGTGCCCACCGCGCCCTTGCTGCTGGATACCGAGCAAGAACAGGCAACGCCCCACGAGCCGTATCGCATCACCCTGCGCGAAGGCAGCTACACCTTGCGCGCCAAGGTCATGGATGAATGGCGGGCGATGTACGTTTTTGACCTGCAACTGCAGGGCGATGTGGATTACGAGATGGGTAACTGGTACGTCTCGACCCACCCGGACTCTCCTTTCCTCGGCCAATTGAAGGTGGCGCTGATGGGGCCGGGAATACGCCGCACCTTGAACAATGGCAGCTACGCCCTGCATCGGATGGGGCAGCCCAGCGAGCGGCGGCAGATCACCGATGCAGGGGAACTGATGAGCCTGTTGCAGGACGAGTTTGCCCTGCGCCTGCCGGCCCACCCCGAACTGCCGCGGGTTCTCGAGCAGTTGCTAGAGGCCTGATTTCACGGCTTCCCCAACAGCGAGGCGGTGTCCGCGGTTCCGGTCGGTTGTCGACACGGCCGTCCAGTTGCAGTTGCCGCGTTTGCCGTCGCCGGCCCGGCCAACGGTAGGGCCGTGTTGCACCCAATGTGTACAAGATCCGGGTTCCGGCCAACGGATCGCACCCTACGAGCAGCAGATAAGCCGATCCGGCAACGGGATCGGCTTTTTTATCCTGTTTTTTCAACCAGTAGAGCAGCCCTCAAACCTTCGGTTGAAGAGCGGCGGATCGGCCCTGGGTTGGTTTCAACGAGGGCTCTGGGCCGCCTTTACAGGCCGGCACGGAGTCAATATCCGAGTGCCTTGCGCGCAATGGCCCGGGTTGATGGGTGGGGAAATTCAGAATGGAAAACTGTATACAATCCTATGGACAGTTGTCTTGGATGTTGCATACAGTGTGCCCATAACAAAAACAGGGAACCCCACACCATGAATACCCCCCAGGTTTCACAACAGCGGCCCGAAGACGAAAATTTGGGTGTTGGCGCAAACATGGCTTATGGCCTGCAACACGTGCTGACCATGTATGGCGGCATCGTTGCCGTGCCACTGATCGTCGGCCAGGCGGCTGGCCTGTCGCCTTCGGAGATCGGCTTGCTGATCGCCGCTTCGCTGTTCGCAGGAGGGCTGGCAACCTTGTTGCAGACCCTTGGCGTGCCGTTTTTCGGCTGCAAGCTGCCGTTGGTGCAAGGGGTGTCCTTCGCGGGCGTGTCGACCATGGTGGCGATTGTTACCAGCGGCGGCGAGGGCGGTTTCCAGTCGATTCTCGGTGCGGTGATCGTCGCCTCGCTGATCGGCCTGCTGATCACACCGGTGTTCTCGCGGATCACCAAATTCTTTCCACCGCTGGTCACTGGCATCGTCATCACCACCATCGGCCTGACGCTGATGCCGGTGGCGGCGCGCTGGGCCATGGGTGGCAACAGCCGGGCCCCGGACTTCGGCAGCATGTCGAACATCGGCCTGGCGGCGGTGACCCTGGTGCTGGTGCTGCTGTTGAGCAAGATCGGCAGCGCGGCGATTTCCCGTCTGTCGATTCTCCTGGCCATGATCATCGGTACGGTGATCGCGCTGTTCCTGGGCATGGCGGACTTCTCCGGGGTCACCCAAGGGCCGATGTTCGGCCTGCCCACGCCATTCCACTTCGGCATGCCGACCTTTCATGTCGCGGCGATCCTGTCGATGTGCATCGTGGTCATGGTGACGCTGGTGGAAACCTCGGCGGACATCCTCGCCGTGGGTGAAATCATCCACACCAAGGTCGACTCCAAGCGCCTGGGCAACGGCCTGCGCGCCGACATGCTGTCGAGCATGATTGCGCCGATCTTCGGTTCCTTCACCCAGAGTGCCTTCGCCCAGAACGTCGGGCTGGTGGCGGTCACCGGCATCAAGAGCCGCTTCGTGGTGGCCACCGGCGGGCTGTTCCTGGTGATCCTCGGCCTGCTGCCGTTCATGGGGCGGGTGATTGCCGCGGTGCCGACTTCGGTGCTGGGCGGCGCCGGTATCGTGCTGTTCGGCACCGTGGCGGCCAGTGGCATCCGGACCCTGTCCCGGGTCGACTACCGCAACAACATGAACCTGATCATCGTTGCCACCTCCATCGGCTTCGGCATGATCCCGATTGCCGCGCCGAGCTTCTATGATCATTTCCCCAGCTGGTTCGCAACCATCTTCCACTCGGGCATCAGCTCCTCGGCGATCATGGCGATCCTCTTGAACCTGGCGTTCAACCACTTCACCGCGGGCAACTCCGACCAGCAGTCGGTGTTCGTCGCCGGCACCGAGCGCAGCCTGCGCTTCCAGGACGTTGCCGTACTGCGTGAGGGTGACTACTTCAGCGGCGGCAAGCTGCACGATGCCGAGGGCAATGAAGTGCCTCTGGTAGGAGAGGAGCCGGGCCACTCACCGAGCCAGGCCGGCGATGGTTCGCAGCCGAGCCATGCGCGCGGCAGTGTCGAGGCCACTCACTGAAGTCGAGTACCGCGGCCATGAAAAAAACCGGCGCCCTCAGGGCGCCGTTTTTTTTGCAGTCGGTTATTCCAGGTTGTCCAGCGGCTTCAGGGCCTGCAGGGCGTCGGGGTTGTCCTGGTACTGCTGGCGCAAGCTGGCGAGCTGCTGATCATGGCCTGTGCAGACCTCATTCACGGCTTTCTCCAGGAAGACCCGGCGTTCCTCGTCGTAGGCTTCCTCGCCGGCAAAGTGCTCGCAGGCTTCGTGGCGCTGGATGAATGCAGCCACCTCATCGGGAAGCTCGGCGCCGCTTGCGCCATAGTGCTTGCCCAGCAACAGGCGTTTTTCCTCGACCCAGCCGGTGTAGTCCTCGCCGTCCTTGGCGATGTACATGACCTGGGCCCAGCCGTCTCCACTGGAGGCGTACACCGTCAGGCCATCACCGGGAATCACGTAGAGCTTCTTGTTCAGGCAGGTGGCATTCGGCCCGCTGTGAAAGTGCAGCCGCCCCTGGCCTATCACCTTGGCTTCGAGGGGCGGGCGATATTCGCCGGCTTCCAGGGAGACGTTGTCGCTGAGGGTGGCGCAGTCCACCGGGGCTTCGGCCAGGGCTGGCAGGGGCAACAGGGAAAGCAGGCCGTACAGGGGCAGGAGGCGCAGGAGTCGGTCCATCGCGAAGGGATCCATGAGGTGGGAGTGCGGATCGCGCGATGGTAATGACAAAGATGCGGCCTGTGAATGATCACGGGCCGCATCCGCGGTATTTCAGTTGGCAGCCTTGCTGAGTTGCCCCTGGCGTACCAGGGACAGGGCGAAGACCACCACCACTGCGGCGGCCGCCGCCAGGGTCAGGGGCAGCCCATAGCTGCCGCCGCTCATGGCCGCGCCGCTGAGCAAGGGGCCCAGCAGGCTGCCGATGCCCCAGAGCAGCCCGGCGCTGGCGTTGGCAGTCACCAGGTCGGCGCCGCTGAAGGACTGGCCGATCAGCACGATAGCCAGGGTATAGATGCCGCCGGCCACGGCGCCGAGGATGACCAGGCTCGGCCAGAGCAGGGTGGTCGTTTGCATCAGCAGTGGCAGGGCAAGGCCGATTAGCAGGGCAATGATGCCGCAGCTCAGGTAGATCCCGGGGCGCCCGAGCTTGTCCGAAAGCCAGCCGAGGGGGAACTGGAACGCGGTGTCGCCCAACAGAATGATGGTCACCATCAAGGCCGCGAGCTTGATGCTGTAGCCATGGGTGGCGGCGTACACCGGAAACAGCGACAGCACCACGCTGTCGAAAAACGCGAAGAACAGGATGCCCACGCACAGCGCCGGCGCGATGCGGATAAAGCCCAGTACCGAAAAGGTGCGACTTTCGGCATGCAGCGGCTGCTGGTCTTCCAGGGGCAGGATCAGCCAGACCACGGCGATCGCCACCGCATAACCGACGCTGACGATGCCCAGCACGGCGGGCCCCTCGGTGCCCAATAGCGAAACCAGGCCCGGGCCCAGGAGCTGGAAGAAGGTGAAGCAGGTGGTGTAGACCGCTACCAGGCGTCCGCGGGTGGCGTCTTCGGCCATTTCATTGACCCAGGTTTCCCCGAGAATGATGATCAGCCCCGCCCCCAGGCCCATGGCGACCCGCGCCAGGCCCAGGCTGTAGAGGCTGGCCCCGGGCAGTTCCAGGGCGGCCACGCTCAAGGCGCACAGGCTGAAACACAGCAGGTAGATCTGGCGCCGGGTCAGGCGTTGGCTCAGGGCATTGACCAGGAAGGCCGAGAGCATCATGCCTGCGGCGGGCAGCGCCGACATGATGCCGATCTGGTTGTTCGAGGCGCCGGCCTGATACAGGCGCAGGGCAAGGATCGGCACCGTGGAGCCGATGCTCAGGCCGACAATGGAGATGCCCAGGATCAGGGCGGCTAACAAGGCTTTGTTCATGATCAAGACCTGCGCCTGAAGCGTCAGGCGCCAAAAAAGACAGTTATTGCGGGCGCTGCAGGACATCGCAGGCCGACGTGCGGGCGATTGCCGGGCAGATGCCCTGGTGGAAGCAGAGGGGCTAGCGGGGTGGCGCCGGGTTCAATCGCGATCAGCGTGGGCCCGGGTGCGGGGAGAAGGTGAAGGCAAACAATACGCTACGGCGTCGACGGTTGATCGCACAGTCAAGTTGGGCAACAGCCAGGGTTGCCGAAGGGCTCATCGAGGGGGAAGGGCACGGTGACTGTGCGGGCAGGAACATCGCGGGGTCTGACTGCTTGGATAAAGAGGCGCACAGCCTACGTCAGGCCTTTGCGGCAATGCAACCGGGTTGGCGAAGGAGGATTTCAGGCGTGCATGAAACGTCTATCCGCATGTCGGGATGACAGGCGGATCAATCATTTGCAAGGGGGATACTGCTTGAGCTGATTTGCCGCAGGAGCAGGGCGCTCTCATGAGGATCAAGGCAAATCAGTGTAGGAAGATGGCTCCACGACCTGGACTCGAACCAGGGACCCAGTGATTAACAGTCACTTGCTCTACCAACTGAGCTATCGCGGAATGCGCCGTATCTTACTGATTCAGAAAGGGAAGTCAACAAGTCGAGAAATATTTTTTCAGGGCGACGAGGATCTGAATGAAAGGCTGGCAGGACTTTGCGGGATTTATCGGTCTTCAGGTCTCTGGCGGATCCGATAGGGGCTACCATGGCGCCCCGGAAGTGGTTTCACGCGCTGCCGGCCTTCAGCCGCATAGGTACGCCTTTATGATCTGCTTCGATTTATCCCAGCATCCTTCTATCTGTTTCGCGCTGTGCTGCGAGGTGCTGTCATGAGCATCGAGCAGATCAGCCTGCCCAAAGGGGTCGGCCCCCAGGCCGGCAAGTTGCTGGACGCCATTACCCAGGCCGGATCGGCGATGGATTTGAACCGTGCCGGCGGCAAGGCCGAAGGTTTTGTCCTGGGGCTGGAGAGTGCCAAGGCCATCAAGAGCCAGGTGGCCGAGGCGCTGTACGTGGCGTTTGACGATGCCGCCAGCCAGCGCCTGGCTCAATTGCAGGGGTAGGGCGGTTCAGCCGCCGAAGGTCAGGGTGCCGAGCATCAGCTTGGCCATCAGCGAGGTTGCGGCCAGTTGCACCAGCCACAGGGCCAGTCCGCCAAGGAATACGCCCAGGGCAATTTGCAGCACCAGGCTCTTTTCGCGTTTCTGCGAGCGGGGCAGGTAATGCTCCAGTTCGTCGCGGTCGGCCCGCAGGTCATCGTTTTTCATCGGGATCTCGCTCAGCAAGGGGGGCATAGGCTCACAGTCTAGAGGCTGTGGGGGCGGGCAGGGCAATGACGTATCGCCAACGAAAAAGGGGAAGCCTGCCGGCTTCCCCTTTTCGTTGGCGCTGTCGTGAATCAGATCACTTGCAGGATGGCCTGGGTCACGACATGGATGTTGTTCTGGTTCAGCGCGGCGACGCAGATGCGGCCGGTGTCCAGGGCGTAGATGCCGAATTCGTTGCGCAGGCGGGTCACTTGCTCAACGGTCAGGCCGGAGTAGGAGAACATGCCGCGCTGGCGACCGACGAAGCTGAAGTCGTGCTCAGGGGCGCCTTTGGCCAGCAAGTCGACCATCTGGGTGCGCATGCCGCGAATCCGCAGGCGCATTTGCGCCAGTTCCTGCTCCCACTGGGCGCGCAGTTCCGGGCTGTTCAGCACGGCGGCGACGATGGTTGCACCGTGGGTCGGCGGGTTGGAGTAGTTGGTGCGGATCACGCGCTTGACCTGGGACAGCACGCGGGCGCTTTCTTCCTTGGAGCCGCTGACGATGGACAGGGCGCCAACGCGCTCGCCGTACAGCGAGAACGACTTGGAGAACGAGCTGGAAACGAAGAAGGTCAGGCCCGACTCGGCGAACAGGCGCACCGCCGCGGCGTCTTCGTCGATGCCGTCGCCAAAGCCCTGGTAGGCCATGTCGAGGAAGGGCACGAGGTTTTTCGCCTTGACCACCTCCAGGACGTCTTTCCAGTCCTGTGGGCTCAGGTCGACACCGGTCGGGTTGTGGCAGCAGGCGTGCAGCACCACGATCGACTGGGCCGGCAGGGCGTTCAGGTCTTCCAGCAGGCCAGCACGGTTCACGTCGTGGGTGGCAGCGTCGTAGTAGCGGTAGTTCTGCACCGGGAAGCCGGCGGTCTCAAACAGGGCGCGGTGGTTTTCCCAGCTCGGGTCGCTGATGGCGACCACGGCGTTGGGCAGCAACTGCTTGAGGAAGTCGGCACCGATCTTCAGGGCGCCAGTGCCGCCAACGGCCTGGGTGGTGACCACGCGGCCAGCGGCCAGCAGTGGCGAGTCGTTGCCGAACAGCAGCTTCTGTACCGCCTGGTCGTAGGCGGCAATGCCGTCGATCGGCAGGTAGCCACGGGAAGCATGTTGGGCGGCGCGAATCGTCTCGGCTTCGACAACGGCGCGCAGGAGCGGAATGCGTCCCTCCTCGTTGCAGTACACGCCCACCCCAAGGTTGACCTTATCGGTGCGGGTATCGGTGTTGAATGCTTCGTTGAGGCCCAGGATAGGATCGCGTGGTGCCATTTCGACAGCGGAGAACAGGCTCATTTTTACGGCGGCTCTGAATGGAGTGTGGAGGGACGTGTCGCGCTCCAGCCGAATGCACTAGAGCGGTGCACAAACGGGGAGCTAGTATAGAGGCCATCATCGCGTGGGGCGACAGGCTATTGACCTTTTGCGCCAAGTTTTTCGCTTTATTTTTCGACCGTTAGTCTTATTGCAATAACCAGGGTGTCAGCGGGTGTAGGACCTTTGCCTTGAAAGCTGTGGTAATCGGCTCCACATCAAGGATATTCCGGTTTTTTTCCTCGGCGACATGGGTCGTACGCGGTCTTTCCTGTTCCTGTACGGTATTGCCGCGCACGAATGATCCCAGAGGTACGTTATGTCTGAATTCCAGCTAGTCACCCGCTTCCAGCCCGCCGGCGACCAGCCGGAAGCCATTCGCCTGATGGTCGAAGGCATCGAGGCCGGGCTGGCCCACCAGACCCTGCTCGGTGTGACCGGTTCGGGCAAGACCTTCAGCATCGCCAACGTGATCGCCCAGGTGCAGCGCCCGACCCTGGTGCTGGCGCCGAACAAGACCCTGGCGGCGCAGCTGTATGGTGAGTTCAAGGCCTTCTTCCCGAACAACGCGGTGGAGTACTTCGTTTCCTACTACGACTACTACCAGCCCGAAGCCTATGTGCCGTCCTCCGACACCTTTATCGAGAAGGACGCCTCGATCAACGACCATATCGAGCAGATGCGCCTGTCCGCGACCAAGGCGCTGCTGGAGCGCAAGGACGCCATCATCGTCACCACGGTGTCGTGCATCTATGGCCTGGGCAGCCCGGAAACCTACCTGAAGATGGTCCTGCACGTGGATCGCGGGGACAAACTCGATCAGCGCGCCCTGCTGCGCCGCCTGGCGGACTTGCAGTACACCCGCAACGACATGGATTTCGCCCGCGCCACCTTCCGCGTGCGTGGCGATGTGATCGACATCTATCCGGCGGAGTCGGACCTGGAAGCGATCCGCATCGAGCTGTTCGATGACGAAGTGGAAAGCATCAGCGCCTTCGACCCCTTGACCGGTGAAGTGATCCGCAAACTGCCGCGCTTCACCTTCTACCCCAAGAGCCACTACGTGACCCCGCGGGAAACCCTGCTGGACGCCATCGAAGGGATCAAGGTGGAGTTGCAGGAGCGCCTGGAATACCTGCGCTCCAACAACAAGCTGGTGGAAGCCCAGCGCCTGGAGCAGCGCACCCGTTTCGACCTGGAGATGATCCTCGAACTGGGCTACTGCAACGGCATCGAGAACTACTCGCGCTACCTCTCGGGGCGTCCCGCTGGCGCGGCGCCACCTACCTTGTACGACTACCTGCCGGCGGATGCCTTGCTGGTGATCGACGAATCCCACGTCAGCGTGCCCCAGGTCGGCGCCATGTATAAGGGCGACCGCTCGCGCAAGGAAACCCTGGTTGAGTACGGCTTCCGCCTGCCATCGGCTCTGGATAACCGGCCAATGCGTTTTGACGAGTGGGAAGGGGTGAGCCCACAGACCATCTTCGTTTCCGCCACTCCGGGCAACTATGAGGCCGAGCACGCCGGCCGCGTGGTGGAGCAGGTGGTGCGCCCCACCGGGCTGGTGGACCCGCAAGTGGAAGTGCGCCCGGCCCTGACCCAGGTGGACGACCTGCTGTCGGAAATCACCAAGCGTGTGGCCGTGGAAGAGCGGGTACTGGTGACCACCCTGACCAAGCGCATGGCCGAAGACCTTACCGATTACCTGGCCGACCATGGCGTGCGTGTGCGCTACCTGCACTCGGACATCGACACCGTGGAGCGGGTGGAGATCATCCGTGACCTGCGCCTGGGCACTTTCGATGTGCTGGTGGGGATCAACCTGCTGCGTGAGGGCCTGGACATGCCGGAAGTGTCCCTGGTGGCGATTCTCGATGCCGACAAGGAAGGCTTCCTGCGTTCCGAGCGTTCGCTGATCCAGACCATCGGCCGGGCCGCGCGTAACCTCAATGGCCGGGCGATTCTCTATGCCGACCGCATCACCGGCTCCATGGAGCGGGCGATTGGCGAGACCGAGCGCCGTCGCGACAAGCAGATCGCCTTCAACCTGGCCAATGGCATCACCCCCAAGGGTGTGGTCAAGGATGTTGCCGACATCATGGAAGGCGCCACCGTGCCCGGTTCGCGCAGCAAGAAACGCAAGGGCATGGCCAAGGCCGCGGAGGAAAACGCCCGCTACGAAAACGAACTGCGCTCGCCCAGCGAGATCACCAAGCGCATTCGCCAGCTCGAAGAGAAGATGTACCAACTGGCCCGCGACCTGGAGTTCGAAGCCGCGGCGCAGATGCGCGACGAAATCACCAAGCTGCGCGAGCGCTTGCTCACCGTCTAACGACGCTCGATCCCTCGTAGGAGCCGGCTTGCCGGCGAAGAGGCCCTCAAATCCTGTGCAAGGGTTGGGAGTCTATTCGCTGGCAAGCCAGCTCCTACAGGCAATTCGTGGGTCAGTGGGCTTCGCCGGCCTTGAGGCCCTTGGGCAGGGCCTTGGTCAGCAGGATCGCCAGCATGCTGATGCCCAGGGCAATGCCGACGAAATGGAAGGCGTCGTTGTAGGCCATGATCTGTGCCTGCTGGTGGGTGATTTCGCTGAGCTTGCCCAGGGCTGCGGTCTCGCTGCCGAACTTCTCGGTGAGGGTTGCCAGGCGTTCCGCCACCTGCGGATTGCTGGGCACAACGGCTTCGCGCAGGTAGTCGAAATAGGTCTTGGTCCGGGCATCCAGCAATGTCGCCAGCAGGGCAATGCCGATGGCGCCACCGAGGTTGCGCAGGATGTTGAACAGGCTGGAGGCCGATCCCGCGTCCTGGGGCTGTATATAAGCCGTGGCGATCAGCGAGATGGTGACCATGATCAGCGGCTGCCCCAGGGCGCGAATGATCTGGATCTGGTTGAACTGCGGCCCGGCAAAGTCCGGGTTGAGCACCCCCGACGAAAAACTCGCCAGGCCGAACAGGCCAAAGCCCAGGGTGCACAGCCATTTCGGTGAAATAAACTGCATCAGCTTGGGCACCAGGGGAATCAGGAACAACTGCGGCACCCCCATCCACATGATCACTTCGCCGATCTGCAGCGCGTTGTAGTTCTGGATCTGCGCCAGGTACAGCGGCAGCAGGTAGATCGAACCGTACAGGCCAACGCCCATGCCCAGGCTGGAGATACTCGACAGGCCGAAGTTGCGATTGCGCAGGATGCCCAGGTTGATCAGCGGGTTGGGCCTGGAGACCTGGACGATGACGAAGGTGACCAGGCTGATCAGGGCGATGCTGCCCAGGGTGACGATCAGGCTCGATTCCAGCCAGTCCTTGCGGTGGCCTTCCTCAAGAAATACCTGCAGGCAACCCAGGCCCAGGCCGAGGGTGAGAATGCCGGCGTAGTCGGTGCTTTTCAGCAGTTCCCAGTGAGCTTCCTTCTTTTCCAGGCCATACAGCAGGCCCGCGATCATCAGCAGGCCCGGCGGCACGTTGATATAGAAGATGTACTCCCAACCCCAGTTTTCCGTGAGCCAGCCGCCCAGGGTCGGGCCGATGGAGGGGGCGAAAGTGGCGGTCATGGCGAACATGGCCATGCCCTTGGCCCGGTGATGCTCGGGGAGCTTGATCAGGGTCAGGGTGAACGCCAGGGGGATCAGGGCGCCACCGGTAAAGCCCTGCAAGGCGCGGAACACGATCATGCTTTCCAGGCTCCAGGCCATGGAGCAGAGCAGGGAGGCAATAAGAAAGCCCACCGAGACCCAGACCGCCAGGCGCCGGGCCGAGAGCAGCTGCACCAGCCAGGCGGTGAGGGGGATCATGATGATCTCCGCCACCAGGTAGGAAGTGGAGATCCACGAGCCTTCCTCCAGGGTGGCGGACAGCGCGCCCTGGATGTCCTTGAGCGAGGAGTTGGTGATCTGGATGTCGAGCACCGCCATGAAGGCGCCGAGCATGGCACTCATCACCGCGATCCAGTCGCGCCGGGTGGGTTCGCCCACCGGACGCAGCAGTTGATCACCGGCCATCGACGGGGTCTTTGACGTTGACCTTCACGGTTACCGACATGCCGGGGCGGATCTTGCCCCGCAGGGGATTGTCGGCAGCGAAGGTCAGTTTCACCGGAATGCGCTGTACCACCTTGGTGAAGTTGCCGGTGGCATTGTCTGGCGGCAGCAGGCTGAATTGCGCGCCGGAGGCGGCGAACAGGCTGTCGACCCGGGCCTGGATCGGTGTATCGCCGTAGGCGTCGAAGGTCAGCTCGGCCTTTTGCCCTGGCTGCATGTGGCCAATCTGGGTTTCCTTGAAGTTGGCCTGGATCCAGATGTCCTGGTCCGGAACGATCGACAGCAGATAGGCGCCGGCCTGCACCACCTGGCCATTGCGTGCGGCGCGCTGGCCGATGAGGCCGCTGATGGGGGCGTGGATCTCGCTACGGGTCAGGTTCAGTCGTGCTTGCGCCAGGTCGGCCCGGGCGTTGGCGATCTGTGCATCGAGGCGCTTGATCTCGGCGTTCAGGGCATTGACTTGCTGGCGCTGGCCCTGCAAGTCGGCTTCGGCCTTGGCCACCTGGGAGCGGGCGATATGGTTGTCGGCGGAAAGGGTAGTGACCCGCTCCTCGGAGACGTAACCGGGCTTGCGCAGGGTCTGGGCCCGAGACAGGTCGATCTGCGAGCGGCCCAGGCTGGCCTGGCTCGACGCCACCTGGGCCTGGCTCGCGGCAATCAGGCTGGCTTGCTGGGTCAGCTTGCTCTGGGCCTGCAGGCGTTCGGCCTCGCGGGTATCCAGGGCGGCCTGGGCGCGGTCCACCGCCAGTTGGAAGTCCTGCCCTTCCAGGCGTACCAGCAACTGGCCCTGTTCCACATGCTGGTTGTCCTGCACCAGCACTTCTTCGATTCGCGCGCTCAGTTGGCTGGAGACCCGGGTGATCTCGCCCTGCACGTAGGCGTTGTCCGTGGTCTCGTAAAAGCGCCCGTGGAACCACCAGTGGGCAAGAAAACCCAGGGCAATCAACAGGACCAGGGACAGAAAGACAAACAGGCGACGCTTGAGTTGGGCTGGCATGGGCTGGCTGTATTCAATAAAAGTGTAAGGAGATCTATCAGCGGGCGAATCTGGCATATAGCCACTGGGCGGTAAATGCCATGGGCTGATTATTGGCCCTTCAACAGGCTGGCAGCGGCCTGGAGTCGCAACCTTGGCTTAAATGCCCTCCTCACTGGAGCGGGGCTGCCGTCGCCTGTTACCATTCGCCCCCTGTTTTATTCCTCGTTTTTCTTTCCTTTCGAGACATGCCATGACCACCGTCCGCACGCGCATCGCGCCATCGCCTACCGGGGATCCCCACGTAGGTACCGCCTACATCGCTTTGTTCAACTATTGCTTTGCCAAGCAGCATGGCGGTGAGTTCATCCTGCGTATCGAAGACACCGATCAGTTGCGTTCGACCCGGGAGTCCGAGCAGCAGATTTTCGACGCCTTGCGCTGGTTGGGCATCAACTGGAGCGAAGGCCCGGACGTTGGCGGCCCTCACGGCCCGTATCGCCAGAGCGAGCGTGGCGACATCTACCAGAAGTACGCTCAGCAACTGGTGGACCTGGGCCACGCCTTCCCGTGCTTCTGCACTGCCGAAGAGCTGGACCAGATGCGTGCCGAACAGATGGCCCGTGGCGAAACCCCGCGCTATGACGGCCGGGCCCTGCTGCTGTCCAAGGAAGAAGTGGCCCGGCGCCTGGCGGCCGGCGAGCCTCACGTGATCCGCATGAAAGTGCCTACCGAAGGCGTCTGCGTGGTGCCGGACATGCTGCGCGGCGATGTCGAGATCCCGTGGGATCGCATGGACATGCAAGTGCTGATGAAGACCGATGGCCTGCCGACCTACTTCCTGGCCAACGTGGTCGACGACCACCTGATGGGCATCACCCACGTGCTGCGCGGCGAAGAATGGCTGCCGTCGGCGCCCAAGCTGATCCTGCTCTACGAGTACTTCGGCTGGGAGCAGCCGCAGCTGTGCTACATGCCGCTGCTGCGCAACCCGGACAAGAGCAAGCTGTCCAAGCGCAAGAACCCGACCTCGGTAACCTTCTACGAGCGCATGGGCTTCATGCCGGAAGCCATGCTCAACTACCTGGGCCGCATGGGCTGGTCGATGCCGGACGAGCGCGAGAAGTTCTCGCTGCAGGAAATGGTCGACAATTTCGACCTGTCGCGGGTGTCCCTGGGGGGGCCGATCTTCGATATCGAGAAGCTGTCTTGGCTCAACGGCCAGTGGCTGCGTGACCTGCCGGTGCAGGAGTTCGCCAGCCGGGTGCAGACCTGGGCGCTGAACCCCGATTACATGATGAAGATCGCACCGCACGTACAGGGCCGGGTCGAGACCTTCAGCCAGATCGCACCGCTGGCCGGCTTCTTCTTCGCCGGTGGCGTGAACCCGGATGCCAAGCTGTTCGAGTCCAAGAAGCTGTCCGGCGATCAGGTGCGTCAGCTGATGCAATTGATCCTGTGGAAGCTCGAAAGCCTGCGTCAGTGGGAGAAAGACAGCATCACCGCGACCATCCAGGCGGTGGTTGAGTCTCTGGAGCTGAAACTGCGCGATGCCATGCCGCTGATGTTTGCCGCCATTACTGGCCAGGCCAGTTCGGTGTCGGTGCTCGATGCCATGGAAATCCTCGGTCCGGACCTGACCCGTTTCCGTCTGCGCCAGGCCATCGATCTGCTGGGTGGTGTGTCGAAGAAAGAAAACAAGGAATGGGAAAAACTCCTCGGCGCCATCGCCTGAGGCGTTTTTGCCGAAGGGCAGCCGACAGGGGCGGGGAGCTTTTCGACTACGCTTGAAACTCAAGCGCCAGGCGGGTTGATGGCGGCTTCTGGTGGTTCTTTGAGGCTTGCGGCGAGTGTTTTGTGCGACTCGCCGCAGGCGCAGAGGGCCGCAAAACCCCGGGTTTTCCGGGCGGGGCGGTAAGTGATTGTTATCCCGGCAAATTTTTTTTCAAAAAACGGAAAAAAAATTGACAGCCTTCCGATCGCCCCTTAAGATTCGCCCCGTCCTCAGCGATGAGGGGCTATAGCTCAGCTGGGAGAGCGCTTGCATGGCATGCAAGAGGTCGACGGTTCGATCCCGTCTAGCTCCACCAAATTTGCAGTTCAAGGCCTGGCCACACCGGCCTTGAATCGATCGGTACTCAGCACCGGTCAGTTGTAAGAAGGGTTTGCGTCCCCTTCGTCTAGTGGCCTAGGACACCGCCCTTTCACGGCGGTAACAGGGGTTCGAGTCCCCTAGGGGACGCCAGTTTCACACAAGCGATGTTGCAAGATGTCGCTGCGCCGCGAGGCGAAAATCCGGGGCTATAGCTCAGCTGGGAGAGCGCTTGCATGGCATGCAAGAGGTCGACGGTTCGATCCCGTCTAGCTCCACCAAATTTGCAGTTCAAGGCCTGGCCACACCGGCCTTGAATCGATCGGTACTCAGCACCGGTCAGTTGTAAGAAGGGTTTGCGTCCCCTTCGTCTAGTGGCCTAGGACACCGCCCTTTCACGGCGGTAACAGGGGTTCGAGTCCCCTAGGGGACGCCAGTTTCACACAAGCGATGTTGCAAGATGTCGCTGCGCCGCGAGGCGAAAATCCGGGGCTATAGCTCAGCTGGGAGAGCGCTTGCATGGCATGCAAGAGGTCGACGGTTCGATCCCGTCTAGCTCCACCAATTTACAGTTCAAGGCCTGGCCACACCGGCCTTGGATCGATCGGTACTCAGCACCGGTCAGTTGTACAGAAGGGTTTGCGTCCCCTTCGTCTAGTGGCCTAGGACACCGCCCTTTCACGGCGGTAACAGGGGTTCGAGTCCCCTAGGGGACGCCAGTTTCACACAAGCGATGTTGCAAGATGTCGCTGCGCCGCGAGGCGAAAATCCGGGGCTATAGCTCAGCTGGGAGAGCGCTTGCATGGCATGCAAGAGGTCGACGGTTCGATCCCGTCTAGCTCCACCAATTTACAGTTCAAGGCTTGGCCACACCGGCCTTGAATCGATCAGTACTCAGCGCTGATCAGCTGTTAGAAGGGTTTGTGTCCCCTTCGTCTAGTGGCCTAGGACACCGCCCTTTCACGGCGGTAACAGGGGTTCGAGTCCCCTAGGGGACGCCACGTTTACCCGCTCTGCGGGATTTTTAAGGGTCATTCAATCATTGAATGACCCTTTTGTTTTTCTGGCCTTCGGCCAATTTCTCTTTCTTCCTCAGCCTGCGCTTCTGACCGACGGTCACACTGGCGACTTGCGGAAAATTATTATGAGAATAATATTTTTTCCGTAATATTCGGAGGTAACGATGAACGACAAAAAAGCTCAAACCCGCGAACGTATTCTCCAGGCCGCCAGTTCTGCACTGATCCAGCGCGGCCCGGCCGAACCGAGTGTGGGTGAGGTGATGGGGGCTGCCGGCCTGACTGTAGGCGGCTTCTATGCGCACTTTGAGAGCAAGGATGCGCTGATGCTGGAGGCTTTCACTCAGTTGCTTTCCCATCGACGCGGCCTGCTCGATGAAATGGATGCAAGCCTCAGCGGCGAAGAGCGCCGGGCGTTGGCAGCGGCGTTCTATCTGTCGCGCAAACACCGCGACTCCACCGAGCAGGCGTGCCCGATTCCAGCCTCGGTCGGCGAACTGGGGCGCTTGCCCGAGAGCTTTCGCAAGGCCTTGAACGAACACATGGAGCTGATGGTCGCGCAACTGGCTGCCAGCCCCGAAGATACCGACAAGGCCTTGGCCGACATGGCGCTGATGGTTGGCGGCCTGTCCCTGGCGCGGGCCTTGGGGCCCGGCGAGTTGTCCGATCGTTTGCTGCGTGCCGCCAAGTCGGCGGTGCTATGACCTGAAGTGCAACGGCGAGGTAGGTGATGAGCAGATTGAGCTGGATTCGTGGTGTCAATGGCACTCTGGGGTGGGTGGCGCCGCAATGGGCGGCGAATCGGATGCGTCATTTATTCATGACCCCTCGCGAGCTGCCGCCACGAAAGTGGGAGTTGCCCCTGCTGGCGCGTGCCGAGCGCCTGACCTTGCGTTTCGGGCTTTCAGCCCTGCGTTGGGGCCAGGGGCCGACGGTATTGCTGATGCACGGCTGGGAAGGGCGGCCCACGCAGTTTGCCAGCCTGATCGAGGCCCTGGTGGCCGCCGGCTATACCGCTGTGGCGCTGGATGGCCCGGCCCATGGTCGTTCCCCGGGCGATGAGGCAAACGTGGCACTGTTTGCCCGGGCGATGCTGGAGGCAGCAGCCGAATTGCCGCCCCTGCGCGCGGTGATCGGCCACTCCATGGGCGGTGCCAGCGCCATGCTCGCGGTGCAATTGGGCCTGCGCACCGAAACCCTGGTCAGTATTGCCGCGCCGGCACGTATCCTGGCCGTGTTGCGCGGTTTTGCCAGCTACATGCGGTTGCCGCCCAGGGCGCGTTCCGCCTTTATCCGCCAGGTGGAGAAGAAGGTCGGAATGCGCGCCGCCTCCATGGACGTGGCCCAGTATCAGTTGGATATGCCCGGCCTGATCATTCACGCCGAAGATGACCTCTTCGTTCCGGTCAAGGAATCGGAGCTCATCCACCAGGCCTGGTTCGACAGCCGTCTCCTGCGCTTGAGTGAAGGTGGCCACCAGCGGATATTGGCCGACTCCCGCGTGGTGGATGCGGTGGTGGCGCTGGTCAGTGGACGGCATCTGCAAGCGCGCCAATCGGCCTGAGCATCCGTTACACTGCCCCGGTCAAAAAAACTGACCGGGAGTCGGGCATGAGTTGGGATCTGGCAACGCCATTCGTCATCGATCTGCAGGTGGCCGCCGAGGATATCGATGGCCTCGGGCACGCCAACAATGCGGTCTACGTGACCTGGTTGGAGCGTTGCGCCTGGCGACATTCGCATCGCCTGGGGCTGGACCTGGCCGAATACCGGCGCCTGGACCGGGCGATGGCCGTGGTGCGGCACGAGATCGATTACCTGGCGGCGGCCTATGAAGGCGATGAGCTGCAACTGGCCACCTGGATCGTCGATTGGGACCAGCGCCTGAAGATGACCCGGCGTTTCCAGCTGATGCGCCCGAGCGACGGTACGACCCTGTTGCGGGCCCAGACCACCTTTGTCTGCATCGAGCTGTCCACCGGCAAGCCCAAGCGCATGCCCGCCGAGTTCCTGGACGGTTACGGCCCGGCCCTGCAGGGCGCCTGACACCTTCCTGTGCCCGTGCAGGCGCCGGCTTGCCAGCGAAGGCGCCTGCAACGGCTGGCGCGCCCCTGTAAAACTCCTGCTGAAGGTCGAAACCCAGTAAACTGGCGGACGTTTTTTTGCCCGTTTTCTTGTCGAGTGTGTTTCATGCAAATTGCCCTGGCGCCCATGGAGGGGTTGGTTGACAACATCCTGCGGGATGTACTGACTCGTGTTGGCGGGATCGACTGGTGTGTCACCGAGTTCATCCGCGTCAATGACCGCCTGTTGACGCCTGCCTACTTCCACAAGCTCGCCCCCGAACTGCTGCACGGTGCACACACCGCGGCCGGCGTGCCGCTGCGAGTGCAGTTGCTGGGTTCGGACCCGGTGTGCCTGGCAGAGAACGCGGCCCTGGCCTGTGAGCTGGGCAGTGAGGTCATCGACCTGAACTTCGGTTGCCCGGCCAAGACCGTCAACAAGTCCCGGGGCGGGGCGGTGCTGCTCAAGGAGCCCGAGCTGCTGAACCAGATCGTCGAGCATGTGCGGCGTGCGGTGCCGGCGCACATTCCGGTCACGGCGAAAATGCGCCTGGGCTTCGACAGCCCGGATGGCTCGTTGGTCTGTGCCACAGCGCTGGCCGAGGGTGGCGCCGAACATATCGTGGTGCACGCGCGGACCAAGGTCGACGGCTACAAGCCGCCGGCCCATTGGGAGTGGATCCCGCGGGTGCAGGAAGTGGTCAAGGTGCCGGTGTTCGCCAACGGGGATATCTGGAGCGTCGAGGACTGGCGCCGTTGCCGGGAAATCAGCGGCGTCGAGGACATCATGCTGGGTCGCGGGCTGGTTTCGCGTCCCGATCTGGCCCGGCAGATCGCCGCAGCCCGGGCCGGTGAAGACGTGGTGGAAATGTCCTGGGCCGACCTGCAGCCGATGCTCCAGGATTTCTGGGCTCAGGTAGTGGTGCAACTGACCCCGCGTTCGGCGCCGGGGCGCCTGAAGCAATGGCTGGCGATGCTGACCCGCAACTACCCGGAAGCGGTTGAACTGTTCACCGCCCTGCGCCGGGAAACCGAGCTGGATCAGGTCGGGCGCCTGTTGGGCATGCCCCGGAGCGAGGCGGCGTAAAAAATTTTTAAGGCATGTCTTGAAACGCTGGAGCCCATCCCTATCTCTTGGGTACGCGATGCCGAATTCGGGTCGCGGAGATAACCACTCGCTGAATAATCAGGAGAAACACCCATGAGTACTGCATTTTCCTTGGCTCCACTGTTCCGTTCCTCTGTCGGCTTCGACCGTTTCAATGATCTGTTCGAATCGGCATTGCGCAACGAACCAGGCAGCAGCTACCCACCCTACAACGTTGAGAAACACGCTGACGATCAATACCGCATCGTCATTGCCGCCGCCGGTTTCCAGGAAGAAGACCTGGAACTGCAAGTGGAAAAAGGCGTGTTGACCGTGAGCGGTGGCAAGCGCGATGCCAATGAAAGCGTCACTTACCTGCACCAGGGCATTGCCCAGCGTGCATTCAAGCTGTCCTTCCGCCTGGCCGACCATATCGAGGTCAAGGCCGCGGCCCTGAGCAATGGTCTGTTGAATATCGACCTGCTGCGGGTTGTGCCGGAAGAGGCCAAAGCCAAGCGCATCCCGATCAACGGTGCGCAGCAGGCAGCTCTGCAACACTAAGACCGCTGCAAAAAAAGGGCGCCCTGGTGGCGCCCTTTTTCGTGCCTGTCATTCCAGCAGCTTCTTGAATTCGCTCAGCGGCAACGGCCTGCTATGGAGGAAACCCTGGTACAGGTGGCACTCCAGGCCCTGGAGGAATTCGAGCTGCTGCGGGGTTTCCACGCCTTCGGCGATGACCTTGAGGTTCAGGCTGCGGGCCATGGCGACAATGGCCCGGATGATTTCCGCATCGTTGGGGTCGTGGGTCGCATCGCGGACGAAGGACTGGTCGATCTTCAAGGTGTCCACCGGCAAGCGCTTGAGGTAGGTCAGGGACGAGTAGCCGGTGCCGAAGTCGTCCATGGCAAAGCTCACTCCGAGTTTCTTCAGCCGGCGCATCTTGTTGATGGTGTCTTCCAGGTTCTGGATCACGATGCCTTCGGTGATCTCCAGCTTCAGCAGGCTCGAGGGCAGTGCGTAGGCGTGCAGGCTGTGTTCGACCCGCTCGACAAAGTCGGTCTGGCGGAACTGCCGCGGGCTGATGTTGACGCACAGGCTGAAGTGCTGGGGATCCACCAGTTTCTGATCGATCAACTGGCTGAAGGCCAGGCAGGCCTCGTCGAGAATCCAGGTGCCCACTTCGAGGATCAGGCCGCTGTCCTCCAGCACCTTGATGAACTCGGTCGGCGACTGTGCGCCCAACTCCGGGTGTTGCCAGCGCACCAAGGCTTCGGCGCCGACGATGCGGTTGTCGCGGGCGTCCACCTGGGGCTGGAAGTGCACGCTGAATTCGCCCCGGGACAGGGCCAGGCGCAGGTCGGTTTCCATGCGCAGGCGTTCGCTGGCGGCTTTTTGCATGGTGTTGTGGAACATCTGGGTGGTGTTGCGCCCTGAATCCTTGGCCCGATAAAGGGCGATGTCGGCGCGCTTGAGCAGGTCGGTGGGGGTCGAGCCGTGGTCGGGAATCAGTGCCACACCGATGCTCGGGGTGACCTGCAGGCGCTGCCCATCGAGGAACATCGGTTCGGACAGCAGTTCGCGCAGGGTGTCGGCCAACTGGCGGACCTGTTCGCTGACTTCGTTGCGCGTGCCCTCAAGGCCACTCAGCAGGACCACGAACTCATCGCCGCCCAGGCGTGCCACGGTGTCTTCCATGCGCACGCTGGCTTCGAGCCGGGCGGTGATGATTTTCAACACGGTGTCGCCCACCGGGTGGCCCAGGGAGTCGTTGATGTGCTTGAAGTGATCGAGGTCGAGAAACAGTAGGGCACCGCGCAGGTTATGACGCTTGAGCAGGGCAATCTGCTGGCTCAGGCGGTCCATCAGCAGGGCGCGGTTGGGCAGGTTGGTCAGGGGGTCGTGGTAAGCCAGGTGGCGGATCTGTGCCTGGGCGTTCTTCAGCAGGCTGACGTCCCGGGCGGTCATTAGCAGGCAGGGCGTTTCGTTGAGGGTGATGGGTTCCACCGAGACTTCCAGGGTAAGGATTTCCCCGCGCTTGTTGCGCCCGAGCATTTCCAGGTGGTGCACCCGGCCCTTGATCTGGAGCTCCGCCAGCAAGGTGGAGAGTTGCGCTTCTTCGGCCCAGATGCCGATCTGGTACATGGTGCGGCCGATCACCTCGTCGTTGCGGTGGCCGGTCAGGCGGCAGAAACCATCGTTGACTTCCAGGTAGCGGCCCGTGTCGCGCTCGGTGATGCTGATGGCATCAGGGCTGGAGTGAAAGGCCTTGGCGAACTTCTCTTCGCTGGCCTTGAGAGCCGCCTCCGAGCGCTGCTGCTGGGTGATGTCCCGCAGGTTGGTGACGATGCAGGGCTGCTTGTCCACGGTGATCAGGCGGCTGGAAATGATGCAGGTCAGCGGCTGGCCGTTCTTGTGGTGGACCACCACTGCCACATTATTCAGCGCCTGTTCACGAATCACCTGCTCGATGCGCCGCAGGCGCGGCGCGGCGTCTTCCCAAAGGCCGATCTGTTCGGCGCTGCGGTTGAGCACTTCGTCCAGGGTCCAGCCGAAGGTCTGGGTGAAGCTGGAGTTGATCTCGATGAACTGACCGGTTTCCAGCAAGGTCACGCAGATTGGGTCGGGGCTGACCTGGAACAGGCTGGCGAATTTCTCTTCGGAGGTGATCAGGCGCTGTTCCCGTTCCACCTGCTCGGTGATGTCCAGCAGAGTGCCGGCCATGCGCAGCGGGCTGCCCTGTTCGTCGCGGTAGAGGCGGGCGCGGCTTTCCAGGTAGCGCGAGCTGCCGTCCTCCAGTTGCACCCGGTAGGTCAGTTGATAGTTGCCCGCCGGGCCTTCGCGCAGGCTGCGGTAGGCATCGCGCATGGAGTTGCGCTCTTCGGTGGGTACGCCTTCGAAGAAGGCGTCGAAGGATTCATGGAAGGGGATGGGTTCCAGGCCGTGCAATTGCGCGGCGCGGGCCGAGCCGTAGAGCATGCCGCTGGGAATGTGCCAGTCCCAGGTGCCCAGTTGCGCCGAATCCAGGGCCAGGTCCAGGCGTTCCTGGCTGTCCTTGAGCGCCTGTTCGGATCGTTTGCGCTCGCTGGTGTCGAGAAAAGTGCTGAGCAGGTAGGCCTTGCCCTCCAGTTCAACCTTCTGGGCACTGAGGATGCCGTCATGGATCTGCCCGTTGCTGGCGCGAAATTGCACTTCGAGGCTGGCGGCCTGGCCCTTCTTCTGGACCGCCTTGATCAGTTGGGCGCGCTGTTCGGGGTTGACCCACAGGCCGATCTCCAGGGTGGTACGGCCGATCACGTGCTCGGCGGGCCAGCCGAACTGGCTTTCGAAGTACTGGTTGGCCTCGCTGATCAGGCCATCTTCCAGGCGGGTCAGCAGCACGGTGTTGGGGCACAGGTGAAACAGCGTGGCAAAGCGCTTTTCCGAACTGCTGAGGGCTTCTTCGCGTTGGCGCTGGTGGGTGATCTCGCGGATCACCCCGATCATTCGCGGCTTGCCGTGCTTGTCCGGTAATACGCTGCCGTTGATCTCCAGCCAGTGCAGGCTGCCGTCGGGCCAGCGGATGCGGTGGTGCATGGCGTGTTCCAGCGGCGCGCCGGCCAGCACTGAATGAAAGGCGCGAATCGTCCTGGCCCGGTCCTCGATGGGCAGCAGGTCGAGGTATTCGAGGTTTTCCGGCAAGGGCTGGCGCGGGTCGAAGCCGAACAGCGCCTGGGTGCCCCGGGACCAGCTGATCTGCCCGCTTTCAATATCCCAATACCAGGCCCCCAGGCGCGCACCATTGAGGGCGGCGAGCAACTGCGGTGCGCTTTCCCAGCTTTGCTCCGACTCCCGGGGGTCGACAGCATGGATACGCGGCAAGGGCGGAATACGGTCAGCGGGTTTGGGCATGGAGGTCAGGCCTTGAGCTGAGTCATTCGTCGGGTGCGGGATACTCATGGCGCTGCGGCGTGGCACGGGCGATACCCGGAGTGTTATGCCGGGTTCCCTGGCCAATCGACTTGTGCATCCAGTAAGGCCATGAAAGCCCGCGCAGCGTTCGAAAGTGTCCGTTCGGTATGCAGGATATAGCCTAGCTGGCGGTGCAGCTGTATGCCCGGTAAAGGAATGCGCGCCACCTGGTCGTCGAGCATGGTGCGTGGCAGCACGCTCCAGGCCAGGCCGATGGACACCATCATCTTTATAGTTTCCAGATAGTTAGTACTCATGGCGATGTTCGGCGTCAGGCCCTGGGCTTCAAACAGGCGTTGGACAATATGGTGGGTAAAGGTATTGCCACCGGGGAAAACCGCGGGATGCAGGGCAATATCCGCCAGGCTCACCTGGCCGCTGCTGACCAGCGGGTGTTCCGGCGCGGCGACGAAGTCCAGTGGGTCGTCCCAGACCGCAGTGGCCTTGACCAGGGAGTGGGGCTCGGGGGCCAGGGTGATCACTGCCAGTTCGGCGCGGCCATGGAGGATTTCCTCGTAGGCCACTTCGGAGTCGAGGAACTGGATGTCCAGGGCCACTTGCGGGTAGCGCCGGGTGAAGGCCCGCAGCAATGGCGGCAGGCGGTGCAGGCCAATGTGATGGCTGGTGGCCAGGGTCAGGCGGCCACTGACTTCGCCGGTGAGGTTGGTCAGGGCGCGGCGGGTGTCATCCAGCACATTGATGATCTGGTAGGCCCGGGGTAGCAGGGCACGCCCGGCCTCGGTCAGGCCGATCTCCCGCCCCAGGCGGTCGAACAGCCGCACGTTGAGTTGCTGCTCCAGGCCGGCGATGCGTTTGCTGATGGCTGGCTGGGTCAGGTGCAGGCGTTCGCCGGCGCCGGAAAAGCTGCCGGTCTCGGCGATGGCTATAAAGGCGTTGAGGTTGGCCAGGTCCATGGTTGCATTCCAGTTGGTTATCCAAAGCATGAAAAATATGAATTTGAGTTATTTAATCTAACGCCATAGGATCGGCCTCACAAGCCAAAGGGTTATTGATCGGCGCACGATCGGAGCCCGGGGCATAGAAACAAGCTGATGAGGAATGGTCCGATGGCCGGCAAGACGCTCTACGACAAGCTCTGGGATTCGCATTTGGTCAAGCAGCGCGACGATGGTTCGGCGCTGATCTATATCGATCGTCACATCATCCACGAAGTGACCTCGCCACAAGCCTTCGAAGGCCTGCGTCTGGCCGGGCGCAAGCCATGGCGCATCGATGCCAACATCGCCACCCCGGACCACAACGTACCGACCACGCCGGAGCGCAAGGGCGGGATCGAAGCGATCGCCGACCAGGTTTCCCGCCTCCAGGTGCAGACCCTCGACGACAACTGCGATGAATACGGCATTGTCGAATTCAAGATGAACGACGTGCGCCAGGGCATTGTCCACGTGATCGGCCCGGAGCAGGGCGCCACCTTGCCGGGCATGACCGTGGTCTGTGGTGACTCCCACACCTCGACCCACGGTGCTTTCGGCGCCCTGGCCCATGGCATCGGCACCTCCGAGGTGGAGCACGTGCTCGCCACCCAGTGCCTGGTGGCCAAGAAAATGAAGAACATGCTGGTGCGCGTGGAAGGCACCTTGCCTTTCGGCGTGACCGCCAAGGACATCGTCCTGGCCGTGATCGGCAAGATCGGCACCGCCGGCGGTAACGGCCATGCCATCGAGTTCGCCGGTAGCGCGATTCGCGAGCTGTCCGTCGAAGGCCGCATGACCATCTGCAACATGTCCATCGAAGCCGGTGCCCGTGTCGGCCTGGTGGCGGCGGACGAAAAGACCGTGGCATACGTCAAGGGACGTCCGTTCGCCCCCAAGGGCGCCGAATGGGACTTGGCCGTCGAGGCCTGGAAGGACCTGGTGTCCGATGCCGACGCCGAGTTCGATACCGTGGTCGAGCTCGATGCCGCACAGATCAAGCCGCAGGTCAGCTGGGGCACGTCCCCGGAAATGGTCCTGGCGGTGGATCAGAACGTACCGGACCCGGCCAAGGAAATGGATCTGGTCAAGCGCGATTCCATCGTCCGCGCCTTGAAGTACATGGGCTTGAGCGCCAACCAGGCGATCACCGACATTCAGTTGGACCGCGTCTTCATCGGCTCCTGCACCAACTCGCGGATCGAAGACTTGCGCGCCGCCGCGGTCATCGCCAAGGGCCGCAAAGTGGCTTCCACCATCAAGCAGGCGATCGTGGTGCCGGGCTCGGGCCTGGTCAAGGCGCAGGCCGAATCTGAAGGCCTGGACAAGATCTTCCTCGAAGCCGGTTTCGAATGGCGTGAGCCGGGCTGCTCGATGTGCCTGGCGATGAACCCGGACCGCTTGGAGTCCGGCGAGCATTGCGCCTCGACCTCGAACCGCAACTTCGAAGGGCGCCAGGGTGCCGGTGGGCGTACCCACCTGGTCAGCCCGGCCATGGCCGCCGCCGCCGCTGTCAGCGGTCGTTTCGTCGACGTCCGTGAATTGATCTAAGGAGCGCAGCATGAAAGCTTTCACTCAGCACAATGGTTTGGTCGCGCCTCTGGATCGTGCCAACGTCGACACCGACCAGATCATCCCCAAGCAGTTTCTCAAGTCGATCAAGCGCACCGGCTTTGGCCCCAACCTGTTCGACGAGTGGCGCTACCTGGACGTGGGCCAGCCCTATCAGGACAACTCCAAGCGCCCGTTGAACAAGGATTTCGTGCTCAACGCCGAGCGTTACCAGGGGGCCAGCGTGTTGCTGGCCCGGGAGAACTTCGGTTGCGGCTCCAGCCGCGAGCACGCGCCGTGGGCCCTGGAGGAGTACGGTTTTCGCAGCATTATCGCGCCCAGCTACGCCGACATCTTCTTCAACAACAGCTTCAAGAACGGTTTGCTGCCGATCATCCTGAGCGACGCTGAAATCGACGAGCTGTTCCAGCAGGTCGAGGCTACTCCGGGCTACCAGTTGCGCATCGACCTCCAAGCGCAGACCGTGACCCGCCCCGACGGCAAGGTGCTGAAGTTCGAGATCGATGCCTTCCGCAAGCATTGCCTGCTCAATGGTCTGGACGACATCGGCCTGACCCTGCAGGACGGCGACGCCATCGCCGCCTTCGAGGCCAAGCATCGCGCCAGCCAGCCCTGGCTGTTCCGCGACGCCTGATTGCCTGATCGACGGCAAGCCGGCCCCTACGGATGGCGTTGTAGGAGCTGGCTTGCCAGCGAACGCCGTTTCCCTTGCCCAAAAGGATCGCCCCATGACCAGCAACGCTCACAGCCAGGTAGTACAGAAGCAATTTGGCGAGCAGGCTTCGGCTTACCTGAGCAGCACCGTGCACGCTCAGGGTGCCGAATTTGCCTTGCTGCAGGCCGAGGTGGCAGGCAAGGGCACAGCCCGGCTCCTGGACCTGGGCTGCGGTGCCGGCCACGTCAGTTTTCATGTCGCGCCGCAGGTCAGGGAAGTGGTGGCCTACGACCTCTCCCAGCAGATGCTGGATGTGGTGGCAGGGGCGGCGCAGGAGCGCGGGCTGGGTAACATCCGCACCGTACTGGGCGCCGCCGAGCGCCTGCCGTTCGCCGATGGCGAGTTCGACTTCGTCTTCAGCCGTTACTCGGCCCACCATTGGAGCGACCTGGGCCTGGCCCTGCGGGAAGTGCGCCGGGTCCTGAAGCCGGGCGGCGTGGCGGCGTTCATCGATGTCTTGTCGCCGGGCAGTCCGCTGCTGGACACTTACCTGCAAAGCGTCGAAGTGCTGCGCGATACCAGCCATGTGCGCGATTATTCGGCGGGTGAATGGCTGCGCCAGGTCAGCGAGGCCGGCCTGCACACCCGCAGTACCAGCCGCCAGCGCCTGCGCCTGGAGTACAGCTCCTGGGTCGAGCGCATGCGCACTCCCGAGCCGTTGCGGGTGGCGATCCGCCAGTTGCAGCAGGCAATGGGTAACGAAGTGCGTGAATATTTTGAGATTGCCGCCGACGGTTCGTTCAGTACAGACGTACTGGTGCTGTGGGCCGAGCGATAGACTTTTTCCGGGCACGCCTGCGGGCGTGCCGACAGAGCAAACGAGGAACGCATGAGCAAGCAGATTCTGATTCTCCCCGGTGACGGTATTGGCCCGGAAATCATGGCCGAGGCGGTCAAGGTCCTGGAATTGGCCAACGACAAGTACAGCCTGGGCTTCGAGCTGAGCCACGACGTGATCGGCGGTGCGGCCATCGACAAGCACGGTGTGCCCCTGGCCGATGAGACCCTGGATCGTGCCCGGGCCGCCGATGCGGTGCTGCTGGGCGCCGTGGGCGGCCCGAAGTGGGACAAGATCGAGCGTGACATCCGCCCTGAGCGCGGCCTGCTGAAGATTCGTGCGCAACTGGGCCTGTTCGGCAACCTGCGCCCGGCGATCCTCTACCCGCAACTGGCCGATGCTTCGAGCCTGAAACCTGAAATCGTCTCCGGCCTGGACATCCTCATCGTTCGCGAGCTGACCGGTGGCATCTACTTCGGCGCGCCACGGGGCACCCGCGAACTGGAAAACGGCGAACGCCAGTCCTACGACACCCTGCCGTACAGCGAGAGTGAAATCCGCCGTATTGCCCGGGTCGGCTTCGACATGGCCCGCGTGCGCGGCAAGAAGCTGTGCTCGGTGGACAAGGCCAACGTCCTGGCGTCCAGCCAACTGTGGCGTGAAGTGGTCGAGCAAGTGGCCAAGGACTACCCGGATGTCGAGTTGAGCCACATGTATGTGGACAACGCCGCCATGCAACTGGTGCGTGCGCCGAAGCAGTTCGATGTGATCGTCACCGACAACATGTTCGGCGATATTCTTTCCGACGAAGCCTCGATGCTCACCGGTTCCATCGGCATGCTGCCGTCGGCGTCCCTGGATGCCAACAACAAGGGCATGTACGAGCCATGCCACGGTTCGGCGCCGGACATCGCCGGGCAGGGCATTGCCAACCCGCTGGCGACCATCCTCTCGGTGTCGATGATGTTGCGCTACAGCTTCAACCTGACCGAGGCCGCGGACGCCATCGAGCAGGCCGTGAGCCGGGTCCTGGACCATGGTTTGCGCACCGGTGACATCTGGTCGGCCGGTTGCACCAAAGTCGGTACGCAGGAAATGGGCGATGCAGTAGTCGCCGCGCTGCGGAATCTGTAATCTTTCGGGCCCACTGCACAGACAGTGGCCCACTTTTGTATAGGTGTAGTTGCGATGAAACGTGTAGGTCTGATCGGTTGGCGCGGTATGGTCGGTTCCGTGCTCATGCAGCGGATGCTGGAAGAGCAGGACTTCGATCTTATTGAACCGGTGTTTTTCACCACTTCCAATGTCGGTGGCCAGGGGCCGTCGGTGGGCAAGGATATTGCTCCGCTGAAGGACGCCTACAGCATTGAAGAGTTGAAAACCCTCGACGTGATTCTGACCTGCCAGGGTGGCGACTACACCAGCGAAGTCTTCCCCAAGCTGCGCGAAGCGGGCTGGCAGGGCTACTGGATCGATGCCGCATCCAGCCTGCGCATGGAAGATGACGCGGTGATCATCCTCGATCCGGTGAACCGCAAGGTCATTGACCAGCAGCTGGATGCGGGCACCAAGAATTACATCGGCGGCAACTGCACCGTCAGCCTGATGCTGATGGGCCTGGGCGGCCTGTTCGAAGCCGGCCTGGTGGAGTGGATGAGCGCCATGACCTATCAGGCCGCCTCCGGCGCCGGCGCGCAGAACATGCGCGAGCTGATCAAGCAGATGGGCGCCACCCACGCTGCCGTCGCTGATGAACTGGCCAACCCGGCCAGTGCCATCCTCGACATCGATCGCAAGGTGGCCGAGGCCATGCGCAGCGATGCCTACCCGACCGAGAACTTCGGCGTGCCGCTGGCCGGCAGCCTGATTCCATGGATCGACAAGGAACTGCCCAACGGCCAGAGCCGTGAAGAGTGGAAGGCCCAGGCCGAGACCAACAAGATCCTCGGTCGCTTCAAGAGCCCGATCCCGGTGGACGGCATCTGCGTGCGCATCGGCGCCATGCGCTGCCACAGCCAGGCGCTGACCATCAAGCTCAACAAGGATGTGCCGATCGCCGATATCGAAGGGCTGATCAGCCAGCACAACCCTTGGGTCAAGCTGGTGCCGAACCAGCGTGATATCAGCATGCAGGAGCTGAGCCCGACCAAGGTCACCGGCACCCTGAACATTCCGGTGGGCCGCCTGCGCAAGCTGAACATGGGCTCGCAGTTCCTGGGCGCCTTCACTGTCGGCGACCAGTTGCTGTGGGGGGCGGCCGAGCCGCTGCGCCGCATGCTGCGGATCCTGCTGGAGCGTTGATTCTCTGAGCGCTTGAAATAGCCCGCCCCTTGCACAAGGCGCGGGCTTTTTCATGCCCACCGCAGGAGTGGGCTTGCCCGCCAAGAGTGCTTCGTTCCAACCACAGCTCCCCCCGCGAATTGCCTCGCCACCCCGTGCCGGGTAAAGTGCCGCTCCCCCCGTTTCGCCTGAGGTAGCACCATGACTCCTTCCCTTGATATTGCCGTGATCGGTGCCACCGGTACTGTCGGCGAAACCCTGGTGCAGATTCTGGAAGAACGTGACTTCCCCGTTGCCAACCTGCACCTGCTGGCCAGTAGCGAGTCGGCCGGTCATTCGGTGCCGTTCCGCGGCAAGAACGTGCGGGTGCGTGAAGTCGACGAGTTCGATTTCAGCAAGGTCCAGCTGGCGTTCTTCGCGGCCGGCCCGGCGGTGACCCTGAGTTTTGCCCCGCGTGCCACGGCGGCCAACTGCGCGGTGATCGATCTTTCCGGTGCCTTGCCTTCGGCCCAGGCGCCCAATGTCGTTCCCGAAGCCAATGCCCAGGTGCTGGCCGGCTTGAAAAAACCATTGCAACTGAGCAGCCCGAGCGCTTCGGCTACCGCCCTGGCCGTGGCGCTGGCGCCGTTGCAAGGCTTGCTGGACATCCAGCGGGTCAACCTGACCGCCAGCCTGGCGATCTCCAGCCAGGGCCGTGAGGCCGTCAGCGAACTGGCCCGGCAGACGGCCGAACTGTTGAATGTGCGCCCCATGGAGCCACGCTTTTTCGATCGGCAAGTGGCCTTCAACCTGCTGGCCCAGGTCGGCACTCCAGACGCCCAGGGCCATACCCTGCTGGAAAAGCGCCTGGTCCGGGAGTTGCGCGAGGTGCTGGGGCAGCCTTTATTAAAGATTTCTGTCACTTGCATTCAAGCGCCGGTATTTTTTGGCGATAGCTATAGCGTGACTCTGCAGTCAGGCAGCGCCGTTGACCTGGCGGCAGTCAATGCAGCACTGGAAGCGGCCCCCGGCCTGGAGCTGGTGGAGGCGGGCGACTATCCGACTGCCGTGGGTGACGCCGTGGGCCAGGATGTTGTCTATGTGGGGCGGGTTCGTTCCGGGGTCGACGACCCGACGGAACTGAATCTGTGGCTGACCTCGGATAACGTACGCAAAGGTGCGGCCTTGAACGCTGTGCAGCTGGCTGAATTGTTGATAAAAGACCTGCTGTAAAAGATACTTGGCAACAATTTGCAGAATGAATCTAGCCGGGCGCTATGCTTGGCAAGTTGCTGGAGGTGAGTGGCCGTCAGGTGCTCCCGGGGCATGCAAGAAATAATCGCGCGTCGTGGTCGTTGATGGTCCCGCGCAATGCCTGTTGGCAGCCGCTACAAAACCTTCTCGCTGGCCGAGGAATGTTCAAACAAAGGATGAGGCTATGGTTCAAGTTCGCAAACTGGTGTTAGCAATAGCGGCCGCCTCGGCGCTGTCCTCCGGTATGGCGCAGGCGCTTGGGCTTGGGGAGCTGACCCTGAAGTCGAGTCTGAACCAGCCTCTGGTAGCAGAAATCGAATTGCTCGATGTCAAGGACCTCACTGCCGCCGAGGTAGTGCCCAGCCTTGCGCCGGCAGAAGAGTTCGCCAAGGCCGGCGTTGATCGCCAGGCCTTTCTCAACGACCTGCGTTTCACTCCGATTCTCAATCCCGGCGGCAAGAGCGTGCTGCGGGTGACCTCGAGCCAGCCGCTGTCGGAGCCGATGGTCAAGTTCCTGGTGCAGGTGATGTGGCCCAACGGCCGCCTGCTGCGCGACTACAGTGTGCTGCTGGACCCATCGAAATTCTCCCCGCAGGCCGCCGCCGCTGCCCAGAGCGCGCCAGTAGGCGCCCCGGCGGTGAGTGCCCCGGTCACCCGCGCCAACAAGTCCGGCAAGCCGGAGCAGTACACCACCTCGGCCCGTGACACCTTGTGGGAAATCGCCGCCAAGAACCGCAACGGTGCCTCTATCCAGCAGACCATGCTGGCGATCCAGGCGCTGAACCCGGATGCCTTTATCGATGGCAACATCAATCGGCTGAAGACCGGCAAGGTGCTGCGCCTGCCCGATGTGGTGCAGAGCACCGCGCTGCCGCAGCCCAAGGCAATTGCTGAAGTGGCGGCGCAGAATGCTGCCTGGCGCCAGGGCCGCCGCGCCGGTGCCCGTGGCCAGCAGCAGGTGGACGCGACTCGTCGCGCCGGTGCCGACAAGGCGCCCAAGCAGGTCAACACCAAGGACAACCTGAGCCTGGTGTCCGCTGAAAACGGCAAGACCCGGGGCAAGGGCGCAGCCGGCGATGCCAAGGCGCTGAACAACAAGCTGGCGGTGACTCAGGAAAGCCTCGACGCAACCCGTCGTGACAACGCCGAGCTCAAGGAGCGCATGGCGGACCTGCAAAGCCAGCTGGACAAGCTGCAGCGCCTGATCGAATTGAAGAACAACCAGTTGGCCAAGATGCAGGCCGAGGGCGCAGGTACTGCGGTACCTAGTGCCCAGCCAGCTCCGGCAATGCCAGCTGAGTTGGTGGCCAAGCCCGAAACGCCAGCCCCAGTGGTGGCGCCAGCGGCCCCGGCCAGCGAGCCGGCTGCCAAGCCTGCTGAGGATGCCGTTCCCGCCAAGAGCGACGAAGATAAATACTCCGATCTGCTGACCAACCCGATCCTGCTGGGGCTGGTGGGTGGCGGTGCGGTATTGGCCTTGTTGCTGCTGTTGCTGTTGCTGGCTCGTCGCCGCAAGGCTCAGCAGGAAGCGGAGAAGCACTTGCGCATGGCGCGGGCACTGTCGGAGGAAAGCGATTTCACCGAGGAAATGGACCTGCCGGAAAGCAGCTTCGAAGGCCTTGAGGTTCCAGCACCAAGCGTTAATCTCGCTCCAGCTCCAGCTCCAGCTCCAGCTCCAGCTCCAGCTCCAGCTCCAGCTCCAGCTCCAGCTCCAGCGCCGGTGGTGGCGCCCGCTCCGGTAGCCCCGGTCGAGCGCGCCACCGATGTGCTGGGCCAGGCTCAGAATCACATCGATGCCGGCCGCCTGAACCAGGCCGCGGCGATTCTCGAAGAAGCGGTCAAGTTGGAGCCGCAACGCAGTGATCTGCGTCTGAAGCTGATGGAGGTCTACGCGCATCAGGGTGACCGCAGCGCCTTTGTCGCCCAGGAACGGCAGTTGGTGGCCAATGGCGATAACCACGCTCAGGTCGAGCAACTGAAAAGTCGCTTCCCGGCAATGGTCGCGGTAGCGGCGGCAGCTGGCCTGGCCACTGCGGCCGTGGCAGCCGAACTGGATGCCGAGTACGTCAAGGAGCTGCTGCAGGACGAACCGCCAGCGCCTGAGCCGGCTGCTCCGGTAGAAGGCCTGGATGCGGATTTTGACCTGAGCCTGGATGACCTGGAGGCGGCTTCACCGGCAGTGCTCACCCCTGAACCTGAAACCGAGCTGGAAGACTTCCCGCTGGATGACGACCTGAGCTTTGGCTCGGTGCTCGAGCAGCAGCTTGCTCCCGAGGAAAACCTGGACGACCTGGGTGATTTCGATCTGGACCTGGGGGCTGATCTACCGGCGGCGAAGCCGAGCGATGAAGATTTCCTGCTGAGCCTGGATGACGACCTCAAGGACCTGCCGGCAGGCGACGTGCCTACCGTCACCGACCCGGCCCTGGATGACCTGGACCTGTCGGCGGACTTCGATCTGTCCCTGGCCGATGAGCTGGATGCTGGCGCGGACTCCAAGGACGCCTTCACTTCCGAGCTGGATGATGTCAACGCTGAACTGGATCGTCTGAGCCAGAGCCTTGATCAGCCGGAGCCGGCGATCCCCAGCTTCACTGCCGAGGATGCCGCTGCAGCGCCTGATGAGGCGGACTTCGACTTCCTCTCCGGCAGCGACGAGGTGGCCACCAAGCTCGATCTGGCCCAGGCCTATATCGATATGGGGGATAACGACGGTGCGCGGGACATCCTCGGTGAGGTGCTGAGCGAAGGTAACGAAGGGCAGAAGAGCGAAGCCCAGGAGATGTTGGGGCGACTGGCCTGAAGCAACCTGATGCTTGAACAGAACGGCAGCCGATGAGGCTGCCGTTTTTGTTGGTGGCGCTGCGGTGGCGGTGAGGCTCAGGCCAGCAGGTCTTCGTAAAAGGCACCGAAGGGCCGGGTAGGGTGGGAGATCTGGATTTCCAGGATCCACAGACCCACTTGCGGGCAGGCGGCGAAATCTCCCAGGTCCCCAGCGCGGTAGATGGCGTGGGGAAAGTCGCTGACCCGATGGCCCTTGATATCCAGATTGAGTACCCAGCCCATGGCTCGGGCCTGTTCCTGTGCATAGCGATAGAGTTCAGGGCCAGCCATCTGGTGGCTCTGCCAGTGGTCGTGGACCTGGTCGAACAGGCTTTTCGCCGCGGCGGCACAGGCATGCATTTCAGCGTCGTCGCCGACCACGAACGTCGCCCCGCAATCACCTTCATGGCGGTCCCAGACCACGCCCAGGTCGATGAAGAACAGATCGTTTTCCTGGAGTAGCGGATCGCCATCGGAGCGTTGCTTGAAGGTTTTCAGGGTATTGGCGCCAAAGCGGATCAGCAGCGGATGCCAGATTCGCTCCATACCCATCTCCCGCAGGACTTGCAGGCCCATTTCCCTGGCGGCGGATTCCTGCATGCCCGGCTTGACCTGCCGGGCGATCTGCCCGATGGCCTCCCAGGTCATGCGCTTGGCATGGAGCATGCCCTCCAGGCTGTAGGCCAGGCCTACGGCTTCTTTGCTGGTTGCGTTCATTCATCGGCTCTCGATCAGGGGGCTTTGTTGTTTTCGATATATAAAAAACTATATAGCGTTTGCCTGTGGGCGGATGCAATCGCCCTGTGGGCGGCTGTATGGCTGATCAATCTGCAAACAAAGCCCGACAGCCCGTGGCGTCTATTGTCTGCGGCCCTATAATGAGCGCCTTTGCGCATATCAGCAGGCTGTAAGTTCTTGGCAAATATAGATAACCCGGCCGCCGAAATGGCAGCCGAAGGCTTTTCCCGAATCGCCCTGGGTGTGGAATACAAGGGCTCGCGCTACCGCGGCTGGCAGCGTCAGGCCTCCGGTGTGCCCAGTGTCCAGGAAACCCTGGAGAAGGCCCTGTCCCGGGTCGCGGATTCTCCGGTGGTGGTGTCCTGTGCCGGACGCACCGATGCCGGGGTGCATGCCTGCGGGCAGGTGGTGCATTTCGATACTCAGGCCGTGCGTTCGATGAAGGCCTGGGTGATGGGGGCCAATATCAATTTGCCCCACGACATCAGCGTCAGCTGGGCCAAGGAGATGCCCGCGCATTTTCACGCACGGTTCAAGGCGATCGCCCGGCGTTACCGTTATGTGATCTACAACGATCAGATCCGTCCAGCCCATCTCAACGAAGAAATCACCTGGAACCACCGGCCGCTGGATATCGAGCGCATGGCCCAGGCTGCCGCGTTCCTGGTGGGCACCCATGATTTCAGCGCGTTCCGGGCCGGGCAGTGCCAGGCCAAGTCGCCGATCAAGGAGATCCATCACCTTCGGGTCACCCGGCACGGCAAGATGATCGTCCTGGATATTCGTGCCAGCGCATTCCTGCATCACATGGTGCGCAACATCGCCGGGGTGCTGATGACCATCGGTGCCGGCGAGCGGCCGGTGGAGTGGGCGCGAGAAGTGCTGGAAAGCCGGATCCGGCGTACCGGCGGCGTCACCGCCCATCCTTTTGGTCTGTACCTGGTGCAGGTCGAATACAAGGACGAGTTCCAGTTGCCCGAGCGATACATCGGGCCACATTTCCTCAGCGGATTCTCGGAACTTGACGGCTGACGCCCGGAAAAGCATTTGCTACCATCCGGGACTTTCCGGATTTGCCCCCGAGGTTCATGACATGCCAGCTGTTCGCAGCAAGATCTGCGGGATTACCCGCATAGAAGATGCGCTGGCAGCAGTGGCGGCGGGGGCCGATGCCATCGGCCTGGTGTTCTATGCCAAGAGCCCGCGGGCGGTGAATGTGCAGCAGGCGCGGGCAATCATCGCCGCCTTGCCGCCGTTCGTGACCAGCGTCGGCCTCTTCGTCAATGCCAGTCGTTGCGAGCTGGGGGAGATCCTCGACGCCGTACCGCTGGACTTGCTGCAGTTTCATGGCGATGAGTCGGCGGCTGATTGCGAGGGCTATCACCGGCCCTATATCAAGGCGTTGCGGGTCAAGGCCGGGGATGACATCGCGGCGGCCTGCCTGGCCTATCCGCGGGCCAGCGGGATTCTGCTGGATACCTATGTCGAAGGCGTGCCGGGTGGAACCGGCGAGGCGTTCGACTGGTCCCTGGTTCCTCAGGGGCTGAGCAAGCCGATCATTCTTGCCGGTGGCCTCACGCCAGATAACGTGGCGGCAGCCATCGCCCGGGTGCGCCCGTATGCGGTGGATGTCAGCGGCGGGGTGGAGCAGGGCAAGGGCATCAAGGACCCGGCAAAGATTCAGGCATTTATGCAGGCAGTGCGTCGCAGCAACGAGTCGATGTGACGGCTGGCAGTCTGCCGCCGTCCATAACACCACTGTACAAAACAGGCAGGCGTCGCCTTCAGGCGGGGTCGGAATCGAGTGGCAACCGCTCTGGAGCGGGTTGTCGGGATGGCTGAGGAAAGGTTCGTTGCAGGCAGGTCGAGCCCGGTGCTGACCGCGGCAGCGAACTGATCATCGCCGCACACATGAATTTAGCTCAAGGGCATACACGGGGCTGCGAACCAGAGCGTTCGGGCCGCCGGTACTGGAGAAAGAAAGCATGAGCAACTGGTTAGTAGACAAACTGATCCCTTCGATCATGCGTTCCGAGGTGAAGAAAAGCTCGGTGCCTGAAGGTCTTTGGCACAAGTGCCCATCCTGCGAGGCGGTGCTCTATCGTCCGGAGCTGGAAAAGACCCTGGATGTTTGCCCCAAGTGCAACCACCACATGCGCATCGGTGCGCGTGCCCGTATCGATATCTTCCTCGACGCCGAAGGCCGTGCCGAACTGGGCGCTGACCTGGAGCCAGTGGACCGTCTGAAGTTCCGCGACGGCAAGAAGTACAAGGACCGCCTGACCGCTGCGCAGAAGCAGACCGGCGAGAAAGATGCGCTGATCTCCATGAGTGGCTCCCTGCTGGGCATGCCGGTGGTGGTCTCGGCTTTCGAATTTTCCTTCATGGGGGGCTCCATGGGCGCCATCGTCGGCGAGCGTTTCGTGCGCGCCGCCAACTACGCCCTGGAAAATCGCTGCCCGATGATCTGCTTCTCCGCCTCCGGTGGTGCGCGAATGCAGGAAGCCCTGATCTCTCTGATGCAGATGGCCAAGACCTCCGCGGTACTGGCGCGCCTGCGTGAAGAAGGCATCCCGTTCATCTCCGTGTTGACCGACCCGGTCTATGGCGGCGTTTCCGCCAGCCTGGCGATGCTGGGCGACGTGATTGTCGCCGAGCCAAAAGCCCTGGTGGGCTTCGCCGGTCCTCGAGTGATCGAGCAGACCGTGCGGGAAAAACTGCCTGAAGGTTTCCAGCGCAGTGAGTTCCTGCTGGAGCATGGTGCGATCGACATGATCATCTCCCGTCAGGAACTGCGTCCGCGCCTGGGCAACCTGCTGGCCCAGCTGATGGGCCTGCCGACGCCGGAATTCGTCGCGGCGCCGGTCGAGCCGATCGTGGTGCCGCCGGCTCCAGCAAACCTATGACCCAACGTACCCTGGGCGAATGGCTCGCCTACCTCGAGCAGTTGCACCCCTCGGCCATCGACATGGGGCTGGCGCGCTCGCAGCAGGTAGCGTCCCAGATGGGGCTGGGCAAGCCTGCGCCCCGGGTGGTCACGGTCACCGGTACCAATGGCAAGGGCTCTACCTGCGCTTTTGTCGCTTCCCTGCTGCGGGCCCAGGGCCTGCAGGTGGGGGGCTACAGTTCGCCGCACCTGCTGCGCTATAACGAGCGGGTGCAGATCAATGGCGTCGAGGCCACAGATGAGCAGTTGTGCGAAGCCTTTGCTGCGGTAGAGGCGGGGCGCGGCGAAGTCACCCTGACTTACTTCGAGATGGGCACTCTGGCAGCGTTCTGGCTGTTTCAGCAGGCGGCGCTGGATGCCGTGGTCCTGGAGGTGGGGTTGGGTGGCCGCCTGGATACGGTCAATCTGGTGGATGCCGACCTGGCGCTGGTGACCAGTATTGGTGTCGATCACATCGAATACCTGGGCGATTCCCGCGAATCCGTGGCCTTCGAGAAGGCCGGGATCTTTCGTCCTGGCGCTCCGGCGCTATGTGGCGACCTGGATCCGCCGCAACCCTTGCTGGACAAGGCGCGGGAGCTGGGCTGCCCGTTTTTCCTGCGGGGGCGGGACTTTGATCTCGGGGTCACTGACCAGCATTGGCAGTGGCGTGGCCTGGATGCCCAGGGCAAGCCGGTCGAGCTGCAAGACCTGCCATTGCTGGATCTGCCTATGGAAAATGCCGCTCTGGCGTTGCAGGCCTATCTGCTCACCGGTTTGCCATGGCAGCCGGAGCGGATCAGCGCGGCCTTGCGCCAGACCCGGGTTACCGGGCGTCTGGATCGCCGGCAGGTCGACTGGCAGGGCAAGCGCCTGAACCTGCTGCTGGACGTCGGTCACAACCCCCATGCCGCCCAGTACCTGGCTGAGCGCCTGGCGCGCCGGCCTGTGCCGGGCAAGCGTCTGGCGGTGTTCGGGCTGCTGGCGGACAAGGATCTGGAGGGCGTGATTGGCTGCCTGAAAGGGGCGGTCCGGCACTGGGCGGTAGCGCCTCTGGACACGCCGCGGGCGCGCCCGGTGGAGGATTTGCAGCAGGCTCTGGAGAACCTTGGTGCTTCGGTAGCGTCCTATTCCAGTGTGGCTGCCGCGCTGGAAGCGCAATGCGCGCAAGCCACTGCAGATGACGAAATTCTGCTGTTCGGTTCTTTTTATTGTGTTGCCGAGGCGCTTGAGTGGCTCGCCCGGCGCTCCACGGAGGAAGCTGCACATGGCAATGCTGGATAACGTCTACAAGCAGCGAATGGTCGGAGCACTGGTGTTGGTGGCCTTGGCGGTGATCTTTCTGCCAATGCTGTTCTCGCGCGAGGATGAGCAGCGTCATGTGACGGTGGATGTGCCGTCGGCGCCGCAAGCCGCGGCCATGCCGCAGGTCCAGGTCGAGCCGGTGGTTGTGCCAGAGCCTCAGGTACTGCCCGAGGGCTCTGTGCCAGCCGACGAGCACGAGCCTGTGGTGCAGCAAGCGCCATCGACCCCGATCGCACCGGCCCCGGTGGTGGCTCCTGCTCCGACCGTGGCCAGCAAGCCTGCGCCTGTGGCCAAGCCTGCGCCAACACCGGTTCCGCCGCAGCCCGTGGCCAGTGCCAAGCCCGATACCAGCCAGAGCCGGGTCGATGCCAATGGCTTGTCCGTCAGTTGGTCGGTGCAACTGGCCAGTCTGTCGAGCCGTGAAAGCGCGGAAAACCTGCAGAAAACCCTGCGTAGCCAGGGTTATAACGCCTATATCCGTTCCGCCGAAGGCAAGAACCGGGTGTTTGTCGGGCCGCTGATCGAGCGCGCCGAAGCTGATCGCCTGCGTGACCTGCTGGGGCGTCAGCATAATCTCAAGGGTTTCGTGGTGCGCTTCCAGCCAGAGCGTGGCTAAGGCTATCCGCTTGATTTTAAAAGCACAGTGAATCGCAGCTTACCGACAGCCAAGCGCTCTGTTAAAATGCGCCGCCTTATCCGTCTGTAGGCTGCACTGTGCCATTTACCTGGGTTGACTGGGCGATCGTTGCAATAATCGCCATCTCCGCTTTGATCAGCTTGAGCCGCGGTTTCGTCAAAGAAGCCTTGTCGTTGCTTACCTGGATCATCGCAGGAGTCGTTGCCTGGATGTTTGGTGGCTCACTGTCCGAGTACCTCGGCGGTTATATCGAAACTCCCTCGGCTCGCGTGATCGCGGGCTGCGCAATCATGTTTGTCGCCACCTTGCTGGTGGGGGCAATGGTCAACTATCTCATCGGCGAGTTGATTCGCGTCACCGGCCTCTCCGGGACCGATCGATTCCTCGGCATGGCCTTCGGCGCTGCGCGTGGCGCGCTGCTGGTGGTCGTGGCGATCGGGCTCCTGAGCCTGGGGCCGGTACAGCAGGATTCCTGGTGGCAACAGTCGCGACTGGTGCCACAATTTCTATTGGTTGCAGACTGGTCCAAGAACCTCATATTGGGGTGGAGCAGTCAGTGGCTGGCCAGCGGTATCAGCGTACCCGCTGATATACCGTTCAAGGAGCACCTCTTACCGGCCAAAACGCCTCAGTAAGATGGGTTCAGTTCAGTTTCATTAAGTAGGGGTTGCGTCGCATGTGTGGCATCGTCGGTATCGTCGGTAAGTCGAACGTCAATCAGGCGCTGTATGACGCGCTAACCGTCCTCCAGCACCGCGGCCAGGACGCTGCCGGTATCGTGACCAGCCATGATGGCCGGTTATTCCTGCGCAAGGACAACGGCCTGGTGCGTGATGTGTTCCAGCAGCGGCACATGCAGCGCCTGGTAGGCCATATGGGCATCGGCCATGTCCGCTATCCAACCGCGGGCAGCTCGACCTCGGCCGAGGCTCAGCCGTTCTACGTCAACTCGCCTTACGGCATCACCCTGGCGCACAACGGCAACCTGACCAATGTGGAGCAGTTGGCCAAGGAGATCTACGAGTCCGACCTGCGCCACGTCAACACCAACTCCGACTCTGAAGTGCTGCTCAACGTGTTCGCCCACGAGCTGGCCCAGCGCGGCAAGTTGCAGCCTACCGAGGAAGACGTGTTTGCCGCCGTCACCGACGTGCACAACCGTTGCGTGGGTGGCTACGCGGTGGTGGCCATGATCACCGGCTACGGCATTGTCGGTTTCCGTGACCCCCACGGTATCCGTCCGATCGTCTTCGGCCAGCGTCATACCGACGAAGGCGTGGAATACATGATCGCCTCGGAAAGCGTTTCCCTGGATGTGCTGGGTTTCACCCTGATTCGCGACCTGGCTCCGGGCGAAGCGGTCTACATCACTGAAGAGGGCAAGCTCTACACCCGCCAGTGCGCCACCAACCCGCAACTCACGCCGTGCATCTTCGAACACGTATATCTGGCCCGCCCGGATTCGATCATTGATGGCGTCTCGGTGTACAAGGCGCGCCTGCGCATGGGTGAGAAGCTGGCAGAGAAGATCCTGCGCGAGCGCCCTGAGCACGATATCGACGTGGTGATCCCGATCCCGGATACCAGCCGCACTGCGGCGCTGGAGCTGGCGAACCATCTAGGGGTCAAGTTCCGCGAAGGTTTCGTCAAGAACCGCTACATCGGCCGTACCTTCATCATGCCGGGCCAGGCGGCGCGGAAGAAATCCGTACGCCAGAAGCTCAATGCGATCGAACTGGAATTTCGCGGCAAGAACGTGATGCTGGTGGACGACTCCATCGTCCGTGGCACCACCTGCAAGCAGATTATCCAGATGGCCCGTGAAGCGGGCGCGAAGAACGTCTACTTCTGCTCGGCTGCACCTGCCGTGCGTTACCCGAACGTGTATGGCATCGACATGCCGAGCGCCCACGAGTTGATCGCCCACAATCGTTCGACCCAGGACGTGGCAGACCTGATCGGCGCCGACTGGCTGATCTACCAGGACTTGCCGGACCTGATCGAGGCGGTCGGTGGTGGCAAGATCAAGATCGAGAACTTTGACTGCGCGGTGTTCGACGGCAAGTACGTTACCGGCGACGTCGACGAGGCCTACCTGAACAAGATCGAGAACGCTCGTAACGATGCGTCCAAGGCCAAGACCCAGGCGGTCAGCGCCATCATCGATCTGTACAACAACTGATCCGAGCATTTTAAGAAGACATTAGGAGTAGGCGGCATGAGTCAGGATTGGGATGCCGGTCGGCTGGACAGCGACCTTGAAGGCGTAGCGTTCGATACCCTGGCGGTGCGCGCCGGCCAACACCGCTCGCCGGAAGGCGAGCACGGTGACCCGATGTTCTTCACCTCCAGCTATGTGTTCCGTACGGCCGCCGATGCGGCGGCGCGGTTTGCTGGCGAAGTGCCGGGCAACGTCTATTCGCGCTACACCAACCCCACCGTGCGTTCCTTCGAAGAGCGCATCGCGGCGCTGGAAGGGGCTGAGCAGGCTGTGGCGACCGCCACTGGCATGGCGGCCATTCTCTCGGTGGTCATGAGCCTGTGCAGCGCCGGCGATCATGTGCTGGTGTCGCGCAGCGTGTTCGGCTCCACCATCAGCCTGTTCGAGAAGTACTTCAAGCGCTTTGGTGTTGAAGTCGATTACGTGCCCCTGGCGGACCTGTCCGGCTGGGATGCGGCGATCAAGAGCAATACCAGGCTGCTGTTCGTCGAGTCGCCCTCCAATCCGCTGGCCGAGCTGGTGGATATCGCCGCGTTGGCGGAGGTGGCCCATGCCAAGGGCGCAATGCTGGTGGTGGATAACTGTTTCTGCACTCCGGCCTTGCAGCAGCCGTTGAAGCTGGGAGCGGACGTGGTGGTGCATTCGGCGACCAAGTTCATCGACGGCCAGGGGCGTTGCATGGGCGGCGTGGTGGCCGGGCGCAGCGAGCAGATGAAAGAAGTGGTGGGTTTCCTGCGTACCGCGGGGCCGACCCTGAGCCCGTTCAATGCCTGGATCTTCCTCAAGGGCCTGGAAACCCTCAACCTGCGGATGCGTGCTCATTGTGCCAATGCCCTGGCCCTGGCTGAGTGGCTGGAGCAGCAGGAGGGCGTCGAGAAGGTGCACTACGCAGGCCTTGCCAGCCATCCGCAGCACGAGCTGGCCAAGCGTCAGCAGCGTGGTTTTGGCGCGGTGGTGAGTTTTGAGGTCAAGGGCGGCAAAGAGGGCGCCTGGCGCTTTATCGATGCCACGCGACTGATCTCCATTACCGCCAACCTCGGCGACAGCAAAACCACCATCACCCATCCGAGCACCACGTCCCACGGGCGCCTGGCGCCCCAGGAGCGTGAAGCGGCAGGCATTCGCGACAGCCTGATCCGCATCGCGGTGGGGCTGGAGGACGTGGTCGACCTGCAAGCCGACCTGGCTCGCGGCCTGGCAGCCTTGTGATCGAGTTGTCCACGCCCCAGGGCGGCGGCAATGGGCGTGTCGCGCTGGTGACCGGCGCGGCCCGGGGTATCGGCCTGGGTATCGCTGCCTGGCTGATCAGCGAAGGCTGGCAGGTGGTGTTGACCGACCTCGATCGTGAGCGCGGCTCCAAGGTGGCCAAGGTGCTGGGTGAAAGTGCCTGGTTCATCACCATGGACGTGGCCGATGAAGTGCAAGTGGCCCAGGGGGTGGCTGAGGTGCTGGGGCAGTTCGGGCGCCTCGACGCCCTGGTCTGCAATGCCGCTGTAGCCGACCCGCACAACATCACCCTGGAAAGCCTGGATCTGGCCTACTGGAATCGGGTCATGGCGGTGAACCTGGGCGGGCCGATGCTGCTGGCCAAGCACTGTGCGCCGTATTTGCGCGCCCATGGCGGCGCCATCGTCAATCTGGCTTCTACCCGCGCCAGGCAATCGGAGCCTGACAGCGAAGCCTACGCGGCGAGCAAGGGGGGGCTGCTGGCCTTGACTCATGCCCTGGCGATCAGCCTGGGGCCGGAGATTCGGGTCAATGCGGTAAGCCCCGGCTGGATCGATGCCCGGGATCCTGCGGTGCGTCGCGCAGAGCCGTTATCCGATGCCGATCATGCCCAGCATCCGGCAGGCAGGGTAGGGACTGTGGAAGATGTGGCCTCCATGGTGGCCTGGCTGCTGTCCCGCAATTCGGGCTTTGTCACCGGCCAGGAATTCGTGGTGGACGGTGGCATGACCAAGAAAATGATTTATCAGGAATAAGGGTGGTAGAGAGTTTGTGGCTGCAAGCCCAAGAGGAGCGCCTCTGGCTCTTGGTGCGAAGTTTCTGCTTGCTGCTGTTTTTGAAAAAAACTTCAAGCCTGCTATTGACTTAGCTTCGTTACCTGCGTAAATTTCGCGGCCTCAGCGAAGCAAAGGGTGATTAGCTCAGCCGGGAGAGCGTCTGCCTTACAAGCAGAATGTCGGCGGTTCGATCCCGTCATCACCCACCATTCCCTGAGTCTCTTTCGCAAGAAAGAGGGAAGCTTCCAAGGAAGCCTCCAACCGACGCGCAGCGGTAGTTCAGTCGGTTAGAATACCGGCCTGTCACGCCGGGGGTCGCGGGTTCGAGTCCCGTCCGCTGC
>NZ_JBWKQO010000011.1:0-5536 GCF_059418825.1 Pseudomonas sp. GW821-FHT07F01
GCAAACTTTCGGTTTGTATCGTCTTCACACACCGCAACTCGCTTCTTAAGCAAATTGCTTGGGTGTTATATGGTCAAGCCTCACGGGCAATTAGTATTGGTTAGCTCAACGCCTCACAGCGCTTACACACCCAACCTATCAACGTCGTAGTCTTCGACGGCCCTTTAGGGAACTCAAGGTTCCAGTGAGATCTCATCTTGAGGCAAGTTTCCCGCTTAGATGCTTTCAGCGGTTATCTTTTCCGAACATAGCTACCCGGCAATGCCACTGGCGTGACAACCGGAACACCAGAGGTTCGTCCACTCCGGTCCTCTCGTACTAGGAGCAGCCCCTCTCAAATCTCAAACGTCCACGGCAGATAGGGACCGAACTGTCTCACGACGTTCTAAACCCAGCTCGCGTACCACTTTAAATGGCGAACAGCCATACCCTTGGGACCGGCTTCAGCCCCAGGATGTGATGAGCCGACATCGAGGTGCCAAACACCGCCGTCGATATGAACTCTTGGGCGGTATCAGCCTGTTATCCCCGGAGTACCTTTTATCCGTTGAGCGATGGCCCTTCCATACAGAACCACCGGATCACTAAGACCTACTTTCGTACCTGCTCGACGTGTCTGTCTCGCAGTCAAGCGCGCTTTTGCCTTTATACTCTACGACCGATTTCCGACCGGTCTGAGCGCACCTTCGTACTCCTCCGTTACTCTTTAGGAGGAGACCGCCCCAGTCAAACTACCCACCATACACTGTCCTCGATCCGGATAACGGACCTGAGTTAGAACCTCAAAGTTGCCAGGGTGGTATTTCAAGGATGGCTCCACGCAAACTGGCGTTCACGCTTCAAAGCCTCCCACCTATCCTACACAAGCAAATTCAAAGTCCAGTGCAAAGCTATAGTAAAGGTTCACGGGGTCTTTCCGTCTAGCCGCGGATACACTGCATCTTCACAGCGATTTCAATTTCACTGAGTCTCGGGTGGAGACAGCGCCGCCATCGTTACGCCATTCGTGCAGGTCGGAACTTACCCGACAAGGAATTTCGCTACCTTAGGACCGTTATAGTTACGGCCGCCGTTTACCGGGGCTTCGATCAAGAGCTTCGCGTTAGCTAACCCCATCAATTAACCTTCCGGCACCGGGCAGGCGTCACACCCTATACGTCCACTTTCGTGTTTGCAGAGTGCTGTGTTTTTAATAAACAGTCGCAGCGGCCTGGTATCTTCGACCGGCATGAGCTTACGGAGCAAGTCCTTCACCCTCACCGGCGCACCTTCTCCCGAAGTTACGGTGCCATTTTGCCTAGTTCCTTCACCCGAGTTCTCTCAAGCGCCTTGGTATTCTCTACCCAACCACCTGTGTCGGTTTGGGGTACGGTTCCTAGTTATCTGAAGCTTAGAAGCTTTTCTTGGAAGCATGGCATCAACCACTTCGTCACCTAAAAGGTAACTCGTCATCAGCTCTCGGCCTTAGAACCCCGGATTTACCTAAGATTCCAGCCTACCACCTTAAACTTGGACAACCAACGCCAAGCTGGCCTAGCCTTCTCCGTCCCTCCATCGCAATAACTAGAAGTACAGGAATATTAACCTGTTTTCCATCGACTACGCTTTTCAGCCTCGCCTTAGGGACCGACTAACCCTGCGTCGATTAACGTTGCGCAGGAAACCTTGGTCTTTCGGCGTGGGTGTTTTTCACACCCATTGTCGTTACTCATGTCAGCATTCGCACTTCTGATACCTCCAGCAAGCTTCTCAACTCACCTTCACAGGCTTACAGAACGCTCCTCTACCGCATCACTTACGTGATACCCGTAGCTTCGGTGTATGGTTTGAGCCCCGTTACATCTTCCGCGCAGGCCGACTCGACTAGTGAGCTATTACGCTTTCTTTAAAGGGTGGCTGCTTCTAAGCCAACCTCCTAGCTGTCTAAGCCTTCCCACATCGTTTCCCACTTAACCATAACTTTGGGACCTTAGCTGACGGTCTGGGTTGTTTCCCTTTTCACGACGGACGTTAGCACCCGCCGTGTGTCTCCCATGCTCGGCACTTGTAGGTATTCGGAGTTTGCATCGGTTTGGTAAGTCGGGATGACCCCCTAGCCGAAACAGTGCTCTACCCCCTACAGTGATACATGAGGCGCTACCTAAATAGCTTTCGAGGAGAACCAGCTATCTCCGAGCTTGATTAGCCTTTCACTCCGATCCACAGGTCATCCGCTAACTTTTCAACGGTAGTCGGTTCGGTCCTCCAGTCAGTGTTACCTAACCTTCAACCTGCCCATGGATAGATCGCCCGGTTTCGGGTCTATTCCCAGCGACTAGACGCCCTATTAAGACTCGCTTTCGCTACGCCTCCCCTATTCGGTTAAGCTTGCCACTGAAAATAAGTCGCTGACCCATTATACAAAAGGTACGCAGTCACAGAACAAAGTCTGCTCCCACTGCTTGTACGCATACGGTTTCAGGATCTATTTCACTCCCCTCTCCGGGGTTCTTTTCGCCTTTCCCTCACGGTACTAGTTCACTATCGGTCAGTCAGTAGTATTTAGCCTTGGAGGATGGTCCCCCCATATTCAGACAAGGTTTCTCGTGCCCCGTCCTACTCGATTTCATGACTAAGAGATTTTCGCGTACAGGGCTATCACCCACTATGGCCGCACTTTCCAGAGCGTTCCGCTAATCTCAAAGCCACTTAAGGGCTAGTCCCCGTTCGCTCGCCACTACTAAGGGAATCTCGGTTGATTTCTTTTCCTCAGGGTACTTAGATGTTTCAGTTCCCCTGGTTCGCCTCTTGCACCTATGTATTCAGTACAAGATAACCATCTTATGATGGCTGGGTTCCCCCATTCAGAGATCTCCGGATCAAAGTCTGTTTGCCGACTCCCCGAAGCTTATCGCAGGCTACCACGTCTTTCATCGCCTCTGACTGCCAAGGCATCCACCGTATGCGCTTCTTCACTTGACCATATAACCCCAAGCAATCTGGTTATACTATGAAGACGACATTCGCCGAAAATTTGCATTCTTAATTAAAAGAGAACTCACAAATTTTACCTTAGCCTGATCCGTTACCAGTGAAAGTAACGTTCAGTCTATCTTTCTATCACATACCCAAATTTTTAAAGAACGATCTAATCAAAAGACTAGAAATCAACATTCAAAGTGAATGCTCATTTCTAAGCTTTCAGAAGCAGTTTATGGTGGAGCCAAGCGGGATCGAACCGCTGACCTCCTGCGTGCAAGGCAGGCGCTCTCCCAGCTGAGCTATGGCCCCATAACAAAATTGGTGGGTCTGGGCAGATTCGAACTGCCGACCTCACCCTTATCAGGGGTGCGCTCTAACCAACTGAGCTACAGACCCAATTTCGAGCTTGTAACTGTTAGCTTGGAGCTATCAGCTTGGAGCTTAAAGCTGCTTCTATCGTCTTCTTCAATGAATCAAGCAATTCGTGTGGGAGCTTATGAAGCAGCTGATGTCGTCGATTAAGGAGGTGATCCAGCCGCAGGTTCCCCTACGGCTACCTTGTTACGACTTCACCCCAGTCATGAATCACACCGTGGTAACCGTCCTCCCGAAGGTTAGACTAGCTACTTCTGGTGCAACCCACTCCCATGGTGTGACGGGCGGTGTGTACAAGGCCCGGGAACGTATTCACCGCGACATTCTGATTCGCGATTACTAGCGATTCCGACTTCACGCAGTCGAGTTGCAGACTGCGATCCGGACTACGATCGGTTTTATGGGATTAGCTCCACCTCGCGGCTTGGCAACCCTTTGTACCGACCATTGTAGCACGTGTGTAGCCCAGGCCGTAAGGGCCATGATGACTTGACGTCATCCCCACCTTCCTCCGGTTTGTCACCGGCAGTCTCCTTAGAGTGCCCACCATAACGTGCTGGTAACTAAGGACAAGGGTTGCGCTCGTTACGGGACTTAACCCAACATCTCACGACACGAGCTGACGACAGCCATGCAGCACCTGTCTCAATGTTCCCGAAGGCACCAATCTATCTCTAGAAAGTTCATTGGATGTCAAGGCCTGGTAAGGTTCTTCGCGTTGCTTCGAATTAAACCACATGCTCCACCGCTTGTGCGGGCCCCCGTCAATTCATTTGAGTTTTAACCTTGCGGCCGTACTCCCCAGGCGGTCAACTTAATGCGTTAGCTGCGCCACTAAGAGCTCAAGGCTCCCAACGGCTAGTTGACATCGTTTACGGCGTGGACTACCAGGGTATCTAATCCTGTTTGCTCCCCACGCTTTCGCACCTCAGTGTCAGTATCAGTCCAGGTGGTCGCCTTCGCCACTGGTGTTCCTTCCTATATCTACGCATTTCACCGCTACACAGGAAATTCCACCACCCTCTACCATACTCTAGCTTGCCAGTTTTGGATGCAGTTCCCAGGTTGAGCCCGGGGCTTTCACATCCAACTTAACAAACCACCTACGCGCGCTTTACGCCCAGTAATTCCGATTAACGCTTGCACCCTCTGTATTACCGCGGCTGCTGGCACAGAGTTAGCCGGTGCTTATTCTGTCGGTAACGTCAAAACAATTACGTATTAGGTAACTGCCCTTCCTCCCAACTTAAAGTGCTTTACAATCCGAAGACCTTCTTCACACACGCGGCATGGCTGGATCAGGCTTTCGCCCATTGTCCAATATTCCCCACTGCTGCCTCCCGTAGGAGTCTGGACCGTGTCTCAGTTCCAGTGTGACTGATCATCCTCTCAGACCAGTTACGGATCGTCGCCTTGGTGAGCCATTACCTCACCAACTAGCTAATCCGACCTAGGCTCATCTAATAGCGTGAGGTCCGAAGATCCCCCACTTTCTCCCGTAGGACGTATGCGGTATTAGCGCCCGTTTCCGGACGTTATCCCCCACTACTAGGCAGATTCCTAGGCATTACTCACCCGTCCGCCGCTCGCCACCAGGTACAAGTACCCGTGCTGCCGCTCGACTTGCATGTGTTAGGCCTGCCGCCAGCGTTCAATCTGAGCCATGATCAAACTCTTCAGTTCAAACATCTTTGGGTTTTGAGAAAACCCTAAACTTGGCTCAGCAATCGTTGGTTACATCTTTGATTTCTCGCGGAGTAACTTGTGATGCTGATAATCTTTTTGACTATCAGTCTGACTCCACAAGCACCCACACGAATTGCTTGATTCAGTTGTTAAAGAGCGGTTGGTTAAGATCTTTCGTCTCAACCGAGGCGCGCATTCTACAGCAGCCTCATTTGCTGTCAAGTGATTTTTTTAAGAAGTTTTCAAAGTTTCCTTTTTAACTTCAACCACTTGCGCTTCCGATCTCTCGTTAGCGGGAGGCGAATTCTACAGCGTTACACGCTGCTGTCAACACCTCTTTTCAACCGCTTTCGACCGAGAGGATCGAATCGTTAATAAGGCGAAAACTGACTGCCTTACCAACTGCTTCTGGCTTCGATGAACTGAAGCGTAACCGCTGTCGAAAACTGCGTAACTCGTTGAATCTCAAGGAGTTTTCCGTTTCGACTGCGCCGGAAGTGGGGCGAATTATAGA